>NZ_KB892437.1 GCF_000373765.1 Legionella shakespearei DSM 23087 | reverse complement strand
GTTAAATCTATGTTATTTATGGCAGCTATGGCGGCCAGACGCTCTAACTCGTCATTGAAAACATTTTTTAATCAGCTTATTTCCGCTGGAAAGAAAAAAATGGTGGCATTAACTGCTTTAATGCGGAAAATCATTGTTATTGCTAATGCCAGAGTGAGAGATGCAGGAACGAAGTTAAATGTGTCAAATTAGGCAAATTTAAATCATTGAAAATATGTTCTGAAACATAGTTGATCTCCTGAAAGCGGCACCGTGCCAATTTTTGGAGATCCTTCGCGCAAAAAGACGCGCTCAGGACGACGTAGATCGTGGAATGAGAACACAGGCAGGCCTTGACTTCTACGTTCCTCGGCTTGTCCGAGGAATCCAGTACTTGTAGCCCGTATTACGACTATCGCCTAATATGGTCTACGAAATATAAATCATGCTCTGTGCCGCAATAAAACTTCCGCTTCCTGACGGTCGCGGCTCGGTTTCCGGCGCACGATGAAGTCAATGCGAACGCACGAAAACCGAGCCGCGACCGTCAGGAAGCGAAACAGTTATACTGGCAGGGACTGTAGCCCGGTCTGAAGTAAATCTTTCTGCCCCCAAATTTAATCCGATATTAAATTTAATCCCACATTAATAGAATAATTTATAGCTAATTCATGGATTAATAGATAAAATTGATTCTATAATTTTACACTTCTTAACCTCTAACATATAGTGAGGCACACAACCGATGCATGATGGCTCTGTATTCTACACAATCTTCTTAATATTTGCTGGGGCTGCATTTTTTTCCACGCTGGTTTTATATACCAAACAATCCTTATTAGTCGCCTATATTCTGCTAGGTGCCGTGTTCGGACCCTGGGGATTAAAGCTAGTCTCTGATGTGACTACAGTGCAGCAGATTGGTGATATAGGCATAGTCTTCCTGCTGTTTTTACTAGGCTTGCATTTGCAGCCACAAAACCTGGTTCATATGCTTAAAAAGGTTACATGGATTGCCATCGTCAGTTCGGTATTGTTTGCCACTATGTCCTTTTTTATAGGCCGTTGGTTCGGTCTTACTGTAACAGAGTCCTGGATACTTGGCGGCGCCATGATGTTTTCCAGTACGATTATCGGTTTGAAATTGCTGCCAACAACTATTCTTCACCATCAGCATACTGGTGAGGTAATGATTAGTGTTCTCTTGATGCAGGACGTGATTGCGATCGTCATTTTGATTCTGATAAATGGTGCACATAATAGTAATGGTTTGTCCTTTGATGATTTGATTCGGGTTGGAATAGCACTTCCTGCTTTGTGTTTATTTGCCTTTGCATTTGAGCGCTACATCATGATTAAGTTACTGGCGCGCTTTGATCGTACACAAGAATATGTGTTCTTACTTTCTATAGGCTGGTGTCTCGGATTGTCAGTACTTGCCCAGCAATTAGGTTTGTCCGAAGATATTGGCGCATTCATCGCAGGTGTTGCGCTTGCTGCAAGTCCTATATCTCTCTTTATTGCAGAGAGTTTAAAGCCATTGCGCGATTTCTTTTTAGTGATGTTTTTCTTTTCCATAGGGGCGACCTTTAATTTTGGCTACGCAGCTCAAGTGGTTATTCCTGCTGTAATCCTTTCGGCACTGATTCTGATAGTAAAGCCTTTATTATTTTATATTTTGCTGGAGCGTGCTGGAGAAAAAAAATCAGTTGCCAAAGAGGTTGGCGTGCGTCTTGGACAAGGCAGTGAATTTTCTTTATTAGTTGCAAGTATTGCATTAAGTACTAAACTAATTTCTGATGTTGCTTCCAATTTAATCCAGGCAACGACCATTTTAACATTTATTGTTTCGTCTTATCTGGTGGTGTTAAAGTATCCAACTCCAATAGCTTTGTCTGAAAAAATGCGTAAGGATTAACATAATGAAATTATTGGTTGTAGTATTGTGCCTGCTCAGCGAACGCTTTTTGATCCATTCATTCTCTCACCAGCGTTTTGCATGGTTTGGGGAGTACGCCGCTTTAATCAGAAAAAAGACGGACAACCATGCGGCTCTGGATAATGCCTGGATGAAGCTGGCTTTGATTGTATTGCCGATTATCATTGCAGTCTCTATTCTTTATTTTTTATTTTATAATGTGTTTTATGGTTTTGGCGGACTGGTTCTCAGCATTATTATTTTTTTCTACTGCCTTGGGCCACAAAACCCCTTTTATCCCGTGTCCGAATCTGGAACCGGAGAGTTATCAGAAGAGTTTTCAGGTCAGTATTTTGTACTGGCGAACAGTCAGTTGTTCGCTGTGTTATTTTGGTACCTTGCAGCAGGACCTATAGCCGCCTTAGCCTACAGATTAATCAGCTTATCGCAAAATATAGACTCTGTAAGCGCTCAGGCGAAACAGGTTACTGATGTTCTCGACTGGATTCCTGCCAGACTTACCGCATTATTGCTTTTGTTAGCTGGAAATTTTCAGCGCGGTTTTTCAACATTTACAAAACTGGTGCTCTCTGCTCCTGATTCTAATGATAAAATCTTAAGTGAATGTGGGATGCAGGCCGTGCGTGTTAAAGATGAGGAGCAAACTCCTGTTTCTGTAGCAGAAGAACTTGTCGAGCATGCAACTATTGTGTTACTTGTTTTTATTGCATTATTTACATTAGCGGCATGGTTATAACGTTGTAACTTATTTTAACCTAATTCAAGGCTTAAATTATGAACTCCATTTTACGTTTAATGTGTTGCATCGTGTTAATAGGGTTATCTGGCTGTGCAACACAACAACCACGTGTTGTTAAATCCTCGGATCTTGCTCAGTGCCAACAACTTTGCGTGCAGCGATTAGACTATTGCAAGCAAAATTGTACTGAGAGCTGTCCAAAATGCATGGCTGCAGCAGATCATAAAGCGACAACCAATTTTCTTGAATACTTGCATGAAAAACGAGTTCAGGGAGGTTATATCACTCGTCGCTTGAAATCTTACCGTGATCCACTACAATGCCGCAAAGTAAGTTGTAACTGTTTATCAGATTTTATTACCTGCAAACAAGGTTGCACGGGTGTAATACAAAAACGATTAAGACCAGTACCATACTGTTCATAAATTCTTTGAATGTCGGGGAACTCTTTCATGGCAAATGAAACTAATATTGATTTGGATCCAATTGAAACGCGTGAATGGCTGGACGCCCTGCAAGCAGTATTCGCCACTGATGGCAATGAACGCGCTGCTTTTCTTTTACAGCAATTATTAAATAAGGCTAACGCTGAAGGTGTTAAATTGACCAGTTCAATTAATACCCCTTATCGCAACACCATTAAACCTCATGAAGAAAAGCAAATGCCGCCTGATGAGGGAATTGGTAAACGAATTAACGCGCTGATTCGCTGGAATGCTGTTGCTATGGTGATCAGGGCTGGTAAATATGCTGCTGAGCTGGGCGGTCATATTGCCTCTTATGCTTCATCTTCTACCTTATATGAAACAGGCTTTAATTATTTCTTTAAAGGACCTAACGGTGAGAATGGTGGTGATTTGCTCTATATACAAGG
This sequence comes from Legionella shakespearei DSM 23087, assembly GCF_000373765.1. Classification (GTDB taxonomy): domain Bacteria; phylum Pseudomonadota; class Gammaproteobacteria; order Legionellales; family Legionellaceae; genus Legionella; species Legionella shakespearei. The sequence goes on along the minus strand of NZ_KB892437.1, from coordinate 106,438 downwards.
GCATTGTTCACCAGGAATTTATGCGCGCGCTTTCCTTGAAGGGCGCTTATCTGAAGATAAATTAAAAAAATTCCGTCAGGAAGTAGAGGTTGATGGATTATCTTCTTACCCACATCCATGGCTAATGCCTGATTTTTGGCAATTTCCTACCGTATCTATGGGGCTTGGGCCGTTGCAGGCAATTTATCAGGCACGGTTTTTAAAATATTTGGAAAACAGGGGACTCATTAAAGCAGAGGGCCGCAAAGTTTGGGCATTTCTTGGTGATGGTGAAATGGATGAGCCTGAATCTGTAGGCGCTTTGAGTATTGCGGCTCGCGAAAAGCTGGATAACCTGATTTTCGTTGTCAATTGTAATTTGCAAAGGCTGGATGGTCCTGTACGTGGAAACGGTAAAATCATTCAGGAGCTGGAAGGTTTATTCCGTGGTGCAGGCTGGAACGTTTTAAAAGTGATTTGGGGTGGACGTTGGGATCCGCTTTTTGCACGTGATAAAGAAGGCTGGATGCAAAAGAGGATGGAAGAGTGCCTTGATGGAGATTATCAGGCATATAAAGCCAATGATGGTTCTTATGTGCGCCAGCATTTCTTTAATCAATATCCTGAATTAAAGAAAATGGTCGATAATTTATCAGATGATGAAATCTGGAGACTTAACCGAGGCGGCCACGATCCGCAAAAAGTTTTTGCTGCCTACGCTGAAGCAGTGGAACATAAAGGCAGTCCGACAGTTATATTGGCTAAAACCATCAAAGGTTATGGTATGGGAGCTGCCGGTGAAGGGCAAAATATTACTCATCAGCAAAAGAAGATGACTATCGAACAATTAAAGGCATTCAGAGACAGGTTCAGTATTCCTATTACGGATGAGCAAATTGTAGACGTGCCTTTTTACCGTCCTGATGAAGACAGCCCTGAAATTAAATATCTCAAAAAGCAAAGGGAAGCTCTGGGTGGATATTTACCTTCTCGTTCTACAGAAGTTGAACCACTTCAAATACCTCCTTTGTCTGATTTCGCCTCCGTGACTCAGGGGCTGGGTGACAGGGAAATATCTACGACCATGGCTTTTGTCCGTATTCTTTCAATTTTATTAAAGAACAAGGACTTGAGCTCAAGAATAGTTCCTATAGTTCCTGACGAGTGCAGAACTTTTGGTATGGAAGGTTTATTCCGCCAGATTGGTATTTATTCTCCTGTTGGTCAGTTATATACGCCCGTTGATAGAGAACAGGTAATGTACTATCGCGAAGCACGCGATGGTCAAATACTGGAAGAAGGGATTAATGAAGCAGGGGCTTTCTGTTCCTGGATGGCTGCGGGTACTTCCTACAGCTCCAATAAATTAGCGATGATTCCTTTTTATATTTATTATTCCATGTTTGGTTTTCAGCGTATTGGCGATCTGGCCTGGGCGGCTGGCGACATGCAGGCACGCGGTTTTTTGCTGGGCGGTACTGCTGGTCGTACAACTCTTGCTGGTGAAGGTTTGCAACATCAGGATGGGCACAGTCATATCATGGCTTCTACCATTCCTAACTGTATTTGTTATGACCCTACCTATGCTTACGAGTTGGCTGTTATTATTCAGAATGGCCTGTATCGTATGTATGAAAAAATGGATAATGTGTTCTATTACATTACGGTTATGAACGAAAATTACGTGCAACCCGATATGCCCAAGGGCGTTGAAGAAGGCATTATCAAAGGAATGTATGTAGTACAGGACAGTAAGAAAAAGTCCAAAACCCATGTTCAATTGATGGGTAGTGGTACCATCTTGCGCGAAGTCATTAAAGCCGCTGAAATGCTGGAAAAAGATTATTCCGTTACTTCCGATATCTGGAGCGTAACCAGCTTTAATGAGCTTAGACGTGATGGTCTGGCTGTAGAACGCCATAATGCCATGCATCCGGAAGCCAAAGCGCAGGAATGTTATGTGACCACGCAACTTAAAGACAGAAAAGGCCCTGTTATTGCTGCAACTGATTATATGCGTATTTATGCTGATCAAATTCGTCCTTATGTTCCAAATCGTTTTGTTACCCTGGGAACTGATGGCTATGGTCGTAGTGATACACGGGAACGCTTACGCCATTTCTTTGAAGTGGATGCCAAATACATCGTTTTAGCGGCATTGAATTCTTTGGTTGCAGAGGGTTCTATTGATAAATCCAAAGTGGTGGATGCAATAAAACGATACAGTATTAATCCAGACAAGCTGGATCCAGTTACCCAATAGCAAGTGCCATGTAATGAGCACATTGAACTGAATGCTGAGGAACAATATGGCAAACGAAACAGAAGTTAAAGTACCTGATATTGGCGGCGCCAATCAGGTTGATGTAATTGAAATTTTAGTCAAGGCAGGGGATCAGATTGATGTAGATACCCCCTTAATTACCCTTGAGTCCGATAAAGCCAGCATGGAAATTCCTTCTCCGCTGGCTGGTACTGTGAGTAAGATTTCTGTGAAAACAGGCGATAAGGTATCTGAAGGCGATTTAATCCTTTGGGTTACATCAGATAAGGCTGCTGAGGCTCCAAAAGCTGAGCCTGTGGCTGAGAAACCGCAAGCTGCGCCTGCTGCCTCAGAACCTGCAAAAACTACTGCAACTGCGAGTAATAAAGCTCAGACAATTGAAGTAGCGATTCCCGATATTGGTGGTGCTACTGACGTTGACGTGATTGATGTATTAGTCAAACCGGGTATGGTTATAGAAAAGGATCAGGCACTGGCAACTCTGGAAGGGGATAAGGCCACTATGGATATTCCATCTCCTTACGCCGGAACCGTTAAAGAAGTTAAAATAAAATTGGGCGATAAAGTATCACAAGGTACTCCGCTCGTTGTTCTGGATGCAGAAATAACCAATGAAACCGCCGTTGAGACTACGCCAGTGGCTCCTGAGGCTGCTCCGGCAAAAGAAGAGATGAACAAACCTGTTGATGTTCCAGCTAAACCAGAAACACCATCCAGTGTGTCTGATAATTACGCCTCTTCCGATATCATTTCTGCAGGACCTGCTGTAAGACGTTTGGCTCGTGAGCTTGGCGTTGAGTTGAACTTGGTGAAGGGCAGTGGCAGAAAAACACGTATTACCAAAGAAGACATTCAAAATTACGTGAAAGCGCGTCTGAGTGAAAAGCCTGTAGCGGGTGGTTTTAATCTGCCATCAAATCCGGTAATTGATTTTTCCAAATTTGGTGAGATTGAAGCAAAGCCTTTAAACAAAATTAAAAAGCTCACCGGAATGAATGTACACCGTTCCTGGGTAACTATTCCGCACGTAACGCAATTTGACGAAGCAGACATTACTGATTTGGAAGCATTTAGAAAAGCAGAAACAGAACAGGCTAAAAATTCAGGCTTTAAATTAACGATACTGGCTTTTGTTTGTAAGGCGGTGAGTAAAGCGTTACAGGTATATCCCCAATTCAACGCTTCGCTGGATGCTACAGGCGAGCAGTTAATTTATAAGAAGTACTTTAATATTGGCATCGCGGTAGAAACACCTAATGGGCTTGTTGTTCCTGTCATTAAAAACACCAATCAATTGACTGTCGGTGACATTGCACTGGAAATGGCCAGGTTAAGTACTAAGGCTCGTGAAAAGGGTTTAATGCCTGCCGATATGTCTGGCGGATGTTTTACCATATCAAGCCTTGGCGGAATAGGGGGCACCGCATTTACTCCTATAGTAAACAGCCCTGAAGTGGCGATTCTTGGTTTGTCGCGATCAAGTATCAAACCTGTTTATGACCATGGTGAATTTAAGCCCCGATTGATGCTGCCACTTTCTTTATCTTATGATCACCGGGTTATTGATGGTGCTGAAGCGGCACGCTTTACTCGTCTGATTGGAGATTATTTGAGCGATATTAGAAAGGTTTTGCTCTGAGTGGAAATTTCCCGTATTACGCTGTCGCTAATACGGGCTACGAAATCTGAGTCGTGATTGCATTAGTGCGAATTTCCTCTCGGTCTTGGCTCTAAATAAATTAAATTAAATGAGGCTTTAACAATGGCTAACAAAATTAAAACTGATGTAGTGGTATTGGGTAGCGGACCTGGCGGATATACTGCAGCGTTTCGTGCAGCTGATTTGGGAAAAAATGTTGTTCTGGTGGAGCGTTATGACACTTTAGGTGGTGTGTGCTTAAATGTGGGTTGTATCCCATCAAAAGCATTATTGCATATTGCCAAAGTGGTTGATGAAGCCCATGAAATGGGTGCCCAGGGAGTTGATTTCGGCAAGCCTAAGCTGGACAACAAAAAACTGGTTGCCTGGAAAAATTCTGTAGTATCGAAACTGACTGGCGGTTTAAAAGCATTATCCAAACAACGCAAAGTTGAAGTGCTCACTGGTAAAGGTAAATTCACAGGAACACATCAGGTTGTTGTTGATACCAAAGAGGGTCCTGTTGAAGTGGAATTTGAAAATGCCATCATTGCTGTAGGTTCTGAATCGGTTAATTTACCGTTTATTCCTGAAGACAAACGGATTTTCAGCTCTACAGGGGCTTTGGAACTTAATGATATTAAAGGTAATTTGCTGGTTCTTGGGGGTGGAATCATTGGATTGGAAATGGCAACGGTCTATTCCTCTCTGGGTGTTGATGTCACTGTGGTTGAATTTATGGACCAACTGATTCCCGGCGCTGATGCTGATCTGGTCAATGTATTGCAAAAGAGAATGGCTAAAAAGGGTGTCAAATTCCTGCTAAAGACTAAAGTCACTGCCGTTGATGCTAAAAAGGACGGGATTTATGTGTCTATGGAAGGGGAGCATGCCACTGATAAACCTCTTTGTTATCAACAGGTTCTGGTTTCAGTTGGGCGTAAACCTAATGGTGGAACTATTGATGCAGATAAAGCTGGAGTTAAAGTGGATGAGCGTGGTTTCATCAAAGTAGACAACCAGCTAAGAACAAATGTTCCTCATATTTTTGCTATTGGTGATGTGGTTGGTCAACCTATGTTAGCACACAAGGCAATTCCTGAAGGTAAGGTCGCTGCTGAAGTGATCGCTGGAAAGAAACATTATTTTGAACCTAAATGTATTGCCAGTGTTGCCTATACTGATCCTGAACTGGCATGGGTAGGCTTGACCGAGAAAGAAGCGAAAGAAAAAGGCGTTAATTATGAAAAAGCAACCTTCCCCTGGGCTGCCAGTGGCCGTGCTTTAAGCATGGGGCGTGAAGAAGGAATGACCAAGCTGTTATTCTGTCCTGATACTAATCGTATATTAGGGGCTGGCATTATTGGTGTGAATGCTGGAGATTTAATTGCCGAGACGGCTTTGGCCATTGAGATGTGCTGTGATGTAGAAGACATTGCCTTAACCATTCATCCACACCCTACCTTGTCTGAAACCATTGCTCAAGCTGCTGAAGCATTTGAAGGGACAATTACTGATCTTTACATGCCTAAGAAAAAGAAGAAGTAGTGTGAATCCGATCCACATCGATCCCGGCTGCAAGCAGGCCGGGCTACGCACTGTGCTATTCCTGATCGACTTCGCTTCGATTCACGTCGTCCTGAGCGCGTCTTTTGGCGCGAAGGATCTCCTGAAAGCAGCATGGTGCCAATATTGGGAGATCCTTCGCGCCAAAAGACGCGCTCAGGACGACGTGGATCGGGGAATGGCAAAGACAACAAAATTTATAGGTAAATTTGCTTAATTGCTATTCATAATAAATACTCTATATGGCAGGTAGTGAAAATTTGAGGGTAGGGAATGATACTTAACATTCGTCGGATGAAGGAATCTGATATAGATAATGTTTATTCAATTGAGACGAGTGTTCATATTACACCCTGGAGTCGTGATATATTAAGGGATTGTGTACTGGTTGGTTATGATTGCCGTGTACTTGAAATGAATAAGGGCAGCAGTACCATCCTGGCAGGTTATATTATTTCCCGGATTTCCCGAAATGATTGCCACATCCTCAACTTTTGTATTGCAAAACCTTTACAATCAAAAGGCTTAGGCCGAAAATTGTTGCAGACCGTTCTTTATTCTTTGTCAAAATTCACCCATATCGAATGTGTTCTTTTGGAAGTCAGAACCAGTAATTACCCCGCAATTCACCTCTATGAAAGCATGGGTTTTGAGCAGATTGAAGTTAAAAAGGATTATTATAAAGATGCCACTCATGTCGAAGATGCAATGTTACTTAAAAAAGTAATGCAGCACAGCGCCAATTAAAAGGCACTTTGATCTGATTTAATAATGTTTTCTTAATCTAAATAGGTTAAAATATGGGATCTATGCATTAATCCGAGGCAGTACATGTCACTATATTTTAAAGCACTTATTGAGAAATTAAGGGACAATTCACCCAAGAGCTCAACTGCACATCATCTTTACCTGTTAGGTACTGCTGTAGATTATGTGGATAAGCCGACAACTGATAAGTCTTATATTCGTGGCGAGACCTTCTCTTATGCCGCCCAATTAATGACTCATGTGCTGGGTGAACAAGAATCTGTAATAAAATATGAGGATGCAGCAGATAACAAATCCCCTCATTACGCTCATCCCTATCATTCAAACTCAGTTGATGTCATCAATGGTGCCGATACTCCTGGATTTGAAGTGGGCGATCGTTTAGCTAAAGCGTTGATGCTGGCACTTGGTGCTGTTGCTGAGGGAAAAACAAACCTGAGCATATCTGGCTTTAGCCGCGGCGGAGTAGAATCCATCGTTTTGACGCATGAACTAGAGCGAATCCTCAAGGCATTGGAAGAAGATGCTAAAAAAGAAAAGGACAGCGAAAAAAGGACATTAGCTAGAATTATTCAAGACAGTAACAGTGTGCCGGGTCTTGCAGTTTTCAATGATCCAAGTTACACCCGCAGCGCATTAAAGGGGTTAGTGACTGCTGAAAAGTTAGGGGATGAAGAAGCACTTAAAGCCCGTTTGTTAATGAATTTAAAAGCCCTGCAGGTAAACCTCTTCGTGCTGGATCCTGTACCTGGAGGAAATTTCGGTAAGGTTATTCGATTAGGATGGCAAGAACCAAGCTTTTATACCTTACCCGATTTTGTCAAAAAGAAATTTGAATTCGTCCAAAAGCATGAGACTTCAAATGCCTTTAAACCGATTATTCCACTTGACATGCCTTATGAGGTAATCCCAGGCTGCCATGGCACTGGAGATGGAAATCAATTTGACGATAACGGCGACCCGGTTCCTGAAACTTTTGCAAATCGGGATTTGTCAGGCGTACAAGACCTTGTTTTAAGACGCTGGCTTGATTTTACCTTCACTGGACAAGTACACCCGGAGCAGCCTGTTGATCTTGGGCATTCACAACTGGATGCGGTTACTAACGCTTATTTGCCTGCTTCTGAAGAGCAGAGAAACCATCAATTATTGCAAAACTACACAAAAATTCAGGAAAATTATCCTGCCTTTGAGTGGCTGTCAACGCGAAACTATAAAGGCCTTGGCCAATATATGGCACTACGTCAGACCCACTTCCATCAACGAGGAAATACGCCCATTACTGATCTTGATATACACGGTGATGGTAAAACATTTTTAAATTTACAACATGTCAAATTATGGATGTCTAATAAACTTGAATCGGTCAACTTTTTTGATATGAAATTAGTAGGACAGATCAGCTGGTTAAAGGAGAACATTAAAACGGCATTTACGCCTGTAGATTTGTCACAATCCAGCATGGATCAGACCCATATGGTGTCACGACTACTGCAAGATAAGAACAATCATCTGCTGGCTAAAGAATCATTATCCTATCTGGTCAGTACGATAACTCAAACCTATTTGCGAAATCATTTGTCGCAAGCTGAACGTGAGGAATGCAGGGCATGTGTCGCATCAGCCTTTGAAACTCTGGACGATGTAGAACAGAAACGTGTGATCATTGATAAGGAGCGAACTGAATTTGCGAGTTCCTTCAGTAAAGAGATGAGAAAAGATATCACTACAGTAGTAGTGCAACATCAAAATGCACTGGTGTCCCAGGCAAGAAAGCTTTTGGAAGATGGTGAAGCTATAGCAAATAATACTGTTTCCAGCTCTTCAGAAGAGCGTGCTGCACTTGAAAGAGATGCACTTGCATGGTTGATTAACACTCAAAAGCTGACAGCTGACCTGGACCGTCTGGCGAAACAAATTTCTGGATTGGAAGAATGGTGCGTCAAGCCTATGCTAATCCACAGTTGGACTACAATTATCCCTGGCTTGGAGTTGAATTCTGAAGAGTCCTTCGAAGAAACTAAAGGAAAGTTCTTACGTATTGTACATCAACAACAAGAATTGCTATTGCACAGGTCATCCGATGTGTTAAAGAAAATTCCAGGGGCATTGGATCAAAAGCCTGAGGAATTGGATACTGACTTTTATCAATATATTTATCAGTTTGCTGGAATGGAGAAGAGGGAACATTCATTGCAGTCAGCTAACATGGAGTTAGCAGCAGCACTGAAGCAAGCTGAAAAGCAACTTGATGAGAGGACTCAGGAAAGAGACAACGGATTACACGCTCTAACAGAAGAGCGAAAAATCAAAGCTGAATTGTCAGAAAAAGTTACTCGATTAACAAAAGAACTTGCTACAGCTAAAGAGCATCTGATGAGCGCGTTAGAGTCAGTGGAACAATCCGATCGTAACAATTCTCAAATTGAAGAAGCGCTGGTTCAATTTAAGGAATTGGTTGGTCAGCTTAAAGTTGAACTGGATAAGATTAAAGAAGAAACCGCTCAGGAAAGACGTTTACATCAAGCTGCAAAAGATAAAATTGAATTACTTAAATCTCAAGTTGAGGAAAAGCAGCTTTTAATTGAAGAACTGCAAATTCAAGTTTATACCTTACAGGATACATCTGAGTCACAAGTGCGTTCATTGGATTTTTATAAAGACGCTGCAAAAAGAACAGAGCAAGAGATTGAAGCATTACAACGCGCTTTAGAATCTCTCAAGAGCGAAGCAAGTGCCAGTGCAAAACAGGCGGAAAAAGCGCTAGCTGAAGCTCAATTTAAGATTGAACTTTTGCTACAGAAAAATGAAGAGCTGGAAAAAGAGATTGTAGAAGGTACGGGGCAGAATAATAGTTTGATTCAAGCTTTAGAATCTGAAAAGAGAAAAGCAAAAGTCAATGCAGAAAATGCAGCAATATTGCAAACTTCTGATCAATCTGAAATTCAAAGTTTGCGTAAGGCATTAGAATCTAAAAAGAAAGAGGCTGCTGACAGTGCAGATAATGCTGCAAGAGTGCATGCTGATGATCAAGCGCAGATTGAGCGTTTAAACAAAGCATTAGAAGCTCAAAGGAAAGAGGCTACTGCTGGTGTGGATGAGGCTGCAAGAGTACATGCTGATGATCAGGCAGAGATTGCGCGTTTAAATAAGGTATTAGAATCACAAAGGAGAGAGACTGCTGCCGTTGTGGATAGAGTCGCAAGCGAGCTTTCAGAGGCGGAATCTAAAATCAAAAAAGTTGAAGCTGATTTAGTTTCTCAACAAAGGATTGTAAACGCATACAAAAGTGATAAAGAAAGAGCGGCAATTGTCACTGTAGCCAGGCTTTTGGAAAGAACTACTCATTATATGACTCATCTGAACTCTGCAAACAGTGAAAGTGCTTTGCTGGATGAAAAAAAACAGGCTGTTCAAGCGTTGTTAGGACATTTGCAAAATACAGAAGTGTTGCCGAGCAAACAGCTTGAGTTATTTAACGATTCTCTGCAGCAAAGCCAGGATACACTGAAAGAACACCGCGATCCGGCATGGCAGAGATTTTTCCGTGACTGCCTGCGTATTATCGCCCTTGCACTAAGTGGTGTTGGATTTTATCGCATGCTTCATGGTGAATCGCCAAGATTCTTCAAGCCAAGCGAAGGTGAGAACTTTGTTGACGAGGTTACTGAAACAACAGCGCCCACAAACCTTAACGCCTAAAGCGTGAACTGTTCGAAGCGTAGCCCGTATTAGGCCACTAGCCGTAATACGGGTTCGACGTGGCAATGAGTTCATTCCCGTATTACGGCTAAGGCCTAATACGGGCTACAAATCTACAAAACCCACTGTAAAAAGCCGCGCTCAGGACGACGTGGATCGGGTTAGGAGCAGACGCAATACAGGCTACGAAGTCCCACTGAATCCTGACAAGGTGTGTAGCCCGGTCTGCTTGCAGCCGGGATCAAACAGGCACCATCCCGGCTGCAAGCAGACCGGGCTACAACTCATCTCTCTGAGGGTTTTGAAATTGACAAAAACCATTGAAAATGTATAATTACTGCTTAATTTTCAATCATTTAATACGGATACACAAATGACGAATAAATATTCAGACATGTTTGACGCCCTGCAAAAAATCACAACTGCTCATGATATAGATCTCGCTAAAACAGATTTCTTTGAAGAAACTCTTCTGAAATTAGCCGGCATTGAAGAAAAACCAAAAGGTTGCCAATTTGCAATGAATCAGGCTACACGAGGTGAGAATTGTAATTTTGATTTAACAATTTCTAAAGAGGCTGCAGCAGCTTTCGTTACTCAACTTAACTCCAGATTTCCAGAGTTAAACGCGATTGATTTAACAGACACAAGTCCTCAAATGGTAAACGGCCATCCCGCCAGGTTTATTCGTATGAATTGCGAGGCCATTCAAAAGCATTTACTTCCGCTTATTGAAAGAGAGTTGGAAGCTAATCCAAAAATGTCAGAGCCTTATCAAAAAAAATACGAATTTAACGATGTATTGAGCCATTTACATAAATTGTTTTCCAAATGGGGGATGAGCATATCTCATAGCGATTGTTTTGAAGAAACCTTATGTTATGTGGTTGCGCGACAATTAAGGCAGCAGGCTGCAACTCCCAGATTCTTTAACGAAAAGAGTGCTGCTCTACCTGAGTTAGTTCAGGTAACAGGCACAGAAGAGACTCCAGAGATAATGACTACTTCGAGTCGTTTTCAGCCTAATCCTCAAAATAAATACATAACTGATTTATTCATTACAACCCCAATTGAACCGGCAAAAAGGATTGTTGCCTATTTTAATTCACTAATACCTGACAGTGCCGCTATATCAGAGCAGCAGCACACGGTCAGTGGTAAAACGGAGTTACACACGTTAATTATAATCAAGAATAAGGCACTTGTTCACAAAGACTTTGCAGAGGCCATAGAGCGCGCTTTAAATGAATACAGTCTGGATGAACTGGACAAATATCGTGTCGAGTCAGGCACTTTAAAGCTAAAAACTTCAGAAACAGTCGCAATGTTATACAGACGGACGGTTGATTTTCCTTTGTACACGAATAATGATTATAAAGTTGCTGCAAATGCTCTTATCGGATCAATTGCAAAACTAAAGGATTATTTTGAACAGCAGAATAAGGTTGAAGCGAGCCAACTTCAACTACTGGTTAAAGACATTCATTCGAAACGGCGTATCCTGAAAGGCTTGATAACTACCGAAGATGCTTTATTGGAACATTTTGAAAACACTTTAAATAAAGATATTAAAAAATTGCTTAAGGATGTAGTGGATGCTGTTACCAGTCAGTTTAAGCCGATGGAAACGCCTTATGTTGCGAGTGAAAATAGTGCAGGGCTCCCATACGGTCCAGGCATACGCTGCTAGAGCAAGGGTACATCATGTCTAATGCCAGCTTATTTAAAAACCAGGACTTTTGCTATTGGTTGCAGGGCTATTTTGAAATTGATGAGAATGCTTTTTTAGACCAGATTAAAATAAGTCTTATTCTTGATAAGCTTCAAACAGTTTCTGAGCCATGGGGTGACTTTAACCGCTGGTTAAATGAAGAGCTGCATCTTTTGACCCATATTAAAGAAGACAGTGAATTAATGGCAGAACATACTTTATCTATCAAACAAAACCTCGCTGTTTTGTTTGAGCATGTTATTGATGACAGTTATGATACGCCATATACTAAAGAGCATCTTAAGTCTGTGCATGATGGGTTAAATGATAGCGATGAATAAAGGATATTTCATATGACTCATCTGGAATTTTGTCATTGGCTGGATGGCTATTTCACTTTATCATCCAAACCGCAATTAACAGTTGAACAGCTAACGATTATCCATAATCATCTTAAATTGGCTGAAACCGTGAGCGGTTCTGCGTCTGGATTTTTATTGCAACTGAAGCAGCATCTGAATCATTTGGATGTGACATCATCTGACGATTTAGAGACTCTGATTGCTCTGGTTACAAAAAGCATCAACTGTAACATGGACTCTTTGCGTTAAATCAAAATGTAGCCTTGATGCAGCGAAGCGAAATCACGGTTTTCCTTAGTTTTGAGTCCTCTTTTTGATTATGAAAACCTACGCTAATTTGAAGTCAAATCCCGTCTATAGCGAATTTATTAAACATAGGCTATTCTGATTTAGGAGAATAATCATTTAATCAATGGAGTGACAAGCAATGAACGTTTTAAAACAAGCTGTAGTTGCAGTGACTATCAGTGTTTTGGCATGTACATCATATGCCGATCCTGCACCAAATTCCTCTTTTCAAAGTCAATGCGTTGATGCCTGGATGAAGAAGGCAGATCAGGCAACGGATAAGGTTGACTATAAAAATTTTGGTGAAAAATATTGCGGTTGTGCTGCTGCTATGCCATTGGATAATGATCAGGCGATACAAAAAGCCATTCAACAATGTATGTCACGAACCTTGTTACATGATGCAATGGATTCTCTCGATGAAGAGGTAGGTTTGTCTGATGCAAAAGACACTGATGTTGATGAATATTGCCAGGACAGATGGAATTTAATTTACCCTAATCAGACTGATGCCGATAAAAAAGTAACAGGAGCCTATTGCGAATGCGCGAAACCTAAATTGTTAGATCTTATAAAACAGTCTGATAATATGACTGAAAAACAATACAATGAAAGTATTGATAGCATTGCTGCAAGTTGTTCTGGTAGCGTAAAAGAAGAGCAACCAACAACAGCTCCTGCAACAACACCGGCTCAATAAGTCTGTAGCCCGGCCGCAAGCAGACCGGGCTACGATTGTGCTACATCCAAAACTCGTCCTCACTAATAGATCCCCTAGATCCCCGTCGTCCTGAGCGCGTCTTTTTGCGCGAAGGATCTCTTGAAATCGGCATGGTGCCAGTATTTGGAGATCCTTCGCGCAAAAAGACGCGCTCAGGACGACGTAGATCGGGGAAATGGCAAAAAGTGTAGAACAGGTGGTAGCCCGGTCTGCTTGCAGCCGGGATCGTGCATACTCCGATCCAGGCTGCAAGCAGACCGGACTACACATCCCAATGTCCGCAATCAACTCAAATTGAGTTCTTGCTTTGCATCTGCACAGTTGTCTTTCACTTCTGCAGGTATTGAACGCCCGTGAAGTGTTACGCGGATGGAAGAGGATAAGGGAGGTTCTTCCTTCGCTTTATCCAACCCCTTTTTTACAATGTTTCTCACATCAGCAGAGGTTGCCTTGAGATTAATTCGTCGCAATTGTTCCAACATTAATTGTTGACGCGTGTTGTCGTAATTATCCCAATTAATGAAGCTCTGAGTTAAATTACCCGCTAAAGGTGGATTGAGTTTATCTAAACGGATAATAACATCGGCAATTAATGCATAGCCTTCGCCTGATGAGGCATGAAAACCATAAGGATTTTTGATAAAGGGTCGGAGTAAGGAGTAAACATTATTGGGATTTGACAAATCAAAAGAGGAATGACTCATTAATGATTTAACCCGATTAACCACCTCAGCAGAATGACTGGAAGCCTGAAGGCTGAACCAGTAATTTACGGCACTTGCATCACTCTGCCAATAGTCATAATACTGGTCCAGGAGCTGATTTGCATTCGGAACATTCATATCACAAAGCAGATTCAGGGAAGATACTGTATCCGTCATGTTATGACCTAAAGAATCTGCGAATTTTAATTGCACGAATTTTGCAGTCTGCTCAGGATTAGTAAATTTGAAATAAGTATTGCATAAGGCCTTTAAACGCCGATTGCCTGCATCCTGAATATCAAAAATGGTAAACTCAGGCTTAGATACATCACCTTGTGTCTGTAATTGATTGTATCTTTTGAATAAGTCATCTTTCAGTTTGACTGCCAGAGCACTTTGAATGAGGGTGCGGCCTTCAGTAATCTTTTCAAAATCAGGTTTCGTAACCCCCTCGATCAATTCTTCTTCAGAAGGAATAGTCAGTATTTCTGCCTGGAGCCAACTATTGAGCGATTTATCCGTTAATATGGATCGGAAGGTATTAAAAAAGTCGTCTGATAGTTGCAGTGGCTTACCTTGGCAATGATCATTAACTAATTCTCTGAACAATCGTTTGGCTGCTTCACAACGGTTGTAAATATTGGAATCATGGCGAATCAGGCGTAACAGATCTTCGCGGCTGTATTCATATTTCAAATGAACAGGAGCTGAAAAGCTGCGCAGCAGGGATGGAGTAGGGCGAGATTCTATATGGCTAAATTTAAAAACCATTTCTGGTTCATCAATCATCAAAACCATATCGCCCCTGATGTCTTTACCTTGCGCGTCCAGTAAGCCCAGAACAAAGGGAATGGGGCGTGCCTTCCCATCAATTACTTTAACCTTCAGAGTATATATTTGGTCTTTGGGATTATATTCATCACTGATATCAAGCTCAGGAATTCCTGATTCTGTAAACCAGGGTAAGAAGGTTTGAAAATTTATTCCGGTTGAGTGGGTTAATGAATCAAGGAGATCTTCAAGCGTTACCGCTCCACCATCATGCCTGACAAAAAACTCATTCATTGCCTGGTAAAATAACTCTTTACCAACAGTGAGCATCATCATTCGGAAAATGTCAGCACTCTTCTCGTAAGCCGCGGCTGTGTACAAACTTCTAACCGCAGTATAACTGCTTTGCCGTGGAGCACTTGGATCGAGATTTTTGCCATCAAGCAAACGTACCAAATCAGTTCCAAATAATTCTTCACGAAACATTGCCGCTCTAAAGGTTGTTAATCCTTCTTTGACGGGTAAATTAAACCAGTCGCGGATGGTTACCCTGTCACCTGACCAATAATGAAAAAACTCATGTGCCACTACCTCAAGCACCCGCATCATGCCTAAATCTGTCGTTGCTGCCGAGGTGGCAAATAAATTAGCTGTATTAAATAAATTAAGTCCGGTAGGCTCCGAGGCTCCTGAAGCATATTTATCAACTCCGGCAACCATATGTTTATGGAGGCCGCATTCGAGATTGTAGGTCCGTTCATCCCAGGCCATGGCTTTTTGTAATACTTCTTTGGCAAAATTACATTTTGGAGTTACTGCAGGAGGAACATAAAATTCAATAGGCAAATCGCGTCCTGAACGGGTAGTGAAATGAGCAACAGAACGTTCTAAAGTACCGGCTACTAAAGCAAAGAGGTAACTGGGCTTAGGCACATCATCTGTCCAGGTTACAGAATGCAGTCCACCGGGCAGTATTTTTTTATCGGTTTCCACTCCATTTGAAAGCAGTACAGGAAACTCGATTTCATTAGCAATAATAGTCGTTTCATAGGTTGCCAGATTATCAGGTCTGTCATTACAGTAAAATACACGTCGCAGACCTTCGGTTTCTGCTTTAACCAGAATGGTGCCTTCCGTTTCATACAAGCCAAAAAGATCAGGATTTTCACCGAGGAGGGTCGTGGTTTCAACCGTAAAGGGTCCATCCTGGGGAACATTTTTTAATATCAGAGAGGTGGGTGTGACCTCATATTGATCTTCCGTCAGTGTTTTACCATTGATAGCAATAGAAGTTAAGGTCATGTTTTCACCATCCAAAACCATATCTACAGCGCGTGAATTGGCTTTAGGATTGGGTTTCATTGTGAGAGTGGCTTTGGATTGAACTGGCTTTTCAGAAACATCGATTTGCAATGCTACATGCGACATTAAATAGTCACACACTTTATAGTCACTTAAATTATAAACTTTTGGCATGGGGCATCCTTTAAAAAAATCCTTAAGTCGCGACAATATAAGATAGAGCAACCAATTTCAATACACTCTGTGCCTGTAATTTCATTTAATTACAGATTAGACCATTTGCTCAACAGGCTCTGTGAGTTATGGATAAGAAGATTGATTTAAATATATAAAAAACTGTAGCCTTGATTACGCTATCGCTCTGAGTGCTCCTCTCATAATTTTAATCTCGTAAAAAGATGTAAATAAACAGGATGATCATCGCAAGTAGCCCCTCCACCTCCGGGGAAGGGTGCCCGACAGGGCACTGCCATTAAGTTAAGGAGTTCCGCCGTCCCGCGGCTTGTCCGCGGGATCCAGGAATCTCACTCCGAACTTAGTTCTCTGGATACCGCGGACAAGCCGCGGTACGGTGGAGTAGCGCTTAACTTAATGGCAGTGGCCCGACAGGGTGGGTGGGGGGATCAAAAAGAGAACTCATTTAAGGTAGAAACTCCTTTTTTGATCCCCCCATCGGCCCTGCCGGGCACCTTCCCCCGGAGCGGGGAAGGCGATCCTGCATAGTTCTGAGTGGTACTCAATATGAGAGGATCATTCAGCGCTATCGCTGCATCAAGGCTACGCCTGTTTTAAATGGAACGTACTATACTTAATGAAACAAGTACGATTCGTTTTAAGCTATGAAGTATAAAAAGTGCAAAATAGAAGATCTGGGCAAACTTATTGCAGAAATTCTCTCTTATTGTGTAGAACACTCGCAAAGAAAAACAAACGTGCCGGTTGTTTTTGATGAGTTTTATAAACTATCTCCAGAGCAACAAAAGGATTATCCCAATATTCTAGAATTGAGCAGTACCTTAAAATCACGATCAACTTCTGAGCCTGCACTTTATAACGTGTCTGATTTTAGCCCTGAATTAACAGATATTAAGCTCCACGATCTGCTGGGGTGGATGGACGGCCTTGGCGAAACCAATTATTTATTAACGTTCCGATTTAAAGACTCTACTAAAAGGCATTTTTTGGTGCAAAAGGAAGACAAGCACCTGGCTAAAATGTTGAAAATACTTCATCACTCCATACCTGACCCCTATTTAGAACCCAATAGGCTGGTTAAATCAAAACGTCAAATTCCCAATCTATTTTTCAAAACGGCAGGATGGAAGCCAGGTTGGGATATAAATAATTTAGATCATTATTATTTCTATGATGAAATTACCGATCCAATGATGGTTAAAGCATTTTGGGACTATGCGTGTAAAGAGCCGCGAGAGATGGTCGTGTTAGATGTTGGGGCTGGAAAAGGGCGTCTGGCGGTTAAACTGATTCAGAAGGCAGTTCAGGCAGGAATCAATTTACATTACATTTGTCTGGAGCCAGGTAAAGAACAATGTGACATAGCCGTTCAAGTGCTCGAAGGATTGAGGCTGGAACTGGGAGATGGGAGTTTTACCTATGATGTGCTTAACTCTACTATAGGTGATTTTTCAGCCAAATATCCGGAGCGTTCAGCTGAACTGATGAATCAGGTGGATGTGATCATTTCTTCGGGCGGTGCACTGAACTATCAGGTAGTCGCTACAGGTAAAGATGCCTTATCAAATTTGCATGTTATGCGGGATTTTATGAAGCCAGGAGGCCTGATGTTCGTGACGGGCCTGTCTTCTTTGTTGCTCACTAAAAGGGAAATACGTGCTGCTGAGATGAACTTTCTGAATGCTACTTTTGACAAGGAACGAAGGGAAGTTTATTGCTATGTTTATTCAAAACCGGAATCTCCGGAGTTGCAATCTGATGGTCCTGCAGGGCCGTGATGGCTGCTCATACTCAACTCTACATCGTCTTTATATTTTTTTTAATCGAAAAGGTTTACTTATGGCTAATCTCCAATTATAAATTTATATAAACCCAAAAACAGACGAGACTCAAATGCCTGAAAATTCAACAGAAAATAAAAGAAAAGTTGCTGTAATTGGTGGTGGAACCGGTTTAACAACTGCTTGGGGCTTGGATAATCAGGACAAATTTAATGTCACTCTCTTTGAGTCCTCCGACCGGCTAGGCGGCCATATTCACAGTATCAAACTCAATGATGTTATGGTTGAAGGTGGTGCTGAGTTTATTGGTAGTCCCGAAGTTTATACTAATGTTCATATATTATTTAAACATCTGGGAATTAAGCTTCAGGAGTTTCAGCTTAATATGGATTTTAATAACCTGAACACCAAAGATCATACCGTGCTCCCCCCGCTTTATGAAACTTCATCAGGAAAGGATTCGGCATGGAGTATTTTAAAGCTTTGCGGCCTTTTCGGTAAAAAGAATGCTCAAGATGAAATGCGTCTTTCATGGGATACCTTGCTTACTGAATTGTGTACGATGATCAATTTGAATGAAGCCATTAAAGATGCCAAGAAAAAGCTCACGTCTACCGATGAAATGATTACATTGGAACAATTTGTAAACGATTTTGTTGCGGGCGGTTCTCCTATTTTAAATCATAGAAGAACATTTGCCGACGAGTTTCTTTATCCCTTGATTGCAGCAGGATGGGGCGTGTCTGTCGATACAATCAAAACGTTTGGAGCTCATTATGCCATGCAATACCTGGAAGCTGATCTGACCTGGTATGATGCTCCCCGTGGTTTAAGTCAGTACATTCGCCATATGCAAAGGGTGTGCACTAATACTTCGTTTCAAATGAATACTTCAATTAGTAAAGTCATTCCAGTTGCTGTGGACGGAGAAACAAAATATCAATTGCAAAAAGAAGACGGTACTTTTTTTCATGACGAAGCGGGTAATGTTGCTTTATACGATGATGTAGTTCTTTCCACTTCGGGTGAAGTCACTGCTAACCTGATTTCAGGCATAAACAATCAAGAGTTGCGCGAATTGCGTGATAAATTGTCCAGGGTGACTTACTACGACACTACTGTAGTCTTTCATCAAGATCCCAAATATCGCTCAAAAAACAATACCGTAGTTCACAGCCGTTTTGATGGTACTCAGTCTGCTAACACCATGTGTAAACCCTGGAAATATCCTGAAGGTACGGTGCCAATAATGAAAACCTGGATCTTACCTGGTCAACCTATGCCTAAAAATGTGCTTTATGAGGCACACTACAGACACCCGGTCATGGATAGAAATTATTATGAGGCTCAAAAAGCCTTACATGAAATGCAGGGTAAGACTGGCATTTGGTATGGCGGTATCATCGCTGGCGTTAATGATTCTCATGAAAGTGGTGTTACCGTTGCACTTGAAGTGGCCGCACGCCTGAATCAGCAGGAGAATACGCTGGAAGACAATGAGCGTTTGAAGTTATTTCCCAAGGTGATGGCTGCAGTAAAATCGCCTGTTGGGCACGACAGGGAGTCCTCTTCTACCTCGTCTATGTCATCATCATCATCCATGTAATGACGAACTGAGCTTTGCATCCCCCGGATGATCTACGTCGTCCTGAGCGCGTCTTTTTGCGCGAAGGATCTCCCGAAAGTGGCATAGTGCCAGTATTTGGAGATCCTTCGCGCAAAAAGACGCGCTCAGGACGACGTGGTCCGGACGACCTAATACAGGCTACGGAGCTACCCGATTCCTTGCCACAACAAAAATTCCGCTCCCTCACGGTCGCGGCTCGGTTTTCGTGCGTGCGTATTGACTTCATCGTGCACCGGAAACCGAGCCGCGACCGTGAGGGAGCGGAACAGTTATCCTGTCACAGTGCTTTATTTTCAACACATACATTTAATTTGTTTCAAAATTACTCGTTTTTTACGGTATTGATACAATACTTGCACGATTAAAAACAAAACTGTGTCTATAATTTGATCAATTAGCTGATCGTGTGTCCTATAATAAAAGTATCTGAATAAATAGCAAGAGGCATTCACTCCCGTGAATTTGCTTCTGTTATTGTTTGTCTGGTGGGTAGAACTATGATCGTTGAGTCCATATCTGGTGCAGTACAATTGTTACAAGGAATTCTAACCAAGACAGATTCTCAGGGACACACAAGCCTGGTCAAAGTAGGGTCATCTCTCAATCCAGGCGATTCTTTAGTCTTACTCAGTGGTGAGAGCCAACTTAGTCTTCTCAATGGACTAATCCTTGCGTTAACACCTAATCAGCCTTTTATATTAGACAGTATTTCGCCTTTAATAAAACAGAGCGCCTCTCCTGCCATAGATGAGATGGTTGACAAGGCTTTGGCAAAGAGTCTCGATATCAGTAAATTTATCGAAACTCTGGAGGCTCCAGCTGCTGGTGAGGAAGTGTTGGGTAGTGGTGGTACGGCGTTTATAGTTGATCCTAATTATGCTTTTGGTTTAGTGACTTCAGGCTATCAGACCAGAGGCCCATTCTTTGATGGCACTGGCAACTTGGAACATACTGTGATGTTGTACGGAAACACCAAACCTGAAGCTGTTTTGACGCTTACCGGTAACAGCCTGACCAGTGATGAATCCATTGTGGTCAGGAATGGTGATAGAAATGCAGGCGATCAGATTGGCGTAACTGACCCTTTCAATTTTGGAACAGTTATAGGGTATTCACAGGGATTTCTGGTCTCATCAGCCGGTTCCGTTATGAATCAACCCGCTCACTTTGTTACAGCAAGCTATTCGTTGGAAATAGGAAGGAGTGAGTCAGGCCTGATGGCTAGTAATGGATCTCCCATTACCCTGTCTCTTGTTAATCATAAAATTGTTGCCCAAAGTGAAGGTAAAGTGATTTTCGCTATCGGTATTGATGAGCAAACCGGTAAAATTACTGTAGTCCAATACCATGGAATTTATCATCCTGATTCTGACTCTGCTGATGAGAGTATTTCTCTGACTAATCTCGTCAAAGTGACTTTAACCCTGACGGATAAGTCAGGCGATGTCTCTAAAGCAACTATAGATGTGGGCGGCAAAATTTATTTTGAAGACGATGCTCCTTTTATCAATCATATTGATTCACTGTTACTTGATGATAATTCAAACTTAAACCAGGCTGGAACAATTGTAAGTGGTACTATTGATGTTGATTTTGGTAGTGATTTGGCAAAGAATCTGATTTTTTCTGAAACAGCAATTGCGTCGTTGGAACAGATTAACTTAACCTCGAATGGCCGGTCATTGAGTTATACTCTAGATGATACTGGCCACGTGCTCACAGCTACGGCAACAGATGCTAATGGTATCGCTCATGTTATTTTCACCCTTACCTTATCAGAAGTGATACCTAACTCGATACAACAAGAAATGCCAAAATATCATTTGAATATTGTAGAGTCTGTTGATCAGCCAACTTCAAGTGATGCAATACATATAGTTATCCCAATCAGGGCAATAGATGCGGATAATGATTCTGCGCTAGGGGATATTGTAATTACTATTGATGATGGAGATGATGCTCAAGGAGGCATTACAACTTCTTTTACTTTAACCGAAGGGGATTTGGATGCACTGTTGCCTGCTGATACATATCCCGTTCAAGAAACACATACTTTTTCAATTCCTGCTGGTGCAGACAGGCTTGTTCCTGAAAGCCTCATCATAGAAGACAGTTTTCTCAATCAGTTGATCGGTGAATTGCAAAATGAAATTACAGCAGGCGGCAGTCATTTGACTGTAACGCAAACCAATCTAAATGGGGAAATTACTCTCACTGCAAAAAATGAGCAAGGTGACAAAGTTTTTGAAGTAATAATAACTTCTGCTAACGATACTGTTCTTGGTAGTGAGAAAAATTTAGTCGTAACCGTTACGTTGACTCAGATAAAACCTCTGGATCATCAGGAAAATGGCGATACAAATGGTTTTGTCCGCCAGGATGGTGAACGTATTCATATTGATCTGCAATTACAGGCTAAAGACAGTGATGGAGATCCACTGCAAAGTCCGGTTACTGTAGAAATGACTATTCTTGATGGTGCAGCAGCTAAGCTGGGTACTGATCAAATAACTTTTACTGAGCAGCGCAACGCGCAAACTGGAATTTGGGATGTACCTATTCAAGAGGGAAATGTGCCTTTGGATCTTGGCAGCGATACCATTGCCACCCTGGTCTTTGAAGATACACAGACGATGCAGCAATCCTTGAATGGCCTCACCAGTGGCGGCTGGGCTACCAGCTATTCTATTGAAGATGATGGAAAGGTATTAGTCTTAAGGATAGATGACTCATCCAGTCCGCTTAATGGCCAGGAAATACTAAAAGTAACTGTTGATACAGACGGAAAATATACCGCAATTCTTTCTGCCCCTCTGGATCAAACGAATAATAATCAATCAATATTAACTTTGAATGTTCGTGCTACAGATAAAGATGGTGATCCCAGTGATCTGGGTACAATTGAAATTACTGTCAATGATGCGGTACTACAGAACACTGTGAATGCGGCTGTAAGCATTACTGAAGGAAGTATAAGCCAGGGAACTTATCCCGTCAGCACTGAAGTGGATTTCACCCTGAAATCCGGTGCAGACAGGCTTCTTCCCGGCACAGTGGTTTTTGACCAGTCAACTATTGGTACTTTAATTTCAGAGTTGAATAACGAAATTAAAGTTAATGGTGAAGCATTAAGTTTTGAAGTTGTTGGTAACACTATTATCGGCTCTCATAATGGAACAGATGTTCTGATTATTGAGTTAACAGCGACTCAAAACGCAAATCACTATGATGCAGATGTAACAATTAAAGTGACTTTAAATGGTCCTATTGATCATAATCAGTCAAATAATTCGGGTCTGGTGATACTGGATGGTGATGAGATTGCTATTAACATAGGTGTGCAGATTCAAGATTCTGATGGCGACTCTTTAGACAATCCTGCTTTAGTGGCAGTGACAGTTAATGACGGTCCTAATCCGTTAATTGTTGAGGTTACTGACCCGGTTCTTGTCAGGGAAAGTGATATTGACCCTAGTACGGGGAACCATGAGGGTTCTAATGCCACAGGAGCTGGTGAAACTGCAAGTGGAACGCTTATTCATGCGGCAGGTAGTGATGATGTAGTCAGTTATAGAATTGATGAGAATGCCTTTAATAATAATGCTTATAATTACGGAACATGGACATCTGGTAACAAACCAATTACTCTCGCTCTTACCTCTGCAAATACTTACACAGGCAGTGCTGATGGTGTTGCCAAATTCACCATTGTTTTAAACAATGATGGCTCATATACCTTTACTTTATTGGGTTCAATAGATCATCCTAACCCACCTGATGGTGTGGTTGCCGATAAAAACTTTCTTGATATTATTTTTCCCGTAATCGCGACAGATGCTGATGGTGATGATAGTCTTGTTGCCCAACTTCCTATTCGTGTTGAGGATGATATTCCCAGTGACAGTACTGTTGTGCGTAGTTTTACGGAGGGTGGTGGTTTTTCCAATGTCGATCTTACCAGTGTGTCTCAGGAGGGGGCTGATACGGGAGTGATTATCTCTGTAACAGCATACAATGCTGATGGTACTCTGGCTAAGACTGATCTGAATCAAAATGGGACCACTCCTCCTATCGACATATACGATGAAAATCAACAGAAGTTGGGAACATTAACAATACAGCCTAACGGTACAGCCAGTTTTACAAGCCTTCCTAATATTGACCATAATGCTTCAGTACTACAGCAGTCGATTACCTACACAATCAGGGATGCAGATGGCGATGAAGCCACTGGCACTCTCATTTTAAATATAAACGACAGGGCTGCAACAGTTACTGCTCCAAAAGCTGCCGGTGTAGAGGATGTTGGACGGGATGAGGATAAAGTATTGCTTGATCCAGCACTGGGTATCCCAATTAATATGAGCATTAACATAGGAGATGCTGATATTGGTGAAACCCTGGGGCAAGTTACAATTCGGACTGCTACTGTGAATGTACATGGAACATTTTATTATGAGGGAGTTGAGATTCCTCCTACAACATCTGGAGCTAATACTGTTTATAATATTCCTATCGGAGCTTTTGTTGTTGATAATTCGGATCCCAATAACGTTATCTATACCCTTGCAAATGTAACCTATGTTCCTGATGCTGATTACGCAACTGCGGCTGCAGGATTAAACTTTACAGTCAGTGCAATTGTTTACATGAATGGAGACTCTAATCAGGCTAAACCCGCTGTAACCGGCACTCTTAACATCGATGTGAAAAGCATAGCTGATATTCCGGTATGGGATATGACTGGTACTGTAGAACATTACAACGTTCTGGAGGACGGACCCTCTGTTGATCTGAATCTTCTTGGAAAGGTCACGGATATCGACACGTCTGAAACTATTGAGTATTATTTAATTAAAATGTTACCGGATGGTAATGGGGCTCTTAATGGTGTGTTTGAAGGTACCTATACTATAGGAACCGGGGATGAAGCAGGCTATATCAGAGTCAATGCTGGGGATATAAACACGATTCAGGTGAATCCTAATACTGATTATAGTGGCGTGATTAGGTTAGAGGCCATAGTTGTCAGCAAAGAGGCAAGCAATTTTGTGCTCGGTCACGAATATGCTCAATCAGCACCTATTGAGCTAGTGATAGATGTGGCTCCAGTGGCTGACCCCATCCGATTGAACATCACTAAACCTTATTTGGTTTCTTATGAAGATGATCCGATCAATATTAGTGAGCTGGTCAATCTGACAAAAATGGCAGATAACCTTGACAATTCAGAAAATACATTTATACGGATTTCCGGAATCCCTGTTGGAGCTACCTTTAAACTGTATGAAGTGCCTCTGAATGTAGACGGTTTACCATCAGGAGTACATAATCTTTCTATTACTTATACTGATATTACAGGAACTCATACAGTAAATTATGTTTACAATAATACGAATGAGAATAATCCCTATTATCAGGTCAGTACTAACGACTTAAATGAATTTTCAATGAAACCGGTACCTGAAAGTAATGTAGATTTTACACTTACAATCCAGGGTGTGGTTATTGATACGGCTGAATTGAGCACAGGAACACAAACCAGTGAACTGGTCACCAACGCACAAACCGTTACTATCAATATGAAGGGTGTCGCTGATGTGCCAATCTTTGTGCCTCAGGGGGATGAATGGACTTTAATTACCGATCCAAATAACGCTGAAATTATCACTGGGATTGAAACAACCATTCAGGAAGACGGAGAAGCAAAGCTCAATTTCAATATTATCTCCGGTGAAAAAGCGCTTGCACCAACGGATACCTCTGAAACATTGACTATGGTCATTTCCGGGCTGCCTGCCGGGGCGCAGCTTTGGGATAGAGACGGCAATACGCTTACCCTGACTTATGTGGGGCTTGATGGTGCAGGACAACCTAAATACGAAGTCAATTTGTCTTCATTGACTGATTTGGTGGTGATACCTCCACCGAACAGCACTAAAGACATTTATTTGAATGCACGAATAGTGGTTACAGAGAACGATGGTGATGTTCTGATTTTAGGAGAGCAAAAAATTGTTATCCATATTACCCCTGTGATAGATGCTGGCGATTACAGCAGGACGTCAGCAGGCCTTGAGGATGAAGTATTTACTGTGAACTGGATACCACCACAATTTAGTGATTCTCAGGAACATATTGCTGGCATCAGGCTGGAAAACGTTCCCACTGATGGATCCAAATTGTTCATCGAATATAATAATGGCGATAGAACTGAACTAACTATCGGTGTAGATGGAAAAGTTGATTTAAGTGATTATGTAGATGATCTGGTGAATAACGGAGCGCAGTTGAAATTTCAAGGGCCAGAAGATTCTGATGTAGATGTAAATTTAAATGTCATTGTGACGGTCAGGCAGTGGGATGCTGATGATCCAGGCGATCCAAACAATCCAGAAGATCCAAACCATATTCCTCATGCGACTAAGGATATTACAGGATCTTTGCATCTGAATATTACAGCTGTTGTGGAAAGTGACGCTGCATTACAAGTGCTTGATATGTCAGCTCCAGGCACTCCGGAAGTAACATCTATTGTAGCCGTTAACGGGCTGGTTGATTTATCAGCAGCAACAGGTCAGTACCGTATTAGCTTTCAGGATAAGGATGGTGTAACGAACCCGGGATCGATTTTTGACAGTGTAGAAACGATTAAGATGCTGGTCATTAATTTTCCCAATAACGACATCGACACCAACGCTGCGCGATTTACTGTTATCGGCGGTATCTATAATGGGGTAGGTTGGGTAATACCTGAGTCTGAATTGGATAATCTGCAAATTATCTCCAATTTTGGTTATGGCGGTATTTTTGATATTACGATACATGCTCAGGTTCAGGACATGGGAGATAATGGTGAAAATGACGTCAGTGAACCAGAGACACGTACAATCACGTTGACGTTGACTTTTGATGGTTCTGGAGGCGGTGGAAGTGACCCAATAACTGAGGCAGGAACGATTACCATCAACCCAGCCGCCATTACCGGACAGGAAGACGCGCCAGTAACTTTCGGCGAGCAATTAGAGGCCATGTTAGAACTTACAAATGGCACTCCAGATGATGTGTATGCTTTAATCATTGATGGACCATTACCTGATGGTTTTACTTTGTCTGGTACTGGTGTTATCTATGATTTTGCCAACGACCGCTATGTCATTACCGCTAAACCCAATGGTTCTGGTGGCTTGGATGTTGGTGAGGTCATACTTGAAACACCTGAAGATTATGCAGGCAGTTTACCCTTCGACATAAACTGGACTGCCGCTAATATGGCAAGTGGAGACGTGAATCAGAGTGCTTCACCGGTTGAAATTCCTGTTAACATTACTCCGATAGCTGATGTGCCTACTGTTACCTTACAGGTAGTACAGACTGAGGGCCTGGATGATAATTTGCAGCCTGGTGGTAATACAACCATTCCTAACCTCGCATATGAAGATGGATTGATTACTTTGAATCTGAATATTCAATCCACGGATAATGACAGCAGCGAAAACATTACTTCTGTATTACTAAGAGTCGATCCTGCTATTGGTACTTTACTGGATAGTAATGGCGATCCACTTGCGATCGTTAATGTTGGCGGCCTGGATTATGTTTCCGTACCTGTATCTGGTCTAACTGGAATGGTGAATGTCAATGTTAAATTCAGTCCTGCAGAAGATTACAGTGGCCCTGTTCAAATCATTGCCTTAACAACCATTAATGATACTGTTGTTACGGGTACCGATACACAGACCTTTACCCAAAATCTGAATTTTAGTGTCATACCGGTGAATGATACGGTTACTTTTAGTGGGCCCGATCACTTTACTGATTATGAAGATACGTTTGGTGGTATTGGTTTCACTAATATGAGGGTAACGACTAACGATATTGATGGATCAGAACAGCTTGTTTCGCTGATTATCCATAATGTACCCGAAGGATTTTTAATTGGGTCTGCACAAAACCTGGGGGATGGTGATTGGAAAATCACCGTGAACGCCAGTAGTTTTGACTTATCCAATATCAAGTTAATTCCTCCGGATGATTTTAGCGGCTCTGTGGTTTTGGAGGTTACTGCCTATACCAAAGAGGCATTAGCAACCTTGCCCAAAGAGGCAGGAACACATCAGTTTACAGTAGAGGTTGCCCCTCTCAGTGATGTGGTGGATATTATAGGTAACGGCTCTGACTCCAGTGTCACCGGTATGGAAAATGGAGACCTCACCATTAATCTGAATGTTCAGGCCAGGGATGATACAAATTCTTATACAGGAACAGCGACTAATGTTACTGAAAATCCTCCGGAAAACCTGTTACTGACGATACATGGCGTGCCTGAAGGAGCTTCCATATCCTTGCCTGTTGGTGTGAGTGGTACTGTTACTTCAGTATTCGATACCAATAGCAACAGCTGGATCTGGACTATCAATGTAAATGGCGCGCAATTGCCCAGTATTATTTACTCACCTGGTGATACTAACGGTCTTGGCGAGTTAACCATAGATGTACAGGCCGTTGATGGCAGCGCAGTACCTGGCTCTGTGAGGCAAATTGTCGTCGAGTTGGATGTTATCGCAGTAAATGATGCCCCTGTAAATATAGTGCCCACTGAATTTAATGCTGTTGAGGATACATCAGTCAGTTTAACAGGCATTCAAATAGTTGATATTGATGCCCGGGAAG
The DNA here is from genome assembly GCF_000373765.1 of Legionella shakespearei DSM 23087. Taxonomy (GTDB): domain Bacteria; phylum Pseudomonadota; class Gammaproteobacteria; order Legionellales; family Legionellaceae; genus Legionella; species Legionella shakespearei. Next base: position 78,365 of record NZ_KB892437.1, on the reverse strand, counting down.
ACAATGGCGACATGACGGTTACCTTGCAAGTCGGCTATGGAATTATTTCTATAATAGACGGCACAGGAGTTTCTGTAGACGGTAATAACAGTAATACGGTCACACTGACTGGCACCATTGATGCTATCAATGCTGTATTGGCTCAGACTGATAATGTGATGTATCAGGGAAATGAAAACTTCAATGGTTCTGATGAATTAAAAATTACAACCAACGATCTCGGTAATTCAGGTGAGGGAGGTCCTTTAACAACAATATCCACAGTACCAATCACTATTGAAGCTGTTAATGACGCTCCGGTGAATACTGTTCCTGGACCTATTGCGGCTGAGGAAGACATTCCGTTTACTCTATACGATCTGAGTGTAACTGATGTAGATGCAGGAACCGAATGGATAACAGTAACTCTTAGTGTTGAGAATGGAACATTAAAAGTAGGAGATAGAATTGGTGTAACCGTGGAAGATAATGAAACCACTAGTGTGAAACTGCAGGGCAGTGTAGAGGATATTAATCATTTGCTTGCTTTGGGAGTGATATATCAGGGTAATGGCGATTTCCATGGTACTGATTCTTTGACTATGACTACTAATGACAATGGTAATACTGGAAGTGGTGGTCCATTGGAAGTTACTGATGTGGTGCCAATCACTGTCAATCCACGTGCAGATACACCTGACATAACTGTTGTTTATCAAACCATGGTAGCTGCATTGGGCGCTTTAATTCCCTTGCATATATCAGCATCAGTAATTAATGAGGCTGATAATGAACTGACGGTAAGATTGGATGGCTTAGGAACAGCAGTGCCTGTGGATAGCGCGGGAAATCAGGTAGGAACTTCATTGGGAGGTGGTTCCTGGCAGTTACAACCTGATCAGTTAAACAATTTATATTTAAGTAACCTGGCTGAAGGCGAGCATAATATAACAGCGACTGCCGTATCAGATGTGAATAATGGGCCTGTTGAGGAATCTATGCCTCTGCCTATCAATGTTACCGTTATAGATTCAACGCTACATGAGTTGCAAGGAGGGATTGGTAATGACTACATTATAGGTTTCGACTCCAATGACGTGTTGATAGGCGACTGGGGGGACGATGTGCTGATTGGCGGTGGTGGCGATGACACTTTAATTGGCGGCCCTGGAAATGACACTTTGACTGGTGGCGGTGGAATTGACACTTTCATTTGGATGCAGGGAGATGACGGTACTGTTGCGAATAAGGCTGTTGACATTATTACTGATTTTAAAGCCAATAATGTTGAAAATTCTACTGATGCCAGTGTGTTAAATTTAGCTGATTTATTATCTGGAGAAAATGCTGATAATTTGGATAATTATTTGAATATTAGTACAACAGGATCAGACACAAGAATCAGTATAAATCCTGACGGTCAATTAGATCATGGTAATATTGATGGGACTGCAACACAAACAATTATATTACAGGGGGTAGATTTGACAGCGGTATTTTCCACAACAAATTCGCACGAGATTATTAATCATTTGGTTGCTAATGGGAATTTGATTACAGATTCTTAGCCCGTACTACAGATACGGGCTACACATTTAATAGATTATCTAATCAATGATGAATATCCAAGGGTGTAATGTCACCTGCAGTAAATGTTGGCCCATGATCTCCTGGCTCGAAACTGTCAGGATTCTGGTTGTCATGCACATACAACTGAACACTTACCCCTGTTAATGGAAAATCATGCATTAATTCCCGACCCATACTCGTTGCGATAATTTCCCAGAACACTTCAGCAGGGAGTTCTTCCGATGGCTCCATGTACTTTAATATTCGGGTTCTTAATAACCTGTAATCAGGGTATTCACTGGTAGGCAAACCGGGTTTATAGGCATATCGTACATAGACATCAAGGGTTTGGCCTGATTGTCGGGTTGTATGGTATTCGGGAATGACAAATTGGAAATAATTTCGTTCATTAAGTTCTTCATGGCTCGTAGCCCAAGAGGAAACAGGCCAATACGAAATCAGGACAAATAGTATAAGTGTTTTTAAAAGATTGTTCATAAAACGCTCCAGTAATATTAATTTTAAGGTAGCCTTGATGTAGCGATAGCGAAATCAAGGTTTAAATTCAATTAAATATCTGGGGAGGTTTATAGATTGGAAGTCTAAATCCTTTGGATAAGGCTGAAGGATAAATAAAAAAGAGAATCTGGCTTAAACGGGATTGCAAATCATAATCTACCGTGAACACCATCAAATTAAAGCAAGAAGTTCCTGATTTGCAGGCAGAGGTCAGACTTTTCTGTACGGATTTTTGCGGGCATTGCTCTGTGTGTTGTACGGTATCGGCTACAACAGATGATGTCTGAGTTAAGTCCTTATTCAACACATAGGGCATTGATATAAGAAGCAGGGCGATGAGCACAAAATGTATCTTCATGGCAATATTTTAACAAATTTGATTATTCTATGCAAAGATTAATTTATCCTATCCACTGGGGTGGTAACCTCGTCTCGAAGCAGGCACAAGGCAAAAAGTCTGTGCCAGTGCTTCGAGACGGCGCAAAAACACGCGCCTCCTCAGCACGAACGGATTGTGCGAGTGCCAAAAAGGTTACGGTGTTATTCAGAACTGATGTGAACCCGAAATAAGGATTTTCTTAGCCCATCCCACCCACCGGCCCGTTCGTGCTGAGGAGGGGTGGTAACCCCGTCTCGAAGCATAGGCACAGTTTTTTTGTCCTGATGGAAGTATCCCCACGAAAATGATTTATTTATCAGCACTACCTCTTCTGTTTGCTTATGCTTTCATTACCTAAAGAAAACCGAGCCGCGACCGTAAGGAAGCGGAAATTTTGGATGTACACCTAATGAGTAATCAACTATGGAGTGCATCGAACTGTTCCGCTTCCTTACGGTCGCGGCTCGGTTTTCTTAGCATGATGCTCTTTTCGAGACGGCACTTCCTCAGTGCGTTTTTTGTTCAGAATGACATTAATATACCCCCCTTTGTTTTTTACCATAAAAACTGATAATTTATCTCTGCAAGTCACGAAGTACTCGCAATGTATGTTAATTCAGGGAGAATAACATTATGTCTGGACATAAAGTCACTGCTTACCAAAGCACCAAAAATCAAATTTTGAATAATTATGGAAAATGTTTAACTCTGGCTGTTGCCCCTCTGGCAATTTCTTATTTGCTTGGCTTTCAGAGTGGCCACACTGTTCCCATAGGACGCGGATCAAAAAAAATGGGGCTGGCAAGCCTTGTTGTTACTCTTCCTCTTACGGTTGTAACTTCAGGACTTGCTACTGTTGGCGTTGTAGCTAATACAGTTTATGGAGGCATAGCATTGCCTGTTTCTGTCATAAAGGATAAAGTTTCCCCAAAGACTGAAACTTCAGAAACAGAAAGTCTGCAAAGTAATGAAGACTCTGATGAAGAGTTGAATTCATCAACAAAACAAATGCTCGAATCAATGCCAAAACAGCAAGAAAAAGTGACTGAAATAGTGTCAGCAAGCTCGAATAGCGTGACAAGTTCTTCTGCAATGGACGTTAAAACAAATACAATGGATGAGGATGGTTTTAATACGAGCTATGCGATATAACCGTATGACCAATAAATTCACCCGCGAGCTGGGCATAAAACATCCAATCATCCAGGCCCCTATGGCGGGTGGAGCAACCACCCCAGAATTGGTCGCTTCTGTTTCCAATAGTGGCGGTTTGGGTTCTTTGGCAGGAGGCTATCTTCCTCCTGCTGAAATAAAATCTGCAATACGGCGTATCCGTGAATTAACTGCCAAACCTTTCTCCGTCAATCTGTTCCTTCCTGAGGAACATCAGGCCACTCAGGAACAAATGCAACAGGCTTGTGATGCGATAAACGATTGTGCTTCTGAGATAGGGATTTCCATTTCTCCGATAGCGGGACCTTATGCCCCATCATTTGACGAGCAACTTGCCGTTTTGCTGGAAGAAAAGATACCGGCAGCCAGTTTTACTTTTGGCATACCAAGCCCTGCTGCAATCAAAGCGCTGAAGAGCAATCAAATTTTCGTCATGGCAACGGCAACTACTCTGGACGAAGCATATGCTCTTTATGAATGCGGTGTAGATGCTATTGTTGCACAAGGTAGTGAAGCAGGAGGACACCGCGGCAGTTTTTTAAACAGTGCAGAACATTCCTTGATCCCAATCAACACTTTAGTTCAACAAATAATTGCGGAAATCAGTCTCCCGGTTATTGCTTCTGGCGGTATTATGAATGGGGTTGCGATTGCCAGGGTAATCAAATCAGGAGCATCAGCAGCCCAATTAGGCACTGCCTTTTTGTGTTGCAAGGAGTCTGGAATTGCTGAATCTTACAAACGCGTGCTATTAAACCAAACTGTTGATAATACAGTATTGACCCGGGCATTTTCGGGAAAACTGGCAAGAGGGATTAATAACAGGTTTATACAATGTATGGCAGGAAAAACTGATAGCATTCTTGATTACCCTATTCAGAATAAATTAACCAATAGCATGAGGCTAAAGGCGAAACAGGATAACAATACGGACTACATGTCTTTATGGGCTGGGCGATCTGTTTATTTGGCAAGAGAGCTTGATGCCAGGAGTTTAATTGCAGAGCTTTTAAAGGAAATGGAGATCTTGGAATAGTAGGCGGGGCAGAAACACAGTGCCAGTAGAACTGTTCCGCTCCCTTACGGTCGCGGCTCGGTTTCCGTGCGTTCGTAGATACTTCATCGTGCACCGGAAACCGAGCCGCGACCGTGAGGAAGCGGAATTTTTGTTGTGGCACAGAGCCTGATTTAGCATTGGTGTAGGGCATAGACTAAGATGTGATCAAGAGACAGCTGTCGGAACCAGCTTTCTTCCGCTCCCGGCTGCAAGCAGACCGGGCTACGCACTGTGCTACTTTTCCACCAGTCTACGTCGTCCTGAGCGCGTCTTTTTGCGCGAAGGATCTCCTCGGTGTGGCCTTATGTCAAATCAAGGGGAGATCCTTGTGTGCTCAGGACGACTTCACAGGAAAAAGAAGCTCCATTTCTAACTGAAATTGCCAGGCTGGGCCTATGTTTTCAGGCCTTATTGCATTGTAATAAGCGTGACTGGATAGATTAAATCCCTGTTTTCCCAGATAGAACGTTTTACCCCCACCCAATCCAAAGGGAACCAGCCATTTTTGATTTTTGTCATTCTGCCAGTTAGCAGTGATATTAGGATTAGTCGATACATACCAACCATTATCAAAGGTATAAGCCAGCAAATACTGAAAAGAGAATTGGCTCGATTTAATCCGGTTGCTATCAGGTGCAGTGGCATAAACGTTATAGGTTAAAAGCCCATACATCCAGTTTTCCAAAATCGCCATGGCAGCAAACTCAGGACCGACACTCCATTTGTTACTGGCCAGGTATTGAGAATTTGATGTGGTTGGCATAAACACAGTAGGCCCCAGACCTAAAACCCACTTGTCAAAATATTTGGGGGTAATGAAAAAGGTAGGATTCAGATCCCCTGTGCCTCTTATTGTCCCTTCCTGATTAGGCAAAGGGGTATTTTCATAAACAGGAGCAATAGTACGAATAATCAAATCATAATCAGAACCTAGTTTCAGGGGAACAACGGGCTTGAAACTCAATACATTCTGGTTTGTGTAGCGAGAGAGGTAACGAAAATTAATATCATGTTCCAAAGGTAAGGACAGGTATTCAGAAAAATGATTTTTCTTTAAAAAGCTTATAGACGCTTTAGCCAATGATTTTTCATCCTCAAGGGCAAAGCCAGGAGCAGTACTTACTAAAAGTGCTGCTCCTGAAAGAAAAGAAACAAGCTTAAGCATTATGCATCTAATTCAGCGCATACATGATCAATAGGCTTACCCGCAAAACGATCTGCAACCCAGGGAACATACAATGGTTCCGCAGTTGCAGGAGTCGTAAAGTGATTTTGATTTCCTGGCAGTTTCACACGAGTTACCTGGCCACCCATTTTGCACATTTGTTTGAAATAAAGCTCGCCCATGACTGGCGGTACAGTCGTATCATTAGTGCCCCAATAAATAATCACTGGTGCCAGTGGAGGAACAGGATTTACACTGCCCTTGAGGTTTGCTTTCACCCAGGCAAACGCATTTTTAATATCAGGACGTAAAAAGGTCTTATATTGCGTACCGTAGTTAAAATTCAAGGTATCTGAAGCACCATGCATGCATTTTCTTGCCATGAGCTGATTGACAACCTCTACACCTTCATCAGTTAACATGTCATTCAGTTTTAACTCAGGGAAGGCTGCAACCATGCCCCAAAGATTTTGAGCGTAATGAGTAAAATTAAAAACATTGGCGCTAAATAAATCACTGATGCTTTTTAAATGTGCCAAAGCTTCCTGTTCTGTATTGATCTTGTCAGGAAAGGTCGCTGCTATATCGTAAGGTGCCATAGTAACAAAACCGAGAATTTTGATTTGGTCATTTACAGAATCCTTAACAGTAAGATAATCCTGCATACCAGCAACAGCCAGAGTAGCTCCACCACCTTGAGACCATCCGTACACTATAGCTCTGTTACCTGCTTGTGCCTCTTTAAGCTGAGTGGCAGCCCTGATTGAGTTGATGACATCCTGGGCCTGAGTTGCTGCAACAGTATATTGATGCTTACCACCGCCACCCAGCCCCTGATAATCGGTTGCAACGATGACATAGCCTGCTTTAATGAAGGCATCCATAGCTGGCAGTCCGAAATCAGTCCAGGAATTACCGTTCATCATGAAATATTGATTCAAGGGTTGAGCCGGGTTCAATATCTGTGAGGGACCACAAGTTTGGGCTGTACCTGTAGTACCATGTGCCCAGGCCATAACAGGGCGATCCTTCGTTGCTTCGGATTGGGATAGTGGAGTTACCACAATACCAGTGGCTATAGTTTTGTTTCCATTTACATCAGAAGAGACATAAGCTATTTTCCAGGCTTTCGCTCCGCTGACGGTGGTGGCTATAGGCTCAGATTTAATTACTGAACCCAGTTTGGCATCGGCAGGAACATCGGGTAACGAACTGTAAAATTCACCCATGTCTACAGGACCAAAATCAGGGGTAGCATGAAGCAATCCTGATAATAAAAAGAAAAAGCCGAACAATAATTTTCCTGAGCGCCGCATTTTAATATCCTTTAATTTGCAAGTCCATTCAAATAAAGAGATTAGCATGCAGCGAATTAAAAAGTCACCCAAACTCTATTAATTTCATCATGTTATTCACTCCAGCTTCAGGACGCGTAGCCCGGCTGCAAGCAGACCGGGCTACAACCCCCCGAAAAGCAGCGGAGCATGTCATCCTGCCAGTTTAATTCCCAAACGATGCGCATTCAAAGAACATATTTTTTGCAAAGTACTTTCCGGCAGCGAACAACCACGAATAAAATCCATAGTTTGCTGCAGATTTTCATAAGGGTAATCCGTGGCCAACATGATCCTGTCCTCTCCCATAACCTTTAAAGTATATTCCAGTAATGGCCTGGAAAAGCGGCCACTGGTGGTCACATACACATTTTCCAAAAGCACCTCGGACGGGATGCGCTTAATATCCGGCCTTTCGGCAATAAAGCCTGGTAATTTGGAAATATTGGGATTTGCATAGGCCCAATCGATGCGGTCAGGAATCAAGAAGGGGAGGGTTTCTCCCATATGACCAAGAATAACGGTTAACTTGGGAAACTGATCAAACACACCCGCATAGATCATCCGCAATAAACACAAGGCGACATCAAATTGAAATCCAAGTGGCGGCCCACCCAAGGCAAAACCATAGGTACCAAATTCTTTTGTTAATGGCGTTGTCGGGTGAAGATAAATCGGAATACTCAAGCTTTCAGCCGCTTCCAGCAAAGGCCAATACTTTTTATCATCCAGATAATCTCCTGCACCAAAATTAGAATGCGCCAGCCAACCCACAAAACCTAGTTGATTCACTGCCCGCTCCAATTCCCTGACTGCTTGTTTTGTTTGATACGGCGAAATTGCTGCAAAACCCATGAAACGGGCAGGGTGCTGTTTTATGGTTTCAAAGAGAAGATCATTGAGTTCTACAGAGAGTGATTGGGCAATGTTAAAATCAGGTGTAAATTCATCTATTCCAGGAGAGGAAAAACTTAAAACCTGAGTGTCCAGGCCTGCTTCATCCATTTTCCTGATGCGGTTTTGCCCCAGATCACAGAGCATATCGATAAATTCTGTAGTTTGAAAAAGGGAAATGCTTTCTGTAAACCGCAGCGAAAAGGCATCTTTATTTTTAACAAAAAGAGGGAACTCCTTTCGTGTTGATAAATAATCAAATACCGCACGAGTATAAAAATGGGCTTCGAGATCTATGGTTTTCATTTTGTGTCCTCGTCTGATGATGGTGTGTTACAACTTAAGGGGTGCACATTCGAATGCGTTGATTGCGCCAATGCGTTACGTAATAGTTCAGAATCTTCACCCGTTGCACCCGACCAGAATCCTGTGGCGCAACTATCGGTATTACAAGAGCCACCAAAAGTAAAGAAAGGCTGAGTCGCATTCAGCGTACAGAGACAAAATGCTCGCTTATCATTTTGGGGATCAACAGTACATGGCATATCAACACAATTCGCCCAAGGCGTACCCTTAGGGCAATTCATCGATTTTTTTGTTGCAAACTGAGCAAATGAAAAAGTTGAGACAAGAGATAGTGTCTTATATTGGGTATAAGCAGGCTTTCTCTTTTCACAGCTGGTAAAACCAACGCTTGGGCCTTGCTCCGTCACACACTCACACAAAGCTACATCGGGGTTTTCCGGTGACGGGACACAGCGTGCGGAGGTACACAGCGCATACCTCTGGTCACATACAATTGGGGTTGCTGCCTGAATACAGGCACAGGAAAAGAGCAAACCACATAACAAACTCAGCTTTTTAATTAATAAATCCATTGAAAACATCCTTATTTATCAACCTGATAAATAATTTTAGCTCATTTTATTAATTAAAGTGAGTCATGGATAAGAGGCTTGTTTTATCCATTCGTTACTTCGATGCCGTTCGGGCTGAGGAAGCGCGCTAGCGCTGTCTCGAAGCCTTGGCATGGTGCTAAGGCTTCGAGACGAGGCTATCGCCTCTCCTCAGCCCGAACGGATCGAGGTAAATCAAGCTTCTTATCCATAACTCACGTTATAATTAATAAACCCGTATAGAAAGATCTGGATTAGTTTTATGCAAGTCATAAACCTCATCATGCAATACTATAAAATTCTTTTATTATCCGTGCTGCTGATAACGCTGTAATATGGTTATGATCTAATTTTGGGATTAGTTCACAAATATCCATACCAATGTAAGTAAAATGATTTCGCAAGCTGTGAAGTAAATAGATGAGCTGGTTTACGCTAGGCCCTCCAGGGTAAGGGCTTTCTACCGCTGGTGCGCATGATGGGTTTAATCCATCGAGATCGATTGAAAAATAAAGATATTTTAGTCCAGCAAATTGAGTGATAATTTTTTTTGTCATCATTTCCAGGTTAGCGCAGGCAAATTCACTACCCATGATAACGCCAATATCAGGTTGATAAGTGGTTAATGCAGTCGCTTCACTTTCTGTGAATTGTCGAATACCCATTAGCATAATTTGCTGCGGGGCTAATGAAGGCAGCAAGAATCCATGGTGTAGAATTGAACTGTATGACAGTACGTCTTGAGCTTCACAATCAGGATGGGCATCAAGATAAATAACTCCATACTCACCTGGTATCGTATCATCCAGTGCTTTTAATGCTGCATATTTGATAATATGATCCCCTCCCAGGCAAATAGGTTTTTTTTGGTTTCTCATCAGTGTGCAAAATTTTGAATAGACCAACTGGATTTCATCCGAAAGAGTATGTTGCTGTATCTCCAGATTACCTTCATCCCAAAGTTGAGCACCTGATTTAAAATTTTCGGGAAGTGAATATAATCTGTTATCAACCTGTCGGATAAAATCAGCAGAAAATTCATTTCGATCAGATGTTGATGAAAATGTAGGTGCAGTTCCTGCGCATTTTGTGTTAACACCAAAAATGACGGATTGTGCACTCGCAAAATCCAGGCTACTTGCATATTTCAATTTAGTCATAATCTAACCCCTTGATTTTTGGAAATGGTTCTATCCAAATTGTATTTAAAAAACTCATTGTAATTCAGATAATATTATCTGTATAATTCATTATTTTTAATAAGTGATGAATTATTTTGATATTACTTGATCCGCAATTATTAGCATTTGAAGCAATTGTTAGCGAAGGGACAGTTCATGCTGCTGCAGAATCACTTTTTTTGACCCAAACAGCAGTCACTCAACGCTTGCGTCTGTTAGAACAAAAAATGCAAACTACGTTGTTCATCCGTAGTCGCCGTGGCATGTTGTTAACTGCGGAAGGTGAGCAGCTGCACCGCTATTGTCAGAGAGTAACTGAAATGGGAAGTGTGGTGCTTGCAAACATTCAAGGGGCGGGTGTTTTATCCGATTTACGGATGAAAATTGCGGGGCCATCCAGTATTATGCGTTCAAGAATTATCCCTCAATGCCAACCGATATTGAAAAACTTTCCTAAGTTGCATATGTCATTTTTAATAGATGACACTTTTGATATCAGCCAGCAGTTGAAATCTGGTGCCGTTGATTTTGTGTTAGTAAGGCCAGAACAAGTGACTCAAGAGATGAACAATAAGCCTTTATCTCCAGAACATTATTTATTAGTTTGTTCTGCAAACTGGAAGCATCGCAAATTATCTGACATCATTAGGAATGAAAAAATAATCGATTTTGATCAGAATGATCAAATGACCTTTTCGTATTTAAACAAATATGGTCTATTAAACGGAATTCAGTCAGAGCGACACTTTGTTAATAACACGGAAAGTATTGCCCAATTATTTATTGCCGAATTTGGTTATGGTGTCCTTACCAGGGAATTTGCAGAACCTTACATACAAGCAGGGGGCTTACATATTCTTAATGAGGGGAAAGCCTACATTAATCCGATTACACTGGCATGGTACAAGAGACTTGAGCAGCCAGATTATTTTGCAGCTACAATTGATGCTATTAAATAGTTTTGCGTCCAAGCTACAGATTCTGAGTCAAAGTCGCAAAAGCGATGTCCGCTGCGTAAATCCTTAAATACTCTTTCGGGCATTTAAGGATTAAGCCATAGAATAAATTTTTTAATTGCTGACCGATTCAGATAATCGTGTTGTATTCAGCTCAACTCCATGATCCAAATCAGATACTGGGGAAAGTTCAATTTTTGCCAGTCCTAAATCATTGCCATCTATCAATCGAAGGTCATAATTCATTACTAAATCGGCAATAAAGGTCTGAAAAATAAATTCGGTAATTACATTCGCTGGGCATTTTCTTTTGCCGTAGAAGAAAATCGACTTCACGCAGTTCTCCAGTGATTTATCATCATCACTAATGTAACGTGAGGGATCAAATTTTTCAGGATTAGGCCAGACTTTAGGATCGAAACGAGGTAGAGCATTCAATATTGCTATCAGAGTACCAGGAGGAACCTGGGTTACTATCTCTCCCTGCTTGTCCTTTACAGCAACGCCATATTCGCTATAACGCAAAATAATAGTTTCAGCCTCCAGATGCTCGGGCGTTTTTTGTTGGAAATCACGCCTTAAAGACTCTAGATAAATTCGATGTAACAAGCCATTGTGTTCTCTGTCTTGCATGATGTCATCGCGTTTTTGTTCTGAGTTCTTTTCAGCAAATTTTCGTTGTTGCAACTCATGTCGTAATTGGAGAAAAAGTTCCTGATTTCTAGCCAATTCAGTTAATGCGCTACTTACAGGAATAACTATCATATCTCCAGGCAAAGGTAATATAGGCAAGGTTTTAATGGTTGCTTCGTGCAAATAAGGCTGTAAATCTGCCTCCGTCATGGCTGCCAGATAATCCAGAAACTGGTCTTTGTCCTTCGCCAATTCAGGCTTTGTTTCTTTCACTCGTTGGGCAATGAAACGAGCCAAAGCATTAGTAATACCAGATAAGTTTTCTGGAAGCGCTCCAGTGTCATCATGTTCCATTAAGGTATGAAAACACTGTAGAATCTGATCGCTCTGTTGGGCAAGAAATTTTTCTGCTGCAACAAGATAATCCGTCTTTGTCTGTTGATAACGCGGGATAAAAGAGAAAAACCACGAATAATAAGCGGTCATTAATTTAACCGATAACGTTTTACCAAAACTATCCAATTTATCTTGAATCAATCCGGAGAACCCCTGCAAGGCCTGGTGCAAATCAAATGGAATGGATTCAATATTAAATAAGCCGCGAGCAACTGTATTTCTTAAAGGAACGGTCGCCAGCTCAAGTAGAGATATTTCTCTTCTTCCGTCTTGAAGAAATAAGTGCATGGCCTGATGAGTATTTTCAATATAATCCGCTGGACGAGTAAGCAGACTTGAGAGCAAATGGTGATGGGTTAGAGCAGTATTTTCTGCATCGTCTTTAGCACGTGTACTCAGAAAATTGCCTCCGACGAAAAAGCGCAACCCGGTTTCACCACGCCTGCCATTAGGCTCTCCATCAAGAGTATCAATCAAGTGAGCCATATCCAGATTCGTTGGATTTACAAATGCAACCTGTCCGCCAAGCAAGCCAAAATTCATCGTTACGACAGGTTCAGGGGCGTTTTTTATAGTATCAAATAACGACGGAGAACTAATTTCCCCCCATAAAACACGAGAAATAAATGAAGAAAATCCACTAAGAAAATGAAACATAAAGCAGTATCCTTACGCAATAGATGATTTAAATTAATAAAGTCAGTGCAATCAAAAGCACAGACTGTTTTTTATTGGTCAACGATATAATCACATGTTACCAGGCGATTTACAACTCTAGTTTCTTTGATGTAATGGTCGGGAGGTTTAATCTTGTTATCGCTGCATCAAGGAAATACTACTCTATGTAATTCAGATAATATTATCTGTATAATCATTATTTTTAATAAATGATGAATTATTTTGATATTACTTGATCCGCAATTATTAGCCTATTAGCCTATTAGCCTATTAGCCTATTAGCCTATTAGCCTATTAGCCTATTAGCCTATTAGCCTATTAGCCTATTAGCCTATTAGCCTATTAGCCTATTAGCCTATTAGCCTATTAGCCTATTAGCCTTTGAAGACAGTTAAATTTTTTTCGAGGTATACAATAAAATGAATATTCTTTTAAAAGGACTTTGTATTACATTAGGCCTATCTTTTTTTTCAACTGCAATGGCCTATGGAACGACCACAGAGGCTAACGCTGTAGAATCAGGGCCATTGATGGTATTTCAGGTAATTCAAAGCCAGTTGACTCTTAATGCTGCAATGATTGAGTCAGCAACAATTATCGAACCGGCGAATTCTACAGACTCATATGGATTGCAAATAAAATTGAGCAGTTCTGCGGCAACTGAGTTAAAGCGATTAAGCGGTGAAAACATAGGCAAGAGAATGAATCTGGTCTTGGGTGATGTTGTGGTTTCTTCACCGATAATTCGAAGCAGTCTGGGAGCCGAGTTCCAGATGTCTGGTTTGACTAAAGAGCAGGCACAACGATTTCTGAGTCAAAGTCATAAATAACCGTAGCCTTGATGCAGCGATAGCGAAATCAAGGTTTTCCTTAGCTTTCAGATCTTTAGGAATATGAAAACCTTGATTTCGCTATCGCTGCATCAAGGCTACATGTCATTGATATTAAAGACAATCACTGAACCATCTTGTAACAGTCTCTTCACCTCTTTGCCGTTTCTCGATCTACGTCGTCCTGAGCGCGTCTTTTTGCGCGAAGGATCTCCTGAAAGCGGCAGGGTGCCAGTATTTGGAAATTCTTAGCAAAAAGGACGCGCGAAGAAACGAAGTGAATCGGTACACAAAGATATGTAGAAGAGGCTGCTGCTATTAGCTTTCCCGGCTGCAAGCAGACCGGGCTACACGTCCTGCAAAGGCTTCTTTCTGGCTTCGACATTACCGCGTAAACTGGGAGAATTACTAAGTGCAATGGATGCGTCAAAGTGTTTTTCCAGTGTAGGTCAGGTGAACATCATTTTCTGAGTAAGCCGAATTCTGACTCCACTTCAGCAGCTTCTTGTTTTTTCCGTGTATCTGCTTGTTGAGTTGCTTCGTTGACAAATCTTCTGGTATGAAAAAACAGGCAGGAAGCCCCATATCCATGCTCATATTCACCATTATGAGCATTACGCAGCACTGCTCCCCAGTCTGATTCGGGTTCGACTGCATTTGCAGCTTCAAGCTCTGCAAAAAGCAAATGATTTGGCAGGGGATGAGATGATCCGAAATCAGAATAATCGCCTTTTAATGCGTGTTGAAGCAATATCCTATTTTCTCTGGTATCTGGTCTGCTCATTATTTGATTGACCAATTTTTGCAATTCTTTTTCACGAATGCTACATGTTTCTACAAACTCTCCACGTTTCATTTAATCATCCTCAAGTGATATAAAGGTATTACAAAAGTTTATTGTACTTTATATGGGCAGTTATGGTTTGGTTCTAAAAGGACAACATGCTGTCCGATAAGGACAAATTGGAACAAGCTGACCTTGTGATTTTATGGTCTATTATTTATTCTATAGAAATCGGAATTACTTCATTTAAGGAAATAGTTATGTACATTTTAAAATGGATTTCTGAAATACATGCTATTTCGCAAAATGGTCTTACCTACTCAAGGAATGAATTTGATATAGAACGTTATAATCAACTTGAGCGTGTCGCTAAAGAAATGGCAGCTTATTTTTCTGATAAAAATATTGATGATGTTGAACATTTTTTTTCATTAGAAAAAGGTTACGCCACACCAAAATTAGATGTCAGAGCATTTATATTAAAAGATGGCCAACTATTACTTGCAAAGGAACGCTCTGATAACTTGTGGACTTTACCGGGAGGCTGGGTTGATGTTAATGAATCTCCATCTGAATCTGTTGTAAGAGAAGTGCTTGAAGAAACTGGTTTCAACGTACGATTAACAGGAGTTAATCATCGTGTAGCCCGGTCTGCTTGCAGCCGGGATAGAGTGCCGCAATTATGGTACGGAGCCTTGTGTAGCACGATTTGAGTATCGGTGTAAAGTACGTGCCAGTATAACTGTTCCGCTCCTTAACAGTCGCGGCTCGGTTTTCTGGTGTACGATAAAGTCAATACAAACGCACGGAAACCGAGCCGCGACTGTTAAGGAGCGGAATTTTTGTCGGGGCACAGAGCATTGATTTAGATTAAACAGGACAGCCACGTGCTGTATACAGAAAACCAAAATGGTTGCATCCGACCAAAGATTAATGAAAAATGCTTGACCTTAACGTCACGTAAACCTTTATCGTGTATCTGGTTATTAGGAGGAGTGCAATATGAAGTACACGATTAAACAATTAGCCAGACTTTCTGGTGTGAGCAGTCGCACTTTGCGCTTTTATGATGAGATTGGTTTACTAAAGCCAGCATTTTATGGCGAGAATCAGTATCGCTATTATCAAGAAGAGCAACTACTTTTGCTGCAGCAAATCTTGTTTTTCCGCGAACTTGAATTTCCTCTTAATGACATAAAGCGGATTTTGCATTGCGATGATTTCGATAAAATAAATTCATTGCAACTGCATAAATCTTCTTTGCAATCTAATGTTGAGCGAACACTAACACTCATCCAGACGATTGATAAAACCATTTCACACTTAAGAGGACAAAATAAAATGGCTATTGAAGAAATTTTTGACGGTTTTGACCCAATGAAACAACAAGAACATGAACAATACATGCTCGATACTGGCGTTCTTTCTCAACAACAAATTGATGAAAGCTGGCAACGTGTTGCCCATTGGAAAAAACCTGATTGGGAGCAATTTACAGAGGCTGGTGAACAACTGAACTTAGCGCTTGTGAACGTACTCCAGCAAGGGCAAAAAGTAGATTCTGATGAGGTTCAGGAACTTATTCAAAAGCACTACGACTGGGTTAATAATTTTTGGACTCCTAATAAGGAAACCTATTTAGGACTTGGACAAGTGTATTTAGATCATCCTGATTTTCGTGAATATTATAATCGCTTTCATCCGGATTTGGCTGAATACATAGTTGCTGCTATGAAGGTATTTGCAAAACATAATTTAACTTAAAGTTTGACTGCCTGCTTTGCTTGCTGATAAATCTATTTTTATTGATACTGTTCCGCTTCCTGACGGTCGCGGCTCGGTTTCCGTGCGTTCGTATTTACTTTATCGTACCCCAGAAAACCGAGCCGCGACTGTTAAGGAGCGGAATTTTTAATGAAAAATGCTTGACCCTAACGCAACGTAAACCCTGGTTATTAGGAGGAGGGGGATGTGTAACAAATAATTCCATTTGTCTATGCTAAAATTAGACATATAGAACTTTATTTGGTAATCATCATGGGAAAGAAAATCAGGTATCATTCTTTTGATTTTGATGGTAGTTTGAGTAATGAAGCTTATTGTGACGAATTAGATCGAACAGTACATGACCAGAGTAAAGGGCAGAAATGGACAGATCAGGCGACTGCAGAACAAGCTGACCAAGCCATTTTAAAGGCTAATAAGGACTTCTTAGATGGGATTATTTTAACACGTGGAGATAGCGAAGATTATGTCATTGTAGGCTCTAACAGGCAGGATATTATCATGGATTTTGGTAATGGCTCTGCAGGAGTAACGCCGCCAGGCTCTGCATTTCCAAGACTTCAGGCTCTTGCCACCAGATTAAATGCAAAATTTGATAAATTTCTCCTTGCCGATCTTGAGTCTGGAAATAAATTTGGTACGGAATTTGATACAATACTTGATAGCGGGATTCTCGAATCCAACGGCAGTTATAAATCCGACACTAAATGGAGTAAACTGGATGCGGATGACAGATTTGCCAAATTGGTTGATGATTCCAGTAAAGTCTCCTTATTGTTTGCACAAATGCAAAAAGCATCCATGGAACATCCTCATGATGAAATCGAGTTTAATTTCCATGACGACAGAAAAGATATCGTCGAAGAGCTACAGAGCTTTTTTGAAAAAAATCCCAATCTTATTCCAAAAAATGTGGTGTTGAACTTACGTGGCTATTCAGGCCCACAGCCAGAAGGTGTGCATAAAACCCAAAGAAGAGATGATGTTTATCCTTATGGAAAAGTACAAGATATTGCAAAAATTCAAGGTAAAGGTACTATTCCTAAAGCGACCGAAGAGTGGGCAGATTTTTATAAACACATGAGAGCTGCCATTATATCAGAAGCTAACGATCCTGATCTTTCGCATATAAATGTTGCCAGACAATTTAACCCTGGTAAACTGCTTGCTCACTATACTAATGAAGCCATTACTATAAATGAGATCCCAAAACTGGCCCAAGAGCAAATTGCCACACATCTGAGAAAGGTGAGTTTTACAGATCGACAAGCTTTTACTGAAGGGGGACTTGAACAACAACTTCTTGCTAAAGCCGTTGGTCATGAAAAATCAACTGGACGAGCACATCGATATAGCGTTAGTGCCGAAACAATGAAAACAATAAAGCAGGAGTTCCAACAGTTGAAAGGGGATCACTTGAAACGCGAAATTTTGTTGGATTTTAAAAGCCAGATTGAAAATATATCAACTATAGAAGAGTTACAAAAGTTCGAAACAGAAAATATAAAAAACAAATCAGAAAGTTATAAAATCCTTGCAACAAGCCAAGACTTAACCACGAGAATACTGCATTTAGAGACAGATTCAGTTAAGGCTCTGAAACATATGATTAATGAAAAAAGAGTTGTTCTAAATACAGATCTGGAATCAAGCAAAAAATCCAGTCTGAGTTAATTGTTTCATGCGCTGCATCAAGGCTACAGTTTTTTATATATTTTAATCAATTTATGGTAATGAAATTCCCAAAAAAATCTTTTTATTAATTTAAAGTAAGATAAATTCGATGACATCTCATATTATTGGTATTAGCGGAAACATGGGGGCTGGAAAATCCACCCTTACTAGGGCGCTTGCAAAAGAGTGGCATAGTACTTTTCTTATGTGGGATGATTTCGATGCGATTTCCACAGGACCAGAGGACTACATTGATTGGTATAAACGTGGAGAAAACTATACAGAATGGAATTATCAGAAGTTGGCAGACATTCTGGAATCTCTTAAAATGGAACAACCCATAGTTCATCCAACATTACAAATTACTCTTAATCCTACAAAATATATTATTTTTGATGCTCCTTTAGGGCGATTTCATACGCAAACTGGAATGTATATCGATACATGGGTTCATCTTGACGTGCCACTGGATGTTTCATTATGTAGATGGTTACTTAGAAATTACAAAGAAACAAATAGAACAAAAGATGAGCTTATTTCTGAAATAGATTTTTATTTAAATAACTCAAGACCTCTATTTGACGATACGAAATTCAAAACTGAGGCGGATATAATCATAGATGGAATGCTTTCTACTGAACTTCAGGTTAAGAGCATTGAAAAATATATAATGAATGAAAAGCTCTAACAACGGTTAAAAAATTAGAAGGGGGGATTCAACTCGTTAACGCAATTTTTTATATAAAACAATCAGTTAAGATGGGATAAAATTCTTTATTGATTTTGTATATTACCTTAACGTAAGTTATGGATGAGAAGCTTGATTTACTTCGATGCCGTTCGGGCTGAGGAGAGGCGATAGCCTCGTCTCGAAGCCTTAGCACCATGCCCAGGCTTCGAGACAGCGCTATCGCGCTTCCTCAGCCCGAACGGCATCGAAGTAACGACTGGATAAAGCAAGCTTCTTATCCATAACTCAGTTAGCAAGCAGATAATATTTCGAGCATTACAGAATTAATGATACATTAAGAAACAATACTCCGCTCTAATGGCGTTCTCGAGCGCGCCGGAATGGCTAGTACTTCATTGCAAAATTTTGATGCCTATCTTCCTTAACTACACTTATAGCATTAAGTCTGATTATATATATTAAAGGAGCCCCGAGGTAAGCGTTTGGAACGTTCATAACGTAGCTTTAATTGTACTCTTTTTCATTAATTTCTAAAATAAAATAATTATAAAAAAATAGTCTTATATTTTTGCACGCCTGTAAATACCCTTGTCGAATCATCTTTCAGGCGTGCATTATTGGTATACTGGGGATCATGTTTTCTACCTCTTGATCGGTAATCCTCCCATTTTTAACTTATCTTAAAAGTAGAAACTATTTAAGCTTCGACAGGTGTTGCTAATTTAAACGGCACTAAGGAAAAAAATTGACAAAATATAATTTGAATAATATAGTACCAATTTTTCGACATTTACATTAAATTGAATGTGACTTTGGGGTTATAAATGATGAAATTTTTTGAGCGTTCTGGGGTATTATTAACGACATTAAGTCGAAACGCTTGGAGAATCCAATCTACTACCTATGATAATCGTTTACGGTTGTTTGAAGCAAGTTTTGTACCACGCGAAACCATAGTCCAGCAACTTACCAACAACAATTGGGCATACGCTGAGGAGACTGCGGATCAGAATCTACGCCATCAACAAGAATCTGTAGAAAGTTATAATGAAAGTAAACAATATCTTCTTAATGAATTGGCAGAAGCAATTGCGACTGGTCAAGGTTCAATTTTAGTCCAAAACAGCCTTGTATTAACAGTGGTTGAGCCCATTTTGCTTTCGTTCAATATTGATGTCAGACATAATGGGGATCTCTTCTCCGAGGTCATCATACCCGATGAGTTTTGTTTGCCTAATAGTCAATTACCTAAACCTGAAGGCTTGCCAGGACATGAAGCATGGCTTTCTCAATTCACTGCTGAATTAAAAAAGACGATTGCAGAGACAGAAAACCCAACCAAAACACTCGATGTAGTGAAATATTGTCCCCTTTAGTCTGATTAGGGTTTATATTTTGCATCTAAACAGTGTCTATTTAAAAATGCTTGAGTAGGCAACTTCCAACTGTTTTTTTAGCTCTTCAATTTGTCGTTGTAAGTTCTTATTTTGTTTTTTAAGAACGCTGATCTCCTTATCTTTTGATTTCAGTTTCAATGCCTGTTCTTGTACGTAATGATTTCGCTTGAAACTATCTCTGGACTGATTTATATGCTTTTTTAAAGCAGGATCTTTATATAGAGTAGTTTTTGAAACCTTAGCAAAATTAGCTACCGACTCAAAATTAATCGGTAGCTGCTGTTCCTCCATGACTTTTAAGGCAATTAATACACGTTCAAGAGTGGCAGCACGCTTTTGGCGTGCTGCTTCTTTAAGGGCGGTTATTTGTTTTGAATCAGTACTACTCATCTTTATCACTCTCTAAAGTCTGTATAATTGATTTAAGGTTATTGACAACATCTGTATTCATCTCAACGATGCGATCCCAGCCATTTTGTTTGGCATTATCGATGATTTTTACCGTTTCATCTAATTGCTTTTTATGATTAGGTAAATGCGCTCCAACATTGGTTTGTGTAATATAATGATTTCTTTAACGTTGTGAACGATCTGAACGGTTAAGCTTAATGGTCTGATTATCACAATAATCAGACTTAAGACTATTGTCTGGGAGTGTTGATATTCCCTATTTCAGGTTGAGACTCTCTTGGTATTTGTTCTTTGTAGTTTTTGGTTTGTTCAATACTAGCGAGCTTTTTCTCATGTTGATAAGCACTTTCTAAATCTTTGTGCTCATAGTCATAAGTAGCTTTAATACTGCTTACTGGTGTTTTAAAACCAGCAGCCACTTTGGCTGCCAAATCAATTGATGCTTTATTTGTTCCTGCTGGTTGTACGATTACCTTAGGCTGTTCTCCAAAGAACAATTTTGAAAAGATACCAGGTTTATAAATCTGGATGCTTGCTTCACCCTTCGTTTTTTCATCTGCCAAGAGTATAGTTCCTTCATATCCAGTCAAAAATGCTAACCATGGCTTGGGTTTGGCAACGGTTGCCTTAACGCTATCACTAATTCCTGGAATAAGATTTTTAGGATCTATCACAGATGAACCCATTATCGAATTTAATTTTTCAAAAGCAGGATCGTTATCGGAGGCACCAAAATTAATTTCGTATCCTGGATTCACTTTAACGAAATTGAATTCAAAAGGTTTAGCTTTAATCTCATTGTATATTGTCCTTAGAAATTCCGGATTAAAATCACCGCCATTATTAGTTCCTTTGAGGTTTCTTACGAGGCCATCCAGCGTCATTTTATTCTGCTCTGCTATACTGGGATTATGCAAATCAGTATTAAGCATTATGGTTTGAAATGCTAAAAGATAGGCCGCATCTTCATTGGCAATTACATCAGGATTTTGCTGACAATAAGCCTCGCTAAAGCTTTTAACAAGCCTATCGATTTTTTGGGCCTCTCCTGGCAGTTTAAAGGCTTTTAGAAAAATTCTTAACCCATTAACAAAGCTTTGTCCTTCGAAATTTAATTGACCAGTAAATGCCTGTAATGCTTCTTTGTTTTCTTCTTCTGGCCCACTCAGATAATCACCAACTGATTCCAAATCCAGATTTTGCCTTTGCTGGTAAAGAAATTCTCCAATCGTTTCTGCGGAAGAAATGTTCTCTTTATCACATATCTCTTTTATTCTGGCGATACCATTTTTGGCTTTTGCATTAAAAAGTTCAATAATTTCTCGGCTGGCTTCTTCAATTTTTGGATGCATTAAATGCTCCTGTGATATTACTATTTCAAGGTTTATGAGTAAATTATAGACAGAATAATGATAAAGGCGAATGATTTCGGTTAGGCTATAGACCGACGACGCGGATTGGGGTGAAGTTGATCCGGAATAGCACATGCGTAGCCCGGTCTGCTCGCCACTACCATTAAGTTAAGGAATTCCGTCGTCCCGCGGCTTGTCCGCGGGATCCAGGAATCTCACTCCGAACTTAGATCTCTGGATACCGCGGACAAGCCGCGGTACGGCGGAGTAGCGCTTAACTTAATGGCAGTGGGTCTGCTCGCAGCCGGGATCGAAGTGGCAATGAGCTAATTCCGTATTACAGCTACGAAATCAGATATGTGCCAAGAGCGCGACCTGCTTTAAAAGCAATACAGGAAGCATATTGTTCATATTGTGGCATTTGAATTTATCATATAAACTAGTGTAGTTGTATAAAATATGGAATTAAATATGTTAACCGAACTCTCAGTAAGGGAATTTGAAAAGTCAATTCAACAGACGGCACGTATAAAATCATTTAACTATTTCAAGATTTCCCTTGATGAGGGAAGTAAACCCAGAAATTACACTTTTGAGCTTGTGTTTCATCAAAATGTACTGCATACATGCAGGGAAATTATTGATGTATTTGCCGCAAATTGTTTTGCTGGTACACGATTTTATACTTCCGCAGATGAAACGAACATAAAAGTTACGTTTACTACCAATTATCCCGATATCGTTTTACTTGGCCTCAGCATGTTGGAACTATTACCAAAGAAAGAGCGGGAATTAATTGAAGAACGATTGAAGATTGAAAAGACACCTCAATCCAGCGCTGCTTTTAAAATTTTAGACTCACGTTTGAATAAAATCACTGGTGGACAAACAATTACTACTGCCGATATTCTCTTTCTCAGTTGTATTAAACCTGAATATCAACAGCAGCAGTTAGATAAAATGGGCAAGCTAAACTTTCTGTAATACCCCCTGCTACATCGGTTAAATTCGGTCATTTAGGTTTTGTAGCCTGTATTAGCGGAGCGTAATACAGGATTGAGGTGGCAAAATTTCCCGTATTACGGCTATCGCCTAATACGGGCTACGACATTGTGCCATTCTCGGATGTACATTCACTCAATGTACATCCTACGGATTAATAACCCAAAAGGTATGCCTTTTCATCTTCTTCACTATGGTCTTCATTAGGCACTTGATTCACAGCAAGTTGTGACTCTATAAATTCTATGTAACATGATAGAGTGATTTCCATAGTGCTTTTGTAATCTGAACTGTCATTGACTAACTCTTTTAATTCGCTCATTAGTGACAGATGTGAAGTGCAACCATTTTCTTTGTATTGCTTTATAAGAAAGCGAACGCTGGTTAAGGTTTTATCTTCACTAAAGAAATAAGATGATAGACTGCTATTAGTTTCACAAAATGTGTTCATTAAATGAATCAGATTAGTAGAATCGCTTGCGGAACAATCCCAGATTTGGCGAAGCATTGGAACGATTTTTATCAGCAGAGTAATATCCCGATGCCTTGGGGATAATTGGTCTGCCCTCTTTCCGTCTGGTGTTGTCATTTGAATAACAGCATCTGTACAATGAGGGCTGTTTAACAGGGCAAGAACTTTATCTTTTCTATAATTCAAGACCGCTAGCATCAAGGCGGTGTACCCGGAATCATTTTGAGCACTCAGGATTTCCTCATTACATAAGGGGCTGTTCAGTAATCTGGCGAAAGTATCTAAAGGAACCTCCAAAGGCTCTGCCCATGCCGCCAGCATTAAAACGTTATAGCCTTGATCGTTTTCCTGGAGTAACAGTTTTTTATCGAATTTGGGATGATTTAATAAAAATGAAAGCATTTCATTCTTGGGGCGATGGTATAAGGTAAGCATCAAAATATTCTTGTCCTCCTGGCCCCAGGTTTTGGTTACCATCTCTGGAGTACACTTTTCATCCGCTAGTATGATTTGTGCAGCAGCCAGGTTTTCATCGGCGACAGCTACAAGCAAAGCAGAGCTTTGATATAAAATTTCTTTTGTACACTTTGCATGATTAATTATTGCTCTAAGAGTAATACGATGATCTTTGTGACTGTTTCTATGACCTCTGCTAGATACCTGAGTCATGGGCGTGTATCCCTCATGATCTTCCTGCAATAAATCTTCATCCAGACAGAGAGGACTGTCAAGCAACATCAAAACAATGTCCGTATACGCCCTTTTGGCAGCAATATGTAATGGAATTTCTCCCTCATGACAGGTTTGTGTCAGGGCTTCTCTTGTACATTTGGGATGATTAAGTATTACGCTGACAGTTTCAGGATGGTCACACAAGGTTGCCTGATTCAATGCACTGCCTCCCCATTTATCTTGATGTAAAAAGACTTCATGAGTACATTTTTTATGGTCCAATATCGCTTTAACTATGTTAGTACGGCCCTTTCGAGCAGCGAGTGTTAAAAGAGTTGAGTCGTGTTTCAACTCCTGTAACAGAATTTCCTTTGTACATTCAGGCTTGTCCAATATGCTAACCAGCTTTTCTGTATCGTTTTGTTCATAAGCCTCTAGCAAATCCTTTTTAATTTTACGTTCTACTTCTTCATCAATAAAATGTTTTAAAACATCAAGAAGTTTTGCTGTACTGCCTTGTTCATGAGCCATTAATAAAGCCAGGGAAACGATTTGCATCTCTTCATGGGTTATAAGAAGGGTCTTATTTTCATCTTTCATTTAATTTGTCCTGTTATTGGAAATATTGTAATTATATTTGATGGTTAGGTTGCAAAATAACCGGGTAAAACCCCGATATTTGCACCCTTTTCTGTTATTGCTGAATCAATATTTGTTTTTTTCAGGACATTTTGTAGAACTGACAAAAAATCTAATCTGAGGTATATTAAAAACTTGCGAGCGGAATTTTTATTTGCCTCTCCATTTTCTAATTCTTTAAGTTAAGGATAACGAATGAAAAAAAATCTTGTTTCTATTGCCGTAAGTGCCGCTGTTTTTTCAGGAAGTCTATTTGCGGGCACTATGGGGCCAGTTGCTGATATGAAAAATTTTTATCTCAGGGGAGATGTTGGATATAATTTTTATAATAATCCTTCTGCTATCACGGCAAGTTATCTGTCGAATGATTCAATCAATGCCCTGGATTCAGATGTCAAAAACAGCGTAGGCTACAATGTAGGCGTTGGTTATCGTTTTATTCCCCAATTAAGAACGGACCTTACTTTTACTTACCGCCCTTCTATCTCCTTCCAGGCTACAGATGATGCGCCGGAGATCGGTGCTGCAAAACTTAGAAATTATACGATAATGGCTAATGCTTATTATGATATGGACTTTAATGCCCCTGTTACTCCTTATATCATGGGAGGTTTAGGGGTAAGTTCCAATTCAACTGGTATTATTTATTGGCCTTTTGTCCAGCAGAGTGAATTTGGTCGTTCAGTAAATCATTTCGCCTGGCAAGTAGGTGCAGGAATGTCTTATGCCCTGCAGGATAACTTCTTGATTGACTTAAATTATCAGTTTGTTGATTTAGGTAAATTTTCCAATACCGGACAATATGATACGGGTGGCCCATTTAATATTGGTTTGACAGGCACACCAACAACGTTTAATACCCTTTATAGCAATCAAGTCCAATTGGGTTTAAGGTATTATATTTAAGTTATTGTGTTGGGCTCCTGTAGCTCGGCCTGCTTGCAGCCGGGAATTTGTGCCACTTCGATCCCGGCTGCAAGCAGACCGGGCTACCGTTTCGCTCCAGACCTTGCCGAGCATGAATCCCGACCTCCGATTCATGTAACTGTGGGGCGAGCTGTAATGCCTCAAAAATCGCTTAATATCCGTTATCGAGTCTTTATGCAAGCTCTTATTGCAGTATTTGTTCCGGGATTTTATCAAGTGTTTCACCATCAAAACCTGTGGCTAATCCTATAACGCTCCATTCGCCGTTGCTTTTTTGCAAATAGCCAACCTGATCATCAAAATTTGGTTGGGCATAGTGGACAATCACTGACGCATAGGAAGAAAGACAACGGAGCGAAGACATTGACGCTCCTTGCGAAGCACCTTTAGAGTCTGCTTCTATGTAAGCTATAACGGCTGCCTGTATTTGTTGCGAGTCACTCTCATCACAGCTATATTGAGATGCCCAGCTTTTACCGAGCAAGGCAAAACTGAATAAAAGAATTGCAATTATTTTGCCGGATCTGGCTGATAGCAAAGCATTTTTATTCATTACAGGCTCCATGTAAGTGAATTGTTTTTATAAGTTTAGTTTAAATATGTGCAGCAAGAAACATTCATTGTAGCCCGTATTAGGCGCTAGCCGTAATACGGGATCGACGCATGAACTGTCCCGTATTACGGCTAGCGCCTAATACGGGCTACACGCGGCCTACGGTTTGGCGCCCTTTTGTTGCTTATCATAGGCTTCGGTGATCAGCTTGGCACAGGCACGGAGGTTGGCGTTCTCTATGTCTCCTGTAAATAATACATTCGCACCACCAAAATGAGGTGAAGGCTTGCTTCTCTCTAACATCATGGCCACAGACATATCTCTGCAACGCTCACTTACCTGTGCACCATTGTCCAGCAGAATCTCAACATAACCTGGTCGTTTTCCTTGAAGTGCAAGTTCAAGCGGATCAGTGTTATCCTCATTAGGAATTAAAACCGCAGTCTGATCTTTTTCAATTAACAGACTCACGATATCCATACCTTTTGCTTCTGCAAGATTTCCTAATGCACGAAACAACGGGGTCTCTCCGAAATCATCCTGGATGGATAGTTCTATTTGTTCACTTTTCATTAATGCTTGCAGAGCTTTTAAGTTACCTGTCATAGCAGCAATATGGGCAGCAGTGAGACCGTCAGATACAGTAATATTAGGATCAACTTTTCTTACTTCAAGTAAATAATCAATAGTATCTGAGCAATTATTCGCAGCAGCTAAATATAAAACGGTATTAAAATCTCCATCAGCTTGGTTGAAATCAACATCTTCAGGAAGCGCTTTAAGTCCTTGTAACATTTCTGAATCAGATTTTAATATAAAACCACTGGGAATTTGTTTGATAATCGCTGCTAAATGTTGTTGATTCGTACTAGGGCTAAATTTCATCATATCACCTTTGAATTAAATTGTAAGAAAAATCATGAGCAAAATGTTTATATTAAGTCCATTATAGTGTTAGTGGTAAAATATGCCAAGTTGGAGCGTAGTCCTCCAGTTATTCACGTCGTCCTGAGCGCGTCTTTTGGCGCGAAGGATCTCCAAATACTGGCACCATGCCGCTTTCAGGAGATCCTTCGCGCCAAAAGACGCGCTCAGGACGACGTGGATCGGGGACTCCCTAACGCTTATTACCATTAAGTTAACGTGAGTTTCGGATAAGAAAGTTGTTTGATGTTTACCTCGATCCGTTCGGGCTGAGGAAGCGCGATAGCGCTGTCTCGAAGCCTTGGCATGGTGCTAAGGCTTCGAGACGAGGCTACCGCCTCTCCTCAGCCCGAACGGCATCGAAGTAACGACTGGATAAACAACTTTCTTATCCAAAACTCGTTGAGTTAAGCGATACTCCACCGTACCGCAGCTTGTCCGCGGTATCCAGAGATCTAAGTTCGGAGTGACATTCCTGGATCCCGCGGACAAGCCGCGGGACGGCGGAACTCCTTAACTTAATGACAGTGTCCCTAACGTCGTCTTGGATCCCTAATCAATTACTGAAATATTCATTCAACAAGCTCATAACTATTGGCTTAAGCAGGAAGCTGCCGAAGGCTTTGTCTGTTGCCTCAGGTTCTTTTTTATCAGTGAGGTTGCTCACAAAAATATAGTGTTGATCACCCTGCTCAATAAAACCTACGAACCAACCATCACGCAATTTACTTGGGTTACTTAATCTCTCATTGCGTCCGTGGCGTCCTGAACCCGTTTTGCCGTAATATTGGGCGCCATTTGCCAGTTTACCAAGAAACATGTTATCAACAGTTTGCTGAACAGCTGATTGGCTTACTGGTAATTCATTGCTTAACATAGCGCTTAAAAATTGCAGTTGCTCTTTTGCAGAGATTTTTAAACTGCTGGATAACCAGGCATGAGTCAAGCCATTATTGGCTCCTGGATCACCACTAAAGTCCTGATTTCCATAAGAGAATCCGGCTAAATAATGTTTAATACGGGCATTTCCCAGTTGTGGAGTCAGCACTTGTGACACCCAGAGCACTGAGTATTTGATCCAGCTTGCCGCGGTTTGATCTTGATCGTGTTCTGGCAAAACACCTTTGGCGCCATTCCATTTAAAAACGGTTTTTTGATTGATAATACCTTGGTTAAAAGCCATTAATGACAAAGGGACTTTGAAGGTTGAATCCGGTGAAAGACGCTCGTTACAGCGATTGGCCGGATTATATTCACTTACTATTTTATGTTCATTGAGGTTATAAAGGATGAAACAGGCATTATATTTTTTAAATTGTTCTGCATATTCTTTCTTGCTTATGTCATGAGCAACAGCATGCGCGCTCATTAATATTAAAAACAGGGATATAAGCCTTTTCATTTACAACATCTCCAGAGGTACACACTTAATTCTTTTTATCTTCACGCAACATGTTCAGCCGCTGAATCATTGCATTAACTGCTTCTGCTTTCGTATTATAAATATCTTCATAAGAAACATGGAAGGTATTAAATTCATCTTCACACTCTACCCCGTCTTCCAGCAATTCAGTGACCGTTTGTCGGGATAATAAATAAAACTCTTCCTCAGTTTCAAAGCTGATAATCCATATTTGATCGCCAATTTTAAAGTGAACCATAAATGTCTTCCACTGTTATTTTGGGCATTACTATAAGCATAAATTGCTAATGAGTCGATAGTTGGATTTAATATTTAAGCGTAGCCTTGATTTCGCTACGTTGCATCAAGGCTACAATTATTGCTCCTTTTTCCTTACTTTTTTCGAAATATGGAGCACTTTATTGATGTCACAGATGACATTGCCGCTTTCATCTGTTATCTGAACTAAAAACTCAGGTTCTATCTTATTGCTTTGCTGTAGTTGTGATTTTATTGACGCAATTTGCTCTGGACTGAGTTCAAATTTGGCGTAAACAGTTCCTTTGGCAGGGATTTTATAACGGATACTGGCTGATTTATCCCAGACAATATAATCCTTTCCCAATAGTGTCATTAACATCAGCATATAAAAGGGATCGGTCATGGCATATAAAGAACCACCGAAATGAGTTCCGACATAATTCTTGTTCCAAAACCTCATCTTCATTTGCACAATAATGCAGGTAAAATCCTCGTTAAAACTTTTTACCCGAATTCCGGCGCCCCAGAAAGGCGGCCAAAAACGCATTAATTTTAATAAAGTGGCAAATTTCATGTGCTGACTCGGGTTTAATATTATTCATTAATTCTATACTGCACAGAAAGGAAAATGCCAGAAACGTTCGGTATTATTTATACAGGAAGAAAATCTGCACTAACAGTGTCCTTAAAATCATCTAACAATCGAGATGATTGCGTTTGAGCAAATAATCCCAACCGACCTGTTTGATGATAATTAATGCCAAGCGCAACAAGATAGCCAACGCCTAGTAAACCGATTGCTGTAGCAACTTCGGCGATCAACCAGCGAATGTTACGATGTTCCTCAAAGACATCTTTAACCCTGTCAATTTCTCTTAAGCATGCGTTCTGATATCGATCCAGGATAACTGGTGTGCGATGTGATTGTAAATATTCAGTATTTTTGCTCAGTCTATCCACCAGATTTTTCATGGCATCAGCTGTTTGCGTATGTCCTCTTTGGCGTAACTCGTATTCTTTAGTTCGCAAATGCCTTATTTTGCCGTGAATAGCTGATAGCTTATCATCCAGTTGACGCTCAAACCTGGATGAATAACAGGGTTCATTAGTTAAAGGGATAAACTTACTGTATTGAGCCTTAATCTCGCTAAATTGTCTGATAGTTTCATCCAGAGAAGAGCGTTTCTCTGGCCGTTGTTCTATCATACTTGCCAGGCAAGAGCGGATTTCTTGTTGTTCTTTATCTCCAAGAAATAAAGCAATTTCAGATAGTGAAAACAGCTGTTCGTTTGTAGATTTGCTTTTTATATATTCCGGGCTTTTCTGGCGATCTATATAATAGTTATGATAATCATCGCCCCATAAATAGCTTAATAGTCTGCCAGCAGAATAAATATCAGCTTTCGAAGTATATACGGGATGATCAACAAACGATTCTGGTGCCCTGTATGCTCGTGTTCCCAGCTTACGATAATCCTGATGTTCCATTGTGATGGCAAAGCCATAGTCGATTACAGTAACTGTAGGAGGACTGGTATTTAAGTCAACCAGTATATTTCCTGGTTTAATATCTCTATGTATCAGTCCTCTGTCAGTCACCTGAGTTTTGATTGCCTGTAAGATAGCCAAACTCAATTCAATGCGCTTTTCGACGGTGAGTTCTGGCAGATTTTCAGCAATATGTGAATATTTTTCGGGATGAAGAATTTTTTCCAAAGGAATTCCTTTAGCGCAATCCATAATTAAATAGCTTTTTTTGCCTTTAGGATCCTCAGAAAAAACAGGAGAACAGGCATTTAAATGCCCAGCTTTATTCAATGCATTATACTCGTTGTAAACAGAACCAAGACGGAGATTGGTCGGATGTTCCTGAACTTTAACCACCTTTTTACTGCTAATTTTGACTGAAAAATCTGCTGATTGAAACGTAATAGAACCTGTCAGCGGATAGGTAATTCCATAGCCCCCCTTCCCTTTAGGTGTAACGGATGGATCAAATATTTTATATCGGCTGCGATCTTTTCCCTTGCGAGGTGGCAGTTTTATAATGGATTGGGAAAAAGTGAAATTGTATTTTACTGATTTATAAGTAGATTCATAACTGGCATCAGCATGCCATACGCTGTTATTTTTTCCGTTATGTAACAGAAAATTCAAGGCTTCTCGCTTTAGAATGTCATCATGACTCCATGAAGTGAGATGTGTAGGTCTGACATGTAGTGCAACCGTGCGAACCATTATTTGAAACTATTTTGATTAAATGGCCTCATTTTAACACAACACAAACCTGTTGTTAATTAATTTAAACATCCTAATAAATTCTCTTCCAATAATGAATGATTTTATAGTATAAATAATTTTTTGATCTCAAGGAGAGACATTGTGAGTAAACTAAGTGCAGTAGGAATGGCAGAAGTCGAAGCGGCTCGTGCGAAAAGAGCAGAAGCTCTGAGAGCACTCACCGCAGCACCATTTGACTTAAATAATAAAACTCATGCAAAAGCGTTAAAGGAGTATACAGATCAATTCGAACTTAGTGTCAATGAAATGTACTTATACCAGGCTTTAAGTACAGGTTTAACGGCTTATGGTGGTTCCTGGCTTGTGGGGTTCTTTTTACCCGTTCCGGATTTTGTTAATTATTTTCTTACCAGTTTTCTATATCTCGGTGTCGCGGGCATGATTCTTGAACGCTTCAGTATGACTGATTTTTACGAGCAATTAGCTGAAATGAAGACTGTATATAACTGGTGTCTCAGTGCTGAAGTAGAGAATTCTCTGGATAATCTGGCTTATCCTGATGTACAAAGAATGGTTAAACTCATGGCACCATTGTGTAGTACTGATTTTATGCAGGTATGGCCTAAAATTACCACACAGACGGAAGAAAGCAGCAATATGTTTTCCAATACGCTGTCTTGGGGATATGCTGCGGTTTCTTCAGCAGCTTCTTTCTTTTCCTCTTCTTCGTCCAAGCCAAGTCAGGATCAGTTAGCTCGTATTCGTGAACTTAAAGTTAATGTAGAAACACGAGCTTTTGATGTTGGAATTTATACAGGACTAGAGCAGTCTATTAAATATTTTGCGACGAATACTGAATTCAGAACCATACTTAGAGACAAAATATCACAGCCTATTCAAAGTGTTAAAGAATATATTCCAAAGGCAATGATGTCGTAGTTAAATTTACCGGTTGATGGCAATGACTCCTGCATACGTCGTCCTGAGCGCGTCTTTTTGCGCGAAGGATCTCCAAATACTGGCACCGTGCCGCTTTCAGGAGATCCTTCGCGCAAAAAGACGCGCTCAGGACGACGTAGATCGGGTGACGACGTAAATCGGAAAGATACGCAGACAAGACAGTTGCTTGTAACCGGGAAAACGATACCCCAAAATATTCACTCACATTTTATTGAATAAATCGAGTCTTATTTTATGAACAGTATATTTGCTAGCAAGGCATTGCTTGATGCCGAATACAAACGTCTTTTTTTGAATAAGTTATCTCATCTTGATGAATTGAAAGAAGCCATAAAGGCTCGATATGATAAAAAAGACATTTCTGATGAGACGCTCAGGAAAATACTTTCCAATAACCATAAAGCTATTTTTGACTTTATTGGTTCTCATAACGAATCGCGCATCAGAAACTTTTTTGGTGTTCCGCAATTTCCTGACGACCGCGATAGCAAAATACGTGTTGCTGATCGCCTTATTCTGGATGCTGTCCATTTTGATATTATCGCTACTCTGATGATTCGCTTTGCAACAGAATATAGTCAAGATCAGGTCAATATAGATAAAGAATGGCAAACGGAGATTGACGCTATTCATGAGCTGGAATTAATAACGCCATTTCTTACCATTCAAAATGCAATCAAATTAAACAAGCAAAGAGTGTTTTGTGATTTAGTATTTCCCGAACAACAGTCCAATATTACTCTTTTTTACTTAAAGGGAAATTCTGTTATTCCGAACGGGAATATTTTTACTAACTGGTTACCCAAAGAGAAATCCAATCAATTAAAAACTACTTTGCTTTACATTTCCGCCGCTCTTGTTGCAGGTGGATGCATGATCCTTCCTCTCATTTTTACGGCAGGAGCCACCAGCCTGCTCACTATTATTTCAACAGCAATCATTGCCTTGCTTCTAATTGCAACAATTAGTGGAATTATATGGTGGACTACTTTGCCGAATGAGCCTGTACAGGGTGATGTAATTAAAATTAATGAATCGCATTCAGCAATAAACAGTGAAATAAGCCATAATAATCAGATTGAAAAGAATTCTGAGGAAGCTCCCTTTCATAATAGTACATGGAATTTGACTGCCAGTTCCTCGGAGAACTCTCTTTCAAGCAATGAGACAGACGAAGACAATGCCAGGCATGTAATGAATGGCACTGAGTTAAGGTCTTTTTAACTCCATTTGTAGCCGGTCTGCAATCTCGGGGGTAGACAGAAACACAGTCCCTGCCAGTCTAACTGTTCCGCTTCCTCACGGTCGCGGCTCGGTTTTCGTGCGTTCGTATCTACTTCATTGTGCACTGAAAACCGAGCCGCGACCGTGAGGGAGCGGAATTTTTGTTGCGGCGAGAGCATAAACTAAGATGAATTTGATTATAAATTGCATTTGATGGCACATTTATGCAAGAGAACACTTGCAATACCGCGCTCTGTATATATAATACCCTTCTAGTTCATTTGTTAATCTTTTAAAATCTTATGTTTTTTGTTCAAGAGCTTGAAATAATTATTACCAACATTTTACTTGCAAGTATAAGAGCCAAACAAAAGGATGGTTTTAGTGGTTATGAAGGATTTCTTTACGTACAAAATCTGGTAAAAATGCATCCGGGGATTCATCATTTTATCAGCATGCTCAGTGCAGAGTTGCTGTCGTTAAACCTTGCACAAAAGTCTGCAAGCACGGTAAAGAAACATCTTAATTCTATAGAGTCATTAGCTGAGTTTATTAATTTTATAGAAGGCAAGATTGAATCAGCGAGCTCAGAGTTAGCTTCTGACGTACAGTTTGATTGTACGCAAGAGAGGCTTCATAATGAAATCGATGAATTAATGGATAAACTATTCGGCGTTGATGATCATCGGCATCAAAATGATGGTGTTCTCTCCATTCGCAGAATGGATTCTTTGGCACGTCTGTTCTCCCTGCCCCTTTCTCTTTCTGTTTGTGCTGCCAGTGCTTTTCATCAGGGAAAAATTATTATTAGCGCTAATATGTCACAGCCAGATGATCAACAAAAAATTATTTTTATAATAACCGCGCGTCTGGCCCTCATGCATGAATTCATCAAAAGCTTTCCAGAAAATCTACATGACAATTACGATGATTTTAAAACTCTTACCGATCTGTGTGCTGATAAAATGAAAGCCATTGGTGGTATTTCGCTCCCTGGTGATGTATTCAATACCGCATTTTCAAAATTTGCTCATGCAATGATTTGTGATAAAGAAACCTTTTCTGAAGAAATCAGATTGATGTGGAAACAGGAACAATTAAATTTCACCATTTTATTGCCTGTAAGTGCACAGGATAAAAAAATTACCTTCATGGCATATTCACAAGAAAGCTCTACTGAGGAGGTATTGCCCATACCAGAATTTAAAGGTTTGGTATCAGTTAAGAGTGTGCATGCTGAACAGTTATTGGCTAAATATGTTTTAGGAAGAATGGATGAGCAGCAATATACCTCGGAGCAGCCTTTGCAAATTGGTGTACTGAAATTGTGCTGTAAAAGTTGTGAAAATAATTTAAAGCTACTTCCTGTGATGTTGCGCGGTGGGCACGGACATCTGTATAGGGACACCTTGAATTTCTTCGGACTTGAAGCCCCCTTGACCCCTCCAAGGCAGGGAAGGTCTTCGATCACCGCTGCTTTAAACAGTAATCCCAAATCCATTCAAGCTAAAATGAGAACGGATAAAACCGAAAGAAATTTATTGCATGATTTTGATCTGTCGGACAAAGACTTAATTTTTGAGTTGAGTGACAGTGATTCGGATCATGATTCTTCATTATCCATGAGATAATGTGAGTAAGGATAAGAAGAGTGTTTATCCAGTCGGCCGTTTGGGCTGAGGAAGCGCGATAGCGCTGTCTCGAACTGAGGAATCCCCACGAAATTTCCCCTTGAGCCTGTATTGTGACTCGCTAATCAAGAGTACAAAAGAGCATCATGCTAAGAAAACCGAGCCGCGACCGTAAGGAAGCGGAACAGTTCGATGCACTCCATTGTGGATTACTCATTAGGTGTAAATCCAAAATTTCCGCTTCCTAACGGTCGCGGCTCGGTTTTCTTTAGGTTATGAGAGAGCATAAGGAAACAGAAGAGGTAGTGCTGATAAATAAATCATTTTCGTGGGAATACTTCAGGTCTCAAAACCTTAGCACCATGCCAAGGCTTCGAGACAGCGCTATCGCGCTTCCTCAGCCCGAACGGCATCGAAGTAACGGCTGGGTAAATCAAGATTCTTATCCATAACTCACGCTAAGATAAAGTACTGGCCATTATTGCTGCGGTAAATTTGCTACGTAAATAAAATCCTCGTGGCAGGGTTTGTATTTTATTGCCTTCATGGTCGTATGCATAACAGAGTGATTTGCCGTTAGCGGCTTTAGGCCGTACCTGTAAATAGTCACCGGCTGTCGAATCCAGTGTTTCGAGTTGGCCTGTGCTGATTTGCAGGGTTAAATAATTCCAGTCTGTGGCTAACACCTCTTCCTGTAAGGCATCCGGAGACCATAAAAAACCGCAGCCTACTCTTCTTTGTTCAAAAGGAAGGTCTGTGTCACCCTCAACAGGAATCCAAAGCATTCGCTTAAGCTTTGCAAAGCATTGAGAGGATTTCCAATTTTGCTGGTGAATCGTTAGTAATGGTATAGAGGTAATAAACGTTGATTCGGCGGGCTTGCCTGATTTTGCCAGAGGAAGTGTTTTAAGTTCGATTCCTAACTGCTGAAAATCGGGGGCTGATTTATTGCATGCGTCAGTTCCCAAAGCCAGTTCCAGAGCGAGCCCTACCCACCCCTTGCGCTGAGTTGCGTTGCGCGGAATTTCAAGCCCCAGCCTGACAGCCAGTTGCGAAAAGCTTAAGCCTTGTATTGCATAACAACGACTGATTAATTCATCTTCAGTCTTGGGAGGGAGCACTTTTTGAATAGAAATCTCCATGTCCATCCTTAAACTCAACTTTAATCGGTTCGATTGGTGGTTTTATTCCCGCTGCTTTAAACTGCGCTGTGATAGCAAACAGAACTTTTGAGCGAATTTCAACGCGATTATGAGACTGCACATTAATAAAGTATCTGGCTTCAAATTCAATCAGAGCTGCATCAATTTTTTTCAGGAATACCTGCGCCGGAGGATCTGCAACAATTTCAGGAATAATCGCCAATACATCCAGGATTAACTGCTGAATCATGACCGGATCATCCGCCCTGCTCACTTTAATCGGAATCACCGTTCTTACAATTCCGTCCTGATGCGTCCAGTTAGTAAATGGCTTATTAAAAGTTTCTGCATTGGGTATCAGCACCTGAGTATTATCCCAGGAGGAAACGCGCATGGAGCGAATACCAATATGTGCTACCTGCCCTTCGTATTCACCAATAGTGATTAAGTCCCCTTCTCTTACGGGGCGCTCAATCAACAGCATAATTCCACCGACAATATTACTGGCAAAATCTCTTAAGCCAAATCCCATACCAACAGCAAGTCCGCCAAGAATCATTGACATGCCGCTAAAATCAAGCCCCAGAACATGTAGGGTAATAAAAGTTCCCAATAATATTACTGAATATTGGGCAAACACGGACAAGCTGTTACGAATTCCAACGTCCTTAGTGTTTCGAAATAACCAGCGATAACAGAATTCACGAGTCCATTTTGAAGCCCAGACGAAAATAGCGAGCAGAATGAAGAATTCAATCACACTGGCAACAGTAATGTGAATGCCGGTAAAATTAACAATACTGTATTGAGCAATTTTTTCTATGCCTACGATGACCATTGAATCGGAGTGCCAGCCAAACAGTTGGAATAACACTAAAATACTCAGCAAAAACAGAACAATGCGAAGAATTCCATCAACAGGCTTTAAAAACACTTCAATCCAAAGCCAGCCATTTTTCAATGAAGAAATCATCCACTCAGAGAACAGTTCCAAAGCATCGAAGACCAGACCTCGGGCGAGGATGTATCCGACCAGAACAATCAGAATATAGGCCTGATAACGACTCATGGTCCATGCCAAATTGACAAAGCCTATAAGTCCAATTACTGCCGTAGTGAATAAAGTAATGGGGACAAGGACAACCAAAACTGAAATGGCATTTTTATAGTAACGCTTCTTGCCTTTCAAAACGGGTCTCAAAAGATAGGGAATAACGTCTTTACTCTTCCAGGCGACCAGTGACAAGGCTAGTATAAAGAGCATAAACAAGCGATTGAATATATCTTGCAGCAAAATGGACAATGGCAATATATGACTAAATACCATTAATGCTGTTGTCCATCCCCCAAACAGAAAGAGCCATTTCAAACGATAATATAATTTGACGTCTTTCCCGGAAGAGTCGGAAATCCTCTCCAGTAATACCAGACGGGCAATCAAAACCAGTACTCTGAACGTGATCCAGACTACAATTAAATTAAATAATAACTGATAATTAGCATAGGAAATATTGGTTATATAAAGTACAACCCATAACATGGCCAACAAACATAAATAGGGAATATTTCTTTGTACAATGGTCATTGCGCCATCGTAGAGATAACCGGTTAATCGTGAGCGTTCTTTATCACTGCTTAAGGTCTTTAGAAATCGGTTCAACAGGTAAAAAAGCGTGGCAATCATGCCAAGAAGAACCCACAGGATGGCCGCTGGCAAGGCATCTAGCCAGGTATAACTATCGTAAACCTTCAGGGTCAGAGTTTTGACATACTTATAAAATAAATTAGGTATATTAATTATTTTCTGAATGATAATAGGCCAGCTATTGATCTTGTATTCAGCCAGACTTTGACGTGAGGAAATGAGACGTTTCAGTTGGTTTTGATAGTCATCCAGGTTTTTAGCCAAAACAGTTTTTTGCGTTTTTATTTCAGCAATGTGCTCTTTGACCTTCAGCTCCAAAGTACTAATCGATTTTTTCAATGCTGGTGTGGATAAAATATTCGCTTCATTGCTGAGAACAACCAACATCTGGTTCAGTGATTTTTCAATCCCGTTATATTGGTTCATTGTGTCTTTGTACGTATCAGTGGCCAATTGCAGGTTTTTGGCATCAGCCAATTTTAAAAGCATCATATTGGCTTTTATTGTTCTTTTTTGCAGTGCCAGCGAGTTGAGATGATGATGAATGAGTGCAATATGCTCATTATTAACGAACAGTTGCGCTTCGCGTTCAATCTGTGACTGCCCTTTGTCATCTTGTGCTTTAGGTACATTTCCGCTAGTGATATTGTTTTGGTACAGTTTGCCGAGTTCGAGATTTAACTGATCCTTTTGCTGTTTGATTTGGACCAGCTTTTGTTCCAGGTCAAAATTTGCCTTCCATAATTGCAAATCTTTTATTTCATCATTGAGGATCAATTGTAATTGTTTTGCCAGCTCAAGATTTTCATTAATAAGTTCTATTGTTTTCTTGTTAACCGTTAATAAGGTTTCAACCTTTGCAACACGTTCTTGTATGCTTAATTCGCCACTGGCCAAGGGGAGTTGTTGTAAATGCTTTAACCTCAGATTCAGATTGACTTGCTGTTTGTTCTGATTATCGAGAAAACCTTCCAGTGTCTCAATTTTGGCACTGATCATGGACAGCATGGTTGAAATTTGCTGCATTCTTAATTTGTATTGCTCTTCATCCTTTGGCGAGCTGTGAAGTTTGCCATCGTTAATAGTTATAGTTAAATTTGTTTTTTCCTGTGCTAAATACTCTACCAGAGTAGCTGTGTTTTCTTTGACAGTTTCTTTTACAGGCGCAGCGTTAAGCTGTTGGCTAAAGCAAAAAGCCAACAGGAGAAAAATTAAGCCAAAACCCCACCCTGTTATTTTGCGTGTGGGGTTGGCTCTTACATTATTTTTGCGGACTAGTGGGTGCAAGTCGTATTCCCAATTCATTTAATTGCGCATTGCCCGTTGGTGATGGTGCGCTGGTTAAGAGACAGGACGCAGTCTGGGTTTTGGGGAAGGCAATTACGTCTCTTATTGACGTTGAATCAGTAAGTAACATAGCCAAACGGTCTATACCCAACGCGATTCCACCGTGAGGTGGCGCGCCATATTGTAATGCATCCAATAAAAAGCCAAACTTTTCCTGGGCTTCCTCTTCCTTAATTCCAAGCAAATCGAAGACAGTTTGTTGTAATTCTGGCTGATGTATTCGTATGGAACCGCCACCAATCTCATAACCGTTAATCACTATATCATAAGCCTTGGCCAGTGATTGTGTGGGTTCTGCGCGCAGCGTTTCAGGCGAAAGATTCTGCGGTGAAGTGAATGGATGGTGCATGGATTGCAGCCTGTTATGCTGGTGATCCATTTCAAACATGGGCCAGTCAACCACCCATAATAATTTCCAGTCAGCAGTTAGCAGCTTTCTGTCATGACCTAATTTAATTCTTAATGCGCCCATAGACTCATTAACAATGTGAGTCTTGTCTGCACCAAAGAATACAACGTCCCCAGTCTTTGCTTCAACTCGTTTTAAAATTGCCTGAACCGATTCTTCAGAAAGGAATTTTAATATAGGTGATTGCAGGCCGGTACTTCCTGCGGCCAAATCATTGACTTTGATGTAAGCCAGGCCTTTAGCTCCGTAAATTCCAACAAATTGGCCATAACCATCTAAATCTTTACGGCTTAAATCACATCCATCAGGTAATTTCAGGGCAACAACACGTCCACCGGCATCATTCGCAGCAGAAGAAAACACGTTAAAGTCACAGTCTTTTACTAAATCAGCTACATCGATTAATTCCAATGGGTTACGCAAATCCGGTTTATCGCTACCAAAGCGTGACATGGCTTCGGCATAAGACATGCGCGGCAGCTTTCCTGGTAAATCAATATTAAGGATTTGCTTGAAGACAACCTGCAGTAATCCCTCAATGAGTTTTAAGATGTCTTCTTCATCGATAAATGCCATCTCGATATCAAGCTGGGTGAATTCGGGTTGTCGGTCAGCACGCAAATCTTCGTCTCTGAAACAACGTACTATCTGATAGTATTTATCGAAACCAGATACCATGAGCATCTGCTTAAACAATTGCGGTGATTGAGGCAAAGCATAAAACTGTCCGGGATGAACTCTTGATGGAACCAGGTAATCACGCGCGCCCTCAGGGGTAGCCTTGGTTAACATGGGCGTTTCTATATCAAGAAAATCCTGATCATTCAGATAGTTACGAATACAGCGATTCAGATTATGCCTTAAAGTCATTTTATTTTGCATTGCTGTTCGGCGCAAATCGATATAGCGGTATTTGTAGCGCAAATCTTCATTCACCATTTGGTGATCGTCTGGTAAAAATGGTGGTGTGGGTGACTGATTCAATATTTCCAGTTGAGTACCAATCACTTCGACTTTTCCGGTAGCCATTTTATCGTTAACCATGCCTTCTGGACGGTTGCGTACAATTCCTGTCACACGAACAACAAACTCTGATCTTAACTTTTCAGCTACAGCAAAAGTTTCTTTATTCTCAGGCTCGTAAACCACCTGGAGCAATCCAGAGCGATCGCGCACATCCAAAAACACTACGCCGCCATGGTCGCGTCTATGATGAACCCATCCACATACGGTGACTTCCTTGTTTAAACTTGATTCGTTCACTGCTGAACAGTAGTGTGTGCGCATAAAATCACCTATTTTTATTATGTTGTGGCTAATGTAACCGCGCTGGTTGGTTGCATTACACCCAGAGAAATTATAAATTTTAAAGCTTCATCAATACTCATATTCAATTCTGTCACTTCCCTCTTGGGAAGCATCATCAGAAAACCTGATGTCGGGTTTGGCGTTGTCGGTATAAACAGAGAAACCATTTCCTCATTGGACTTGGTATTAATTTCTGTATTCGTTGCCCCCGTTTGAAAGGCTATCGTCCACATGCCTTTTCTTGGATACTCTATCAGTAGTACTTTGCGAAAGGCTTCACTATTAGTAGACAATACGGCATTCATCACCTGTTTTACTGCATTGTAAATAGAGCGAACCAGTGGAATACGTGACAGTATGGATTCACCCCAGCTTACCAATCTTTGGCCAAAAAAGTTAGTTGCGAATATGCCCGTTGCTAATAGTAATAATAAGGATAAAACAACACCCAGGCCTGGTATATGAATACCCAGCAACTGCTCTGGTTGATACGCTTTGGGAACAAGTGCCAGGGTATTGTCCAAAAGATCAATAATAAAGCGCAGAACACCTATGGTTACCAGTATTGGCAACCAGACAACGAGTCCAGCCAGTAAATAGCTTCTTAACGATTTGGATTTCAATCAGAATCACCTTTGGTTGATTTGGTCGAGTCCGTAGTTGTTGTTGAAGTGCTGTCTGCAGAGGATGTATCAGTCTTAGCCGGTTTTGTATTTGCTGATTTCTCAGAGCTGCCCTTATCTTTAAAATCAGTAGCATACCATCCAGTACCTTTTAGCTGAAAACCTGCGGCAGAAACGAGTTTGATCACGGTATCTTCAAAGCATTTAGGGCACTGTTTTGCCGGTGCATCAGTGATTTTTTGCATCAAGTCAAAATGATGATGACAACTTGTGCATTGGTATTCATAAATTGGCATCGAACGCTG
Organism: Legionella shakespearei DSM 23087; assembly: GCF_000373765.1. GTDB lineage: Bacteria > Pseudomonadota > Gammaproteobacteria > Legionellales > Legionellaceae > Legionella > Legionella shakespearei. Next base: position 36,945 of record NZ_KB892437.1, on the reverse strand, counting down.
CTCCGTAAACTTCAATAAAAGGAATTAATCTAACATTGCATTATAACGAATTGGCACGAAATGAACAATGTTTTCAGAATATTTAACGGCCGTAGCCTTGATGCAGCGACAGCGAAATCAAGGCTACAGTTTTTTTATATTAAAAAAATCGCTGATTCCTCAGATCTATGTCGTCCTGAGCGCGTCTTTTGGCGCGAAGGATCTCCTTCCAGCGGCATGGTGCCAGTATGTGGAGATCCTTCGCGCCAAAAGACGCGCTCAGGACGACGTGGATCTGGGAATTACTGCCATTAAGTTAAGCACTACTCCGCCGTCCCGCGGCTTGTCCGCGGGATCCAGGAATGTCACTCTGAGCTCAGAACTCTGGATCCCGCGGACAAGCCGCGGGACGGCGGAAATCCTTAGTGGATCTGGGAATGGCCACTAAAAATCTACGCATCAGCTAACCAAAATGGATCTTTGTTGATAACTCGCCTGCAAAAGGGATTGTCGCTAATAATGGGATTTTTAACTTATTTTTTAAAGTTTCAAGATTTTCTGCTAATGCCAGCATGTCTGGATCAATGCAATTTGCAATCCATCCCACACAAGGTATGTTATGTGCAGCAAGGGCTGATTCTGTAAGTAAGGCATGATTGAGACATCCCAATTTCATTCCAACCACTAAAATCACAGGAATGTCGCTGTATTTTAAAAAATCCATCCACGTTTCCTCTTCATTTAAGGGAACACACAAGCCCCCTGCTCCTTCTATGAATAAAGTATCAGCATTGTCCACTTGCACATTAAGGCAATAATCCGCAATTTCGTTTGCAGACAACCGCTTGTTTTCATGAAAGGCCGCAATATGAGGAGATACCGGCATAGAAAATCGCCAGGGATTGATTTGTCCCATACTCATAGCGCTGTATTGAATTAAATGTTGCGCATCGGAGTTAATCAATTCCCCATTAACGACAGAGCATCCGCTGGCCACGGGTTTAATGGCGGCTGCTCGGGAGAAATGCTGGAGCAATTTCCGGGTTACGTACGTTTTACCACAATCTGTATCGGTTCCCGTAATAAAAAAGCGTTTCATTGTATGAATCCCTTAATCTCGCTAATAAAATCTTCTGTATGAGACAAAAAAGGCATATGAGCAGATTTATTAAAAAGAATATATTTAAAATCAGGATAAAGCAGCTGCATGGTTGCCATCGTTTTTGCTGGAGTAATGGGATCCAGTCTTCCGAACATGTAACATGTCGGCAAGCTGAGCTTCTTGAGCGACTCACGAAAGTCCCAGTGATCTAAAATATGCAAACCGGAAGCCAGTCCTTCTTGTGATGGCTTCTTGCCTAAAGAAAAGTGAGCTTTGGTTTTCTTCAATTGCAAGGCAATAAACTCATTCAAAGTGGTATCCAGATTGGTAGATAAATTGTTATAAAAATTGATAAATACTTCTTTAGAAACACCAGGCCATGCATCATCCATTATAAAGCGCGGTGATGAGTTTATATTAATTAAACAAGACAGTCGCTCCGTTGCTTCTATAGCCAGGCGGGTAGCATAAAGACCGCCCATGGACCAACCAGCTAAGGCAAATTGTTCTGGTAAGTGAGATAACAGCATCCCTTTAAACGACTCCCAATCCATCATTGGCGTGTGACCAAAACCTGGTAAATCTACTAAATATACCTCACAGCAGTGTTCAAGATGCGGTATTAAAGGCCGCCAGATCTCACTGTCAAATCCCCAGCCATGAAATAAAACCAAAGGTTTGCCTTTACCGTGTTGCGTAAGATGTACTTTGTTCATAAATTTTATCTAACTTATTGAATAATTGATGGATTTGCTCAGGCTGATGACCTGAGTTCAATATGATGCGTAATCCTGTATTTTTAGGAGCCACAGTAGGAGAGCGTATGGGGGAACAACCAAAGCCTTCTGCCTCCAATTGTTGGGCATAATATTGAGCCAAATGAGGACAACCCAATTGCAGCTGTTGAATTGCTGTATGAGATTGAGCCCACTGTAATGGTGATTTTTTTATCTGACCTTTAAATAAATCAATTAACTCAATCAATCTTACTCTTCTATGATCAGACTCTGCGACTACCTCCAGTGTTTTTAGCAGACCATAACTTAGAGCAGGACTAATGGCAGTGGAATATATAAGTGAGCGCCCTGCTTGTAATAAACCATTTATCCAGCTCCTTCGCCCTGCAACTATAGCCCCTTGCGCCGCAAATACCTTACCAAGCGGGATTATTCTTAGTGGCACTTCTGCTTGAGTCAAGCCATGATGTGCAACAGAACCGCGTCCCTGATCACCCAAAACGCCAAAAGAATGAGCTTCATCAACGATTAAAGCACTGCCTTGCTTTTGGCACAACGGAGAAATATCAGATAAAGGAGCAATCTGGCCACTCATACTGAAAATGCCTTCAGTAATAACTGATGTAATATTTTCTGTTAATTTTTTATTTAACTCATTGATATTATTATGAATATAACGAGTGTATTTTACTTGTGATGAAGAAAGACCATCATAAATGGATGCGTGGATGCCTTTATCAATAAGACATTCAGACTGTATCCGTCCCAGCAAAGCAGTTACAGCAAGATTAGCCGCATAGCCAGATGAAAATAACAGGCAATCATCCACTGCTAAAAACTGCGAAAAGGCCTGTTCAACTGCCCGGTGGTTTTCATGATAACCACTAAGCAGCATAGACGCCCCGCTGCCGCTTGGATACAGGGCATAACCGCGCTGATACGCCTGCCCAATACGTTCATCTGAGGCCAAAGACAAATAATCATTGCTGTCAAAAGAAACCCGCTGTGTAGTAACGGTGTTCCTGATTTGCCTGGTGCGTAGTAATCCTTGACGCTCTAAATCTGCAGTAAATTCTCTGATTTTGCCTTCAAGAATCATTAAACCATCTCGGTTAAACCAAGCTTGTTAAACAAGACTTTATCTTTCTCGCGCTGCGGATTTTCTTCTGTAAGTAACTTATCACCGATAAAAACAGAATTGGCACCGGCGTAATAACAAAGTGCCTGCAGCTCATCACTCATCTCTGTTCTGCCGGCGGTCAGACGGACAGCACTTTGTGGCATGAGTATTCTTGCTGTCGCTATGGTACGTACCAGTTCTATCCCCTCAACAGGTTCGGCTTTGGCCAATCGTGTCCCTTCAACCGGGATAAGTCTGTTGATTGGAACACTTTCTGGTGGTGTTTCCATATTGGCAAGGGTCAGCAAAAATTCAATCCGGTCTTCGCGTGTTTCACCCAAGCCCAGAATGCCACCGCAACAGACGTTAATTCCTGCCGCTCGTACATTGTTTAAAGTATCCAGGCGCTCACTGAATTTGCGTGTGGTTACTACCTTTTCATAATAAGACGGTGAGGTGTCTATATTGTGGTTGTAATAGTCCAACCCGGCGTCTTTTAAACAGGTGGCCTGCTCTTGATTTAACATACCTAACGTCATGCAGGTTTCCATACCCATAGCTTTTACACCTGCAATCATTTCCTGTAATTCAGGCATGACCTTATCAGGAGGGCAGCGCCATGCAGCTCCCATACAAAAGCGTTTGGCGCCACCATCTTTGGCTTCCTGAGCACTTTTAAGCACTTCAGCAACAGACATCAGTTTTTCCTTTTCCACATGAGTCTTTACGTGGCCGCTTTGGGAGCAATAGCCGCAATCTTCTGGACATGCACCCGTTTTGATACTGAGCAAAGTCGCGAACTGCAATGAGTTGGAATCATGGAATTCTTTATGAACAGTGTGGGCCTGATGCAATAAATCATTAAATGGTTGTTCGTATATCTTTGAAATTTCAGAAGTTGTCCAGTTTTTTTTCTTTTCTGCCACGACTATTCCTCTTTAATTTATATTGGAGAACATGATAAAGTCACGCCCATGCTTGTCAACCAGAATTTACAATAATGGTCAACGTGGATCAACTCATTTCAAAAGACTTAAAACATATTTGGCACCCCTGTTCGCAAATGAAGGATTTTGAAGCCTCTCCTCCTCTTGTTATAGAGCGCGCTCAAGGTAGCTATTTATATACTGATAAAGGACCACTTATTGATGCTATTTCCAGTTGGTGGTGCAAATCTCTTGGTCATGGCCATCCTGAGGTGCTTGCAGCGATAAAGCACCAGGCGGATCGCTTTGAGCATGTCATTGGTGCCAACACTACGCATACCGCTTTGGCAGAGCTGGGGGAACAGCTTGCAGAAATCACGGGAAAGCAACATGCCTTTTTTGCCAGCGATGGTGCAACTGCTGTTGAAATCGCTATGAAACTGGCAATACATGCCAACCAAATTATGGGACGACAGGAAAAAAATCAGTTTATAGCCTTAAAAAATGGTTATCACGGCGAAACTTTAGGCACCATGAGTGTCAGTGACTTGGGGATTTACAAAAAACCTTATGAATCTTTTGGCGTGACCTGTCATTTTATTGAGAATATTCCTTATTTGTCCGGAGTAAGGGATCCTCTTTGGGATAATTGCGAACTCTATTGGCCTGCTGTTGAACTTTATTTGAATAAATTAAAAGAAAAAACCTGCGCCATTATTCTTGAACCTGTTATACAAGGCGCAGGCGGCATGTTGTGTTACAGTGCCGATTTCTTAAAAAGAATCGCCTTGTGGGCCAGAGCAAATGAGGTGTATTTGATAGCAGATGAAATCATGACGGGCATAGGACGAACCGGGGAATGGCTGGCCTGCGATCATGCCGGAATACGGGCAGATATGGTTTGTTTGTCCAAAGGCTTAACCTCTGGTGCACTTCCCTTAAGCTGTGTGATGATTGACAACTCAATATTTGCATTATTTTATGATGATTATAGAAAGGGAAATTCCTTTTTGCATTCAAATACATACAGTTGTAATCCACTCGCTGTCAGTGCCGCTTTGGCAACCATAAAAACGATGCAAAAGGAACACATTATTGCGCAGTCCAGGACTTTAGGTGAAGGGATGCTCGATGCCATGAATACTATTGCAGCTTCTTGTGACAAATTAATTAATGTTCGCGGTATTGGTGCAGTAGTTGCAGCGGATCTTGTGAGTGTTCAGGAACCCCATAGAATAGGTAATGCCGTATATCAACATGCTTTGAAGCATGGGGCACTGATAAGGCCTATAGGCAATACTCTTTACTGGCTTCCACCATTAAACAGCAGCAAAGAAATAATTGGGAAATTAGCTGAAATAACACTAAACTCTATAGAAGATGCCTATAGAACAATTCAGGGACATGAGTAAAATATTGCCAAAAATTTCGCTGTTACTCTACAAACATTTCAAATTGTTTTGGCTTGTTTTAACGGTCATTGCGCTGATTTTGGCTTTATGGATTAACTGGAATCTCAGTCTTAGCCGCTCGTATAAAGATATTTCAGGTGTTGCCACGGATCTCAGTAACAATGTTGATGGCTTTATTGAAGACTTGTTTCAAGAAGTCTATACCCTGCCGATATATGGAAAAAATTTTACCGATTGTAAAAACGGAATCTATCCCTATCTGGAACACATCACCTTAAATAACCCCAATATCGCAGGATTAACGATTAGCGACAATGATCATAAATTATTGTGTTCGACCTTGCCTCATAATGAGGCAGTGATTTCAACCACCGTTCATGCACGAACTATTCTGGGCCCATTTAAATTGTCCTTATTTGAACAACCGGTATACTTAGTCCAGCAAAAGATGGGGCATTACTACATTGGTATTTTTGTTGTTGCCTCTGTGCTGCAAAATATATTAAAAACCGAGTATGACAGCTCTAATTCGGTAGCACTTCATAATCAGTTTGAAAAGAAAAATATAATAAGAATCGAATACAATGAGCACAATGATGCCTGGATTTTAAGTCACAGGCCTGATGATCACTCCCCTGTTAATTCACAATTTATGTTTGCCCTTGATAAATTACAAAGTATTGAAGGGGTTTTGGTTGTGGTTTTTGAAAATCATAAGACCATTATGTCAAATCTGTTCTACAGTGAGTTATATGCTGCCCTCCTGACCTTACTGATATCCTATTTTTTGTATACCCTGCTAAAGAACACAATGACCAGGCATTATTCATTGCTGGGTTCTATGAAACAGGCATTGAAAAATGGCGAGTTTTTTCCTGAATACCAGCCTGTTTATGATTGTAAAAGAAAAGGCTTTAGCGGCGTAGAGGTTTTATTGAGATGGAAAGATAATAACGAACAAATCATCATGCCTGATCTCTTTATACCGGAAGCGGAACAATCTGGTTTAATTGTGCCTATGACACTGCAAATTGTTGAAACTACCTTTGCAGAAACCCAAAGCATTTTACATCAGGATCCGCAGTTTCATCTGGCGATTAATCTTTCTGCTCTGCACTTTACTGATCCTTCTTTTTTCCCTCAATTTGAGCAATTTCTTGAGAAATATTCTGTAAAGCCAGAACAAATTATTTTTGAAGTTACTGAACGGGATTTATTAGACAAGAATGATTCTATCTTTTCCGGGACTATGAAAGAGTTAAGAGCAAAGGGGTATTCCCTTGCGGTAGATGATTATGGAACGGGACACGCCAGCATCAGTTATTTACAGCATTTTCCTTTTAACTATTTAAAAATTGATAAATTGTTTGTCCAGTCTATTGGTACCAACGCGATAACGGAATCACTGAACGATGCCATTATTCAAATGGCAAAAGGCATACAGCTAAAAATTATAGCTGAAGGTGTAGAAACAAAAGAGCAAGCGAATTACCTCTCAGAAAATGGGGTACAATTTCTTCAGGGTTGGTATTTCTCTAAATCCTTAACGATTAAAAAATTAAAACAGTTGTTAGAGGGAGAAAAGGAATGAAGCATTATTTGAACTGTTTTATCTGGTTATCCACTATTGTGTCAGGCATTGCCTTTAGTGCTCCCTTGACTGGAAACAATTCCTATTGGCAATGTACCACTGAAGATAAGGCCAACAAACAATGGACTGCCAAGAGTGAGTATCAGAAAATGGCACTTAATTTGTCTTATGATTCCTGTAAAAAGCAAAGCCAGTATCCCGAAAGTTGTAAAGCCAGCAATAGTAATTGTGAAGGGTTTTATCTTGGGATGAGTACTAAACCTTTATGGCGATGTACTGCCCTCGACAGGACTGCTATCCCCTGGCAAAGCAATTTTTACTCTCAACGTGATGATGCCGCTTTAGCTGCACAAGCTTTTTGTAAAAATAACAGCACTGTTCCCGAAACGTGTTATGTTAATATGGTGACCTGCAGAAATCTGAATGAAGGAAACTCGTTATAATGGTTTTTAGTGTAGGATTGACGGGCAATATTGCTAGTGGCAAGAGTACTGTTGCGACAATTTTTGCAGAGCTTGGCATTCATGTCATTAATGCAGATCAAATCTCCCGGGATTTAACTGTCATGGGCAGTCCTGTACTCAGGGAAATAGTAAATCATTTTGGCTCAAGTGTTTTATCAGAAGATGGCACTCTTAACAGAAAATATTTACGTGAACTCATATTTAGTCATAGCGAAGAACGTGCCTGGTTGGAACAGTTGTTACATCCGTTAATCCGAAAGCAATTGGAAGAGCAAATAAAGAACTGTACCAGTGCTTATTGTATTTTGGAAATAGCGCTACTGACCGATAAAACCAATTACCCATATCTTGATAAAATTCTTTTGGTCACAGCGCCAGAAGACGTACAAATTGCCCGAGTGATGCAGAGAGATCATTGTACAAAGGAGCAAGCACTGGCAATCTTGTCTTCGCAACCGGATTTAGCCACACGTTTAAACAGTGCTGATGATACTCTGGTGAACGACAGTGGTTTTGAGGAATTGAAGTATAAAGTAGAGCAACTGCATCAGAACTATTTGGCCGAGGCACGTCTCAAAAATCGTGGAGCATATTAGCGTTGTTACATGATCGAAGTAGCAATTTCCCGTATTACGGCTATCGCCTAATACGGGCTACGGCGCTAATTTGAGCAACAGCCTCCTTCCTCTCCCGGATCCACGTCGTAGATCTGGGAGGGTGGAACATTCCAATAGTACGCTTCTCTAATATCGGCTACAAAAACCATGCAGATCTCTTTTATTTTCAATAGCTTTTGTGTTAGTCTTAGCCCTTGTACCAACCTTTTGCATTATAGTATTTTTGTTTGATGCAGAAATTATCCCATGAATCGATATATTTTGCAGAGTGATTTACAAATACTGACATGCAAGGGGCGGATGATGCTAAGGATGGCCTTATTATATGTATAAAGATAAAATTACTTTTCAACTGGCGACTCACTTTTTGTCGCGCATCGCTTTACGGCTGGAATTTCTATTTAAAACCATCAATCAAGCCTGTAATGAATCTCATGAAGTGATTCATCGCTTCGCTTTAAAAAACATTATAGAAATAATTGATATCATTGAAAAACCGGAGCTTAAAAGTCGTTTTATTAAAGAATTAATCCGCATAGAGCATGTATTAAAAAGGCCATGCGTGCTTAATAATATGGAATTATTCGACCGTCTGGAAACACAAATTCATGTTCTGAACCATGTTCCCGGACGATTTAGTAATGTAATTCTTGAAGATGAATTTTTAAAAACACTAAGGCAAATACATCATCCCAACACCAAGGAATGTGAGTTTAACTCACCGCATCTGGTCTTATGGTTTGATTCAGATGCATTAGTCAGGCAAAAGGCCATTACTCAATGGGTGAGCTTACTCAAAGATCTGGAAGAAACAGTTACCATTTATTTATCCCTATTGCGTGAAACCAGTGAATACATTCCCATAACTGCACATAATGGCTTTTATCAACACAGTGTATCCCCCAAAGCCGTCAATCATTTAATTTTATTAAAAATGGACAAGTCATTAGGTATCACTCCAAAATTACAGTTAGGACATCACAGTTTAACCATACGTTTGTATGAACTGCTCACCTCTCATGAAATAATAGACAAGGCAGTTGAGATGGAAATTGCATTTTGTCAGATATAGAAATAGCTGAGTAGACATATCAATGAAATTAATTACCTTAAATGTCTGGGGCGGACGCGTTAGAAATCCATTATTAAAATTTATTCATACTCACAAAGATATAGATATTTTTTGCCTGCAAGAAGTTTATTACAATGCCCATCGCACCATAACGAATGAAAATCTGGAACTTAGCCTGAATTTCTTTGCCGATCTGCAAAAATTACTACCTAATCATCATGCCATATTCAAACCCGCTGTAGAAAATGTATATGGGGTGGCAATTCTGGTTAAGAACACTATTGATATTCTGGGTGAAGGGGAAATCAATATTCATCAAAAGCAGCATTATCCCGGCATTGGCGTCAATCATGATCGCAATTTGCAGTGGATTGAGTGTCAGTGGAATAATAAAATTTATTCCGTTTTGAATGTCCATGGTTTATGGAATGGACAAGGCAAGAAAGATACACCAGAACGTATCCTGCAATCAGAACGAATTCGCCAATTTATGGATACAATCAATACTCCTAAAGTATTATGTGGCGATTTTAACCTCAGGCCAGATACTGAAAGTATGAAGATTCTGGAGCAAGGTATGAATAACCTTGTAACGTCCCATCAAGTCCGCAGTACGAGAACCAGTTATTATAAAAAGGAAGAGCAATTCGCTGATTACATTCTGACATCACCAGAAATTACAGTGAATGAATTTTCCGTTATGTCCGATGAAGTATCCGATCACTCCCCTCTTTTTCTCGATTTTTGTTAAATCTTGATTGCACCTGGTTTTGTAGCCCGGTCTGCTTGCAGCCGGGATTATACTGGCACGATCTCGGGTTCAGGGTCAGTATAACTGTTCCGCTTCCTGACGGTCGCGGCTCGGTTTTCGTACGTTCGTATTTACTTCATCGTGCACCGAAAACCGAGCCGCGACCGTCAGGAAGCGGAACTTTTGTTATTCAAGAGAGCTGTATGGCGATTCCTGTGCCTATGGCATGGTGCTAAGGCTTCGAGACGAGGCTACCGCCTCTCCTCAGCCCGAACGGCATCGAAGTAACGACTGGATAAAACACTCTTCTTATCCATAACTCACGCAGGGGGTTAATTTAAAATAGGCGTAGCCTTGATGCAGCGATAGCGGAATCAAGGCTACAGTTTTTTATATATTTAATATCAGGCTGGCACTGCTATCAAATCAAAAATCTTATGATTAGCCTCTGGAAAATCATTTACATTCAGATGAGTTTTATCAATCCATTTCATGTCCAGCTGTCCTTCACGGCACGATGGAACGCCAGAGAACTGGCTGACATGAAAAACAATGAGTTGCACCACTTTATCTGAATACTGATGTTCAACAGTACCTAAATAATGGTATTGAATGATATCAATTCCAACTTCTTCTTTAATTTCCCTGACCAAAGCTGATTCAGCAGTTTCGTTTTCTTCAACTTTACCACCAGGAAACTCCCAACATCCACCATGAGGAACATGGAATGGACGTTGGGTTATTAAAATATGCTGCTCGGCATTAGTAATAACTGCAACGGCTACTTTCACGCCAGACTACCGTGGCAGGATTTGAACTTTTTACCAGAACCACAAGGGCAAGGATCATTGCGTCCTGTCTTCTTTTCCTGGCGGCGGAATGTCTGATTGGTTGGTTCCTCTTCACCATCCGGATTTTCATGAGTCAGGCTCATTTTTTTAATCTGCTCTGCACGGCGTTGTTCTTCAACCGCATTTGCATCTTCTTCAGTTTGAATTTCAACTGAAGAAAGTAATTTGATGACATCAAATTTCAAATTATCGAGCATCATGGTGAATAAACTGAATGCTTCTTTTTTGTATTCCTGCTTGGGATCTTTTTGAGCGTAACCACGCAGATGAATTCCCTGGCGCAGTTGATCCATCGATGCCAAATGTTCACGCCATTGATTGTCCAAAGTCTGTAAAATCACCGACTTTTCAAATTGCGCGATTACAGGACGACCGGTTTTTCTAACTTTTTCATCATAATGTTCAATTGCCAGAGCTAAAATTTTCTCTTTGATTTGTTCTGGTTGAATACTGTGATCGGCTTCAATCCATTCAGCGACAGGCGCTTTAATTTTAAACTCATCAGCAAGGGCATCGCTCAAAGCTTTTGGCTCCCACTGGTCTTCCAGACTTTGAGGTGGAATGTAAGTATCCACCAGACCCTCCAGAACTTCATCACGCATCATGTTCACAACTTCTTCAGTATCCGTCATTTCCATGATTGAAGCACGTTGGGTATAGATAACCTGACGTTGATCATTAGCCACATTATCGTAGTCAAGTAATTGCTTACGCACATCAAAATGATGTCCTTCAAGTTTGCGTTGGGCATTTTCAATGGCACGTGTGACCAGGCTGTGTTCAATAGGTTCACCTGGTTTCATTCCCAAACGGCGCATCATAGACGCAACACGCTCAGAGGCAAAGATTCGCATCAAATTATCTTCAAGAGATAAATAAAAGCGGCTGCTTCCAGCATCACCCTGACGTCCGGAACGACCACGTAGCTGATTATCAATACGTCTGGATTCATGACGCTCTGAACCAATAATGCGTAAACCGCCATAAGACAATACTTCGTCATGACGCTTTTGCCACTCAGCTTTTAATGCATTCTTTTCTGCATCTGTAGCGGTTTCAGGCAGTTGCGCCATATCAGCAGAAAGACTACCGCCAAGAACAATATCCGTTCCTCTACCGGCCATGTTGGTCGCAATAGTTACAGCACCTGGTCTGCCAGCTTCAGCAATAATCTGAGCTTCTTTCTCATGGAATTTGGCATTCAGAACCTGATGTTTGATATTGGCTTTTTTAAGCAACTGGCTTAAGAATTCAGATGCTTCAATTGATGCGGTACCGACAAGGACAGGTTGCTTTCTGGTGCTGCACTCACGGATGTCTTCAATAATAGCCTGATATTTATCAGCCTGATTCAGGTAAACCAGATCAGCTTCATCTTTACGCTGCATAGGTTTGTTTGTAGGAATAACGACTACTTCAAGATTGTAAATCTGCTGGAATTCATATGCTTCAGTATCTGCAGTACCAGTCATTCCCGATAACTTGTTATACATACGGAAAAAGTTCTGGAATGTAATGGACGCGAGAGTCTGGTTTTCATTTTGAATGGACACGCCCTCTTTGGCTTCGACCGCCTGATGCAAGCCTTCAGACCAACGGCGTCCTGGCATGGTTCGTCCAGTGTGTTCATCAACAATAACAACCTGATTGTCTTTTACAATGTAATCTATATCGCGATGGAACATGGCATGCGCTTTTAAGGCCGCATTCACATGATGCATTAACATGATGTTGCTTGCATGATAAAGGCTTTCACCTTGATCTAGTAATTTCGCTTTAATCAGTAATTCTTCGATATGCATATGACCAGCTTCAGTCAGGTGAGCCTGCTTCTGCTTTTCATCGATGGTAAAATCACCCTCGCCGCCCTCTTCTTCCTGCTTTTTCAATTGAGGGATAAGTGTATTAATTTTAATATAAAGCTCTGAGCTGTCTTCAGCCGCACCGGAAATAATTAACGGAGTACGTGCCTCATCGATGAGGATCGAATCGACCTCGTCCACAATAGCAAAATTCAATTCTCTTTGAACTTTATCAGCCAGGCTAAACGCCATGTTATCGCGCAAATAATCAAAGCCAAACTCATTATTGGTACCGTAAACGATATCCGCCTTATAGGCTTCCTGCTTTTCGCCATGCGACATGTCAGGATAAATAACGCCTACAGTCAAACCTAAAAATTCAAAGATAGGTTTCATCCATTGGCTGTCACGCTTGGCAAGGTAATCATTCACCGTTACCACATGAACACCGCGGCCACTAATAGCGTTTAAATACGCCGGCAAAGTGGCAACCAGAGTTTTACCTTCCCCTGTGCGCATTTCGGCAATGTTGCCTTCATGAAGAACCATTCCCCCAATCAGCTGAACATCAAAATGGCGAAGACCTAAAGTTCTGACTGAAACTTCCCTTACTGTAGCAAAGGCTTCAGCAAGCAGTTCATCAAGGCTTTCACCCTCAGCGTAACGTGCTTTGAATTGTTGTGTTTTTGCAGCTAATTCAGCGTCAGTTAAAGACTGCATTTGCGCTTCAAATGCATTGACAGCCATTATTGCCTTTTCCATACGCCGTAATGTACGCTCATTTCGGCTTCCAAACATTTTCTTGATCAACGTATTCAGCATGGCTGGGATAATCCTCTGGATGTTCTTAATAACAAACTCATTAATGTACTAGAATTTTAGGTAAAATGCCACGAATAGATTAGTGTCTGTTGACATTTCTATGATTTTGGTCAAACTGGCTTTGATTCAATGTGTACATAGTGATCCATCAAGTCGTTTCATGTTCAAAAAAATGACACAGTAAATCCAGCAGTTCGACGACTCATCCTAAGAGGGTTTGAAAATAAAATAGACGGCACCAAGAATACAAAAACCAGCCCATAGATAATTCAAGGTCATTTTTTGCCCCATGTACAGCATGACGAAAGGGACAAAAACTGACAGGGAAATCACTTCCTGCATGATTTTTAATTGTGACAAACTAAAGTGAGCCTGAGTATAGCCAATTCTATTGGCTGGAATCTGCAGGGAATATTCGAAAAAGGCGATTAGCCAGCTGACGATGATAACAAAAATAATCGATTTGTTTGAAAATGCTTTTAAATGACCATACCAGGCAAAAGTCATAAACGCATTAGAACAAATTAACAGTATTATCGTTGTTAACGAGGAATTCATGAGGGTTCATAGTCCTTTATTAATTCAAGTTCTGAGAGATAGCCTTTTAATTCACTGAACAGGCTAATATCTTTTGATTGCATGATGTGCATCAGTTTCTTCTTCCATTGACTTGCCCCGGGCATGCCATGAGCCAGGTTAAAAATGGGTTTGATTAACAAACTTAAAGGAGCTCCCTGGCCGTGTTCTGCTAATAAATAATCCAGATATCGGGCAAACAGGTTACTGCGCGTTATTTGGAGTGAGTCTGGATAAAGTGCATGATGAATTTCTGCTATAAGATATGGGTTATCACAAGCCAGACGACCAAGCATCACTCCATCAATATGTTTTAAATGCTCTTTTATTTCATTGAGGGTCAGTATATTGCCATTAATGATTACCGGAAGATGGGGAATGTCCTGTTTGATTTGGTATACGTAATCATAATTTACTGGAGGGATAGTCCGATTTTGTTTGGGGTTCAGGCCATTCAACCAGGCTTTGCGGGCATGAACGATCAGTTTGTCACTGCCTGCCTCAACTAATCTGTGAGTGAAATCGCTGAAAAAAGCGTAGCTGTCCTGGTTATCGATACCGATGCGGGTCTTTGTTGTAACAGGAATTGAAACAGCTTGCTTCATTGCTTTTATGCACTCTGATACCTGCTGCGGTTCATTCATAAGGCAAGCACCAAAACGTCCCGCTTGTACCTTATCACTGGGACAACCAAGATTGAGATTTACTTCATCATACCCTGCCTGTTCAGAAATTTTTGCAGATTCAGCCAGTGCCTGCGGATCAGAACCACCCAGTTGCATCGCAATAGGATGTTCAACAGGAATATAATGCAAGGCCTTTGCCGAATTATTACGTATCGCCCCAGTAGTCTGCATTTCAGTATACAAAAGCGCCTGTGGTGCCAAAAAGCGCATAAAAACGCGGAAATGGCTGTAAGTCCAATCAATCATTGGGGCTATGGATATTTTTGCAGATAAAATGGACACAGTAGATTTAAAATTTTAAAAAGAAGAGATTATACACTCATGTAAACTTTTTGTGTAAAAATATTACTTAAAATATATAAAACTGTAGCCTGCTTCGCTCCGATCTACGTCGTCCTGAGCGCGTCTTTTTGCGCGAAGGATCTCCTGAAAGCGGCATGGTGCCAGTATTTGGAGATCCTTCGCAGCTCAGGATGACGTGGAAAGGTTTTAAATCACTCACTGACCGTATTCATAGTCTGAATCAACAACTGCAACTTGCTTCTGCCCTGATAATAATTAATATCCAGCTTGTAAGCCGCATGTATGGTCTTTACCCGATGATTAGGCCAAGCCTTTAAATCAACATTAAAGGCAATCGCATCTACCTGCGCACCACCTTTTACTGAAACCAGCGTCATTTTCAGATGGCTTTTTCCAACCAGCCTTTGATCAAGAATCTCAAAAACATTATCAAAAACAGGCTCTGCAAACTGTTGTCCCCAAGGGCCGGCCTGTTGAATGATTTGGGCTGTTTCCAGATTAAACTCATGAGGTGCTAAAGGACCGTCTGTTAATAATTCCCCTTCACATTGAGACAACTCAAGGTGCTTATTTACTTCAACGACCAATGCTTCTTTAAACGCTTTCAGGTCGTCTGGTTTAATGCTCAACCCTGCCGCCATAGCATGACCGCCAAATTTGGTAATCAGACCAGGATGATCCTTATCGACAGCCGCTAAAACATCACGAATATTCAAATCAGGAACCGAACGCGCAGAGCCTTTCAACTCCTCTTCACTCACCCAGGCAAAAGCAATAACCGGACGATGATAACGCTCTTTCATACGCCCTGCCAAAATGCCAATAACCCCCTGATGCCAGGTTTTGTCGAACAGGCACAAAGCAATAGGCAAATGATTGTCCTTATCCGGACTTAAAGATAATTTATCCAAGGCCAGCATGGCTTGTTCTTTCATCTCTAATTCGATTTGTTTTCGCTCCTGGTTTAAATCATCCAGTTGTTTGCAAAAGTTGACAGCTTGTTGCCTGTCAGTGGTAATCAGACATTCTATTCCCAAAGCCATATCATCCAGGCGTCCTGCTGCATTCAGTCTGGGTGCAATAGCAAAACCCAGATCAGATTCCCGCAAGCGCGAACACTCTCTGCCGGAAACTTCAATTAAGGCTTTAATCCCCTCACGACATAAACCTTGACGGATTCTTGCCATGCCCTGATTCACCATAATGCGATTATTCTGATCCAGTCCGACTACATCTGCTACAGTCCCCAAGGCAACGAGATCAAGAAAACTCGCCATATTAGGTTCAGGAATATTCATTTCACTAAACCAGTTGGAGTTAACCAGATGCCGCCTTAAAGCCAGCATGACATAAAAAATCACCCCAACTCCAGCAATAGACTTGCTGGGAAAAGAACAACCCAGCTGATTAGGATTCACTATGGCGCAAGCATCAGGAATTTGTTCTGCGGGCAAGTGATGGTCAGTAATCAACACATCAATGCCCAATTTATTCGCTGTGTCGACTCCATCAATACTGGCAATTCCATTATCCACAGTAATGATAAGTTTAGGCTGCCATTTATGTGCGACTTCGACTATTGCAGGTGTCAGGCCATAGCCAAATTCAAAGCGATTAGGAACCAAAAACTCTACATGTCTGGCACCCATTGCTTTCAATGCGCTGATAGCCAGGGCAGTTGACGTTGCACCATCGGCATCAAAATCACCAATAATTAAAATGCGCTGTTGTTCTCTTAATGCCACTTCCAAACGTACACAGGCGTCATTAATCCCTTTCAGGGAAGTAAAAGGAAGCAAGGTTTGCAATTGCTTATCCAGCTGCGATTCATGGGTAATTCCACGCGTTGCATAAATACGCTTTAGTACATCAGGAACATTGGTTAGTTCAGGAAGGTGCTGCGGTTGTGGCCTTTGTTTAATGAGCATGAATCAGAGTTCTCCAAATACGGGTAAACCAATTGAGGCTACGTGTTTTATAAGCTGAGTTATTCCAATACCATCGTGCAGAAATCCGGTTTATTTCCGTCTGGTGTTTCATGCTCAGATTATCTCCATTCTTCATAAGAAGAATTTGAAATTTTTTAAGTTCTATATCCGGGTTATATAATGTGGCATCCTTAGTGCAAATTTGAGCTAAAGACAAGGAATCCTCATCAGCACATATTGAAACGGCCTTTTTGCTTCCAAGCTTTGCCCCACCCCAGATCCACACTCCATTAACAGGCGATGTATCAGACTGAGATGCAAAAAACATTTGGCATTCGGTAAAAAACTTTTGCCAATACATGCTTGCATCCAATTGAGATAATTCAGGCATCAGCGAGTGATTTATAATCCGAAAAACGGGCTTGGCATGGATTTCAGGCCTGGCTGGGTTGGACAATAACCATGTGTCTTTATCACAGTAATAAAGAGTCATTCCTTCGACAGCAAGGAAAGCGGATAATAACTCAAACAAGTGTTTTGCTTGAGTCTCTTCAAGATTTAAAGTCTGTCCTGCGGCAACGATCAGCGCATCATTATGGCTTGCCTCCCAATGGATTGGCGTTACAACAAGCCAATCGCCATCCAGATGATGAGCAGATGCAAGCAAATCTGCCACAGGAGGATTAAGTGGGTCATAATTGAGTTGCGCTAATAAATTCAGGGCTAGCGAACCTTGTGATGTAAGTAATTCTGCATCCACAGGAACACTGGCGCACTCAGCATCAATAATGACATCCATGTTTAGCTTGCCTTCAATATACCATCGCGTTTAAACAGTGCTTTCAGGTTTTTTAAAGCCTGACGCATTCTGTCTTTATTTTCTATGAGGCCAAAGCGCACATAACCATCACCTTGTTGTCCAAAACCTATTCCTGGTGACACAGCAACATGGGCCTCTTTAAGCAGGTATTTGCTAAACTCCAGTGATCCCATAGACAAATAATGGGCGGGAATCGGCGCCCAGACGAACATAGTGGCTTTAGGTGGTGTTACTTCCCACCCCAGATCATTCAGACCTTCACAAAGGAAATTACGGCGTCGCTCATACAAATCCCTGATTTCTTTCACACAATCATCAGGCCCTTCAAGCGCTGCTATTGCCGCAACCTGAATTGGAGTAAAGGTTCCATAATCAAGATAAGATTTGATGCGTGTGAGTGCTGCGACCAGCTCTTCATTACCACAGGCAAAGCCGACACGCCAACCCGGCATATTATACGATTTGGACATGGAGTAAGTTTCTATAGCAATATCGATTGCTCCAGGAACTTGTAATATGGATGGTGCTTTATAGCCATCAAAAACTATATCAGCGTAAGCCAAATCATGGATGATCCAGATTTTATTCCGCTTGGCCAAATCAACCACTTTTTCAAAAAAAGGATACTCAACACAATGAGTGCTTGGATTTGCCGGAAAATTAATAACCAGAGCCTTAGGTTTGGGCCAGGTTTGGTTGATTGCCTCTTCAACCGCGGCTAAAAATTGAGTTTCATCAATTAAGGGAATTTGTTTTACGTTTGCACCAGCAATGATAAAACCGTAAGTATGAATGGGATAAGCAGGATCGGGTACAAGTACGGTATCACCAGGCCCGCTGATGGCTAAAGCCAAATGTGCCAAACCTTCTTTGGAACCAATAGTGGCCAGTATCTGGGTATCGGGATTTAAATGGACATCATAATGGCGCATATACCATTGCGACATGGCACGGCGTAATCTGGGTATGCCTTTAGACATAGAGTATCGGTGCGTATCAGGCCGTTGTGCCGCCTCAATCAGTTTATTAACTATATGAGGTGGCGTTGGCTGATCAGGATTACCCATACCAAAGTCAATAATGTCTTCCCCACGCGCTCGTGCCTCGGTTTTTAACTGATTCAATGTGTTAAATACATAAGGCGGTAATCGTTTAATGCGCGGAAATTGACTCATAATATTGACCTCTGTAATATACGCTGATTATTGCATTCTAACTTAGAGGCTGTTGCCATTTCTACTGTTTTGAATGAAGAAATAACAACTTTCACAATAAAGTATCCAAATCATGAATATCAATTTAGAAGCAGCAGAACAACACGCGGTTCAGGCATATGATGAGAAACAGATTCAAATCAATTCCACAGTTTATGAAAACAGTTTAATTGTTTCCAGAGAGGAAATTATCGCTGATTTGGCAATAAAAAATATTCAGGAAATCGATGATGAATATCTTAAGCTGTTACTGCAATGCAAGCCGGAATTAATCATTATTGGTCATGAAAACACAGGAAAATTTCCGCCTTATGAGATAATCAGCCAATTATCCCGGCAACGGATAGGCATTGAATGCATGTCTATAGGTGCGGCTTGCCGTACCTATAATGTCTTGCTTGCTGAGATGCGATCAGTAGTTGCGGGATTTATTTTTTAACAAGAAGTTTTTTAATTGATCTTATAAAAAAGCCAGATATAATGACCGCGGCGATTCAATAAATTTAAGGAGTAATATTATGAACAATCGTATCATCAAATCCTGGAACATCAAAAAGGAAACTTCTGTAGAAAATCGTGATACAGCGCGTCACCTGGCTGGTCAGGATAGCCTGAACAAAAGCATGATTATGCCTGGCGCTTCAACCTGCAGTATCTCTGTTTCCAGAAAAACATCTAAAAATAAATAATTAGAACAGCAGCTCATGAGCTGCAACTGATTGTTTTAATCTGATGCAGCTCAGTTAACTCATCTTTTACGTTCAGGTTTTAAGCCTTACTATGAAGCCAACCAATAAAACAGTGCAATTAAAGGAAATCATCAATCGTTCTGTCTGGGGTAATACGTACGATTACCGCGATACGTCAATGACCGTTGGTTTTAAAACAAATACCTATCGCTTCACTGAACAAAAAAATCCGCAATATGCTTTTGATTTTCTTAAGTCATCAATTTTTCATCGTCATGATGCCGAACAATTGAATACAAATGAAATTTATCTGGATGATGCTGGCATTTGCACTCTGTCACAAATAGGCAAAAGAACTCACGCAACCGAGCTAGCGATACAATTACCGCCAGTTGAGTCAATGCAACTGGGAATGTCTTTAGACCAGGTGATATTAAACAGACGTAGTAGCCGCAATTTTAGAGCAGAACTCCTTTCATTTAAAGAAATGGCTCAAATCATACAAGTTGCCGCGGGCATAACAGGCACTGGTGATTCAACGCTGAACAATGGTGTTGAGGTAGAATTACACTTCAGAGCAGCGGCAAGTGCTGGTGCTCTTTATCCCATAGATTTATATGTTGCCACCCAAAACATTGAACATATAAATAATGGCGTGTATGGGTATGATCCGCTGGCGAATACCTTAATCCCCGAACAGGATGCTGATATAGCGGCTCGTTTGTTTCGCGATGCTCATGTGAATTCAGCGGACGCCAACTCCTATGTCAAAGCCAATTTACTTTTGATTATGATAGCTAATCCCTGGCGTTCCATGCGCAAGTATGGCCCCAGAGGTTTGCGTTTTATTCTTCAGGAATGTGGTTCAATGTCACAGAATATTCATCTGGCCGCAGTAGCTCAAGGGTTAGCGAGTGTTGATGCCGGTGGTTTTTATGATGAGGAACTTCATGAAATCCTGAAAATAGATGGTTTATATCAAACTTTTTTACATGCAGTTGTAGTAGGTAAAGCTTGAATTTCAAGGATGAAATGCCTGTCTCAGGATTGAGTTATGGAAACGAATCAAATTGAAGCGCAGGTAAGAAACAAAAATGATGCTTCTTTCTTGCTACAGAGTATACAGTTACCTTGGAACCAGAGAATAAGATGTACTATCCTAAAATAAAGTCACAATTTTCAGTTATCTTCCATGATGCCAATCACATCGAAATCCGCGATTGTTGTCTTGAGTCCCGTTCACATTATCTGAACGATGATGAGAATACCGGGCTTTTATCCAAAGTGATTGCCTTGTTTGATGGCAAGTCTTCGGTTGATGAGATAGCCGATGCTACTGATACATCACCCGAACAAATCTGCGGATTAATCGATGAGCTGGCTCAGCTTGATCTTTTAGCCGATGGCTCCGAATCGCTGCTTGATTATTACTCCTCTTTATACAATAGCACTTTGAACCGTTATTCTTCCTCCAATAAAGTACTAAAAGATATTGTTCTTTTTGGTGATAATGAAATAACCAAGGCTGTTTCTTATATATTGAAAGATGAATTGGCTGCAGAAGTTCTCAGCATATCCAATGCACCAAAAAGCATGACGGAAACACTGGCGTCATTAAGTGAAAATGATTTCTTTGATGCTTTTGCAATAGAAAAAACCTGTTCTTTGTTTTCTGATTTATCGGGTAAGTATGTTCTGTACGCCCAGGATCGCATGAACCCTGTTCGAGCACATTATTTCAATATTATTTGCCGCAAACTCAAAGTAACCTGGCTTCCTGTGAGTATTGATGGACCCTATTTGTTTATTGGACCAACCATTACACCTCAGGGTTCTCCCTGTTACGACTGTTTTGAACAGCGTGCTTTAATGAATCTTAAATACAAAGAAAATTATTTAAGCTATAAAAAGGCCATTGCAAACGGAAATGTACTTCTTCCTGCTATGCCATT
Source organism: Legionella shakespearei DSM 23087 (assembly GCF_000373765.1). Classification (GTDB taxonomy): domain Bacteria; phylum Pseudomonadota; class Gammaproteobacteria; order Legionellales; family Legionellaceae; genus Legionella; species Legionella shakespearei. The sequence goes on along the minus strand of NZ_KB892437.1, from coordinate 15,531 downwards.
GCATAAGGTGATAAGCCATATCGCTGCCAGTTATGCGTCTCAGGAAATACTGAATTTTTCTATATTGGGTACAACATTTACTCAGCGGAAAGTGTTTTCGATATATATACCGACCATGGAATTCAAATACAATGAAGTTCAACCTTTAGCCAGTTGTGACACCTGTGGCTCAGTGCATCATCGTGACAACCAGCAATTGTATTTTGATGTGCAAGCTTTATTGCAGGATGAGTAGCTATGAATATTTCTCACTTACAAAAAGGCACAGGAATTCGCTATCAGACCCACAGATTACTTAATCAATTAATCGGTAAACTTTGCGGGATAGGCGTGGATATTGGTTTTCTCTCCCCTAATAGCGCCGACCCCAATATTATTACCTCAGGTGTATATCTGACTGGTGTGCATCATTTGCTTAATCGTCCAGATCCGGGTAGAGGTGGATATCATGTCGGTGGTATAGGAACGGGTAGTAATGAAACCCTTATTAAGTCTTTAGCTGAAACAATCGAACGCTACTGTCAATTGATGGCCTGGAGTACTGCCAGCCAAAATTATCCAACACGTTTTTGTTCCTATGCGGAACTGGTAAAAAAAGGTGAGCAAGTTGTCAGTGAACGTTTCTTTTCACAATTTTCAGACAACCAATATGATGATCCTGAATTTATTTTCAAACGATTCAATCAGGATGATAGTATTCAGTGGATCAAGCTTTCCTCTATGCTTGATAATGAACCGGCATGGTGCCCTGCCCAGCTTCTTTTTGTTGGATATAATTGCCAGCCTCAGGAGTTATTAGTCAACTCAGCCGCTTCAACAGGAACTGCTGCCCATATTAATTACAAATTAGCATTAAATAGCGCCATCCTGGAACTGATACAACTGGATTCCACCATGGGGCACTGGTACACCGACTCACCCTGCTATGAAATTAAACTCGATGACAGAACATCACATTTGGCAAAATTCATGTCAAAACACGCCAGGAAAAGCGCCTTTAAGCAAAAGTTTTATTTATTACCTAATCCGGATATGCCTGGCTTTAGTGTTGCCTGTTTGTGGTATCGGGATCACGATCAGGGCCCTCCTTATGTATCTATTGGCCTGGGGATTGAATTATCACTCGAACAGGCTATGTTTAAAGCGTATCTTGAAGGGTATAGCATTGTTAATTTGGCAAGAATGTTGATTTACAAACGGCAATACATGTCTGAGTCTGTTGATGAGCAAGATGAGTTTTGTACAGAACAGATGTTTGATCTTAATGCCAACATCACTTATTACTCACTTGGAAAGGGTAAAGACGCTATTGCAAGAAACTTTTTAAACGCAGAAGCTGTTCAGGCATCTTCACTAAGTGAAGACCTGATGTTTAATAACATTGACGGACAATTACGTTATCTAATTTCTGCATTTAGAGAAAATGACAAACAATTATATTACGTGGATCTCACCTCGTCTGAAGTCCAGAATTTTGGACTCAAGGTTCCGAGAGTATGGTCGCCTGATTTACTGACTTTGTGCTTGCCAAGCACCCCGCCCTTGGGCAATCCCCGTTTTAAAGACTATGGTTCCAGGTTGTTTCCCGATCCACATCCCTACCCTTAATCCTGAAAAGAGAGAGATTTATGAAGCCAGAGAACGAGATGAAGATTATTTCCATATCTTACAAAGACGGCGAAGTCATTAATGATGAAATCATCAGGCAAATAATCGAAAAGTTAATGGCGGCAAATCTCATCCATGAACGCCTGGATTGCTTTTATCAGCTCTTGCTTCAATGCAAATACCTTCTGGAGGAAGGGACTGAGCCAGAACAAAAAGTTTTACTTGATGATTTGGCGCATCGTGCAGAAGCAATGGTAATGGCTATTATAGGCAGCAATGATCCAGAGTATATAAAAAAGCAAATGGCATTACGCACACAATGCAAAATGGCCATACCCGATTTCATGCCATGGCAAAAAAGATCCGATCTGCCAGAAGAACTGCTCCTGAGAGTACCTGAAGAAGAAGTGGTTGCTGATAAGGCTGATAATGTGGTTTATCTCGACAAACCAGAGGAAAGGGAAACTTACAGAATAGTACGAGCCGGTGATGGATTAATAAAAAGATTGTCTTTTTCTCGCTCCCCGCAGGGTGGTACTTATGAGTTAACACCTTTCGACACGGGACGATACCGCGGTCACGGAGAGTCAGGAAGTTCTATTATTGTGATTACCCCGAATGGGGATCTCTTTGCCGGCTCAACAAAAGAATGTGCATTTTATCATTCCAGCTTTACAGCGGCTGCTCCCTTGTACTTTGCTGGAAAGTTTGTGGTTGAGCAGGGGAAAATACGTAAAATAGACAACCGCAGTGGTCATTATCGTACACCACCTAAAGCATTGGTAAATGCTATATCTTATATTGGGGAACAGTATTTTATTCTTAATGAATCACTGGCTACCCAAATTCAATTTGTCTACGATCCGAAAATAAATGAAGACCATTTTGTTACTGCAGATTATACATTTACCGGTGGAATTTCGACCGGCGAAGCAGAATTAAAGCTTAAATTAAATCACTATGATGTGATCATTTCAGGTATGGGACCATCCGGTCTTGCTACTGCTATTGAACTGGTGGATTTAGGTTATTCTGTTATGTTGGTCGATAAACGTGATGCGGCATACCTTAGGCCACAGATTGTTTATCTGACTAAAGGTTCAAGAGAATATTTAAAATCATTACTGATTGGGGAAAAAACCAAAGCTGATGAAAAGTTCTTAACCTATATGCAAAAAAGTTGGGGAATAGGTATAAAAGACATTGAGCGCTTTTTGCATGCCCAGTTAGAAAAAAGAATGACATCACCTGGTGTGAAAGTGAGCTTTCTTCGCAAGCATCGTATAGCAGAAGTTTCACTTGATGCCGGACGCCTGGTTGCTGAGCCTGATTATAAGCCAGACCATCTTTGGAAAGAATTTTCTTTTGACATGGTGATTGGTGCGGATGGTTCGAATCATTATTTGGCAGATGTGTTAAGCAGAAAAGATCAAAGTACTATTGAATATCTGACAGAAAGTGATGCACATCACACTATTTACACCCCAAGAAACTGGCGAAATGCATCACTCTATGCGGAATTGAGGCGTAAAGATGGCAAACCCTTTAAATTTCCTTTCATTCAGTTTATAGCCCTGCCAGGAGCAAAGACCACAGACGATGAACCACCCTTTGCTTATTGTCTTTATTACCTTATGTTTGCTCACAGCTATACCAATCAGGAAGTGACTAAAGCAAAATTTAACGCCGGGATTGAACTTCCTCAATCTTTATACGAACACTTAAAGAAACCGACTACCAAGCGTGAAGATGCTATCGTCGAAATCATCAAATACATAGAGACTGGTCTGTTCGAAAGGCTGTCACAACACGGGTTCAATCCAGATGAATTTGAAGTGGTTTGCACTACCCCAAGTAAAAAAAGTGGCCCCAATAAAGATCAGGTGAAATTTTTCCTTTTTAACACCCAGATTACCTGTGCAAATAAAGCCTACGTACAAACACCCTCTGGCAAAATATTTTTACTTTTGGGTGATGCATTCAGACGCCCCTTCTTTCATATCAGCCATGGGATTAACGATGCCCTGTTTACCGCGGAACTGATTGCGCATCTGATGAGCAAGCCTCAAAGGATTACGTTACAGGACTATGATGAAGTGCTCAGAAGGCGTTCCAATGAGGTTTCAGAAATGACTGAAGAATTAGGAAAATATGTGACGTGTTATGCCAGGCGCTGGGACGAAACAAAAGCTATTGAAACAGTTCGCTTGTCCATGTTTCATAGAAAACAGCCGGTACCTGAGATACATGAGCGTTCCGATTTACACACCCTACCAGCACTGCCGTTAAGTTAACGTGAGTTAACTTAAGTGATACTCCGCCGTCCCGCGGCTTGTCCGCGGGATCCAGGAATCTCACTCCGAACTTAGATCCCTGGATCCCGCGGACAAGCCGCGGGACGGCGGAGCTCTTTAACCTAATGGCAGTGCTCCCTACCAGGGAGATCCCCCCTGACCTATTACGTGCGCTTATCTTTTAAAAATCCCTACCCTTATTTCTCTTACTTCTGTTTCACCAGGAAACTCAGTGGCTGAATGTATTCCTCTGGTGGAATCAAAAAGATAACATTCTCCTTTCATTCCGGGCTTAAAAAACCAGGAGTCATTTTTTCCGTGCGCGGGAGCAGTCATTCCTACTGCGGAAAAAGTACGTTCATCTCTTCTGACACCAATATATTCCACTAATCTCTCTGAATCCACCTTTCTCCTTGAGCAAAGCGTGAGAGGCGAGGCAACGACAGTATCCAGAGGCATCCAGATATTTACCATTAACTCCAAATTTTCAGCATCATATTCATGGCCTTTGGTTAAAGCACGCGGTGACCACTCACCTTCAAATGCCTGCAAAGTTCTATCTATTCCTGCTTCAGGAAAATCTACATGAACCAGATGCAAGGCTTTAAAAGGGTTTTTGCTTTGGCCATCAGTAATTCTATAGACCGTATCAAGAGCCACGGCAGGCAGACCAAAATACTCTGACAAAAGTGTTTCAATCTCAACTCTTAAATTCTGTCTTAATTGGCTTCGGTAAGATTCTGAATCGTTTTTTTATAATTACTTAAGATACTTTGAATCGAGTCTGGCAGTGAATGTACTTCAAATCCATCCACTTTTAAGTCAGGTATAAAATTTAAAGCTTTGACTGTTTGTTTAGATGGGGTAATAGCCCCTTCTGAAATAAGCCTGGGAATCTCACTCGTATCGATTTTAATAAGCCTGCCACTAGTCAGGTAATTAAAACTGCCATCAAACTCAAATTTAGATGTAGGCGCGGAGTACATTTTAAACGAAAACACAAGACCGGCATTATTCTTAACATCTGGTTCTTCATGTTCAACTTCAATTAAAGGCATAAAAGCAACTCGTTATAAATTAATCATTGTGAGCTATTATATTTCAATTGTGCCACTTATAAAAGCACATCTGGCTATTTTTATAACATTTAATTGTAGACTCGCCCAGATCTGAATGGCACTGGCTTAAAATGTTTTTGTAGCCCGGTCTGCTTGCAGCCGGGAATGGAGACTTAGTTAGAACTTGGCTGTGTAACCAGCGCATTTTCCCGGCTGCAAGCAGACCGGGCTACAAAAACAGCTTAAGTAAGTGCCAGTCTAACTGTTCCGCTTCCTGACGGTCGCGGCTCGGTTTCCGTGCGTTCGCATCTACTTCATTGTGCACCGGAAACCGAGCCGCGACCGTCAGGAAGCGGAATTTTTGTTGCGGCACAGAGCCTGATTTAGCATTATAAACTAAGAGGTGATTGGGAGACGGCGACTGCTGCCGGGAGCTGATGCTTCACATCTTTGCCATTACCCGATCTACGTCGTCCTGAGCGCGTCTTTTTGCGCGAAGGATCTCTAAATACTGTGGCACCATGCCGCTTTCGGGAGATCCTTCGCGCAAAAAGACGCGCTCAGGACGACGTGGATCGGGGTGTGTAGAAGAGTCAGCGAGTGTAGCCCGTATTAGGCGTAGCCGTAATACGGGAATAAGCTGCAAGCAGGCCGGGTTACGAATAGCACCAACTTAATGCGGGACAACTATTGAAACTAAAGCTGTCTTCTGGCCTCAATGACATTGGGAATTTGTTCCAGTTTAGCTAATAAGCGAGACAGACTGTTTAAGCCATCTATTTCTATGGTTAATGTAATATAAGCCATATTCTCGTGTTTGTTACTGCTTGTTTGCAGTGCAAACACATGAGCCTTTTCACTGGACAATAATGAAGTAACATCCTTCAATAATTCAGAGCGATCAAAGGCTTTGATTAATACATCAACCACATAATTTTCCCGAGTTTTAGATCCCCAGTTGACTTGTAAAAAACGCTGTTTTTGCTTTTCGCTTGCATGAATAATATTGGGGCAATCACGACGGTGGATGGAAACGCCACGACCAATTGTGATGTAACCAATAACATCGTCACCAGGCACTGGCTGGCAACAGCGAGCCATAAAGGTCAACAAATTACCGACACCTTCTATACGCAAATCACTGCCAGTCACCTCACTTTTGGGCTTAACGAATTTTAAAATATTTTGTTCTGACGATTCCGGAGGAGTCAGGCGATTAACGATCTGGCCTATTTTTATATCACCCCGTCCGAGATTGGCATACAGATCATCCAGCTTTTTAAATTGCAAAGCGGTAACGGCTTCATTTAGACGGTCGGATTTAATTCCTAGAGATTTTAACTCTTTCTCAAGGATCTCACGTCCATCACGAACATTATCGTCATAATCCTGCATCTTAAACCAATGCAAGACCTTTGCCTTGGCTCGAGCAGTTTTCAAATAATTCAAATGCGGGTTGATCCAGTCTCGCGAGGGTTTAATTTCCTTTCCGGTTAATACTTCAACTTTATCACCCGTTTTCAACTGATAGGTTAACGGCACGATATGGCCATTAATTTTTGCACCACGGCATCTGTGCCCCAGATCACTATGGACATGGTAGGCAAAATCGAGTGGTGTGACCCCTTGTTGCATATCCAGAACATCACCATCCGGAGTAAATACATACACTCTGTCTTCAAGAAACTCTGTAGCACTATTTTCAGCAACGCCTTTATTGGCAGCCATTTCCTGATGCCAGGCCAATACATCACGAAGCCATTCAATCTTGCGTTCATGGCTTTCTTTTTGTTGCACGCCGCCTTCTTTATATTTCCAATGTGCAGCAACACCCATTTCAGCAAGATCATGCATATGGAATGTTCTAATCTGAACCTCAAAAACCCGCCCTTCCGGGCCTTCCACTGCAGTATGCAACGATTGATATCCATTGGGTTTTGGATTGAATATATAGTCATCAAACTCAGCGGGAATTTGCTTCCATAAGGTATGAACCATGCCCAAAACTTCATAGCATTGAGCCTCGGTATCAACAAGGACCCGTACCGCAGTAGCGTCATAAATTTCATCAAGAGATACATTCTTTCTCTGCATCTTCTTATGGATACTGTTGATATGTTTCGAACGGCCATAGACAGCAAAATGGTGAGCGCCGGTTTCTTTAATTCGATGATTCAGCTGTTCAACAATTCCATTTACAAAATTATCCCGATCCAAACGTTTCGCCTTTAATCCCTTCGCTATGGCTTTATATTCATCCGGATACAAAAAGCGGAACGCCAAATCTTCCATTTCCCATTTAATTGCCCCTATACCCAGGCGGTTAGCCAGAGGCGCATAAATTTCCATTGCTTCGGTTGCCAATTGTCGGCGCGCCTCTTCAGACAGATGGCCAGCCGTGCGCAAAACGCATAAACGCTCAGCCAATTTAATCAATACTACACGGACATCATCCACCATTGCCAAAAGCATTTTGCGGATGTTATCGATTTGGTTTTTATTTTGCGGGTATTTGTTGAGTGCCTGTACGTTGTTCATCGCACTCATTTTTTCTATGCCTTTTACCAGCTTGGCAATGTTATGACCTAGCTGCTCTTCAACATCATCTATTGATAAATCGGCATAGTGAACATTTTCAAAAATGATCGCTGCGGCTAATGTTTCCTGATCCACTTCAAGGTCAGCCAACAAATCAGCCATAGACAAGCCTTGCTGTAAACAGGTTTGCCCTGTTTCTGTAGCATGGTCTTGTCCTGCAAGTTGACTCAGTGTGCAGGCACTACGGATCAGTTCAAGATTGTCCAAATACCCTTTACTGCATAATTGATGCAGCCACAACTCTACATCGATACTGCCATCGGAGGCTAAGGGAGTGGTATCTTTTACTTTGACCATGAGATTTATCCTTTTTCGAACAAGGCGATTGACTCCACATGAGCGGTATGAGGAAACATATCCATAACTCCTGCTTTAATCAAAACATATCCTTTTTGATTCACTAAAATATCAGTATCTCTGGCCAATGTTACGGGATTACAAGATACATATACAATACGCTCAGGGTTAATTGCATCAATTTGCTTTACAATTTCCAAAGCCCCGGAACGTGGAGGATCGATAAGTACTTTATTAAATCGCTGTTGCACCAGATTATTCACTTCCACTACATCATCCAGATTTGCAGCATAAAAGTCTACATTATCCAGTTGATTGGCTTTGGCATTCATATAAGCACGATCAACCATGGTTTTACTGCCTTCCACACCAATTACTCTGGCGCATTTTTTTGCCATAGGGAGTGAAAAATTTCCAAGACCACAAAATAAGTCTAGCACTAAATCATCACTTTTCAGCTCCATTAGCTGCAAAGCCAGGCTTACCATTTTACGATTGAGTTCGGCATTGACCTGAGTAAAATCTGTAGGGTGAAATTGAAAGGTAATGCCAAAGTCAGGCAGTTGATAGGTCAGGTACTCGCTGGCATGTTCAGGATAAAAGCAATGAACGGTATCAGGTCCACCTGGTTGAAGAAAAATTTTATAATGAAATTGCTCTGCAAATTGCTTTATTTTCAATTCGTCATTTGTGCTTAATGGAGACAGGTTGCGAAATATCAGGCCGATTTCATCATCACCGGCAGCCACTTCAATTTGCGCAATACAATGTTTGTCTTCCATCGCATCAATTAGAGTCCGCAATGGGATGATGTCTGCATCAAGCTTTGCATTTAGTACCGGACACTGGGTAATTTCAGTAATATAACGCGGGTTATTTCTCTCTCTGAAACCCACCATAGCCACTTGTTTTTTTTCCACAAAACGCACACTTAAACGCGCTTTGTTCCTGTAATTCCAGTGCTTGCTAAGCAATGGGGGAATAACTGACTGAGGAGATGTATGCCCAAAACGAGTTAACAAATCGAGTAATTGTTCCTGCTTAAAATGAATTTGTTCTTCTTCACTCATATGCTGCAAGGAGCATCCACCGCACATTGCATAGTGTGGGCATTTGGGATCTACACGTAAAGGAGAAGGTACTTTGATCGATAAAAGTCGCCCCTCATCAAAATCCTTTTTTACTCGTGTATATTGAAACTCAACTTCTTCATCGGGTAAGGCACCGGGGATAAAAGTCGCTTTGCCATCAATTCTGGCTACTCCTTTTCCATCATGACTCAGATTTACAATATGTGCTGTTTGTGGTGCTTGATCGGGTCTGGCTCTAACTCTTCTCATCTAAATTATTCTCACAAAACTATTACTTTATGCCATTTATGTGCTACTTTTTATGTATTGCACGGAAGCAATCAACAAGTTATGACCACAAAATTAACATTCTAATCAAGGGAATACATAATGTTAAAGAATATCACACAGGCATTACCTTTGTCATTGTTCGTTGCTCTTCATTGTCATGCTCATAGTTCATCTTCCAGTATAGCGTTTAAAGCCGAAACAACGACCCAACTCATGGAAAAATATGGCCCCGGCTTTTCAAGCCTTGAACATAAAAACATAGGAGACAATGTAAAACTTCACTTGTCAGGAACTGACTCTGCCAATGAACTTGTAAAGCTGACTTTACCTAACGGGCTTAAATTAAGCTACGGTGAGATTGTTATGTATGGTGGTGATATGTTTGGTGACGCATCACACCCTATTTCCAATTGCAAACCAGCAGATCAGGCCAATTGCTTTAAAGCCCAATTCGATGCCCTGGGTGTTAAGGGTGAGGCGAATAATAAACGTTGTTCCAACCCATTAAATCAGGCTAAAACTCTGGATAAATATATGGGCAGTGTCGAAAAGGATCTCGAAATAGCACGTAGCGAAGGTGTTAATGATTGGGATTTTTATGATAAGCACGATGTGACTATTACAAAGGAACTCAACAAGCTGACTTGCGGTGGCAGTGTAATCAGTGCGTTTATCCCTTTTGGCAGTTACATCAAATTAGCTCAGGCTAACTTTGACCATTTTGCCCCCGACTCGTTGACGGCATACAGGACAGGACACCGCTATGCCATGGAAACGGCAAGAGAAGGTTTTACCAAAATGCAGGCAGGTGATCAGCAGGAAGCAAATCGCCTGTTGGAATTGGCCTATGCACAAAATGCGTTTGCCAATCATTATCTCACTGATTCATTTTCTGCAGGACACATGCGAACACCTCGCCGTGCGATTGCGAAAGGCGTATTTTTGCCTGCAGCGTTAAATCTTCTTATCGCCAATTTAATGCATAATGAAGACAACAGGCATGGTTTAAACGTAGTCAATGCTGAAGGCACGAGTTGGGTAGCTTATGGTGACGGTTACTTGTACAAACCTGAAGCTGAGATGCAAAGACTGGTCATGCTGGATGCCATGCAGCGCTCTGCTGATGGTGTGTATAATGCCTTCTTGACTGGACAAATTCCTGATAAATTTCCAGAAATGGATCTTCTTCCTGATTATTCCAAAATCCCGGAAATGAATGATACTGCACCACTATTCAAGGTAGAAAATGGTGTTGTATTGAAGCGAGTGAAAAACAACGATTACTACGATCACCATTGGACCAAATACTGGAGTGGTTTGATTACGTTGATTCGCTTTCAGGTGAGTAATTAACCGTAGCCGTAATACGGGAATGGGTTTATTACAACTTCGATCCCGTATTACGGCTGACGCCTAATACGGGCTACGATCCTGAAAGCGGCATAATGCCAATATTTGGAGATCCTTCGCGCAAAAAGACGCGCTCAGGACGACGTAGATCGGGGATGGGCAAAGATTTCGGTGCAAGCAGAACGGACTACACTTTAAGATTAGTTCATGGAGGGGGCTTGTAGGCTCAGGAAGATCCACGTCGTCCTGAGCGCGTCTTTTTGCGCGAAGGATCTCCCGAAAGTGGCATGGTGTCTATTTGATCCCGGCTGCAAGCAGGCCGGGCTACGGTACCGTACCACGTCAGGGCTGTAGCCCGGTTGCTTGCAACCGAGAAAGGCTTGGTACCGATGTTTGTGTGTTGTTAAATATATTCTATCGTAGCCGTTATAAGCGATTGTTTCACAATAAAAAATCTTTATAATCAATACATGAAGAAAAATATCATTCTCATCATAGTAGCTTTTGCCATGTTTATGGAGGCCGTGGATACGACCATCATCAACACGGCTATTCCAGTGATGGCGCATAGTTTAAACGTTTATCCGGTTAATCTTAAACTGGCTCTGATTAGCTATCTCTTAAGCCTTGCTATTTTTATTCCTATTAGCGGTTGGATAGCTGATAAATTCGGCGTCAAGAAAGTGTTTATTCTTGCAGTTAGCGTGTTTACTCTAAGTTCCATCTGGTGCGGTTTTACCCAAAATCTATGGGAGCTGATTCTCGCTCGCATTGTTCAGGGGCTTGGTGGTTCGCTTACTATGCCGGTAGGTCGCCTCATTATTTTACGGACCTGTGAACGAAGTGAATTGATTTCCAAGATGAGTATAGTAGTCATGGTTGCATCATTAGGGATGATGTTAGGCCCTCTGCTAGGTGGCGTCATTACCGAACATTTTTCATGGCGGTGGATTTTCTGGGTTAATGTCCCTTTCGGCATTCTAACTGTGCTTTTATCGCTGAAACTATTGCCAGAAATGCCGCCCCGCCCCGTTCACTCATTGGATAAGACTGGTTTTATCCTCTTTGGTTCCGGTTTGGCAACCCTAACCTATGGACTATCTATATTCAGTGAATCAGATGTTGCGTTAAGCCAGTCTGTTTTAACGATTATTGTTGCCGTGGTTCTTCTGTTCGGATATGTACGTCATTCACGTGATAAAAAACACCCTATTGTTAAAGTAGATTTATTATCCTTACGCACCTTTCGTGTTTCTATATTAGGCAATTTACTGGCACGATTAAGCTTTGGCGGTATCCCATTTCTGTTACCCTTATTGCTGCAGATTATTCTGGGCTTTTCCCCTCGCCTATCAGGATTGCTTATCACACCCGTTGCCTTGGGAGTCTTATTAGTAAAACCTTTGGCAATTTATATATTACGCTTTTTAGGTTATAAAAAATTGCTTATTTTAAACACCATTCTGGTCAGCCTTTCCTTATGTTCTTTTGCAGCCATTAATCCAGACACATCAACTTATCAAATCGCCTTTTTAACCTTCATGTACGGATTTTTGATTGCGCTCCAATATACCGGGATGAATTCTCTGGCTTATGCCAATGTGAATGACGATGATGTCAGTGCGGCAACAAGTATTATGAGCACAATACAACAACTGGCACAAAGCTTTGGGGTCGCCATCTCGGCAATCCTGGTCAGCCTTTTTACCTATGAATTTTCTAACAACCATACGTTGACTATTAGTACGTTCCAACACACGTTCATTGCACTGGGCATACTCACGTTATTAGCGGGCACTACCTTTCTCACCCTTAAGAACGAAGATGGTGATGAGTTAATTCGTGCGCCAACTATCTCCTCATAATCTCATAGTGACAGACTAGCCCAACTTGATTTGAATCTTTGCTTCTTCTTGCTCGGCAGGCATTTTTCCACCATGGCAGTCGAATAATGTTTTCACTTTGCAATGCTCAGAGAGTTTGGGTGTCGTTTCCACATAATCATGCTTCAATGAAGTCAAGACCATAAGGACTTGTGCCGCCTCATCCTCGTCACTCACTTGTCTCTCAATCAGTTTGATACAAGCCAGTGCGCTTTGTCCGCTTGCAAGACCATCATCAAGAAAAATTACCTTTTTACCGGCTAAGTCTTTGATTTCCTTTACCGGTAATTCCACCACATCAGGATCGCCATAACCTTTATCATAACTCTCGGTGTACACTTCGCTTTCAGCCATTTTGTAGCCACCCTTTTTGCGTATAGTATAAAGAGGGACTCGCAGTTCTTTTGCTACCTGGGCAGCTAATGGAAGGCCTCTGACTTCGGGAGTTACAATGACTACCTTGTCTATGTCTATCTCGCGTTTGTCCAAAAAGTGTTTAATTTTTAGTTTACATTGTTTCACCATTTGCTCATTGAGATCTGGTTTTTGATGTAGGGCTAAAACATTAAAAAATTTATTTCCTTTATAATTATGGTAAGGTAAATGCCGCATTGCCTCATCACGCTTTAAATTCCAACTCACCTGATATCTCTCAGGAGATCCTGGTACATTTTCATTCGCCACCATTGCCATTCTCTCTTCAGGAAAGCTGACACTTTTCACTTTAAAATCTATGCCTTCTATACGATTGAAAAAGTGCTCTTTGAAGTAGTGTGTATAAGCCTGACCAACACAACGCCTTGGGCCTGATGAATGGTAAAGCCCTGCTTTTTTTAAGTTGAAATAAACATGACTTCCCGCGGCAATGCTTGTGCCGTCTGGCAGAGTTACAGCCTCTTCTAAAATACGAGAACGCATAGGAAAAAGGTATCCTTGTTTCATGCCTTGCGAATACACTTTGCTTCGCTCTTTGCCTTCACGCAAGTCAACATGTTCCTTTATTGCAATTGCCAAGGTTTCATACATTACATTTTCAAGAAAATCGGGTTCAAAAAAGAGATCGAATACGTTGTCGGCGACCATGTCCATTAATGTATCTTCCGAAAGTTCCAGTCCTTCAGATTCATTTAATTGCCTTAACGCTGCTTTAAAGCGCTGAGTGAATGACGTAGCAGTTGAGTTGCTAATGAACGATTTAATCTTTTCTTTAGCTTCCTTGAGCTCATTGCTCACAGTATAACTGTACAAAAGGCTTGATAAGCCGGTTGGATCCAGAGCCTTGTAGTTATTACTGTAAAAGCATTGCCTCATCACCGCTAATATGGCCTCGCGGTTTTCCATATAACTTTGAGGAGAAACAGTGGATCCGAAGAGGTAATCAGACCAAAAGGAGCAAAAAAATCTATCAAAAGTGGTATCCAGTTCAAAGGTCTTTTCAGCCAGAAAAGTCTGATCCAAGTGGACGTCTATCAAATGTTCAATACGTGCCTTGTCACCTTTCACCGCCATACCAAAAGCATTATGAATCAGTTTCCAGGTATTAATCTGTCCATCCTCCCGACGATATGATGCAGGATTATGACTGTCTGTAGCAACAAAGTCATGCTTTAAACCTGCTGCCATAGAGAAGTGTCGATATACATGACCCAGGCTGCTACGCGCTCGCAAAATAGTTTCAATTTCTGCAGCAGTTTCAAGATAGACTATTTTTTTACCTAAGAGAGAAAAGGAAAAATTTGTGGTCTCATAAGTTTCCTGCACTGCCGCAACAGTCTGATATTCACTATAAGTTTGCCATAATGGAGAGACTACAGAATGAAACCAGACAGGTGTAACAACCGGATCAACTGTTTTTTCTTCAGGTATTGTGGTACTTGCGGTACTTAATAGAGTATGAAGATCTTGCATATGCTGCAGGCTTGCATACAACAAGATACTGGTTGCTTCTATAGAGTCACTCGAACTGACAGTCACTGAGTTCTTATCGAGTTCCTTTTTTATCAGTTCAAGAACAGGTAATGTTGTGGTTTTGTAAAAATCCAATCGTCTGGCAATTGCTGCTTCATTGTCATCGCTACGTGAGTCCTGTCGATGTTCCATGCGCTCCGCTAACTCTTGCTCAGAAACATCCAAATGAATAATGCCAGCAGGATTTCCCCAGTGTTCTTTAAAATTTTGGTATTGTGCACTCGTTCTTGGATAACCATCAAGCAAAACTACGGTATTTTGATCTGCAATTTGTTCCAGTTCATTTGCTAAAATTTCAGCAATGACATGATCGGGTAATAATGTTCCACTGCTGATAACCGCATGGTACTTTTGCGCAAGAGGATGTTCAGGATCTTTTATAATGTTACGGACTACCTCACCCAATGAAAGATGCTTAATATTGGCATTCATTTTCATCAATGCAGCACCCTGTGTACTTTTACCGCTGCCGGGTGCACCTGCTAATAATACAATCTTCATGGTTACATCTCTCTTGATATTTAAAGGTGCATTATCAAGTACTATTGATTAGTACACCTCCCGTAACAACTACGGGGTATTGAAATAGAGCCAAACAAAATGACAAATATAATGCCACATATTGCATTAATTTACAATTTGTGACAGGATTTGGACAAATCTAAAGGGGATTATATGTTAGGCATCTTAAAAAATCAGTATCGAACTGCTAATACTTTGTTTGGCCGGCGTTCTTTATGCACATCTCATGACAGCCCTAACCCTCAGGTGCAGAAAACCTCATTCCCCTGTTTTGAATTAATAGAGCTGGGGGTTCTGTTCTTTGGCGTGTTTTATGTTCCTTATAAAATACTCAATGAGAAACGTAAATCAACTAATGAAACAGAGGAAAAAGAGCAATCGCAGTCGCGACCTTGAGTAGAACGCTCTACGTCGTCCTGAGTGCGTCTTTTTGCACGAAGGATCGGCACCATGCCGCTTTCAGGAGATCCTTCGCGCAAAAAGACGCGCTCAGGACGACGTGAATCGGAATAACGTGAATCGGAATAACGTGAATCGGAATAACGTGAATCGGAATAACGTGAATCGGAATAACGTGAATCGGAATAACGTG
>NZ_KB892436.1 GCF_000373765.1 Legionella shakespearei DSM 23087 | reverse complement strand
GACTTGTCCTGAGATAAGTTGTGATGTCTTCTTTGATGAATGTGAGTGGAAGTCTGTTTATGCCGTGCTAAAAAAAGAAAAACCACCCAAAGTCCCCCCCTCTCTTAATGATATGATTATAATGATAGCAAAGCTAGGGGGCTTTCTGGCTAGAAAATCTGATGGATTTCCTGGCCCAAAAGTAATGTGGCAAGGCTTACAGCGAATGCGCGATTTTTCCATGGCATGGATAACATTCCACGCCATGGATGGTTATTAAATAAGTTGGCAATACTTATGTATAAAGATATGTCCTGACGGTCGCGGCTCGGTTTCCGGTGCACGATGAAGTCAATACGAACGCACGAAAACCGAGCCGCGACCGTCAGGAAGCGGAAGTTTTGTTGCGGCACAGAGCCTTATTTGTGTCTGATTTAAATCTATTTTCGCTTCTTTCCGACCTTGATTTTAACGCCTTTAATCGTATTATCGCTGACCTTCAATATTTCAATCTGATAATTCTCTATAGTCAGGCAAGATTCTGCGGGAGGGATATAACCTAAATATTCGATGATTAGTCCACTTAAGGTCCTGGGGCCGATTGACGGTAAATTCCAGCTCATCATACGATTCAGATGACGAAGGGTTAAACTTGCATCAACGATAACCGAACCATCATCCTGTGGTGTAATATCACGGCTTAAAGCAGCAATATCAGTTGTAAATTCGCCAACGATTTCTTCAAGTATGTCTTCCATGGTCACCAGGCCTAATATATCCCCGTATTCATCAACCACAAAACAACTGCGTCGTTTCATCTTTCTGAAATTTAAAATTTGAATGTTTAACGGGGTGGCCTCAGGAATAAAATAGGGGGCATCAGCGCTATTCAAAAAACTGTCAATGTCCAATTTATCTTCCAGGGCTAAATTAAGCACATCGCGGGCATGGATCATGCCGACCAGATTGTCGATAGAGCCCCGGTAAACAGGTAGTCGAGTATGTTGTGCTGTTTCCAATTGTTCGAGAAGTTGTAACCAGGGCTGATCCAAATCAATGCCGACAATATCTGATTTAGGCACCATGATGTCTTCGACGGTTGCCTGTTCCAAATCAAGTAAACTGATTAACATACTTTTATGCTCAACCGGTAATAAACCACCCGCTTCATGGACAACAGATCGTAACTCTTCTCCAGTTAACGCTTCTTTTTGAATGCGGCTGATTGAAATGCCAAACAAGCGTAAAATGCCATTGGAAAAGAAACTGATAGCACGGACAAGAGGGGCAAAAATTTTGAGTAACATTTTTAATGGAAATGATGAGGCAAAAGCAACTTGTTGAGGATAAATCGCGGCCAAAGTCTTAGGAGTCATTTCAGCAAAAACCAAAATCACAAAAGTCAAAAGCGCTGTAGCAACGGCAACACCCAGATCACCATAGTATCTCTGGCCTATTAAGGTTGCGATGGTAGAGGCAACAATGTTAGCCAGGGTATTGCCAATCAATATGACGCTTAATAATCGATCAGGACGAGAGAGCATCTGGTTAACGCGGATTGCCTGCTTGTTATTTTTTTTAACCAGATATCTTAATTTATAGCGGTTGATGGACATCATGCCAATTTCGGATCCCGAAAAAAAGGCTGATAAAAAAATCAAAACAAACAGAGCGATTAACAGCGTAGAAAGATGAAGTTGCACCTGATTTCCTTAGGGTCTGTTGACATTTCATTTTAGGCTCAAAATACCCTTCCCTTTTTTGTACCCCGGAGTTTCAAGCTTGAATGAGGAACTCCGGGCTACACATCGATTACTTGTGTGTCTGGTTAAAACGCTCAACGCTGGACATAATCTCTGCACGAGCTTCTTCAGGACCTACCCATCCATCAATTTTAACCCATTTGCCTTCTTCCAGGTCTTTGTAATGGTTAAAGAAATGCTCCAGAGATAATAATAAATGCTGGGGTATGTCTTTATATGTTTCGACCGATTGATACATCTTACTGAGTTTTGTGGTAGGTACTGCCAGTAATTTAGCATCAACTCCTGCTTCATCCGTCATTTTTAACATACCGATTACACGACAGGGGATTACAGCGCCACTAATTAAAGGCACCGGAGTAATAACCAATACATCGACCGGATCACCGTCTTCAGATAAAGTGTTGGGTATGTAACCATAGTTTGTTGGATAAAACATAGCTGTCGCCATAAATCGATCAACAAACAGGGCTCCGGTTTCTTTATCTACTTCATATTTTACCGGTTCGCCATGCATAGGGATTTCAATAATAACGTTGATTTCATTTGGGACATTCCGACCACTCTTGATTTCCATTAAACTCATTTATGTACCCTTATACTAAATAAAACAACTATTATGCGAAAAATTGCGCCAAAAGGCAAAGACAAGCTGTCGCAATCTCATGAAGGAACTGTATAATATCATTTTTTTAATTACGCTCACACCGAGTATACACATCAGGGTTTGTTATGAATTGCTTATTCTGCAAAATTGCTCAAGGTGAAATCCCGGCTACAATTGTCTTTGAAGATGATGATTTAATCGCTTTTCGCGATATACGGCCTCAAGCCCCAACCCATGTACTCATCATACCCAGAAAGCATATTGCGACAATTGATGACGCTCAGGATGAAGACCAGCAACTGCTGGGAAAAATGATTTTAAAAGCCAAACACTTAGCTAAAAGTGAAGGGCTAAGTGACGCGGGTTACCGTTTGGTTTTTAATGTTAACTCTGGTGGCGGGCAGGAAGTTTACCACATTCATTTACATTTATTAGGCGGACGTCAAATGACTTGGCCGCCCGGTTAGGAACTCTTGCTATGGAACAACTGTACAAAAAATTACTCAAAGAACTTGGTGAAGATGTCACTCGAGAAGGGTTGATTGATACCCCCGCCCGAGCGACTAATGCCATGCGTTATCTGACAAAGGGTTACACTGAAAACATTGATGACATCATCAATGGCGCTTTGTTTGAGTCTGAAATGAGTGAAATGGTCATCGTAAAAGATATAGAACTTTATTCATTGTGCGAACATCATTTATTGCCTTTTCTTGGCAAATGCCACGTTGGCTATTTGCCCAATAGTAAAGTCATCGGTTTATCCAAAATTGCTCGTATCGTTGATTTTTATGCTCGTCGCCTCCAGATTCAGGAACGATTAACTGGTGAAATTGCCCAATGCATCGAATCCATTACTGGTGCGCACGGTGTCGCTGTAGTTATCGAAGCCAAACATCTTTGCATGATGATGCGCGGTGTTGAAAAACAAAACTCGGTGATGACAACCTCTGTGATGCTAGGTGAAATGCGTAGCAATGCTGACAGCCGCATGGAGTTTTTAAATTTAACTCGTTGAACTCGCCTGTATCAATGTTCTGTATAAGAATGTTCCGCCCCTCAGATCTACGTCGTCCTGAGCGCGTCTTTTTGCGTAAAGAAAACCGAGCCGCGACCGTAAGGGAGCGGAAATTTTGGAGATACACCTACAATGGAGTACATCGAACTGTTCCGCTTCCTTACGGTCGCGGCTCGGTTTTCTTAGCATGATGCTCTTTTGTATTCTTTATTAGGGAGTCACAATACAGGCCGCGAAGAGTACAACATTAAGGTAAGGCAAAGTGCCAGTCCATTACTTTAGATAAGCCTTCCAGCATCATTTCTCCCCTTATGCTGTTTCCTTTGTCATTCACTCTTGGACTTAAGACTACAATCCCGGCTTTCCCTGGAAGAACAGCAATAGTATAGCCAGATACCCCACTTTTAGCAGGCATACCGGTTTTAACCATATGGGTCCCGCTTTCATCATATAACCCGCAAGTAGCCATAATCGCCAAGGTAATTTTGCAGGTTTCGGCTGAGATGACCCGTTCACCACTGTCTGGCGACACGCCACCATTAGCTAACAAGGTAGGTAAAAAAAGCATTTGTTCTAACAGCGCTTCATAGGAACACAAAGCAAAATACAAATCTAATGTTTCATGGACATCAGTCCCAAGGTTATTTCTGCTTTTAAGTAAATAGGCGAGAGAGCGATTGCGGTTGCCCGTTCTTTTTTCAGAGGCAAAAACCAGGGGATTAATACTGAGCTTTTGATTAAATAATTTTTGCACCCAGTGTTCCAGCCATCCAAACTGCTGCTCACCTGTTCCTGGAATACGCGAACACAAAGTGATGGCACCGGCATTTAACATAGGATTAGACGGCTTGGGGCCAAATTGCTCCAAACGGGTAATGGAAGCAAAATCATCACCTGAAGGCTCTACCTTAACCCATTCAAATAACTGCTCTGCACCACACTCTTCCAGCAGGCCAATCAAAGGGATCATCTTGGCCGTGCTTTGTAACGTAACCGGATGAAGGGTATCGTTACTATAGGACAGCGGACTTTGACCCAATGCATGTACCGCTATTGCTGTTAGCTCCTGATTCACATTCGCTAACTCTGGAATATAATCTGCTGTTTTTCCTTCCTGATTTGGTTCAGCCTTATGCACCAGATCTTCTAATATGTTTTGCGTTACTAATTTAATAGGCATAATACCGTTCGTTTTAAAAAGGGGCATTATGATAAATTTAGCACATCCAGACAACTCTTTTATTATCTATAAGCTCAATTTGGTAATAAAGAAATAAAGAGGTGATGGCTGGACTGTTGTCACTAAAGATCATAAATTATAAGTACAATGGAGGCATAACAGCAAAAGACGTGGGTTATGCAAGAACTCTATTATTTAATCATGCATCACTATAGGACATAAATATGAATGCTGAAACCATCCTTAATTTCTGGTTTAATGATTTAACACCTGAGCAATGGTGGCAAAAAGATCCTGATTTGGATCGCATGATTACCTCGCGTTTCACGTCCGTACATCACAAGGCCAGTCTTGGTGAGCTTGCTGATTGGCGTCATACTGTATCGGGATGTTTGGCTGAGATCATCATACTCGATCAATTCTCACGAAATATCTTTCGCAATAAACCGCAAAGTTTTGCTTATGACGGCATGGCTCTGATATTGGCCCAGGAAGCTATTCGTCGCGGAATACCTGCGCAGTTACCCACAGTACAGAGAACGTTTATGTATCTGCCTTTTATGCATAGCGAATCAATGGCGATACATCATCAGGCCTTAAAGTTATTCTCAGAACCAGGGCTTGAGTACAATCTTGATTTTGAAAAGCAACATGCCAGTATCATTGAGCGCTTTGGTCGCTACCCTCACCGCAACCTCATTTTAGGCAGGCAATCCAGCAAGGAAGAAAAGTTGTTCCTACTTGAGCATCCTGGTTTTTAAATGGTGCTCAAAGCGGTTTATATTTTCGCTCCCCCATATGCTCGCTGAAGCGTAACATGTACCCTGCCTCAGGAATGGTTTAATCAAATAAAAAAGCCTGTTAATGCCCCAACCGAAATGGCAGGACAATTAACAGGCACAATTTATAGATGCTGATTATTCTTCAGCATCATCACTATGGGCATTAACAGGCTCGGATTCTTCTGCATTTGCAACAGCAGGTGCAGACTCACTTTTAGCAGGCGTTGCGGCTTGTGGCTTGTCTTTCCACTCCAGCTTTACTCGGCCTTGCTTATCAATACCTGCTACGAATACTTCAATGTCTTGACCTTCTTTTAAAACATCTTCGACTTTTTGGGTTCTGTCATTACAGATCTGAGAGATATGCAGTAGACCATCTTTGCCTGGCAGTAAATTAATAAAGGCACCAAAATCTACAATTTTGCTGACTTTACCCTGATAGGTTTGTCCTACTTCGACTTCTGCAATTAATGCTTTAATTTGCTTTTGTGCTTCTTCCAGGGCATCAATGTCTGGAGAAAACAGTTGAACCACTCCAGTATCATCAATATCAATTGACACTCCAGTACTTTCAATCAGGCCTTTAATTGTAGCGCCACCTTTACCAATGATAGTGCGAATCTTGTCTTCTGCGACTTTCATAGTAGTAATTCTTGGGGCATGGCGAGACAATTCTTCTCTGTGCTCAGACAGGGAATTATTCATTACACCAAGAATATGCATACGGCCCGCTAAAGCCTGCTCCAGAGCCTGCTCCATAATTTCATTGGTGATACCGGTGATCTTGATATCCATCTGTAAGGCGGTAATTCCATTTTCGGTTCCAGCTACTTTGAAATCCATATCGCCCAAATGATCTTCATCGCCCAGAATATCGGTCAATACAGCAAAACGGTCACCCTCTTTGATCAATCCCATAGCAACACCAGCAACAGGTGCTTTTAAGGGCACACCGGCATCCATCAGAGCCAGACTGGTACCGCATACAGTAGCCATAGAACTTGAACCATTAGACTCCGTAATTTCAGATACAATACGTAATACATAGGGGAAATCACCTGCTTCAGGCAATACTGCCATCAGAGCACGCTTTGCCAAACGGCCATGGCCAATTTCACGACGCTTGGGACTGCCAACTTGTCCGGTCTCTCCAACAGAGTAAGGAGGGAAGTTGTAATGCAACATAAAGCGATCTCTGGTTTCACCATTAATTCCATCAAGAATTTGTGCATCACGATCATTACCCAAAGTTGCAACGACAATTGCCTGAGTTTCACCACGGGTGAATAAACAAGAGCCATGAGTTCTGTCAAGGAACTTGGTGCGTATGGATATAGGGCGAACAGTTTTATGATCGCGACCATCAATACGTGGTTCACCATCAAGAATACGATTACGCACTGTTGCACGCTCGAGTTCGCCAAACATGTCAGCAATAGCATCAGCCTTCAACTCATCATTTTCTACCATTAACGCAGCAACTGTTTGATCTTTTAATTCACCAAGACGCTGGTAACGCTGTTGTTTATCTTTAATCAGATAAGCAGCTTCAACTTCTTGTTTTGCTACGTCAGCAATACGATTTTGCAGCATGGTATCAACTTCTGGAGCAGTCCATTCCCATCGCGCTTTACCAACCTCTCTAGCCAGCTCTTCTATTGCCTTGATAACAGATTTCATCATTTCATGGCCAAACATGATTGCGCCACGCATGATGTCTTCACTTAATTCTTTCGCTTCAGATTCAACCATTAAAATGGCATCTTTAGTTCCGGCGACAACCAAATCAAGTTGTGATTGTTCCAGATCCTTTCTGCTGGGATTCAATAAATAGATACCGTCTTTATAACCCACACGGGCAGCACCTATAGGTCCGTTAAATGGTACACCGGATATTGCCAGTGCAGCAGAAGCGCCAACCATAGCCAATATATCCGAAGACACTTCAGGATTAAGTGACAGTACGGTAGCAATTACCTGAACTTCATTGCGGAAGTTATCCGGGAATAAAGGACGGATTGGCCTGTCGATAAGGCGTGAAATTAATGTTTCGTTATCGCTTGGTCTGCCTTCGCGCTTTTGAAAACCGCCAGGAATTTTACCAACAGCGTAGAATTTTTCTTGATAGTTTACAGTAAGAGGGAAGAAACCATTGTTTTCTCCACCGTCTTTTTTACCGACAACAGTTACCAAAACCTGTGTCCCATTCATACTTACCAGTACAGCACCATCTGCCTGACGGGCAACTTCCCCGGTTTCCAGCACTAAAGTATGATCACCAAATGCTATTTCTTTTGTAATTTTAGTCACGTAATGTTCCCCATTAAGTAATTTTAACGAAAAAAAAGGCGCAGAAAACTGCGCCTTTTTTTAAACGATCATATGTTTGATGCGTCTCCCAAGAGACTGTTGTAACCTCATCAATCAATAAGAATCTCTCAATCCCAGACTTTGGATTAAAGTTTGATAGCGACCTTGATCATTACGCTTCAAATATTTTAATAGTTTGCGGCGCTTGTTCACCAATTCTTGCAAACCACGTCTTGAATGAAAATCTTTTTTATTTCCTTTAAAATGGTCAGTCAAATATTTGATTCTGCCAGTAATTAAAGAAACCTGTACTTCAGGTGAGCCAGTATCTTTATCGGCACGCTTGTAAGTATTAACAATTTCTGCTTTTTCCGCGCTATTTAGCGACATTATATACTCCTGGAACTAAGCTAAGTATTCATTTAAAGGCGGACATTCTACCAAGGCAAGCAAGACGAAACAAGTGCTGGAAATTAATTTGTGCAAAAAATTTCATATTTTCTTTCCAAACACGGTCTAATTGGCTGATCTTAACAACACATATCTGACAATCTTATCTTAAAACAAAAAAATACCTGTTTAAGAAAGCACAGATAATAACAGCCCCATTAATATCATGATGGGAAAGCAAGCAAGCGTTTCGCTTTTAAATGACCATTGGTTTGTTCACCCAATCCAATAAATTGTGCACCTTCATCATACAGGCGTACACAATTTTCTCCATTAACATCCAACTTATTAACAACTACTCTGCCTTGACGAATAGTAAGCACTTCATCCGCTGACAAAGTAACTGCTGTTAAATAATCAACAGCCTTATCCATAGGAATCAGGCAATCTCGCTTCTGTTCTAAAGACATTTCCTGCAATTCGTCTATAGAATACATCGGCATATTTTCAAATCCTGAAGTATAGCACCTGTGTAAACGGGTTACATGAGCACCTATACCCAAGTCATCACCAATATCCTCAACCAGATTACGTATGTAGGTTCCTTTGCTGCATTTAACAGTTAAGGAAAACTGTTTGCCATCAAAGTGATCCAACTGCAATTGGCTAATTAAAATGTCACGGGCCTTACGTTCAATCTCAATCCCTTCCCGTGCGAAACGATATAAAGGTGTTCCATTATGTTTTAATGCAGAAAACATAGATGGTGTCTGTTTTATTGTGCCCTTGTATCGTGACAGGACTTCCAATAATTGTTCTTCTGACACGGTAAATGCATCAACTTGCGCTATTACCTGGCCAGTAGAATCAGAGGTATTCGTCTTTATTCCTAATAACCCTGTTGTTTCATAACATTTATCTGCATCGAGTAAATATTGGCAGATTTTAGTTGCCTCGCCAAAACACAGAGGTAACATTCCGGTAGCCAAAGGATCAAGACTTCCTGTATGGCCAGCTTTTTTTGCACCAAAGAGATGCTTTACCCGCTGCAGCGCTTTGTTAGAAGTGATTCCCTCTGGCTTATTTACAAGTAGAATTCCGTCTATTGCACTAAGGTTTTTAGTTACTTTCATCATCGTCTGAAGAAGGCGGATTGACTTCATCAATCAGGCGGCTTAAGCGTTCACCATATTCTATTGATTCATCATAAATAAAATGCAACTGAGGAACCGTGCGTAAAGTAATGCTTCTTGCCAATGCACTACGCAAATAACTTGCTGCCGCATTTAAAATGCTCGCTGCCAGTTTTTTGTCCTCATCAAGAATAGTAAAATATATTTTGGCATGCCCCAAATCAGCAGCAACTTTTACTGCTGAGATGGTAACAAAACCTTTTAAGCGCGGATCTTTGACTTCCTGAGGAATTATCTGGGCCAACTTGCGCTGGATCATCTCAGCAATTCGATCAGTTCGTTTAAAGTTATTACTCATAATTATAAATCACGCTTTATTTCTACAGTTTCATATACTTCAATCAAATCACCAGGTTTTACATCGTTGTAATTTTTCACTCCGATGCCACACTCAAAGCCTTGACGCACTTCAACCACATCGTCTTTAAAGCGCCTTAATGATTCCAATGTACCTTCATAAATCACCACATTCGAGCGTAATACACGAATTGGGTTATTACGTTTGATAGAACCTTCCGTAACCATACAACCAGCAATAGCACCAATTTTTGGTGATTTGAATACATCACGTACTTCAGCAATACCAATAATTTCTTCTTTAAATTGCGGTGCCAGCATTCCGGTTAATGCACCTTTGATCTGATCAACAATGTCATAAATAACACTGTAATAATGTAAGGACACTGACTCTTGCTCAGCCAGGCGTTTAGCACCAGCATCTGCCCTCACGTTAAAACCAATCAAAATTGCATTAGATGCTATAGCCAAATGAACGTCAGATTCAGTAATTCCGCCCACACCATTGGAAATGACTTCAACTTTCACTTCATCATTGGATAATTTCACCAGAGCATCAGAGATTGCTTCCAGCGAACCTTGTACATCCGCTTTCAAGACTATGTTCAATACCTTGGATTCTGTCGCTGTCATATTTTCCATGATGCCTTCTATTGACGACTTTTGACGGCGCGCTAATTTTACATCACGGAATTTACCTTGACGGAACAGAGCTACTTCTCTTGCCTTTTTCTCATCAGGAACGACTACTGCTTCATCTCCGGCATGTGGAATAGCAGATAAGCCCAGAACTTCAACAGGAATAGATGGTCCGGCACTTTCAACCAAATCACCATTATCACTAACCAGAGCGCGAACGCGTCCATATTGGAAGCCGGCTAATAATATATCGCCCTTTCGTAAGGTACCACTTTGTACCAATACAGTAGCTACAGGACCTCGGCCTTTATCCAGACGTGATTCGATCACAACGCCCTTGGCAGCACCATCCGTCAGAGCGGTTAGTTCCAGTACCTCTGATTGTAATAAAATGGAATCAAGCAAATCATCAATACCCAAACCAGACTTGGCTGAAATATTAACGAACATCGTATCACCACCCCAGGCTTCGGGGATCACTTCGTGAACAGACAGTTCATTCATAACCTTTTCAGGATCAGCATCCGGTTTATCCATTTTATTAATGGCAACGATAATGGGTACTTTTGCTGCTTTCGCATGCTGAATCGCTTCAATTGTCTGAGGTTTGGCGCCATCATCTGCAGCAACGATCAGAATAACAATATCTGTTGCCTGCGCACCACGAGCCCTCATTGCGGTAAACGCAGCATGTCCAGGGGTATCTAAAAAGGTAATATCCCCTTTAGGCGTACTTACGTGATACGCTCCGATATGCTGGGTTATACCTCCAGCTTCACCTGCAGCAACTTTGGTTCGTCGAATGTAGTCGAGTAAAGAAGTTTTACCATGATCCACATGTCCCATAATGGTAACAACGGGAGCTCTGGATGCTGTGTTGCTGCCTTTGGATATTGATTCTCCCAGCCCTACTTCAATAGCATCTTCTTTAATAACAACTGCTTTATGCCCCATCTCTTCGACAACAATAAGCGCTGTTTCCTGATCAATAACCTGGTTTATGGTTGCCATAGCGCCAAGGCTCATCATGATTTTAATCACTTCAGCCACTTTTACTGACATACGTTTTGCAAGTTCAGCAACTGTTATCGTCTCAGGGATAAGGACTTCTCTAATTATTGGCATAGTGGGCAGAGCAAAACCGTGTGTTAACGATTCCTCGGCTTCTCTGTATTTATCTGACTTTTCAGAGCCTTTACGTTTTTTGAATTTGCTGCGGCTACCCCGGCGATGCGCGTCTTGCTCATCGTCTTCGCGATCAAAAGTTTGATATTTGGGTTTCTTTTTACCCTTCTTAAATTCTGCAGATTCAGATTCGCTATTAGTTTGTTCTGTGTGTTTCTTCTTTCCTGGCTTTTCAGATTTAACTTCTTCTTTTTTGGGTGTTACAGGAGCAGCTTCAGCAGCCACTGCAGTTTGAATAACCTCAGCCGAGGAGACGTTCAAAGAGTCTGCTTCCACTGTAGTTTCGGCAGCTTCTGATTGCATCTCTGGAGCAGTTTCTTCGAATTGTTCGTTTGGAACAACTTGCTCTGTATCTTCAGAAGGAACTGTATCATCGACTGGAGATACTGAATGCAAATCTTCAGCTTCTGTAACTTCTGGTTCAGCCAGGACAACTTCCTCAGGCTCTGGCTGTTCTACGATAGTGCTTCGCTTGACAAAGGTTTTTTTCTTACGAACTTCAATATTCACCGTTTTTCCACTATGGGCATCATGGCCAACAGTAACTTGACTCAGGCTTTTACGCCTTAATGTTATTCGTTCAGGTGCAGCACTTGTATCACGTGCTGAGCTGCCTTTTAAATGATTAAGCAAAATACGCTTTTGATCTTCATTCACAGTCTGTTGATCATCATTAAAAGACAATCCTGCTTCCTGCAACTGGTTCAATAAGCGTTCAACCGGAATACCAACGACTTGAGCTAATTGTTTAACCGTCACATCCGCCATATTTAGTCCCCTTTCCGCAGTGTCGATAATAACTGCATATATTCTATACTACTTGCACCAGATTGGTGTGTAGATTATCAAAAAAGCATGGTTTATTGAAACCATGGTTCTCTGGCTTTCATAATTAAAGCTCCGGCTTGTTCCTCAGAAATACCGTCAATTTCCAGCAGCTCATCTACTGATTGCTCTGCCAGTTCTTCCATGGAAGTAATACCTTTACTTGCCAGTTTATTCGCCAGTTCTTCTGTCATTCCTTCCATTTCTAACAGTGAATCATCAGGAGAACCTGCCAGACCTTTACCCGATGTCAGCGCCATGGTGAGCAAAGTATCATTTGCACGATTTCTTAATTCTTCGACTATCTCTTCATCAAATTCTTCTATAGCTAACAGCTCATCTTTTGGTACATAAGCAACCTCTTCCAATGAAGAGAAGCCATGTGCTACCAGCAACGCGGCGATCTCATCATCAATTTCCAATGCTGAAGTAAACAGTTTTACAATTTTGCCGGATTCTTCCTGATTCTTGTTTTCAAACTCATCGGTGGTCATTACATTTAATGTCCATCCTGTCAGCTGACTTGCAAGACGAACATTCTGTCCGTTGCGTCCAATTGCCTGTGATAATTGTTCTTTCTCGACGGCTAAATCCATAGTATGACTGTCTTCATCAACGACTATAGAGGAAATATCAGCAGGAGCCATGGCATTAATCACTAATTGTGCAGGGTTGTCATCCCACAGAATGATATCAACACGTTCGCCACCAAGTTCACTGGATACTGCCTGTACACGAGCGCCTCGCATACCAACACAAGCACCTATAGGGTCAATACGTCCGTCATTTGTTTTTACAGCAATCTTTGCACGATTTCCTGGATCACGTGCCGCAGATTTAACGTCAATAATGTTTTCGCCTATTTCAGGCACTTCTATCCGGAATAATTCAACCAGCATTTCATTACGTGTCCTGCTCACAAAAAGCTGGGGACCACGTGCTTGTGGTGTTATTTCATATAAATAAGCACGAACTCTGTCATTAGGTCTGAACATTTCGTGGGGAAGCATTTCATTACGGGGTAAAAACGCTTCTGCCTTTCCACCTAAATCAATAATAATGTTGTCACGTGTAACCTTTTTAACCGTTCCGTAAATGAGTTGCCCCAGCTTATTGCGAAACTGGTCGATTACTAACTCACGCTCAGCTTCTCTGACTTTCTGCATAATAACCTGACGCGCAGTTTGGGCTTCAATGCGTCCAAATTCGATAGAGGGAATTACCTCTTCTATACGGTCACCGATTTGTATTGACGGATTACGCTCTTTTGCTTGCTCTAAGGTTAACTGGTGATCCGGGTATTCTAATTCGTCATCATTAACCACATCCCAATATCTGAAGGTTTCATATTCTCCAGTCTTGGAATCCATTTTAATGCGCACACCTATGTCCAATCCAAAAATTTTCCGAGTCGCAGACTCCAATGCAGCCTGAATAGCAAGTATAATAACGTCTTTACTAACGCCTCTCTCATTGGATAACGCTTCAGCAACTAATAACAATTCTTTGCTCATTGTTCGCCTCTCTAGACTGTCAAACTCGCTTTCACAATATTTGATAAAAGTAGTTCATGATGTTCATTATTTATATCCAAAACTACTGCATCTTCTGAAGCAGAGACAATAGTTCCCGATAACTTGCGTTTACCATTTACAGGTTTAAAGGTTTTAACCTGGACGACATACCCTATGTAACGTTGATATTGCCAGCTGCTAAACAGAGGTCTGGGAATTCCAGGAGATGAAATTTCCAAACTGTAATTTCCAGGGATGGGATCTTCTACATCAAGTAAGGCACTAACTTGTTTGCTGACCTCCTGACAATCTTCAATCCCTATGCCTTCTGGCTTATCTATGTAAATTCTTAATAGCGAATGCTTCCCCTGTGAAAGGTATTCACAACCCCAGAGTTCGTATCCCATATCACTGATTGTAGGTGATAATAATTGTACTAATTCATCTTGCATCATAATATTAGCAAACAAAAAAAGGGCGCACACGCCCAAGTCTGTTTAACTGACTTAGATTAGCACAATACCCTATTAAACATAATAAAAAACCCCATAAATGGGGTTCTGATAAAGTGGTAGCGGGGGCAGGATTTGAACCTACGACCTTCGGGTTATGAGCCCGACGAGCTACCAGGCTGCTCCACCCCGCGTCAACTGAGGCCAAGTATACTGGGACTTGGCGTTCTTAGCAAGCACTTTTGTTAAAGAATATAAATTAATTAACAAAAGCATTAATACAAGCGGCTATAAGTGCCCCTGGAAATACTCCCAAATATAATAATGAAAGGCAATTAAGTGAATAGACAACATTATTAGCAGTGCTGATTACTACTTTTTCAGGATGAGCAGGTTGATCAAAATACATTATTTTGACAATCCTCAGATAGTAATAAGCACCAATTACCGTAAAGAGTAATCCCAGAATAGCTACCCAGGTTAATTGGACATCTACCAATGCCTTGAGCACCAATAATTTGGTGAAGAATCCAACTGTAGGTGGAACCCCTGCCATTGAAAACATGACAATAAGCATCATGAACGCAAGCCAGGGATTTCTCTTATTCAGACCTTTCAAATCCTCTATGCTATCAATTTCCATACCTTGTCTGGACATTAGAACTATTAATCCAAAACCAGCAGCAGACATTAATGCATAAACTACAATATAGTACAACGCAGCTGCGTATCCTGCGGTACTGGCAGCCAAAACGCCAAATAATGCATAGCCAATGTGTGATATGGCTGAATAGGCAAATAATCGTTTAATTTTGGTTTGTACAACAGCCAGTAAATTACCCAGGCCTGCTGATAATAGGGCCATCACCAGGATTATTTGTTGCCATTGGACGGTAATGTCAATTAAACCAATCGTTAATAATCTGAATGCCATCCCTAATGCAGCAACTTTTGGTGCAGTACTAATGAACAAGGTTACAGAGCTGGGTGCCCCCTGATACACATCAGGAGCCCACATGTGAAAAGGGACAGCTGCCAGTTTGAAACCCACACCTGCCAGAATAAAGACAAGGGCAAAGGCCAACAGCGTATTTTGCTGTTGCCAATTTACAGCAACAGTATTGGCAATTTCCAATAAATCCAGTTTACCAGTCGCGCCATATATTAAAGAAATACCATACAACAGCATCCCCGAAGCAATTGCTCCCATAACAAAATATTTCATAGCAGCTTCAGAGGCATCACTGTCTGTTCGGCGGATTGCAGTCATGGCATATAGAGGCAATGACATTAATTCAAGCCCAAGATATATGGTCAAAAGCGAATGGGATGATACCAGGATCATCATTCCCAATGTGGAAAACAATCCTAATACATAATAATCACCTGCAGGCATTTGTCGTTCATCAATATAATTTCTTGAATAGATGAAGCTCAATAAGACAGTGAGATAAATGAAAAATTTCATTATATGTCCCACATCATCACTGATAAACATACTGTTTAATATAAGCAGCTTGTAACTGCCAATAAAGAGATAACTTACTCCCGCAGCAACAATTAGGCCAGCACAGGCAGTGTAAAATGCTGCTGACTTGCATTTGTGTCGAAAAAATAAGTCGGCAAGCAATGCAAGACACGCAGTGATTAACACTATTATCTCAGGGAGTGCTACATGTATATTTTCAAGTAATGCGATCATATTGATTAACCTTGCAATGTTACAGTTTTGATTTATCAGCCAATGCCAAAGTATGGCTTACAGTTTGATGTACGTATTCCAGCATGGGTTTTGGATACACACCCATTGCTATGACCATCAGGGCAAGCAATGCATAAGCACTGAGCTCAAAACCGGATATATCTTTTAGTGCAGCTACTTTTTCGTTTGCCACAGGGCCAAAAATAACCCGCTTGTACATCCATAATGTATAAGCAGCGCCAATAATTAAAGTGGAAGCAGCCCAAAATGCAACCCAAAAGCCTGCTTTTATACTTCCGACAATTACCATAAATTCGCCAACAAAGCCTGATGTGCCTGGTAAACCTGCATTTGCCATTGCGAACAACATGAAAAATGAAGCAAAGACAGGCATGGTATTCACAATACCGCCAAAGTCAGCCAAATTTCGTGTATGCATTCTGTCGTATATATACCCGACTCCGGCAAACATTGCACTGGAAACAAAGGCATGGGAAATCATAACGACTATAGCTCCCTCCAATACTAATCCAGCACTGCTCAAGCCTGTATTCTTGGCAATAGCAAATATGGCAAAGCAACCTATAGTCACAAAACCCATGTGCGAAATAGATGAATAGGCAATAAGTCTTTTCATATCCTTCTGGATGATAGCTACCAGTCCTATATAAACCACCGCAATCAAAGAAAGGACAACCATCAATGATGCATACTTGCTACAAGCATCAGGAACAATTGGCAGAGAGAAACGAATGAACCCATAAGCCCCCAGCTTCAACAGGATTGCAGCCAGGATCACTGAACCGCCAGCTGGTGCTTCAGTATGAGCATCAGGTAACCATGTATGCACCGGAAACATAGGGATCTTGATTGCAAAACCAAGGAAGAACGCAATAAAGATTAGTGTCTGTGCAGTCATCGATAACTTGATAGCATAGAACGTTTCAATCTTGAATGATCCGGCTATGTAGCCCATATACAAGAAGCTGGCCAGCATGAGTACTGAACCTAAAAATGTATAGAGGAAAAATTTAATCGCTGCGTAAACACGGTTGTCTGAACCCCAAATACCAATGATCAGATACATTGGGATAAGCGTTGCTTCCCAGAATATATAGAATAAAATCGCATCCATTGCCGAAAATACACCAACCAGCAAGCCCTGCATAATGAGAAAAGCAGCCAGATATTGCGCAACCCTCTTGGTTATACTGTCCCATGTCGCCAGAATGACGATTAAATTGGTAAAAATACTTAATACGATAAGTAACAGAGACAAACCATCGATGCCAAGGCTATAGCTTATGCCTAAGGAGGGCATCCACGGAATCTCTTCGATGTATTGCATACTGAAGGTTTGCAAATCAAAGCCCGAAACCAATGGGATGCATATGATTAAACACAATAAAACCGTGAATAAGGATAAATAACGCGATACGTTAGGGTTGTTATCATCCCCGGTAAAGAGGACAAAAACACCACCAATAATCGGTAACCAAACTAATAAATTGAGCAAATGATGCATACCTTCACCTTATCTTCAGCCCAGTATCAACCAGCACAGAAAGCCTAATAATCCCAATACCATTACTGTTGCATAATGGTAAAGATAACCATTTTGAAAAGCACGTCCCTTGGTGGAAAACCAACGAACCAGACGACCGCTTCCATTAACGACAAGACCATCAATTAATTTTTGATCGCCTACACTATAGAACATCCGTCCCATTCCTTTAGCTCCTTTGACAAAAAAGAAGTCATTGAAGCTATCAAATCCATATTTGTTAAGCAGTATCTTATAAATTACTGATAAATGACGAGCCAGATATGCTGGAATCGATGGAATGGCAATATAACAAACCCAGGCAATCACAGCTCCCGCAACAGTCAGCCATAATGTTAGCGAATGAAGCGAGTGAATAGCACTGGCTAAAGGCGAAGTAACCTCTCTGGACAACTCTGCCAGAACATTATGTTCAGGTAAGACAAAAATAGAAGAGCTCAGTAACGTTGGATTATCAAAGAGCATGGGCATATACAGCACATAACCAAGAATTACTGATGGAACTGCCAGAATAACCAATGGAACCCATACTACCCATGGAGACTCATGAACGTGGCTTAATGTTTCTTCATCCATTCTGGGTTTACCATGGAAGGTCATAAACAGAGAGCGGAATGTATACATTGCTGTCACCATTGCGCCGATCAATACACAGAAGTAGGCATAGCTGCTGCCTGGAATTTCCGATAACTGAGCGGCCTCAATAATGGTGTCTTTAGAATAAAACCCGGCAAAAGGAGGGAAGGCGCACAAAGCCAAACTGCCAATCACGAAAGTCACATACGTTATAGGCATTTTATTCCACAAGCCACCCATTTTTCTCATGTCCTGTTCGTGATGCATACCGATAATCACAGAACCGGCGCCAAGGAATAATAATGCCTTGAAGCATGCATGAGTGAGTAAATGGAACATACCGGCACTGTAAGCAGAGGCACCCATTGCAACCATCATGTAACCAAGCTGCGATAGAGTTGAATAAGCAACAACCCTTTTTATGTCATTCATTACAAGTGCCAGAATTCCGGTAAACAGAGCACCTGTAGCCCCTATAACCAATACAACACTCAATGCTGTTGTGGACAATTCTATCAGCGGAGAAATACGTGCCACCATGAACACACCAGCAGTCACCATTGTAGCGGCATGTATCAAAGCGGATATAGGAGTTGGGCCTTCCATTGATTCAGGCAACCATACATGCAGAGGAACCTGAGCTGATTTACCCATGGCACCAACGAAAAGTAACAGACAAATCACGGTCATTAATGACCAGGAATGGCCACTGAATAATTCTATATTTTGGCTGGCCAGATAGCTGGCACTATTAAATACAGTTGCATAATCAAGACTGCCTGTATAAGCAAAAACAAGTGCAATGCCTAAAACAAAACCAAAATCACCCACTCGGTTTACTAAGAATGCTTTCAGACTTCCTTCAAGAGCAGATTCTTTTTGATACCAAAAGCCGATTAACAAATAAGATACCAGGCCAACACCTTCCCATCCAAAGAACAGTTGTAAAAAGTTATTGGATGTGACAAGCATTAACATCATGAAGGTAAACAAGGAAATATAACTGAAGAAGCGTTGGTATCCATCGTCATCAGCCATGTAGCCGATACTGTATATATGTACCAATAGCGACACGAAATTAACGATAACCAGCATGGATACGCTTAAAGGATCAATTAAAAAGCCAATATTGAATTCATATGGAATTAAAAGTCCACCACTCGCCCAGTTGTAAACCAGTTCATTGTGAGTCGGTAGGGTACCAGAGAAAATTCCGCAGGCTACATAGATTGATAATATCAGAGCAATAGATACGCCAAGGATGGTAACTGTATGCGCACCAACGCGACCTATTTGATTACGGAAAAAGCCAGCAATAGCTGAACCAACCAAAGGAGCTAAAACAATTATCAGACAAAGTTGTTGTATACTCACGATTTTAACCTTTTAAATGATTCATTTTATCTACATCAATATTGCCGCGATTGCGATACAGCAACATGACTATAGCGAGACCTATTGCAGCTTCGGCTGCCGCCACTGTTAAAATAAAGAAGACAAAAACCTGGCCGCCTACTTCATTGTAATAGTGAGAAAAGGCTACAAAATTTGTATTAACGGCTAATAGCATCAGTTCAACACAGACAAGTAGCAAAATGATATTTTTGCGATTTAGCATGATGCCAACAAGGCTCAGGCCAAACAAAATCGCACCCAATATCAGATAATCAATAACAGGTATCATAAAGGGTTCCTCAATTTTATTTCTCAGATTTCATACTGACCAATTTAACTCTATCACTGCTTTGAGTCATAATTTGTTGTGTAATATTTTGTCGTTTGGAACGAACTGCCCCTCTGTGTACCAAAGTGATTGCAGAGACTATAGCCACCAATAAAATGACTGCGGCAAGTTCAAAGGCCAGGAAATAATCTGTATACAAAACCATACCTAAAGCTTCTGTATTGGACACAGCAGTTTGAGTCGGTATTGAGTTATCCTGAACTGGCGCATTGATTAGTTGCGATCCGGAAGTAACAATGTCTGGTGATACCTGAGTAGCTGCTTTAAATGAATCGGCAGGTATCGCTACTAATAAAAGTCCGGTAAGCAAGGCAACAATGATCAGGCCGAAAGGGAGATAGCGAATAAAATGGCTTTTCATACTTTCTATATCAATGTTGAGCATCATGACTACGAATAAAAACAATGTCATGACCGCACCGACGTAAACGAGCACAAGTATCAGCGCAAGGAATTCGGCTTGCAATAGCATCCACAAAACGGAGCTTGCGAAAAAAGTGAGAACCAGAAACAGTACGCAGCGCACCGGGTTGTTCTGGCTTATGACCATAAGTGCAGAGCCTACGGCCAGGACAGCGAAAATGTAAAAAATTACCTGCAGTAATAAATCATTCATAGATTACCCCATTAACGGTACTTTTCATCGGCAGTACGATCTGCCGCAAGTTGTGGTTCCATCAAATCGCCAAGTGCCAGCAATTTTTCTTTAGTCATAATATTCTGACCGCGCTCGCTGATATGGTAATGATGTATTGGGGTTACGACTATAGAATCAACAGGGCAAGACTCTTCACATAATCCGCAATTGATGCATTTGAACATGTCAATATCATAACGCGTAGTACGTCTCGAACCATCTTCACGTTCATCCGATTCAATAGTAATTGCCAACGCCGGGCATACGGCCTCACAGAGTTTACAGGCTATGCATCGCTCTTCACCATTAGGATAGCGGCGCAATGCCAACAAGCCCCTGAACCGAGGTGATATGGGCGTATGTTCCTCAGGGAACTGTACTGTGGTTTTCGTCTTGAAGAAATATTTACCTGTCAGCTTTAAACCAGATAAAAGTTCTAACAAAAGAAAACTGCGTATGTAGTGTTTTAAATATCGATATGCTTTTTTCATCGGCTTCTCTATTAACCATTAAAACCAAGGTTTAACGTGAGTAACAACCATTAATGCAGTTACAATAATCCAAACGATGGTAACCGGAATAAGTACTTTCCAGCCCAAACGCATGAGCTGATCATAGCGGTAACGCGGAAATGTAGCTCTTACCCATAAATACACAAAAAGGAAGAAGCTGATTTTTAATAGCAACCAGACAAAACCTGGAACTATAAAAAATATCTCTTCAAGAACAGAAATTCCATCGAAAGGCGATAACCATCCCCCCATGAATAACAGGGCCATCACGGTCGAAATCAAGATCATGCTGGCATATTCCGACAGGAAGAATAAGGCAAAACCTATCCCTGAGTATTCTACATGGAATCCAGCTACAATTTCTGACTCACCTTCAGCCAGGTCAAAAGGAGCACGGTTAGTTTCTGCAATACCGGCAATCCAAAACACCAGGAACAAGGGTAAAAGCGGAATGAACCACCAATGCAAAATACCGCCTTTTTGTGAAAGAACAATGTCAGTCAGGTTCATGCTGCCAGCTGCCAGCAACACGCCAACAAAGGAAAAGCCCATAGCAATTTCATAAGATACTGTTTGCGCTGTACTTCTTAATGCACCAAACATGGCATATTTGGAGTTAGAGGCCCAGCCTGCAATCAGGACACCATAGACACCAAGTGAACTCATCGCAAATACATAAAGTACCCCTGCATTAATATTTGCCAGTACCATACCTTCCTGGAAAGGGATTACCGCCCAACCAGCCAGAGATGGTGCCAAAGCAAACAAAGGTGCAATGACAAATAAATATTTGTTTGATTTAGTCGGTACTATAATTTCTTTAGTAATTAACTTAATCAAGTCCGCAAAAGGCTGTAGCAGGCCTTTCAATCCAACTCGGTTTGGACCTATCCGTACCTGAATATAGCCAATAACCTTACGCTCAGCATAGGTAAGGTAAGCAACGCATATTAGTAGCGGAACTACTATCACGAGGATTTTAATGATGATCCAAATCAATATGCTAATATTTTGAAGCATTTTTTTACCTATCTAGCGCTTAATAGTTATTGCAGCAAATGAATGGCCTAAATCAACTGTCTCAGGCATTGCGTTTGCTACCCACACAACATCTGCCGCAATACGCTCATCACGTTTTAGCGGCAATGTTATCTCAATATCACCCTGAGATACAGTGGCAATTTCTTCTAAATTCAATCTATCTGCAGTAAGGGGATTAATCCTTATACATGCTGATTCAGAAGCTGCACATAATTGCAGGTCTTTTGCATTTCTGACGATTGGATCGATACGATATAGAGGCCACTCGCCTACACGAACTAAAGACTGGTTAATAACAGGTAATGACTCAGGATAATAGGGTGTGTATTCCTGAGTCATGGTCATTGCAACACTGTCTTTTATGTCTGTCAGAATATCTTCAGTGGAAGTATATTCAAATCCTTTGCAATGCAACAGGTTACCAAGTACTCGTAACACTTTCCACGCCGGACGTGCTTCACCATGTGGAAGCATGGCACCTTTTACAGTCTGCCAGGTATTATCAACATTGATATAAGTACCTGAAGTTTCAGCAAAAGGAGCAATAGGCAAGATCACATCGGCGTAATCGCGCATGGAATCATGGTGGTATGCTGAAAGCATCACCACAAACTCTGCAGCAAGCATGGATTGTCTTGCACCATGTGGATTGGCAAAATCAAATCCAGGCTCCACAGCCATGAGGAAATAACCTTTTAACTTGGCATCTAAAGCTTCTTGTACATCAAGCCCTGGTTCAACTACATTCTTGCCCGCAACAGTACGATGTGGCAACATTCCGGCAATACATGCTCCCGCTGAGTTAGCACCAGTGGTTAACCTTAGTACTGAAGCACCGCTTAACTTTTTAATCACCGAAACCAGGGTCCGTAATAAGGAGGCTTCAGGGTGGTTTTCGCACAAAGCGCCGGTAATGATGCAGGCTTTTTCTTCTTTAAGTGCCTTCGCTGCTTTCTTTGATTCTTTATCAACTTCAAGACCTATCAGCAGCTTTTGTACTTCTTCAGGTAATGTTTTAACATCGGAAGCCAAAGCTAAGGCCAGTTTTGCCAATTGCATAGGCATTTCTAAAGGCGAAATGACTGTGTTGGTATCAAGATCAAAACGGTATTCGAAAGATACTGGGTTGATAGCATGTATTTTCGCGCCATTTCGGAAAGCTTTACGTACGCGCACTCCAGCCAGAGGTACTTCGCGGTCAATATTACACCCAATCAGAATAATAGAATTTTGGTGCTCTATTTCTGCATAAGGCAGAGTACTTACTGGCGTTGTAGACTGATTAAACTGATCTCTGAAATCGGTCTGCTGTAATCGGTGGTCAATATTCTGCACACCAATTTCACGCATTAATTTTTGTAATAAATACATCTCTTCAAGAGTAGAAGAGCTAGAAGCGAAAGCAGCCATTTGTTCCGGGCCATTGTTCTTAATGACTCGGCTGACTCCTTCTGCTGCGAATTTCAGCGCTGTTTCCCAATCAACAGTTTCCCATTGACCATTGCGCTTAATTTGTGGCTTGCTGGCACGCGCTTCGCTTTTTAATCCCAGATAACTGAATCTGTCTCGGTCTGACAACCATGTTTCATTAATTGATTCATTTTCTTTAGGAACCACTCGCATCAGCGTGTTATTTCGCGTATGTAAATAAATGTTTGATCCAAGGCAATCATGGGGAGCAACGCCGTCATGCTGTGTTAATTCCCAGGCCCTCGCAGTAAAGCGATAGGGTTTGGAAGTTAGTGCACCTACAGGACATAAATCGATAATATTCCCTGATACTTCTGATGTCATGCTGTGTTTGACATAAGTACCTATTTGCATGTCTTCGCCACGCCCGGTAGCACCGAGCTCTCTCACGCCAGCTACTTCATCACCAAAACGAACACAACGGGTACAATGAATGCAACGAGTCATTTCAGTTGCGATTAAAACGCCCAGGTCATCATCTTCAACCGCTCGCTTGCTTTCGGTGTAATCAGATTCATCATGACCAAAGCCCATGGAAACGTCTTGTAACTCACACTCACCGCCTTGATCGCAGATAGGGCAATCCAAGGGGTGATTTATAAGCAGAAACTCCATAACTACTTTCTGTGAATGCAGTGCCTGTTCCGATTTGGTAAATACTTTCATGCCATTGGTAATAGGAGTTGCGCAGGCAGGAACCGGCTTCCTTCCATTCTCAACTTCAACCAGACACATACGGCAGTTTGCTGCCACTGACAATTTTTTATGGTAACAAAAACGGGGAATATAAATTCCCGCATCATCTGCTACTTCAATAATCATTTTACCGTTATCTACTTCTAATGTTTTACCGTCGATTTCAATAGTAGCCATGGTCTAACCTTCTCAATTATGCTGCAACGATCGAGCGTTTATGCTTAATGAAATATTCAAATTCATTATGGAAATGCTTAACAAAGCTTTGTACAGGCCAAGCTGCAGCCTCACCTAATGCACAGATTGTGCGTCCTTCAATGTTATTTGCCACATTCACTAACTTTTCTACATCACCCGGTTCACCATGACCGTGTTTAATCCGATGTAAAAGCCGTACCAACCAGCCAGTACCTTCGCGGCAAGGGGTACATTGGCCACATGACTCATCCATGTAGAATTCAGAAATGCGGTACAGTGCATCAACCATACAGGTTGTTTCATCCATAATAATCACGGCACCAGAGCCCAGGCCTGAGCCTGCTTTTTGAATACTGTCATAATCCATATCAAGACCCAGCATTACATCGCCAGGAAGTACGGGCATAGAAGTACCACCAGGAATTACAGCCTTGATTTTCCGGTTTTCGAGTACACCGCCTGCTAAATCCAGAAGCGTTTTAAAGGGGGTTCCCAAAGGAATTTCGAAATTACCGGGCTTATTGATGTGACCACTGACACTAAAGCATTTTGTACCGCCATTATTAGGCTTACCCAGTTTTAAAAACCATTCGCCGCCCTTTTCCATAATAACGGGTACTGACGCAAAAGTTTCTGTGTTATTAATCGTTGTGGGTTTACCGTATAAACCATAGTTAGCCGGGAAGGGAGGCTTGAAGCGCGGCTGTCCTTTTTTACCTTCCAGAGAATTCAATAATGCGGTTTCCTCACCACAAATATAAGCGCCAGCACCCAAATGATTATAAAGATCAAAATCGACACCGCTGCCTAAAATATTTTTTCCCAGCAGGCCGGCTTCATAAGCTTCTTTTAATGCTGCTTCTGTACGCTCATAAGGTAACCAGAACTCACCACGAATATAGTTATAGCCAACGGTCGCACCCATGACGTAACCAGCTATGGCCATACCTTCAATAAGCTGATGCGGATTTAAGCTTAATATTTCTCTGTCTTTGCAGGTCCCCGGCTCACCCTCATCGGAATTACATACCACGTATTTTTGAACTGGAGAATTACGGTTCATAAAACTCCACTTGAGGCCTGTGGGAAAGCCCGCACCACCTCGTCCGCGCAGAGCAGAGGTTTTTAATTCATCAATAATTACCTGAGGTGGAGTTTGTTCTTTTAATATCTTTCGCCAGGCACTATAACCACCAACACTTTCATATGCAGATAGAGTCCAGGGCTCTGATAAATGAACTGTTCGATAACATACTTGGTTTAATTCAATCATGGCAGCCACCTCTATCTTATTGGTATTGTTCCAACACTGCATCTATAGATTCGGCAGTCAGATTTTCATGATAATCTTTGTCCACCTGCATCATTGGTGCATTGACACAAGCACCCAGGCACTCTACCGACCTTAAAGTAAATCGACCGTCATCAGTGGTTTCACCCAACTTGATGCCCAGTTTCTTTTCTAAATGCTCAACTACACCTGCTGAGTCTCTTAATAAGCAGGAAATGTTGGTACATACATTAACCAAATGCTTTCCTACGGGCTTATGTTCGTACATAGTGTAAAAGCTGGCTACTTCATAAACTGCAATAGGAGCCATATCAAGATAATCAGCAACCGCATCCATAAGTTCAGGAGTCAAATGGCCATGTTCTTCCTGTACAATGCGCAATGTACTCATCACAGCGGATTGTCTTTGATCTGCTGGATATTTCGCTATCCAATGGTTTATATCACGCATGAGCTTTGCGGGCATAAATTGATGTAATATTTTTGCTGAATTATCAGACATTTCTAAACCTTTATCTCGTTGTAATTACTGATGGCCAGAGTAAAGGACATCAGATTTAAATTATCGGTCTATTTCACCAAACACTATATCCTGGCTTGCTAAAATTGCCACGCCATCGGCCAACATATGTCCTTTTGCCATATCGTCATAACTGGAAAGGTGTGCAAATCCTGGTGCACGAATTTTCATGCGGTAGGGCTTGTTCGCACCATCTGAGATCATGTAGATGCCAAACTCTCCTTTGGGCGCTTCCACAGCAGAGTACACTTCGCCGCGCGGTAAGCAAAAGCCTTCAGTAAACAGCTTAAAATGGTGAATCAAAGCTTCCATATCATGCTTCATTTCAACGCGTCTTGGTGGTGTGATTTTATGATCGTCAACTTTAACTGGCCCTGGATGCT
Source organism: Legionella shakespearei DSM 23087 (assembly GCF_000373765.1). Lineage (GTDB taxonomy): Bacteria > Pseudomonadota > Gammaproteobacteria > Legionellales > Legionellaceae > Legionella > Legionella shakespearei. The sequence continues at coordinate 83,886 of NZ_KB892436.1, read as the reverse complement.
TTCTTAACCATTCAATGCATTGGCGGATGATGCGGTTAGATTGCCTTAATTCTTCAACTCGGACTAAATAACGGTCGTAACAATCTCCGGTTTTACCTACGGGGATGTCAAATTCTACCTTGTCATAAGCGGCATAACTTTGCTTTTTACGTAAATCCCAGGCAATACCAGAACCTCTGAGCATGGGACCGGTAAAACCCCATTGCAATGCATCTTCCGGAGACACAACTCCTATATCTACGGTACGCTGTTTCCAAATTCTGTTATCGGTCAGAAGTGTTTCATACTCGTCAACACAATGCGGAAAACGCTCTGTGAATGCCCAAAGAAAATCCAGGAGACTGCCCTGTCTGTTGGCATTCATTTTCTCTACTTCACGATCATTATGCCATCGGGAGGGCTTGTACTGTGGCATAGTATCAGGCAGATCTCTTGCCACGCCACCAGGTCTATAATACGTTGCATGCATACGCGCACCTGATACAGCTTCATAACAATCAAACAGGTCTTCACGCTCTCTGAAACAATACAGGAACACCGTCATGGCACCGATATCCAGCGCAATGGCGCCAAGCCACAAGAGGTGATTTAATACTCGAGTCACTTCATCAAACATAGTACGAATATATTGCGCACGTATGGGGGCCTCTATACCCAATAGCTTTTCTATTGATCGTACGTAGGCGTGTTCATTACACATCATCGATACATAATCCAGTCGGTCCATGTAACCGATGCTTTGGATGTAAGGTTTGGTTTCCGCAAGTTTTTCAGTTGCCCTGTGCAGCAGGCCAATATGAGGGTCGGCACGAACTATAGTTTCGCCTTCCAGTTCAAGAACAAGACGCAAAACACCGTGAGCTGCAGGATGTTGAGGACCAAAATTTAAAGTATAATTTTTAAGTTCTATCATTTTTCGCCATCCTCATTCCCCATGTACCTGTTATCATTACGGATAACTTTAGGCACTAATATTCTTGGTACTATATCAACTGGGGTATAAATTACTTTTGCGGCTTTTGCATCATAGCGCATTTCCACCTGACCGCTTAAAGGGAAATCTTTGCGGAATGGATGCCCGATGAAGCCATAGTCAGTTAGAATACGTCTTAAATCAGGGTGTCCGTCAAAAAGAATTCCATATAAATCATAAGCTTCACGTTCAAACCAATTCGCACCTTTCCATAAGTCATGCACTGAAGGCACTATTAAATGGCTTTCTTCAATGAATAATTTGACGCGCAAGCGATGATTTTTCTTAGTGGACAGCAAATGATAAACCACTGCAAATCGTGGCTTATCCATTACATAAGCTTTTGCTTCCTGGCGCTCTACACCACGGGAAAAGCCATTTTCTGTAGCGGAATCGGTTTCCCAGTCATATTCACCATAAGTCAGGTAATCTACGCCGCATAAGTCTATCAATTGATCGAAAGAAAATGCTTCATGATCACGTAATTCAATCATTATTGGCTTTAAATTATCCGCATTACATTCCAGCGTCACTTCACCATAAGCGATACTCACTTCGGTTATATGATTTGCTAACTCAGCATTAAGCTGTTCAACCAAATAATCGTTTTTAGTCATCTGTTTTGCACCTTTGATGAGGTCTTATGCTTCTAATACATTTTTGCGTTTGATTTTATTTTGCAATTGGATTATGCCATAGAGAAGTGCTTCAGCAGTCGGTGGACAACCAGGCACATAAACATCTACTGGAACAATACGGTCACACCCGCGAACTACAGAGTATGAATAATGATAATATCCGCCGCCATTAGCACAGGAACCCATGGAAATTACCCAGCGTGGTTCAGGCATCTGATCATATACTTTACGTAAAGCAGGAGCCATTTTATTGCACAAAGTACCCGCTACAATCATAACATCTGACTGGCGCGGACTGGGACGGAAAATAATTCCGAATCTGTCCAGATCATAGCGCGCAGCACCTACGTGCATCATTTCTACTGCACAACAAGCCAAACCAAAAGTCATAGGCCACATAGAGCCACTACGAGCCCAACCGACCAGTTTATCGACCGAAGTCATTCCAAAACCATTTTTTTGCAATTCTGCAACCGCCATAGCAAGCCTCTAAGCAGTTAAATAATAAAAAGAATACTCGGAGAGTGTTCTTGACGTTGAACGAGATAGAGTTATTCCCACTCTAAAGCACCTCGTTTCCATTCGTAAATAAATCCGATGACCAATAATCCCAGAAAAAGCATCATGCCTAAGAAGCCGAACCAGCCAATTTTACGTAAGGCCAGTGCCCAGGGGAAAAAGAAGGCTGTTTCCAAATCAAAAATGATAAATAATATAGCAACAAGATAGAACCGAACATCAAAAGGGATATGCGAACTTTCAAATGCACTGAAGCCACACTCATATGGTGAGTTTTTCTCTGGATCAGGGCTGTGTTTGGAAAATAATGAAGCACCCCCTATCATCGCAAGGCCTAACAACAAGCCTATTATGATGAATACGAGAACGGGTAAATATTGAGATAGCATCAGTTCACCTTGCTCGGATTATATAATGGTGCCGAAGGCCGGACTCGAACCGGCACGGCTTACGCCACCGCCCCCTCAAGACGGCGTGTCTACCAATTCCACCACTTCGGCATAACTCTTGTGCTCTCTCATATTTGGTGCATCTTGAACGATCTGGGTGGGGGGAAAAATGCTCACATACTGATGTATGCTGCGCTTTTTCCCCCCACCCAGATCGTTCAACCTGCACTCAAATCTGAGGATCACATCTTTTTTACTGTTCCTTGGCTAATCATGCAAAGGAAAATACTTACATATTTATTACTGCTGGCTGTTATCAACCGGTACTGGAACGGAGTTCACTGGTACGTTGGTTTGTTGCGGTATTGCTTGTTGTTCTGCTCTTTGGTTCTGCATGGAGACCAAGTAGGATAACGTCAAGCTGGTGACAAAAAATGTCAGGGCTAAACCACCGGTTAATTTAAACAAAAAGCCTCCGGTTCCCTGGCTGCCAAATAATGTATTTGATGCACCAGAACCAAAAGCAGCGCCTATATCAGCACCTTTACCATGTTGTATAAGCACCAGACCAATTAAGGTCACCGCTACTAATACATGAATCATTAATATCAATTGATACATTTCACAATTTCCACAAACTGTTTTGCATTCAACGATGCGCCGCCTACCAAACCACCATCAATATCTGGCATGGCAAATAATGCTCTGGCATTATTTTCGTTTACACTGCCTCCGTAAAGGAGTGTTAACTGTTCAGCATCACTCTTATTTATCTTTGCAACCATATCTCTAATGAAATGGTGAACTTCCTGTGCTTGTTCCGGTGAAGCTGTTTTACCAGTACCAATAGCCCAAACAGGTTCATAAGCGATGATACAATTTTTGAAACAGTCTTTACCGTTTTCGCTTACAGCCAGCAATTGCCTGGCAATTACTTGTTCTGTTTGTTCTTTTTCACGCTCAATAAGCGTCTCACCCACACAAAGAACAGGTATCATATCATGTTCTTTTACATGGTGGAATTTTTGCGCTACAAAATTTTCATCTTCATGAAAATATTGTCTGCGCTCCGAATGTCCTACCAAGACATAACGGCAATTGAAATCCTTTAACATCGGAGCAGAATGCTCTCCGGTATAAGCGCCAAAATCTTTCGGATAAATATTTTGCGCGCCTGTAGCAATAGCTGATGAACGAAGTATCTCACTCACCATGGGAAGATAAACAGCAGGTGGCATCACTACAACCTGGGCTGTTACAGAAGAAGCGATTAATTCGTTTAAGTCATTGGTTAATTGCTTCACCTGTTGAAACTGGCCATTCATTTTCCAATTGCCGGCCACCATTTTTTGTCTCATATTCACTCCCTATTGCAAAGGTGGACTATACCCAAACTTGAGACAGAAGTGTAGCACTATTTATGTGTTTTTTTTAATGAATCTTTTGTCATTTATTTTACATAAATTCTCATTTGCTACTTGCTTAGTCTTCTGATTTGGATAGAATCCTAGTGTCTGTACACGGAGGGTATACCAAATGAACGAACTCATACTGCGTTTAATGAATGACATTTCTGCTTTAACTCAACCTGTTGACCCTTTATTTTTAAAAGTAATTTTTGATTCATACTCACTAATCGAAGAGTCTCCATCTGCTGATGTTGCAGCTCAGCATCAAATTTTATTACACTTAAAAGCACTCACAACTGAGTACTTGAATCTAACTGAGGAATTAAAAGACCAGGAGTTAAACCAGAAAAGGCTAGACACCCTGATCGAAGCAAATAATGAGGCACTACTTACCCGTGATGCTTTATTTAAAAAGATTCAAATATCGCAGCAGCTGTTAACTACTGACTATGCAATAATAGATAAGGCAGCAAATATTTTTTTGCAAACACAAAATCCTTTAGCCACGCCGGTTCATTTTCCTGAATTGAATGATATGCAGCACACTTTTGTTACCGACCTGGATGTGGAACTTGAGAGATTAATCCGGGAAACTGACCTGAAGAGAGCTAAATTACAATTAACTCTGCTTAAGCATAAATTAGCTGCATCCAGTGAAGAATTGATGGCTGCCGGCTTCATTCCTGATGCCGATGTATCATCGCCTCGGTTAAACACCATTGCCGCATCCATTCAAAAAGAAATATTCAAACTGGATCGCACTCTTAAAGACGGTGAACGTTTGCAAAGCCAATTTGCCCGGCAATTATCTGTCACTGAACTGCAGTCAAAGAAAGATGGGGTGATGCGAGAAATACAAGACCTTGAAGAAAAGTTATCCAAGATTGAAAAGGATATTTCTGAGTCGACACTCTCTGCAGAGGTACAATCCCAAATAAGGCAGGAGTTTGAAGAAAGCACGAATATCCCTGAACTTCTTTCTGCTTACGAAAGCAGGCAAAGCAGTGTCTGGTCCTATGTAGATCCCTCTGCGTGGTTCTCATGGTTGAATTCAAATCAGCAATATGATGAACAACAGAATATGTATGCGCAATCATTCATCTTCTTGCAATTATTGGACAGAAGAAAGGAGTTTATTCTCCAAAAGGAAGCGCTCCTCAAAGAGCAGATACAGCTTGAGCGAATCGTCCTGGATAATCCTGAGACTGAAGATCAAGGTTTGATGCAATTAATTACTGATACGATTGTCTTGCTCAGGTCTATACCATCTGGAGTTGATGCAATTAACCTGACTCAAAATACCCCTGCTATCGATTGCTATTTGACATTAATTAAAAGCTTGCCAGCAGTTTCCGATTCGCTTGACCAATGCAAGGCAACCTTAGATAAATTAAGCGAATTAAGTTCTATTGTCCTGACGATAGAAGCTTTGCGAAATGAATTCAGGTTAACCATTGAAAACGATGGTGAACTTCCAACTATAGAAGAAGCTGAAAAGGATGACGGTAACCTGTTGACAGAAGAGCCGCTGCAAAAAGAACGGGCCCTGTTAAAAACATGCAAGCGCTATCTCATTAATTTGCAGCAACTTAATGTTATAATTGAAGAACTTGATGATGCGATTATGGATCAGGAACTTATTATCCAGCACATTGACTCACGAAAAGGACAGCTGCTTTCAAAAGAACAAATAGATAAAATTGGCGCTCATTTAATTGTATTAGCAAAAAATATCGCTGAACAAATTGAAGAACTAAAGCGTCTCCCTCTTCCTCAGGTCCAGGACGAAAAGACTGTAATCCGAGATGCCACAATTTCTGAGTCATTAGTCGATGAAACTCCAGTTCCTGAAGAGAGCCGTGACTTTGTTTCTGAAATGAGTGAGACCTCCGACCATTCATCCTCACCAGAATCTGCAGATGAAGACTCTGACTGGTCAAAGGAGACACAAATTGATACTAATAGTGTTGCTTCACCCTATGAAGCTACTGAAGTAAGCAGCTCAGAGTCATATTCTGATGATTCTGAATCAACGGAGCTATTAGTTTCTCATTCACCTGATTTGATGCTCACAGATACCGCCGATAAAGGTGTTACAGTACCCACTGTTGCTACCTCCTCTGATGCGGATTCCGATGAATATAAATCAATAGAATGTGAACTTATTTCCGTAGGTGACTCACCATCTCAATTGCGTCTATCTGATCTTGATGCTGTATTAGATACTCCAATGGCTTATGATGCAGTTGTTCCAGGTTCTGTACGGGATACTGATATACTCCCTGATTTGAGTGAAGGCTTCTCTCAACAAGACGATAATGAACATCTCAACTCCAATTTTTCAGATAATTCGCCTGCACCTGAACAAATTGGTATGTCAAAGCTTCCTGTCAGAAAATCACTTTTACTTACCACCCTTGATAATATCGATAAGTGGCATCATGAAAATTTGTCTCTATTGGTAAATCATCCTGACGAAGTTCAAAATTGGTATCATGCCTTACATCAATCAATCAAAGAATTATCTTTTGATGAATCTCAATGCCATAAAGCCTCGCAACTTCTACGCGATATTCTCTTCGAATTGCAGAATAAAAAGGACCTGAGTGTTATCCAGGCATACATGAGACTTTGCCCTGATCCAAAATTATCCGTCAAGCCATTGCTGGATCTGAAACCTGCGTTGCTGATCACGGATATGTCTTATAATGAAACCAATGAATTAATGGACTGCCCGCTGGAACTAAGACAGCATTATGCTCACTATTTCAAGTTAAGGAATCAATTCCCTGTTGAAGCAGAATTATTCCTGCAAGCCGTTCGTACAGTTCATTTAATCAAACTCTATATGAATATACCTGGTCATAAAATAACCCCAGATCAAATTCCTTCACTTGCGGCCGATCCTCGCTATGAACCATTAAAGCGTCATCGTGGATTTTTAAGAGTTTGGGAGTTTCTGGAGGATCTGTGCCGATTGATTTTTGCAAAAATTACCGGTCAGCCTGAACATGAATATACAAATCGCCCTTGCCGGTTTTTTAAACCCAAGTCAGCACAGTTAATTGAGGAGGCGGATTTAATGATGCGCAGCGCACTCCCTGAAAGTACGGTTAGCCTAAGTTAGTCCAGATCTACTCCTTCCCGTATTACGGCTAACGCCTAATACGGGCTACGAATCTACATATCTTTACCATTGTATGTGTTCAGCCCTATCTCAACCTGAGCTCAAATCTGACTGTTCGAGTACACATAAGCCCATACCCCCTGAACGGTTACTTACCATTCCCCGATCTACGTCCTCCTGAGCGCGTCTTTTGGCGCGAAGGATCTCCTGAAAGCGGCATGGTGTCAGTATTGGGAGATCCTTCGCGCAAAAAGACGCGCTCAGGACGACGTAGATCTGCGTGGAGCTGAGAGAGACGCTGGCAGGGTCTGCGCACTATTATTTTTTATCCTTAAACAGGTTCTTTGGTATCATTCAAACGTGCGTCAATAAGGCTGATATCATCACATAGTTTTTGTGCGTATTGCCTTACAGAAGCCTCATTGCTGCCTTCTACCATGACCCTTAGTAAAGGTTCGGTGCCAGATGGCCTAAGCAATACTCGCCCCTCACCTTTCAAACTTTTTTCCAAATTGGTGACCGCATGAAGTACTTGGGGATTTGAAGCTAACAGTCCAGCATGATCTGTTTTCAAATTGACTAAAGCTTGTGGTAACAAGGTAATCCCTTGAGTTAATTGTTCCAGGGTTTTGTCTTGTTTGACCATAATGGATAAAACCTGCAAGGCAGCAACGATTCCATCGCCTGTGGTTGTTTTATCCAGACACACGATATGACCTGATGTTTCACCACCAATACGCCAATCCTTTTCTCTCAGAGATTCCAGAACATATCTGTCCCCAACCTTGGAACGAAGAAAAGGAATGCCTAGATCAGCAAGTGCTAATTCCAAACCGTAGTTGCTCATGAGGGTACCCGCAACGCCCCCGTGTAATAAGCCCCTTTGGTGTCGATCTTTGGCAATAATATAAAGGATCTGATCGCCATCGACTATATTTCCCCTGGCATCAATCAAAACAACACGATCACCATCGCCATCAAGTCCAATACCTATATCAGCATTGTGGCTGACTACTTTTTTTCTTAACAATTCAGGGGCGGTTGAACCGCAATCCTGATTGATATTGAATCCATCCGGTTTATCCCCTATGGAAATAACCTGAGCACCTAATTCTGAGAACACATTGGGTGCGATATGATAAGTGGCTCCATTAGCACAATCCACAACGATTTTTAAACCCGACAAACGGGTCATTGAAGGGATGGTCGATTTACAAAATTCGATGTAGCGGCCTGCGGCGTCGCTGATACGTGTTGCTTTGCCTAATTTTACTGACGCGACTGTTTTTAATTGCTTTTCCAAAGCAGCTTCTATATCCATTTCTACACTATCAGGTAATTTACCACCATCAGCTGAAAAGAATTTAATTCCATTGTCTTCGAATAAATTATGCGAAGCACTGATAACGATGCCGGCATTTGCCCTTAGTGTTTGAGTGAGATAGGCAATTCCAGGGGTAGGCATTGGGCCGAGTAAGGCCACATCTACACCTGCAGCTGATAATCCTGCTTCCAAAGCAGATTCAAGCATGTATCCCGAAACACGGGTATCTTTTCCTATGACCACTTTTTTTCTATGGCCATTAGCCAACACTTGTCCGACAGCCCAACCGAGCTTCAAAACAAATTCGGGATTAATACTGGATAAGCCTACGTGTCCACGTATGCCATCTGTACCAAAATATTTTCGTTGACTCATCCTCAATGCCTCTTTATTAATTAAGTCATCCAAAGCTTAGGAATTCCAGCTCTCTAATATACTACAATAAACCTCGGATTTAATATTATATTTCTATTCAGCCTGAGCTACTGCTTCAACCATCTGTAATGCCTGTCTGGTTTCATCAACGTCATGCGTCCTCAAAATTCCGACTCCGCCTTTAATGGTTGCATAAAGGGCCAAAGCGATACTTCCGATTAATCTCTGTGTTACATCCTTATCCAGGACAGCGCCGATAGTACTTTTACGAGAAACACCTAAAAGAAGGGGTAAATTAAAATCATTCAATTCATTGAGCCTTCTTACTAAGTTTAGGTTATGTTTCACTTTCTTTCCAAAACCAAAACCAGGATCCAAAATTAATTGCTTTTTATTCAGACCTGCCAGTTCACAAGCTTCAATACGTTCCGCAAAAAAACGAACCAGCGCGTCCATTATCCCATCAGGATAATCAGGATTATTTTGCATGGTCAGCGGTTCGCCTTGCATGTGCATTAAACATACAGGAACATTGAGCCTGGATGCCATGGCCAATGCTCCCTCTTTTCCAAGCGCATAGACATCATTGATGATGTTTGCACCAGCCTCAATGGCTGCTTCCATTACCTCAGGCTTGTAGGTATCAATTGAGATACATACCTCTGAGTTCTTGCGAATTTGTTCTATCACCGGTATTACCCGTGACAATTCCTCATCCAGAGAAACCTGAACCGCCCCAGGTTTGGTTGATTCACCGCCAATATCAATGATATCAGCTCCATGGTCAATTAAATTAAAGGCGTGCTCACAAGCCCTGTCCATGGATAAAAAGTCACCACCATCAGAAAAAGAATCTGCGGTACTATTTAATATGCCCATTATTAGTGGTTTTTCAAAAACCAATTGCGACTCAGGCTGGCTTTTTCGCTCAAGCCAGCCCGTAAATTGTTCTGGACTCACCTGACTCTCTCTATTTACTCATATTAAAAATGTTTCACCTTATAGCCTGTAACATAACGCGGCGGCAAGGGAAACATCAGGTTCATTGGTGTTGTAATCCCGTATCAGACCAAGCGGATACGGGCTACGAAAGAATCACAGCTCTTCAGCGGGTTTTTCTATGGTTTGACCATTAACAGCTTTAGCAGGTGCTTCATTGACTGCCTCTGATTTCTCAATAGGCTTTGAAGAACCCCAATCAGCAGGTGGTGAAGGTTCTTTTCCAGACATAATTTCTGCAATCTGCTTCGTATCAATGGTTTCATATTTGATAAGGCTTTCTGCCATCAAATGCAGTTTATCCATGTTAGCGACCAGAATTTCTTTAGCTCGCTGATAATTCCTGTCAATAATTGCACGAACTTCATCGTCAATTTGTTGCGCTGTCCGGTCAGACATTTCCTTGCGCTTGTTCATGGAGCGACCTAAAAATACTTCTTCCTCCTCTTCACCAAAAGTAAGAGGGCCTAAAGTAGATAATCCCCAGCTGGTAACCATTTTACGAGCAATCTCAGTGGAGCGCATGATGTCATTTGATGCTCCAGTGGTTACGCTTTCAATACCAAAAATAAGCTCTTCTGCGATACGGCCACCAAACAAGCTGGATAACTGGCTTTCCAGACGGCGTTTACTATGACTGTAGCGATCTTGCTCAGGTAAAAACATGGTCACCCCTAGCGCACGTCCGCGAGGAATAATGGATACTTTGTATACAGGATCATGTTCAGGAACGGATAATCCTACGATGGCATGTCCTGCCTCATGATAAGCAGTCAGTTTTTTCTCATTATCATCCATCACCATGGAACGTCTTTCCGTACCCATCATGATCTTATCTTTGGCTTTATCCAGTTCTAACATGCCTACTTTTCGCTTGTTCGCTCTGGCAGCAAATAGTGCAGCCTCATTGACCAGGTTTGCCAGGTCCGCGCCTGAAAATCCAGGTGTACCTCGTGCAATATCCATAACTTCAACGTTATTATCAACGGGGACTTTCTGTAAATGAACTCTTAAAATCTGCTCACGGCCTCTGATGTCGGGTAAAGGTACAACAACCTGACGGTCAAATCGACCCGGGCGCAATAAAGCAGGATCCAGCACATCAGGACGGTTAGTTGCCGCAACAACTATCACGCCTTCGCTGCCTTCAAAACCATCCATTTCGACCAGCAACTGGTTTAAGGTTTGTTCACGCTCATCGTGTCCACCACCAAGCCCTGCGCCTCTATGGCGACCTACGGCATCGATTTCATCGATGAATATGATACATGGGGCATGTTTTTTCGCTTGTTCAAACATGTCTCGAACACGAGAAGCTCCAACACCTACAAACATTTCCACGAAATCAGAACCAGAAATAGTAAAGAAGGGTACTTTGGCTTCGCCGGCTACCGCTTTGGCTAACAAAGTTTTACCGGTACCTGGAGAACCAACCAACAGTACGCCACGAGGAATACGTCCACCCAGATTTTGGAATTTGGTAGGATCCCGCAAGAAATCAACTAACTCTTTCACTTCATCTTTAGCTTCGTCAACCCCAGCCACATCAGCAAAAGTCACTTTAACCTGATCTTCACCCAGCAAACGCGCACGGGAACGCCCGAACGACATGGCTCCTCGGCCACCGCCGCCTTGCATTTGCCGCATAAAGAATATCCAGACACCGATTAATAACAGCATAGGGAACCAGTTGATGAACAAATGCAAGAGGAAACTCTCTTGTTGCTTTTCCTGACCGCTTACATCAACCTTCCCTTTAAGCAGCTCACCTAACAGGGCGTTATCCTGCATAGGCATGTAGGTGACAAAACGTTTGTTATTTTTCGTCATCCCTTTGATTATTTTGTTATCCTCAATAGTCACTGAGTTAACCATGCCCTGATCAACTTCTTTTAAAAACTGACTGTAGGAAACCTTCTCAGCAACAGAGTTACGAGGGCCAAAATTACTGAAAACAGAGACGAGAACAATCGCTATAATCAGCCATAAAAATAAATTCTTAACCATGTCGTTCAAAGTATTAACCTCGTTAGTTACTTACAGCTTTGTTGTGAGAACGATAAAATAACCTTTCCAAATCAAATTGCCAAATCAGCAGTTCATGATCTATCAAGCTATATATATAAAGCTACTATAAATTATAGCCCTTTGCCAGCAAATAGGTTTCTTTTGAGCGAGATCGTGATGCGGAAGGTTTACGAATCACTACCTTGTCAAATGAAGCGCGAGCCTGTTTTACTAAATCATCAAAACCGGAACCATGAAAAATTTTAACCAGCATGGTTCCCCCCGGCTTTAACATTTTTTCGGCAAAATCAAAAGCCAGCTCAACCAAATACATAGCCCTGGGAATATCAATCGCCGTACTCCCGCTCATATTTGGGGCCATATCTGATAATAACAAGTCTATACTGCGCTCTGGAATCAAATTTATTAATTCCTCAAGCACTTCATCTTCACGGAAATCACCTTGAATAAAATCTACATCAGGCAATGCATCCATGGGCAATATATCAAGAGCCACAATACGCCCTTTACCATTTAATTTTTCAGAGACGTATTGAGTCCAGCCGCCAGGGGCCGCTCCAAGGTCAACAACGGTCATGCCAGGCTTCAGAAGTGACTCTTTTTCATCAACCTCTTTTAGTTTATATACAGCCCGACTGCGATAGCCTTCTGCCTGCGCTTTTTTAACGTAAACGTCATCAAAATGTTCTTGCAACCAACGTTTACTACTTTTAGTACGACTCATAACGGTCAATTAGAAATTCAATTTCTGCTATGATACTGAATTTTACTACCTTTTCCCAGCAAAACGTGCAATAATTTGCCATTTTAAAGATCAGGAAGCAACATACGTGGATAATTCATTCAAACGCGAACTAAAAGCTAAGGCACATCATTTAAAACCAGTGATTTTACTGGGGGCAAAAGGATTAACTGAAGCAGTTATCGCAGAAACCAATATTGCCTTACTCGCACATGAGTTGATTAAAGTAAAAATTAATGGTGCAGAAAAGGAAGGCCGTATCGAAATGGCTCATGAACTCAGCGAACAATTACAGGCGGAACTGGTGCAAATGATTGGTCATACAGTAATCCTCTACCGTAAAAACGAAGAAAATCACAAATAAATGTTTAGGTACGTCATCCTGAGCGTGAAGGGTCTCCCAAAACAAGAATGGTGCCAACATTTGGAGATCCTTCGCAAAGACGAGCTCAGGATCTGAAGTATCCCCACGAAAATGATTTTTTTATGAGCACTACATTTCCTGTTTGCTTATGCTCTCATTACCTAAAGAAAACCGAGCCGCGACCGTGAGGGAGCGGAAATTTTGATTTACACCTAATGAGCAATCAACAATGGAGTGCAGCGAACTGTTCCGCTTCCTTACGGTCGCGGCTCGGTTTTCTTGGCATGATGCTCTTTTGTACTCTTGATTAGCGAGTCACAATACAGGCTCAAGGGGATAGTTCGGGGGATTCCTCAGCTCAGGAGGACATTAATGGGTTACCAAATTCTTTCAAATATAAAGCGCCAAATTGATAGGAAGCGTAATCGGTTATGTGTCCTTCGTCTCTGAAAACGGGAATGCCATTCAATCCCGCATTACATTCTCCGTTTTTGCACTGCACTTTTTTAGGGTCAATGAGAATTAATTGCGGGTATTTCACTTTCATTTCAGCAAATAATCCGTAAATCCAGCGCTCATTTTCTGAAAGCTGGATAGGGAAAGTACACTGACTGGAATCATAAGGCTGCCGCAATTTAACATGTTTAAAAAAGCAGTCATGAACATTGCCATTCGTTGTCGCAGTCGATTTAATGAGAACCGGTTTTGCTCCGGAAGCAACTATTTGCTGCAAGGCTTTATCCAGGGCAATGCTAAAGCGCTGTTTCGCCAACTCCATAGAACGATCATCACCTTCCTGATTAATGAGGCTGGTTGATAAATAATTACCCCAGACTTGCCCAATGATGACATAGTCATAATGATTTTCCTGAATCATACGATAATATCGGGCGGTTTGATCATGACATTCCTGATAAATTTTATCTTTAAAATGCCACCAGTCAAAAAGGTCAACTCCCGGCAAAGTAATGCAAGAAGAAGTTCCCTGAGCCAAAATGGAAACGCCTGCAGCACGCCCCAGAGTATCCATAAACCCCCAATAATGGTTAGAAAATGAATCGCCTATCATTAGCGCCTTTTTATTTTTTGCATCAGCCGCACCGATAGTACACTGCTGTTCATCATCGGTATGGTGCTTACTAATACACAAAGGCCTTCGCTCACTGGCATATCGCTCCAGTTCTTGATAAATAGTCACCAACTCCTGATCAAAGCGCTGAGGAAAACCGGAGTGATTTTTAATTAAATAGGATGCGGCATGAGTAAACAGGACAGGTAACAGAAGCAAACTGGCAAAAGTGTAACGAAAAGGAACTTGTTTTAGTCGCCGCGATGGCTTTTCAATACAACGCCAGGACAAATACCCTGATAGAAAAGTGGCGCTGTACGCAAAAAGCAGTACGGACGACGTTTCATCAATACTTTGATATCTGATAATCGAAAAAATAACCCAGTGCCATAAATAAAGTGAATAGGAAAGCAATCCTATAAAAACCAGGGGTCTGCACGAGAGTATGGCGACACAGTGAATGCCAGGATAAAAACGCCCGAAGGCAATGAGTACACCTGTAGCGACACAAACAGCAAAAGCATACCAATCAGGATATCCAAGTAATATATGATCCCGGCTGGCTATGTAGAAAATAGTCACTACAGCCACCAGAGCAATGCCATTTAACAGAAAATGCTTCATGGACGATAATGCAGATGCGTCAGAAGTGCTGCTCAAAGGCATTAAAGCAACGCAAGCACCAATCAGGAACTCAAAAATACGGCTGGAAAATTGGTAATAGGTTTGAGCAGGGGCATTTTGTGAGTTATAGAGCGCCAGGAACAAGAATATAAAAGTAAGAATAAAGACGACAAAAATAATTTTTCGTTTGCTGAACATTCGGTGCAGACAATACATGGCTATGGGTAAAAGCAAATAGCATTGCCATTCAATAGATAAAGACCAGGTATGCAGTAAAGGAAGTTGGTGAGTATCAGGGGAAAAATATCCCGTCGTTGTCTGGTTAAAAAATAAATTAGAAAGGAACAGGGACGTTTTACGTGCACTACGACTGTATTGAACCAAATCGTCCGGTAGAAAAAAAATCGCCGTCAGGACTGTTGTTAAAAAAATCACACACACGAAAGCGGGCTGAAGTCGCCATAATCTGCGGTTGTAAAAATCGATAAAAGAAAAATTGCCGCTATTTAATGAATTATGAATAATACTCGTAATCAGAAAACCTGAAATAACAAAAAATACATCGACACCAACAAAACCGGAAGGAAAAAGGGAAAGGCCTCCGTGGTAGATTAAGACTAACAGAATCGCAATAGCGCGCAATCCATCAATATCAGGCCTGTAATTCATTGATTCAACCTACCCATAAAACAAAGTAGTGAATTTTATCACCTAAGTGATGAGACAGAAACAGTTACTTAATTCTCCATGACATTCTATATCGTAGTCGTAGCCTGTATTAGCGAAGCGTAATACAGGATCGAAGTAGCAATGTCGTTAATACAGGCTTCGAAACTGCGCCCTACACGGCTCCACGTCGTCCTGAGCGCGTCTTTTTGCGCGAAGGATCTCCTGAAAGCGGCATGGTGCCAGTATTTGGAGATCCTTCGCGCAAAAAGACGCGCTCAGGACGACGTAGAAAGAAGTTGATCAGGAATAGACCGGGCTACAAAACATCTTAAGTACGGCCGGTTCCTTACTGTCATTAATTATTTATATAACATTCTTGCAAATGAGAATGATTATCATTTATATTAATATGTAAGGTATTAAATTCTGGAGATGGTAATGGCCCTGGCATATGGAAGTTTTCATGAACTCAGTCATCAGTTACGGTTTTTATTATTCGAAATTGGCATAGGGCTTCCGCAAAATGCCATAGATTATTTTATTACTCTGGCTCATAAGGAAACATTACGACGCTTACAACACGCAGCGCTCAGTGAGGGCTTGATTAACGCTCCCATCGCAAGCCATCATGTGCATGATTTTATTGATCAGTTACAGTTGAAGTTGAAAAAATCCATGCCAGCCAGCCAGTTTTTTCAATGGGAAACTATTCGAAATGAGTTGGATGAATCTATTGCTAATGAAGCTTTGGCTCAGGCATACAGGCAATGCTGGAACAATCAATTGGCTAATGAAGCAAGCCCATACCAGAGTTTGTGGTCCTGGATAAAGAATAAATTATCAACCCATCAATCATTATTATTTTTAGAACAGTGGGGGGCTAGCGGTCATCATTACCATCCTTCCTTTCAAGCCAAAACAGGATTTACCCGACGTGAAGTACTGCAAAACTCACCTGAGTTCCAGGCCAAAATCAGTATCCACTGGTGTGCCCTGAAAAAGGATAAAACATGCAGTACTGCTGATTCGATGCTTTTTAATACAGTAATAGCCAGAGAGTTCCCCTATGAATATGCCTTGTGGCAAGACAAACTGCGCTGCAATCATTTGAGTCCTCAGGATTACTACCCCGTCCCGGTTCACCCCTGGCAATGGCGCAATCAATTACAGAATTTATGTGCAGAAATGATTGATGACAAGTCACTTGTCTTATTGCCTCATCATCAGACGTTAATCCCTTCCATGTCTTTAGATACTTTGTTATCGGAACGAAATCCCAACTGCTGCATGCAACTGGCAACAAGCGTCAATACCCCCTATGTAAAAGGCACTCAACTTACTGATTTTCAGCCGCAAAAGGCTGAAATTTCCAACTGGATTGAAGCAGTTTTAACTGCGGAAAACCATTATGGCAATACATTATTTATTACCAGAGAGTTGGGAAACATACGATTATTTGACCAGTCACTCCCTCAATATCAAGCCAATAAATTTTCAGCCTGTCTGAAACAGAATCCAGTCCAATTACTGGCAGCAAACCAAAAAGCAGTTCCCTTGAACAGCTTGTTGATGACATCGCCCCTGACAAAGACCACATTACTTCATGAAATAATTAAAGAAAGCACATTGGAGCCCTTAAATTATTTTTCTCTTTATTGTCAAAACATTTTATTTAGCCAAATGCATTTGTTATTAAAATATGGAATAACCCTTAATGCGCAACTGCACAATACTTTAATTGTTTTTACTGATGATAAGCCTCAAGGCTTAATAATCAATAATTCAGACTTCATTAAAATTGCCGATCATCCTTTATATAAAGAAATAGCCAGGCCTGGATCATTAGCCAGTTCGTCTGTAAACATCAGCGATCTCAATGCAATAAGAACTCTTTTCATTCAAAGTACATTACAAAATAACATCAGCTCTCTTATTGATAGTGTGAGCCATGAATTTCAGTTATCTGTTCAAGAATTGTGGAATGAAGTGCGAAGCGTGCTCCTTAGCGTATTCGAGGCATTGCCTAAAGATATTGACCCCAGACTTTTAAGTTGGCAAAAGCATTTCCTATTACAGGAAACCTGGCCACATCTGTGTTCTTTTACTATGAGGTTGAGATCAAATCACGCTCAAAATGTATACATCAAACAGGACAATCCTTTGTATGGTAGTAATCTATAATCGGGTCTGACAAGCACTGCATTAAGTCAACGTGAGTTATGAATAACAAGATTGATTTACTTCGATGTCGTTCGGGCTGAGGAGAGGCGATAGCCTCGTCTCGAAGCCTTAGCACCATGCCAAGGCTTCGAGACAGCGCTATCGCGCTTCCTCAGCCCGAACGACATCGAAGTAACGACTGGATAAAACAAGCTTCTTATCCATAACTCATAAGTTAAGAAATTCCGTCGTCCCGCGACTTGTTTGCGGGGCGGCGGACTGCAAAACAAGATACCTTCGCCAATCACGTGACAGAGGCACTGGTATTGTATAAACTAGATCATACCAATGCCAGCATCCATCCCTGTGGATGCAATTATGGCGCAATATATTCCCTCAGCAGGTTAGGGAATTAAAATCGTATGGGATATGATACTAAAACACTTACCCAATGCATTGACATTGTTTCGGTTAGGACTAATTGTTCCGTTCTTGATGTATTTATTTCATGATGAGTACGTTAATGCGTTTTATACATTTATTCTGGCCGGATTTACTGATGGACTGGATGGCTGGTTAGCCAGGTATTTCCATTGGCAAAGCTTTTTTGGCTCTTTTGTTGATCCTTTAGCAGATAAATTGTTAGTCGCATCCAGCTTTATCTCACTGGCCTTACTGGGTTCATTGCCCTGGTGGCTGGTTATTCTTGTTTTTCTGCGTGATTTGACTATTTCACTGGGAGTTCTTGCCTGGTATTGGTTTATTCAACGTAAGCTGGATTTTGAACCCACTTTGCTCAGCAAATTCAATACAACCTTCCAATTAGCCCTGGTCACCTTATGTCTGTTTGAGCTTGCCTATTTTAAATTCCCCCAATATATAGAAGACATTTTAATTTACTTAACCGCCTTCACTACTGCAACCACTTATGTTGATTACATTTGGACCTGGGGAAAAAAGGCCTGGCCTAAAAAAGAACTATTAAAATGAACAAGCAGCTCGCTCTAGCCATAAAAATAAATGATGAAGCCACTCTTGCTGATTTTAACTGGGAAAATAACGGCCTGTTACAGCAACAACTGCATCACATGCTTACCCTGAAAGAAGACCGGTTATTATACCTTTGGGGCGTTAAAGGTATTGGGAAGTCCTATTTGCTGCAAGCCTGCTGTCAGGCCATCAATTCCACCCAATCAGCAATATACCTGCCATTGGCATTATTAAAGGAATGGGGACCTCAGGCGATTGAAGGACTGGAAGACCAGGCTCTTGTTTGCCTTGATGACATAGACACCATAGCTGGTGATCCGGCCTGGGAAGAGGCGTTATTTCACTTGTATAACAAAATCAAAGATGGGGAAACCGGCCTGTTAATTATTTCTGGAGACCAGCCACCGGCTCAAAGTACCATTCAGCTTGCAGATTTACGATCCAGACTTGGCTGGGGTATGGTTATTCAACTCAATGAACTAAGTGATGAAGAAAAGGTTAATACCTTAAAATTGCATGCAACAAAACGTGGCTTTGATTTGCCAGAAAGCGTAGGGCATTTTTTAATTAATCGTTGCTCACGTAACATGCATGACTTACACCAATTGCTGAACCGCCTGGATGATGCTTCACTAGCGGCTCACCGTAAAATCACCATCCCCTTCGTCAAAGACATTCTGAATATTTGAATTACGCTCTTGCCCGAACGGTCGGATTTGAGTGCAGGTTGATGCGCCAAATACGACCGTTCCCGTTTGACAATTTGAAAGTTATGTCTATATATTAATAGGTCGTACAATTTTTCATGCACTGTACAGCCTGGCTATGGATGGCTTTGGAGATTGTTCAATGGAGAGAACCATGAAGAAGCAAGATGTAATAGCAATTGACTCATATGTAGTTGATTATCAAAATAATATTCCTCAACAGCTATCTACAGATTTATATCACTTTCTCGCTAAATCATATCATCTCGCCGATCAGGATGAATTCGAACACTTGATTATACGTCCTGACATAGATGGTGAATTGACTGTGCTTTATGGTGTCAACGATGAAATCGCGGGTTTTTCACGTACCTGCAGGCAAGTACTGACTATAGGACAAAAGCAGGTAACGACTTACTCTGCATATCTCTATCTTAGCCCCCATTTCAAGACAAGCGCTACAGTAGAAAGTGTAGGCCTTACCGAGGCTATCAAGTATAAACTTGCCAATCCGGATGAAGAAATCATTTATCTGGCTTTTGCAAATACTCCCATAGCTTATGAATTCATTTATCAACTCAGTGATACTATCTACCCTAAACCCAATCAGAATATCCCGGAAAAAATAATTCAGGTAATAGAAGCCTTTAAGAAACAAAATGGCTGGATTTCTACAGGCCCACATCCCATGGTGATTAATTCACCGCTGGTGCCCTTAAGAAGCCAAAGCGCTGAATTAATTGATGAAAAAAGTGAGTTAAATGGATTTTATTTATCCGCAAATCCGGATTTTTTACAGGGACATTCCCTATTAGTGTATATGCCGCTGCATTTGGCAAACATCAGTTACGGCTTAAACCACCAGGACTCTAGCCATTGTTATACGCAAAAACAGCCGCATAATTCTCAGATTCGTCCTGGAGGCGGCGCGGCGCAGTGGCGTTCCTAGAATGGTGAAATGAGTAGATATTAGCCCCTGCTTTTTCTCCTGTTGGCTCAGATTTGACAGGAGAAAAAATACCTGCCTCATCAGAAATTTCTCCGACAGATTCAGCCTGCTCCTGATGATTTGTTATTCGCATCATCAGTTCCCGAGTGCTGGTTATTTTTTCTTTTAAGCTCATTAATTTCTCTTCATTATGTTCTAATTTATTCTCATCACACAACAAAGTGATTTTTTCTTCATCCAGGCCAAACCAACCGCTTATCAGTTGTTTTACCCCTACACGCTGTACATACCAATACAAACTAAACGCAGCAACGCCCACTAACGCACTGAATAATATTACTGGCCAAAAGGTTGGGGTAACTGTGGTGATAAATAGCCCCAAAACATAAAGTGCTACCGATTGGCCCGCAAAAAAGCCGCTGCCGAAAAAGAGTAAGCCTGCGGCAGAAGAAAATACTTCTTTCACTATCAGCATGGTATTACTGTTCAAAGCAGCATCAAATTGCTTGCTCGCTCGCAGGACTGATTGAAAACGTTTTTCCAGTATAGAAACAATGTGTTCTAACTGCTGTAGCTCTTCCAACGACATTGCTGCAAGATTATAAGAATTTATTTTTTTCCTAATCGCTTTGATTTCGTTCATTTGTAATAAATAAATGTCCAATAATTTTGGAGCATCCATTAATTTGATCCCTAAGTTTTTAGAAACCTGAACCAGGTCAAAACCGTAAAAAACAACCAGCGATAATAGAGAAAAAAAGATTCCAGCGCCTAAAATAACTGGCGCTGGCAAGGCAAGCACCGTTAACATGGTGGCCATAGAATCAAAACCCTCACAGGCAGCCAAAAGAGTACCTGCTCCAGCAAGAAGGACAAATTTAATTTTGTTTTCCAAAGTCGACTGTTCTTCCGTATGGTTTAATGCACTAGCCTTTCCTTTCAGGGAAGCAAATAAATCAGTCAACAATTCAGCGTGCAAGGACGCACGGAGAAATTCAATGTCTTCATGATTGTCAGTTGCAGTACAAGCAGGAATAATTTCATCATTCAACAGGGCAAGTAATTGAGTAGCTTCAGAAGCGCCAGAAAAAGTTATCCCGGGATCGCATGCCTGTATATACTGCTCAATCAGCTTTTGAGAACGTTCGCTTAATTCTATTTTGCTCTTCATCCCCCCTCCGGTAATTTAAGAAAAGAGTCGTTTTGAGCATAGTTTACACATTTTTAGTTAAAAAATCATTGTATGGTTAAATTTAACTCAATCCATGGGTTGAAGGCCGATGTAACCGAAGCGGTACTCCACCGTCCCGCGGCTTGTCCGCGGTATCCAGAGATCTAAGTTCGAAGTGAGATTCCTGGATCCCGCGGACAAGCCGCGGGACGGCGTAACTCCTTAACTTAATGGCAGTGAGGCGATAGCCTCGTCTCGAAGCCTAAGTACTATGCCAAGGCTTCGAGACAGCGCTATCGCGCTTCCTCAGCCCGAACAGCATCGAGGTAACGACTGGATAAAACAATCTTAACTCACGTTATTTATAATTACTGTTAATTAATGGCTTGGAATGTAAGTTGTAGAATATTCTACCGCTTCTATTTCATTATTTTTTTTATCACTGTCTGTGCCAATGTAACGACTCAGGCGTGGCGATAAGAACCACATTAACAGGGCTATGCTTAAAGTGACCAGACCAATACAGGCAAAGACATCTGTATAGATAATTAATGATTCGACACCCGGTTTAATGTTTTCTGGAAGAGCCGTATAAGATGCTACAGAAGCACCAATAAAACCGGCAACTGCTGAGGTCAGGAACCACATACCCATCACAAAGCCTGCAATACGCCCCGGAACCAGTTCAGCGACCATGGCCACACCCAAAGCAGAAACCAATAACTCACCAAGACTCTGGAACAGATAACTGAGAATCAGCCACCAGGAAGAAACCATGCCGTTACCTGTATAGAAATATCGGGCAAAATAGAGCATTAAAAAGCTTACGGCACACATGGTCATGCCCAAGGCGAACTTGTAAGGAATGGAAAATACAACGCCTTTTTTATGTAATTGCCCGTAAAAATGCGCTAATACCGGACTCATCAATACAATCCAGATAGGATTCAAAGCCTGAAAGCTCTGCGCATCAATAGTAATACCAAAGAAAGTGGGTATTACGTTATTCACAGCGAACAAATTCAAAGAAGTAGGCATCTGCTGATATAAAGTGAAGAAAATAACCGCCTCCAACATTAAGGCAAAAGCGACCAGCATTTTCATACAAGAAGCTTTTCCTTCTTTCTTCATCATAAATCCATAGGCAACCACCACCAGGATAGTAATACACCATAAGAGGTTTTTAGCGAGCATGACGTGCTGCAGCAAATAAGCAGAAAACTCTGTAAAGGCAGCGACACCGAGAAGTACTATAGCCCAATGACGCAGGGTTATCTTACGCTTGTCAGCGTCAGTATTAATATGCGATACATGCTGATGCTGGAACCAATAATTTGCCAATCCTAAAACCAGGCCTATAGCACTAATCAAATAAGCATAAGAATAGCCATAACGACTGGACACTGCTGGTCCCACAAATAAAGCAACCATACTGCCCAAATTAATGGCCATATAATAAAGGGTAAACCCTCCATGCAAGCGGGGATCATTTTCTTCATAACATTTAGACAATAAATTGGAGGGGTTTGCTTTAAAAAGCCCATTACCTACACAAATCAGCCCTAAAGCCAGAAAGACATGTTCTTTATCTGTTATCGCCAGGGAAAAATAACCCGCAGCTAAAACAACCAGCCCCAAAACTATAGTTCTTTTGGTGCCAAGTACCCGATCACCCAGATAACCACCTATGACCACCATGCCGTACACTAATGCGGAATAAGCGCCAAAAGTGTAATATGATGCAACATCGCTGTATCCGAGATAACGGATGAAATAAAGGGTGAGGATGCCCTGAACGGTATAAAAGCCGAATCGCTCCCACAACTCCAACATAAAAATCATGTGAAACGCACGCGGTTGCTCACGAAATAAATTCAACATGATTTTCTGTTCCTTCTGGGAGGGTAAATTTTTAAATTATAGGAATTTTTTACTTTTTGCAATGTACTTTAATATCTATTTTTCAGGATTTTAAAGTGTATTAGCAGTTACTGTATTTCTTTCTTGCCAATTCAACCCATATTCAACTATATTTCGTATTAATAATTATAAAAAATGTAACGTTATGACGGCAAAAAAAGCCCTTTATTTAGCAGGTGGCGGTGCTCGAGGCGCATATCAGGCTGGCGTTTTGAAAGCAATTGGCCATATTTTACAAGTCAAAGCCCTCCCATTCAAAATGGTTAGCGGTGTGAGCGTTGGTAGTATTAATGCTGCGGTGCTCGTTGAGAATGCGGATGATTTTCCAGCAGGCCTGGATAAACTCGAATCGATTTGGGGTGAAATCCATTGCCAGCAAATTTACAAGGCAAGTAATTATGAATTGGGTAAATCAGTAATGAGAAATCTGAGTACCCTGATTATAAAACAACGTCAATCAGGGCATTTACTGGATACTACGCCTTTACGACAATTTCTTGACGAAACTATAGATTTTAATCGCATTGCAGCAAATATCAGCGCAGGTTATGTAGACACTTTCGAGGTTTTAACCGCCTGTTATGAGACTCACCAAACGATTTCTTTTTATGATCATTGCCAACAAACACCCTTTGAAGATTGGAATTATCCTCGCCATACCAGTCAGCACGCGATTATTAATGCGCAACATATTTTAGCGTCCAGTGCCCTGCCTTTATTCTTTCCTCCTATTCATCTTGATGGTTTTCATTATGGGGATGGGAGTGTTGGGCTTGGTACCCCATTGCGTGGAGCAATTCGCTCTCAGGTCGATAAAATCATGATTTTGGGAACCCGGGAACTGCCAGAGTTTACTGATCCAGAGTCTCTGCGTAATGGCGATATTGCCTTTGCCCATATCTTGGGAAATATGATGAACGGGCTCTTTTTGGACAATCTAGACAGGGACATTGAAATGGTGAATCGCATGAATGAAATTGCGACTCTTCTGTCCATGTGGAAAAAACGCCGTTCACCCTGGCGACCAATTACCACTCTGCATCTAAGACCAAGCAGAGACATGGCATCAGTAGCCCAAGAACATTTTAGCAGCATGCCGGTACTCTTGAGGTATTTATTGAATATCCTCGGGGCAAAAAGCCATTCTGGTGATCTGTTAAGCTTTTTATTGTTTGAAAAGGAATTCACTCGTGAACTGATTGAATTAGGCTATCAGGACACCATTGCCAATGCGGCAGAAGTGACTGCCTTTTTTAATTAAGCCAAGTGATTAATTGGTCTGTTGGCGTAATAGATCAAATATTGTTTCTGTTTCAGGCAAGACTCCATTCCATATAAAAAAAGACTCGGCGGCCTGTTCAACCAACATGCCCAGTCCATCGACAGCCTCACACCCCTGGCTTTTCGCATAATGAACAAAAGAGGTGTCTTCTTTTAGCTTGTAAGACAAATCATAACAAAAGGGATGATGAGACATCAGCGCCTTTGGCAACTCAAGAGCGTCGTCAGATAAACTGGCAGAGGTTGCATTAATCACCAGGTCAAAACGGCTATTTAATTGGTTCAGCCCAATAATCTCTATTTTCGGAAAGGTTTGTTGTAACTCGTCTGCTTTTTCTATACTGCGGATGGCTACCGTCAATGAGGCTGGAGCCATTTCCAGCAAGGGATAAATAATGCCACGTGCCGCGCCCCCTCCGCCCAGAATTAAAATACTCTTCCTATTCAACTCCATATAGCGCAGGAGATCACGAACCAGGCCAATGCCATCTGTATTATCTGCATGCAGTTGCGCATTGCTCATCCATAAAGTGTTCGCAGCGCCCGCACGTTTGCAACGTTCCGTAGCCTGACTGGCGAGAGCAAATGCTCTTTGTTTATAGGGTAAGGTAATATTAAGTCCCGAGCCATTATGTCTAAAAAAAGTGGTAATTTGCTCTTCAAACACTACATCATCTCCCAACATTTTTTCGTAACTCAAAGACATCTTACATTGCTCGGCAAAATGCTGGTGAATCACTGGTGACACACTATGGGCAATGGGATTGCCAACAACTGCAAATCGTTTCAAAGACTATCTCCCGGTTGGGCTAATTCAGAATGTTAATTTAACACGAGTTATGGGTAAGAAGCTTGATTTACTTCGATGCCGTTCGGGCTGAGGAGAGGCGATAGCCTCGTCTCGAAGCCTTAGCACCATGCCAAGGTTTCGAGACAGCGCTATCGCGCTTCCTCAGCCCGAACGGCATCGAAGTAACGACTGGATAAAAAAACTTCTTATCCATAACTCACATTAATTTACAGAATAAAAATCATAAATTAAAGATAGCTTTTTAATAATTTATTAAGTATTTTAGACATACAATCGCAATATTAAACAGATTGAACAGTGGGAGTAATTGAAAATGGCTCTAAGTACGGAAATAAAAGATGCGAGTTTAACCGCTTTGTTGCGGCATTATGACAATGATACCTGGCAGTTAACTGATACAGAAAGACAGATCCTTACCCGCATTAACCAGTTAGCCGCAGAAAACGATATTCCCTTGTCTTCGCAAAGTCGTGACTTGTTGGACACTTTATTAAGAACGGTAAAACAAAGTTCTTCAATAGAGAATCTCACTGCTGAACAAGCGCCTGATGTAATCTTTGGTTTTCTGCTGACCGCCTTGGGAGAACAATCTCTAGCGAACCAAAGCCGACATCGCTCACAAGGACGCTTCGACACGACTCCTCTCTATCTGCGGGCCGCAAGAGATCAGATGCAAGATCATGACATGACCCTCCTGATGCCAAAATCCACTGACCGTATTTCAGTTATGGCCGTGTTAAATACGAATGACAACTCAGCTG
Source organism: Legionella shakespearei DSM 23087 (assembly GCF_000373765.1). Lineage (GTDB taxonomy): Bacteria > Pseudomonadota > Gammaproteobacteria > Legionellales > Legionellaceae > Legionella > Legionella shakespearei. Next base: position 57,887 of record NZ_KB892436.1, on the reverse strand, counting down.
CGGCAATCCAGGATAATCTTGCAAGTGAAATTTTTGATGAGCATATCAGGCATATTATTATCCCCATTGGTCCTGGTCATTGGAGAGGCGTCTATTTAACGAAACATGATGGCCTGTTTGATCTTGAATTATTTGATCCCTATGGGGGCACTGGTGCAAGGGCCATTGAATCGTTTATCCTCAGACTATTGGAATCTTGTGGTTTATCCGAAGACCTGTTGCAAATACGTTATTCCGGCCCTGTACACCCGCAGGGTGATGCTTACTCTTGTGGCGATTTTACCTGTGCTTACAGTCACAAAAAGATGAAGGAATTTGGTGCCACAGCAGAGCAGTACAACGAAAATCTGATTGCAACGCTGGATAGTTTGGGTAATAAGGATAATGTTCTTAGATTGGCAACACGGGAAGAAATTCGCAAATTAAGCGAACCCTCAGTAAGCATTGCGGAGCCGGAGGCGTCCATAAGACCAATTCCAGTGCCGGTTCCAGTAATTGTTCAAGAACCTGTATCACTACCAGTTCCAGAACCTGTAAAAGTGAACGTATCAGACATGCCTGCAGCATCAGAAGAATCAAATCCTGTGACACCTGAACCAGTTGTTTCCAAACCCCAAAGTGCGACAACTAATGCACCCTCAACCGGGTTGACTATTGGTACAGCAACCATCATTGGAGCGTTCGCAGGTGCAATTGCCGGATTTGTGATTCTACCTGCGGTTGCAATCGTTACTCTGGCAGTTGTCATTGGAGCCGGGATTGGTGCTTTACTTGGGCTGGCCGTAAATGCTTTAAGCATGTTGTTTGCTTCTCCAAAGGTATCAATACCAGAGAATAAAGTTCAGGCAACTCCCGTTAACCCGACATCAGCAGCAGAAGCATCTTTAAGGTCTGTTGTACAGCCAGAGCAAGAGCCCATTATAAGTGGACCTTTATTTGCACCGGTACCTGCCAGAGGGACGGGAGAAGAGCACGAGGAAGATCCAGGCATTGCATTAAGAAGATCTTGAGAGCAGTCGTAGCCCGGTCTGCTTGCAGCCGGGATCAAAGTGGCACCATGCCACTTTCGGGAGATCAATCCTTCGCGCCAAAAGACGCGATCAGGACGCTATGAATCAGAGTGGTTAACCCGCCAGGCTTTTATCCACCAACTCACGTAAATCCGCTGACAATTCCAATGCAGCTAAGCGCTCTAATTGCTGTTTCATCAACTTCTGTCTTTGGCTATCAAAACGCTGCCAACGCGTAAATGGCGTTGCAAGGCGTGCTGCAATTTGCGAATTGATTTTATCCAGCGTGATCAGCAGTTCTGTTAAAAAGGCATAACCACTGCCGTCAAGAGCATGGAAATTACGCGGATTAGCCATACAAAAAGCGCCAATCAGTGATCGAACCTTGTTAGGATTTTTGATACTGAATGCAGGGTGGTTTGTCAATTGTTTCACACGACTTAACGTATCAGGTAATTCGGAGGTGGCTTGCAAAGCAAACCATTTATCCAGAACCAAATCGTCTTCAGACCATTGGCTGTAAAAGTCATTAATTGCTTTTTCTCTGCAGGTCGCATTGGAAGAATTAACCAATAAACCAAAACTCGCGATTTGATCGGTCATTGTTTTTGCCGCAGTAAACTGATGCTGGCAATTGTCCAAAGCAGACGCTTCATCAGCCTTCATCATCAGCCATAGACAAATATTACGCAATTTTCTTCGCCCATACGCCAGGCCATTCATACTGTGATCTTCTGCCTGCCATAAGTTTTTATAAACCTGAGACAGTGATTCATACAGGCTTAAGCCCAATTGTTTACGGAAAAAATCACGTACCGATTCCAAAAGACTTACATCAACCGAATCTACCTGATTAATCACGTCTTCAAACCCTGGCGGCGTCAATAATTCTGCACGCAGGTCATAATCCAGGGAGTCATTCAGCAGCACATGCTCAAATGCAGCAATTAAGGGCTCAGGTATCTGCCATTGTTCCGATGGTAAACCCATACATTCATTAATACAATTAAGAACCAGGCGTTGTGCCGCATCCCATTTGGCATATCCATCCGTCTCATGACGTAATAAAAATAATAATTCGTCCTGAGTCAATTCATCTTTCAATTTTACTGGTGCTGAGAACTCTCTTAATAAGGACACCACCGGTTTTTCAGACAAACCTGCAAAAACGAAACTCTGTTCTTTCTCCTTTAATTCCATAATGTCGTTGTCAATGGCCATCATATGACCTTTTGAATCAAACAAAGCAATACGAACCGGAATATGGAACGGTTTTTTATCCTTACATTCGGGAGTTGGCGGACAATTTTGTTGCATGGTCAGTGTCAAACGACCGTCAGCATATTCGCTTTTGACGTGAATTTCAGGTGTTCCTGCCTGACTGTACCAACGCTTGAATTGAGTCAAATCAAGACCATTTGCATCTTCCATTGCAGCGACAAAATCATCAATAGTCACTGCGTGGCCATCGTGGCGTTTAAAATATAAATCCATCCCTCGTCTGTAACGGTCTTTACCTAACAAGGTATGTTGCATCCGAATAACTTCAGCACCTTTATTATAGATGGTCGATGTATAGAAATTATTAATTTCCTGATAAGACTCAGGCCTGACAGGATGTGCCATGCTGCCCGCATCTTCGGGAAATTGACCACTGCGTAACAATTTGACATCCATAATCCGATTCACATCACGCGAATTCATATCCCGTGAAAACTCCTGATCACGAAAAACGGTTAATCCTTCTTTTAAGCTTAATTGAAACCAGTCACGGCAAGTGACCCGGTTACCGGTCCAATTATGGAAATACTCATGGGCAACAACGCCTTCAACATCAGCAAAATCCTGATCGGTTGCTGTGTCGGGACGTGCAAGAATATATTTGGAGTTAAAAATATTAAGTCCTTTATTCTCCATAGCACCCATATTAAAGTCACTTACAGCAACTATCATGAAGATGTCCAAATCATATTCACGGCCATAGACTTCTTCATCCCAGCGCATGGATTTTTTTAATGATTCCATTGCATGCAAGCATTTATCTTCATTGCCCGGTTCAACATAAATGCGCAAATCCACTGTACGTCCGGAACAGGTAGTAAATTCATCGTTCAGGCAAGCCAGATCACCCGCAACCAATGCAAACAAATAGGATGGCTTTTTAAACGGATCATGCCAGACAACCCAGTGACGTCCATCAGAAGTCTCACCAGATTCCATGAGGTTGCCATTAGACAGCAATATGGGGTATTGCTTTTTATCTGCAGAAATTTTTGTGGTATACGTAGCCAGTACGTCAGGCCTGTCCAGAAAATAAGTTATTCGCCGGAATCCTTCCGCTTCACACTGAGTACAAAACAGATGATTTGAGCGATATAAACCTGATAATTGGGTATTATTCTGGGGATAAATACGCGTCGTTATTTCCAGAATCATTTCATCAGGGCAACGATCTATAATAAGAGCATCTTCACGAAGAGTATAATCTGAAGCGCCTAATGGAAGTCCGTTCATCCGTACTGAAATCAGTTCCAGCTCATCACCGTACAAATGCAAAGCGCCATCATGTTGACGTGTTAATTTCATGGTACTGTTGACCATTGCGTGGTCGACGTGCAAATCAAAGGCTAACTCCACAGTGTCAATTGCAAACGAAGGTGGCTGATAATTTTTCAGGTAAACGGTTGTATCTGGCATAATCGTTGCTTTCCTTGTAAAAAAACAATTAAGTTTATTGATTTAAGTATTAATTTTATCTGCATAGCTAGCATATTTCGCTGGTTTCGATACTATACTAGAAATATAAAGAGGTATTTTTGTTGTTTTACCAGCGATAAGAAAAAAAAGCAAAAAAATAATAAGCGAATATAAGATATATCCTTCTCAGGGATTAAGCAAAAGGGGATAGCAATGAATACACAAGACTTTTTGGCCGGTTATACCAAACGCTTTGTTGATAACAAAGAAGAAGAAATGAGTTTGGACGAGTATTTGGAGCTCTGTAAAACAGACCCTTCGGCTTACGCCAATCCCGCGGAACGCCTGTTGATGGCCATCGGTGAACCTGAGATGGTTGATACTCGACATGATCCTGTTTTATCACGCATTTTCTCCAATAAAGTCATTCACCAATATCCTGTATTTAAAGATTTTTACGGCATGGAAGAGCCCATAGAACAAATTGTAGGGTTCTTAAAACACGCGGCTCAAGGTCTGGAAGAGACCAAGCAGGTACTTTATCTTTTGGGTCCTGTGGGTGGTGGTAAATCGTCTATTGCGGAAAAATTAAAAGATTTGATGGAAAAAACTCCTTTTTATGCCATCAAAGGATCACCAGTTTTTGAATCGCCACTAGCCCTGTTTAATCCCCAGGAAGACGGTGAATTGCTGAAAGAGCGTTTTGGCATACCCACTCGTCACTTGCGCTATCTCATGTCTCCATGGGCAGTGAAACGCCTGCAGGAATTTAACGGTGACATAAGTCAGTTTCGTGTAGTCAAAATCAAACCCTCTCGCTTAAAGCAAATTGCTATAGCCAAAACAGAGCCTGGAGATGAAAACAATCAGGATATTTCTTCATTGGTTGGTAAAGTCGATATTCGTAAACTTGAAGAATTCTCTCAGGATGATCCGGATGCTTACAGCTTCTCTGGCGGATTATGCCGTGCAAACCGCGGTTTGTTAGAATTCGTGGAAATGTTCAAGGCACCCATCAAAGTATTACATCCTTTGTTGACAGCAACACAGGAAGGAAACTACAACGCGACTGAAGGCTTGTCTGCAATACCCTTTGAAGGCATCATTTTAGCACACTCTAATGAATCAGAATGGCAAACGTTCAGAAACAATAAAAACAACGAAGCCTTTATAGACCGAATTAATATAGTCAAAGTACCTTATTGCCTGCGCGTTTCTGAAGAAACCAAAATTTATGAAAAACTGATTGATAACAGTTCTTTGTCTAAAGCCCATTGCGCACCAGGTACTCTTGATATGCTGGCTCAGTTTTCCGTTCTTACCCGACTCAAAGAACCACAAAACTCAAGCATCTATTCTAAAATGCGCGTGTATAATGGCGAGAGTTTAAAAGATACCGATCCTAAAGCAAAATCCTATCAGGAATACCGTGATTTTGCCGGCGTTGATGAGGGAATGAGCGGTATATCCACGCGTTTCTCCTTTAAAATTCTGTCTAAAGTATTCAATTTTGATCACAGTGAAATTGCGGCCAACCCCGTTCACCTGATGTATGTGCTGGAACGTCAGATCGAACAGGAACAATTCCCTCAGGAGGTTCAGGAAAATTATTTAAGCTTTATTAAAGAATACCTGGCAACCAAGTATGTGGAATTTATTGGTAAAGAAATTCAAACCGCCTATCTGGAATCTTATTCTGAATACGGACAAAATATTTTTGACCGTTACATTACGTATGCAGATTTCTGGATTCAGGATCAGGATTATCGTGATCCTGACACCGGTGAAATTTTTGACCGAGGCCTGTTAAATCTGGAACTGGAAAAAATTGAAAAACCGGCAGGAATTTCCAATCCTAAGGATTTTCGTAATGAGGTAGTCAATTTCGTTTTACGTGCTCGTGCGAACAACCGAGGCAAAAATCCGGTATGGAACAGTTATGAAAAGTTGAAAACGGTCATTGAGAAGAAAATGTTCACGAATACCGAAGACTTGTTACCTGTCATTTCTTTCAATGCAAAAGCATCAGAAGATGATAAGAAAAAACATGAGGAATTTATCTCTCGCATGGTGGAAAAGGGCTACACACGAAAACAAGTTCGGCTACTTTGTGAATGGTACTTAAGAGTACGAAAATCACAATAAGGCTTGAACCCATAAGACAGTCAAGGTTTGATGTCTGTGCGTTAAAGAAAGTTGACGCAAATGACCTGTGAGATAAAACTCACAGGGCCTTGACCATAATAACCTGTTCAAGGTGTGGAGCTAATTATGTCGCAATTGATTGATAGACGACAAAATGCCGGCAAGAAAAGTACGGTGAACCGCCAGCGCTTTTTGCGCCGTTATAAAAACCAAATCAAACGCGCTGTTTCAGATGCTGTGGGTAAACGCAGTATTACTGAAATTGATCAAGGCGAACAAATTACTATTCCGGCAAAAGATATTTCCGAACCCGTGTTTCACCGTGGAAGAGGGGGGCATGTAGAACGGGTGTTACCTGGAAACGACAATTTCATTACTGGTGATCGGATTAAACGCCCTAATGGCGGTGAAGCCGGTGGTGGCGGAGGTGATGCCAGTGACAGCGGTGATGGAGAAGATGATTTCGTATTTGAACTCTCGCGTGAAGAATTTTTAGAATTGTATTTTGAAGATTTGGAGTTACCTGACTTAGTCAAAAAGGAACTGGCTCGTATCAGCACCTTTAAAACCGTGCGTGCCGGCGTTTCCACCAGCGGAATTCCAAATAACATCAATGTGCTACGCTCAATGAAACAAGCTACAGGACGTCGTGTCGCTTTAGCCTCACCCTATAAAAAGCAATTAAAAGAGGCAGAGGCTGAATTGGCTCGCCTGAAAGAACAACCTGATCCCGATCAAGTGGCCCTGTCAGAACTAGAGCGAAGTATTGAGGTATTAAAAAGAAAAATAAATAATGTACCTTATATAGATACTATAGATCTCCGTTACAACCATCGTGTCCGTATCCCGGCGCCTTCAACCCAGGCAGTCATGTTTTGCATTATGGACGTGTCTGGTTCTATGGATGAAGCCAAAAAAGATATTGCAAAACGCTTTTTTATTTTACTTTATATGTTTCTGACCAAAAACTATGACCGAATTGAACTGGTGTTTATTCGTCACCATACCTCGGCAAAAGAAGTGAATGAAGAAGAGTTTTTCTATTCAAGAGAAACCGGAGGTACCGTAGTTTCCAGTGCCCTGGAATTATTAAATACGACAATAGAAGCACGCTACCCTCCACAGGCATGGAACATTTATGTAGCCCAGGCTTCAGATGGAGATAACTGGAATGCAGATTCCCCTTATTGTCAGGAGTTGCTCCAGGAAAAAATTATGCCTTTATTACAATATTTTGCTTACATAGAAATCATGCCCAGGCATCATCAGAGCCTTTGGGAAGTATATCAACAGGTGAAAGAGCGTTATCCTAACTTTGCTATGGAAAATATTGATACTGTGGCCGATATTTATCCTGTATTCCGCGAATTATTTAAAAGGAAAACCGCATGAAAAGAAAGCCTCTATCAACTGGCGCAGAATGGACTTTCGAGTTAATACAGGCCTATGACCGGGAAATTGCCCGTATTGCCAAAGAGTTTAAACTGGATACCTATCCGAACCAGATAGAAGTAATTACTGCCGAACAAATGATGGATGCCTATGCCTCAGTTGGAATGCCTATAGGATATCACCACTGGTCCTTTGGAAAACATTTTGTCGGCGTAGAAAAAAATTACAAGCGGGGACAAATGGGTCTGGCCTATGAAATGGTCATTAATTCAGATCCCTGTATTTCTTATCTGATGGAAGAAAACACCATGGCCATGCAGGCTTTGGTTATAGCCCACGCCTGTTACGGTCATAACTCCTTTTTTAAGAACAATTACCTCTTTAAAATGTGGACTTCTGCCGATGCCATCATTGACTATCTGGTCTTTGCGAAAAAGTACATCAGTGAATGCGAAGAACGCCATGGAATTGATGAAGTTGAAGCGGTGCTTGATGCCTGCCATGCCCTGATGAATTATGGCGTGGATCGCTACAAACATCCTACCGCCTTATCCATTCAGGAAGAAAAAATAAGACAACAAAACCGCGAAATTTACATGCAGTCCCAGGTGAATGAATTATGGCGCACCATACCGCACAGCAAGCAATTAGATGAAAACGGCCGTAAAAAACGCTTTCCAGAAGAGCCTCAGGAAAATATTTTATATTTCATTGAAAAAAATGCGCCACTGTTGGAACCCTGGCAAAGGGAAATTGTACGTATAGTAAGAAAATTGGCACAATATTTTTATCCCCAAGGCCAAACCAAGGTTATGAACGAAGGCTGGGCCTGTTTCTGGCACTATACCCTTTTACATACCATGTATGACGAAGGCCTGGTCACCGATGAATTTATGTTGGAAATCTTGCAAAGCCATACCAATGTCATCATGCAACCTGCCTATAATAGCCCGTATTTCAGCGGTATTAACCCCTATACTCTGGGCTATCATATGATGCAGGACATCAAACGCATATGCGAAAACCCTACGGAAGAAGATAAAAAATGGTTCCCGTATCTGGCAAATACCGATTGGTTAACCAGTCTGGATACTGCGATGCGCAATTACAAAGATGAGAGTTTTATTGCCCAATATTTATCGCCTAAATTAATTCGTGATTTAAAATTATTTCACATCGTGGATGATGATCGCAGCCCGGAGCTTTATGTACACGCCATTCATGATGAACCGGGATACCAGCAAATCAGGGAAGCTTTATCCAGACAATATAATCTGGGTTATCTGGAACCCGATATCCAGGTCTATTCAGTTGATTTACAAGGCGACCGTTCACTTACCTTGCGATACACCCAGCAAAATCGGGTGCCTTTAGGTGAAACTACCGCCGACGTACTGAAACATCTTCACTCATTATGGAAATTTCCTGTCATACTGCAATCAGTTGATTCAGAAGATAAAATTGCCGCTGAATTCAGATGCCCTCCCCTTTCAGCCAAAACCAGCTAAAAACCCTCAGGTCTGGCAACGGACCTGATTTTAACACCAGGGTGGTAACCTAATAATTTCTTAATAATTGTGAGCTATAATTAGGCATAAATTCTCAGCGGAGGACATCATGCCTTTAAGTCAAACCAAAATTCTGGTGAATACTTACGGTCGTAAGTTGCAAGATGGCAGCATTTCAGATGCTGAAATAGATTATCTGCTACAGAATGATACGTTTAAAAAGTCAGAAGGGTATGTTGACACATCCAAACCACTTTCAGATTCCAATTTCAGTAAAATGGACTCCATCAAAGATTTTGTTCTTACCATTGCTCCGACCATACCGCAGGACAAGCTCCATGATTTAACCGCCCGACTTATTGCGCGCTCACCTGAGGGTGATAAAAACACCTTCATGAGAGGTTCTTCTCTGGAAAAAGCTTTTTTGGCTTATGAATTGCTGCATTATCCAGCAACAGCAGAGGCTCATTTTGATTCTGAACGTGTGAAAAAAGAGTTTCCCGGAGCAAATGATATTCCCAACCTGAAGGCAGTTATTTTAGAACCTATTATTGCATTTTATCGTACTGCGCCCCCTCCTGCAAAATTACAGAATCTCATCAAACTCTGCTCTGATTATAAATCACATTTAGAGTCCTCTGTTGGTATTGAGAAATTAAAACAATCCGCTAATGAAGTTCCCACTCTGGCTCAGGCAAAATACCAGATCGTGAATCAAATGCTGGATAAACTTAATGACAAGACTCTGGAGAGTGCCGATCGTATTAAAAAAATGTCAGAAGTACTCACCCCGCAAAACAGGGAAACACTCAAGAACAGGCGAGATTCATCAGCTGGTGCTCGTTTTCTCGAGAACATTTTACATGTTTTAACGCTGACACTTTATTCCGTATTTTCCAAAGGTACAGCAAGTTTTTGGAAATCGCATGGCGAAGCATTAACTGACAACATTGATAAGGAAAACGAAGCGGATAATTCTAATAAAATGAAATAGATCGTTTCACATACATGAATGGGGGTAAAATGTCTTTAAAACAGTGGGTTGTATCTGCCACCGCAAGCTTGGTACTGGTTAGTAATTTAGCGTTTTCGCAAAACCTGTCACCGCAACAAATCCAGGCATCTCAGGCTTTTAATCAACCAATCAGCCATCAAAAAGAAATTAACACCGCCTTGAATGAAGTAGTAGCCGCCAACATTTGGCAGACCTTAGCTCATTTAACGGCCTATCCTAACCGTTCTGCGACCAAAGAAACGGGTGTTGAAGCAGCAAATTGGTTAAAAGCGACCATAGACGCAATGATTGTTGAATCAGGACGTAGCGATACTGAAACCTATTTTGTTAAAACGGGTTGGTACAAACAACCCTCTCTGGTGACCGTCATAGGTAAAGACTTAAAGGCTCCAGCTATTGTGATTGGTGCTCATATGGATACCCCGGATGGACATATGCCAGGTGCTGATGAAGGAAGCGGTGCTGCCATTATTATGGAAGCTGCCCGTGTTTTATTATCCTCTAAAACTGCATTAAAGCGCCCGGTTTATATTATCTGGTATGCTGCGGGCAATAGAAAATACGCAGGAGCTCAGTATGTAGTAGAGCATTTTCAACAAAAGGACATTGCAGTTAAAGCAGTACTCCAGTTTGATAAGAACGGCTACCGCTCCAATCCACGAGATGCCACCATGTGGGTCTTTAGTGACAGCAGTAATAAGGATTTAGGTATTTATACCGCAAAACTGATTGATACCTATATTCATGTTCCTATGGATTATTCAAGTTGCAGTAACGAGTGCAGCGACCATAGTGCCTGGACAGAAGAAGGAACTGCGGCGGCTTTCGCGACCGAATCCAATATAGAAAATATGAGTCCTTATGTAGGGACTTCTTCAGATACTATGGCTTTGTTGAGTCTGGAACACATGACCAACTTCTCCAAACTGGCGGTGGCTTTTGTTATGGAACAGGCGCTGTAATAAAGAATTATCAGCAATCCGTAGATCACATCATTTACGTCGTCCTGAGTGTAGTGGTTTAATGGACGACGTAAATCATCCCGTATTACGGCTATCGCCTAATACGGGCTACACACTCCATCTTTGCCATTCTCCGGGGAACCGGGATGGATAGAACTCCACCAGACGCTGTGCCTCAATAAAAGTTCCGCTCCCTGACGGTCGCGGCTCGGTTTTCGTGCATTGTATTTACTCTGTCTTGCCCCAGAAAACCGAGCCGCGACCGTCAGGGAGCGGAACTTTTTGAAATACGAAGAAACAAAGCTGTAGCCCTGATGCGGGCTACGAGTCAAGATTATTCAGATGCCAGCTCAATAGCAAAAGCTACTGCCAGTTTGGAGAAGTTGGTCATGTGTTCCAGACTCAACAAATCCATAGTATCTGAAGAACTGTGAATGTAAGGGTTGTGTTCATCAAAGTTGGATTCACAAGGGAATGCAGAAGGAATGCCTTCTTCAGTCCAGGAAGCATGATCACTGCATCCATAACCACATCGTGAATAATCAACAGGTACATGAACATAAGTATCAATCAATTTCGCAATATAGTTACTCAAGCCCTTGTCAGTGTAGTCAGTGAAAACCCACATGGTAGGATCTTCGGCATGAACACGATAACCCGTCATATCAAATTGCACAACCGCTTTGACAGGAATGGATTTGTCCAGGAAATGTTGTACAACGTACTGGGATCCGACTAAACCACGCTCTTCAGCAGCATACCAAATGAAGTATACCGGGCGTTTTAATGCGGTTTTGGAGGACAATAAAACACGGGCTGCTTCCATAATACTTGAAGAACCACTGCCATCATCACCCGCACCAGGCATACGGCCATCAAGGGTATCCATGTGTGCACCAATCACAATACCCGGAGCCTTGATGTCTTTACCTATAACAGTAACCAGTGAAGGTTGCTTGTACCAACCGGTTTTAACAAAATAGGTTTCTGTATCAGTACGGCCATACTGAACTGCCATGGCTTCAAAAGAAGTCTTTAACCAGTTCGCAGCTTCAACTCCAGTATCTTTAGTCGCAGAACGATTGGTATAAGAAGTCAAATGAGTCAGTGTTTGCCAAATGTTATCAGCTACTACTTCTTTCAAAGCAGCATTCACTTCATCCTGGTGCTTAATTTCATACACTTCGCTGTTTGATTTAACTGGCATCAGCGATTTTAATTGAGTTTTGTGCAGAATGTTTTGAGCTGACTGTTGCTTGTCAGCGATCAATGCACCATTCATTTTATGACTGACATTCACAAAATGACCACAGTTCACCTGATCGGCCAAACGAGTGAGATACTCTACATCGCCCGACTGCAGCTCAATAATTTTAAATTGCTTGTTCTCTGCCAACACTTTATGGGCAACAGTTATTTTTGCTGCCAGACATTGTGGCACTTGCAATTGCTCAGGTACAACAGATATCGTTGCAAACAGTGAATTACTCGCAAGTACACACCCTGCAGTAACTGATATCATCCATTGGTTCAATCGCATATACTCTCCTAAGTTTATTTGAATCATTGACGATACTACATGATGAAATAAATCATGCAAGTAAACTTTTTCAAAATCATAAAAGGTGTAAAAATGTTTTAAATTTATCCTCAATGCTATTGATAATCATTTTCATTTGTTATAAAGTTCAGCTTTAAACTTTTATGGGCAAATATATTACAATGAAATCAAAAAACACGCCAGTTAATCTAAAAAAAATCCCTTATAATCTTGCCCTTATCTTATTAACCCTGGGCGCCAGCTTGATTCTCGGCTTTTTAAGCTTTAGTGGCATGTACGCCTTGCTGCCTGTGCTACCTTTTGCTATTGCTGCATTTGGATTATCAGTGGCTTACGAAGGAGAGATTTACCTACAGAACATTAAAGGTGCTCTTAAAAAATTATTTAAAAGCAATTATCTTGAAAATTCCCTGGCTAAAGAATACTTGCTCACCCATTTTCCTGAACAGACTCATGATGAAGACTGCCCTCAATTTTTCAGGGACTATAAAGCACAGCTCAAACTGCTGGCCAAGTTTAACCATAAAGAATTGAATGCGGACAGTAAAAAGCGTAAAAAACAAATTGAAAAAACGCTGAGCGACATGGAAAAGTGGTTTGCCCTGCAATTATTTTCAGCTCAAGATGAAACAAACAGCGAAAAGTCAGAATACGCCAAAAAATTACAGCTTTGGCTGGCTGAGCATCATCAGGAAGAATGGCAACAGCGTTTGGAACAGCGTGGCTTTTACTACAATATAGCCAAGGGCTTCAGCATCTTTGCTGGAATATTCATGGGCTTGGGCAGTACCTATCTTATAGTGGAAGCTTTTGCAGTTATCCCGTTTTTTGCCGCCATTCCCTTCGCATTCTGGCCAATACTCATTCTTCCTATGGCCGCCATTGCAGGTGCAGCATACGCCATGCTCACCTTTAATTCGATTACCGATATGATTAACAACGATACTGTAGTCAAATGGTATCAGCGTATTCGCGATGACTTAAGTGAAGGCATCACATTACGAAGTGTCTTTATGGCGAGCACGGCCATACTCCTGGTTGGCCTTGCCCTGGCCCTGACTGTTTGCACAGCCGGAACATGGTGGACTATAGCAACGAATGCACGCCCCCTGTTTGACTGGATGAAAAAAATACCCAGCTTTGTGATGGGAATCATCAACCCAATCATTACAGGATTGTCTGCAATATCCTTTAATATTCAAAATTCTGCTGAATCACTGGAAATGATCGATGAGGCAACCCGCAGTGAAACCAACATATTTCAGTCTGTCTATGATGGTGTAGTCAATGGGTTTAAACATTTGACCGAAACAGAAAACTGGCTGCAAATACTCAACCCTTTTCGCCTTATTCTTAAATTAACCGTTACACCACTGCGTATTCTGCTATTTTTAGGCCATCTGCTCAGTATTGCCCTGACCGCTGATCGCATGCCTGGCGTTCCTCAAATTGTCGCCATGTTAATTGCAATTATCAGTGAAGGTTTTGAGGATGCCCATTATTTTATAGGAATGGGACATTCAGAAGAAGAACACGGTCATGAGGGCCATGAACATCGTACAAATAAAGAATTACTGGAAGAGCATCTGGATGAAGATGCCGGACATAGCCATGACATGGATATTCCAACCTGGCTATTGGTCACCGTAGCATCGCCTCTTTACGCCCTGGCGGCTTTGTGGGACAGTGCTGCAAGTCAATTAAATTCGGCCAGTGACACAGAGAAAAAACCACAGCCCCTATCTTTTGCACAAGCCTGGAATAAGCAAAGAGGGATTTTGGAAGAGCAGGATGTAGTGCTTGAACCAACCGCTAAACGTCCTTCTGCAGAATGGCAGGTAGAGCATGCTGTCGCTCGAATCGAGAAACAGGAACGAAAATTGAGTAATGTCTCTGTTGGACGTGAAGTAGCTGATGAAAAAATCACTGCCCTGAACGAATTAAAAAGAGACCTGCGTACTCCAAAGAAAGGCCAAACGCTGGCAGAAACATTGCATAAAGCAACTGAAAATCCAGTGTATAACAAGCATCGGATGTTCGCACCAGCAGGCACCAATACCAGTACTCAAGACTTTATTGAAGACCTGGCGCCACGTGTTAATGCGGTTCAGGCTTAGAAGGTAGAACCGAGCCGCGGCCAGGATTTGCGAGATACCTTAACATCGTCCGATTCACGTCGTCCTGAGCGCGTCTTTTGGCGCGAAGGATCTCCTGAAAGCTGGCAGGGGTGTGTAGCCCGGTCTGCTTGCAGCCGGGATCGAAGTGGCACCATGCCGCTTTGGGGAGATCCTTCGCGCCAAAAGACGCGCTCAGGACGACGTAGATCGGAGAATAGCAAAGATGTGTAGAAGAATCAGCTGCTTGCAGTTTCGTAGCCCGTATTAGCGAAGCGTAATACGGGAAATTACTACTTCGATCCTGTATTACGCTCCGCTAATACAGGCTACAAACCCACGTCCCGGTAGCAATAACGTATCTCATACAGGTCTTAACTTAACGTGAGTTTCTTATCCATAACTCACGTTAACTCAACATGCTTTTCAAGCCTTCCAAATGCGACTTGGCCAGATTTTTGGATTTCTCTTCACAACGTTCGCTGTTTTTACCAAACCATTCCAGGCTTTCCTGAGGCAGTTCGTCTAAAAATCGGCTTGGGGTGCAATCCTGCAATTCTCCGCCTCTGCGCCGTTGTTTTGCAAGAGTAAAACACAAGCCTTTTTGTGCCCGGGTTATTCCCACATAGGCCAAACGCCTTTCCTCTTCAATTTGATCATCGTCTATACTGACTCTGTGCGGTAAGAGATCTTCTTCCATTCCCACCAGATACACATAAGGAAACTCCAGGCCTTTTGATGCGTGTAAGGTCATTAACTGCAAGGTCTCTGTATCTTCCTCATCGGACTGTTCCAGAATATCAATCAGAATTAATTTATTCACCACATCAGCCAAAGTGCTTTCCGGTTTTTTTTCTAATAATCGCCCTACCCAGTCCAGTAACTCCCAAACGTTATCCATCCGCTTCTGTGCTTTGGCAGGAGAATCACTCTGTTCGTAAATGTGCGCCTCATAACCGCTGTCCTCCACCATTTGCCGCAGGTGTTCCAAAATGGATCCAGAAGCCAGTTTGGTCTTCACTTCATCTATCCAGGCTTTAAACATCTGTAAGGCTGCTCGAGGCTTTTCAGCAATATGTTCACTAAGCGCCAAATGATCTGAGCCGGCATACAAACTGATTCCCCTGCTTTGCACATAACGCCCCAATGCATCAAGACTGGTTTCACCAATACCACGTTTAGGCGTATTAATTACCCGTAAAAAGGCGGCATCATCTGCTTCATTACACAGTAATTTTAAATGGGCGAAGACGTCTTTGACCTCTGCCTTGGCAAACCAGGATTGGCCGCCGCTGATATGGTAGGGAATACCGTAATTTCTTAATACCTTTTCAAATATGCGCGATTGATGATTGCCCCTGTATAAAATAGCGTAATCACCATACTCAGTCCGCGTACGCATTTTATGACTGATCAAATCAGAGACTACATGCTCTGCTTCATCGTTTTCATCACGGCAACTGATCACCCGCAACGTTTCACCATGCCCCAAATCGCTCCATAACTTTTTTTCGAACAAATGAGGATTATGGGCAATCAAATAGTTAGCTGCATGCAAAATTCGACTGGTAGACCGATAGTTTTGTTCCAGTTTGATTATTTTCAGCTTAGGGTAATCTTTTTGTAATTGCGCCAGGTTTTCAGGTTTTGCGCCACGCCATGCGTAAATGGACTGATCATCATCCCCTACAACCGTGAAATGAGCACGGACACCGACTAATTTTTTTACGAGCAGATACTGGCTGGTATTGGAATCCTGATACTCATCTACTAATAAATGGCGAATTTTATTCTGCCAGTATTCCAATACGTCTGGATGCTCGGTAAGCAAAGCAACAGGAATACGAATTAAATCATCAAAATCAACAGCATTATACGCTTTTAAAGCCTGTTGATAGCGGGGATAAACCAGTGCAGCCTCAGCAAACAGGGGAACATCAGAGGCAAGTCCCATCACCGCTTCAGGGCTTAAAAGATCATTCTTCCAGCGTGAAATATGCTGCTGGATTTGCATCATGAAATCACGTTCATTCGCTCTGTTCGCTGGCAGGAACCCACGCATCACCTGCAAACAGTCTTCACTGTCAAAAATGGAAAAGCCTTTCTTCAAGTCACACAATGCCGCATCGCGCTTGATCATACTTAAACCTAAAGTATGAAAGGTGGCAACCTTTAATCCTCTCCGGCTGGCTGCGGGTAAAACCGTAGCAACACGGGCACGCATTTCATTAGCGGCTTTGTTAGTAAAGGTTACGGCACAAATGGATTTGGCAGAATAACCACAGTTATTGATCAAATAACCGATCTTTTGGGTAATAACCCGGGTTTTACCGCTTCCAGCTCCAGCAAGAACCAACAATGGCCCATCTATATAATGTACTGCAGCCATTTGTTGGCTATTCAACATAGTATGCTCTCGTTCAATAAAGAGGCATTATCTCTTAGACCCGGTTTTTGACGCAACTGTTAATTGGAAGAAGGCTCGGCATCAAACTCTTCTTCATTGTCACTTTGCGAAAATTCAGGTTGATTTTCCAGCTCATGCAGATCGTCAATGCCAAAAAGCACTTTATCTATTTTTCTGAATAAGGGGACTAAGATACTGTTATTTTTCATTTTTATTCCTTAGGGTTTTCTCAGGGGGTTTTTTAAGAATAGTTCAAGAAATTCATTTCTCAAGAAAATCAGATTAATTATTTTTAAGATAAAAATTAAACCTGTCTCGCTATAATCTGTACATTTTATGTTAGAATACCTCCCTTTGTTTGATGAGTTAATTCTGATGAAAGATCCAGATACCCTGCAAAGATTTATTTTTGAACACGCTCATATTCGAGGAGAGATTGTTCACATAGAGCACACCTTTCAAACGATAATGAATCAGCGTGACTACCCGCCCATGGTAAAGAATTTACTGGGCGAAGCCATTGTTTCCTGCCTGCTTTTGGCAAGCAGCATTAAATTTGAAGGCAGCCTGAATGTGCAGTTTCAAGGCGATGACCGATTGCCTTTGCTTCTGGTGCAATGTGATCATCATCTCAATATTCGCGCCTTTGCCAAATTTACTCCAAATCTTGAAATCATTGATTACGCCACTGCTTTTCTTCAAGGGCAAATGGTAATGACCATTAACCAGGACAATCAGACTCAAACCTACCAAAGCATGATTCCCATTCAGGCAACGTCCATGAGTGAAAATCTGATGCATTATTTTGCCCAATCAGAACAGATTGCAACACGAGTATGGCTGGCCGTGAACGACACTATGGCTGCCGGAATGTTGCTGCAACTCATGCCAGGTGAAGATACGGCGCAACGGGAACAATTTTGGGAGTACGCCGTACAGTTAGGACAAACAGTCAGTGAAGAAGAGTTACTTACACTGGATAATCCGACCTTGCTTTATCGACTTTATAATGAAACGGACATCCGGATTTTTGACAGCCGCAGTACACAGTTTAAATGCCGTTGCAGTCCTGAAAAAATGAAGCAGGTACTTAACGTCTTAGGTGAAGAAGAAGCTAAAGAGCTTTTAAAAGAGCAGGAAGTGATTACCGTGAATTGTGATTTTTGCAATCAAAAATATACTTTTGATCCTATTGATATCACCATGATGTTTCGTAAATAAGCACCTGTCATCCTGAACACTGCCATTAAGTTAAGCGCTACTCCGCCGTCCCGCGGACAAGCCGCGGGACGGCGGAACTCCTTAATGACAATGGCCATCCTGAATGCCGCACAGTGCACATTCAGGACACTCAGGGTAACCGTTCAGGGAGTATGGGCTTATGTGTACTCGAACAGCCAGATTTGAGCTCAGGCTATTCCTCAGAAAAATATGTTTTGTACAGGCTCAAATAGACATTATCCTTTTCCATGGTCTCTAATAACTGATTGATACGTTGTATCAAAGCCTGATTTTTAGGCAAGGACATAATACCAATGCCATCACCAAGAGTAAGTACATCTCCAATAGCTTTAAATTGCCCGCCTCCGTTTTCCACCCAGTAGACAACAGAGGAGCGATGAAGAAAGGCTGCTGAAATCTGGTTGTTATTCAAAGCGGTTACCAGATCTTCCATATCATTGAATTGAGTTATTTTAAATTTTCCACCATACGTGTCGAGCAAATAATGATACGAAACACCCCCTTGCGGATCCCCTTCAATTACCCCTACAGTAGTCCCGCTTAAATCATTAACAGAAGTAATAGTGCTGTTTTTTAACACCATAAACTGTCTTTTACAGAGCATGTAGGGCAAGGTAAAAATATAATGCTGTTCGCGTTGTGGAGAAATGGAAATACCACCTATTGCGATATCAATTGTTCCATCATCCAGTGCGGTGTATAGCTTATTAAAATCCATGGGAATTATGATGCATTGTTCATTTAACCCCTTACACAACAGGTGGGTCAGATCAATGTCAAAGCCTTCACCCAGGGAGAGAACAAAAGGGGGATCAAAGAACAAGGTACCCACTTTAATATTGGAATAACTGGCAGAGGAAAATAAAAAACAAAACAGGAGCGGTAATAACATTTTGGTTTTCATTGGTTCAATTCCTTTTGTACGGTCTTGCTATCCAGATCAGATAATTTAAGTTTAGCTGATAAACTGGAAGTGTACTTTTTGAATACCGATCCACGTCTCCAAATACTGGCACCATGCCACTTTCAGCTTGTAGCCCGGTCTGCTTGCAGCCGGGATCGAAGTGGCACGATCCCGGCTGCAAGCAGACCGGGCTACAGATTATGCCAAATCAAGGCTCCTTTGTTTCCCCCAGGAGGACGTACTCTTTTACTGCAAGGTCATGGCAGTGGAAGACAAAATCCCGCTGTCTCTTTGGCTAAATTGTAAATATTCACCACGCATGGCCTGCAATATTTGTTGCAAAGTGACAAATTGCGCACTTAATTGCAAATATAAGTCTGAAGTTTGACTGTCTTGCAATTCGCCAACAGTCAAATAAGCCGCTTGTCCCATATCCGAAAAGTAACTCAAACTCACATGACGCCTTTGCGCCATGCCGGGGAAAAGACCGCAAAACAACAAACTTTTATCACCCACATCGCGTAATAATTCTAATTGTAATTGTTTGGGTTTGCGCATGGACTCCAGAAAATCGAGAGCAACTACAGATTCAATCAACTTGGGGCCTTGAGAAAAACGCATTAACAGAAAAACCAGGTAACTTTCCGTATTTTCATTGAGGACAAGCCGAGTCGCAGCCTGCGCTTCATTAACCAGGGCATGCCATTGGCTAATATCGGTGGGATGTAAAATTAGTTGCTTCATAAATACCCCCCTTTTCTTTACTTCTCACTTTTAGTGTAGCAAAACATGTACCAAAGATCGGTAAATGTCAGGTAAATAAATGAATTATTTTAGGGAGATGAATTATGTGAATTGTATCGTCTAAGCCTCGACTCCACATCATTTCAAGGATCCACGTCACTCCTCCGATCCGCGTCGTCCTGAGCGCGTCTTTTTGCGCGAAGGATCTCCAAATATTGGCACCATGCCACTTTCAGGAGATCCTTCGCGCAAAAAGACGCGCTCAGGACGACGTAGAGCTGGGGGGCGACCTGGATCTGGGGGGCAACGTGGATCTGAGGGACGACCTGGATCTGGGGGCGACGTGGAACCAGAATGGTCGTTGTCACAACCACTGCCATTAAGTTAAGCGATACTCCACCGTACCGCGGCTTGTCCGCGGTATCCAGAGATCTAAGTTCGGAGTGAGATTCCTGGATCCCGCGGACAAGCCGCGGGACGGCGGAACTCTTAATTATTCATTGCCTTCCATATTATTCATTGCCTTCCATTCAGACCAGGTACCGGTATAACCCGCTAAAACCTGCTGGGAATAATTATAAAACTGTCTTAAAAACTCAAGCCTGAGAATATAATAAGGTGTAAGTTCAATATCATTCCTGTAGATTTCCAACAAATTATAATAAGGTGAAATGGACGCCTGGCGGGCTATTATTTCATCAAAACTGACTTTGTCAGCATTTTTTAGCATATCAAACATGGCTAAAACAGTTGAAGTTCGTCCTTTGCCACCGCGGCAATGTACATGATACCAGGTGTTCTCCGGCTTGCTTTTGACCAAGCGCAAAAAGGCATCCACCTCTGAATCCAGTGGGGCACGATGATCGGAAATATAAAGGCGCTGGTATTCAAAACCCCATCTCGAAACATAGTATTCTTCATTTTTTATAGATCCAACAGCCATTGATTTACCGCGGATATAGTCTTTTTCACGGTATTGTGCCAAGGTCAAAATTCCATTAACTATTTTTTTGGCTGCCAAAGAGGACAGCCATTTTACCTCATCAGCATGGCTTTGCTGATTCGATTTTCCCAGGTTAATCCAATTGTAATTGGTGACCAGAGTAATTGCCCGGCCGTTGATGTAGCCATGACTTTCCTGTCGTAAGTCCAAAACCACGACTGGGTGCCCCCCCTTGGGCTTTCTCATTGCAATGTACCCGGCGATAGAACGCCAGCCTTTCTCACTGGGCTCTTCACTTCCCGAGACATGTATGTCTTTTATTCCCAGAGTATTCCCCTGGTATACATCAGCGATCACAGCAACATCTCGCATCCATTCCACAGGAGAGGATTTGGTCTTACTGTCTTGAACGATACAGGGATGTGCCTCAGTCGAATCACAGACATGAGGGGGGAGGGATTCAGCAAAAGAAAAATTTTGCAACAAAGTGAACAACATACAGACAACTTTAAATCCTTTAAAGCTTCTCATATACGCAGCCTGAAAATAAAACTCAATCCATTCTATTTAAAAGATTTTTTTACTTCAAGCTGAATCCGGTTAAAATAAAGAAAGAAATTGAATTATCACTATGGGCGGATAGGATTTAAGCAGCAATTCATGTATAATGTCGAATCTATGAACAAATGCTCAGCTTTTTACCCGGGTTCTGTGTGCTTATTGCCAGTCAGAAAACCCAGGGCACTGCTATTTCCAATTAGGGTTACTTATGATAGAAAAGATACGCAATATTGCCATAATCGCACACGTTGACCATGGCAAAACGACTCTCGTAGACAAATTACTCCAACAAACCGGTACCTTAAACGAAAGAGCACCTAAAGTTGAACGTGTGATGGACTCCAATGCTTTGGAAAAAGAAAGAGGAATCACTATTCTTGCCAAAAACACCTGCGTGTATTGGAATGGTTACCAGATTAATATTGTGGATACTCCAGGACATGCTGATTTCGGCGGAGAAGTAGAGCGTATCTTATCTATGGTTGATTGTGTTCTGTTGCTGGTGGACGCAGTGGACGGCCCTATGCCGCAAACTCGCTTCGTCACTCAAAAAGCCTTCGCGCGAGGATTAAACCCGATTGTTGTCATCAACAAAATAGACCGGCCAGGCGCAAGACCACACTGGGTTATGGATCAGGTATTTGATTTATTTGATAATTTGGGTGCCAATGATGCCCAGCTGGACTTCCCGGTTGTTTATGCCTCGGCTTTAAATGGTTTTGCCAAGCTGAACCTTGAAGATGAAGCAACGGATATGACCGCACTGCTGCAAACCATTGTAGATAAAGTTGCTCCGCCAGATGTGGATGAAAGCGGCCCGTTCCAAATGCAAATCAGTTCTTTAGCCTATTCATCTTATGTAGGTACTATTGGTATCGGACGCATTACACGCGGCCAAATCAAAACAAAATCCGCAGTGAAAATTATTGATAAAGACGGCAATATGCGTAGCGGCCGCCTGCTGCAACTACTCGGATTCAAAGGTCTGGAACGGGTGGAAATTGAAGAGGCAGGTGCTGGAAATATTGTCGCAATTACCGGTATTGAAAACCTTAATATCTCCGATACAGTTTGTGATCCCAACATGGTAGAAGCCTTACCTGCCTTGATGGTTGACGAACCAACCATTAGCATGACCTTCCAGGTCAATGATTCACCTTTCGCAGGGCAAGAAGGCAAATTTGTTACCTCCCGTAAAATACGTGAGCGACTGGATACAGAATTATTGCATAACGTAGCCTTGCGTGTTGAAGATTGTGACGATCCGGACAAGTTCCGCGTATCGGGCCGAGGCGAATTGCATTTATCTATTTTGATTGAAAACATGCGCCGTGAAGGATATGAATTAGCAATATGCAAACCGGAAGTGATTATTAAAGAAGTCGATGGCGAGCAGCAAGAGCCTTATGAGCGTCTTACTGTGGACGTTGAAGAAAATCACCAGGGTACCATTATGGAAAAACTCGGTGAGCGCCGTGGCGAAATGCAGGACATGGTTCCAGACGGTAAAGGCCGGGTACGCCTGGATTATATTATTCCTACTCGCGGCCTGATTGGTTTTCACAACGAATTTTTATCCTGTACTTCAGGTACGGGTTTAATGTATCACGTTTATGATCATTATGGTCCAGCGATTAAAGGCCGTATTGGCAAGCGCATTAACGGGGTACTGATCGCCAACTGCCAGGGTACTGCACGTGGTTTTGCCCTCTTTAATTTGCAGGAACGTGGCCGATTATTCCTTGATCCACAGGCTATTTGTTATGAAGGGATGATTGTTGGTATCCATGCCAGAGATAATGATTTAGTGGTCAACGTAACTAAAGAAAAACAATTAACCAACATGAGAGCTTCGGGTACTGATGAGAATATCATTCTGACTCCGCCAGTGAAAATGTCTCTGGAACAAGCTCTGGAATTCATTGATGATGACGAATTGGTTGAAGTAACGCCTGTTTCGATTAGATTACGTAAAAAAGCACTCAAAGAGCATGACAGGAAAAAAGCATCGCGAATCGCTAATAGTGAAGAATAATAACAACCATGAAACAAAAATTTAAGCGGGTTATCTTATACGCTCGTCAACACAGAGCCAATCAGGGTGTAAGTGAAAGCTTACACCGATTGGTTGATTTTTTAGAACAGCAGAACATTCAGATTTTTCAGGATATTGACACTACCGCAAGTTTTGAAATGAACATTCCTGTATTACCCAGAGAAAACATGGGTGACAAGAATGATTTAATCATTGTAGTAGGCGGCGATGGCAGTCTGCTTTCCGCCGCCCGCATGGCAATCAAGGTAAATACCCCGGTAATTGGAATCAACCGTGGCCGCCTGGGTTTTCTTACTGACATACTTCCTCAGGACATAGAAACGCATTTAACTGCTGTTTTAGCGGGAAAATATGAAGAAGAAAAACGCTTTCTGCTACGTACCCGAATTTTTGACGATGAAAATACCTATTTCGAAGGTGATGCACTGAACGATGTCGTTTTAGGCCGTGGCAGTGAAACGCATCTGATTGAATTTTCTGTCCATATCAATCAACAACTGGTCAGCCATTACCGTTCTGATGGAATGATTCTTTCCACACCAACCGGGTCAACAGCTTATGCCTTATCAGCAGGTGGACCTATCATGCATCCGCAACTCAATGCTATTGTGCTAGTCCCCATGTTTTCTCATAGCTTAAGTTCCCGGCCGCTGGTTATTGACGGAGAAGCGCAAATCGAACTGCATATCAGTCCATTTAATGAAACTGAATTACGTATCAGTTGTGATGGTCATGAATCCAGAATGGTGAAACCAGGAGAAAAGGTTTCTATCCAGAAAAATAGCAACCAGCTGCGCTTGCTGCACCCCCTTGATTACCATTATTATGATACATTACGCAGTAAACTTGGCTGGGAATCCAAACATCAGGGATAAATCATGCTCACAACCTTGTGCATTGAACAATTCGCTATCGTAAAACAACTGGAGTTAGATTTTACTCAAGGCATGACCGCTTTTACAGGCGAGACTGGTGCGGGTAAATCGATAATGATAGACGCGCTTATGCTCGCTCTTGGCGGCCGTGGAGATGCATCGGTAATTCGGCCAGGCCAGGAGAAATGCGACATCACGGCAGGATTTACCTTTGATAAGGCATCTGAACCGGCACAATGGCTGGCAGAACATGACATTTCATGCGATGACGGAGAGATTTATCTCCGGCGTATTATTTATGCCGAAGGGCGTTCAAAATCCTACATCAATGGACAACCTTTTCCACTGCAAAAGTTAAAAGAACTCAGTGAAAAACTGGTTCATATCCATGGCCAACACCAGCACCAAAGTCTGATGCAACACCCGACACACAGACAACAACTGGATCAATATGCCAGCAACCAAAATTTATTGGATGAAGTAGCCAAACGTTACAAACAATGTCAACAGATCAAACTTGAAATAGATACTCTGGAAAATCAGGAGCAACAGGCTGACAAAATCAGGTTACTGCAATTTCAAATTGAAGAACTGGCAGCATTGAATTTACAGGAAGGTGAAATCGAGGCCTTGCATCAGGAACATCAGATGCTGCATCATGCCCGTGAATATCTGGAATACAGCCAGCAAATAAACAACCTTTTAAACAGCGAAGATCAACCTGACATTTGTTCGGGTCTTAATCAGATACTGCAGTTAATCAGTCAGCTTCCCCAGGATCAGGCTCAAATAAAAAACAGTTATGAATTAATTAATGGTGCATTAATTCAATGTGAAGAAGCCATTGATGAAATGCAACAGTTTGCAGAGCGGGTACAACTGGATCCAGAGCGCTTGCATGATGTAGAAACCCGTATGAGTGCCATACATCATTTAGCACGCAAATATCATATTGATAGCAGCATGCTGCGAGAACATGAATTGCACCTGAAACAAGAACTCAAAAAATTATCTGATGCGGAAGGACGGCTTGCTCAATTGCAAGTGCACTATCAACAATCACTCAAAGAATATGAAAATACCGCGTTAAAGCTCCGCGAGGCACGACAGCTGCATGCGAAAAGATTAGCGAAAGAAATCACTGCAAGCATTCAAAAATTGGGGATGCCCAAAGGTTGGGTAGAAATAGAGATATCGCCTCTGGAAAAAATGCAGGTGCATGGTTTGGATAAAGTTGAATATAAAGTCTGTACCAACCCAGGCATGGAACCAGACTCGCTGGGTAAAATTGCATCTGGAGGCGAATTGTCACGTATAGGCCTTGCAATACAAATGATCACGGCGCAAAGAGGCTCAACTCCTACCTTATTATTTGATGAGGTCGATGTTGGCATTGGCGGAGGCACTGCGGCTCTGGTAGGACAAATGTTGCGGAAATTGGGTGAGCGCTTGCAAGTATTCTGTGTGACACATCAGCCGCAAGTTGCAGCCAGTGCCCATCATCATTTTATGGTTGAAAAGCAAAGTGACAATAAACAAACAGTCACCCGCATTACCTTATTACATTCTGCAGATAAGATTGATGAAATTGCGCGCATGTTGGGTGGATTGACGATTACAGATCAGACTCGATCTCACGCAAAAGAGTTATTATTACAAAGCACAGAGTGACCTTTTGAGCCAAATTAGGCTCACTAAGGGCAAAATAAACCCAAAAATAGACTATTTTTAAAAAGAATTAAAAATATTTAATAAAAAAACAGCACAAATAATAAAATAATGCTACAATGGGCTGGTAACAATTTAGGAAATTAACATGTCAGAAAAAATTCGTGGTACAGTAAAGTGGTTCAATGAGTCCAAAGGTTTCGGTTTTCTAGAAAGTGGCGGTAAAGATTATTTTGTGCATTTCAGCGCAATCCAAAGCAGTGGTTTCAAAACACTTGCTGAAGGTGCAACTGTAATGTTCAAGGCTAGCAATGGACAGAAAGGTCCTCAGGCTGAAGAAGTTGAAGTAGTCTAAATCATTTATTTTCGCCCTGTTCATCTTAAGATAGAAATATCTCACGATAAACAGGGCGTTTTTTTTGTCTGAAATTCCTGCTCGGGAGTTTTTATGTCATTAAAAAGTTCGACTGTTTTAATGGTTCCTCCAAACAGTTTTCAATTTAATCCTGAAACTGCAACAAGCAATACTTTTCAATCAGAACTGCACATAGACAACATTGATGAAATCGCATCCCGGGAATTTACCGATATGGTTGCACGTTTAAGAGCGGAAAACATAAACGTTCTTATCCTGGAACAAAATAAAGAACTCCCTGATGCAGTATTCCCTAATAATTGGTTTTCCACTCACTGTGATTCTGCCGGAAATAATCTTTTGATTATTTATCCCATGCTGGCCAGAAATCGTCAGGCTGAGGTTAATATTGATGGCTTAACCCGAGTATTTACAGAAGCACAATTCAAGATCGATCAGATTATCGACCTGAGAAATCAAAAAAATGAAATACTTGAAGGTACTGGCAGCCTGGTTTTAGATAGGGAAAACCGCTTACTTTACGCCGC
The DNA here is from genome assembly GCF_000373765.1 of Legionella shakespearei DSM 23087. Classification (GTDB taxonomy): domain Bacteria; phylum Pseudomonadota; class Gammaproteobacteria; order Legionellales; family Legionellaceae; genus Legionella; species Legionella shakespearei. The sequence goes on along the minus strand of NZ_KB892436.1, from coordinate 31,180 downwards.
ACTATCTCCTCGAACATCAGCCAATCTGGTAGAGAAGGTAGCTCGAATATTAAATTACAAGGCTATTGTATTTCATAGCGTTGATGAACATAATCATCCCATATACCACACCAATGTAATCTTAAGTGTCACCCGAAATTACGCCATTATTTGTTTGGATTCGATTAAAAGTGAACTGCAAAAAAAGGCTATTCTCCGTAGTTTTGACATAACCAATAAACTGGTAATCAACATTAGTCTGGATCAGGTAAGTCATATGTGTGGGAATGTTTTTGAACTTTATGATGAGCAAAGCAAAAGCATTCTTGTTCTTTCACATCAGGCAAAAGAACATTTCACTGCAGAACAGCTCAACCTTATGCAAAAATATTCAAAACTGATTTCTGTAGAAATACCGGTTATCGAAACAGTGGGGGGAGGCAGTTCTCGTTGCATGATGGCTGAAATTGATTTTGGTATGTAGCAATTAGAAAACGACGCCTAATGCCTTTTCTTTACATCGTGAGCGTTTGCGTAGATTCCGTAGCCCGTATTAGCGATAGCGTAATACGGAAATTAGTCCATTGCCACTTCGATCCCGTATTACGGCTGACGCCTAATACGGGCTACACTCGCTAAGAAAACCGAGCCGCGACCGTAAGGAAGCGGAAATTTTGGATGTACACCTAATGAATAATCAACAATGAAGTGCATCGAACTGTTCCGCTCCCTTACGGTCGCGGCTCGGTTTTCTTAGCATGATGACAGCATAAGCAAACAGGAAATGTAGTGCTCATAAAAAAATCATTTTCGTGGGGATACTTCAACTCAGAACGACGTGCCCCACTTTAACCCAGTCAATCCACCTTACTTTTTTCAAAGATCGCCCAAGCCTTATGAAAAATTAAATAAGCAATAACTGCAATCCCCCCTGCAATAACCCCAGTAACAAAATCAACTGCCAAGGAAACAAGGGACGGCAAATTCTGTGCGTAATGGTGAATAGCAGGAATTCCGTGAGCAATAATACCGCCACCGACTAAAAACATAGCGATGGTTCCCACCACACCAAGTACTCTCATTAATACAGGAGCAGTACCAATCAAAAGCACACCAAGCTGTTTGAAAGGACGCTTTTTTTCACGCAACAAAAAGCCCAAATCGTCCAGTTTCACGATACAGGCAACCAGTCCATAAACACCAACAGTCATGATGAGTGAAATTAAAACCAATACCATTACCTGATTAGCTAATGAAGTAGTTGCCACTACACCCAAAGTAATGACAATAATTTCAGCTGACAATACAAAATCGGTGCGCACTGCACCTTTAATTTTTTGTTGCTCGAACAAAACCAGATCCCCATTCGTTTCATCGAGTGTTTTTATCGGATGATCATTTTTCTTATGAACAATTTTTGCAATAATTTTCTCAAAACCTTCAAAGCATAAATACAAGCCACCAGCCATCAATAAAACAGTGACCAGAGGGGGTACAAAGAAATTAATCAACAAAGCCAGTGGAATAAGTATTAATTTATTCACCGCAGAGCCTTTGGCTACCGCCCATACAACAGGCAATTCCCTATGGGCATGGATGCCTATCACCTGTTCTGCATTAAGCGCCAAATCATCCCCCAGAACACCTGCTGTTTTTTTAGTGGCAACTTTGGTCATCGCAGCCACATCATCCAGGGCGCTGGCAATATCATCTATCAACGTTAACAAACTCGAACCAGCCATATCAGGCTACCTCAATAAACCAAGGGTTTAATCATATTAGAATAAATTCATCTGATTGAGTAGGGACTGCTACTGTGAAGAAAAATCCAAACCATCTACAGTCCGGATTTAAAATGGAACCAGCCTTGACTCTATTTCATCAAAACAATTTTGGCTTTTCACCCTCGTACCAAGGTCTCATACCCTCAATATCTTTCTTGGCCTCAGCTCCCTCCGCACTGGAAACTGCAAAAAAGCGATGTGCTCTATCCGGTTTAGTGCCCCTGAAATGCCACGGCATACGATATTTTGCGAAAATAAAGGTGCGGTTAGGTAAACTCGATTATATGGGTAATAATTGTAGCCCGGTCTGGATTTAATGGGGTTACAGGACGGGCTACGCTTTAGGCCAAGTTCTTGCTGTGTCTCTTAAAATCCAGTAATAATTCACGCACTGTATTCAAAGGCAAGCCCATTACCGAATCAAAACAGCCTTCGATGCGGGAAATGAATTGACCGATATAACTTTGAATCCCGTAACTGCCTGCTTTATCTTTGTAATTACCACTGGCCAGATAATGTTTAATCTCTTCATCAGTCATAGCTGAAAAAGTTACTTCCGTCGTGTTCATTATTATTTTTTGATAATCATTATAAATTAAACCAACACTGGTAATGACTTGATGACTGCGATTAGCGTAACTTTTTAACATCTGATAAGCATCTTGCTCATCCTGCGGTTTTCCCATTATTTTGCCATCTAAAATGACTTCCGTATCGGCACAGAGCACTGGCATTAAGGGCAGTTCATTTTGAATAACCGTATTCCAGGAAGCACTCATTTTTTCCTGGGTAACACGTTTGGAATACTCTTCAGGTAACTCACCCGGTTGCACAATTTCCGGAGTATCAACAAGCAGCAGTTCAAACGCAACATCCATTTGCCTGAGCAATTCCTGACGTCTCGGGCTTTTTGAAGCCAAATAAATGTTCATAAATCACATACAACAATTGAGAAAATTTATTTTAACATAATTACAGTCAGAAAAGCGTGTTGATAATTCAAGGTGCGCTAATTGCTATACACCTGAATCAGCAGAAAGAATCTTATGCCCATTTCGTTTATTTTATACTTATTCAGTGATACATTGATGAGTACTCTCCGCCAATAGTAAATCATTGGCTGCTGTTAACAGAAAGGGACATTCTGGCATACATGTTAAAAATACTTCTCATCACAAGTTGTTTTTTTCTTAGTTCATGTATGGTTGGACCCAACTTTAAAGAACCGCAAAAAAACATCAGTAATCATTGGCTCATATCCAGCAAAGCTGTCCGCTCAGCCCCTGTTCGCAGTGCAAACTGGTGGAAGGTTTTTAATGATAGCACGCTGACTTCTCTTATTGAGAGGGGCTATCATAACAATCTGTCCTTACAAAGTGCCGGAGTTAAAGTATTACAGGCAAGAGCCCAGCTGGCTCAATCTGTGGGTGAGTTATACCCCCAACAACAGGCGCTTGCGGGCAATTACACTTACAATCGTATTGGCGGCAGCCAATTACAAGGTCTTCTACCACCCGACTTCCTTACAGCGGCAACCGGCTTTTCTGCAAGCTGGGAAATTGATTTCTGGGGCAAATACCGCCGAGCCATTCAATCCAATGATGCTGTTTTTATGGCTTCCCTTGCTGCCTACGACTCAGCCCTGGTTACCCTGACCTCAGATATAGCCCGTACCTTTGTACAGCTCCGTACCGATGAAGCATTAATTAAGGTAACGCAGGAAAACATCAGAATTCAGACCATCAGCCTGCAAATAGCCAAAGCGCGTTACAAAGGCGGCCAAACCAGTTTGCTTGATGTGGAACAGGCGTCTACTGAACTCGCTGAAACCCAATCCAAACTTCCTCAATACGTGAGCGATCTGCAGCATCAGAAGGATTCACTGGCAGTATTGCTGGGAACAACTCCGGACAGGGTCAATGGGTTTCTTAAAAAGAATCATGGCATACCTAAAGCTTCGGCCCAAATTGCTGTAGGCATTCCTAAAGAAATTATAGTCCGTCGACCCGACGTTTTTCAGGCACGTATGGAAGCCGTTGCACAATCCGCAGCGATTGGTGCTGTAAAAGCCAACCTTTATCCATCCCTGTCCTTGGCAGGAACCTTTAATTTCTCTTCCAATAATATTGGCAGCTCCACCATCAGTGATTTATTCAACTGGTCAAATCGCTCCATTATGGCAGGTCCTGCTGCCACATGGCCCATCTTGAACTATGGCCAAATTACCAATGCGGTGCGCGTACAGGATGCGGCATTCCAGCAGTCGTTATTGTCTTATATGAATCTCGTCCTGAAAGTACAACAGGAAGTTCAGGACAATATCACTCGTTATATAGAATCAAAGAAAACCGAGTATTCACTCACTGTTGCCAATGCTGCTGCCATTCGTACGACCAAACTGGCATTAATACGATATAAAGAAGGTGAAGCCAGCTATACCACCGTCTTGAATGCTGAGCAGCAACAATTACGGGTACAGCTTTCGCTGGTTAATGCCCGCGGAGAAGTATCCCAATCAGTCATTGCCCTGTATCGCGCACTGGGTGGCGGATGGCAGATAAGAGGACATAATGACCTCGTTGCAGAGCAAATTAAAGAAGAAATGGCCGCCCGCACCAATTGGGGCAGTTTACTGCAACAGAGAAATCATCAGCCCCCTGCAACCAAAGGGCAAAAAATAAAACAACTCTATTTACCAACCTGGTGATGAGAATGAACGTTCAAGACCGAACACAAGTAATTAAATATGCAGGTATTGTATTCATTGGATTGTTTCTCCTTTACTTGCTGATCCACTCTTTTTCCAAACCACAGCCCAAAGGCCCACCGCCACCTATGGTGGAAGTACAAAAGCCTCAGATGAAAGAAATGGCAGAGTACGTCATCCAAACGGGCAACACCGTTGCATATCAATCCGTTAATTTGGTCGCCCGTGTTGAAGGTTATCTCGATTCTATTGAATTTACCGATGGCGCTTTTGTTAAAAAAAATCAGCCTCTCTTCGTCATCGAGCCACAACCTTACATGGAGCAAGTACGTGCAGCGCAGGCAACTGTTGCGGCACAAACGGCCGCATACGAATACTCAAAGCTGGAATACGCGCGCCAGCAACAAATGTACAAACAAAATGCTACCTCGCTTAAAAACGTGGAAAAATGGAATTCCAAGGTAGCTGAATCCAAGGCAGAGGTAGATAAAGCAGTAGCCGATGCTAAAAACACAGAAATTACTTATGGCTATACCCATGTCTCAGCTCCATTTGATGGCAGAATGGGACGTCATTTAATCGACGCAGGCAACCTGGTAGGTAATGGTAAAGCTACTGATTTGGCCACCATAGAACAAATTAATCCCCTTTATGTGTATTTCAATTTGAATGAGCTGGAACTGATTAAGATCAGAAATGCCGCCAGGGCAAAAGGCTTAAAACCCATGAAGGTAGCAGAGATTCCCATAGCTGTAGGTATGCAGAATGAAGAAGGCTTCCCGCATAAAGGGACTCTGGATTTCATAGATACCGGTTTAAACGCCTCGACTGGAACCATGACCTTTCGTGCCTTGTTACCCAATGATAATTTTGATTTAGTTCCAGGCTTATTTGTTCAGGTCAGGGTTCCAATATCCAAGCCAACACCGCAGCTGACTATCCCCGACACCTCCGTGCAGTATGACCAAATTGGCGCCTACGTTCTTGTGGTAGATAAAGACAACATTGTCGTTTTAAAACGGGTCACCCTTGGCAGCACCGAAAATGGTGCCCGGGCCATAACCAAAGGGCTGGAGCCTCAGGATAATGTCATTGTCTCCGGATTACAAAATGCGATCCCCTCCCATAAAGTAACACTGAAAACAAACCAGGGAGTGGAACAAGCAAAATGATGTCACAATTTTTCATTGAAAGGCCAGTACTGGCCAATGTTATAGCCCTGTTTATCGTTTTTTTGGGATTAATCGCTATAGCTATTTTGCCAGTGGCTCAGTACCCAGCCATTGTGCCACCTACCATTCAGGTAACCACCAGTTATCCGGGTGCTGATGCCAAAACCATGATTAATACCGTTGCCTTACCTATTGAGCAACAGGTCAATGGTGTAGAAGACATGCTGTACATGCAATCAACGAGCACCGATAACGGTACTTATAATTTGATTGTTACTTTCAAAATAGGCACTGATCTCAATTATGCCCAGGTATTGGTGCAGAACCGTGTTCAGGCAGCTATGGCGCAATTGCCAGAATCAGTGCAAAAGCAAGGGGTAGTTGTTCAACAAAAATCTACAGCCATTCTGCAGTTTATTACCCTGACTTCTAAAAATAATGAATACGATGGTGTCTTTCTTAATAGTTATGCCGTGATCAATATGCAGGATGAATTATCACGTTTACCCGGAGTAGGGAATGTCCTTGTTTTTGGTTCTGGAAGTTATGCTATGCGGATCTGGCTTGATCCTAAAAAAATGCTCGCTTTTGGATTAAACCCCAGTGATGTATTAAATGCCATTAATTACCAGAATAAAGAAGTTTCCGCAGGTCAGTTGGGGGCGCCACCCACTGCGGGCGCACAACCCTATCAATTTACGGTCAATGTTCCAGGGCAACTTTCAAGTCCTGAAGAATTTGGCAACATCATTATAAAAACCAGTGATACAGATCCGGATCAAAATGCGAATGCAAGCAGTTCTGCACAGGTAGTGCGTATCCGCGATGTAGGACGGGTCGAGCTGGGTTCTTCCAGCTACAATCAGCTGGCTAAATTGAATAACAAGGCCACTGCCGCGATTGGTATCTTCCAGTTACCCGGCGCGAATGCCCTTCAGGTTGCAAAAGAGGTACGGGCAACCGTTGCTAAAATGGCCAAAAATTTTCCTCCCGGCCTGGAGTATTCTATTCCCTTTGATACCACTATGTTCGTTACGGCATCCATATCAGAGGTGTATAAAACCCTTTTTGAAGCAGGGATTCTGGTATTGATAGTTATTGTGGTGTTTCTGCAGAATTTTCGTGCGTCTTTAGTGCCAGCTACTACGGTGCCAGTTACTATCATCGGGACATTTTTCGCACTATTACTATTAGGCTATAGCATTAACTTGCTTACCTTATTCGCATTGGTTCTTGCCATAGGAATTGTGGTAGATGATGCCATTGTAATTGTTGAAGGGGTAACGCAACACATAGAAAAGGGCACACCGCCTAAAGAATCTGCCATTATAGCAATGAAAGAATTATTTGGTCCTATTATAGGGATTACACTGGTGTTAATGGCTGTCTTTGTCCCTGCCGGATTCATGCCCGGTTTGACGGGCTCCATGTATGCCCAGTTCGCCCTAGTGATTGCAGCAACAGCCTTTATCAGTTCGATCAATGCAATGACACTAAAACCCACCCAATGTGCTTTATGGCTTAGGGCGCCCGATCATACCAAACAAAAAAATATAGTCTTCCGTGCTTTTGATCGCATGTATCTGCCTGTTGAAGCGGCTTACGTCAGACTTATGGACAGACTGGTACATCATAGCGGAGTAGTATGTCTTGCAGGGGTTATTTTGGTTGGCCTGGCTATATTTGGTTTAACCCGTATTCCAACCGGCTTTATTCCTATTGAAGATCAAGGCTATTTAATCCTGAGCGTCCAGTTGCCTGATGGAGCCAGTCTGGGCAGGACTGATACTGTTTTAAATCGCTTAAGTAAGCAGGTTTCCGAAGTGGCCGGTGTGGATAATATTATTGCCATCGATGGTGTATCCCTTCTGGATAATAATGCCAACCTTGCCAATGCCGGGGTTTTATACGTTATTTTTAAGGACTGGGATGAACGCGGCAAGTCAGAAAATCTGATGGCTCTTTATACCCATCTCAATAAAATTGCGCAAGAAACACTGGATGCCAAGGTTTTGGTGGTTGTACCGCCCCCTATTCAAGGTTTAGGTTTATCAGGCGGCTTCCAAATGCAGTTAGAGTTACAAGATGGCACTTTTGATTACCGTAAATTACAGCAGGCAACCGATCAACTGATAGCTCAAGGCCGTGAAGAGCCACAACTGCAAAATCTGATGACTTCATTCCGTGCCAGCGTGCCGCAAGTCGCGGCCCCCATCAACAGGACTAAAGCAGAGTCTCTGGGTGTAAAAATTGATGATGCGTTTGGAACCTTACAGACTTATCTCGGTTCCTCTTATGTGAATCTGTTTACCAAATTCGGCCAGGTTTTCCCCGTATACGTACAGGCAGAGGCGTCATCACGGGTTAATAGTAGTGACTTAAAAAATTATTATGTAAGAAATCAATCGGGTTCCATGGTTCCTTTAGGTACTCTTACAGACGTAGGACCTGCGGTCGGTCCTTCCATTATTTCGCTTTATAATCTTTACCCGTCCAGCAATATTAATGGTGCGGCTGCAAAGGGATTTAGTTCAGGGCAAGGGATTAACGTTATGGAGCAATTGGCCCAGGATCAACTGCCTCCAGGCATTTCCTACGAATGGACCAGCACTGCGTATCAGGAAAAAATTGCTGGCAATATGAGCTATTTCATCTTTGCTTTATCACTGGTTTTTGTTTACATGATTTTGGCAGGTCAATATGAAAACTGGCTGACACCCTCATCTATATTGCTCAGTGTGCCGTTGACTCTGATTGGTACGGTACTGGCGCTTGGCAGTCTTGGTATGGACAACAACATGTACACCCAAATTGGCTTATTGCTGTTAATTGCTCTTGCTACCAAAAACGCTATTTTGATTGTTGAAGTGGCTAATGAACAGCATTTAATCCATGGCAAATCCATCATAGAAGCAGCAGTTCTTGGCGCCAAAACACGTTTTCGCCCCATCCTTATGACTTCTTTTGCATTTATTATGGGAGTAATGCCTTTGGTTTTTGCCAGTGGTGCCGGAGCAAATTCGCGTAAATCTATAGGTATTGCTGTTTCCAGCGGGATGTTGGCGTCTACCTGTCTTGCTGTGGTTTTTGTCCCTGTCTTTTATGTGCTATTGCAGACCTGGCAGCAAAAGAGGAAAGCAGCACGGACTGATAAAGCGGAAATGGCGTTGAAAGAAGCAGATCACCATTGAGTGGGCTGAGTATTTATTATTTATATTAAGGAGTTTTATTATGGCTAAAAAAATTGCAGTTATAGTTGGAAGTCTCCGTAAAGATTCATTAAATAGAAAGATGGCCAAAGAGTTGATTAAAATGGCTCCGGCGTCTATCAAATTGGACTTTGTGGAAATAGGCGACTTACCTTTATACAATCAGGACTTTGATGATGAAGGACAGGTACCAGCGGCCTGGACAAAGTTCAGAGAGCAGATGAAAGGATATCAAGGAGTGCTGTTTGTGACTCCTGAATACAATCGGACCATACCAGCCCCTTTAAAAAATGCCATTGACGTGGGTTCGCGCCCCTATGGGCAGAGTATCTGGGGCGGCAAGCCTGGCGCTATCATCAGCGTATCACCCAGCGCCGCAGGTGGATTTGGTGCCAATCACGCTTTAAGGCAAGCACTGGTATTCCTGGACGTTCCCACTCTGCAACAACCCGAAGCCTACATTGGCAATGCCGGAAATCTGTTTAATGACAAGGGTGAAATTGCTAATGAAGACACCCGTAAATTCGTGCAAAAATTTATAGATGCTTATGCCAAGTGGGTTGAGACTAATTCTAAATAACGCAAGCCCTGTATAAAAAAGTAACTTTCTTGCATTCGCACAATCCGTTCGTGCTGAGGAGGGGGGGATAACCCTGAGTGATCCTCTCATATTGAGTACCACTCAGACCTATGCAGGATCGCCTTCCCCTCTCCGGGGGAAGGTGCCCGACAGGGCGGATGGGGGGATCAAAAAAGGAGTTTCTATNAAATAGACCNTNTTNTTTTAGACCTTTCTACCTTAAATAAGTTCTCTTTTTGATCCCCCCACCCGCCCTGTCGGGCACCCTCCCCCGGAGGTGGAGGGGCTACTTGCGCTGATCATCCTGCTTATTTGCATCTTTTTACAGGTTAAAATTATGAGAGGATCACTCAAGGTTATCACCCCTCCTCAGCACGAACGGTTCAGTGAGTGGGATGAGATAATAAAATCCTTATTTCGGGTTAACATCAGTTCTGAATAACACCATAACTTTTTTGCACTCGCACAATCCGTTCGTGCTGAGGAGGCGCGGCCTTTTGCGCCGTCTCGAAGCATGGCACAGACCCTTTGCTCTGATGCATGCTTCGAGACGGGGTTTCCACCTCTCCTCAGCACGAACGGGCCGGTGGGTATGTGGTTTTTCTTAACTGGTTCAGGGGATGAGATCCCGTATTACGGCTATTCGCCTAATACGTGCTACGAGACTGTTTTATTCCTGGCTGAGATGCGTTCGTCGTTCGCGCATTGTTTCTACGCTATTAATGACGGTTTGATAGCAAATTTCTTTCATTACTGGAATATCCTGCAAAGGAGTTCCTGAGTGGATGGTATAAGCAATTAAAAAGCTGTCCTGCCATACTTTTTCATTCAATTTTGCTTTTGCCTTCGCCCATAATGCAATCCATAAAAAATGGAATTGCCATTGTTCTCGATGTAACTCCATTTCTTCTGCGAAAACAGCATCCATTGCATCAGCCAGACGACATACTTTTACCCCGTCCACAAAACTGCTGTTATGATTCACAATTTTATCAATCAATGGACTTTCCAAATACCAGGATTCAGTGAATTGCTTGTTCTTCAGCCATAACTTTGTTCTCTGTAATGACTCCTGAATCACCTCTTCCGTAAAAGGAGTGATTTGAATGCTTAACTGGTCAAAGAGATAATCCAAATCCAGCTTGTTTGGCCTTAAACGAAGTCCCAGCAACTCCTGGATTTCAAGAAAATGGAGATAAGGAACTTCTCCTTTTTCCACCGTAATTGCAAGAAAGTGCTCTATCATTAATTGCAGATAATCAATATCTACTTCACGCAGGGTTACATTTTCGTCAAAAGCCTGTCTGTAATAATCAGCCACTTCTTTAGCTGAAATCGCTGGGGTTATCCAGGCATCTTTCAAACCCAAATCATATTTCAGCAATAAACCACACAGCCGGTTTTTCCGTTTATGGCGCACATGGATAAAAATCCCCTGAGAACCACTGCCATCCACTTCGGTCGCTTTAATCGTCATGGTTGCAGTTTGTGGTTCTGGTTCGAATACCACCCCTTTTTTACGCTGAACTTTAATCCATCGGTCAAAGATTGAATGATAACTTTCAGAATACCAATTTCTGATCACCTGCAAGCGGGAAAGCGAGGCAGATGACAGTGTAATTTTATCCATCAAATGATTCAGGGTAGCCAGAGCAATTTCCCTGACTTCCGCCTTGGGATGGAGCAAAATCAATAAGGCAATATCCTGACCTTCTTTTATACTGTACAAATCAATAATCAAATCAGAAAAAAAGTCAGGGGGCATTGCATAACTTTGAGCAAAGAAGTTTTCGGCTATGTCAAAAACAGAAAGATCAGACAATTCGTGTATTAAATCCCGGATTGAATCCAGATGGGTCACCTCATCCATTTCCTCCATACCATCATCTTCCTGGCTGGCCAATTCGAAATAAGCGTCTTTTAATTCCGGAGTCAATTCCACATGCACTTCGTAAAATGCATTTAGCACAGGCAGCCAAAAACTTAACGTATGTTTTTTAGTGTTGATGACTTCGGCCAGATAATTCATTAAAGCAGTCAACGACTTGGCTATCACCTTATTATTTGCTTCGGTAGCAGCCTGCAATTGTGCAACACAAATATCCAGGCCAAAAACACAGGCCGAATAAACCGGAGGACTGTCCTGCGTTACCTCTTCATCAAGATTATTAATAATATTGATTAAGTCAATTGAATATTCAGGATGCTGGAAAAAGAGAGCATACAATTGAGGATCAGGATCATCATTTCTTTCAATTAATACCGCCATTTCGGCAATAAGACGATGCAGTTGTTCTGGATGAGTACTCATACGGCTTCACGTACCTTTCTTGGTTTTCCATGTTCATCTATGGCAACAAAAACAAAGGTGCCCTCTGTTACCTGATACTTTTCAGATTGAGTTGCAGGAAGTACCCATACCTCAACACCTATAGTCATTGACGTTGTGCCCATTTTAATCAACTCGACATGACAGCTGACAACGTCTCCGACATGAACCGGTTTTAAAAAAGTCATGGAGTTGATTGCTACGGTTGCGACTCTGCCCTGGGCCAGTTTTTTTGCCAATACTCCGGCTGCCAAATCCATTTGTGACACCAGCCAACCGCCAAATATATCACCGTTTGCATTGGTGCTTGCCGGCATGGCTAAAGTCTGGATGGTTAACTCTCCCTTAGGCAGTTTCGTCATCACTATCCACCACGCTTTAATTTGGATAAAGCATCAGCCATAGCCGTATTAAATACTGTTTTTTTAACGGGTTCAGGCTTTTTCACCATCTCCGGTTTTTTCTTGTGTTCCGGTTTTTTAGCTTCAGTTTGCTTTTCCTGTCTTTTAGCTTGCTGAGGCTTAGCCGCCTTTTTCTCAGGCGCCGCATTATTTTCATCGCCTAACTTCATACTTAAACCGATACGTCTGCGTTCTTTATCTATTTCTACCACCTTAACCTTCACTATATCACCGGCCTTTACTATTGCTCTTGGGTCGGTAATAAAGCGGTTAGTCATGGCTGAAATATGCACTAAGCCATCCTGATGTACGCCTATATCAACAAAGGCCCCAAAGTTGGTGACGTTGCTTACCACTCCTTCCAGGATCATTCCTTCATGCAGGTGGTTAATGTCTTCGACACCCTCTTTAAACTGTGCTGTTTTAAATTCAGGTCTGGGATCGCGGCCTGGCTTTTCCAGTTCGCGTAAAATATCTCTGATCGTAGGAAGACCATAATGCTCATCAATATACTGATCGGCATTGATACTTTGCAGGATTTCTTTATTGCCAATAAGCTGAGGTATTGCCACTCGCTTGTCAGCAACAATTTTTTCTACCAGAGGATAAGCCTCAGGATGAACACAGGAAGCATCCAAAGGATTCTCACCATTCATAATACGCAAAAAGCCTGCGGCTTGCTGAAATGCCTTTTCACCCATACGGCTGATATTTTTTAATTGTTCCCTGTTGCTAAATGCACCATGCTCATCACGGTATTGCACTATATTTTTAGCCAAACTGTCATTGAGTCCGGAAACATGGGAAAGCAAAGCAGCAGAGGCAGTATTCACATCAACGCCAACAGCGTTCACGCAATCCTCAACCACTCCATCCAGGCAACGTGCTAATCGTGCCTGATTCACATCATGCTGGTATTGGCCTACGCCTATAGATTTGGCTTCAATTTTAACCAGTTCCGCCAAAGGATCTTGTACTCTGCGGGCAATAGAAACCGCACCTCTTAAAGTCACATCCAAATCAGGGAATTCATTGGCTGCAATTTCTGAAGCAGAATAAACTGAAGCGCCGGCTTCACTGACAATAATTTTGGAAAGGTTCATGTCAGGATACATTTTAATTAAATCAGCAACCAAACGTTCTGTTTCTCGTGAGCCAGTCCCATTTCCTATACTGATTAAATTCACCTGATATTTGACTGCAAGCTTCGCTAAATCAGCTATAGACTGATGCCATTCGTTTTGCGGTGCGAAGGGGAATATTACAGTGTAATCCAGCAGTTTACCGGTGGTATCAACTACTACAACTTTTACTCCGGTTCTTATTCCTGGATCAAGGCCTATAGTAATTTGAGGGCCAGCTGGAGCTGCAAGCAATAAATCCCTTAAGTTTCTTGAAAAGACTTTAATGGCTTCTTCATCGGCCATTTCACGTAAACGTGTTAATAATTCAAGCTCAAGTTTGGTAAATAATTTTACTTTCCAGGTCATACGCACAGTATCAAGTAACCAACTGTCTGCTTTACGTTGCTGATCAGCGATTTTGAAATGAGCTGCCACTTTATTTTCGCCATAATTTAAATCACTTTCAGGCAAGCTCAAAGTAACTTGTAATACGCTTTCCCGGCGACCACGGAATAAAGCCAAAGCGCGATGCGAGGGAATTTTTTTAATTGCTTCTGAATAATCAAAATAATCGGAAAATTTATTGACCGCTTCTTTTTTCTTACTGCTTCCAGTGGATTTGACAATGGCATGTTGCCATAAGTATTCACGTAATTCATTAATCAAATCTGCATCTTCGGCAAAATGCTCCATCAGAATATGTCGCGCACCTTCAAGCGCTGCTTTGGCATCTTCAACAGCCAGTTCAGCATTGATAAACTGTGCTGCATGCTCTTCCGGATCCAGAGCAGGATCTTGCCATAGTGCGTGAGCTAAAGGCTCCAGACCCGCCTCAACAGCAATCTGGGCTTTGGTACGGCGTTTAGGCCTGAAGGGAAGATATAAATCTTCCAGTCGCGTTTTTGTATCAGCCGCTAAAATGCTTTGTTCCAATTCCGGGGTTAGCTTTTCCTGCTCGCGTATGGATTCCAGAACTACGGTTCTACGTTCATCCAGTTCCCGTAAATAAAGTAATCGTTCTGCAAGAAAACGCAATTGCACATCATCAAGTCCTTCAGTTGCTTCCTTTCTATAACGTGCTATGAAAGGAACAGTTGCCCCCTCATCCAGCAGCCGAATAGCAGTCTCAACCTGAGATACCTTAACTTTAAGTTCCTGCGCAATAATTGCAGCCGACGCCAACATCTCTTGAGCCATTCACATCCCCGTAGTACATGATAAAAAATCGACACATTATATACTTATCATTATCGATATTGCGATATAAAAAATGTCCAATTATACAAACAAAAAAACCAATTTTAATCCAATATGAAAAACAAGCAATCAAAAAGAATACGGTATTCAAATTGATTAAAGATTTTTCTCACTTCTTCATACACCAAACACTGTTCGTCGCCTTGTGCAAACCACGATCGTGCAAGTGATTGCTTTTTTCCACTGCTTCTGTACTTTGCTTTACACAACGAATCTCACTGCATGATTTATATAATTCCCGAACCTCCTCATCGGACACGCTATAAGGCGGCCCCTCCATTGCTTCCTGGTCATAATGCATGGTTTTAAGCAAAATACGCCCTTCATGTTTAAGCCAATTCAGACAGCGCCTGGCATAAGCTGAACGTAATTGTTGTGGCAATGCAATCAAAGCGGCGCGATCATAAAGAGCATCAACGGATGAAATCAGAGAAGGTTCAAGAATGAATACATCTGCAACCCAGATTTGGAGTCTGTCGGTAAAAAAACGCCTGGTTGTTCCGAAGCGTTCTTGTTGAAACTCTATTTGATGTTCATCTGCAAATTGCTGCACGGCCTGCTCACTGAGCTCTATACCCGTAACATACAAACCCTGCTGACAAAGCCAGAGCATGTCCAGACTTTTACCGCACAGGGGAACCAGAACGCTGGAATCCGCAGGCAAATTCATCTCAGGCCAAAAAGCTGACAAATCAGGATTCACTTCCCCCTTATGGAACGAAGTGCGTCCTTCATGCCATAAATCAAGCCAAAATTGCTGCCCCTTATTCACTCAACGGTCACCGATTTTGCCAGATTACGTGGTTGATCCACATCAGTTCCTTTTGCTACAGCGACATGATAAGCCAATAACTGCAGAGGAAGAGTGTATACTATTGGAGCTATCCAGGAACCACAGGAGGGGACTTTAATCAAACGTGCACCATTTGCCTTCCAGGATTGGGAATCGTCTACAAATACGAATAATTGTCCGCCGCGGGCACTGACTTCATGTAAATTGGATTTTAATTTGTCCAGCAATTCATCATTAGGTGCGACAGCAATAACAGGCATGTCTTTATCTACCAGAGCTAAAGGTCCATGTTTTAATTCACCCGCTGGATAAGCCTCCGCATGAATATAAGAAATCTCTTTGAGTTTTAATGCTCCTTCGAGCGCAACAGGGTATTGCACGCCACGGCCTAAAAACAAGGCATGAGCTTTATTGACAAATAAAGCAGCCAGAGATTCAATTTCCTCATTCATGAGCAATGTACGTTCACAACAGGAAGGTAATTCCTGGAGTTGTTTTAACACATCCTCTGCCCGGTCATCATGGCAAAGAGCCGCTGCCAGCATTAAAAAGGCCGCAAGCTGGGTGGTAAATGCCTTCGTTGAGGCAACGCCTATTTCTATTCCAGCGCGCGTCAGAAAGACACAATCCGCTTCTCTGACCAAAGTACTGGTTGCCACATTACAAATTGCCAGACTGGCAAGATAATTCATGGTTTTGGCTTTATATAAGGCAGCAAGCGTATCTGCTGTTTCGCCAGACTGGGAGATAGTAATAAATAATGTCCCATCAGGAACGACCACATCGCGATAGCGATATTCGCTGGCAATTTCTACCTGTGTTGGAAGCCCGGCCAGAGATTCCAGCCAATATTTGGCAATCATCCCTGCATGATAGCTGGTACCGCAAGCCACGATATGAATTTGTTTTACCTCAGGGAACACATGTGATGCACGCTCGCCAAAACTGGATCGCAACACGTCCAGGCTATTGATTCGTCCTTCTACTGTATCAGTCAACACCTTGGTCTGCTCAAAAACTTCTTTGAGCATGAAGTGACGATAAGGACCTTTGGTAGCAATCTCGGCATCACTGTTTAAGGCATGCATGGGTCTGTCAACCCGGGTATGGCTGACATCATAAATTTTTATTTCATGCGCACTGATGCAGGCACTATCGCCTTCTTCAAGATACATCACTGATTGGGCAAAAGATCTTAAAGCCAGTGAGTCAGAAGCAATGAAATTTTCACCTATGCCCATCCCAACGACTAAAGGGCTTCCTTTACGGATAGCAACTAATTCCAGTGGTCTCTGCTGATGGATTACACCTAAAGAAAAAGCGCCATGCATTTCTGCAGCGGCAGTCTGAACAGCATGAAGCAGATTTTCATTTTGATTGTAATAATAATGAATCAAATGGGCTGCTACTTCGGTATCGGTTTCAGATGTAAACTGATAACCATTGGAAACCAGGCGTTGTCGCAATTGATCGTGGTTTTCAATAATACCATTGTGAACCAAAGCAATTTGTCCATGTGACAAATGCGGATGGGCATTCTGTTCAGAGGGTTTGCCATGAGTGGCCCAACGGGTATGTGCAATTCCGGTATTTCCGGCAACAGCCGTTTCCAGCATGGCGTCAGCCAGATTTTGAACTTTGCCCTGGATTCGTACGCGCTTTAAACGCGCATTGTTATCGATCACAGCGATACCGGCAGAGTCATAGCCCCTATATTCCAAACGACGTAAACCTTCCAGCAAGACCTTGCTAATATCCCGTTCTGAAACAGAACCCATAATTCCGCACATAAGCTGCTCCTCTTTCCAGCAATTGCTTTATCCGATCCGTTATCCTGTCACCTTAAAATATCAACAGATCCTGGATACGTTAATTTTTATTTAAGGAATTATGCCATAAACATCAATAAATCACTAAGGCAATTACTTCAATAGCAAAAAGGCTGTTTCTATTTTGTCTTGTGCCTACAAAATAAAAACAGCCTTCCTATATATTATTCAGACAACCACTCGTTATCGTTGAGCTATTTCGGGTGCTTTACAGGTCACCTCATAACCATGTTCTTTCATTGCAGTACATATTTCAAAGGCAAGAAATTGATGGGCTCGAGTACTGGGATGAATTTCGTCCCAGAACAAATAGCTGTCTGGATCATCGCACATATGGTAGTTATTTTCACCTGCTGCAAAACGCTCATCTCTATACTGTAATACATGGGCATTATTCAGCACCAGGTTACGGGCAAAGGGAGAATGAACAAAGGCATTCAACATGGGGAATGTAACATCGATACACGCCTCGGTCACATTGTTAAATCCAAATTGCTGTGGATCATTTACTGCCCTTTCCAGATACGTTTCTGTATTGATAAACAGAAAATCAGCATCGGGATACTGGGTTTGCCATTCTGCTACACGTAATGCCAGGCGCTCATTGTGTTTTTCAGCCGCGGCATTCAACACTTCCCTGTCATTGGTATTAATGAATTTAGGTGTTTCTCCAACATGAGGAATACCCAGAATAACGAAACGACGAGCTCCGGAATAAGCCAGTTTTAAAACTGAAGATCCTAAACCATCCAGTACGTTATCAATGTAATTACTCATTACGGTTGGATCGTATTTATCTTCGAAGGCAAGAGCATTGATGTAATCATTACCACCTGCATAAATAAAGTAGACCGACTGATCATTTAACTGTTGGTGCTCCAGCAAATAAGCCTGTACGGTTAAACCAAGACTTGGTGGAACCAGCTTGCCAACAATAATCGTTTTAATCATGGTCAATGGATGGCGAATCAAATTCCAGACGGTTAATTGCGTGTCATAGGTTGCCGCCCAGCTGCCGCCAAAGGCACGGTTCAAATACGCATCTTCATCGCTTTTTTGGATGGAAAGCATTTCAGCCAGATACTCATTCCAGACACGGCCATTAGAAAAGCGTGATTTCCAATAGGGCTGTCCGGGCAATATCGGGACCAATCTGACCTGAGCAACCAGGTTCACTATATAGGGTGCCAAATCGTTATCAAAAAAATCGGTTACCACAGAGATACCAGCGTCCAGAACCATTTGCGGAACATAATAGTCATTGGCAAAATCTATCATCCTATTAATGACAAATTTTTTGAAAGGAGCAACGATATAGGCAGGATGTTCTTCTCTTCTTAAGCTTTTCAGCAAATGAGTGGTATTGCCTATATCCGATAAACTGTCCCCAAATACGACCATTGATTTGACCGGCATGGAAGCGAAACTGAATGAGGTAAAGAAAAACAGTGCTGCAAACAACCAACGGCACATCCTGTGGTTAGCCATATAATCTCCTTATTAACTGCAAAGCAAAAAAACCATAGCCCGATCCCAAGAGTACGATCAGTTACAAATTTTTGTCAATGAATTCTGATGGATAAAAATCAATACCTTACAGATTACGTCACAGGGAGTAGCCGACTCACTTTGTCCTGATAAACTACGTCGTCCTGAGCGCGTCTTTTGGCGCGAAGGATCTCCAAATATTGGCACCATGCCACTTTCAGGAGATCCTTCGCGCCAAAAGAAGCGCTCAGGACGACGTAGAGCTGGTGACGACGTGGATCAGGGAATGGCCCAGGAGCCGTAGCCCGGTCTGCTTGCAGCCGGGATGGTGTACGTACCACTGCCATTAAGTTAAGCGCTACTCCGCCGTACCGCGGCTTGTCCGCGGTATCCAGAGATCTAAGTTCGGAATGAGATTCCTGGATCCCGTGGACAAGCCGCGGGACGGCGGAACTCCTTAACTTAATGGCAGTGGGTGTACGTACACCTCCCGGCTGCAAGCAGACCGGGCTACACAGTCCCACTCCGAATCCAGGTAAATTTCCTGCGTTTAATTCATTCCTATTGATTAAATTGTGAGTAAATGGTAATTTTTGCCAATTATTTTTGTTATTTTTGGGTTAGCACGTGAAAGAGATAGTTATTACTTCATTTTATAAATTTATTCCTCTTGATGATTTTGAAAGCATGAGAGAGCCTATACTGGATAAAATGAGGGAAATTGGTATTAAAGGTACGATTATTCTGGCCTCAGAGGGGGTCAATGGCGGCTTTGCTGGCAAACGGGAGGACATGGATCTGTTTTATCAATACATGCACAGCGATGCGCGTCTGGCAGATCTGAATTTCAAAGAAACTTTTGATGATAAAAACCCCTTTGATAAAGCCAAGGTGAAACTGCGCAAGGAAATTGTTACCATGGGCATCAAGGGAGTAGATCCTACAAAAACTCCTGGTACTTATCTTAATCCGGAAGAATGGAATGCACTGCTGCAGGATCCTGAAGTGATTTTAATTGATACCCGTAATGATTATGAATTTGAATTGGGTACTTTTAAAAATGCGATTAACCCTAATACAGAAAATTTCAGAGAGTTTCCTCAATACGTGAAAGAACATTTGAGCGATAAGAAAGATAAAAAAATCGCTATGTTTTGTACTGGCGGCATTCGCTGTGAAAAATCCACTGCGTACTTAAAAGAGCAGGGTTTTGAAAATGTATATCAACTCCATGATGGAATCCTGAAATACATTGAAGTGATGCCATCAGAAGAATCGCTCTGGGAAGGCAAATGTTTTGTTTTTGATGATCGAGTAGCAGTGGATGAAAAGCTGGAACGCGTTTATCCTCAATTGCCGCAGGATTATAAGGACGAACGGTTTCCGAAGTAAATTCGTAGCCCGTATTAGCGAAGCGTAATACGGGAAATTGCCACTTCGATCCTGTATTACGCTTCGCTAATACAGGCTACAACTCCGATTAAATCGTTAACTCGTCCTTGTATCTGTCCTCAATTGCCCATACATCAGCTATAATAACTTTTTTCTACAGTTCAGGTGTCTCATGACTACCAAAAAACAAACAGACTCATCGATTGTTTTCAACAGGAAAGCAGGCTTTGATTATTTTATTGAAAATCAATTTGAGGCAGGCCTTGTACTGCAGGGTTGGGAAGTAAAAAGTTTGCGTGCTGGAAAGGTCAATCTGTCCGATGCGCATGTGATTATTAAATATGGGGAAGCTTTTTTACTGGGCGCGCAAATCCAGCCGTTACAGACCGCATCAACTCATACAATTCCGGAACCGGACAGAACCAGGAAATTGCTGTTAAACCGCAAGGAACTCAGTCAGCTCATCGGTAGTGTGGAACGACAAGGTTACACTATAGTGCCCTTATCCTTATATTGGAAAAAAAATAAGATAAAGATAAAAATTGCGCTTGCCAAGGGTAAGAAGGAACATGATAAGAGAGATACTATAAAAGACCGTGATTGGCACAGAGACCGATCGCGGCTGATGAAAAACAAATAACGGACAGATACAGGCCAGATAACAGTCAAAGCATGATCAAGGAGAAAATGAATGAACACAGGCGATACAGTACCTGATTTTGAATTTACAGCAACAAGTAACCTGACAGCGCATTTAAGTGATTATAAAGGGCAGACTGTTATCCTTTACTTTTACCCTAAAGATGCAACACCAGGCTGCACTACTGAGGGACAAGATTTCCGTGATGCCTATCCACAGTTTAAAGCATTAAATGCCATAGTGTTTGGCGTGTCACGAGACAGTCTCAAATCGCATGAAAATTTTAAAGCCAAACAGAATTTTCCTTTTGAGTTAATCAGCGATAGCGATGAAAAATTATGTCAGTTATTTGATGTGATTAAAATGAAATCGATGTACGGCAAACAGCATCTTGGTGTTGAACGCAGTACATTCCTCATCGACAAGACAGGTGTGTTGAGACAGGAATGGAGAAAAGTCAGCGTTAAGGGACATGTAGAAGACGTTTTAAATACCTTAAAGACCTTGGTTTAATTTTAAAAAATTTAATGAGCTGTAAAGCGTCTATCTGGATTACTTCACTTTAATAAAAGGTCAACCCTTATCAGGGAAGGGCTGTAGCCCGGTCTGCTTGCAGCCGGGTAATAAGTCACCCCTACCAGCGCTGCCATTAAGTCAAGCGATACTCCGCCGTCCAGCAGCTTGTCCGCGGGCTCCAGAAATCTCACTCCGAACTTAGATCCCTGGATCCCGCGGACAAGCCGCGGGACGGCGGAGTTCCTTAACTTATATGAGTTTCGGATAAGAAGCGTGTTTTATCCAGTCGTTACTTCGATGCCGTTCGGGCTGAGGAGAGGCGGTAGCCTCGTCTCGAAGCCTTAGTACAGTGCCAAGGCTTCGAGACAGCGCTATCGCACTTCCTCATCTCGAACGGTTCGAGGTAAACACTGGCTCAAACAACTTTCTTATCCAAAACTCACGTTAATTTAAGCATTACACTTGGAAAATGCTTTACAATGGAGGACAAAACTTTGTACCTTTAGGAAAATGGATGCAATTTCCGTGCTTTTTCAGTATGGGGTAACAAGCCTCAGCAGTTTTGTGTCCCTCTTTACCGCATTCGGCCATTATCAGACCAGCCTGATCTTGTGTCATACTGGGTACTTTTGCTTTTAAAAATTCATAATCAGCAACAGAAGCAGATTGAGCATTTACTGTCACTGATGCAAATAAGAAACTCAATAATATCAAACATCTTTTCATACCATTCTCCTTGGTAATTAACAAAATGATGTAATCATTAAAGCATTACACCTTATAAAGGGTAGTCTACCCTCTATATTTAGTCAAAAAATGACTCATATCGTTCCAAAAAAAACCCTCCATGCTCAAACTCACTGACTAAGTTCTTCTGGCCTAAAATAAACATTTTGTAGAATATTTAATTAATTTTTGTTATTATAGGTTCGCCCAATGATCTGCAATAATCAGCTGTCAAGAGTCCACTATGTTAAATCGCAATGTTCAACTGTTTATAGTTATTGCCTCGTCAATACTCAGCCTGATAGCAACAGATATTTTATTACCCAGTTTGCCACAAATAGCCCTGCATTTCTCAGTGTCATCGAATGATGCCAAAACACTGATATCCATTTTTATGATCGGCCAATTTTCTACTGTTCTCTTCTGGGGGATGATCGCTGACCAATTGGGAAGAAGGCCCGCTCTGTTTTTAGGTATGGGAATATTTTGCATTGGTTCTTTGCTCGGGATTTATTCAAACTCAATTAACTTACTTTTAGTCAGCCGTTTCCTGCAGGGAACTGGTGCAGTCGTAGTTCCGGTTGCCGGATGGGCTTTAATTCAGGATCTCTTCCCCAAAGATGAAGGCGCACGCATCATGGCCTGGATTGGCAGCCTGACCTCAATACTCCCTTTATTCGCTCCGGCTGTAGGCGGAAAACTCGATGTACTTTACGGTTGGCAAGCCAATTTATACTGCATTGCCATCTATTCAGCCATTTTATGTTTCTTTATGTTCATTTTGCCACGGCAAAATACTGTTCACAGAGCAACACCATCCAGCTTAAAAGAACGCTTTAGCATTTATGGGCTAATTATCAGAAATAAAACCTTTATTTCCTACATAGCTCTTTTTGGCTTGTTAAACAGTGGGGAATGGTGCTTTCTCACCATGGCACCTTTCTATTATTCACATGCCAATATTAGCCCGGATACCATGGGCTTGTTATTAATGCTCACCGCGACAGGTTTTGTGTTTGGTTCACTCTTGGCATCCAAATTATTCAAGCGTTTTGGTGTAGATAAAACCATTGCTCTAGGGATTCAAATAGCCCTGCTGAGCAGTTTGATCCTGTTGGCCGGTGAATATTTACATTGGACTGATTATCAGATTTTTAATGCCGTAATGCTAGGCTTCTATATTTTCAGCTCCGCATTACTTTGGGGAGGAACCACCTCCAGAGCCCTGCAATGCTTTGATAATTACCGTGGCTCTGCCTCAGCTATACGCAGTCTTGTTTTACTCTGTTTTGCTGCCTTTGGAACTTATGCGGGAAAATTGGTAAACCATACCACGCTTTATCCAGTTGGACTCTACCTGTTTTTTGCAGCCTTATGTGCTTTGGTCATCTTTAACAATAAAGAACTAAGAGCAGGACGCATGACAAGATTCACGGCATAAAGGCTTTATCAGGGAATGGAAGCTGCTCTTGCAGCTGTCTCTTCTACACCCCTCTGAGCACACAATCCGGGATTGACTCCGACATCCCTCGGCTTGTCCGAGGGATCCAGGGGTTCAGGGCAGAAACACAGTCCCTGCCAGTATCACTGTTCCGCTTCCTCACGGTCGCGGCTCGGTTTTCGTGCGTTCGCAGATACTTCATCGTGCACCGGAAACCGAGCCGCGACCGTGAGGAAGCGGAATTTTTGTTGCGGCACAGAGCATGATTTAACATTGAGCAAGAGAAGATCACCCCCGGACCAATTATCTTGCTGCCTTAATCATCATCCTTATCTTCAACGCAGGCTCCATTAGACCAAATACAAATGAACCCATCTTTCATACTGGCGCAATCTGCTGAAGAAGTGTAATCACTACAGTTTTTTGGCGGATCGTTACTGTCTTCATCTGCATAGCTGAGCTGACCTAACAGTAAGAACCCCAGACCAATGAACGCTGCTTTCATTTTATAATTCATTTTCTGACCCTTTTAATGTACACCTCTTTAATTATAGATATGAATCGAAGATCATGTATTATTTTTGCTCCGACATATTTTTGCGAGTCTATCCTCCCGCTCCACGTCGTCCTGAGCGCGTCTTTTTGCGCGAAGGATCTCCTGAAACCGGCATGGTGCCTGTATTTGGAGATCCTTCGCGCAAAAAGACGCGCTCAGGACGATGTGGTTACCCGTTACTGGTCAGGAAAATAACGGGTAAAATTGGAGGACTCTTTGGATCAACAGCGGGGTTGAATTTAATCAGTGCATAACCTTTAAATTGTTCTGGGAGTTTTTTGATTTGGTTAATATCTATTTGCTCACTGCTTTTATCTTTTGATTTCAATAGTACTTCCGCCTGCAGTTTTGCAGAAAGATCCATCAACGAAACCGTAATCGTCTTTTCTTCATTAAGCTGATTCGTAAAATAAATGGATAAAATCGCTTTATCACCATTTTTGGCAATAGCAGGTTGCAGATAGGTTAAAGAATCATATTTCATCGCCGGAATAATCTGTAAAACGGGTTCAGGCTTACCTGCCAACTGTTGCTCCAGGCTATCTATTCTATCACTCAAACAGTTGATTGCCTGATAGACCATTAACGTCGTAGCAACAAAATTATCGCGCTGAGGGATATTTTTTGCGCAATGTGAGCCACCGCCACCAGCACCATGACTTACTGACTGAAGAAGAAATAACATCAATACTAAAAACTGTCTCAATTTAATCATCCCGGCTAAAACTCATCAATAGAGCCATAATTCTCATCCATAGCCCAATCCACAAAGACTTTATTATAAAAATCACTATTAAACACTTTATTTGTCGTATAAATATCATTTTTAGCCAAGTGTTTTAACAAGACTGGCAAACTCGAAACAGGATTAATATATTTCGTAATATAGCGTCTGATGTCATTACTGTAATTATCAGGAGCATATTCAGGATTTTTGAACGACGTGTAATACTGAGGGGTCAACAGAACCAATAATGAAGTATTTTGTCTCTTTTTACTTTTTCGGTTAAACGCGTAACGCAACAAAGGAAGATCACCTATGCCTGGTGTTTTATTACCGGTAGCAGAATTAAAGTCTTCTGATAAGGCGCTAAGGATGACTGTTTCGCCATAGCGAATATTCACGGAAGTATGGGTGTTTTCCTTAATGGTGCGGGCGGCAGTTTCAAACGTGCCTACGGTGGAACTTGCGCCTTCGGTGAGAAATTCACGACCTATATTCACATCCAAATCAAGAGATCCATCCTTTAAAAAAGTAGGGGTGACCGTCATTCTCAAGCCAACCGGGATTATTTGTACTTCTCCAATATTGACCCCGGCAACGCCAATTAACAAATCCGAACCCGAAAAATACTCTGCAGTTTTGCCTTCTCTTGCTAATAAAGTAGGGCGAGAAAGAATTTGATCATGTTCAGAGAAATCATTAAATATATTCATGTTATAAGTAATGGTTGGAATAGATAGGGCATTAGTCACTAATGAGGAATAGTTTAAATCCGGGTTGACGCCTGTAGTTCCCAAAACAGGATATTTATTCAATGCATCAGCATACTGCCCCCAGTTACTGGTACCAAATCGTGTAGTTCCGGTAGTCAGGGCATATTGTAATTGCAAGCCATTGAGCAGATTAACCCCTCTGCTTTTTTCATCCGTTTCCCGCGACAGGATAATAACCGCATCCACAAATACTTGTTTGTTATCTTTACGATGACGTACAGGTTTGGAGCCAAATTTTGGATCAGAGGTATCCATGGCTATTTTTTCCTGGATGAATTGAGCCCGTGGCATACGTCTGGCAATGACTTTTATCTCTTTCAACACCGGTGATTTTGGAGAAAGGTATTCCAGCTGTTTTATCATCACCTCAATATTTTCATGGTCATTATTTTTTTGCGCGCTTAAAACATAAGCTTTAAAAAACGGGACTTTGCTTTTACCTTTACCCAATTTCAGCGCTTTGGCCAGATTAAGCTCTGCTGCAGAATACTCTTTTTTCTGGTAATAGATTAAGCCAAGGTAATAATATGCCCAGGGATCCTGAGGGCAAAATTTTATGGTTGTCTGATAGCCTGCTGCCGCCAGATCAAGGAAACGATAATTGCCTTTCCCCTCAAGCTGATAAGAAAGCGCATTTAAAAAATGCAAATGACAATTTTTAGGATCGCTTTTCAAGGCACGTGAAAAGTATTGGCGTGCTGCCGCGTATTGCCCTGCTTTGCTGAGTTGTACTCCCTTTTGAGCCAACTCCCTGGTAGACATCTGTGTTTGTATTTCAACTTCTTTTGTTGTGCTGGCACATGAAGTCAGCATAATTGCTAAAAACGTGACTAAAAAAAATCGCATATCCGTATTTTCCCTACAACATTAAAACTTAACCATGTAACCACCATAAATGTGCTGCATATTACCGTAAATTTGGCGAACAAAGCAAAAGATATTGAATATTTTTATCAAGCATTCTAATATGGCCTTCAACAATGAAATGGTATTCACAATCAGGTGTAATCACGCATGGACAATAATAAATTTTTAATCTCTTTTCTGATACTTGCAACATCTACAACACAAGTTTATGCTTTAAAAACCTATTCCGAGGTACGGGGTAATTTTTTTGATTTGACCGCCTTTCAAATGAATCTGGGCGCCTCGAGTTTTCACACCAACAGCAATACCCACTTTCTTCCACAAAACGTATTCAATGCTGATTCCTTTAGAAGCAGCGGCTTGCATGGCGCGCTGAATATTACTGATCTCAAATTTTTTGCCCCATGCTGGCTCATTGGTGCACGTATTGGAGCTGAAGGTTTTTCCAATTTGAAAAATGATGTCTATTCCCCACTGGTTGTTAATGGAATCCCTACGGGCTATTCTTATCAGCGTCAGGGCGGTGGTTTTGTTGATGTGGTTCTTGAAACCATGCAAAATCAGCATTGGTATCTTGATGCTTTCGCAGGAGCAGGCTATAACCGATACTCTTTTAAAGAATTTAATACACCCCTTACAGACAACTACAACTGGACTGTTAATGCCCGTGTCGGTGTTGGCGCTGGACTGGTGTTGCAGGAATATTATAGTGTCGGGATTGAATATACTCATGATTTCGCTATCAAACAGTCTTTTTCGTCAGTCAATCTGAATAACTATCAATACGGAAATTATTCATTTAATTCAAATGGAAACAGTATTGATTTGACCTTTAGAGCTTATATGAATTAAACAACTGCCAAAACTATTGGATGCAGGAAAAAGTATCTGAATTGATTTTTTGTTATCTCACTTCTATACTCAATATCATATGGATACGATATAAGTCCAGTAATCCCAATCTGCAAAGGAGATAGTTATGGTTTATTTTAGAAACTTATTATGTGCTTCTTTGATTTTGTTACTACCATTTTCAGTCAATGCGGGATCAAAATTTTTTTTCAAACTGTTAAATAACTGCCAGTGTATTAATCTGAAAGCAAAAGTAGATACAGGATATTCTAAAGTTTCTTATAATAGTGGCCAAAATCCTATGAAAATTGAGCCAGGTCAAGCGCAGCAAAGTGTTTGGTATGTAGAACGAGGTGAAAGTAATCAGCAAATATCCATTACAATTGCAAAAGACAGTAAAAATACTGGTTCTTCTAAATGTCTGACAAAGAGTTCAGATAGTGGTGACGAGTATGTAGATGAAGAATGGAATAAGGCACCTGTTGCCGTATTAACGTTTTATCTTACTGGTGCAAAACGCGATATGGATGGTAAAAGTAAAAAGGGCTCAAATTCTGCCGGTAGTGCCGTAACCGTAAGTGGAAGTGATAAAAATTACATTATTAACTATAAATGTGGCCATTAAGCCTAATTGGTCAGATAATGTAGGCTGCAACACTAGCTTGCGGCCTGCATCAGTTTTTATTTTGTGAATTTCTTATCCTCAACTACCATTTTTGAACCAGTGCCTAAAGAAAGTAATAGGTCAGGGAGAGATCTTGTCTCTTGCTCGATAGGAACTGACCTTTTACTGAAGAAAAGCATCTGTTCATTCCTCTACAGTAAAATATAATTCTTGACGTAATTCTCATAGCTCAGCACAATGAAGATAGGTAATTCAAAAACTTAAAGCTCATTTGAATTATCAAAAACCTTATTTTAGCTGAAAGGGTGAATATTATGGATACTATCAATACTGGTTCTAAGCTGTTTGTGCTGGATACTAATATTTTAATGCATGATCCTACAGCTATATATCATTTTGATGAGCATGATATCTATCTGCCTATGGTCGTGCTGGAAGAGCTGGACCGACATAAAACCGGGACTTCTGAACTAGCGCGTAACGTTCGACAAACCAACCGTATGTTAGTAGAGTTAATGAGCAACGCCTCTCATGAACAAATTGTCTCAGGATTAGCCATCCCCAGTTTTATCAGTTCAAACAACAAAAGAAGCAGCGGCAAGCTGTTTTTTCAAACCGATGAGTTTGATCAGGTAGTTCCTTCCACTTTGCCCGGACACAAAGTAGATAATACCATCCTTGCAACCGCTTTGGGATTACAGAAAAAGTTCAAAGGCAACAAGCAGGTTATTATTATTTCCAAAGACATTAACCTGCGTATTAAAGCAGGTATCCTGGGCATACCTGCTGAAGATTATTACAATGATCAGGTACTTGATGACGTTAACTTGCTGCACCGCGGTTTACACATCCTCGATAACAATTTTTGGGATACTCATGCCAAAGACATGGGTTCATGGCAAGAAAGCGGCAAAACCTTTTATCGGGTTTCAGGCCCACTGGTAGCCCAATGGAATCCTAATGATTGCATCAGTACCGAAGACAATGAATTCCAGGCTATAGTGAAAAAACTGGATAAAGAAAGTGCAGTCGTGCAACTGGTACGTGACTACACGCAAACCAAACATTCAGTCTGGGGCATTACGGCCAGAAACAGAGAGCAAAACTTCTCTTTAAATTTACTGCTGGATCCGGATATTGATTTTGTCAGCCTGCAAGGTTCCGCAGGAACAGGAAAAACCTTGTTAACCATTGCTGCCGGTCTGACTCAGGTTATGGATCAAAACCGTTACAATGAAATATTAATGACCCGGGTGACTATTCCTGTTGGTGAAGACATTGGCTTTTTACCTGGTACAGAAGAAGAAAAAATGACTCCCTGGATGGGCGCCTTAATGGATAACCTTGAAGTGCTGCATGGCTCACAGGTTGGCGGTAGTTTTGGCCGCGGCGCGACTCAGGACTTGTT
Source organism: Legionella shakespearei DSM 23087 (assembly GCF_000373765.1). Classification (GTDB taxonomy): domain Bacteria; phylum Pseudomonadota; class Gammaproteobacteria; order Legionellales; family Legionellaceae; genus Legionella; species Legionella shakespearei. The sequence continues at coordinate 2,008 of NZ_KB892436.1, read as the reverse complement.
GCAAAACAAAATTAAAATTCGTTCCTTAAACTTCATGCGCGGACGTACCTTCCTTAATCGCTATATTATTATTGATGAGGCGCAAAACCTTACCTCCAAACAGATCAAAACTCTGGTAACCCGGGCAGGCCCAGGCAGTAAAATTATTTGCCTGGGGGACATCAAGCAAATAGATACCCCTTACCTGACTGAAACTACTTCAGGCTTAACCTTTGCTGTGGACAGATTTAAGCACTGGGAACACAGCGCGCACATGACTTTAACACGTGGAGAACGTTCAAGACTTGCATTTTATGCCGCTGAGCATTTATAGTACGCGTTTTACGAGGATATAATATGACTGACCAGGCCATCACCTTTGATGACGTACTACTTGTGCCTTCGTACAACCACCATGAGTCAAGACGGGTGGTTGATACGAGCAGTACGGATCGTTTAGGTAAACTTAGTCTGAATCTTCCAGTAATCAGTTCCAATATGGACACCATTACTGAAAGTAATATGGCTAATTTTATGCACGAGAAAGGAGCCATGGGCGCTCTTCATCGCTTTATGACCATCGAAGAAAACATCCTCGAATTCAAGAAATGTAAAGGCAAGGTCTTTGTGTCCGTTGGTTGTACTGATGCAGACTTGCAAAGGGCGGAAGCACTGCGTGATGCGGGTGCTGATTATTTTTGTGTTGACGTAGCTCATGCCCATGCCAAATATGTAGGTAAAACCTTAAAAAACTTACGCCAACTGCTTGCTGATCGCTGCATTATGGCCGGAAATGTCGCAACTTATGCTGGTGCAGATTATCTGGCATCCTGCGGTGCGGACATCATTAAAGCAGGAATTGGCGGCGGTTCTGTATGCAGTACACGAATCAAAACCGGTTTTGGTGTTCCCATGCTGACCTGTATTCAGGATTGCTCACGCTCTGATCGTTCTATTGTCGCAGATGGCGGCATTAAAACTTCTGGAGACATAGTTAAAGCACTGGCGTTTGGCGCTGACTTTGTCATGATTGGCGGAATGTTGGCAGGAACAGCTCCAACTCCAGGCGAAGTCATTCTCAATAAAGACGGCAATAAAGTAAAACGCTATCGTGGTATGGCTTCACGAGAAGCCCAGGAAGACTTCCATGGCCAAATGAATGAGTGGAAAACCGCTGAAGGCGTAGCTACAGAAGTGCCCTACAAAGACAATACCGACTCTATAATCGCCGACATCGTTGGTGGTTTGCGCTCAGGTTTAACTTATGCAGGTGCGGATACAATCAGTGAATTACAGCGTAAGTTAAATTATGTTGTAGTGACGCAAGCTGGCCGCATCGAAAGTTTACCGCACAAATTAATGGAACGATAATCCCACCGCCAGCGAAAGGAATTATATTAATAATCATACCTTTATCGCGGGAAAGGGTTGGGAACACTGCCATTAAGTTAAGGAGTTCCGCCGTCCCGCGGCTTGTCCGCGGGATCCAGGAATGTCACTCCGAACTTAGATCTCTGGATACCGCGGACAAGCCGCGGTACGGTGGAGTATCGCTTAACTTAATGGCAGCGCGTGGGGCTTAGCCTGACAGCTATGGGCGAAGCACCTGACCTACGATCCACTCGACATCCTCGTGACTTATTACTTTACTAAGAGATCAAAAATTAGAATGATCACGTAATTATGCAGTCCCCACCGCTCTGGTACTGTGTGATTCATCGGGATGCTGTAGATCAGGCAGCCCCATTAATTTATCTTGTTTGTTATTATGTGCTCTCGCCTGCTCATCATATTGGCTAGAAGATGATGCTTCAAAATCAGCCGTTGCTGAAGTTGTGGTACTTGGCATAGGCGTCATTTTTGCTGAAGATGATGGCATAGCTGACATTGAAGAAACTGAGTCATCATGTTCACTGCTCGGTGAACTGGAACCACTACCCGAACCAGGAGAACTGGAACCACTATCACTGCTCGGTGAACCTGAGCCACCGCCCATGCTGGGGGAACTGGAGCCACTGCCCATACTGGG
>NZ_KB892435.1 GCF_000373765.1 Legionella shakespearei DSM 23087 | reverse complement strand
ATGGTGTTGACGAAGAGCTACATTGATGGCTGTGCAGATGGAGTTGCTATTTTTATATCAACTTCCTGCTCTATTCCAGACATTACAGGCACTTTTTTCAATAGTTCCAATTCTTCATGAGTGATTTCTTCACCCGTTTTAATTTTGTTTAAAATAGAAACTCTTTCTTGATGGGCTCTTAAAGCNGCACGCAAAGGGTTAAGACCATATTCCTCGATCAGCTCTGGTGCTGTATAAAAAATACTATTTGAAAACCGTGTTGTAAGCCGAAGAACTAAATCTTTGTCTTGAAGATCCTCCTCTGTCTCGATAACTTCTNCACGAGTGATGGCCAACGCAATGCGATCATATCTGTTTCTGTTTGACATGTACTTTTCCAGATCATTCAGATCAGCGGAGATTTCTTTTAAAACAGTATTTAATCCATTAATATGGTTATTTATTCTTTGGACAGCCTCAGAATTGTATTCTCTTTTTAAAAACATATTCATTTCCTGTTGGTGTTAAAATGCCAAATTTAACAAAAATAAATCACACTGTCAATATAAAACACCATTGGTATTACAATCCTTCATCGCTAGCAGAATGACGGTCAAAATCCTTAACTTAACGTGAGTTATGGAGTTCCGCCGTCCCGCGGCTTGTCCGCGGGATCCAGGAATCTCTCTCCGAACTTAGATCTCTGGATACCGCGGACAAGCCGCGGGACGGTGGAGTATTGCTTAACTTAAAACAGCAACCCAAGGGGGGCAGGCCTTGCTACGGCAGTGTTGATAGTCTCTTTAAAGACTGCAACCCCTGTGCCGCAAACTATTCGTTCTACCGCATCATTGGAATGGTTATGAATGATTTCTGCACCGAATTCCATAGCTGCCCCTGCCAGGGATAAGGGGATAGGCAGGTGTGCGCCACTCATATGGGCTATGGTTACTGCCGAAGAGCCTGCTTCCAGACATTCGCCAAGAGTATCATATTCGCTACAGTGTATCTCTTCGGTATGGGACTTGGCTTATGTGCGGTTTGATCATGCTCTGGCATTCGTCACTCTTGATTAATTACTTAATTTTTTTGAATTGTAAAAAAATATGAGCAATTGTATAGGGAAGTAGCTTATTTTCAAGCAAGATTGTACACGCCTAATATTTGATTCGTTCTATCAGGAATTAAATAAATAGGGAAACTCAGACTGTAAAATATCATGAACGTGTTGCTGATGAGCCTTACTTTTAATTATGAGCAATACTGTGTCATCACCGGCAATTGATCCTAAAATGCCTGAACTCGATGTTTCTTTAATACTAAAAGAAATATATTTTCGGTCAAGATAATAAGCAAGACTATTGGCATTACCAGGATGGGTTTGCAAAATAACCATACCAAAATCAGAAAATTGAATATTCAAAACGAGTGGCAATCCTGGTTGGTTGTAATCAATAACTTTGTAATAACCTGAAACTTTAGCTATTTTCATTTTTTTCAACCAGCGTGATAAGGTTGCCTGAGGTATATCATACCCCCTTTTTTTTAAACTTTGTTGCAAGTCACTTTGTTCGGCTATATTTTCAGTTTGAACTATTAATAAAATCACGTCTTCTAATACTGAATCATGAGTCACTGTTTCTCTCCTGTTGTCACGCAATCATGAATACAAATTCATATATTTCCGTAATGGTGAAATTATATTCATTTTTTCTTGACACTACAATAAAAATCGATATATATTCATATTTTGGTTTTATTTTGGATATATATTCACATGAAGATATTTATCAGTATATTATTAATAAGTTCAATATCCTTACTAGTTAATTGCTCAAAAGAAGATAACAATAATACCCTTCATTTTTCAACATCAGCGGAATATCCACCTTTTGAATATTCAGAAAATGGTGAAATAAAAGGGTTTGACATTGATTTAGCAAAGTTAATTGCCAAAGAATTAAATAAAAAAGCAGTATTCGACACTATGCAGTTTAGTACAGTACTACCTGCCGTTAATTCAGGGCAAGATGATATAGCCATTGCCACAATTACGATTACAGATGAAAGAAAGAAAAATTTTGACTTTTCTAATCCCTATTATTTTGCGGGCATGGCTGCTGTATATAATTCTTCTCAACCCGTGCTGAATCCTTCTCAATTAAAAGATAAGAAAATAGCTGTACAACTAGGGACTGTTATGGACGTTTGGTTGCATCAACACTCACCAGAAGCTCAAGTAACAATTTTTGACAATAACAATCAAGCCATAGAAGCATTAATCGCGGGTCATATCGATGTGGTTTTGATGGATGGTGTTCAAGGAGCTATTTATAGCGAAAAACATCCCCACTTATCCTATTCAATCATAGATAAAGTCAATGATGGCTATGGATTGGTAGTAAAAAAAGGATCTCCTTTAACTAAAGAAATTAACCTGGCATTAGAAAAGCTCAAGACCACAGGAGCAATTCAAAAATTAGAATCACAATGGTTAAAGGATTTAAAATGACTGAGTTTTTGCAAAATAGTTTATATATTGGAAAAGGAATTGCATTAACGATGCAATTACTGACTGTCGGCTTTTTTATAGGAATTATCCTTGGTATTTTATGGTCTATATGCAGATATCAAGGTTTTGCACGTTTTATTATCAACCGCTTTATTTCTATAATGAGAGGCACTCCTTTAATTCTTCAGTTGAGTTTTATTTATTTTGCCTCTCCATTCTTTCTAGGGATGAGACCTAGTATTTTAGTGGCTGGCATCATCGCTTTTGGACTGAATAGTTCTGCTTATTTAGCTGAAATTTTAAGATCAGGAATAGAAAGTTTGCCTAAAGGGCAATTTGAAGCGGCAGCTACGTTACAGATTCCTACCTTCTATTTGTGGAAAGATATTATTTTACCTCAAGTCATAAAAAATATTTTCCCTGCAATGGTTAATGAAACGATTGCTTTATTGAAAGAAACAGCCCTGATATCAACTATAGGCGGCATGGATTTAATGCGTCAGGCCCAATCTTTAGCAGCACAACAATTTACCTATTTCATGCCTTTGTGCATTGCTGGACTCTATTATTACGGATTGGTTTTATTACTGGAACTAATAGGTAAAAGAATTGAACAAAGAGGTCATTATGTTACAGATTACTAATGCCACAAAAAAAATAGGTCATTCATTGATTCTGAATAAAATTAATTTAACGATTCAACCTAATTCTATTGTTGGTTTAATTGGTCCTTCTGGAAGTGGTAAAACTACTTTATTAAGATGCATTCAACAATTAGATATTCTGGATACTGGCTCTATCCATTACAAGGGAAGATGTGGATTTATGTTCCAGGACTTCCAATTGTTTCCACATATGACCGTTCTCGAGAACTTAATCTATGCTCCCAGTCTAAATGACACAGTTGGTCATTATAATCAAAACGCAATGGAGTTACTTTCCAGGCTTGGTCTTTCAGATAAAACACATGCCTATCCTCATAATCTATCGGGTGGACAAAAACAAAGAGTGGCTTTAGCACGAAGTTTGATGATGAAACCCGACTTATTACTTTGTGATGAGCCCACTTCTGGTCTCGATATAGTAACGACTCAAGATGTAATCAGGTTATTAAATACCGTGAAATCCATGCACCTTACACTGCTTATCGCCTCACATGACTTGCTTTTTTTAACCCAGATTTCAGAACGATTAATTGTTTTAAAACAAGGAAAATTAATTGCTGATTTTAATCCAAAGGATGTACCTGATCCTATTTCATACACGCAACAATTTTATCAAGAGGAATCATTATGAAAAAAGACATTAAAAAAATTGCACTCGCTTATTCTGGAGGACTTGATACATCCATTATGATTCCCTGGCTTAAAGATCATTACAATCAAGCTGAAGTGATTGCTGTTATTTGTGATTTAGGGCAGCAAGAAGATCTTAATGCTATAAAAAATAAAGCAATTCAGAGCGGTGCATCTAAAGCCTATATTGCTGATGTCAAAGATGAGTTTGTGATGCACTATTTATGGCCCTTAGTAAAATCTGGCGCTTTATACGAAGATCAATACATTTTAGGTACCATTTCAAGACCATTAATCGCAAAAAAACTGGTTGAGATCGCTTTATCCGAACAGGCAGATGCCGTTGCACATGGCGCTACTGGTAAAGGAAATGATCAAGTTCGATTTGAATATTCTATTAAGGCGCTTGCCCCCCAACTTGATATTATTGCTCCCTGGAGAATATGGGATATAAAATCAAGACAAGAAGCGATAATCTATGCTAAAACAAAGAATATTGAAGTCCCTGTTACGCCTGAATCACCCTACTCAAGAGATCATAACATTTGGTATATCTCCCATGAAGGGGGTGTGCTCGAAGATCCTTCTCAAGGCATGCCAGATGATGTTTTATTAATGACTACCCCTCTTACTCAAACCCCGGATACAGAGGAACAAATAATTTTGGATTTTAAAGAAGGGATTCCTGTAGCGCTCAATAAAAAAGCCCTGTCTCCCGAAGCCCTATTAAATGAACTCAACAAAATAGCAGGAAAGCATGGAATTGGTGTTGCTGATATTGTTGAAAATCGATTGGTGGGTATGAAAATAAGAGGAATTTATGAAGCACCAGCTGCTGCAGTGATCTATAAAGCCCATAAACTTTTAGAAAGCCTTTGCTTAACTCGACAAACGTTACATTTAAAACAATCATTACAGCATATCTATGCCAATTTAGTTTATGAAGGATGCTGGTTTTCACAAACGAAACAAGCATTGGATGCCTTTATAGATATGAGCCAACAATTTGTTAGCGGAACAGTTAAGTTAAAACTATTTAAAGGCAATATCAGCCCTGATGGAATGGAGTCTCCCTATAGTCTGCACAACCCTGCTCTGGCTACTTTTGAAGAAGACAGTGTTTACAACCAGAAAGATGCAGAAGGATTTATTAATCTTTTTTCTTTATCGGCTAAGGTGTACAGCCAAGTCCACAAAGGAGGTCATTATGACCAATAAAACCTGGGGAGGACGATTTAAAAAAGCTTTGGATAGTCAGGTTAATCAGTTCAATTCTTCTTTGTCCTTTGATTATGTGCTGTTTGAACAGGATATCAAGGGAAGCCAGGCTCATGTTCAACAACTGGCTAAACAACACATTATTACTGAGGACGAGGGTCAGACAATTTATTTAGCCCTTGAAGAAATCAGAAATGAAATTAAAGCCAATCAGTATGATTTTAAAGTGAATCAAGAAGAAGACATCCACATGTTTATAGAACAATTATTGATTCAAAAATTAGGGGATTTAGGAAAAAAATTACATACAGGCCGAAGCCGAAACGATCAGGTGGCATTGGATCTGAGATTATATACCCTTGATAAAGCACATTGGATTAATGAGCTTTTAATCAAACTAATAGGGTGTCTCGATGAATTAACAAATAATCATCAAGACGATTTAATGCCTGGCTATACCCATTTACAACAAGCTCAACCCATTACTTTAGGCAACTATTTTAATGCGTATCAATCAATGTTTGAAAGGGATAAAAACAGACTGGAAGATTGGTTTAAACGTTCAAATTACTCCCCTTTAGGAGCGGGTGCATTGGCAGGAAGCAAACTGCCCCTGGATAGAAAATGGGTGGCCAAGACTTTAGGATTTACAGGAATTATTCCTAATACGCTTGATGCAGTGAGTGACAGGGACTTTGTTATAGAGTTTTGCAGTGTTTGTGCCATGACCATGATGCATCTCTCAAGATTATGCGAAGATTTAATATTGTGGTCTACTCAGGAATTTAATTTTCTAACCCTGGATGATGCCTTTGCTACGGGCTCTTCGCTAATGCCAAATAAAAAAAATCCTGATGTTCCTGAATTGATTCGGGGTAAAACAGGAAGAGTCTATGGACATCTCATGTCTATATTAACCGTTATGAAAGGCTTACCGCTTGCTTATAACAAAGACATGCAAGAAGACAAGGAAGGTCTCTTCGATACGGTTAATACAGTAGTAGCCTGTTTGCAAATCATCACTCCTTTTTTACAAAGTCTTACTTTTAATACGGAGTTGATGAAGATAAAGGCGCAAAGCGGTTATCTTGATGCAACGGCAATGCTGGAGTCACTCGTCATTAAAGGCATGTCCTTCCGTGACGCTCATCATCAAGTCGGACTATGGATTTTAGAAGCAATGGAAAAGCAATGCTCTTTAACAGATTTACTAAAAGGAGACGAAACATGACCTTTTCTACTTTACCGAACAAAGATCAGGATGATGACCATGTCGCAATCAATGAAGTGACTAAAAATACTTTTGTTATCAACTTACAACAAGCCATGTTGGGCGTAGAAACTACCCCTGAATGTATTAATGGTGATACACATAACCATTCAAAAGACAAAAATCAAACCAGACATTTTATTACAGGAACGGAATTTTCCAAGAAAGAAATCAAAGCAATTTTAAACAAAGCTAAATCTGTTAAGCGAAATCCTGGTTTATATAGTCAGGCTCTTCTTAATAAAAGTTTAGTAATGATATTTGAAAAACCATCGTTTAGAACGAGACTAAGTTTCTCTTTTGCCATACAAAGTATGGGTGGACTAGTAGTTGAAAGTATAAGCCCGACAAGAAAACAAGAGACTCCAGAAGACATGGCAAGAGTATTAAATGGATATGCTGATTTTGTAATGGTAAGAACGCATGCTGATAATTTTCTACATGAGATGGCCTCCTGTTTAAAGGTTCCCCTTATAAACGGACTTTCAGCATTACATCATCCTTGTCAAATTCTGGCCGATTGTTTGAGCCTTGAAGAACACTATGGAGACTTACAAGGATTAAAATTAGCTTATATAGGAGATGGCAACAATATTTTACATAGTTTGATGTTATTAGCGCCTCAATTAGGTATTACTATTCATTATTGTTGTCCTAAAGAAAATCAACCTAACGAACACATTGTTGCACAAACTAAAAAAAATATTCAGGAGCCAATGATCCATTGTTTTGACAATCCTGAAGAGGCGGTAAAAAATGTCGATGCCGTTTATACCGATGTATGGACTAGTATGGGATTTAAAAATTCCCAAGCGGACAGGATTTTTAAAGATTTTCAAGTGAATGAAGCATTGATGTCTCATGCAAAACCTAATGCGGTATTTATGCATTGCATGCCTATGGAAAGAGGAAAGGAAGTCTCTGAAACCTTACCAGATAGTGCTGCTTCTATTATATTTACTCAAAGTGAGAATAGAATGCATGTTCAAAAGGCTTTATTGTTATTTTTGCAACAACATGGAGAGAAATAATTTTAATTTATTGATTAGATGAACTACTAAAGTGTAAAAATCCAGGCGTTGCTTTTTGCTTCTTAATTTCTTAATAGAAAAAGCAAGGTCGAATTATAGGTAATAATGATTTATGGATAGCTGCTCATTGTTTAGAGTTGGGTATTACTCTGGTTACTAATAATGAAAAAGAGTTTTCTCGAGTTAATAAATTAAAAATTGAGAATTGGGTTGAAATCAATCGAGTCTGACCCTATTGATCTTTTATCTGTGACTGTTATGGAGTTTCACTTATGACGAGTAAAACCTTGGATACCTATTTAGATTTATGCACCCAAGTTTATGATTTAAGCAAACCAACTCCTCCTAAGGATGCTTATGACTTCTATTTAAGCTATGTTACTCTCGCTTTAGGAAACCTAGCAAAACCCAGGGGTCACCCATTAGAAAGTCGCTGAAAAAATCAAATGAGGATTTGACAAATTCTTAAACTCTAACTAACTTGAATATCTAGCTTATATTTTAACGGACATGAATAATGAAAGCCTTGTATACAACAACAGCGCAAACCCATGGTGGGCGAAACGGTCATGTAGAAACAACTGATGGATTATTAAAGCTTGATTTAGCCATGCCTAAAGAGCTGGGTGGACAAGGTGGTGCCACAAATCCGGAACAATTGTTTGCTGCCGGTTATGCTGCTTGTTTTGAAAGCGCCATTCGTCATATTGCAAGATTACAAAAAATCCCCCTAAAAGATGTCTCCATAACATCAGAGGTTTCTTTGTATCCTACGCCGGAACAAGGTTTCAAATTAGGTGTAAAATTGCAAGCACATATCAAAGGTTTAGAACAAGCCCAAGCAGATTCTTTAGTTGCCAAAGCACATGAAGTATGTCCTTATTCTAATGCCGTACGTGGTAACATTGATGTTCAATTGCAGGTCGACGTAGCCTCTTGAAAAACCTGAACAATCACAGAACCAGACCTTGAATTTTGAACTTAAAAATTAACATCATTAATTTTAATTGATAATTCACAATTCAAGGCCTATATATTGCTTGTTTCCAAAGGCTGACCCTAAATGATCTGGGGATTATTGTAGTGACTTTTTATATGAGTCTCTGTGGCGATTCATTGAAATCAAAAATTGGCTATGTTATTTTCAGCCCCTAAACAAGGAAGAACCGAAAGGAATCGCTAATGAAAAATATGTTTTTAATAAGTGCATTAATAAGCTGCTTAATATTCTCCAAACAAAGCCTGAGCTTTGATTGCCCAGATATTACAGCTGAAAATACTACAGGTTTTAACTATCAAGAACTCCTGATTCTTGCCCCAAAAAAACTTTACGCTTATTTCACTGTTTCTAATTTAGAAACAGAAAAAAACTGGGTAATTCTTGTTGCGCCAGTTGCCGTTGAAACAGGCAACCTGGATGACGCCAGGAATAGAGGAGAAGAAATCATTAAAAATGCCTCACCATTTGGTACTGATGATATTGATGAATTGGAAGATCGGTATTGCACTTATAATACAGGGAACGACAAACAATTTATTACAGTTTATGAAATTCCCGAAGAAATATTGAAGAAAAACGTGGAGCTTTCTTCATACATCTGGAAAAAGATAATTGAACGTCAATTGACTTATAAAACTCCCCAAAATACAAATTAAAAAATCAAAAGAGCCCTTAATCTTAAAGGGGTGATGGTCGGGAGGGAAGGATTTGAATCTTCGACCACTAGCACCCCATTCTTAAAAAGACCATTTTCAAACAGTATCATTTGATATCAAATATTAACACTAACTCATTGTATTTTATATATTTTCACCATGTGCTATACTTCAAAAAATATCAAACGATTTCATGTGAGATCTCACGAAAGTACACCTAGAAGTACACCTAATTTTTTGCAAGGTGCAATGATGGAAAGACAATTTACAGACGCTTATATTCGATCGCTAAAACCAAGATCTTCTCGCTATGAAGAATTCAGAGATGGGGGTTTTGGTATTCGTGTAACCCCCAAAGGGCTAAAGACATTTCTTTATCGTTACAGAATCAACGGCCAAAGGCATTTCATCACCATAGGTCACTACCCTGCTATGAGTTTATCGGAAGCGAAGAAACGTTTTATCGATTTAAGCGACATACGCCATGGCGAAGTAAATCCCAAAGAGCAGCTCGCAGAACAAAAACAGAAAGACCAAAGTACAGTAAAAAATCTGATCCTACACTGGTACACCAACTACATTGAAAAACACCGCGCCCAACCTTTGCAAATCTGGCAGCATATAAAAGTAGATATCATTCCCTTATTGGGCAATAAAAAACTCGAACATTTAAAAACTCGTGAGATCACTCAAGCTCTCGATAAAATCGTAGGCCGTGGCTCCCCTGTTCATGCAAACAAAGTACTAAGCACACTAAAACAAGCCTTTAACTACGCAGTAAGCCGAGGCGAAATGCTGCTTAACCCTGCCATGACCATACGTGCCAGAGACATAGGCGGTATAGAAAAACCCAGAGAACGCTATTTAACCCTTGATGAAGTAAAAACTCTATGGCAATTTCTCGACAGTGAAGAACATGGCACCTCGTTTCAGATCCGAGCAGCCCTAAAAATCATCCTACTTACAGGCGTAAGAACAGGAGAAATCCGAGTAGCCAAATGGTCAGAATTCGATTTTGAAAACTCCTTATGGACAATCCCTGCCGAAAATACCAAAACCAACATAGTCATGAGAATCCACCTCACAGAACTGACCAAAAAGGTATTGAGAGAACTCAAAGTCCATAGCGATTCAGAATACGTCATTACAGGCGCAGATGACCAAAGTATTTTATCCGACCGAGCTATGCCAAGAGCCGTAATAAGAATACAATCACGAGTCGGCATCCCACATTGGACAGCACATGATCTAAGAAGAACCTTTGCCACTCAGCTTGGAGAAGCTTTGCATGTTGATCCGGTGGTGATTGAGAAATGTTTAGGGCATAAGATGCCGAAGATCATGGCTACTTACAATAAGAATGAAATGCTGCCTCAAAGAAAGGAAGCCCTTGAAAAATGGGCCACACTTATTCATGATCTGTCTCAAGATACAACCTATATTTCATCCGCACCAGAATTAAATGAAATGGTATCTGTATAATAAATTAGTTAAACAACTGTTCGATACTCCCGAAGAGTTCAATCAGCAAATATGTATTGAGTCGGTTACAAACAGTAACCAACTGAGGTAATAAATTATTGGGATAGGATAATGACACAACAAAGCAATCTAGAGCTGTTATTACAGCAATTGATTCATGAATGGGAAAATGAATTAGTCGAATTTAAACAAGTAGATGAATCCTATCCAACATCTAAAATTGGCCAATATTTTTCAGCTCTATCAAACGAAGCCAATTTACACAATCATGAAAAAGCATGGCTCATATTTGGTATAGACAATACTACTCGCACTGTAGTTGGTTGTAACTACAGAAGAGATAAAGAACACTTACAAAGTCTTAAATATCAAATAGCACAAGGTACTGAACCATCTATCACCTTTCGTGATATGCATGAGTTACACACTGAAAAAGGCCGCGTCTTGCTTTTGGAAATCCCTGCTGCACCTCTGGGAATGCCTATTGCCTGGAATGGACATTATTACGCTCGTGCCGGTGAAAGTCTCACTCATCTAGGACTAGACAAATTGGATCGAATACGACAACAAGTTGGCTCATCAGATTGGACAGCGCAAATAGTACCTGCTGCAACAATAAAAAATTTAGATCCTGCCGCTTTAAAAAAATCCAGGGAAGCTTTTGCACACAAATACGCGAATCGTTTTGAGCTAAACGAGGTTTTAGGTTGGTCAGACGAGGTATTTCTTGACCGCGCGAAACTTACAATCGATGGCCAGATTACTCGAGCCGCACTACTATTGGTAGGTAGCCCAGAATCCACGCATTATCTTTCTCCATATCCAGCACAATTAACATGGAAACTGGTAGGTGAAGAACGAGCTTATGAGCATTTTAGCCCACCGTTCTTGCTAACAACCAGTTTGCTTTACAATAAAATAAGAAATGTACAACTGCGTATTCTTCCAGCAAACGAGTTGGTTGCAATTGAACTTGCAAAATACGATCAAAAAATTGTTCTAGAAGCATTACATAACTGCATTGCCCATCAAGATTATTCACTCCATGGACGAATTATTGTCACTGAATATCTGGATCGCTTAACGCTTGAAAATTTAGGTGGTTTTTATGAAGGAAAACCAGACGATTATGTATCTGGTCATAAAACTCCTCGAAAATATCGCAACCCCTTTCTAGTTCAAGCTATGACAGAGCTGGGTATGATTGACACTATGGGATATGGAATTCATGAAATGTATACTGGTCAGGCTCGACGTTATTTCCCTTTACCAGACTATGATTTAAAAGAATCTCATGTCGTTAAAATGACGATATATGGGCATATAGTTGATTTGGCATATACAAGAATGCTTATCCAAAAAACTGATCTGACATTCGATGAAATCATTGCACTTGATCGGGTGCAAAAGCACCTCCAGCTACCCGATGAAATGATTAAACATCTTCGAAAAGAAAAATTAATTGAAGGACGCAAGCCTAATTTCCATGTTTCAGCTTTTGTAGCAGATGCAACTGCTACGCAAACCGATTACATTCATACACGTGCCCAAGATAATGCATACTATCAAAAATTGATTATTGATTACCTTAAAAACTTCAATTCAGCTTCACGCAAAGAAATCGATAAACTACTGTGGACAAAGCTTAGTGATGCCCTAGATAAAACTCAAAAACTTAAAAAAATTGATAACTTGCTGACTCACCTACGAAATAAAGGCGAAATCATGAATATTGGATCACGTAAATCTCCAACTTGGCAGTTACAAGGTATAAAAAAATAAATTAGGAATAAAAAGGAATAAAATTAGGAATAAAATATTAAAAAAATGTTATAAATCATAAGATTAAATTAACTTAAAATCTTTATAAAAAGTATAAAAATATTAAGTAACAGAGTAATAACGATGATTATAAACAATCCGCTGTAGAAAGGTCCGTGATGTCATCACTGAGATTGGCGCTCCTGATAACAGGATAGTATGTTCTGACGCCCTGGTATTTCAATTCTCTTAGCCAGTTACTTGAACCCGAGATCATCACGGATTTGTACATGTTAATAAAATTTATACTGTTGTCAATAGATGTATAATATACGAATAGAACATAAATAAGAGCAGGTACTATGAAAACCAAAATTGAATCTACCTTCCTTTATAAAGGACTTGGTTTTTCTATTGAGTTAGAAAATGTAGAAATGATTAATATAAATGACGAATGGCATCCCAAATTCGATGTCCGCTACGTGGCTGATGAAATAATAAAAAAACTGGCTATCCAAGAAGAAAGATTAACAGGTAATCAAGTTAAATTCATTCGCTCCTATTTTTCCATACCTCTACGTGAATTTGGTGAAACCGTGGTTCATGAATCGCACACCGCTGTCAGCAAATGGGAAAAATGTGAAGATGAAATAACTAATATGAATGAAAACACCGAACAAGTATTGCGACTCTATATTATCGAGCAAACTCAGACTAAAGCTGATCAAAAGAATTTTTATTCGAACTTTAAAAGAAGCAGAGCTTTTGTAAATGCCAAAGGTAAAAAACCAAAACCACTTCAATTGAAGCTCTGTGCATAAATTATTTGCACTTAATGCCAGTTGGTGACATTTTGTCACCAACTGGCATTAACAATTAATATACAAAGTGGGATTAAGAGAATTGGCAAATTGCCCCCGCCTTGAATAAAACAGGTTATGGAAAACAGGTAATTATTATGACTAAGAAACATTTATCTACTTTTGAAAGAGAAATGCAAGACCCTATTTTTCGTGAACAATTTGAAAAAGAATACCAAGAGGAACTTGAAAAATGTCAACAGATCCGTGAGAAAACCAACCTAAAAAGTAGAAGTATCTCTGACCATAATAAAAAAATGAATGATAAGTATCATTTATAAATTAATATAACCAATTGATTTTTAATGAAATAAATTAAAATTAATTTTTATCTCTAATAACCTCTAATAAAATCCTACCTTCGAGCAGGATGAAAAAAGCCAAAATCCACTTAAATAATCTTATATAAATAACAAATTATCACCAATCCCCAAGGGGTTACGGCAAGAGTCACGGCTAGAGTGAAATCATCTTGTATTACGTATTATACCCAACAACAACAACTCACAAGTGGTTACATTTTGTAACCGGTTGCAAAAGATAAACCGGTGACAAATTGTCACCAGTTGAAAAGTTAATTTCATGCACGTTCAATTAATAACAACTGCAAAAAACCTTTGACAAAGAATCTGACTTGAATAAACATCATCAATAGATGACCATTAAACTAAACTTTCACCACAATTTTTTAACTCCCCAAATCAATGAGCCTAAATCCGTCCAAAACAAGGCCGACCTTAACCCGACACATCAACCCGGCACAAACCCGACATAGCAAGATCCAATAGTAGCAAGGAGAAATAACCTACCGAATCTAAAAACCAGACAAAGAAAAATTCTCTAGGCCGACCCACCTCATAACTCCAGATCTTATATTTGTGTTTTTACGCGCGCGAGGAAAAAATTTTTTTAAACAATTTTGAACAAAAATAACCAATTACCAATGCAAAAACCTCTCAATAAAAAAATATAAGGTTCATTTAATATCATTTACTATCAAACCCATTTCCCCTATTGACACTCTCAACCAATTTCCTAGAATGAATCAAGTTTAATGCATCTTGGTTATCTAAATGTCATCGATTGATAGCGTTTGATATCAATCGAAATAAAAATACAGGGTTTAAACAGGAGTAAAAAATGGATTTCTTATTCGTCACCACATACGAACTGGACGCACTCAGAGAAATTCCTCTCATGCAAAGAGTGGTCTACCTCATGGGCATCCGCCCCTACATGGACAGAAAGACATTCATGGTCGGCATTAAACGAAAAATCAGCTACCAATCGTTGAGAGAAACACTGTATGTCGCACCAATCAAAGGCGTAAAAACAGGCTGCCCTAGTCACCAACAAATGAAACGAGTAATTAAATCTCTGGCACGCCAAGGCATCATAGAAATTCGCTCAACAACCAAAAACCTCATTGTGAAATGCCTTCTGGCTAACCCACATGAGCCGATAGAGCTTGAAAATAAATCTCAGCCTGAAGCAAATCCATCAACCCAAGCAGAACAGAATCAATCATTACCATCAGAAAATCTAAAATCAATCAAACCCGGACAGTCAGCCAACTCAAAATCAAACTTCAAGACCCAGCCCGGCAGTACCCTAAAAGAGCTATACCAAAAATTCGAACAATTTTGGCAACTCTACCCCCTCCCTAGCTATAAAAATGAAGCCTGGAAGCAATTTCAGCAAATTGATCCTAACGATAGGCTATTTGCACAGATCATGGATGGATTACAAAAGCAGTTAACCAAAGTTAATCGGTCAGGAGCTTATTGGCCTTATCCTGCTAGTTGGTTGGGTCAAAAAAGTTGGTTTGACATTACGCAAAGGTAGTAAATCTGACTAAATACCTATAATTGTTCCTACAAACTTGATTTAATTTCCAAGAATACATGCGCCAACTCAGCTCCCTCCTCATGTTTTTCATGCTTGAGACTATATTCACCTGATAAACACTATTATTAGAATAATTATTTCAAGGCTAAAAATACACGTAAAAAAACGCCCATGAGGTGTCTCCTAATTAGAAATAGCTGTGGTTATAGTTTAATAAGCCACTTTAGTAGGCTTATTTTGCGACTCATGATTAGAAAATTACGCAGGTTTAATTGTAAATGCTATTAATTGAAAGCTATAATTGAATAAAATATGATCACCTTGTTGGTAGTATAGGCTCTAACCAAGTAGTTATGCATAATGCCTCATTTTAAGAGAGAAAGCTTACATGGATCATAGTCATTCTGAGTTTTTGGAGTGGAAAAAAGGATTGTTTGCTCAATTAGATATCCCCAATGCAGATGGTCGACAATTATACGCTTATCGTTTGACTGAGCATCAATTTAATGAACTTGAAAAATTGTTGCGTAAAAATTTAACTAGAAATACAAGATATGGAATTCTGGGGATGCTTGTAGATTCAAGCCCTCAGTTTTGTAGTCTTTTTGTTCTTTATGCTGCTGAGTGGTGGCGTCGACGCTTTAATGGATCTAGATGGTCTTGGGAACCTATTCTTATGGATTTGGGTGTAGATAAGAATAGTTGGTCCGCTTCACAACGAGAAACTTGTATCATAGAAGGTTTGAAAAGGTGGAGGTTAAGGTTATCTAATACAGATGGGTTGCGTTATTTAGGTACCATTGCTGTGCAGGGAGGACTACCGATGCAGCTTTTGGCCGATGCAAAAGGTAGTATAGGTAGAATACTTAGGAATGTGTTAAAACTTGCAACTCATAGTACTGAACTTAGTATTATTTTTAATTGGGTAGAGAGTCTTCATGAAGAATTACCCAAGAGTTATCAAAAAAAAGATGTTTATCTTCTTTTAGCAGAAGTAATTGCAATTTTGCTGGCTCTCAAAAAAGAAACGCAATTAACTAATAGCCTAGAGGCAGTAGATAAGCTGAACAAACTCATTCCAAATTGGCGTGAGCGATTTCCTTTGCCTGTAGATGACAATGAGATTAAAGGTCTTCTCGAACAGTTAATACGTGATGTTGCTTCAGAAAGAGACGATCGCAGTCAGCCTCTATTTTCAGTCGAACGTTATTTAGATTGTCAAAATGAGGAAATATGGCAATTACGCTCTACTGCTTTTTTACCAGATAAGATTTCAACAAATGATATTTATAAACAATTTGGCATAAATGAAGAAATTATACTTCCTCGTATTCTGGAGATTGTTATTGAGGTGTCGGATTGGCATCGCTCAATTACTGCTAGACGAATTGCTGGGCAAAATTTATATCTCTTAAATCAAAGTCCTTTGGAGTTAAAAGGTGATTTTGCTGCAGATGAACATACGATGAGTTTAAGAACAATGGATGGTGGGCACTGGATTATTGCTCTTCGTAATGGAAGTGAGCTTAATTCTAGTTTGCCTTGGGTGTTTGAAAAAATGAAAGAAACATTTCCACGTTTAATTCGCCAAGGCGGTGGTGGGGTAAAATCTGTAGAGGCATTTATAGCTGTACCTTGTGGTTGGATTTTGAATGCTTTGTCTGGTTCTAGGTGTATTCAAATATCATATATCGAAGAGCCAGAGAGAGAAGTGTATTTAGTAAATGGTGAAGTAAAGGTTCTAGATGGTTTGGGTCGATTTTGGACAATCAAAACTGGAAGAGCAGACTCCAATGATGAGAGTTTTTATTGGTCAGGTGATAGAATGTGGGGAGAGTTTATTCGACCTCCATTGGCATTTTTAGGTAAACCTAAGTTATATAAATTTTCAGGTGAAACTTCGTATCCTATACAAGATACTAGTGTTGTATGGACCCAAGGTAGAATTTTAGGCTTTATTGAAGCTTATTATGCCGAGCATCATGAGGAAAAAGTTAGATCCAAGATGGTAATACTTCCAAGTGAGGCAAAAATAGATATAAAACCTGAGAGTTTGGATCATGGTGTAATCTATCTTCGTCATTGGAGGGTAGCACATGCAAACCTATCTAAAGACTCTAAAATTGAATTGTGTGTGAAAAATGAAGGTGATTCCTTAGTTTTGATTTGTAATTCCATAGCAAATAGACCTCCAGAATGGTTTGAGGTTAATTTGTCCTGGGAATCTAATACCGCAACTGCGAAGGTGCGCTTACCATTTCCTGCTAAAGGTGCTAGGTGTTTTGATCCAAGTGGTGCTGTATTGCCATCAGAGTCTTGGGTATCAATAAAACATTTGGTAGGGTACCGTATTATAATAATAAGTCCACCACATGTTTTTGTGGAGCTTTGTTTACGCTTACGCCATACTGCAGATCCTCATAAGGATCACGAATTTCGTCGCCCACTTCGATCATTTGGTAATTCAATCCAGAAAGAAATTCGATTACAAGATTACTCTGAAGATATTGAGAGTTTGTTGGCTGCTGATGAGTTATTGGATGCATGGGTGGAAGCTACAATTTTGATAGAAAGGCAAACTTCCCTTGTACTGAAAATATCACGTTATGATTGTCCTCTTGAAAGAGATGATTCATTAATTAAATTAGGTATAACAACTGCTAAAAAATTCAATATAAATGACATTGCGTCACTTTCTGTATCGGCCTTAAAACTCGAACAACCTGCTGATGAGGCTATTATTTTACCCCAAAGATATTCAGAAGGAGTCCCCGTTGGAGCTTGGGAATTTTCTCCCTCAGAAAAGGAACCTGGATCATGGTTGATATTTCCAATGGAGGGTGCTTCTATTTTGTTTCGACCAACCTTATGGGTGATAGCTGGTGAAACTCATAAGAGTAGATCACTATCTGAGGCATTATCTGTTGAGAATAGACATGATCGTGCGATGGTTTTGGATCAAGTAATTATGGAGATGTCCTTTAATTACCTGGATCCAAATTGGTCCTATTTGGAAAATCTTGCTGGGCATTTGGGACATTTGCCATTAGCTTCTCTTGATTTATGGAAACGATTTATTCGTTTTCCACAAGCAATGGCTGCACTTGCTCTAAGAATGAATAAATTACCAGATAATTTTCTTCATCGCTTCCCATTGGAGCTACCTTTTACTTGGGAGTTAATTACCTTTGAATGTTGGAAGAATGCTACTGAATACTTGAGGAAGCAGTGTATTGAATGGTTTGGGGAGGTATTTGCACCAAAACAATTATACAATCATATAACTGAACGAGTAACAGCATTTACAATGTTAAATGAGCAGCCCGCTTTAAGGAGCTTGTTAAGCTTAGTTAGGTCGACTGTATTGGGAGAGCAATGCCGTGATATTTTAATGCTGAAGCACTCAGGAAGTGACAGTATCTTTGAACATCAATTATTTATTGGTGAAGATTGCTTGTTACAAAAGCTATTACGTGTACATAGTGGGGCTCAATGGCCAAATGATTCGGAATTGTTTTATTTGGTTAAGAATTTTCGAAAAGATCATAATTTTCATCAATTATTTCCAACTCAATTAGATGACCATAAGGATGGCGTTATTGGGTTACCGATTCTATTAGCTGCTCAAGTCGCAACTAATTCTATTGATAAATGTTTTAGCCATAGTGAAAATATCCACAAATTAAGAACTTATAAGAGATTTGATCCTGAATGGTTTGAGTTAGCATTTGATTTAACAATTGCACGCACGGTTTCAAGCGGTTTAATGAAAATATAGGTTATAACTAAATGAATAAAGAGTACTTTTCAAAACTTTTACCTCAAATTGCAGAGCGTTCTGGGTCTGCTGCATTAAGTCGTTTGGGATTTTCTCACGTACCACTTTATAGGCATTTGAAACAACAATTTTCGAGACCATTTGGTGAAGTAGGGAGCTTTTTGGCTGATCCTTCTTTTGAGGCAACTTTTGGTTGGGAAAATGCAGAGTTACAAATGTGTGACCTCGCCAATACTCTTTTAACAACTGACTTGGTTCGTGCCATGGATCAACCTCCAAAGGAATTGGCAAAAGATTATCGATTTGCGAGCGACCTTTATCCATATATGCATCAATTAAAATCATGGCAAATTTTAGCTAATGAAATCCCTCAATCATTAGTTGTTGCAAGTGGAACAGGTTCAGGTAAAACAGAATGTTTTATGGTACCTATTCTGGATCGATTAACACGATTGCACCAGGAGCAAAAAAGCAGGTTAGTAGGTGTGCGGGCACTTTTTTTATATCCTCTTAATGCGTTAATCAATAGTCAGAGAGAAAGATTACGTGCATGGACGTATGCGTATGGTGAAAATCTTCGTTTTTGTTTGTTTAATGGAAATACACCAAACAAAATTCCTGCTCATTTAAAACAAGAATATCCAAGTGAGGTAATGGATCGCGATTCTCTACGAGCCTCACCGTCTCCAATTTTAGTTACAAATGCTACGATGCTAGAATATATGCTTGTTCGTACCGATGACGCGCCAATTCTTGAAAAATCACAAGGAAAACTTGAGTGGGTTGTTTTGGATGAGGCTCATACATACATAGGTTCTCAAGCCGCTGAGTTATCCTTATTAATTAGGCGGGTTTTACATGCTTTTGGTGTCAGTTCTGATTCGGTGAGGTTTGTGGCTACATCTGCAACTATTGGCGATCCAAATGGTGAAGCTGGTGAAAAGCTTAAATGTTTTTTAGCGGATGTTGCTGGAGTTAGTCTTGAGCGGGTTCATCTTGTATCTGGTAATAGACATATTCCCTTGCTCCCACCAGAAGAGATATATACTAATTCATTAGAAGAGTTGAGTGAACTGGGAGACTCAGATACATCAAAAGATTTGTATAATATTTTGGCCCGTCATAAAACAGCTCGTGACATTCGTAGTTCTTTTATTGAGAATGAAAAAAAGAACAAAGAAAAAGGTGGGAGCGGCATGGTCGCTCGATTATCTGATGTCTGTAGAAATATTTTTGGAAATAGTGATTCGTTCACCCTTGAACAACAGATTAATGCACTTCGGTGGCTCGATCTATTAAGTGGAACATGCGATAAAAATCAATCTTCCTTTTTACCACTTAGAGCCCATTTATTTCATCAAACGATTTCAGGTATTTGGGCTTGTGCAGATCCTAATTGCAATGAGAAGTGTGGTTCTAAATTAGAAGATAAAGAGTGGCCATTCGGGCAAATCTATTTTGAAATGCGAAAACACTGCAGGTGTGGTAGTCCGATTTATGAATTAGTTGCATGTGATGATTGTGGGGCCCCTCATTTAATAGCTGCTCAAAGAGGTGAGCAATTAGTACCTCCTATTAACATTAATATCATTGATGAATTTGAACTAGATATTGATGCAAATGAAGAGGAACTTAATCAAGATGATACTAATGTTGTTAATGATCGATACAACGAAGCAGAGTCTAGCGTTCTAATAGTTAATCGAAATCTTAATGGAGTAATTGAAGAGGTAATTGACAAGCAAACACGCCAGTTTATTGAGCCAACTAGTGAAAATGAGCATTTACGTTTGAGAGTGTTGGGAGATAGTGGTAGCGGCCTTATTTGCCCATGTTGTCAAGGTGGTAGTCATGGGAATCGCCATCGAAAACTATTTCAGGAAGCTCGTATAGGAGCTCCATTTTCACTAGGTATTATACTACCTAGTTTATTAGAGTTTGCACCGGATGGAGATGATCCTGCAGAGCATCCATATCGTGGTCGTCGTCTTCTTACATTTAATGATAGTCGACAAGGAACTGCAAGAATAGCCGCAAAACTGCAACAGGAATCAGAGCGCGATCGTGTTCGTGGCCTTGTATATCATTTAGCTTTAAGAGATGGCTTAATGCAATCTGATTTGGAAGCAAAACAGGTTAGGGATGAAATTCAAGAATTAGAAAACATCAGGGAACATTTTAAAGATAAAGCGGAAGGTAAAACATATGTTGAAAACCGGTTAGTAAATCTGAAAAAACAGCTCGTCTCCTTATCAAAACCAAAGCCAATCTCATTTGAAGAGATGTCGCAAAAGCTTACTAATCAGGGAAGTGATTTTGAGAGGATGTTAAGTCATTATAGAAATGATATCTCATACGAAAATTTTAAAGGTCCGGAAGGTTCGTTGTCGTTAGCTAGAATGTTTCTTATAAGAGAGTTTGGACGTAGACCTAAGCGATTAAATAACTTGGAATCAATGGGATTAGTATCAGTTCAATATCCAGCACTTAATAATATTACCCTAGCACATGAAGGCTTTAGTCTGATTGAGTGGATTAGCTTTCTCAAGATTGCATTGGATTTTTTTGTAAGGGCTGGAGGCTCATTAGAGATCCACCAAAATATTAGATTTTGGCTCGGAATGCCTTTTCCACAAACTGGTTTGGTTGATCAAGATCGTGTAGATAAAGAAAAAACTGATAGACGATGGCCAAGAGCATATTACACATTATCTAATGGAAATAAAAGGCTAAATTATCAAAGTACGTTGGTAAGAATTTTAGCATGTGTCCTCAAGGTTGATATTGAATCCTCATCTGGTGCGGATAAGGTTGACGCTGCATTAACTTCAGCTTGGAGAGCATTAACAGAGGGGAGTCGTATTCTACATTCTAATTCTGGGGGGCGGAGAGTATTGCCTTTAAGTCAAATTGCATTTACCCCGATTACTAGCGCATGGATTTGTCCCTTCACTCGCCGTTTTTTAGATACTACAATCCAGGATATAACTCCATATTTACCTCTTCATTACACAAATGAAACTGTAAAATGTCAGAAAATAGAAATACCACTATATGATCATCCTTTTGGTGGTGATGCTGGTGATCTCGCCCAAGTAATGCGAGCACGAAATTGGTTATCAAAACAAGAAAGTATCATTCAATTCAAGGAAGAAGGATTGTGGCCTGTTCTGAATGATCGAGCAATAGAACTCTCACCTTATTTTGTAGCTGCAGAACATTCTGCACAGCAACCAGCCGTTAGATTAGATCGATATGAAAAGGCTTTTAAGTCAGGTGACCTAAATCTTCTCTCATGTTCTACTACAATGGAAATGGGTATCGATATTGGAGGCATTGCAACAGTTGCGATGAATAATGTACCGCCCCATCCTGCAAATTATCTACAAAGAGCTGGTCGTGCAGGGCGTCGTAAGGAAGCGCGCTCAGTTTCTCTCACACTTTGCAAATCTAATCCTCATGATCAGCTGGTTTTTTCAAAAACTGATTGGCCTTTTGTAACTGCACTCCCAGCCCCTGCTGTATCACTTAATAGCGAAATTATTATTCAAAGACATGTTAATTCTTTAGTATTGACACATTTTTTTGCTACTCAGATTATTAGTGGCGAACAAGATGTTTTGAAGTTAACTTGTGGTTGGTTCTTCATATCAGAGGATAATAATAGTTTTGCAGAGAGATTTATTGCATGGTGTATAGCATTTAATGATGCTAATAGTAGATTACTTGACGGTATACGCCAATTAGTTAGACGGAGTAGATATGAGGATGTTGACGCAAAGATCCTGATTAAAGAGTCAGGCAAGGTGATGGATAACTTATACACGAGTTGGTTTAATGAATGGGACGCGTTAGAACGTCAAAAAATAAGTATGAAATGCCTTGGAGTAAATTCACCAGCATATAAAGCAGTTCAAAACCAACTAGATCGTACGACAGGTGAGTACTTATTAAAGGAACTTGCTACAGAGGGTTTTCTGCCAGCATATGGATTTCCTACACATATAACAGTTTTTGATAATTTAACTATTTCTCAAATAAAAAGAACCAAATTAGAAAAGGAAAAGATAAAAGATCGTGAAGATAACAATTATCGGCATAGAGAGCTTGCAAGTAGGGACCGAATTACAGCATTGAGAGAGTATGCCCCGGGAGCTGAAGTAGTGATGGATGGATTGGTATATAGGTCTGCTGGAATTACTTTAAATTGGAAAATTCCTGCTACTGAAAAAGAAGTCCAAGAAATTCAAGCAATTAGGTATGCATGGCATTGTGATAAATGTAATCATAGTGGCTCATCTTTATTGTTAGATGAAACTCGATTTTGCTTGGAGTGTGGTACTAAGATTAAATTGGATGATCCAAAGTATCATAAGACCTTTATTGAGCCCGCGGGTTTTGCAGTAGATTTTCTTATGGATCCAGATAATGATGTATCAACTCAAGACTTTATCCCAGTTGAGTTACCCTGGGTAAGTGCAAATGGAGAGTGGGTTTCTCTACCTAATCCTGCATTAGGTCGATATCGAGTCACTACTCGTGGTCATATGTTTTACCAATCAAATGGTTTACATGGTAAAGGATATGCGATATGCCTAGCATGCGGACGTGCTGAGCCGATGGTGGATGAAAATATCCCTAATAAGCTTCAGTCACACTATAAGCTACGAGGTGGAAATGATCAAAATGAAAAGTCGAAATTTTGTATAGGTAGCCATGAAAGCTGGGCAATAAAACCATGTATTACGCTTGGACATCAGTGTTATACGGATGTTCTAGAAATACAGCTTAAAACAGAATCAGGTACTTGGATAAATGATAAAGAGATAACAATGACTCTAGCTGTTGCTTTACGTAGCGCTCTCGCTGATTTAATTGGAGTTCAAACAACCGAGTTAGGGTGTGATGTTAAATCCGCTCGCACAGACGATAATAGTATTTGCCGCTCTATATTAATTTTTGATAGGTATTCAGCGGGCTATTCTTCAAGTGCGAGTCAATATATTGAAAATCTATTTAGAAAAGCACGTTATAATCTAAATTGTTCGGCTGATTGTGATAGTGCTTGTCCAAGCTGTATTTTAGATTTTGACCAACGTTTTGTTTCAGAAAGTCTTAACCGTCTATCTACGATAGAGGTCATTACAGAGAGTTGGCTTTCTTCATTAAAACTTCCTGAACGATATCAATATTTTGGTGAAAAATCTCAAGTAGAATTTTCTAATGTTGTTGAGGCTGTCTTACGAACTAGCAGAAAATCTCCTGAATCCAAGATCACACTCTTTGCTGGAGGAACTGGTGATGAGTTAGATTTTGCGGCTTCAAACCTACGTAACTTAATTTATCAGCTTGCAGCAAGTAATCGCTCAGTATCACTTGTTATTGAGGAAGAGTCTTTAAGTTCAATGGATATGGTTGAACGATACCTTTTAGCGGGGTTGCTCGAATATCCAGGTGGACAAGTATCCTTATATACCATCACAGAATTACCCAAAATTAAAAATGCAATAGTTCTTGCTGAAGTCTGTATAGCAGATCAGACATATAGGTGGGGAGTAAATGATAGTTCTGCAATAGCTATGGATATATTATGGGGTAATACAGAGGAGCCTTTGATTGTTGGCAATCAACTAGAGCCATTAAATTTGAAATTAAAGTCTCTTGTAGTCGAACAACTTCGCACCAGTGATACTTACTTGGGTGATATGGAAATTGAAATTTTACAAGATCTGGATGGCTCTCTTCAAGGTTTTGGACAGCGTTTTTGGAAGTTAGCTTCTATGTCCAGCCCAACTGTGGCTTCTTTAATTTCTAACACCTCATTGGATATCGAAGCGATTTCATATCACGATAGATATCTTTTTTCGCCACTTCCTGTTGCATTGTTATTGGAATTGCTTACAGGCCTTCGTACTTTAGTAGGAACTAGCAGGTGGAATAATCCTTGTATAGAGATTACTACTAACAATGAGAGTACAAATCTTAATAAACGAAACTGTTTTATTTGGGATAATTGGTTGGATTTGGAAGCACGTAATGGTGCAATTATAAACTCTCTTGATTATTTAGGTATGGAAGGGAAAATTAAATTGCTAGATAAAAATAAATCACAGCATGGTCGTATCTTTGAAGTTAGATTTTCCTCCAAGTATGTTCTGACTGTACGACTGGATCAAGGAGTGTCCTATTGGAAGGCAAGTAACCACTCAAATCAAAAGATTTTTAATTTTAGTGACCCTGATCTATCGAATCAAGGTATTCAACTTGCTGAATTGAATGTAGATATTGAGTCAAATTCTTTTCCTACTTATGTATTTATCAAGGTGCGTCAAGAGTGAAATGTAATTGAAATAATTTCTACAACTGTTTGCAGAAATTATTTCAATCCCTATATTTATTATGTTTTTTGTAACTAATTCCTAGATGAGCTTATATTACTCTTGTGGTATCAATTTTACTCACTGTAATGCGTCACTGCAATTTCTGTGCAGTGACGCAGAAACTTACACATAAAATCTAATCTTAAAATCAATGAATTAACAAATAAAATTCAATCCTACACCACAGGATTGAACAAAATATTCCTCCAAAACCTATTGCCCTCAGATCTCACCTTTGCTAAATTTTTCATAAGCATAACTGATGAGCCTGTGCAACTCAGGCGAAACCTTAGGGTCTTATGCTAAGCCACTCTCATCCCATAACCTGTGGCTGGACGTCTAGTCGGGAATCTGTAGTTCTAGGATAGGCTACCATCGGGTAGATAAGTTAATAATCACTTCTTTATTAACCATGGATCAGCGGCAGCTGCTGTTGGATTGCCGTGCGTTTTTGTATTTGAACAATAAGGAGATAAACCACTAAAAAACCGTTGTACCAAAATAATCATTAACCTTGATTTGCCTCATCATTTCGAGCCTTGCAGCGCAAGCTGGATATCCTCTTTGAGTGAATCGCTCGATTAACACTAAACCAAAGACAGGGCAAATAAATTGATTGAATAGAACTATGCGCAAACACTCTTTAAGACAAATAGCGAGCCAGTATCTGGATCATGATAATAGCGGTAGCCCTCGTGGCAAAAAATATCGTCGCTTTGTTATTCTTAGGATGATTGACGATCTCTTTGTTCTTGGACTTGCACCATCCAATTGGCTAGGTTTGACCTCTCTTCATTTGCAGCAACTCATTCAACATTGGCATAAGAAAAAAGTTAAACCCTCGACTCTTATGAATTACATGACCATCATCCGCAAATTTCTATGTCATGTCGGTCATAATGCTGAGAATATTGATAATCTCAGCCTTGGTTTGCAAACTAAGAAGATTAAGAAGAAAACTCGAAGATCTCCCAATGATTTGTTTGATAAGATTGGTGATCCCATTGCAAAAGTTCTTTTGAGCTTTCAAATTCATTTTGGTTTGACCTTGAGCGAAGCCATGCGCATTTTGCCTGGGGTGCATATTCAAGAACATGAATTATTACTGACTCGAGAAATCACTTTTAATAGCAAGGATAGGAAGATTCCTATTCGCTCCGAAGCTCAAATAAAGCTTATACAGGATTTTAATCTATTAACCCAAGGGAACGGGTGTCTTATTACAACTTATGGTTATAGAGCCATCTGTTTTAGCTGGCAAAAGGTCATGAAGTCCTTAAGGCTCTCTGGAAAGAAATGCTGGCGTTATCTTTATGCCCAGCAATTAAGTTCACAATTATCATCTCAAATATCCCATTACCGTTTGTCCTTACTCATCATGGATGAAATGGGTCTGAAATCCCGTACCACACTTTGGAGTTATCTCAATGAGCAATAAATTACGCAGCGCACTTTACTCAGTACACCAATTAATTAAACAAATGCAGGGTTATTCCTATGCCAGCAAGGCAGATATGAAGCATATGATTAATCGTTGTATGAAAGATCTACACGAGTTAGGTTTTAAAGTTGGCCATTTAAATGGCCTAAAGCCCAAGCATATCTATGTATTGGTTGAACACTGGAAAAAGCAAGGCAAAAGTCCTGCAACTATCAAAAATTACATGTCCAAATTGCGTAAACTTGCTTATTTTCTTGATAAACCTAAACTGGTTAAAACTGGTAATGATTCTTATCAAATTGATAAACGCACCTATATTCCTACTCAAAATAAAGCTATCCACCATATCGCTTTAAACTTATGTACCGATCCGCACATACGCCTTTCACTGGAAGCACAAATGCTTTTTGGTTTACGTAGAGAAGAATCCATGAAATTTGTGATAAGTGAGGCTTGGAATGGTGATTTCTTATATATAAGACCCAGTTGGACTAAAGGGGGTATTGGACGATTACTTAAGATTACCAATGAAGAGCAAATGAAATGGTTGTTTAAAGTATCACACCAGATTGAACGCGGTAAGTCACTTATTCCTACGGAAAGAACCTATAAGCAGCATTTAGGTCATTATCAACAACAAGCTAAGTTAATGGGAGTCTGTAAATTACATGGTCTACGTCATGCTTATGCCCAACGCCGATATGCTGAATTGACGAAAGAGCTTGATCCTTTAAAAATAGGATTAACCTGCCCAATTGCTGGAGGAAAAACCAGTAAAGAATTCAATCGTGAAGAAAAACAATTGGATAAACTAGCTAGAGGGATTATTAGTCGTGAACTCGGTCATTCGCGTTTAAATATTACAAAAATTTATCTGGGATAAAGGCTTTATGTATTCTTTCTTAACCATTCAGAAATAAGTTGAGCGTAATCATTAAATGTCAGCTCATCAATATCGATTGGAACTGCGGCACAGATTGTAGGAAGATCCTCTTCAAAAGCTATAAACCTTCTTACTATTTCCCTACCCCCGGGTATTATTTTGTCTGTTGAAGCATCATTAAGCCAATTACGGACAAGTTTAATTAACTCTTCGGGGTCAGAATTATGAGCGCGGATATCATGACCAGCAATATCAGAAATAAAAGCCTGATATCGATAAGGTTCACAATCCAGTATTAAACAATTTTTTTCTTTCTGCTCATCCACTCCAAAATTCATTGCACCAAGAAAAACTCCTAGTTCTAGAGGCATGTTAAAGCGGGGTAAGTTTGTATTACTATCCAATTCAGTTCTGGAAATATCATGCAGACCAAACTTTGATTCTTTAATCAATTGCATTATTTTTCCAACCCTTACATTTGCCCCATTATCTTCTTCAAGAGCGCATCGCGGTATAAAACCACAATCGAAAATAGCAAAGACAAGAGCCTTCCTCAATTTAAGGTATTTATCATCAAAGGGACAGTTTATAAATACGTTATAGTCATAATGCTTTTTCGTCATTTATTTTTTCTTCTTATTTGATGAAACAGACGCAACAGCACGTTTGATATTCTCTCGGCTAATTTTTCCTGTTTTTGGGGCTGGTTGAATTTTTCTTGATTCTACAGATTTTTTAGCTAATGTTTTTCCTGCACTAGATTTTTCTTTAGTACTTGCTTTAGGGTTACTTAATGTTTTAGCTGCTTTTTTTACAGTTGCTTTTGATGGCGTTTTTTTTTCTGACAATTTATTTATTCCTAAGCAAGTACGCATTAATTATATTATATGTACTTTTTCATAGAAAATGAAATGATTGAAAGTACACCCAGAAGTACACCTAGCAGAATTTTTGATTTTTAAAGGGTTTAACTGAGAAGATGCAACCTGCTGATTTTAAAGGGGATTTTATGGTCGGGACGGAAGGATTTGAACCTTCGACCACTAGCACCCCATGCTAGTACGCTACCAGGCTGCGCTACGCCCCGATTGGTAGGGAATGATAGCGAAGTCGGGGGAAAATAACAAGGGGTTATGGGATGTTCATTGGATTGGGTTGCATTGAGGCTTCTATTTCGTCTTCAATTTGATCGTCGGTGCCGTCTACTCCTGTGGTTTCGTAGCCTGGTATGCCATCACCTACCAAATCTACTTCATCGCCTCGTGTAAAGGTGTTGTGATCGGTGTCGTTGCTTGAGCCTTCCATTTTCATCTGTTCTGTTAGGTCTTCTGGTAGTATGGTGTCTGGCTCGGGTTGTAGTTCTTCGTCCATTTGTTGGCCTTTAATTTGAGTACTCTTGTTTTAAGTTTAGCAGATGGTGAGTGATTTGGGGCTGGTTCTTGTGGGTCACGGCCATTAAGTTAAGCGATACTCCACCGCCCCGCGGCTTGTCCGCGGTATCTAGAGATCTAAGTTCGGAGTGAGATTCCTGGATCCCGCGGACAAGCCGCGGGACGGTGGAACTCCTTAAGAAAGAATACGGAAGTTCTCAGGAACTTCTCTTCCGCCCTCTTTCCGATCTACGTCGTCCTGAGCGCGTCTTTTGGCGCGAAGGATCTCCTGCAAGCGGCACGGTGCCAATATTTGGAGATCCTTCGCGCCAAAAGACGCGCTCAGGACGACGTGGATCGGGGGACATCTCTCGCAGATACCGCCTACTGGCAGATACCACCTACTCACTTAACTGTTCTTTATGCGGTATCTGATACTGTAATGTATGGATTTCTGTACCCCACAATTTCCGCGACCTCCTCTGCCCATTGTAATTCCCAAAGCTCTGGGGGGAATTGTTTGTTCCATTTTTGCAGGAGTCGTCTTTGTTCTTTGCTTAGCTCGACCTCATATTTTTCGGCCATAAACAGGTTGGCTCGGGCGACTATTCCTTTGGCGCGGTCTGGGGGTTCGGCGATTCTTAATTCTTTGTCTGCTTCAAATTCACAACCGTAGTATCCTCTTTTATTTTCGATAATGCCGAAAGCGAAATTGGATCGCTCCTGGTTTACGGCACCTACTGCAGGCCAGAGGTTGTATAATTCGGCTTCTTGTTTGCGAAATTCGGGATCGATTTTTTCACAGCATTTTCGTCCTTTGTATTCCTTTCCCGTATTTTCATTAACGCAGATTTTTTCTCGCCAGCATTGATGATAACGGCCAAAATGCTCTGCTGGCATCATGTGTTCCCATTCCACGCGATTGGCTCTTTTTATGGGTATTGCGTTGTTCATATTGCAACTGGTCAAATCCACTTGCTTGTCTTTATCGTAAGCGCAACCACAATAAAGTGTTATTTTATGGGGTTTGAATATATTAGCAGCCACTTTTTTAGCGGTAGTGAAGGTTGCTGGTGCGGTAGCGAAACTTATCGAAAAGGGCAGGATAAGAAGAATAAAAATAAATGTAACCTGGTGCAGTACAGCTTTAACCATAGCGATACCCTCCTTGTGCATCAATTAAACTCTAATAGATTTAATCTTGCTCGCAGGTTGGAGGTTCGCCGGAAAACAATGTTGGACTTAAGACGCTATGATGCTTAATCAAATGGCCATTACATAAACAATCTGATTACATTCTCCAATCAATTTAAAATTAATCAGAGCATCGCTCCATATTGTCGATTAATATAAAAAAAAATTAATTAATCAACAAGTTATGATCATATCTGGCACTGGCAGCACTAAATTATGGAGGATTGTGGAAAATAGGATCGTTATATGGATAAAAAATATAAATAGTGTTTATTTAAAAGGACTGCACTGCCTTTTTTAAGGACACTGGAGTGGATTTATAATAAAAATTATTTAAATATTTTTATTATTGGTAGCAATTCAAGCAGATTCCGCGCATAAAAGCGTGGAACCTGGCTTTGGGATTAAGTTTTACAAAGAGTTCTTGAGCTTTTGTGCTTCAAATTTGGAGTGAGAAATCTGAATGTAACGATTACAGCTGTTTAATTCAGCATATTGCAAAGTATACACGGCATGATCTAACTCCAGTTTTGCAGGGGGATAAGCATCATCAAGAATAAAATCGGCTGCATCTTCAATCTGCATGGCAGCTAAAGCCAATTTTTCTACACAGGCTTTTTTCTCCTGACTGTAAACCAGTGAAGCAACGGTATCGGCTAATTGTCGGCATTGTAAGGCCAGAGCTTCCTTACTGGCAGCTGTATCGCTATAAGCGTTTAAAGACAAGAAAGACAAACCAATGAGTAACGCTTTTTTTAAATGCATGTTCATCATAAAACTCCTGTAATTTTCTGAATAAAACCGTTATCAGGAACTGTTTACATGTTCTTGAATTGATGGCCACTAATTTTCAGCAGTGGATCACAGAAAACTGGAATGTTTCAATTCAAACCATGTATCGTCAACAGAACCTGAAATTAACTATCCCTAAGAAGTTGCTGCCGTATCGCTGATTGCGCGAAAAACCAACAACCCCTAATAGTGAATCCAGAATTTATCCTTTCTCATGGCACGATATACTTAATTCCAGGAGGAAATTTTAAAAAAATATCCTGAAGCCACGGCTTCAACAAGAAGCCGAAACTTGAATCGGAAGAACTACTTTTTTAGGTTATAACCATTTGTTGTCTGGAGATTAACTCGATAAAAGCAGAAAAATCTTAACCAAAAGCATTAATTCCTGTTATATGCCTTCCTAATACCAAGGTATGGACATTATCCGTACCTTCGTACGTAAAGACCGATTCCAAATTAAGCATATGTCTAATGACATGATACTCAAGACTGATTCCATTTCCTCCCATTAGATTCCTACATTTTCGTGCAATTTTCAATGCCTCACGACAAGCATTCCCTTTAGCCAGAGAAATCATGGTTGGCGTTTCACGATGTTGATCCTTTAAACGGCCAATTTGTAAGTTAAGGCATTGGGCCTTAATAATTTCTGAGTACATCTCGGCTAAGTCTTTTTGAACCAATTGGAAACTGGCCAGCGGCTTATCAAATTGTTTGCGCTCAAGCAAATAATCACGTGTACTATCAAAACAAGCCATCGCAGCACCCATTGCTCCCCAGGCTATACCGTAACGCGCCTGACTTAAACAACTCAGAGGTGCGCCCAAGCCTTTTTCACTGCCTGGCAAATAATTTTCATCGGGAACAAACACATTATCAAACACCAGTTCGCCAGTAATGGAAGCGCGTAATGACATTTTCAGTTTGATTTCAGGACAGCTCATGCCCTTGGATTTGGTATCCACGATAAACCCGCGAATACCTGCGTCTGTTTTTGCCCAGACAATGGCGATATCAGCAATGGGCGCATTGGTGATCCACATTTTGGCGCCATTTAATATCCAGCCGCCATCCACTTTTTTAGCCTGGGTGCGCATGCTGGCAGGATCAGAACCTGAATCCGGTTCAGTCAAACCAAAACAACCTATTACTTCACCAGCAGCCATAGCCGGCAAATAACGCATTTTCTGCTCTTCTGTACCGAATCGGAAAATAGGATACATACATAAAGAACTTTGTACGGAAACAAAGCTGCGCAAGCCGCTGTCGCCCCGCTCCAGTTCCTGACACACCAGACCATAAGAAACATAAGATGCTTCAGCACCGCCGTATTGGGCAGGTAAAGTTAATCCCAATAAACCCAATTCAGCCGATTGCCTGATAAGCTCTCGCGGAAATTGAGCGTGTTCAAAAGACTCAGTCATTAAAGGTATTACGTCATTGCTAACAAAACGAGCGACGCTGTCTCGTATCATTCGCTCATCATCATGCAATTGTTCATCAAGAAACAACAAGTCGTCCACTTTCCTTCTCCCTTTTATCTGACTGTAATGCGATTACCGCTTCAACGATACTTTCCTGACTGGGCAAGAGATATTGCCAGGCAGTTCCTAATGGAATGAAACAATCTTTACCTGTTATACGTTTGACTTTCAAACGTGATGAAGATTCTTCCATCAATAATGTCATCAATCCTTCACTAATTGAGCCGCTTTGTCTACCCTCATCGACAATTAAAACGCGTTTCGCATGAGCGACTTCCTTTAAAATGGCTTCTTTAGGCAAGGGGCACATCCAGCGCAAGTCTACTATTTTTACTGAAATACCATGCGCTTCACGCAGTACCTTCTCAGCCTGACGTGATAAATAATACCCATTGGCATAAGTTAAAATAACAGTATCGCCTTCACCATAAACACCAACCTCACCTGGCTCAATGACTTCTTCAGGAGATGGATAATCAAAAAGCCAGCCATTATCCCCTGGAGCATGTAAATCTTTAGTCATATATAAAGCGATAGGCTCTAAAAATACCACCACACGCCCTTCCTGATAAGCCAGGCGCATGCAGGTTCGTAACATTTTTGCAGCATCAGGCCCATTGGATGGGCAAGCCACGATAACTCCGGGTAAATCGCGTAAGACGGCTATGGAATTATCATTATGAAAATGGCCGCCAAACCCTTTTTGGTAGGCTAATGAAGCAATTCTTATCACCATGGGATTTTGGTAATGCCCGCTGGAAAAGAACGACAGGGTTGATGCCTCTCCTCGTAATTGATCTTCTGCATTATGCAGGTAGGCCAGAAACTGGATTTCAGGAACGGGAATAAAGCCATTATGAGCCAGGCCTATGGCAGTTCCCAGAATGGTTGTTTCATCGAGAATGGTATCAAATACCCTGCGCTGGCCAAAACGAGCCTGTAAATCCGCGGTAACGCGATAAACGCCCCCCTTTTTACCCACATCTTCACCAAAAACTACCATGTTAGGGTACTGTATCATCAAATCAGTAAGGGCAAAGTTAATATGCTGGCATAAATTACGCTTTTGACTCAGCTGATTGTAGGCACCCGCAAAGAATTCACTACGTTTCTTTTCATCCGGCAAGGCACAAATTTGCTTCTTTTCTACCCTAGGTATCAGTGAGGACATAATTTCTTCTGCACTGTTCATCCGAGGTTCTCTGATCGCTTCTACTGCTTTTGCTTCAATTAAGGCTTTATTGTCACGATACAAATCAGCCATGGCTTGCAGGCTCATCCAGCCTTCGCGGTGCAACAGGTTTGCCGTATGCAATAAAGGATCATTCGCTTCACGGAGCTCAATCTCAGCCTGTGTATTGTATTGTGATTCTATATCTGAACCGGCATGTCCCAATAAGCGAACGCATTTCATGTGTAAAAATACCGGTTGCTTTTTAGTTCTCGCCACATACTCCGCTTCTTGAGCTTTGGCGTAAATATCAGCAATGTTTAATCCGTCACAGGCAATATAATTTAAGCCAGGCCTGGCGCTGACTGAAGTTTCTATCCAGTTGGAAGGAGTTGGAACAGAGATGCCAATGCCATTGTCTTCACAAATAAATACCAGAGGCAGCGGATAATTTTGCTGTGCTAACCAGGAACAGGCGTTTAATGTGGCTTGCGTGGAAGCATGGTTGGTTGATGCATCACCAAAAGAGCAGAGTATGACTGAATCGGAAGCCAGTTTACTCTCTATCCCTAATTCTTTTGCACGGGTAATAGAAAGCGCGGTTCCCAAAGCTTTAGGCAAATGAGACGCTATAGTCGAGGTTTGTGGCGGGATATTTAAAGGGACACTGCCAAATACTTTATGCCGGCCCCCAGAAATGGGATCACAGGCTGCGGCAACCAGTGACAAGAGGATGTCTTTAACCCCATCCAGACCTTGCACTTGTTTGGCACGCTGCAAAAAGAAAGCACCACTGCGATAATGCAAAAAAGCCATATCGGTGTATTTGAATACCTGTCCTAAAACTGCATTTCCTTCATGCCCGCTACTGCCTATGGTATAAAAAGACAAGCCTTTTTCTTTCAATTGGCGGGCAATTAAATCAAGTAAGCGGGATTTAATCTGCGAGTCAAAAATCTCAATAGCAGTTTTTTTATCCAATTCTGCCGTTTCTGGACTCATGGCACTCAAAGGCTGAGGAAAATCACCTTGTAATACTCGTTTGATAAACTGATCATCTACTACACTGGCTCTATCTAACATCACTACACCCTATTCAAATTGCGCAATGACCAGATGCATTTCAGGTTAATACGGCCTCAACCTGAGTGACTGGTATCCTTTCCTGGTGAATTTTAAACCTGAAACAGCGTAAAACTGTGTTTTTAAGTCAAGCAATTCACACTTCTGCCGATAGCAAAGATGAGAGTATATACTGATTCAAATTGAACCGGAAGGATGGATTATGGCTGTTGAAATGAATAAAACACCAAACATCCGGCTAACGCCTGGGCAAGAAATAAAACTGGCCAAACCGGCTATGGAGCTCTATGTAGGCCAAGTGCTGAAAACAGTAGTAGTTACCCCGCTTACCAATGATCAGGTTTTAATTAATATAAACGGACAAAATCTGAATGCCAAAAGCTCTCATCAATTTCGTCCGGGAGAGTTACTTGAAGTAAAAGTAGTCGCCAACCATAATGAAACGATACTGGAAGTCCAGCAAAAAGCTCCGTCCTTATCCATATTACAAAGTGCGTTACTCCAGGTTTTACCTAAACAGGCGCCACCAACCAATTTATTGCAGACTTTAAGCCAGTTAGCAAATGCAGAACAATTGCCCTATACGCTAAGTCAGCAAATCAAAGCCATTTTAAGCAATATCACGCCTTTATCGCAATTACCGCAGCAGTTAATGCAGGCTATCAGCCGTAGTGGAGTATTTTTGGAATCCTCCCTGTTTGAATGGCAACGCAGCATGTCATCACAAAAATTAAAGGCTGATTTTAAAGGCCAGTGCAGTCAATTATTAGCAAGCCTGCCAGCAAAACCTGCCAATGCCCCCTGCCCTGCCATGGAATCGCAGGCCAAAGTGCATCATCAAGACCCACTCCCTCTGGCGGGTGCAATCCCACAACCCCTGAAGAGAGAAGCATTACCTGACCTGCTGTCACTGACTACTGAAGCCTTGCAACATGTATTGCGCGAACAAGTGGGTCAGGTATTGGCACGCATTACAGCAAACCAAATTCATCATTTATCCAATGATCAAAACGGATATCTGATGATGCTTGACCTGCCGATTAAAACAGCCGAATCCATAGACGTTATTCCACTGATGATTCAGCAGCATAAAGCAGAACCCATGCAGCCTTCCAAATGGTCTATTTCTTTTGCTTTGAGCCTGGCACGTCTTGGCGACATGCAGGCCACTGTGTCGCTCAGTGCCAAATGTGTTGATATAAAGATTAATACGGAACAAAGCCTCACCCTGGATACCCTTAATCAATATCAGGATGAAATGCGGACAGTACTTTCAGAGTTAGGATTGAATTTACGTCATTGGAAGTTACAAATGGGTTTGGAAAGCAATCACATTGACGTGGCCAATTTACATCTATTGGATATACGCATATGAAAAAGAATAAAACCCAGGCAGTTGCCCTACGTTATGATGGGACTTCTGCTCCCAGAGTCACAGCCAAAGGAGAAGGGTATATTGCCAAACAGATTATTGCTACGGCAAAGGAGCATGGGATACCTTTGGAACAAAACGAAGAACTGACTGCTTTGTTGTCCAGTGTGCGTATTAATCAGGAAATACCCAGAGAGCTTTATACTGCTGTAGCCCAGATATTGGCATTTCTTTATTACGTTGATGGTAAAAAGCCTGGCGCGAATAAAGCTGGCCACGACTCGGATTTTTCCAAATCATGAATGTTTGAGTTTGTATCCCTTCCCAGCTCCACGTCGTCCTGAGCGCGTCTTTTGGCGCGAAGGAGCTCCAAATGTTGGCACTATGCCTGTCAGGGCGTGGCACCATATCGCTTTCAGGAGATCCTTCGCGCCAAAAGACGCGCTCAGGACGACGGGCCACTTGTAACTGGCAATTATTGCTCAAATAATCTACAATTTGTTTAATAATACAATATGGGGCTTCACTATGAAATGGATATTATTAATAGGAATTACCTTAATGGCCGCTGGTTGCTGCTGTACCACTGCTGAAGTAGTTGAATACAGGCAAGTGACCTTAACACCTGTAGCACCCGTAGTCCAGCCGGTTATCTATGATGTTTATGCTCCAGGACCATTGGATGTGACCACAACGACTATTGATTTTTATTAATCAGGTATTTGCAGAACCGGGATAAAATGCATTCGATGCATAATCCCGGTTGCAAGCACATGTCTCTTGATCACATCTTAGTCTACGGCCTGCGGTTTTGTCCTATTGATATCAACACCAATGCTATGCCAGGCTCTGTGCCTCAACAAAAATTCCGCTCCTTAACAGTCGCGGCTCGGTTTCCGGTGCACGATAAAGTCAATACGAACGCACGAAAACCGAGCCGCGACCGTCAGGAAGCGGAACAGTTCTATTGGCACTTACTTAAGCTGTTTTTGTAGCCCGGCTACAAGGTCATTTCATTTTGGATTGTTTGATGACTTATGCTCTTCTTCAGAATCTTTAATCTCATGCAAAGCAGACTTAAAATTGAAAATAGATTTAGCCAGGCCTTTTTCACTGCCTATTGCTACTGAAGCTGCTCCTGATAAGGCAGCGCCCCCGACAATGCCGGCTCCAAGTCCTGCAGCCGCCCCCAGGCTCAGTCCTGTTGCTCCTGCCACAGTCAATAAGAGACTGGAACCACCACTGGGAATTGCCGCTAAAACACCAGCAACGACCAAGGCCACGCAGGCAAAAGCAAGCAACCCTATACCCAGCGCTTTCCAGGCAGAAGACGACCGCCCGGAAACTTCATGCGACATACTGGCCAAACGCCGTGTGCTCTCCTGGAACTCAGGACTATTCCTATCCGGTTGTAGCATAACTTTTGCATGCACCAAAACCGTATTTAAGTCGGATAATGCTTTGGAATCAGGATGATCTGCAGCAACGGCTTTGACGTTATTTAGCAAGATCTGGCCATTATCATAGAATTTTTGTTTGTTTTCATCTTGTCCAATACTGTCTTTGTAAGCAATAAGACTTTTTTCAAATGCCTGAAGGTTCGCTTCATACTCAGCACGTGCGGCCTGAGACGGTTTGGTCAGAAAATCTACGGCACCTACTGGATTCTTCTTATTAGTCTCAGCACTGGAAAGATAAAATTGCTCAGAAGCTGTTTTGGAAAACGCTGACTCATCTCCAAAAAAATTATTAGCCATGGATTCTTTTTTCATTCCGGGTGAACCTGGAACAAGATGAGTGGCTATTTCAGCAGCATTACCACCTAAAGCGCGCATGGTTTCTATATTTGCAGCATTCCGGCCTAAAGCAGCATAGCGGCTTTGCATCCAAACCTGGGTTGCCTTTTCCACGGCGGTTCCAGTTCTGTCTTGCCCACTTGCACACTGGACAATACTGACCGTCGCTTCATCCTGTGCGGCAGCTAAAACCACCTTGGTAACCTGAGCCAGCCGATCCGCCTTTTGCAAGGGTAAAGAATAGGAAGGTTCACTACCCTCCGCAAACACAAGATGCGGCGCCACGTCCATAGCCCGGAACGTACCATCATGGTTTGTTGGCACATAAGAGATTTCATCACCGCCACTTTCCTGTCCTCGGGTCGCCTCATACAGATGATCGATCATGGATTTCTGGTTTTCCAGTGGGGTGTAGGTATTCAAACAGGTTACGTGCAAATAGAGTTCAGCACGCCCCATGCGCTCTTGCGCTGCACGGCGAATTTGTTGCAGATTCTCTGTAGTATGTAATTGAATTGACTCTTTGTCTTCGCCACTGCCAACATAAACAGGCACTCCGGTGCGCGCCAGCCAAAGGGTATTATCCGTTGACGCCTGGTAATCAGTCAACCGGGCCTCATCAGGTAAACTCTCAACCGGTATTAATTCATTTTTAACAATAAAAGCATTTTTCGTTCCCGTCAGATGCGTTTTTCTGGCTTGCGCAGGTAAGGCCCTGTCATCTTGTACCATTAAGTCAGCAAAGAGACTGTCTGCTTGCTGGCTGGCGAGGTTGCGTACATTATGTCCGTTCTTTTCCTCTTTGAAAGGATGGGGTTGAAGCATTCTAAGCGCATCACACTCCAGTTTTTGCCGCTCACTTTTTTTAGTGACTGGATACTGGGTTTCACGCTGCAACACTTTTGCTTCTTCATCATAAGTCAGGGTAACCATGGTTCTTGCAGGATCCAGTAGGCTGGATAAATTACGATAATGGAATAAAAGTTTCTCCGCATCTTCGACAGACTCACAGCCAGCGCTCAAATTGGCATCATGAAGACCCTGAATTAAAGCGGTATTAAATTTTTTTTCAAGCTTTTTGATTTCTTCGAGTATCTGTTCGTCACTTTTGCCGCTTTGCGCAGTGTGTAAAATGAGGGTTGCGGTTTCTGCAAATTGAGCTTTTAGCTTATCTCTGACCTCAGCTTCCAAAGCAGGATTATTTTCATGATGCTTTTTCCCAATGGCATAATCAATGGGTCTTAAACGGGCTAAACAGCGCATCAGCGCATTATTTGCTTCAATAACCGGAGCCTCATGAGACATGCGTTCGGCAAGAGGTACAGCTCTGGTTGCGTTTCGTACCCATTGTCCCTCTATAAGCTGAGATTCGATTCCAAATTGGGCATCGTTTGTTTCACGCAACAAATCACTTATTTGGCTGTACACATGTTGTAAATCAGATAATTGACAGCCATCTGTCAAGGCGGTTACTGCATCCACATCAAGCCGTTGTTCTGTTGTACCATCAGTTAGAAATTCGCGTACATTGTCTGTATAGAGTTTTGAATGCGTCATAATCGTAACCTTTATGATAAATGAATGTACTTATTCTTTATTACTATACTCCAAAATTATTAACTAAACCTTTCGTCACAAAAAATTGCGAATAGTACCTAACCAATAATATTATTTTTTCGCTCAAGTGATCACAATAAATCTATGTTGATTATTATTCAATCATCTAGTATCATGGCTCTCCGCTAATTAACGTATAGTACAACCGGAGAAGATATAAATGCGACTACATCAGTTATTATGGTTATCTTTAGCACTAAGTTCCAATTTATTTGCGCAAGACCTGAAAATAGTTGGTACCATTGATCAATCTATTAAAGCACCACAAAAAAATGCCATTCAAGGCAAAGTGAAAAAGCAAAATATCAAATTGCTTAAAATGCAATTATCCAAATCAGCACTCGAAACGCTGAACAAAAGAAATACCGCAACAATCAACAGAACAAATACTTTAAAAACTCCATCACATTTGCCAAGTAAAATTGAATTAGGCATGAACAATGTACCTGTTTTAAACCAGGGCAGCTATGGTTCTT
Source organism: Legionella shakespearei DSM 23087 (assembly GCF_000373765.1). Classification (GTDB taxonomy): domain Bacteria; phylum Pseudomonadota; class Gammaproteobacteria; order Legionellales; family Legionellaceae; genus Legionella; species Legionella shakespearei. The sequence continues at coordinate 99,984 of NZ_KB892435.1, read as the reverse complement.
GCGTGACTTTCGCAACCACAGCAGCTGTCGATGCAGCATTAGATAAAGGCGACTACGTCAGCCAATTGTGTCAACTGCAGTTAGGTTTACATCTGGAACAGAATGGTTATTCACCAAGCGGTTGGGATGGTTCCTTTGGTCGCATCGTATTAAGCCAAATGGAAAATTTTGGAATAGTAAGTAAAGAAAAACAACGTGCTATGGGTTGTGGTGGATTAACTGAATATCCAACATCATCGGAATCAACTCCCACGACGCCTATGTCATTGGAAGAATTCCATCAGATGAGTGAAGACCTCTCTGAAAAGGACATCCTTTTTTCACCAATACTTGATGTATATCAGGCCTTTCTGGAAAGAACAGATACCGATAAAACCATCAATGAAGTCAAAACAGCGCTTAATGATAAAGACCGAGTTACTTTCGCTGTCCTGCTGGTAGATTTGGATTTGGGTACTGCAGGCGCAGTTGGTACACGCAGTGCTGAAAATGACACCTGGGTTCTGACTCCTGAAATCGCTCGTGATATTTATTTACGCCCATTCTTTGGCGGACATGAAATGGTGATCACGGGTTACGATGATGAAGCCGTTGCTACCGATAGCAAGGGTCGTCAACATAAAGGTTTATTCACTCTGAGAAATTCATGGGGTGAAGAATATGGCGACAAAGGTAATTTCTACATGTCTTATGATTATTTCAAAGTATTGGTTGTAGAAGCCCAGCGTATCAGAAATCTTCCCAGTGAAGAGCTTCCTGAAAATCCTGAAACGGTTACAGTATAAATGTTTGTCGGGAACAGCACAGCCTTCGTAGCCCGCATTAGCGTCAGCGTAATATGGGAAATCTTACTACTTCGATCCCGTATTACGCTTCGCTAATACGGGCTACACGCTGCATAATCTTTATTTGTCGGGAGCAGCACAGCCTTCGTAGCCCGCATTAGCGTCAGCGTAATGCGGGAAATATTACTACTTCGATCCCGTATTACGCTTCGCTAATACGGGCTACACGCTACACGCTTGGTTCCCGACCTTTCCTATTGCTGATTTACAGTATAAACCTTGTTGCATTCTTCAGCAGCAACACGGGGGCTTTTTACCCCATAGAACATTCCCTCATCCAAATAAGCACACACTTGCTTTACACTCAACGTATTAAGGCACTGCGCCAGAGTGATGTTCTGACATTCGGGAAAAATGGCATCAGGAGTTCCCAATGCATGATAAAGTTCATTTCCCCACTCTTCCAAAGCAGTAGTGTAATAAGTAATAAATTCTTTGATATGTAGTTCATCGTTCAAAAGAAAGAGTTTCATACCGGGATTATTATGGTGTTTACGGCTAATTCCGGGAGTAGAATAAGCAAAAACACTAACCCCGTCTGGTAATTTAATGTTCCGCACTTCATCCATATGGCTATGGGAAGTGAGCAAGGTGATTTGCTCATAGGAAGAATGATATTGTGACAGGATTTTAATGAATTTCTGTAAATAAACATCATGCCATAAAGGAGCACCATGATAGTCATTTCCAGGTGCCACATGCATGGCGATTAACATTTGTTTTGCTTTATGCTTTTTTAGCTGTTGTTCGAGCCAAAACAATTGCATTAGGGCGTCACGTTCCTGATGCGGGTATTTGGGTAACAGGATGGGAGCCTTTGTCCATTGCACCGTGTTTAAAGCAATTAACATAATGTCTTTATTATCAGGAATAACGTAACTGGAATAATAGCCGTCATGACGCATATGGCTGTCATCAATGATTAATCCCTCGCAGTGGACACAGGCTCCTGTCCAATCTGTTGCATAGTTTAAAGGCGATTTTCCGTTGACTTCAAAAGGCTGATAATTTCCCGCCAGAGAATCATTATTGCCGGTAATGTAAAACATGGGTTTCAATTCAGAATCCGCTTCAAATAACCGGTGAAATAGTGTTCTTTCATATTCTGCTTTATTGCCAGCCCCCCAGAAGGAAGCGGAATGGGTAGGTATATCGCCTAGATAAAGAATAAAATCGGCTTTCTTGCTTAATTCGTTCATTTTGTTCAAGGCAACAGTTAAAAATTCATCACCGGTGTTGTGGCCATCAGCAGGGCTAATGTCACTGCCATAATGAATATCTGAAAGGGTTAGAAATTGGGGTGTTGCGAACGCAGTAGACGCTTGACATAAAAACCATAAGGTAATTTGAACTAAAAAACGCAATGAAATCTCCTGTAGCCCGGCTTGCTTGCAACCGGGGTAAAACATACCTATATTCAATCCCCGATCCACGTCGTCCTGAGCGCGTCTTTTTGCGCGAAGGATCTCCAAATACTGGCACCCATGCCGCGTTGAGGAGATCCTTCGCGCAAAAAAAACGCGCTCAGGACGACGTGGATCCGTGAGTAACCGGGCTACGCCTCACATACGCCATTTGCAATCGGCTACACCGCCTCTCGAATTGTCCATGTTCTTTGGGCACCTTCTGCTGTTGACGGCGTTTGTACCCAAAGTACCATGGGTTTGCCTTGTGGGGAAACAGTTAATGAAGGTGAGGACAAAGCCACAGCAAAAGGATATTTTTTTCCTACCGATTGCAATGCAGACCATACCTTATTCGCATCGGATTGATTGTCAGTGACAATCAGCTCATTGCCTCTATAAATCACCGTCACATCCTGACCTTTGAGAGCGAATTTCACCTGTGATTCCAAACGTCTCCATTTAGCCTGGTGATTTCTTTGCACCTCACCCTGAGTTGGATTGGATTGGAATTTAACCCGGTTATGCGGGGCAAAAACCCGTGCCAGACTGCCATTACCAGGGCTTTGAGCCAGGAAATAGGTGCAAAGTGCATCTAACAAGGGACGTCCAGGTCCTGAAGATTTACCTGGTTGCTTGTTAATGTACATGGCAAAAGCCAAAGTATGGCCATTGGCAGTATATAAATAGCCGGAAAGGCTATTCATTCCCGTCATAGTACCGGTTTTAGCACGAATAAATCCTTGTTGGCCTGGTGTTTTAAACCGCTTTTGCAACGTGCCGTCACGACCAGAAATAGGTAAGGCAGCAATATATTCATAAGCCAGTGAGAAACGCTGGTATAAAAATTTCAGCAAGGCTAGCGTCTGCTCAGGAGTGACCAGATTGTAACGTGACAATCCCGAGCCATCAGTAAAGGTTGCCTTAGAAAAATCAATACCGGTCTGTTGTTGCAGAAACTTCTTCACAACAGGCTCTGCCTGATTCCAGTTAACTGGCGAACCATTAATTTTAGCAGCCGCATGCAAGTACAGACTGTCAGCATACAGATTGTCCGAAGGTTTTAAAGTATCAGCCATTAATTGAGATACAGGTTTGGAATATTCCGTGGCGATTAACAGGGAACCCGCCGGTGCTCGACCCAAATCAATTTTGCCATTAAATTGGATATTGGCTTTTGCTAACTGGCTTTTAATCATCCCATCGATATAAACCAGAGGATGTTTTATTGCCAGGCGTTGTTGTACTGCCCATTGTCCAAGGCCAACGCAACCCCGCACTGTCAGGTTGTTTTCAGGATCAAGAGTAAATCCGACACCGCATCCTTTTTCAGTGGCTTTGGTTTGTGCCTGATTGGTCAGGTTGATTGTGCCACCACCATCATCAACTTCTACAATGGCCGGATCACCAACTTTGGCACCAGGATTAACCGTGACCGTCAATCGGTTCGCATCCACCATAAGAGGTGCAATCGGCGCACCATAGCTATACGCCAAATCGGCAGCCAACCAGCCTGGAGGATAAGCAGGAATGGATGTCAGGCTGCTGTCTATAAAAATATTTCCTTCAATCGCTGTAATATTCCAGTCTTTCAGTTTTGAAAGCAACTGATTTAAATCATGGCGGGTAAAGGAAGGATCGCCACTTAAATGTAAATACAAATTGCCATGCAAGACCCCTTGCTGTAACTGGCTGGCGCTGGTGCTTAACTGATTCTTGAAGCGATAGTCAGGCCCCAGAGCCATTAAAGTAGCCGCTTCAGAAAAAAGTTTCATATTGCTTGCAGGAATAAACAAATGGTCTGCGTTACGTTTGTATAAGGTTTCCCCTGAATTCAGATCGAAAACAACCATTCCAAGATTCACATTGGGATTCAAACGGTTAATTAATTTATCAACACCACTTTGCAAACTGGCATAAGAAGCAGGAATCGACCATAGCGACCACAAGCACACGCCAATTAACGTCTTTTTCATCAATTTTTTCCTTACATTAAGTAAAAAAACAGGTAACTTCACGCCAAAGACAATCTCTAATCATATCGTAAGCCCAGTCGCTCCAAAAGCCCTGCGAGGGTATCATTGTCAAAAAACTTCACTTTTAACCAGCCGCCATCGTCACTATCGCTTACAATTTGGACAGGCGCACCTACTTGTTCTGCAAGGATAGTCTGCAGCCGCTCTATGTCTTTATCTTGTTTTGGATTTTTGGGTTGTTCTAATTCTTTATTTTTATGTTGTTTAATTGCCTGTTCCAATTGCCTTACTGACCATTGCTCCTCTACTGCTTGTTGTACAAAGGCTTCCTGGTGGGCAGAGCTTAATCCGACCAGAACGCGTGCATGTCCTAAAGACAGTACTTTGTCGCGCAATAAATTTTTAACTGATTCAGTTAAGGTCAGTAACCGTAAAATATTAGCAATATGGCTGCGCGATTTGCCAATTAATACAGCTATTTCATCCTGATGATAATGAAATTCATCAATTAAACGACGATAGCCAGTGGCTTCTTCGATTAAATTTAAGTCCTGACGTTGAATGTTCTCAATCAGGGTAAGCGCACAGGCTTGCTTGTCGGAGTATTCACCTACCATACAAGGGACTTCATGCAATCCTGCCAATTGCGCGGCTCGCCAACGTCTTTCTCCAGCAATAATTTCGTAGCGTTGTTTGGCAATGGCGCGGACAACTAGCGGCTCAATGAGCCCTTGTGATGCGATGGACTGGGCAAGTTCCTGTAATGCGGCTGGGTTAAAATCCTGGCGCGGCTGATATTGTCCGGCCTGCAGGCTTTCTATAGGTAAATAAAGAAACTCGGTTTGCATTGCTTCAGGTTGTTGAAAATAAAGATACGGGATTGTTTCACAATCCCGCAAAGAATGGAATTCAGATTATGAATTCCCAAGAGCAGTTGCTCGTATCGGAAGAGGTGCGTTTTCTGTTCGCTGTTCTGGTTGGCCGAAAAATCTGATTTTAAGGTTATAAACAGTCTTGTCTTGTGCTCTTAACTTCTCTGCAAGAGCAGGAGAAGAATTCAGCAGTTTTTTACCACCCTCTTTGATGTATGTATCGCCAGAAGATAATATTTTTTGCATGTAATAAGCGGCTGTTTCCAAATCAGCTGGTGAGCCGGATTTAACTAATAATTCGCTCAAAGACAACATGGCATTAGTACAGCCCTTTGCTGCAGACTGGCGCATCATTGTCCTGAATTGAGGAGATGTGGGCGAATAAATTTTCGCCAGGCTAAATAAAGAGCCATGGGATCATGTTGAGCACGTGCCTTCATTTCCGGTAAACGGCTGACCAGATCCTTTTTTAATCGAGGATCATCAGGTCTCTCATGTAACTCTTGAACAAGAGAGGCAAAATCACTTCTAAAGTTTGCGTTTGCTGGCATACCTCAACCTTTAATGTTAATTAAAGTTAATCACAGATTAAATGTTCAAAATTAAGGCAACATTAAGAAAGGCTTACTTTACAACTTTTTTACACTATGAAAACCTGAAGAGGTTAGTGCTCAAATAGTGTCTTTTGATTAGGCAAAAAGAACATTGATGTCGCTAAAGTCATCAGACTCTAGTACAAGAGTTTTATAATTTCAAGAAATATTACAATTAAATATTTAAACTTTTGTAACCATATCGGTATTCACACAATCCGTTCGTGTTGAGGAGGCGCGGTTTTTTGCGCCGTCTCGAAACATTAGCACAGATCTTTTGCCCTGGCGCCTGCTTCGAGACGGGGTTACCACCCCTCCTCAGCACGAACGGGCCGGTGGGTGGGATGAGATAATAAAACCCTTATTTTCGAGTTCACATCAGTTCTGAATAAAACCGTAACCTTTTTTTGCACTCGCACAATCCGTTCGTGCTGAGGAGGCGCGGCTTTTTGCGCCGTCTCGAAGCATGGGCACAGATTTTTTGCCCTGGTGCCTGCTTCGAGACTGCGTTACCACCCCTCCTCAGCACGAACGGGCCGGTGGGTGGGATGAGATAATAAAACCCTTATTTCGAATTCACATCAGTTCTGAATAAAACCGTAACTTTTTCTGCCCTCGCACAATCCGTTCGTGCTGAGGAGGCGCGGCTTTTTGCGCCGTCTCGAAGCACTGGCACAGACTCTTTGCCCTAAAATCAAACATCCCAACGCAAGTTCACTTCAACGGCCTGGGTCAACAAACCGGAAATATCATGTTGTCCTATATGGAAATCACTTTGTCCAGGATTACCAGGGTTCGATTGAATCAAACTGTTGCTCTGTTTAAAATCAGAAGTACCCAACACTCTGTATTGCAGAAGAAGGGACAGGTTTTTCTGTAGTTCACGGGCGACACCTGCCTTAAATTGCCAGGTGAACGCCGTTCCGTACAGTGATGGGCTGAATTGACTCGCAGGTGCTGTTTCAATTAATGGCGTATTAGGATCATCAATATTAATAATGTCATTAGTCTGCAGACTCCTTGATTTGAGCCAGCTTACTCCCATTCCACCACTAATAAACGGAGTCCAATTAGAATAACTGTTAAAATCAAAAGCGGCATTAGTCAGCAAGGAATACAAATTGGCTCGGGAAGTTACCGCACTGATGGGATTATTACGCTGTAAGGCATAAACAGCACCTGTGACGCTGTTTTGCTCCAGCCAACCATAAGTTCCATAGCTGCTGCGTTGTATATTTTGATAGAGAAACTCAGCATCCGCCCGCCAATGGGAGTTGAAGTGATAGCCGGCTGCTGCACTGAGGTCAAAACCGTTTTTAAAGTGGTTATTCCAGGTCACATCAGGCAAAGTAAACAGGCTGGTACCTATAGCTGTAGGACTGTACAAGACAGAGGTAGAACGTTCAATTACACTGGTTTTTGAACTGGAAAATACGCCACCTGTGCTCCCAGGTTAAAATAAAATCCCGTTTCTGCCGCGTGAGAGCACGCCATAGGAATCAAAGGCATTACCATTGCCAACCATTTTTTCATGATATAAAGTCCCTTTTAAATTTGATACCAAAATTAGATTTTATCGTACTGCGCCCATCCCAAGTGAAATAGCATATGTGCCAATATTGCAGAAATCAATCCGTATTGCCAAAATAAAAATCCAAAAAGTAAAGACTGGAAAAGGCTCAGTAAAACAACAGAATAAACAAGCCGCCGACCAGGGACACAACCTGATGCAATATAAGCAGGAATTTGCCCCACAGCGAATAATAAGCCGCTTAAAAAGATGGACACGATGATGACGAAATTCGTTTTTTCTGTGGCAAACATCAGCGCAAAAAAAGCCACCACATTCATAAGCCCCCACCGGGCTATAATCTCTTCAACTACCCCGCCATAAAGCACGCAACCATCAAGGCCAAGCGCTGCACGTAATTTTTTCATGATTTGAAAACTGTGCTCATCAAGAATTGACCCTGCCACACCATAAAAAAGGCCGCAAAAAAGAATCACCCCGCCAAGAGCATATAAAAAAGTCGGTAATAAAATGGCTTGAAACGATGCCCACTCCCCTTTACCCTGTAAAAGCCCTTCCAGTAAAGGAGAACCCAAGCCAGTTCTCGGAGATAACACAGCACCGGCAAAACTCATTACAAAAACCATCACCAGGGTCTGTAATGTCGCATAACGGCTAAATCTCTTTTTTAATTCTTCGGTGTTTTGCTCTAATAGAAAATGGATAAGACGAGTCATTGCAATGCAGGTTCCTGGTATGCACAAACAAAACAAAACAATAATTAAAGGCCAATTGATTGTCATTTTTCATCCTTAAACAAAATTCCGCCGTCCCGCGGCTTGTCCGCGGGATCCAGGGGTCGCAGTGTCTACAAACCTACTGACTCTTGATTAATACACTATAAAAAAAACCATCCATTTCATACTCTCCCGGCAAAATTTGTTGCCCATAAGGCGTTGCTCTGCCCCAGCCCCAATTATCTTTCCAAATCTGACAATCTGGATGGTTGGTTACAAAACGTTTTATTTGCTTTTCATTTTCATCAGCCATGATAGAACAAGTCGCGTACACCATACGGCCGCCTGGAGCGAGTAAAGGCCACATAGCTTCTAACATGGACTGCTGCACTTCCACTACGGCCTTTACCTCATCCTCTGTACGCAATAGCTTGATGTCAGAATGACGCCGAATCACGCCGGTTGCTGAGCACGGGGCATCCAGTAAAATCCTGTCAAAGGGTATGCCGTCCCACCAGAGAGCAGGTGCCAATGCATCCCCCTGAACCAGGGTTGCATTTAACTGCAACCGGTCCATATTTTCTTTAACCCTTTTCAGGCGTTTGGGATCCACATCCATAGCAATGCAGGCAGACAAGTCGGGCTGCGATTCTAAAATATGGCAGGTTTTTCCACCTGGAGCACAACAGGCGTCCAACACGCGCAAACCCGGTTCTAAAGAGAGCAGAGGCAAGGCCAGTTGAGCCGCAGCATCCTGGACTGAAACACAGCCCTCACTAAAACCAGGTAAACTATGTACGTCACAGGGTATCGTCAAAATGATGGCATCGGAGGCTATCGGATGTAAGGCCGCTGCAATTCCAGCTTTATGTAAAATATCCAGATAATCAGCGGTAGAATGTTTCTGTTTATTGACCCTTAAAGTCATTGGGGGATGAGCATCATTTGCCAGAGCAATGGCTCCCCAGTCTTCAGGCCAATCAGCTTTTAAACGTTTCAATAACCATTGCGGCTGGCCAAAATGAAATGCTGGATTCGACTCCAGCCTGGCCAAAATGTCACTTTGCTGACGACAAAAATTCCGTAAAACGGCATTCACCAGGCCTTTAGCCCAGACTTTCTTTATTTTTTCGAGTAACGCAACGGTTTCTTTAACCACGGCATAATCAGGTTTGTTCATGTAATGCAGTTGGTAAATACCCATTAAAAGTGCTATCCACACTTCTATGGCCTTGGGACGCTTGTCAACAAGACAGTCCGCTATAGCCTGCAAACGGAAATAATGACGGCAAAATCCAAAACAAATTTCCTTGGTCATTGGCGTCACATCGGCAGAAGGAGGCATTAACTGGGATAAAGAGGATTTTTCTTCGAGTAAGCTGGTAAGAATTTTTAAAGCCTGCAGCCTTTCATTATTTTTCATTACAGAACAAGGCCTGTATGCAATTGGGTTTTACCGGAATTTAACCAGTCAGCAATGGATATTGCCTTACCGCCTGGAAATTGGATCCGCTCAACCAACAAGGCGTTATCACCAGCAGCAACCAACATTCCTTTCTTGTCTATGGTTAAAACAGTTCCGGGCTTTTCCGAACACTGTTTTTCAACAATGTGCGCCTGGTAAATGCGTAATACCTCATCACCCAAATGAGTATAAGCGATAGGCCAGGGATTGAAAGCACGAATTTTCCTGTCAATATCCGTTGCTGAATCCTGCCAGTTAATCAGTGCGTCTTCTTTATTAATTTTACCGGCATAGGTAGCCAGTTCACTATTCTGTATTTCTGGACGAGCCCTTTGCGCAGCCAGAGCGTCTAAAGTCTCAAGCAATGGGGTGGCTGACATGTGCGCTAATTTATCGTGCAAACTACCCGCAGTATCAGCAGGAGTAACGGGGCATTCGACTTTACAAAGCATAGCCCCTGTGTCCATGCCCGCATCCATTTGCATAATGGTCACTCCCGATTGGGGATCTCCATATAACACGGCATGCTGTATGGGTGAAGCACCACGCCATCTTGGTAATAAAGAAGCATGAACATTGATACAGCCCAGACGAGGTATTTCAAGTACTGCCCGAGGTAAAATCAGGCCATAGGCAATGACTATCATGACATCGGGTTTTAAAGCAGCCAATTCAGCAACAGCCTCGGGGGTTTTAAAGTTTAATGGCTGATAAACAGGAATCTGGTGTGCCATTCCCCATTCTTTAACCGCAGAAGGCAATACTTTACGCCCCCTGCCGGATGGGCGATCCGGTTGAGAATAAATCGCCGTAATATGGTGGGAAGATTGATTTAAAGCGTCCAGACAAGGTAAACCGAATTCAGGAGTGCCGGCAAAAACGATGTTCAAACTCGTCATGATTTACGTACTTGATGACGGCGCTTGAATTTATCCAGTTTTCTACGCGCCATGGCACGTTTTAACGGCGACAACAAATCAACAAATAACTTGCCATTCATATGATCAATTTCATGCTGCAGGCATTCGGCAAGCAAGCCTTCGCCTTTAATTTCTATAGGATTTCCAAATCGGTCAAGCGCTTTCACCGTTACCCGTTCCGCCCTGATGACTGTATCATAAGCTCCTGGAACAGAAAGACAGCCTTCTTCAAATTCTTTTTCGCCCTCGGAGGAAACAATTTCAGGGTTAATGATAACCAACTGCTCCGTCTTGTCACCAACAACATCAATTACAGACAAACGCAGGCTTACTCCTATTTGTGGTGCCGCAAGGCCTACCCCTCGAGCGTGATACATAGTATCAAACATATCATTAATTAAAGTCTGCAAATTATCATCAAAAGTGACTATTGGCTTGGCAACTTTTCTTAAACACTCGTCAGGTAAATAAAGAATCTTTCGAATAGCCATGGCGCGTCTGGTTCTCCACATAAAAGTCGTGATATTATCCTCTATATGCAGCAAGGCTGCAAGGCCTAACAAAGGATTGATACATGCGATACCTGCTTATTCTGTGCTGTTTCATTGCGGTGAATATAAGTCATGCCCTGAGTCTCAGAACTGACTCTCCGCCTCGTTATGTGGTTCAACATGGCGACAGTTTGTGGAGCATTGCCAGCAGATACCTTAAAAATCCATGGGAATGGAAAGCCTTGTGGCGAGCCAATCCCCATATTAAAAATCCGAACCGCCTCTATCCGGGAGCAATTCTGGTACTGGACTATTACCAAAACAAACCCTACATCCGGGTATTGTCCAATGGAACCGTCAAACTCTCCCCCTCTGCGCGGGTTAGTTCTCTGGATAAGGCCATTCCTCCTATTCCCCTGGATGACATTAAACCCTTTTTAAATGAATCCCTGATTTTGGATGAAGATGTACTCATCCGGGCTCCATATGTAGTGGCCTTAATGGGTGAGCGTATGCTTGGCGGACAAGGTGATGAAGTCTATGTCAAAGGATTACACCCTTCAAAAAAAATGCCCAAGGGCGGAACTATAGCCTATTCTGTATTCCGCTCCGGAAAAAATTATGTAGACCCTCGTACCAAGGAATTACTGGGCTACAAAGCTACCTTGGTGGGTCAGGGAGAGTTAAGTGCCGGTGGAGAACCAGCAACACTGTTACTCACTGACATCAATGTTGGCATTCGCAAACTGGATAAGGTTTTAATTAACAACAGTCCTGAATTTGATTTTTATTTCGAACCTAAAACCCCTGTTTGTCGGGTCATGGGCAGCATTATGGAAATGCCGGATAATATGCCCGAAGGTAAAAACCAGACGGCGGTAGGTTCAGTAGTCGTTATTAATCTAGGTGCCAAATCAGGCTTAGAAGCAGGTGATGTCCTTGGTATATATAAAAGACGACGTGTAGTACCTGATCCTAAAAACCATTTGATTAAAATAAAATTACCTGCTGAACGAATTGGTGAGGCTATGGTATTTCGCGTCTTTACCAAAACCAGTTTCGCTTTAATAGTCCGCTCTACCCGAGCCGTATATTTGATGGATACAGTGACCAACCCATGAATAATTTAATTTACCTCTTGGCCCTGAATAAAATGGAAAAAATAGGGCCAAGAACTACTGCAAAATTGCAAAAACGCTGGCCCGATTTACATGAGATGTTCCAATTATCACAATCTGAACTCGAAAAAGCAGGGTTACCGCCTTTACTGGCCCAAACGATTGCAGGCTTTGACTTAGCTTCCGTCCAGGCTGATTTAGCATGGGCTGATGCCTCAGAGCAACATCATCTTATTAGCTGGGACTCGCCTGATTACCCTGCTCTGCTCCGGGAAATTGCTGATCCTCCCGTAGTTTTATATGCCAAAGGACAGTTCAGCGCATTCGATCAGCCCAGATTGGCTATGGTAGGCAGTCGCAACCCGTCAATTACTGGCAGTGAAAATGCGAAAAACTTTGCCAAGGCCTTGGCGCCTCATGGCATCACGATTGTCAGTGGTCTGGCATTGGGAATTGATGCCCAGGCACATATAGGTTGTCTGGAGTCTGGCGGAAAAACCATAGCAGTTTTGGGTACGGGTATCGATTGCATTTATCCGCGCCGACATGCAAAGCTTGCGGAGCAAATAACTGAAAATGGCTTGCTAATTAGTGAATTTCCACTAAAAAGTCCACCAATCGCTGGACATTTTCCACGCAGAAATCGTATAATAAGCGGCTTATCATTGTGCACATTGGTTATTGAAGCGGCAATCAAGAGTGGTTCTCTCATTACTGCGAAGATGGCTCTGGAGCAAAACAGAGATGTGTTGGCTATTCCAGGCTCCATCCATAACCCATTGGCTCGCGGCTGCCATTATTTGTTACAACAAGGGGCCAAGCTGGTTGCCTCAGTTCAGGATGTACTGGATGAATTAAGAATGGACACCGAGGAACCAAGTGCAGATAAACCGGTTTTTTCCCTTGCCAGCGGGAATGAAAACCTAGTAAAGTTCATCGGCTTTGAAATGACGACTATCGATCAAATCATTGTACGCAGTGGCTATACAATAGAACAAGTGACTAGTGAGCTTGCAGAATTAGAATTACAAGGGGCGGTACAATCAATCCCCGGTGGCTATATAAGGTGTGAATATGAAAGATAATTTATTTGAAATGTTGTTGAATTTATTTGAAAAAAGTTTGACTCAACTTCAAAAAAGCCATAAATCTAATGAACAGGACTCACAAGAATTTATTGATGAAGAAGACATGTTATATACCGATGATCAATCGCTTTACATTAAACCCGCGCAACACAATTCCATTCGCGTGTTTACTTACGATGAACAAATGAAATTAACCAAAGCCAGTTATCAATTTCTGATGCGCATGAAATTATGGAAAATCGTTGATTCTGATGTTCTGGAAACAATCCTCAATCAATTGCAAAACTCAGAGTCTCGAATAGTCACTCTGCAAGAAACAAAATGGACCATCAGGAACGTTCTTGAAAATAATTTCAATGAAGAACAGTTGGCTTTTCTGGATCTTGTGCTATACCAAACAGAAGATGCTTTATCTGTACATTGAGAATCATGAGTTATTAAAAACCCATTTAGGCTAACTTAAAGGATAAGGTTTATTTCATATGAGTAAACACTTGGTGATCGTTGAGTCACCCGCAAAAGCAAAAACAATTCAAAAATATTTAGGCGTAGACTATGAAGTGTTAGCGTCTTATGGCCATGTGCGCGATCTTCCGCCACGTAAGGGTTCAGTTAATCCAGACGACCATTTCCATATGACTTACGCCCCCCTGGAAAAAAACGCGCGCCATATTGAAACGATAGCAAAAGCACTTAAAAAAGCAGATTCTCTCTTATTGGCAACGGACCCTGATAGAGAGGGCGAGGCCATTTCATGGCATATTTTTGAGCTTATGAAAGAGCGTAATCTGATTAAGGAAAAAGCGGTTCACCGGATTTTCTTTAACGAGATTACCAAATCGGCTGTTCAGGATGCAATTGATAACCCACGTACCATATCCATGGATCTGGTGAATTCCCAGCAGGCGCGCCGTGCTCTGGATTATCTGGTGGGCTTTAACCTTTCGCCTCTGTTATGGAAAAAAATCCGGCGCGGACTGTCTGCTGGACGAGTCCAAAGCCCGGCACTTCGACTGATTGTTGAACGTGAAGAAGAAATTGAACGATTTATTGCCCAGGAATACTGGAAAATTCTTGCTCAATGCAATCATGATAAAACCGCATTTGAAGCACGTCTGACGCACTATAAAAACGAAAAATTACAACAGTTTACTGTCACTCAGCATGATCAGGCACATAAAATAAAAGACGAGCTGATTCAACAGGCTAAAGGTTATCTGTGCGTTACTCAAATTGAAAAGAAACAACGTAAACGTAAACCATCGCCCCCGTTCATTACCTCAACCTTGCAGCAAGAGGCCGCTCGCAAACTGGGGTTCACTGCGCGAAAATCCATGATGGTAGCTCAGCAGCTTTATGAAGGTATTGATATTGGCACAGGTACTGTGGGTCTCATCAGTTATATGCGTACCGACTCAGTAAATCTGGCTAATGAAGCAATAGAAGAGATTCGCCAATTTATTACTGCACGTTATGGTAAGGATAATTGCCCTGCTGCACCAAGGGTTTATAAAACCAAGTCAAAAAATGCTCAGGAAGCTCATGAGGCCATTAGACCTACCTCCATCAAGCGCACTCCTGAAATGGTACAGGAATCACTGACCAGCGACCAATTCAAGCTCTACAGCTTAATTTGGCAGCGTACAGTAGCCTGCCAGATGGAAGACGCCATTATGGATACAGTGGCTGTAGATTTTAGTTGTGGTGAAGGCAATATATTCCGCGCTAACGGTTCTACAGTAACGTTCCGTGGCTTTCTGTCAGTTTATGAAGAAGGCAAGGATGATTCCAAAGATGAAGACAGTGAAGGCATCTTGCCTCCATTTGTTGTTGGCGAAAAGGTAAACGTACTCGACATTGAGGCCAACCAGCATTTTACAGAGCCGCCACCAAGGTATTCGGAAGCGACCCTGGTTAAGGCGCTGGAAGAATATGATATTGGACGACCTTCTACTTATGCTGCGATTATTCATACTTTGCAGCAACGTGAATATGTAGTCGTTGATAAAAAGAGATTCTTTCCCACTGATGTTGGACGTATCGTCAATCGCTTTCTGACCAGTTATTTTACCCGTTATGTGGATTATCAATTTACTGCGGGACTTGAAGATACCCTGGATGCGGTAGCCCGCGGTGAAAAAGACTGGATTCCTGTTTTGGAAGAATTTTGGCAGCCCTTTGTGCAGCAAATTCAAAATACTGATGAACAGGTACAACGCAAAGACGTAACGACTGAACTATTGGAACAAGAATGCCCCAAATGTCAAAAACCCTTATCCATAAGATTAGGAAAACGCGGGCGTTTCATAGGATGTACTGGCTATCCTGAATGTGATTATACTCAGGACATGGCGGGTCAGGATAATGAGAAAGCGGAACCAGAAACGGTTGAAGGGCGAAATTGTCCTTTATGTGACCATGCCTTGCACATTAAA
Organism: Legionella shakespearei DSM 23087; assembly: GCF_000373765.1. GTDB lineage: Bacteria > Pseudomonadota > Gammaproteobacteria > Legionellales > Legionellaceae > Legionella > Legionella shakespearei. Next base: position 84,531 of record NZ_KB892435.1, on the reverse strand, counting down.
ACTGGCCGTTATGGACGGTTTATTGGCTGCAGTAATTATCCGCAATGCAAACATATGGAGCCTTTGGAAAAACCGGCGGATACTAACGTGGTTTGCCCCAAATGCAATCACGCTAAAATCCTGCAGCGAAAATCACGTAAAGGTAAAATTTTCTATTCCTGCGGCGATTATCCAAAATGCGATTATGCGTTATGGAATGAACCCATAGACAAACCGTGCCCAAAATGCGCATGGCCCATACTTACCGTGAAAGAAAGCAAAAAATTTGGCCGCCAGATTTTGTGCCCACAGGAAGGCTGTGGTTATTCTTCAAAAGAAGAGGAATAGATTGGTGTAGTACGATCCACGTCGTCCTCAGCGCGTCTTTTGGCGCGAAGGATCTCCCCATATTGGCACCATGCCACGTTCAGGAGATCCTTCGCGCCAAAAGACGCACTCAGGACGACGTGGATTCCTTACCCAGGCTCATTCATCAACTGCTCTATATAACGCCTGCAAGTCAAAGGCCTATGCAAATAATTAACCTGATGGCGTGTTCCACCGGTTCCAGTAATCACCAGGGTGCCATAACGCAGAATGCTTCCCAGGATAGATTGGCGAATGTCTATGGTTTCGATTTTAGTTAAAGGAATATCCACAGTTTGCCTTACTATAATTCCCGTACGCAAAATCACCTGTTTCTTTTTTATCGTAATGGAAGAAAAATAGTAAGTAACCCAGGTCATAAAAATCCAGATCAAAGCAAAGAAGCCTAAAAACATGCTGACTTCACGTAATTGCACGATGTAATAATAAAGAGCTATCGCAACAGCCAAGCCAAACAAAGGGCCAAAAAATATAATCCAATGCAACCTGGTAAAATAAATAACGTTATTCTCAACATTGGTCTCTGTAATAGTCGCAGTCATTGATCACCTTTAAATACTTTAAGAAATTATAATATTGCAATTGGCTTTAATTTGCTATTCTATACATAAATCAGTTTATTTAGCGATAGAACTATTTATTTAACCTGGATTATGGATAGAATCCTCCTTTTGCAGAGGCACCCACATGCGATCAATAAAACGTTGCCTGAATAAACAGCTCGCAGAGTTATGCCAACGCTCAATCCAATTAGAAGAATTGTCCAACAAAGTAACCCAATTATTACCTGATAATCTGGCGGCACAATGCCGGGTAGGAAGTTTTAACAAAGGCTGTCTGGTGTTAATCACTAGCAATGCAGCCTGGGCATCGCAGTTACGTTACGCCATACCCGAATTGCGCGATAAACTGCGCAAAGATGCAGGGATGTACCAATTGCTGTCTATCAAAGTAAATATTGCTGATCCCATTGCGGCCTATGTAAAACCGGAGCAGGCAAAAACACAACACATTTCAGACAAGGCAAAAGCATCAATTATCAGCGAAAGCCAGCATTGCTCCTATCAACCGCTACAAAAAGCGTTATTGCATTTGGCTAAAGGTGATGATTAATCCCTTGCACAACGTCTCCAGGCTCCTGAGATAACACTAACTTCCCATGACCTTGGGGTCTCACGCGCTACTCCACCGTCCCGCGGCTTGTCCGCGGTATCCAGAGATTTAAGTTCGGAGTGAGATTCCTGGATCCCGCGGACAAGCCGCGGGACGGCGGAACTCCTCGACATAGCGGGAGTTATGGATAAGAAGCTTGTTTTATCTCGTCGTTACTTCGATGCCGTTCGAGCTGAGGAATCCCCACGAAATTTCCCCTTGATCCCGTATTGTGATTCGCTAATCAAGAGTACAAAAGAGCATCATGCTAAGAACACCGAGCCGCGACCGTAAGGAAGCGGAACAGTTCGATGCACTCCATGGCTGATTACTCATTAGGTGTAACACCAAAATTTCCGCTCCCTCACGGTCGCGGCTCGGTTTTCTTTAGGTAATGAGAGCATAAGCAAACAGAAGAGGTAGTGCTGATAAAGGATACCTCAGAGTCTGACGCCATTGATTCAAAGAAATGAAGTTTAGACTATTATTTAAATAAATTTATTGTTTAGTGATTCATATTATGCCTGAGCCTTTGATGCTTCAACCTGAAAAGTTCAAGAAAATAGTTGCAAACTTAGCGGGATTGGAACAAGAGCTAATGAAGCAAATTGCTGCCCTTGAAGAAATGTCAGCCCCTCCTACATTTACTGCCCTTATGTTGCCCCTTGAAGAGATTATTAACCACCTCGATACCATCTATTGGGCTGCTGAGCAATTGAATAATTTAAACAATTCAAAAGAAACAAGACTCACTTTTAAAAATGTTGTGACTGCTTATGAGCGAATTAAAACAAGAATGTATCAAAGTACACGCCTGTATGAACTGATGAAAAGACTGGAGGCAGCAACTGAGTATCAGGATTTAGATCAGGAACAAAAAACGCTTTTAAATATGTGGATCGATAAAGCAGAAAGGCAAGGCACGCATTTCGATTCGGAAACCAGACAAAAGTTTAACGGGCTTTTGCGTGAATTAAATCATTTATCTTCTGAATACAATGAAAACATTAGGTATGCTAAAAGAACGCTAAAAATTCGATTCGATGATACTGTTGATACCAAAGGCATTCCTGATGAATTACTCGAGCGGGCAAGAGTCAATGCGAATGCCCCAAATAACGTTGGCTTTTCATTTGATTTATCAATAACCACTATTTTGGCTCTGTTAACCAACGCGGAAGATAGAGCTATTCGAGAGAAAACATATAAAGTATTCCAAACCTATGCCTCGGAATTTGATGATACAGATGGCTCTCATGATAATGGCGAAGTGATTAAATGGATTCTTAAATACCGGCAGGAATTGGCTAATTTATTTAACAAGAAACATTTTCTTGACCTTACAGCATACAAGCGTTCGCTTGATGATAAACAAATCAATGAGATATTAGAACATATTGGGGCGCTCCTGAAAACGCCATATGCCAACGAAATAAAGCAACTTGAAGCCTTAGCCAAAGAATTGGGTATTGAATCAATTGAGCCTTGGGATATGTGGTATTTAAGGGATAAACTCCGTGAAAGAACGTTTCAATTTAATGAAGAGGCGACACGATCTTTTTTCGAATTGCATCATACGCTTAATTGTATTTTTGAAACAGTTGGTGATTTATATCAACTTGAATTTATTCCTTTTGAAGTGAACAATTCCTGGCACGAGGATGTCCTTGGCTTTAAAATTATAGATAAATCCAGCCAGGTATGTGGAACAATTTATCTCGACTTATTTGAGCGTCCTAATAAAACCGAGGCCGGCTATGCCTCACAGGTACAAACAAGATTCGCATCAGCACGTTCTGAACTACAGGAGAGTGCCTGTGTCGTGTCTACCGATTTTAATCCTAAGAATAGCAACGGAGAGGCTTTTTTATCTATAAGTGAAGTTAAAGATTTGCTCCATGAACTTGGCCATGCGCTGCATTATTCTGTTGGCATGACCCATTATCCAAGTACAGGAGATAGCGACAACTACAAATGTGATACGATTGAAGTTCCCAGTATTTTGTTGGAATATCTTCTCCGGAACCCTGGGTTTTTGAAAAAATTGGCTAGAAACCATGATACCAGTGAATCATTTTCTGATGAGCAGGTGGAACAATTTCTTAAATCACAATCTTTTGGTATGGCTGAAGTCATGCTTACCCAAATGATATACAGCTTATATGACATTGCTATTCATCAAAGTTCAGTGGACAATTTTCATGAATTATTCAACGAGCTTCGAGCAAAATTCTTACCCCTTGAAAGCTGGCGTGATTCCAGGCGCCCAAATACCTTTGACCATTATTTTGAGATAGGCTCCTTTGAACAGGGATATGCTGGTATTTATTCTGCTTATCCAATTGGTGATATTGTTGCTGCTTCTTTATTTAAAGAGCTCTCAGACAACCCCGAAAAATGGTTGCTCTTAAAGGAAAAATTCTTAAGACAAGGTGCTTGTGGTGGTTCGTATAGTGATATTCAACACCTTATAGGATATCAAGTTGACGGAACAGCTTATTTAGAAACAACGTGTAATCTTGTAACTGACAAACCATTCACCGATGAGGGATTTGGCTTTTTTAAAGGTAAATCTGTGGAGCAGCGAGAAGTCAATAATAATGAAGATAATCAGCAAAAAAGGTTGTGAATGCTTAGCTGAAGTTTAATATTATTTAAGTTTAGGAGAAGTTTTAAATTGCTCAAATTGGGTTCGTAAAATTTGTTCATTTTCTTTGCCTGGCAATAGGGCATTTATAGAGTTTAAGTCTTCTTCAGTAGACAATATTGGGAGGCACAGCATTACAAATTCAAGTCGATTATCACCTGGCAGGACATTTAATACTTTTTTTAATTCTTTAATATTCTGAACACAAGTATGAAGGGTTTTAGCAAAATCTAATTGCTCATCTCCAGGAATAACTTCAATGACTTCTGCTAATTGGTTACCGTTTTCAATTTTTTGTTGATGGGCTTTGGCAAAATCTAATTGACATTTTTTGGGTAGATATTTTACAACATGAGATAACTCAGAACCATTGCGTATTTTATCTTGATATTTTTTTGCAAAGTCTGCACGCTTCTCATTCATGAGATGTGAGATTATTGCACCTAATTCAAAGCCATTTGACATTTTATCTTCAAAAGGTTCTATTAATTCATATAACTCTGGCGTTGTTGGAAGAGTATTTAGAACCAGTTCCAGTAGGAAAATGAACTGTCCTATTTTATTTTTATTATCGATAGCATAGCCTAAACGATCCTTTTCAGGCAGCGCAGCTAAAATGAATTGCAAGTCATAACCACTTTTTATTAAATCTTGATATTGGTTTGCATAGCCTAACCTTTGTTTTTCAGGAAATGCGTCCAGTAATGCGGTTAAACCTTCTATTGAATGAATTGTATCACGGTGGTTGTTAAAAAATTCTAACCTTTCATCATGAGCCAATGTTTTCATGATAAGCCCTACCGATTTGTCGTGTTGAACCATATGTTCATTTTTTTTGAGAAACTGCCAACGGTACTCTGGGTGCATTCGTTGTAAGGCTTTAATCAAATCATTCTCATTTTTGACTCGGTCTCCATGCAGGTTCAAAAATTCAAGTTGTTTGTTTTTACTTATAGCACCCAGAACTTGAGAGAAGTCTAGGGTGTCAAGCTTCCCCTCATAAAAGTCATCACCGTAAATATGCTTAATTAAATGGCCTGAATTGACTTTGCCAAGTAAAATTTCAAGAAGGGTTTGAGTTTTATTTTTATCAATTTTATATTTTCGGTAGGATTTATCGCGAACTTCTATTTCTTTGTCTTTAAATTGGGGAAATAGGGAAATGATAACTTTAATGCTCTCGTAATCATTTGAATCGATGAGTAAAAGAAGCAGGTCGTCACTGATGGTCTCACTGCCGACACTCAAACCAGCTTGGGCCATGATTTCAGGTAGATAGCGAACAAGTGCCGTTTTTGAATTGAGTTTATTCAGGGGACTTTTACTCAGAAGAACATCATAGGCCATGTTCTCACTGAGCCTTGATAATTTTTGTTCAAATGATTGTTTTAAATCAGTTGACGGTTCTTTACCCCATTTATATTCATGATTTTTAATAGGAATACCCGGTGGCAGCATCACTCTTGCCTGGAGACTGGCAATGTAGTTTTTATCGATATCTCCTGTTCTCATGTGTTTTATGATATCCGATAATTTTATGGTTCGCTCCTCACCTACAGAAACAGGATTTAATCTAGCCCCTGCCAGGGAGGCATAACTGTATTGATCAACCACAGATAAAGGCAGGCTAAATTGAAATACTGTTCCCATCATTTTATAAGGGGACTCTTGTGCAAGATCTACTGCCTGCTGGATTAAATCATCAGAAATACCCATAACTTGAAGACTGGATTCAAGCATCGTTTTGATATTGATTGAAACTGCTGTTTTATTTTTAGTGTAATAAATAATGGTGTTCGAACCTGCTAACTTGTGATTACCAAACAAGAATACATTCGTAGAAATTGCGGTTTCCATGAAGCCTTCATCGTAATTGTACACTTTGCCGTTATTAGATATATTTAAGAAATGCTCTATAAATTCATTGATATTCAATATCTTATGAAAAAGTGCGTTATCTGTTCTCAGTGCAACGGCCTGACTGTCAGCATTAAGAATTTGATATAAATTGGTATATAGAGAGTAAGCATAAGCAATTTCACTATCACATCCATGATAAAAAAATATTCTATCCGGATGTGCCCGTTCATTTTCAATCATTTGGGTAGCTTGCATTACCAGCCGCTTTTCTTCCTCTTCGGAATATTTGAGGTCAAAATAATCCGTTAAAAACTTCAAAACATTTTCTTTAATGGGTTTATCCTCCTTGAAGTCATCACCCATGATTGTTTTTAAATGGAGCTCGGATTGAGAAAGAGCGGGCTTTTTTTCAGATTTTTTAACTTTTTCAGACTGAAATAAAAAGTGTCGATGGTGTTTTATATCATCAAGAACGCGGCCTTTCTTTAAAAGGGTATTGATGATATCCACACGGACTTGGTCAGGGGTTGTAAGTGGCTTATAAGATGTCTTTTGTTCTGGTAAATTTGAGGCTACGCCTAAGGTATGAGTCTTTGGTTGCTTTTGAGCATTGTCTAAATGTTCCATTAATGTTTGAACAGGAGGCTGTTTTAATAGTTCATAAAAGGGTGGGAATAGTGTTACTGCGTTATTATCATCCAAATGAACAGTAACTGTTGTTTGCCCTTCCGCGGTGATAGTCCTGTTTGCTTGGGTTGCATTTAATAATTCTTTTATAGGAACCCAGCGGTGTTCAGTATGCTCTGAATCGTGCAGCGCATTTAAATCTAATGGTTCATCTCGCTCTATAAAATATATTCTGTAAAGGTGCTGGCCATATTCCGTTTGAGTAACCATATCATGAAATGAGGCTCTAGACAGTTCGAGGTTGCTATAGTTCAACTGATTATCAGATTCCTCTTTGACCTCTCTTTGTGCTGTTTTAGGCAGCGTTCTGTCTTCTTTATCACTATTACCACCAAAGATGTCATACCATTCATGCCGCACGCGTTTTGACAGTAAAGCACAAAGCTCGCCTTTATCATTTTTAGATAATGTCATAATACCTGCAGCTGTGTTGCCGCCTATCGCAGCCTTATCACGTTTGGCAAATGGTTGGCTGGCAAAACCATAATGTTGGGCAATAAAATCCAAGCGTTCAGAAAATCCTGAAATAACTTTATTTTGTAATGAAGTCGGAAATTCTAATTGGCTGGTAAGATCCCAAAGCGTTTGTTCAATGACATCTCTTTTGCTGATGAGGTCACTGACTTGCTCTCTAATATCCTCTTCAGACAATGAACCAAACCAAAGAGTTCCAGTTTTATTTATTGCAGGGTCGCGCATCGATTGTAACTCTGTGACTAATGCCTCAGGCTCCTCTCTCAACTCACCCAGAGCTCGGTATATAAAATTAGCCCCTGAATCAATGATGTATACTTCACCTTTTTCACTCTGAATAAAATTATCTTCTTTGGTAACATCAAGATTGCCTAAAAAGGCATGAATAATAAAATTCTTTGCTACTTGAGTTCTGATTACGTCGCTTTCTTGAGTTGATGCTGATTTTATAAATTCAGACAGTTGAATCGTTACAGGCCTGTTCGGTAATTTTAAATCGGCATTTAATGTTTCCGGAACCACTTGATAAGCCTTGAATTGTGGCGTAGGAACACCTAACGATGTATAAAGGGCATTCATCAAAAGTTCAACTTTCAATTGCTGCTCACTGCTACCGTATTTAAAGACAAATGTATTTTTTGTATTGTGATCTTTAACTAAATAAGTACTGTTAGTTCCTCCACCAAGACTTTTTACGAATGTTAATTGGTCAAGTTTAGGGGGAAATGCTATTTTTTTGCCGCCTTTAATCTCATTATCTTCCATAATTACCGCTTTGCTCTATCTTTATACTAAATATAGTACATCTGACTAATTTTGATTTAAGTTGGAGTGTTAAACAACTTTTCAAAGAAACATAGGGTCGGAGCCTGAGGAATCGACACATAATTTAATTGACTCAAAAGAACATACCTCCGTACCGCGGCTTGTCCGCAGTATCCAGGAATCTATCCAAATAATTAAATTGTTGCTTAAATTGAGAACTTTCTGACCCTCACTGCCACATAAAAAACTGTAGCCTTGATGCAGCGATAGCGTAATCAAGGTTTTCCTATGGCCTCTTAGCCTTGCTGCATGAAAACCTTGATTACGCTATCGCTGCATCAAGGCTACGCCTATTTTAAATAAACCCTCCCAACTTAATGGCAGTGGGCATAACCATGGGGTACTGGGGTATTTAGAAACTTATGACAAAATATAATTAATCCCATGATCATGAGCTAATCGAAGTAATTTCAAATTAGCTCCCTTAGGATGCACTTCACCTCGTTCCCACTTTTGATAAGTAGATGGAGTAACATTTAATATTTTAGCCATTACAGCTTGACTGACTTTTTCTTTAATCCGCATTTTTTTTATTTCTTGTGCCGCAAGTTCTTTAACTTCACTTAAATTAAGCACCTCTATTTCTTTAATAGTAATCGCATCTAATCGAAGATCTTTGGCTGTTTCTAAAATAGCGTCAATAATTTTACTCATTTTCAACCTCCACTAATGCCCCCTCTTGTATCAGCTTATCAATTTCTATATCAGAATAAGCTAACAAAGATTTAGCAATAATTTTAAAAGCTTTTTCTTCATTAGAAGAAATATTACTTTTGGCATTTTTCTCAAACCCAAACACAAAAAAACAATGTTTACCCTTTTTGAAAACAACGATAGTTCTAGTACTACCACTTTTCCCTCTTCCTTTATTGGCAACACGTTTTTTTATGACACCTCCACCATAATTAGCTTCGTAAATTTCAAGAGCAATTTCTTTAGCAGCAATGTCAAGCGATTCATCACTGACATAATTTTTTATGGCCCATTTGGCAAAAAGTTTCGTTTTTATTACTTTCATCGACAACGCCTTTTATAGTAATAATTACTATAGCAAATTTTACTATATTTTACAATGATACAATAAAATAAAGTGGAGGTTCTTTACTGGATCCCTAACAAAACTTACCAGGGTCAGGCCTTGCTTTTTGCTTCTTAATTTTTTAATAGCAAAAAGCAAGGCCTGACTCTATATATTCAGCAAGGCCTAACCCTATATATTTTTTAATAAATAAACAGATAAATTTAATTCAACATGAAGATAGTATAATCTATTTGATTTATATTTAATCTCGATCTATAACTAGATAGAGCGATTACTTAGTACCTTCACCAGGATGTAATTGCAGGAGTGGCTTCAGTAGTAATATTTCAAGTACTAAATTAATAGGTCAGAAAGACTTATTAATTAAGACTAACTTTGTATTAAGTTGAGGAGGTATTATGTTTCGTTATCTAAGTGTTCTTGTCTTAAGTGCATTCCTTGCCAGCGGATCTGTTATGGCCGCACAAGATGCGGCAAAAAGTAAAGCGTGTGGTAAAATTCTCGTTGAATGCTGGAAGAAGGCCGTAGAGATTAATTGCTATCCTAGTCCCCTTCGACCCGATGTTTGTAAAAAATTTAAGAAACAGAATTGTTCAACGAAACCTAGCTACTATAAAGATTTTTTTAATTTTGGTAAATTGGGGCCTGAGATAGCTATCAAATGTGCAGGTTCATGATGGCTTCGTGGTTTGACACTCTGTGTTTTCATAATGCAAGGGACGTGCTCCAAAAAAATGTATATTTAAACTGGAGTGTGTTCCTTTTAGGTCAATAGCAAGGCCTGCCCCTCACTGCCACATAAAAAACTGTAGCCTTGATGCAGCGATAGCGTAATCAAGGTTTTCCTATGGCCTCTTAGCCTTACTGCATGAAAACCTTGATTTCGCTATCGCTGCATCAAGGCTACGCCTATTTTAAATTAATTCTTCAACTTAATGGCAGTGAGCATGACCCTGTATATTTTCATATCCATTTATGTTTGAGTAAGGTATCAATGGAGTATGTTGAGAAGAACTATAATGCATGTGAAATACTCGTAAAAAAAAATAATTCAGCTAAACTAGCCAACCTTTAAGTATTAATAAATAGCCGTTGTATTATATGAAGCATTTACTCAGAATGTTATTCTTTTTTGCCATTACAAGTTGTTATGCGGAACCACCTGAAGAAGTCATAAATTCTTGTCGCGAAGAAAAGAAAGCTCATCCTTTGATTAAATTCGAGGAATTATACGTAAGTTATGATACCGATAATCAAAAAATCACTAGTTGCCCTGATGATTCGCATAGAAGCATTATAAGAGTTGAAGTTAATAATTATTCTTTTTATCAAGAACATTGTGGCAGCCAGGAATTCTTTCTTGCTGATAAAAGAATTTTACCTTTAGATCAATCAGTAAACCATTCTCTTTCACCTGATGTCAAACCATATGGTGTTACACATATATCTGAATGGTATTTAATATCTTACAGAGGAAAGGATTATATTTGTATGAGTAGTGGTTTGTCCGAAAATGGTTCTGGAGCAGCAACTAGTCAATATTACATAGTCGAAAATGCTTTTGATGATAAAGCTCCTCTAACGTCACATTTTTATTTCTTTGATAAAGAATTCATTGAAGAACTTAAAGCCAGGCGTTAATCTGATTAAAAATTACTTACATCTTTAGAATGAAAGCAGATAATGCATATTGAATCATTCACAAGTAAATTTAACATTTGTCTTAAAGAGGACTCAAGTAATTCCAGCTATAATAGCGCAAGTCAAATTCGATACTTACCTGTTTTTACCTTCTAAATAACTTCAAGATATTTGAACTATTTATTAGCATTCTTAGAATTGTCATTGACGTAATACATGACCAGGCTTAAATAATCCAAGATCATTTTCAATCCATTGTGAATTATGATAAAATATTCAGGCTATTTTTAAGTCATTGATTCACTTGAAAATTTACACAAATTAAGCCAGCCCTACATGGAAGACATTATGCATCATTTATCCCCAGATTTTTTTTCTGTTACATTTTCAAAATTAAGACAATACTTTCTCAAAAATAAGAAGAGCATGTTTTCAGGTGATGACTTTGCTCAAATACTAAAAAATACTCCCAAAGAAGTACAAGGAATATCATTTGGCTCCACGGAGTACGCGGATTTTAGTGTTATTCAAACAGACATTATTGCCCAGGCATTCAGCCAACTTCACGATAATGTGCATTCACTCAATTTTTTTTATAGCAACTTGATTGAAAGAGCTTTCTCTGAGCAATAATGGGATAGAAAAAAGACCGCCTGATGAGCTAAAACAATTGTATCAAGCAATTGAAGATCATGGGGGATTGCTTTATTTAGAGCATAATAAAGAGCCTATTAGCATTAATGAGCAACTTAATCCTTTAATACAAAGTAAGCGCGCAATACTGGCTCAAAATCCAACGAATACATTTCCTCTCTTGACTGATGAAGAAAAAAAGCATGAATTCGGTTATTTAATCGCCTTAGAGCGCTCTCAAAGACTCTTATGGCGCAAGAATCCCGTCATGTACCGAAAGGATTATAAAAATTATGACTTTAATTTGCATGAACAAGGTTTAGATACGCCTGATGAGCCATCCAAAATGGTTAATTACTGTATGGCATACGCTATAAAAAACATAGCTCAAGTGAATAATTTAGATGAAATAACAAGAACGTTGTTCGACAGTGATTCTCAAGACGTGAGTGTTTCCCCCAGAGGCGCATACGAATCGATGCAAAAACAACACGGCATATTCGCTGTTTATGGACGGCACTTGTTTTTCTTGGTTCATTAATTAGCGAAAAGAAAATCCATCACTCGAATTTTTACCACTTATCTAATGACGGAACATTTGAACCAAGCAATGAACTCGGTATGTTCTCTCTTTTTAGTACCAACTCATTTTATCACACGACATTTAAAGCACATTTAGATAAAGAAGCGATACACAAATACTTAATGCTTTCATCTACTCCCCTGCAAGAAAACGATCTGACTGATGAAACAATAGATTCATCACTTACGGAGCCAGAAGAACCTTCCGAAACAATGAAACAAAGCGAATCAGCCAATGCCAATGCAGCACCCGATGTACCTAGGCCTCCAATTACAGCCCACTTGTTATGCCAGTTAGCCAAAGCAGGAAATCTGTCTGAAATTAAAAAATATACAGTCAGCGCAGACGTGATAAATACACGAGTAAGTCATGCTATTTTAGGAAGTTTTGCGATTTTTACATCAGTTTATAACGCGCTGATGGTCGCAACAGCTTACCGACATCTTGACGTTGTTCAGTATTTTATAGAAGAAATGCAGGCGGATTGCTCTATTAATGGTGGTCTATTTAATGATATTAGTCTGATTGATTGTGCCAGGAAAAACTGGTGGTTTATTGCCGCATCAGATGACACTTTTATTAAATACATCGAAGAATCTTGGTTTAAATACAAACAAAAGCAACTGGCTCATCGTTTTATAGAAAAGGCTAATAACGCACGTGATGAAAGCCCATCCCCTGAGCAACAAGCAACGCTTATGAGTGCAGCCAATACAGAAAGCGTATGCGTGAAAGTTGCCCAAGCCTATGAGCCAACCTCCAGCACTCAAGAAATTCTCACATTCCTTTCAGAGGCAGTGGAGTTGAAGGATAAGGTGGCGGCGGTTGATTTAGGACAACGCCATCAAATTAATCCAGACTCATGCGATTTAAATACCGCATTTGATTCCTATTTAAAAGCGGCACAGCTTGGCCAGGAAGACGCATTAATCCCCCTGGAGCGCCTTGCTCAAAGAGTGAGTTCTGCCAAAAAACTAGAACTTAGTCAAATGTATAAATCATTTTTTCATAATGAGGAAAAAGCCGAATATTGGCGTGCTAAAAGTATGGAACTTAGCAATTCATCCCTTAGCTTGTAACTAATAAGGACGTAAAATTAATGAACAATTTGTATCTGTTATTGGGCCTCTCACACGATGCTTCAGCACAAGAAATTAAAAAAGCATATCGAACCCTATCATTAATCGAACACCCCGACAGGGGTGGTAGTTCGGAACGGATGGGGTTATTGAACGAAGCGTATCAAACTCTTTCAGACCCGAATGAACGGCGAAATTATGATGAAAAGTGGCGTCTATTTCAGGAAGCAGATGTAGACGATGAGAGTGAACTCGTTATTTACGAGCGAATTAAAGCAGGCAATGCATTACCTTATTCGTACCAGTTCAGAAAGCAACATGAATCTCTGAATGCACGCTATAGGCAAACCCCATTAACTCTTTGGGAAAAGCAAGCTACAGAATTTCAATCCGGGAAATATTCCTTTACACCCTCAGAAAACGGTTCGCCAGCTCAGACGATCCACGATGTGTTTGCGTTGATCCGTAAAAAAACAGAGCAGGGAAACCAACCCGTTAGTACTATAGAATCCCGCCCCTTAACTCCCGGATTAGCCATTAAGCAACTCATGGAATTTTTATCAGGTGATTATTTCGGTTCTCGACTCACCAAATTAAGCTCCTATTTAGCCGATGAGATAAAAAAAATCAAACAGCACAAGAAGCTTGGGGCTGAGCTGGAGTTATATGAAGGCTTTTTCGAACTCACCCTGATTGCATGCCAAAAAGCCCCTATAAGTACATTGATTTATTCCGTGAATAAAATAACGAATTTTGCAAAAACGACTGATCCAGCGACATTATCACATACCCTTCCTTTATTTTATGATCCCTTATTTCGCACCCTTTACGCACAAGCATTACATCTTTATTGGCAAGAACAACACAATTTAGATGAATTAAAATCTTACGATGGTATGCAGGATGCAAAAGACCTCTTGATGACGTTAAAAGAACGTTTAAGCATGAATGGAACGAACAAGAATCTCACCCAACTTATTCGCCATGTAAAATCATTGTACCAATATGAAAAAACCTCACAACGAATGTCACAGTGTAAACAAACCGCAGAGGTTTACAGAGAAGATGCGTTTCAATCGTTGGATTGGGTATCCTTTTTGATGAATCAGAGTAGCCGCGCCGTTCTAATGAACCATTTTTTACAAATTGGCTTAAAATTCCAGAATGCGGCTCGGTTGGAAGATAATCCTACGCTGCAAATGGCTGACGAGCAACTTGCATTGAAAATGTATTTAACAGCCATAGGTATTGCACAGCATGACACTCCAGATATAGAAATGTATGCTATCACCCACGTACTGCGTTACCTGGCATCATTTAAGTATCAAGACGACACATTGAATGAAGTCATTTTATCTCTAAAAAAGCGAACTCATCTCCTGGCGGACATGTTTCCATTTTTTGAATTGCCACAGTCAAATATTGTGTTTTTAAGAGAAGAGCGCAAGGGTTTACATTTAATGCGGCAAGTCCTTCACACACTAATTAAAATCTATCAACACAATAAAAACCTCTCTGAAACGCCTCAAGCCATACACCATGCCCCAACTGAGATTCTTTATCAAGCGTATGAAGCCTGTTTAAAAAACTGGTATCAGGAAGAATATAACTCGAATTTAGAACAACAATTTCGCATTGATTTAATGGATGAATTATTGTTTGAGAATAGCTGGACATTTCTTGATGTAGAAGAACGTTTAAACTCCCCCTGGATTATGGTCGATAGAGATGCAGAGGGTTGGATAAAACCCACACGTATGCTGCCCTATCAGACAGGGCGTAGCACGCAATACAGAACCATCAATGGTGCTGAAATTAATCATAAAACGGGTAAAATCGACTTCTATATGACGCCATGGACTGAAGGACGCCCTGTATATGAAAAAGTATTTAGCCAATTTGATTTAGAAGAACTTTTGGAAAAGAATATCGGTGGCGCTGTTTTTAGCTTAGACCCTGTTGACCCACTCAAACCGTACCATCCCTTTAACGCCATGCGATTTGCCCCCTCCTCACTTGCTGAAAGTGAATTATTAAACACCATGTTATTGACTGATTACATGTTAAAATTTATGACTACAAATCAGGAAGTATGCGGCCAGTATCCTTTTGACCAACGTCCGGTGGCGAACATGCTCTCGCATGTCCCCAAATACTTACGCCAAATAATTGAAGCGTATCAGCAAAGCCAACATAGTGGTGCATTACATCGATTCTGGATTGAAGCGGAAGAAATCAATTTATCTTTATCAGACGGACAGGTTGAGCCCAAGGACATTACTCGTATTCGTCTGGGCAATTTGAAAATGGTGGTTAAGAAACACCGTATGGAGCGAGACCTTAATGGAGAACTGAAAGACGTTGGTAATGAAGATGAGGGCTGGCCAATTTATGTTCTTACAGCAGAGCAATTCGAAGAGCTGAAAGAAGGCAGACGTCAGATTAATACCCATGCCATGATATTTATCTACAATAAAGTCCAACTGCTGTATTGGGAAAATAATAAGGTGATCCGTGAGCATACCCCCATCGATTACCGTGAAACCCTGATTGAATTGTACATTCATTCCCGAGACGTGGATGGAAAAGTGCCACCAACAACCGAATCAATGCCTTTACTCTATAGAATTACGAAAGAGATGGCCGCTCAAACAGGGTTATCACATCGTTACTCGCCCGAATTTATTTTTGCGCATGAATTCACCGAATATTATGATGAGTTTGCGCAATATCTACCCGAATTTGGTCGCTTAAAGGAACTGAGTAAAATAACAGTGTTAGTGCGTTATTTAAACAGCATACGCCAATCCAATCGTGAAGAACTCGAAGCAATTGATTATATCATTGCAGATTCCCATACAACATCACCTCCAAATACAGAAAGTTATAAAAAATATCATCGTCTGTATGAAACCTGCCGCCAACAAGTAACTGAGCAATTTGACGATTTAAGAGATAAGGTAAAGTCGACTGAGTATGGTCGACGCTACGGTCATAAAAACATCGCGCAAGACATTCGAATGCAGTTCATTGAATCTAATATTAAAGATATTGAACACGCTTTGGAGGAATCAGGACAGGTTGCAGCGCAACGCGTCGCTGTAGCCAGATCACGGCGCTATTTGCAAGATTGTAGAACCCCAAAAGCAGCTTTAGAGGCTGGATTTGTGACGGTTAAACTAGGAACTCAGGCACAAGAAGTCGATTTAAAAGGACAATGCTTTTGGGTACCTGCCAGCGTACGTCATGAAGTGCCTCAAGCAGAACAGGCGAGTCGATCTCGCTACTCATTTTTCATCTATGGTGGTGTTAATGTTCAACCAAAAATTAATACAAAGCAAGGAAATGCTCCTTTAGGAGGGAGCCGTATTGGTGGAAGTGCCTTTAATAATGTTAATGCTCAAGCAGCCATGAATCATAAACTAAGAATTCTACAAAGCGCTCAACTCACTGCTGTTAAGACTGAACATCTTGCTGATGGAAGAATTCGCTATTATGATATAGAACGTCCCTCGAGAACACCTGGACCTACAAGAGGAAATGCCTACGTAACTGAACACAATACTAAAACAGGACAAGTACGCACTTGGGCCGAATCTTATGATCATCAAGGTAATGTGAATAGAGTTCATCCTAAAACGATTGATGGACAAAATCTACGTGCTCAGCATTACCCACCTACTGGCACGGAAAAGAGAGGATTTAAATAATGTATACAAGGGCTAGATTTGGCAAAGAATTAAAAGAAAGGGTTAGTTTTCAGGAGGATATTAGAAAAATAGCGGCTTGGGCTCATGAAGTTTACATCGAAGGATCTCCTGATCAAGATGTGGAATTTTTAAGAATATTACTAATTTTGAATAAAATGGAGGATGGACCAGAGTTTAGTATATGTTTCAAAAGGTTGAATGAGATTGCCGATGATTTGATTGCTGGCAAAAGAAATATAAATATGGATTATTAATTGAGCCAAAAAAATTGAGTATCCACTCCTATGAGATTTATTTATGGGAAAAACCCGAATACTGTCCAAATAAAAGAACCTAGGGGGACTTACTTAAGATGTTTTTGTAGCGGGTCTGCTTGCAGCCGGAAATGGAGGCTTAGTTAGAACTTAGGTTGTGTAACGATCGTCAGTTCCCGGCTGCAAGCAGACCGGGCTACGAATAGAATTAAAAACCTTAAGTAAGTACCATTCAGGCCTGACCTTACTAAACGAAAAGGAACACACTCCAGTTTAAAATATACATTTTTTTGGAGCACGTCCCTTGCATTATGAAAACACAGAGTGTCAAACCACGAAGCCATCATGAACCTGCACATTTGATAACTATATCAACCCCCAATTTACCAAAATTAGAAATATCTTTATAGTAGCTAGGGTTCGTTGAACAATTCTGTTTCTTAAATTTTTTACAAACATTGGGTCGCAAAGGACTAGGATAGCAATTAATCTGTACGGCCTTCACCCAGCATTCTTCGAGAATTTTACCACACGCTTGAGTTTTTGCCGCATCTTGTGCGGCCATAACAGATCCGCTGGCAAGGAATGCGCTTAAGACAAGAACACTTAGATAACGAAACATAATACCTCCTCAACTTAATACAAAGTTAGTCTTAATTAATAAGTCTTTCTGACCTATTAATTTAGTACTTGAAATATTACTACTGAAGCCACTCCTGCAATTACATCCTGGTGAAGGTACTAAGTAATCGCTCTATCTAGTTATAGATCGAAATTAAATATAAATCAAATAGATTATATTGTATTCATGTTGAATTAAATTTATCTGTTTATTTATTAAAATATATAGGGTTAGGCCTTGCTGTGCGACACGAGGTCGCTGTCGAAAACACCCAAACAAAAGCCGGCAATGAGTCATCATAAATTAGCAAGAGACAAAGAGTACTTAGGTAATATATTAGTCTCAGAAGAATTTAAACTAGCCTTTGAAAAAAATAAAGTGAAAGGCGTCTGGTTTGCAAAACCAGAGGAATTTACTGCCCGCTCAAAGCGAGTGATCTCATAGATTGATTAGGTAGTATTAACGTATCAATAAGCTATTATAATTATGTAAAACCTAAAAGGAACAAGAGTAACTAAGGGGAACTTACCAAGGCCCGAATGGCACTTACTTAAGGTAACTCTATTCGTAGCCCGGTCTGCTTGCAGCCGGGAACTGACGCTCGTTACACAACCAAAGTTCTGACCAAGTCTCTATTCCCGGCTGCAAGCAGACCGGGCTACAAAACATTTTCACGACAACTTAATGAACAGTGAGTCCAAAGAATAAAATTTTTTATTCCTGACGTACATTGGCATGTTATTCAACTGTCGCCATCTAAATGCATAACCCAATCAGCGAATGTTTCATCTTCAAATTGATATATACCATATTCAACTTTCGTAATTAGATTCTTATTAGACAGCCGTCTCAATGCATTTTGGGTAGTATTCTTATTCACACTATTCTCAATGCCAAGAGTGTCTCCTATTTTTTTCATCGCTATCTGCCCATGTAAGTCTTTAAACCCATTAGCAATCATAGATAAGATGACTTTATCCGCGGGTAATAACCCTTCCCATTGTCTTTTAAAATTCTTGTCACTAAATACTTTATTTTGTGTATATTCTAACGCAGTTTTACTGCCCTCTTCGGGGTTACTTAAGTAATATTCAATATATCTTCTGAAAAATTCAGGAGTGCTTTTAAGATTTTCAAAAGCATCAATTGCATCATCTAAAGTTAAGGGGAATTTTGAGATTTTATTTACTCGATCCACCATAGCTACAACAAAATCTTTACCTAACAATTCAAATGGTTCCAGTGGAGCCCAATTATAGAATGGCTCAGACGCAACCCCAAACATTCGTCTTAGCGTAGTTTCAGAGCTTCCCGCAAATATAACTTTAATATTGTCTTTTCTTACATCTAAAGCAGCTCTTAATGCGTGAGCAAAATGAGAGTTTTCTTCGTAGGCAAGCACTTGAGCTTCATCTATAATCAACACCATTTTAGGCTTTTTGCGATCGTAGGAACTCATCGCCTCCATTAACAATGTCCCTGTCAATTTTTTGGGATCAGGCAGATCTGCTTCTACCATTCCCTCTCCTATTCCTGGTATTTTACCAGAGGCTTTCAGCTTTTTAATATTGATTGGGGTATTCAAATTGGACCAAATTTTGGCAAATCCCTTGGGTTCAATTATTTTATAAAACTCTGATACTAATGCTGTAGCGGGATCTATCTTTAACTCCCAAAGATTAGTGTATACAACCAAATAGCCAGCATTTTCAGCTACAGGAATAAAATCCTTTTTTAAAAATTCCGTTTTGCCCATTCTTCGCCTGGCAAATAATCCACGTGCAGAAGTTAATCCTATATCAAATAAACTAAGATATTTCTCAGCTAATAGAGGACGAGGATAGTGCCAATCGGTTTGAGCCATATTCTTCTTAACAGTTATTAATGAATTTAAGAAGTATTATATCTATGTCTAAGATAGACAACAATAGCAAAGTTCTTAAAAGTTATTAAATAAAATAAGAACCTTTAAGAACCTACTTATATGTAAATAAAACGGGGAATTTCTTTACTCCGCTGCCCTGTCCTCTCAAGTTAAGTAATTAACGGTATTACACAATATGCTTTTGATACGTTTAATGCTGTTCGCGTACAAATCTGCACTCAATTAGATAATAAAAAAAGTATTTCTGTTGCCAAACGATGTGGGTTTATTCAAGAAGCGATTTTAAAAAATTATCGCTTAGATTGCCTAAGTAAGAAACCATGTGATGAGGTTGTTTTGGCTTGCTTTTCAAAAGATCAACTTTCTTTTTTAACACCAATTATTACTGGATAATTTAACTATGGAATTGGGGACACCACCTCCTGCTGAGTAAAAAGATGGGGGAGTGCCACCAGTTATGAATTAATGCTTGAATAAGTAAATACTAATCAGATCTTTACTTGAATCACATTCAAGCTTCTCTTTTAGCTGAGCGATATAGACCTCAACAGTCCTATAAGATATATTCATCTCGCGAGCTATTTCTTTTGCAGTTTTTCCTTTAGATAAATGCTTAAGACTAATTGCTTGCTGCTCTGAAATACGAACCGGAATATCAGTGTTGTACTTGAAGTACACTAGTTCTCTATCAGCCAGTTCTCCCGGATCAACCAAGGTGAATCCATTCTGCTTCAGAAAAGCCATGACTATATCGATATGATTATCAACATTTCCATCATCAGTTGATAAGACAATGTCGCTGATTTGATTATAATATTCATTGCGCTCATCATGGAGAGTCTTGAGTACATCTTCAATATTATGCACATTTGTAAGTGGAACATGCTGACTGCCACCTCGTCTGATTTGTGTCTCAAGAGTTGTTTTAATAAATACAACACAAGCGTTCTTTAGATATTCCTGTATCTTTAGTGTATTTCCAACATGACAATCAAGTCCAACTACAATTCCCGATTGTTTTGATAATGAGTCAAATATTACCTCTTGCGTATGCTCATACTGCTTAAGCCCAGCCTGGCCCAGTATCTCGCTAATTGTCAGTCCTATTCTATGCTCCAGCCCCATATCTGCATCAACGAATTTATAACCAAGGCGCTCCGCCAAATGTTTTGAAAAATAAGCTTTGCCTGCTGCGGGATGCCCTACTACAAATATACGCTTTAATTCTTTCATCAACTTACTCCAACCTATTTTGTCTGCTATAAATATTCTAGCGGTCAAATTGATTAAATAATATACGTATTAATACTTTATTGTCTTGGCGTTTAGGGACACTCATTCCATTAGTCAATGCTTTATTATCATATGAACCTGGAATAATGCATTGCATCAATGTATTGCCTAAAAATGCCGGCTAATCGATTAGGTTTATTGGCATACCAAGAATTTAAAGCCTGGAGATCCACACAATGCATAAAATGATAATTAACACACGCTGAATATATAGGCCACACTATTCTGGAAATTCAGGCTGTCCGACCAAGGAATAACCTTTAGATTTCAAACAGCCGACTGCCCAGTTGATAATATCTGAATGATTTTGCATTTTTCAACCTACATATGACTCAATCTCACCTATCTTAATTCAAGAATAGGCTATATCTCAATCGCATGTGTTTTGGGGACAAAAAACCTGAACCTATTAGCCTTAAGCAATGCTCCAGACCCGAAATTTTAAATATTGATATAAGGTTTCTCGGCTAGAAAACCAGGGTTTTTCTGGTGGATTTACCGATCCGGATAAAATCATTATTGTGGGGCCGTGTGCAAATAATGTGGGCCGAGAAAATCATAGAATCATTTAATGTGGATCCAAAATTTTGGATAGACGCAATTAATGTGGTCCCAGTTTTGCGGATGAAAGCGGGTCCGTGTGATTATGAAAGCGAGCCGCTACAATTAGGTAGTATTAACGTATCAATAAGCTATTA
The DNA here is from genome assembly GCF_000373765.1 of Legionella shakespearei DSM 23087. Lineage (GTDB taxonomy): Bacteria > Pseudomonadota > Gammaproteobacteria > Legionellales > Legionellaceae > Legionella > Legionella shakespearei. The sequence continues at coordinate 63,080 of NZ_KB892435.1, read as the reverse complement.
TAATTATGTAAAACCTAAAAGGAACAAGAGTAACTAAGGGGAACTTACCAAGGCCCGAATGGCACTTACTTAAGGTAACTCTATTCGTAGCCCGGTCTGCTTGCAGCCGGGAACTGACGCTCGTTACACAACAAAAGTTCTGACCAAGTCTCCATTCCCGGCTGCAAGCAGACCAGGCTACGAAACATTTTCACGACAACTTAATGAACAGTAAGCCCAAAGAATAAAATTTTTTTATGGGCGAAGATTCAACAGATCATCTGCAGTTTCTTCACAAAACTCAATAAAGAGCATCCGCCCGTCATAGTCTCTATCAAATTTTTTTCTTAACTCTTCATCGATCAGGATCACCAGATTACTCCCAGTAACCATAATGGCACCCGCATTGATTAGAAAAAGTCCCGGGGGTAAACCGATGGGAGCTACTGGGGAGAGGACGATGAAACATGAGCCGGCGGTAAACGCTAAAGTACCCATCATCATATTGACTGTTGTAAGGACGGCGACAGCTGATGTAGTTAATTCACCAATGGTACTATTGGTAAATTGATTCATTAAATTGTAGGATTTTTGTTTAAATAATTTCACTTGTTGTACCTTCTATTATTAATTTGAGTGCAGGATAATGGATAATATTCCCTAAAAATGAATTCGTTGTGTATGAGTGCCGCGAATTCCGAACTCACGTGAATTTAAACTCATTATTAGTGTTAATCAAGCGAAGCGGTCGCTTCTCCCTAATCAAAAACTTTCTCATACCTTCTTTAGGCTCGTTCGCCTCAACACACATGATGTGCAATTGGCTGTCTTGAGAAAAGCCAAGATTTTGTTTTGTTTTATCGTTATTCAAGTCCTGTGGTTCAGCATCCTCTGCATCAATGATACAACTAAAACCGACATCAGAACTCATAATTGTTTCAACCACCTGAGGCAGTAAATCCGGTTTTTCTAAAGCCTCTGGATCAAAGTCAAAAACCGCAGGATTAGCACTACCAAAAAAATAAAATGTTACATTAGCATCGTCTTTTTCCGGATTAACGTGGATCTCCCTGATGGTGCGAAATGTGGTTGACTTTGGATGAGCTTTAATCATTTCCCGGATTCGATGAGATAAATCCATATCCTGTATTTGGTAGTCTATGAATACCTGAATGGTCGGTTCTTGCAAATTATTGTCATCGATATATTGACTTAAGTACGCCATCCTTCTGGTATCAGACGGATGATTATCTATCGGAATCAGTGTACCGAAATCAAGCCATTTATCACCAGTGCTGGAAATATTTAATCGATCAAAGAAAGAACAACCAGGCAATCTTGTTAGTAACAGTCTCTGCTGCTGATATTCTTTTCGCTCGCGCATGAATGCATATATTTCACTAACGGAGACATTGGCTGCAGCAGTTAAGTCTGCTCGCTTTTCAAGAAAACGTTCTAAAAGGATAATGTGTGCACTCAATAAACTCAAGGCAAAATAGCCCGGAATAAATGGGAGGAGATGGATAATCGATAAAAGAGCTAAATTCTTCCATAAAGGATGGTTTTCTTTTAAATGCCCTAACTCATGAGCGGCGCAAAAGGGGTCGCTTTGTCTGTCACCCCCTAAAGTCATACTCATGCTGTTCCAGCTTCCAGCTGTATTGACCCCCTCAACGAAAGCATCTCGCTCTTGTTTTGTGTAGACCTTAATGGGATGTCGAATGCCCATGGTTGCTGCTTTCGTATTTATTATGTTTTGCAACCTATTTGAAGCTGGTTCCCTGTCAGAGAATTGGCTTTGGTCAGGATATAGACTGTAATCGGTTTTATAATAACAAGCTAACAGGGCTCCTCCATATAATAATCTTCTCCACTGAATCAACATGCTTTTCTCATTCACAAAAAGTGTCATTATATATTTTCATACAATAAATGTCCATGATGAGCAAATTAATAACACAAATAAAGCGCCCAATGATAGCCAGGCTTATGAGAACTTACCAGGATCAGACCTTGCCTTTTGCGTTCCATTAGCAAAAAGCAAGGCCTGACCCTATTGACCCACATACAAAATATTAAAATTAGATACAATAACTTGAATGTATCTCAATTGAGACATATAATTTAAGTGTGAATAGTAATCGGAGAAATCATGGCTCATACTTCAATGTTGCATGTTCGCGTAGACGACGAGCTAAAAACTAATGCAGCGAAAAATCTTGCAAGTTTCGGTTTGACTGTATCTGATGCCGTTCGTATTTTGCTGACTCGCATAACCAAAGAAGGCGGCTTGCCAGTTGGATTAACTGCTGATCCGAAAGTACATGATGCTTGGTTCCGTGACAAGGTGAAAGAGGCTCTGGCTGACACGCGACCCACTGTATCTCATAAACAAGTAATGGATGATGCACAAACATTAATTGACCGTAAGCGTCGCCGTGCCTGAATTGGAATGGTTAGCTTTAGCTCGTGCCGATCTTTTAGCGATTGTAGACTATATTTCAGATGACAACCCAGATGCAGCCCAGCGCGTAAAGGATGATATTGAGGTGAAAGTCGCAAAACTACTAGATTTCCCTAAAATGGGTCGTCCTGGTCGAATAGAAGGAACCAGGGAATTGGTCGTGTGGGCAAATTATATCATCGTGTACCAAGAAGACGCTTTTTCTGTTCAAATACTTCGCGTATTGCATGCGGCACAACAGTGGCCACCTTCCCATTGAATTTCATTCATCATTTTTAGCTATGCCTGATCCTTAGCGTACGTTTTCGTACCATTGGACTTCAAACACCATATATCACTTATTAGTTGAACTAACATGATCATTGTTGTCAGTTCAACTTCGAATTTGATATCGGGCACGCAAACGTTCACGACATGGGGATACCTGTGCCCAGTGTATCTTGTCAATTACACAAACTTAAGTTGGCGCCAGGCTTCAAAGAGAATAATTGCGACAGCATTGGATAAATTCAGGCTGCGGCTGTTTTCCCTCATCGGAATGCGGATGGAAAGGTTGTTTTTCCAGATGTCATCGGGAAGCCCGCGTGTTTCGGGTCCAAACAATAAAATGTCTTCGGGTTGATAGGTTACATCACTGTATGATTGCTGGCTTTTGGTCGTGCAACAAAAAATTCTGCGCCCTGCATTTTGTTGAGCAAAGGCTTCCCAATCATCATAATGTTTTACTGAAGCCCATTCGTGATAATCCAGACCGGCACGGCGCATTTTTTTGTCATCAGGGGCAAAACCCAAAGGATGAATTAAATGCAACTGAGCGCCGCTATTGGCGCATAATCGGATAATATTTCCGGTATTGGGAGGAATCTCTGGCTGATACAGTGCTATGTGTAGCATAGGGTTACTCTGCTCATTACAAATGCGTCATTTTAACGGATCTTTGTTAGGGTTCAAGCGTTAATGCAGGTGCAAAACGGCGTTCTACCCAATCCGGGTGCAGATAAGCAAAACAATCTTCAAGAAAATCACTTAATTCCTCTTCTTCAAGAACATGCTCAAAGCCAACTGGCTCAATTTCGTGATGGAAGTAGGCGCCAAAATACTGCAATGAAAAATCAAAGTAGTCTCTGCTGTGCAAAATAAAGCAGTGCCACATCTCATCGAGGATCAGTAAGGGGCCAAACAAGTAAGTATTTTTATTGAATTTCTGCCTTTGTTTGTTAAGCCACATCCAGGCTAGCAAGTCTGTAAAGATGACTTGAGCCTGTTCCGGAGAATATTCTGGATGATGGTGGCAAAAATAATCAATTACTGCTGTGTTTTGATACTGCAATAAGGTTACAAGTTCAGGAATCATTAGCGACAACAGGATTTCTTGGCACTTGGTTTCTTTGTGATATAACCAACAATACGACAAATCATTTCTTCTTTAGTCATGATAATTACCTTTTATGATGAATATTGATGTGTAGTCTACCCTATTGATCATAATAAATTCAATTGGTTTGAATTATTTTCTGTAATTAAATGAGTTTTTGTAGCCCGATCTATTTGCATCGGCCTCTTATACACATCTTCTTACCATTCACCGATCCACGTCGTCCTGAGCGCGTCTTTTTGCGCGAAGGATCTCCTGAAAGCGGCATGGTGCCAATGTAAGGAGATCCTTCGCGCAAAAAGACGCGCTCAGGACGACGTGGATCGGTTATGAGGTAACATGCATGGTATTACCAAATCACACAACGATTTTGTTTCACCATAGGACTGTTGTCCGGTATGTTAAAGGCTGCTTGGAATTGAGGCATATTGGCCAGACTTCCATTCACCCGATATTGTGCCGGTGGGTGAGGATCAGTAGTTACCTGATTGCGTAACTGCTGCGGTCTGACATTCATTGCCCAAACATGAGCCGTGCCTAAAAAGAATTGCTGATCAGGAGTCATGCCATCTATAGTCTTGGCAGTTTTGTAATCGTTTGAACGGTGGAATGCCCTGTACGCCAAAGTAATACCGCCTAAATCAGCTGTAGCTTCCCCTACCACCAATTTACCCTGAACATGTAAATCACCATCCACAACGTAATTGGAATATTGATCAGAAATACACTGGGTGGCCTTGTTAAATTGAGACAAATCGCTAGGCGTCCACCAGTTTTTTAAATTGCCCTGACCATCAAATTGCGCTCCCTGATCGTCAAAACCATGGGTCATTTCATGACCCATAACAAAGCCCACGGCACCATAATTTACGGCAGCCGGAGCATCCGGATCAAAAAATGGAGCTTGTAATATGCCCGCTGGCATGTTCAGGTTATTCATTGATGGATCATAATAAGCATTAATGGTCTGTGGTGTCATACCCCATTCACTACGATCTATGGGTTTGCCAATTTTATTAAGATCACGCTTAATCAGGAACTCATTAGCTCTGATCACGTTCAACACATAAGGGCCTCTATCCACTTTCAAACTGGAATAATCCCACCATTTTGATGGATAACCAATGCGCTCTTCCATAAGATCCAGTTTCTTCAAAGCGGCAGTTTGCGTTTCTGGTGTCATCCAGGTCAGAGTTTTCATATCCTCTTGTAACACAGTGCGTATATTCTTCATTATCTCCAACACTTTTTCTTTGGAACTGGCAGAAAAATATTTATCGACATACATTTTACCAATGGCAAAGCCGAGGGCAGCATTCTCAGTGTTCACTACACGCTTCCATCTAGGCAATAATTTTTCAGCGCCGGTCAGCACGGTCGCCATTTTAAAATTCTGATCGACAAAGGGTTTGGATAAAAAGGCTGCGTAAGAATCGATTAAATGCCAGCGTAAATAAACCTTCCAATCATCGATACTGACATCAGATAACATCTGATTCGTTGCTGTGAAGAATTCTGGCATTGCCATATTGATGTTTTTAATATCCCCCTGCCCTCTGGCTGCCAGATATTGAGTCCAGGCAAAATTGGGGTAAGTTGAATCCAGTGTATTCACAGCCATCATATGATAAATGGCATGAGGATCGCGTTGCGCAACTTGCGACATAGAGGCTGTAGCCAGTTTGGTTTCTATATCCATTACCGTTTTTGCTTGACTTGCTGCTTTATCCGGAGCATCTCCCAGTAACTCAAACATTTTTGCTATATGCTTTACATAAGCTTCGCGAATTTGTTTGAATTTAGCATCGTCTTTTAAATAATAATCACGGTCAGGCAGTCCAAGACCGCTTTGCATCAAGGCTCCAATCATGGACGTACTGTCTTTAAAATCCTGCATGCTGCCAAAACCGAAAATGGCATCAACACCAATTTCATGTAAATGGATTATCTCTTTTTGTAAGTCTGGCAAAGTTTTGACTGCATCAATACGCGCGAACTCTGGCTTTAAGGGAGTAATACCTAATTGGTCAATGCTTTTTTCATCCATACCACTGTAATAGAAATCCCCTACTTTCTGTTCAATACTTCCGGGTTTTGCCTTAGTGTCTTCTGAAGCCTGGATAAGCATTTGATGAATAATTTTCTGTACTTTTTCATTCACAATATGAAAACTTCCCCATGAAGCATATTCAGGTGGAATAGGATTATTCTTTTGCCAATTGCCATTAGCGTAGGTATAGAAATCTTGTGCAGGAGACACTTTTGTATCAATCCAGTCAAGATGTAAGGCATCATTTGCTTTATCGTTCACCACGTTCTCAGAACTGGCGCTAAAGCCACTGGAACAACAGAGCAAAGAAAGAGTAATCAGCTTTAATTTAATATTCATTGCAACTCCTATGCATATAATGAGTGGAATTTATTTGATGCTTAAATGCAACATCGAAAAAGCAACGTAGCGTGCCTTTTCGATTAATAAGACCTAAAGTGAATGGATTTGACGCGATTCAATGGAGAATCAGGCTTCGACTGGTTCAAAGCTGGTATGCATTACTGGTAAATAATCTTCTGCATCAAAATAAGTGTATTCCCAGGCATCCTGTCTTACCATTAATTCACGCAACAATCGATTATTCAGCTCATGGCCTGATTTATAACCTTCAAATGCACCGATAAGGCTTGAACCTAACAAGTATAAATCACCTATTGCATCAAGAACTTTGTGAGTGACAAATTCTGATTCAAAACGTAAACCATCATCATTTAGCACTCGATAATCATCAACAACTATAGCATTATCCAGACTACCGCCTTTGGCTAAATCACATTCACGTAATTTTTCATAATCGGAGAGAAAACCAAAAGTTCTCGCCCTGCAGACTTCTTTAACATAAGAAGTTGCAGAAAAGTCAAAACATACAGTTTGTGGTTTATCGTTAAACACCGGATGATCAAAATCAATGGTAAATGATACTTTATACCCATTATGAGGAAGAAACTGGACGTATTTTCCGTTATCTTCTACACGAATTGGCTTAAGAATTTTGATGTATTTCTTGGCAGCACTCTGTTCTCTTATTCCTGCCGATTGAATTAAAAATACAAATGGGGCAGCGCTGCCGTCCATAATAGGTAATTCGGGCGCATTAACATCAATGTACGCGTTATCAATGCCCAGGCCTGCCAGAGCGGATAACAAATGCTCTACAGTAGCAATTTTGACATTGCCATGATGCAAGGTAGTGCATAACATGGTATCACCAACATACTCATAAGATGCTGGAATTTCGACTACTGGAGACAGATCAACACGTCTGAACACTATGCCTGTATTAACAGGGGCTGGGCGCAAGGTTAAAAGCACTTTCTCACCGGAATGCAATCCAACGCCAGTGGCCTGGATTACCTTTTTAGGAGTTCTTTGTTTCATCATTCAGTGCTCACCTTCATTTTTGATATTTATTTTGCGCGCAAAATCTATAGATTTTATCAATAATTTATTGATTAGTCTATTTTTTTAATATTCAGCAATAAACCAGCCATACATGCAGGTCAATACTGTAGTTATCTGTCATGCAAGTTAAGGAGTATCGCGTTCCAATCCGAGCCGCGACCGTCAGGAAGCGGAACAGTTGGAGGTAGCACAATACTCAGATTACAATTATTATTTCTTCACTTATCCGAAAAGCTCCGCTCCCTTACGGTCGCGGCTCGGTTTTCTTGGCTTAACGTCAGTTCAGGGAAACAACGCAGCAAATATGTGTGAGCATTTTTCCCCGTGCCAGATCCGTGCAACCTGCACCAAATATGCCTCTTCTTACTGGACTTCTTCCTGGCGGCGTAGGAACGCAGGAATATCCAGATAATCTACATCAGGAACATGTTCATTACCCGCTTGTTTCGTAGCTGTTGGGGCAGCACTTGCAGTCGTTGTTTGTGCTTGTTTACGAATAAGCGCAGGTCTGTCTAACTGGTGGTAGTCTAAGGAACCATCACTGCGAGTCGATTCAACCAGACGCGCTCTGTTAGAATGTTGCTGGGGTTGTTGATGACGTTGTCTCATATCCCCTAAACCAGTAACAATTACTGTGACACGCATTTCTTCAGTCATTTCAGGATCAATTACTGTTCCGACAACTACAGTTGCATCATCAGATATGAATTCTTTCACTACATCGCCAACTTCTTCAAATTCGCCAATGGACATATCAAGACCGGCAGTAATATTAACCAGTATTCCACGAGCGCCAGAGAAGTTCACATCTTCCAGTAGCGGAGAAGCAATAGCAGCCTCAGCAGCCTGACGGGCTCTTTGTTCACCTGTCGCACTGCCAGTTCCCATCATCGCCATACCCATTTCTGACATCACAGTACGTACGTCAGCAAAGTCAACGTTAATAAGGCCAGGACGGGTAATCAGATCAGAGATACCTTTTACCGCACCAAGCAACACGTTATTCGCGGCTTTAAAGGCATTAAGTAAACTGATGTTTTTGCCTAACACGCTTAATAATTTGTTATTAGGAATAGTAATTAACGAATCAACATGTTCGGCTAAACGGCGAATACCATCTTCAGCAGCCAGAGCGCGTTGCTTGCCTTCAAATGAAAAAGGCTTGGTAACCACCGCAACAGTTAAAATTCCCAGTTCTTTGGCAATTTCAGCAAATACTGGAGCAGCACCTGTTCCAGTGCCACCACCCATTCCTGCAGTGATGAACACCATATCAGCGCCACTGAGAATTTCTCTGATGTGATCTCTGTCTTCTTCTGCTGCTTCACGGCCAATCTGTGGATTTGCGCCAGCGCCCAAACCTTTAGTGAGCTCGTCGCCCAGTTGAATATGAATTTTTGCATTGGATGCTTTTAAGGCTTGCGCATCTGTATTGGCGCAAATAAATTCAACACCATCTATATTTTCAGCAACCATATGCTCAACGGCATTACCGCCGCCACCGCCAACACCAACTACCTTGATCACAGCGTTATTACTTTGTTGGCTGTTTTCCATTAATTCAAACATAAACCTGCTCCCCTTTGCGCTGCTTTTTTTTGCTTAATGCTTTAGTTTGTTGCATTATGATGCAACCCCTGATTAAAAATTACCTTGAAACCATTCTTTCATTCGTGACCACATGCCTTTGGCATTGTCACTCAATGTTGGTGCGTTGTATCCGCCTTCATATTGCTGTTGGTAACCATGCAGAAGCAAACCAACGCCTGTGGCAAAAGAAGGATTTTCCGTTGCTTCAGCTAAACCGGATACATAATGAGCGCAACCTTTTCTTACTGGCATTTCAAAGCAAAGTTCTGCCAATTCAATTGCACCACGTATGTTGGATGCGCCACCAGTCAGGACTATGCCTGCGGCCATTCTGTCTTCAAAACCACTACGGCGTAATTCATTACGCACCAGAGAAAATAATTCTTCATACCGTGCAGAAGCTACATCGGCCAATGCTTTAGCGGAAATTTTTCGACCAGGGCGATCATTAACACTGGCAACTTCCAGCATTTGATTAGGATTGGCTAATTCTGGTAATGCACAGGCATGGGTTAATTTAATCGATTCAGCCGCTTTGGTTGGTGTACGTAATGCCATGGCAATGTCATTGGTGACCTGATCTCCTGCAATAGGGATTACTGCGGTATGTTGAATTGCCCCTTCACAAAATACAGCAATATCAGTAGTACCCCCACCGATATCAATCAGGCACACGCCCAGGTCTTTTTCATCTTCGGTAAGAACTGCATGGCTTGAAGCCAATTGCTCTAAAATGATGTCATTCACTTCCAAACCACAACGGCGCACACATTTGACAATATTTTGCGCGGAACTGACTGAGCCTGTGACGATATGTACTCTGGATTCCAGCCTGACTCCAGCCATGCCTACAGGTTCACGTATACTGTCTTGATGATCAATAATGAATTCTTGTGGCAATATATGAAGTATTTTTTGATCTGCGGGTATGGCAACCGCCTTGGCCGCATCAATAACACGCTCCACATCAGCCTGAGAAACTTCTTTATCACGAATGGCCACGATGCCATGAGAGTTCAGGCTGCGTATATGGCTGCCGGCAATTCCAGCATAGACTGTTCTTACTTCACAGCCTGCCATGAGTTCCGCTTCCTGGACTGCGCGTTGTATTGAATTCACAGTGGCTTCAATATCCACCACCACGCCACGCTTCAATCCACGGGATGGATGGCGACCAATTCCAATGATTTCAATTGCCCCATCGGAGGTCACTTCACCAATTAAAGCGATAATTTTGGAAGTTCCAATATCCAATCCAGTGATAATATTTTTTTCTATTTTTTTAGCCATTATCGTCCCGTTTGTTGTTTCCACTGCACTGCCATTCCGCGAGGATAACGCAAGTCCACGCTCGCCAACTGCTCTGCTTTCTCAGCAAACACTGCAGGATATGCTTTACAAAAACGCAGTAATCGCGCTTCTAACTCTTTTTTGCCCAAGTATATTTTTACGCCATTACCCAGGGTTAAGACCCAGGCCTGATTGTCTCTTAAGTTCAATCCGGAAGCATTTAAACCATACGATGATAATATCTTACTCAATTTTTCATAAACTTGTAAGACGTCTAGTTGTTGTGATAGTGGACCGTTTAGCTTGGGAATGGACAAATCGACTGGAACTGAGCCCTCGTTAAATAATTTTCCATCTTCCGTCATCAGGGCATCACCCCAAATGGCAACCGGTTTCTTCTCTACAAGTTTAATTTTTAAAGTATCAGGCCAGACGCGTTCAACAAAAGCTGTATCTATCCAGTTAATGTTATTTAATTCGTCTTGCAGTGTACTGACTGAAAGTGAAAAGAAACTGGCGTCCATATATTTTGCCAGGACGGTTTCCAGTTCCTTATGGGTTACATGCTCATAACTCGCGGCAACTTTAATGGTCGTTATAGGAAATCGTTCAGAATCAGCGAGGTAAAGATAAGCCAGACGGCCAGCCAACAGTACAGCACTGGCAATCAGTAACAACAACAGCCCCGCATAACCGAAGCTGTTGGAATCAACATTCTTTTTTTTAGTATGTTCTTTCACAGATAATTCGTCACTAAATGTTGACGGCAATGATGATGAGTCATAGCAAGCTGAATCAATTCATCGAGTAAATCAGGATAAGCAATACCTGCTGCCTGCCATAATTTGGGATACATGCTGATAGAGGTAAATCCAGGCAAGGTATTAATTTCATTAAAATAGATTTCATCCGTTTTATCATTAACAAAGAAATCCACGCGCGCCAGCCCTTTACACTTCAAGCGGGTAAAAATATCTGCTGCGGCCTGGGTCAAACGCTCTTCAAGTTTCGCGGATAAAACTGCAGGAATGATTAAATCAGTTTGATTGCTTTCCAGATACTTGGCTGTATAGGAATAAAAACCATCTGGATGATTGACGCGAATTTCACCGATACGGCTCACGCGCGGTGTAGAATAAGGTGTTTTGTTTTCCAAAACAGCCAATTCAATTTCCCGCCCCTGAATAAATTGTTCCACCAGAATCTCTTCATCATAACGCAAGGCATCATCAACAGCCGCACTGAGTTCGGCCAGATTATTAGCCTTATGAATTCCCACACTGGAACCCAGAGAACAGGGCTTCACAAACAGAGGCCAACCCAATTCGGCAGCCACTTCATTGCAAAAATGTTGACGTTCAGCAGCATTGCTGTGCCAGGACAAAACTTTATACTGTGCTGATTTTAAGCCATTGATGCAGGCTATTCTTCTCGCCATGTCTTTATCCATACCAATAGCAGAAGAAAGCACATCACAACCTACATAAGCGACACCGGCTAACTCAAGTAATCCCTGCAAACAGCCGTCTTCATACAATGGTCCATGCACTACAGGAAAAACCACGTCCGCATCTATGGCCAGACGTCCGTTGCTTAACAGACTATCTAGTGGTTTTGATAGCTCCGTCACGACTGGAAGTTTGTCTTTGCAAGACAGCAAGTCATTGTATTGATGCACATGGAACTGACCGCTTTTATCCATAGCTACAGGAATAATAGTGTATTTTTCAGCGTCCAGATGAGCCAGAACGGATGCGGCTGAAACCAGTGACACTTCATGCTCTCCGGATTTGCCACCATAAAGCAAAACCAGCTTGACCGACTTAGACATTAACAGTCTCCAATAATAGGTACTTCGTGTATCGTTGTTTGTTCTTTAACCTTAGTTTGCACCAAATAGATCAATGCTTCAATATGATGTGTTAAATGCAACCTTCACCAGGCCGTCCTGAGCGCTGCGCTCAGGACGACGTAGGCTATCTTACTTCGCACTCTTCTTTCATCAGGTTCACTGCAATCTGGCCTATATTTCCAGCTCCCTGCATCAGAATCACATCACCATCTTTAATGCATTGATTCAGCGTTGTCCTGAGGGTCGCTTCATTGACCATGGTTACCTGCCTGTCTTTACCCCTGATTTCTTTTGCCAGTTCTTCACTGCTCACACCAGGAATTGCTTTTTCACCAGCAGAATAAATATCAAAGAGAAACAGTTCATCTGACATGCTTAATACATCAACAAACTGACGATACAGTGACTGAGTTCTGGTGTAGCGATGGGGTTGAAATACATGAACCAAACGCTTGTCAGGCCACACGCGTCTGAACGCATCGATAGTGGATAAAATTTCCTGAGGATGATGCCCATAATCATCGACCACTATTGCCGAACCATGTTCAAAATGCCTTTCGCCAAGCATCTGGAAGCGACGCCCTACACCCTGGAATTTTTTCAGGCCGCTGATAATGGACGCATCATCAACGTGTAGTTCCGTTGCAATGGCAATGGCTGCCAGCGCATTTAATACGTTATGACGACCAGGATATTGGAATTCAATAGTCAATGGTTTATGCGGCGCAGGTCTGATTACCGTAAATTGACTTAACATAGCATTTTGAGTCCAGTCCACTGCACGATAATGAGCCTCTTCCCTAAAACCATAAGTCATCGTAGGCCTTTGAATAGCGGGCAGGATAGTACGTATTTCTTCATCTTCAATACACACAACTGCCAAACCATAAAAGGGTAAATGATGGAGAAACTCCAGGAAGGTGGTTCTTAATTTATTAAAATCCCCCTCATAGGTTTCCATATGGTCGGCATCAATATTAGTCACGACCGCCATCATAGGCTTCAAAAATAAAAATGAGGCATCACTTTCATCCGCTTCAACTACGAAATAGGACGATTTGCCTAATTGGGCATTGGTACCGCAACTATTTAATTTTCCACCAATCACGAAACTGGGATCCAGTCCTCCTTCAGCAAGCAAACTGCTTACCAAACTGGTGGTTGTTGTTTTGCCATGAGTACCCGCAATAGCAATACCGTGTCTGAAGCGCATGAGCTCAGCAAGCATTGCAGCTCTTGGAATAACCGGTATCATCAGGTCAAGAGCGGCTTTAATTTCGGGATTATTCAAATCTACAGCAGAAGAACGGACAACAACATCAGCCCCCTGAATGTGCTCTACGCGATGACCTTGATAAACCTGGATTCCCAGAGATTTCAAACGTTGTACGTTAGCGCCATCACCAAGATCGGAGCCGGTGATTCGATAACCCTGATTATGTAACACTTCGGCAATACCGCACATGCCGACACCACCAATACCAACAAAATGAATCTGTTCTACGCGCCCCATCCGTGGAGATAAAAATTGTTCTGAATTATTCACAATTCCCCCTTATGCCGTTTGCGTTCTCAGTCCCAGAGATTGCCAACGATTTTCATGGTCTATACGCAATAACAATGCGATAACCACACAATTAATTACCATGCTGGCACCGCCATAACTAAGCAATGGCAGAGTTAATCCTTTTGTTGGTAACAAACCTGCATTAACACCCATATTAATCGCAGCTTGCAAAGCCAGCCAGAACGTCAGGCCGTAAGCAGTATATGATGCAAACAAGCGCTCTTGAACATGAGCTGTATATGCTATAGTAAGCCCCCTAAAGACAAGTATACTATATAAAGCCATTACTACTAAAATACCAAACAAACCCAACTCTTCAGCAAGTACAGCAAATAAAAAATCTGTATGAGCTTCAGGCAAATACATCAATTTTTGAATACTTTCACCTAAGCCCAAACCAAACCATCCGCCACGCCCAAAAGCAATTAAGGATTGTGTCAGCTGGTAACCGCTATTGTATTGATCGGCCCACGGGTCTAAAAATGCAGTCAAACGAGCAACCCGGTAAGGCGAGGACACGGCCAAAACTGCCAGCGCACTGATGACCACAATCATCAGACCAATATAGTATCTTAATTTTACACCGGCTAAAAAAAGCATGGCCATAACGGTACCTGAAATAACTACAGTGGCACCAAAATCAGGCTCCATTAACAATAAAACAGAGACAACGCCCAAAATAACCATAGGCTTGATAAAACCTAAAATACTCTCACTGACTGCCTTTTGCTGACGAACCAGATAACCGGCCAAATAGAAAATCATAGTCAGTTTTGCCAGTTCTGATACCTGTATCCCTATAGGTCCAAAGGAAAGCCAACGACGGCTTCCATTGACTGAACGACCAATTCCGGGAACCAATACAAGCAACAACATCAATAAACAGACAATTAACATGGGCATACTGATTTTTTGCCAGAAATCACTGTCTGTCCGAATCACGATTAAGGCCAACATCAAACCCGCAAATAAATAACAGGCCTGACGAATTAAAAAATGAAATGGCTGATGGAAATATTTTGTCGATATCATCACAGAGCTGGATGCGACCATCATTAAACCAATAATCAATAAACCAAACACTGCTCCTATGAGCCATTTATCATAGAGAGAAATGGGTTTACTGACTGGTTTTCCTCTTTGGTTTAAATGTCTTGGCCGCATAATCTCTATAACCCATTTACCGAAGCAGCAAACACTTCACCGCGGTGATTAAAATCACGGAACATGTCCAGACTGGCACATGCTGGTGACAGTAAAACAACATCTCCCGGCTTGGCACAATCTTTAGCTATAGAAACAGCTCCTTCAAGAGAAGATGCTCGAGCTATAGGAACCACATTGGCAAGAGCTGCTTCCATTTTATCAGCATCTTCACCGATAAGGACAACAGAGCGAACATACTCAGCAATCGGTTGCGATAATTCCTGAAAATCAGCGCCTTTACCTTGACCGCCTGCGATGAGAACAATTTTTCCTTGCATAGAACCCCCTATTCCATTAATGGCCGAGATGGTTGCACCTACGTTTGTTCCTTTAGAATCATTTATCCAGTCAACAGCATCTAAAGTCCTTACCCACTGACAACGATGAGCTAATCCTGAAAATGTTTTTAAAACAGAAAGAATATGTTGTATGGCAATGCCGGCTGTTTCAGCTAAGGCACATGCAGCAAGTGCGTTTAACCAGTTGTGCACGCCTTTGATTAACAAAGACTCAACGGGGAGGACGCATTCATCACCTTTTGCCAGAAAGACTTTATTATTTTCACGGCTTAACCCCCAATTTCCTGCATCTGGAGTACCTTCTCCAAAAGAAATGTTTAAAGCTGATGTCTTATCCTGAGGTATGGTGTACTGATCCTCACGATTGAAGAGATTC
This sequence comes from Legionella shakespearei DSM 23087, assembly GCF_000373765.1. GTDB lineage: Bacteria > Pseudomonadota > Gammaproteobacteria > Legionellales > Legionellaceae > Legionella > Legionella shakespearei. The sequence continues at coordinate 47,628 of NZ_KB892435.1, read as the reverse complement.
ACTTGAGACTGATGATAAACACGTTGTTTGGCTTGAACATAAGCCTCCAGCGTATGGTGTCTGTCCAAATGATCAGGGGTTACGTTAAGAATGGTCGCAACTTTTGGTGCCAGCGAATGAGTTAAATCCAGTTGAAAACTGGAAAGTTCCAAAACCCATAAATCATATTGATGCCCATCATCCAGCAAATCAAGAACCGGTGTACCAATATTACCCGCTACAGCGACACGAAATCCGGCAGCCTTAGCCATCTCGCCTACTAAAGTAGTCACCGTAGATTTCCCATTAGTGCCGGTTATGGCTACAACAGGTGCGCTTATTTCTCTGGCCAGACATTCAATATCCCCATAAACAGCCACTCCTGATTGCAGCGCCTGCTTTAAAAAGGGAGTATCCAGAGATAAGCCTGGACTGGTGATAATATCACTCAACTGACTCAATACATCTTGTGGTATATCGTGTAAATAAACAGGGGTATCGGGGAATTCTGCTTTGAATTCGTCCAACCCGGGAGCATCCCGACGCGTATCAAATACCACAAAAGATTTGTTTTTGCGATGAAGATAGCGGGCTATAGACAAGCCTGTTTTACCCAGGCCTGCAACCAAATATAATGTACGATTCATGAATGCACCTTGTCTAACGTAATTTTAAAGTAGCCAATCCACATAACACAAACACAACAGTAATAATCCAGAATCTCACGATTACTTTAGGCTCTGACCAGCCTTTTAATTCAAAATGATGGTGTAGTGGTGCCATTCGAAACAACCGCTTTCCGTGGGATAACTTGAAATAGCCTACTTGTAAAATCACCGAAATGGTTTCAATAACAAACAAACCACCCATTATCAATAACACCAATTCCTGTCTGACCACGATAGCGACAATACCTAAAGCAGCGCCTAAGGCCAGGGAACCTACATCCCCCATGAAAACCTGGGCTGGATAACTGTTGTACCAGAGAAAACCTAAACCGGCACCCACAATAGAAGAACAAAAAATCGTTAACTCACCCGTGTTCGGAACAAATGGTATCGCCAGATAATTAGAATAAACCGCATTACTGGACACATAGGCAAAAACTCCCAGGGCTCCAGCTACCATGACTATAGGCATAATGGCCAAACCATCCAGCCCATCTGTCAGGTTTACCGCATTGCTACTGCCTACAATAACAAAATAGGCGAGCACTGGAAATAAAATCCCCAAATCGAGAGTTATTGATTTTAAAAAAGGAAGAGTTAATTGAGTATGAACTGGCAGGCTGGCATTCATATAAAGATAGGTAACAGCAATCAGTGCAATTACGGATTGCCAGAAATACTTCCAGCGGCCAGGCAAGCCTTTGCTGTTTTTCAATACCAGTTTACGGTAGTCATCTACCCATCCGACAACCCCATTTCCCAAGGTCACCAAAAGAACCAGCCATAAACTGGATTGCTTTAAATCACACCAAAGCAAACAGCTGACCGTAATCGCCAATAAAATTAAAACGCCCCCCATGGTTGGCGTACCGGCTTTTGATAAATGAGATTGTGGCCCGTCATTGCGAACCATTTGGCCTATTTGCAAACCACGCAACCAGCGAATCATTAAAGGACCGCACAATAAACCCACCATAAGTGCAGTTAAAGACGCTAAAATTGACCTGAAAGTCAAATATTGAAAAACTCTTAACGCATGATATTGTCCCTGGAATAATTGCGTTAGCCAATAGAGCATAGTTGTTCCTTTAGTTAATTAAGGCCGTGTTCGATTCACTGTTTAACCCGCATGGGGCAGGGCAAAAAAGCGACCAAGCATATCACACTCACACTACATCAATTAAGCAGTTTATGCACAATTTTTTCCATGGCGCTTGAGCGCGAACCTTTTACTAAAATCGTAGTATCAGGCTCTAACTCTTTGTTTAATATTTGAACCAAATCATCCTGATTCGTAAAATGATCCCCCCCATCACCGAAAGCCTGGGAAGTTAACACACTATGCGTGCCGCAACTTAAAAGTCGGTCAATACCGAATTGGCGGGCAGCCAATCCCACTTCCTGATGGTGCTGTTCAGCCCACTCGCCCAGCTCACCCATATCTCCGAATACAAAGATTTTTTTGCCAGAGCGCTCGGCAAGCACTTCCAGAGCAGTTAATACGGAACGTAAATTGGCATTGTAGGTATCATCGATAACCGTGGTCTGATTTTTTCCAGCCAAAACAGTCATTCTCCCCTTCACACCGCCAAAACTGTTTAGGCCCTTTTGAATATCCTGAGTCGAAATGCCGACAGAATGACAGCAAGCTGCCGCAGCCAGAGCATTGCGTACATTATGTAAACCGGGAACCTGTAGCTCGATGTCTATATGGGCATTGGGTAAAACCAGTGAGAAATGGGCACGGCCGTGCGTATCAAGCCTGACATCCTGAGCATATACATCTGCTGGATGAAGGGCGGAAAAGCGCACTATTTTTTTATTGCCAATCAGATCATCCCAAAAATGGGCATAAGCATCATCATCGTTCACTACGGCAATACCTGTGGCTGACAAGCCCTGATGAATCTCACCTTTAGCACGAGCGACACCATCAATGGAACCAAAGCCTTCGACATGAGCTGGCGCTATGTTATTAATAAGGGTCACATCAGGATGCACAATGGCTACAGTATGAGCAATCTCACCGGGATGGTTGGCACCTAATTCAAATACTGCATAACGGTGTTGAGCATTTAATTCAAGAGCAGTTAAGGGCGCACCTATGTGATTGTTCAGATTGCCTTTAGTCGCTAATGAAGGTTGGGGCAAAACAGACGCTATCATTTCTTTAACAGTGGTTTTGCCATTAGAACCGGTCAGGGCAATAACTGGACAATGGATTTCCTGCCTGTGGGCAGCGGCAATTTTTGCCAGCGCCATTAAGGGGTCAGGAACAAGGAACTGAGGAATGGTAACACCGTCAGTGAGCCGGCTCACCACTACAGCTAAAGCGCCTTTAGCTTCGGCTTCTTTGACAAAGTTATGCCCGTCAAAATTTTCGCCTTCAAGGGCAATAAACAGGCTTCCAGGCTTTAATTGGCGGCTGTCAGTGCACACGCCACTAATCTCGGCATTAACCAGACAGGTTTGAGACAGCAATGATGCGATAGTATTCAGATTCATAGTATTAAAGTCGGCCTAAAAGTCTAGTGTACTAACACTTTAACGTTTAATTCAAGTGCATCAGGATTTTTGGCTTGCTAAAAACAGGCGTACCCCGCTTCACTTCGATCCCGGCTGCGAGCAGGCCGGGCTACGCACTGTGCTATTTCGGAACAACCTCCCTCCGAATTCACGTCGTCCTGAGCGCATCTTTTTGCGCGAAGGATCTCCAAATACTGGCACCATGCTGCTTTCAGGAGATCCTTCGCGCAAAAAGACGCGCTCAGGACGACGTAGATCCGGGAATAGCAGGTGTAGCCCGTATTAGGCGGTAGCCGTAATACGGGATCGAAGTGGCAATGAACTCATTCCCCGTATTATGGCTACCGCCTGATACGGGCTACAATTTATTTTATTTACATCAAGCGGGTTCGCACTCTTCCATCCAGGATTCAATCCTTAAGACTCTTTGGTAATGGGTAATACGTGCTTCGGTCAGAGGTTTGCGTTGATCATCCAGCAAATGAGCATCTAATCCTTCACTTAACTGCCGCGCTGTTTCAAGCATAATGTTAAAGCGCTCTGCGTCAATACTGGGATTCTTGGATGCGTGCATAAACAGGCACAAACCACGAACACTAAACGCGCCAATATTTTGCAAATCAAAAACTCCAGTAGCTGTTGCCGCAGCAAGACTGCATAAAACAGGCCCCTGGCCATTAGCGAATTGATGACGATGAAATAAATGCCCTTCACCAAAGCGTAAACCTGAAGCGAGAACGGTCTGTAATAATTCGTATCCGGCAAATTGCCTGTTTTCTTTGGCTAATAAAAACATCATTAAGGTAGATGGGGTTTCACCTACAGGCTCTGCTCTTACTTCTTCACGACGTTCAATTCTGGGTTCGTCATCAGGCATAAGCTGAGGCTGCTGGGGTTTTGCAGGCGCTTTTTTAACAAATAATTGCGGTTCAGGCTCATGTTCAGTTTCCAACTCAAGGGCCACCTCTCTGTTTACTTTCCGAACGGCAATAATATCGTCATTATAGGGTTGAGCATCATAAGGACTATTCTCTACTTTACCAAGAGAAGGTTGATACCGTTCTGCACCCAAGCTCTGTTTTCTTGCTTTCATTAAGCGTCCGATAGCAACTATCACGCCGATTAACAACAGGACATTAAGAATTAAGCTCCAATTAGCCTGCATAATTTACTCCATAGTCAAAGCTTGTTGTACATCAACCGCAACCAAACGTGATACACCTGGTTCACGCATAGTTACCCCAATCAAATGATCTGCCAATTCCATCGTTACCTTATTGTGAGTAATAAACAGGAATTGTACGAATTGTGACATCTCTTTTACCAAAGCGCAAAACCGCCCCACATTTACGTCATCTAAAGGTGCATCTACTTCATCTAACATACAAAATGGTGAAGGATTTAACTGAAAAATCGCAAACACCAAAGCTACTGCGGTCATCGCTTTTTCACCACCAGACAATAAATGAATGGTGCTGTTACGTTTTCCGGGTGGCTGAGCCATTACTACGATACCGGCTTCCAACAGATTATCACAAGTTAATTCAAGCTGCGCCCTCCCACCACCAAAAAGCCGTGGAAAAAGTGCTTTAAAAGAAGTATTCACTTCATCAAAAGTATTTTCAAGACGTTGACGCGTTTCTCTATCCATCTTGTCTATGGCCGTTTCCAGTGTTGCCAAAGCCTGGCTTAAATCCTCGTGCTGTTCGTCCAGATAAAGCTTGCGCTGTTGTTCGGTGGCAAACTCTTCAATCGCCGCCAGATTAATCGCACCCAGACGTTTGATTTTTTCCGTAATGTGAAGCAGATCATCTTCACGCATGCTTTGCGTTATTCCAGCAGCAATATGCTCTAATAAAGCAGAAGCCTGCAAACCAAATTCATCCAGCGACTCCTGAACTGAGCTTGCACGTACGGACAAAGCCTGTTCCTCCATTCGCGTTTGGCCTATAGCTTCCTGGACACGTTTTACTTCAAGATCATGATTTAAAGTGGATTTTTCTAAAGCCTCAAGCGCAATTCGGATTTCGGCCAAACGTTCCCTGCTCAAAGTCAGTTGCGACTCGACTTCACCATGTCGCATGAGTTGTTCCGCTAGTTGCTCCTGCAGTTCGTTACCTGGTTCTGCAGATTGGGCACATAACAGAGCAATATGTTCCAAACGCTCCTGTAACACATCCAGCCGTTCCTGCTCACGATGAATTCTATCATTAAGTTGTTGAATTTTATTTACTTCTCTGTCGCATTCCAATTCAGCCTGATGCACTACTGCCCGCAACTCATCAACTCGTTTATTTTGAACAGCCACAGCCTCCAGCCAGGATTGTTTTTCTGCAATGAATTGCTGTTGCTGCTCTTCTGTTGCTTTGAATTGTAACTCCAGCTCAGTCAGTGTGCTTGTAATGTCCATGTGTTCAATAGCCAGATCTTCGAGCAGTAATTCCAGCTCGCTGCGCTCTGAGCCAAGCTGCTCCATCTGCCGCTGGGCATGTTGAATGGCCTGTTGCTTCCCTTCAATCGCGTTGGTGTTACCCCTTAAGGCATCATTGCTGGCGTTCAGGTTTAATTGATACAGTTCCACGTAACTTAAGCTTTGTTGCAGCTGGGCATGATACTGATCTCTTTGTTCACGCACAGAGCTGATTTTTTGCTGCAATTGCTCGACAAGCCCGGTTAATTCAGCAATTTTTTGTTGCCGGGCAAGCAATCCCATGTCATCTTGTTCTTCTCGGCGAACCAGTTTTACCCATCCTTTACCCAACCAGAATCCATTTGCTGTGACTATGGATTCATAATCAGCCAGGTCAGCTAACCAACTGATAGCTTCATCCAGGTGTCTGGCCATGTAAATATGTTCAAAATTATTTAAGGTGACTGGAATCGCCCCCTGCACACAATCAGCGAGCCGTGGTTTTGTTGTTTGCTTGCCTGCAGCAGATTTCAAAGTCACAACATGCTCACCCTGTTTTTCACAGGAAGCCCATTGCGGCCATAATTCCTCAAAGTCTTCCAGCACATAAGCATGTAAGGTTTCACCTAAAACCATTTCACAAACGGATTGCCATTGTGGCGCTATTTGTAAAACATCCATCAGGCGCGGCTTATCAGACCACTCTTTTATCCCTTCCCTCTTGCTCTGATTACCCTGTCTTGCTGCTTTCTGGGCTGCGATTAATGCCGCATACTCGCTGTTTATGCTATGAAATTCGTCCTGTAATTGATGCAATTGCTGTTCTGCTTCTTGCAATTGCAGGCGGAAGCGGTTCGTATTCTCATTCCCCTGCCTTAATTGCTCCGCATCAAACTCCTGAGTTTCTTTTAATTTATTGTGCTTTTCTTCCAGCTCATTTTTGGCATAGTGCAAATCTTCCAGTGCCCCTGAAATGTCATCCAGGTTTAATTTTTCCAGTCTCAGGACGGTTTGCTGGCGCTGTTGCTCTAAATGATTCAACTTAAGTTGTGTTACCTGCAACTCACTTTTAACCGTGCTGGCGGCACTTTGCACCTCTTGCCAACGCGTTTCCCATTGCGACTGCTGCAGTTTTGCATCCTGCCAATCCTGTTCTTTTTCTTTGAATTCAACGTTTAGTTTCAGTAATTTTTCCTGCAATTCGCTCGCGTTTTGCTGACAATGAACCAAGTCTTCCTTATCCTGCTTTAGCTGCTCTTCAGCAATTTGCCAATCCGCCTGCAATTGTTGCCTGTCTTGTTCCAAACGCCTTTTATCCCGTTCCTGCTGTTGGATTGTTTCTTCAAGACGTGCGATTTCCGTACCTAATTGATAAAAGGATTCCTGAATTTGTTGTGAATGATCATTGGCATCATGAAGTTGTTCATTCAACAACGTCCGTTCTTTATTTGAATTAGTCAGCAGACTTTGTTGCTGTTCATAACGTACCGCCAAATCATGCAATTCACGCTGCTTTACTAATTGCTGCTCAGTAAAGTCCTGCCATTTAAGAGCAAGAATTTCAGCCCTGCATAACTGCTCTTCTTCTTTTAAAAGCGTATAACGTTCAGCGGCTTTAGCCTGACGCTCCAGACGTTGTAATTGCTTGTCCAGCTCTTCCCTGATATCGGAAATACGAGTCAGATTTTCGCGGGTATGCTCAATACGCTGTAGTGTTTCCTTACGCCGTTCTTTATATTTTGAAACACCGGCAGCCTCCTCAAGAAACGCTCTTAATTCTTCCGGTTTTGCTTCAATCAGACGCGACACTGTCCCCTGGCCAATAATAGAATAGCCACGTGCCCCAGCTCCCGTACCAAGAAAAATATCCGTGACATCTTTTCTTCTGCATCGGCTGCCATTTAAATAATAAGAAGAATCCCCATCACGGGTCACCACACGCTTTACCGCAATTTCCCCGTAACTGGCAAAAGGCCCAGTCAAACGTCCGAGACTATTATCAAAAACCAATTCAACTGAAGCTTGCCCTACCGGTTTACGGTTAGAAGACCCATTGAAAATAACATCAGTCATGGATTCGCCACGCAAATTCTTGGCAGAACTTTCCCCCATCACCCAACGCACGGCATCAATAATATTGGACTTACCACAACCATTAGGCCCCACAACAGCAACTAACTGGCTGGGAAAATGGACTACGGTAGGATCAACAAATGACTTAAAACCGGCTAATTTCAATTGCTTAAGGTGCATAAAGGCTATGAGCTGAAAATAATAATCGGCTATTATAACTGAGGAAGCGAATTATGACTATTTTAGTCGCATAGGTATGTATTTCAGCCTTAGCCGTTATAAATGGCAGCGGCAATCGTTTATTGACCATTTCCCCAAAAACATCAGTAGATTAGCCCCGGAATGTCAATCAGCAATTGGGCTTGCGACTTTTGAACAATGGGAAATTCCATTGAGGGCGCAAGTGCCCGTATTTGTTTTTACCAAAGGAAGCTGGAATGAACAGACTATAAAGAAAGCGCAAAATATGGCAGACATCATACATCACTATCATTAAGTTCCGCCGTCCCGCGGCTTGTCCGCGGCATCCAGGAATCTCACTCCGAACTTAGATCTCTGGATACCGCGGACAAGCCGCGGGACGGCGGAGTAGCGCTTAACTTAATGGCAGTGACACCATACATCATTAATTCAGGGAACATCATGAAACATATTAGAAAATACATGGGCTTAATAGCACGGGGACTTATTTTCAGCTCCTGCCTCAATTATGCCCCTCATTCATTCAGCTGTGATTACTATCCGGAAAACAGAGGACTTGGTGGACGAACTCATCCTGATTTTCCCATGAATAAATATCTCGCAGGACATTTGGGAGTGATAAGTCCCCAATATCACATGTCTTACCTGATTATTGCCTATCGGTATTTATCGAAAAATCCCTTATCAAGGGCGGAGCAACAAGATGCACTGGATGCCTATCTGAGTTTTTTTGCAGGTTTATCAGATGATTACTACCCTATGACTGCAAATGAAAGAGAAGGAATTTGGTTCAAATACGCGCCCCCCAGGGAGCCATTGCGCTGGCATTATGCATCTTTGTACCCCTCACCTGTACTTGAATTTATTACTTTACTCAATCAACCTGTCACAGATGATGCCTCCCATACCTATGAAAGGTTTGGCTTTGCTACTCTCAGGTTACATACTATTGTCAACGAATTAAGTCAGAGCACTCTTTCCACAGAGGAACAAAGAGAAATCATCATGCTCTGGATTGCAGCCCAAAAGAAATTGTTCCGCAATGATACCCTTGATTTAAATGCGGATCTTAACGCAATCCCAACCCATGCACTCCCCCTGTTACAAGCGGACATAAAATACATGCGTGCCGCCATTTATTTCAATTCAGACGAAAAACTGGATTTGCTCCAATCGGCTGAATTGTTTGCACCACTCGCGCAACAAGACGATTATCCCTGGCACGAATTGGCTCAATACCTGATTTACAGAGCATTTACCAGGGCAGCATGCATGGATGCAGAATACCCGAATTACATCCCCCGAGATCATGAGCTATTAAAAAAAGCGCTCTCAGGGATGCAGCAATTAGCCGATAATGCTCAGGATCTTCGTGTAAAACAGGACGCGATTAACTACAGAAATATTATTAAAGGACGACTGGATATAAGAGGAAGGCTTGTTGAGATTGCCCGCCAGACGGAACAAAAGATAAGCAATCCTGAATTTTCTGATCTCATTTTTTATAATCAGAATGTTAACTGGCGTGATGTCTTTGCTGATGATTCAGAACTTGCTGAATGGCTATCGGCATATCTGTCCAAAAATGCCGAAAAGACTTTTCCAAATGCTTACGCCCGTTGGGATAAAAACCGCGATAATATGGCCTGGCTTCTTGTTGCTCTGAACACCATTCAGGTAGCAAATCCGGAACAGAGAAATGAGTTATTTAAGGCTGCGGCACAGGTTCAACCTGCTAATCCAGGATTTTTCAGTATCCGCGCTGCCTGGATTAATGCCACCCTGACAGAAAATAAAACCTCCTCGTTTGGCAGACAACGGCAACTCATTAATAGTACTTTGGCCGCTTTACAGCCGGGAGAGGATTTTGCCACGTCCATGTATTTTTTAAACTTTGGCTTGCAACTCTCAGAAAACATAGAACAGTTACTTTCCTATGGTTTTTTTGTGCCTTCTGCATCCATGGTATCGCTTTATCCCGCTATAGAAACCACCCCATATCCTTTCTATAGTCATTCTGCTTTTTCACAAACCCTCAATAAACTGCCTTTATCAGTATTAACCCAAATTGCAGAATCAAAACGAATACCCAAACTTGCCAGACCACAACTTTATGCCTCCATCTGGGCAAGAGCCACCTTGCTCGGCAAATTCGCAATTGCTGATGCTGTAGCCGCTGAAACAATAAAATTGAACCCAGCGTTAACAACTACGATCAAAGCCAGCCGAAAAACTAAAAATCAGGATGAAAGATACCGATTGTTCGTTAATGCATTGTTACATTATCCCGAGCTCAACCCGATAATCAATCTTAGAAACACCTGGAATCCTGTCCTTGATGATGACGAATTAACTTACAGAATTGAACCGCGTATTGTAGCGGGCAAATATCATGAATGGCCTTATTGGTGTGCTAATCTGACACGAACCAGGGAGATGAAATATGACGAAGATGTGAATGAAAATGTAAATCGAGTTTTGTTGCAAACCCCGATTGCTAAGCTACTTACCTCGGCACAACAAAAAGAATGGGTAAAAGAGCAAGAACAAATTAACTCCCTGCCAGATGGCGCGCAATGGATTGCAGATACAACTGCCCGCCTGGCAAGAAAACATCATAAAGATCAAAGGTATGCGGAATTGTTAGGATTGTCTGTCCGTGCAACACGTATTGTGGCCTGCTACAACAGCAGTTCCTTTGCGTCGCAACGTGCCTTCGCTGCATTACATCGGTTTTATCCGGAAAGTGAATGGGCCAAGCGTACTAAATATTATTATTAATTTTTACAAAACCATATCCGGAAAAATGCTACCGCAATATATCAGATTTCGTAGCCCATATTAGGCGTCAGCCGTAATACGGGGAATGAGTTTATTGCCCTTCGATCACGGCTGCGAGCAGCTGACTCTTCTACACATCTCTGAGAACACAATCTGGGATTGACTCCGACATCCCTCAGCTTGTCCGAGGGAGCCATGGATTCAGAGCAGAAACACAGTCCCTGCCAGTATAACTGTTCCGCTTCCTGACGGTCGCGGCTCGGTTTTCGTGCGTTCGTATTGACTTCATCGTGCACCAGAAACCGAGCCGCGACCGTCAAGAAGCGGAAGTTTTGTTGCGGCACAGAGCATGATTTAGCATTAGTCTAGGGCATAGACTAAGATGTGATCAAGAGACAGTTACAGCAGACCGGGCTACAGACCCTGCCAAGATTCTGGTTTAATGGCTCTGTTGCTCTGGCACGGTCTCTCGGAAACCTCTTGACCTCGCTTGGCTTTTAGGGCGTTGTGCACAGGGATGTGCACACCGACCGCATGGATGCAGGTTTCCCTAAAAGACAAGCGAGGTTAAGGGGTTTCTTGCTTCGATCTTTCGCTTTGGGGGTTATCATAGCTTATTGCCACCCCGATCCCGGCTGCGAGCAGACCGGGCTACGATCCGCATTTGGAATGGCATCAGGCAAAAGATCGTTTTATGTTCTAGAATTACAGTGGATCTCATTAAGGAGCATTGCGATGCACACATCATCAAAGAAGTATTTGATAGATTTATCACAAGAAAAACCCACATCGCCAAAAAGAGATCATCAAAAAAAATTAGAACAAATAATGAGCAGGAGGTTCTGATCATCGTTGAATAGTACTCTGCTATGTCAGGCCGAACAAGCGTAGTGATCAGCATTTTTTTGCTGATCCTGCTACAGCAAATTCCAGTGGATATTTATTTGCCTTCTTTTCCAGACATGGCAAACCATTTTTCTGTACCTCCAAAAATGATTCAGGAAACCCTGACCTTATATTTATTAGGTTTTGGCATTGCCCCCTTTTTTTGGGGGCCTTTATCCGATAAATACGGACGCAGGAAAATATTATTATCCAGCCTCGTTTTATTTACACTGGCAAATCTGGGCTGTGCCATTACTAATTCAATATACTGGATGCTGATTTTCCGGGTTATTGCAGGAATTGCCGGAGGTGGATTACAAATTTCAACATCAGCCATGGCACGTGATATTGCCACGGGAAAATCGCTGCTTTTACTATCATCCTATATGTCGCTCATGTGGGCAATTATTCCCATTGTAGCTCCGGTGATTGGCAGCCACATTCAGGACAGTCTGGGCTGGCGCAGTAATTTCTATTTTATTTTGCTTTGGTCTTTGCCTATTTTGTATTTTATGTTGAGCTACTTGCCAGAAACCATCCACGAAAAGGAACAACTGTCGTTCCGAACAGTGATACGCCGTTTTGGCAAACTTTTTCGTAATACCAAATTCACTTTTTATGTAATAACTACCGGGCTTAGTTTTTCATTAACGATAGCCTTTTGTACGGCCGCCCCCTTCTTGTTTCAAAAGCACATGGGTTTAAATGTAATTCAGTTTGGCTGGTTAATGTTTGTGGTTGCCGGTGGATATCTTATTGGCGTTTTGGTAAACAGTTTTATCCTGCATTACTTCAGTGTTGAACGAATCATACAAGGTGGTTTGGTGACTTCATTGGCGGCAGCGGGGTTAATGGTGTTTTTCGCAGCCATTGATGTATTTACCGTGCTTTCTGTTGTCGGCCCCGTATTCTTAATCATTTTCAGCCAAGGGTTTATTTTCCCCAATGCAATAGGGTTAGCGATGAATAATCTGACCCACGATTTTGGCCTGTCCTCTTCATTACTCACCAGTTTTCAGATGATCGTTGTAGGTTCTGTGAGTCAATTTGTTACCAGCTTCGACCATAGCGATCCTTTGCCATTAGCAATTACCATGCTGGGAGTTGTTATTGTGTTGTGCGTTCTGTACATACTCTTTATTCGTTTTGTACAGAAAACTTAAATAGCAGTACAAACTTGCAAAACAACTGCTCACAATCAATACTTACTGTTAATAAAGTAATGATTTTCGAGCCATCATGGTGAAATTTGTCGAGGTCGAACATAAATTTTGCTTCAATGACAAGCAAAGTTTTGAAAAAACCGAATCAGCCATAATACAGCTACACCCTCTGCAGGATTATGAAATCGATGTTGCCGAACGCTATTTTCTCGTTGAAGGGCTGAATCATTTTATTATTCGCCACAAAGTTGATGAAGAAAAACAAAGCCTTACATTAAAATCATTTGATATCGGCGAAGATTCAGAAACACGTATGGAAATCGACATTCCTCTGGCTCAGGAACAAGGGGATTTGTTGCAAGAGGTGGAAAAATTTATTGCAGCGTTCAACACTTATAAAGAATACAAGCTGACCAAACATCTGAAAGTATTCCATTTCGCTGAAGCAGAAGTCATCCTGTATCAGGCTAATTCTCAGGATAAAGAAGTTTTTGCCCTGGAAATTGAGAGCACTAAAGCATACAAAAATCAGGCATTGAAACATATTAAAGAATTTGAACTGCAGTTAGGGCTGGATGAGAGACTGCGCGAAAAGCGCTGCCTGTTTGAACTCCTCTTTGCCAGTTAGATGAAGTCAATCACTCTTATTCACAAAGCAGGGAAAGAGCCATGCAATCCGATAATAAAATAGCGTTGGTTACAGGTGGAGCCAAACGAGTGGGTCGAAGTATAGTCGAGAAACTAGCTCAAAATGGCTATGATGTCGTGATTAACCACCACGCCTCTGATGAACAGTCCCAGGAAGTAAAACAACTGGTGGAGCAATTTGGCAGACGTTGCCTGGTTGTCAAAGCAGACATCCAATCGCCGCAAGCAGTCCATGACATGTTTCTGGCCATTCAGCAATATTTTGGCCGCATTGACCTGCTGGTAAATAGTGCATCGCTCTATGTAAGCCATTCATTTCCCTGTGACGATTTTCAACCCTTGTACGACTCTTTCGGAGTAGCAGTTTATGGCAGTTTATATTGTGCCAATGAAGCCGCAAAAATAATGTTGCCCCAAGGGAACGGGGCAATTATTAATATCATTGATTTATTTGCCTTTTATCCCTGCAAAAATATGATGTTTCACGGTATTTCAAAAGCAGCTCTGGCCAGTTTGACCCAATATCTGGCAGTAGAACTTGGACCAACGATACGGGTCAATGCCATAGCTCCAGGACCAGTTTTACCTCCCGAGCAATACTCGGCTGAACGACAAATCAAATCTGCTGAACGTACATTACTGAAACGCTGGGGTAAACCGGAAGATGTGGCCAATGCCGTTTTATACCTGGCAGAAGCAGAGTACGTTACTGGAGATATCATATTTGTTGATGGCGGAAGCCATATCAATATAGTAGAGCATTAAACTGCCACACCAGAAGACAACATGACCAATTGACAAACAGATTCATCTCTATATAATGCGTGTTACCTTTAATTTGTGGATAAACAATGAAACTGCGTTTTAACCTGTTACTTCAAGTTTTATTTATTTTTACTCTGGCCTCACAGCCAGCATTTCCGGAACCAGCAAATCTCAGTCTGGTAAAACAGGAAGTTAAAAGCTACTACGATTCCGGACTTTATCATCAGGAATTAGAAAAAAAAATCCATGAAGCACAGCACTACATTGAAACCCAGGCTCTGGCAAACCAACAAAGTAAGACGCCCAAAAAACTGGCTGTAGTTCTGGATATAGATGAAACCAGTTTGTCCAATTACAACAAAATGGTAGTACGTGATTTCATAGGCAACCGTGAACAAATCCACAAAGAAATTCTGGCCGCTGATTCTCCCGCAATAAAACCCATGCTCGTTTTATATAAAAACGCCCAAAAGCATGGCGTTAAAGTATTTTTCGTCACTGGCAGAGTAGAGGCCGAACGGGAAGCAACACAAAAGAACCTGCTGAATGCCGGATACAGCCAATGGTCTGGTCTGTTTTTACGGCCGGATGCATACCAGAATGCTTCGATTATTCCCTTTAAATCGGAAGCCCGTGCCAATATTGAGAAAAAAGGCTATACCATTATTGCAACTATTGGGGATCAATTAAGTGATATTGATGGTGGCTATGCAGAGAAAGGATTTAAATTACCCAATCCATTCTATTACTTGCCTTAAATGAAGACTCCCCTCATCCAAAGTGGAATGGCGAGGGGAGAATGAAACTCGAAGAATAAGAGCAATTAAGCAGCTTTACCCTTCATACGAACGGCCATTACTTCCAGAGCTAAAAACTTGATGTAATCGTAGGTAACATAGTAATCACCTTGGTCTCCTGCAAATTTAGACCAGGAGTTACGCAGGGTAAATACGCCGCGGTTAACATGGCCTTCATTGTCAGTTACTTCAAGATCATCATCATAAGCAGTAATTACTAATTCATGGCCCGCATAAATTTGTCCATTCATGGCATCCATGATGATTTCAGGAGTCAGCATCCAGGTATCATTGAACGCGCGATTGGTACCTACTGCTCCAGCATCACCGACATAAACGTCCAGCAGCATACCAACAGTCAGACGGTTTCCTTTAGCCAGCTCTGATTTAATCTGATAGACAATATCATTCATATTAACGGCAGGAGACAGGGCTTCCTGGTCGCTTAATAAAGCTTCCCAGCTTATCAGGTTGGAAATAGGAATACTGTGCGCCAGATATTCGGAATCAGACATTGGCTTGCCTTCGTTCTCTTCCTCAGTTAAAGGATAATCCCTTACACCGGCACAGCCATTCAGTTTCTGGTAATTCTGACTGATAATACCGTATTCAGAAATTTGCCCCAGAACCCAGGAACCATAAGAACCATTCCAGCCGCTTGCCTGCGCTTTATCATTAATTGCCAGATAACTGCCTAATTCAAGGCTGCATAATTGGCTGACGTAGTCACCAGCACCTAAAGCAGCGTCTATAGCAGCAGTAACAGCAAATGTAACACAGCTACCGTGATAGCCCTGATTCAATACAGGCGTCAGTTGCATACCCACATTCACTTTTCTTGGTAACTCGGAAGAAAGGGAAGGAGAATTGTTTACGGAATTCTTCGGATACTGTGATAATTGTTGGCGCAGATAAGATTTTGCTTCATTTGATAATTCAAATGTGGGTAGTTTAAAAGTTAAATCCTGAACAGAAACACTGGAATTTTTAGGAGTGACATGAACGTCCATCTCTCCCTTTAAGGCTACTGAACCAGCAAAAGCTAATGAAGTAGACAACGACAGTACAGCTATATTTGCTAACTTATTCATATAATTACATCCCTATAGATAAACCTCGTTCATCATATCAAGAGAAAAACTAAATGCAACAAAATATGCAGAAAGTATTTACGAAAAACTCTCGGAACCAACATGTTTTTTAAACGCTCAAATTATATTAATGCAAATCCAGACAGGCATTTATTGCTTTTACTCACAACAAAAATGTAAAAATAATTTGCAATATGACTTAAAAGTGCGTTAAAATTCGGGCTTTAAAACTTAAGAGGCAACACTAATGAAAAATGACATACCTGGATATTATGCTCTTGAAAAACCACCAAGAGGAATAGGGTCTGACTTTTTTAGAAGTGTCAATATGTATGCCAACTGGGCTTTTTCTTTTTTCCTCAGACGCGTCATCATTAATGTTGCCTTGGCTCCAAATGAGGTAAGGCCTCAGGAGCCCATGCATGTGATGTTTCTCACTGATGACAGAACAGAAAAAGGTTCTGTGATCCTCAACCTCCTTTCACCCGAAATTAATGAACCAGGTACAAGTTACTACAGCAAACTGCCTTCACTAGTTACTGAAAGCACAAGACTCGAATACTCATTGGATAATCCTGAACATAAGGCCTATGTTGATTCCGTAATTGATGAAATCGGACGTCTTATGACAGGAAAATCCGAGAATAAAAAATGTAAAAACAAGCACTTTGCTATTGAAGAATTGCACATCAAAGGAATGGAAAGACTTCAGGCACCCTTACTGGACTACTTTAAACAACAAGTACAACAAAAATACGGCGACGATTTTTTTGAGCACCCCCGTACGCTTGGACTGAATTTTTTCACCCTGGAAACTGCAGATGATGCCCTGCTTGAATCATTGGAACTCTCCAGCGCTGAAGAACGCATGAAGCCGATTGCAGAAAGAAAATTCGTCATTTCCTGTATGGCTCGTAATCAGAATTACATGTATTGGCTTAAAGATCTTTACACTACATCTGCCGGCATCGGTTGTTCTGTTGTCAGTTTCAACTATCGCGGCATCGAGTACAGCAGAGGTACGGTATTTAGCCAGGAAGAATTGGTTAATGACGCCTGCGCTCAGGCACAACGTCTGATTGAAATGGGGGCTAACCCTGAAAATATCGCATTTGAAGGCATGAGCATGGGTGGCGCTGTTGCGACTATTTCTGCAGCAAGAATGCACGAAAAAGGTTTAAAAGTGAGCCTCTATAACGAGCGCTCCTACCGTTCGCTAGTCCGATTAATGGTTGGGTATGTTTTGCCAGACGAAAAAAGCAGTCTTTGGAACCCGCTGACCTTGTTGCAATACGCCTTTGCAGGCCTTGCCTATCTTTTTGTCCTGCCTGGACTATGGATGCTTGGATGGCACCTGAATTCAGCAGGTGCATGGGATAAAATTCCACAGGCCTATAAGTCATTTTCAGTAGCCCGGAATCATTTTGATCCAGAGCATCCTGACGATGATGATTTTGTTAATGACAGTTTTGCCTCCATTGCATCGCTGATGGACGAGCACCGAATTGAAATTCAGCAAAAACTGGCAAATCATGAGGCGCTCTCCCCTGATGAACAACAAGTGTTGGAAGACATTCCGGAATCTCATGATTTTACCCTGGACAGGGAAGACAAGATTAATGACAATCCCTCGCCCCACTCTGCCCCTCGCCGATTTATGCAGGACAGCAAATCCAAGGCGCACAATTTGCATGACCATATGATAGAACAGGTTGGTCACATGCTCCATGTCAGGTAAAAACGTGTAGCCCGGTCTGCTTGCAGCCGGGATCGAAGTGGCACCATCCCGGCTGCAAGCAGACCGGGTTACGCTACAAGACTGCGCCATTCCCGGAACCACGTCGTCCTGAAGTATCCCCACGAAAATGATTTATTTATCAGCACTACCTCTTCTGTTTCCTTATGCTCTCATTACCTAAAGAAAACCGAGCCGCGACCGTTAGGAAACGGAACAGTTATACTGGCACGTACTTTGTTTCTTGTACCTGTCATGGAATGAGTGATAGCAGGCTCCGTGCCTTAACAAAATTTCCGCTCCCTCACGGTCGCGGCTCGGTTTTCTGGTGCATGATAAAGTAAATAGGAATGCACGGAAACCGAGCCGCGACCGTGAGGGAGCGGAAATTTTGATGTACTTGATTAGCGAATCACAATACAGGCTCAAGGGGATAGTTTTTTTATATATAACGACTAAGAACGACTTGAATTGATCAGAAGCAACTTCTTCCCAGTTGCGGTATAATGCCGATTCGTACCCAATAAGGATCTGATATATGCGTACTCTTTTTATAAGTTTCTTAATTGCCTTGCTGTCTTTTGGCCTGTTCATCAATGAAGCTTCTGCCAAACGTTTTGGTGGCGGGAGAAGTTTTGGTGTTCAACGTTCTCAAAGCAGTCTCTTTTCTTCCCATAAAACGCAAAACACGGCCTCTATGGCGCAAAAATCCAATAGAGGAAAATGGGGTGGTATGTTAGGAGGAATGTTAGTCGGAGGCCTGTTAGCCAGTCTGTTCATGGGCAATGGTTTGGCCAATGGCCTGATGACCTGGTTGATACTTGGTTCTGTCCTTTTCTTTGTTGTCAGTTTCCTGCGTAGAAAAATGCAACCCGGCTTGCAGTCAGCGCAACCGAATGCATTTCGCCAAAGCAATCCTTTTAATAATTTTACTCAGGCTTATGCAAACAGCAGTAGCAGCAACCAGTCTAATATTGATCAAGCTGATTTTGCTCCTGACTCGTTTATCCGTAATGCGAAAAAATGCTTTATTCGCATGCAAGCAGCTTATGATCAGAAAAACCTGGAGGATTTGAACAGCTTTACGGCACCAGAAGTTTTTGCCGAAATTAAAATGCAATTGGAAGAACGTGGCGATGCACCCAACATCACAGAAATCATTCATCTGGATGCAGAATTGCTTGATGTGTCGAAACAGGCTGATTCAACTATTTCCAGTGTACGATTCACTGGTTCGATTAAAGAGAATGGTGAAACCAGTTCCCTGGATGAAATCTGGCATTTCCGTCAATTCTCCAAAAATGGCGAATGGGTTGTTGGCGGGATACAACAGGAAGTGTTTCAACCGTAAAACTTCTTCGAAGCCGTAGCCCGGTCTGCTTGCAGCCGGGATCGGTACCACAATCAAGCGTCTCATCCCGGTTGCAAGCAAGCCGGGCTACTTTGACTTTATCATTTTCCCGATTCACGTCGTCCTGAGCGCGTCTTTTTGCGCGAAGGATCTCCAAATACTGGCACCATACCCACGCCAAAAGACGCGCTCAGGACGACGCGAATCCGGGGAACGATGTAGATCCGGTTATATCAATACTGCACATCAATAATTTCATAATCAACCAAACCGCCCGGTGTATTAACGGTAACGGTGTCATCCAGCTCTTTGCCAATCAAGGCACGACCAATAGGTGAACTGTATGAAATTTTATTCAGCTTGATGTCTGCTTCGTCTTCACCAACTATTTGATACGTCAGCTCTGCATCAGTAGCGACATGACATATCTTCACTGTAGCGCCAAATACTACCTTGCCATTATTCGGTAATTTGCTGATATCAACAATTTGCGCATGAGACAATTTGGCTTCCAAATCCTGGATTCGGCCCTCATTAAAACTCTGCTGCTCTCTTGCCGCATGATACTCTGCATTTTCTTTCAAATCGCCATGGGCACGAGCCGTTGCAACAGCCTCAATGATGCGGGGCCTGTCAACAAACTTTAAACGTTGTAATTCTTCTTTCAGTGCTTCTGCACCTTGTACTGTCATAGGATGTTTGCTCATATCCACCTCTAATGTAAATCCTGTAATCGTGTTACGGTTTCGCGGTCTTCATATTTCATCGCCAGGCACGCGGCCTCAGCTCCAGATAATGTTGTAGTATAGCTAACCTTATGCTGCAATGCATTGCGGCGAATAGCAAAAGAATCCGCAATCGCTTTTTTGCCTTCGGTTGTATTGACAATAAAATCCACTTCATTATTTTTGATAAAATCCAGCACATGAGGTCTGCCTTCTCCGACTTTAAAGACGCGGCGGCAATCCACACCCGCAGCCTGTAAGGCCAGCGCTGTACCTCGTGTAGCAATAATTTCAAAACCCAGTTCAATTAATCTCTTGGCTATCTCCCCCACGCGGGTCTTATCCGCATCACGAACTGAAACAAAAGCACGCCGACGCTTGGCTATATTGCAGCTAGCCCCCAGTTGCGCTTTGGCATAGGCCTGTCCAAAACGCTTGGCAATACCCATGACTTCGCCTGTAGATTTCATTTCTGGCCCTAAAATGGAATCTACTCCGGAAAATTTGATAAACGGAAACACCGGTAATTTAATCGAGTAAAAAGAAGGCATGTGATGATTATGCGCCAGACCTTGATCTTTAAGGCTGATCCCTACTTTACACAGGGCAGCAATTTTAGCTAAAGGCAAACCTGTAGCCTTTGAAACAAAAGGCACAGTTCTTGATGCACGCGGGTTCACTTCCAACACATAAATATCATCGGCCTGAATAGCAAACTGGGCATTAATAAGCCCCACAACGCCCAATTTTAAAGCCATCTGGCGCATCTGCTCCATTAAATCCTGTTGCACCACCACACTTAAGCTAAAAGGAGGCAAGGTACAGGCCGAATCACCAGAGTGTATCCCTGCCTGCTCAATGTGCTCCATAATGGCGCCGATAAGAACTTCTTTACCGTCACATACCGCATCAATATCTACTTCAATAGCATCATTCAAAAATCTGTCGAGCAACACGGGTGAGTCGTTAGAAACAGCCACAGCATGGGACAAATAGTGACGCAAATCCTCTTCCTGATAGACGATTTCCATAGCTCGCCCACCTAATACATAAGAAGGCCTTACCACCAGGGGATAACCAATACGGTTTGCCAGTTCAATGGCTTCTTCCTCACTTCGTACTGTTCCGTTTTGGGGTTGATGCAATTTCAATTCTTGCACCAATTGCTGGAAACGCTCACGATCTTCGGCCATATCGATGGCATCAGGAGAGGTACCAATGATTTTCACGCCATTTGCTTCCAAAGCTCTGGCCAGTTTCAAAGGAGTCTGACCACCATAATGCACTACCACACCATCGGGTTTTTCTATATCCACTATAGATAAAACATCTTCCAAGGTAACAGGTTCAAAATAGAGCCGATCTGAAGTATCAAAGTCAGTGGATACCGTTTCAGGGTTACAATTCACCATAATGGTCTGGTAACCGGCATCTCTTAAAGCCATAGCAGCATGCACACAGCAATAATCAAATTCTATGCCCTGGCCAATACGGTTTGGCCCACCGCCGAGAATCATAACTTTTTTCTTTCCGGTTTCAGGACGTGCTTCACAACTGCCTTCGTAACAGGAATACATATAAGCGGTATCACTGGGAAACTCGCCAGCACAAGAGTCAATACGTTTATAAACAGGAGTAATGCCCAGCTCAATACGACGATCCCTTACTTGTGCTTCAGTACAATACATTAATTTAGCTAAATAAGCGTCTGCAAAGCCACGGCGTTTTAATAAGCGCAAGGTGGTTTTATCCAGCTCATGAACTGATTTACCAAAAACCGAACGCTCCAAATGCACCAATTCTTCTATCTGGGCAAGGAACCAGGGATCAACACGGCTTTCGAGATGGATTTCTTCCAATGACAGATTTTGACGAAAAGCATCGGCTATATACCACAGCCTGTCCGGGGTTGGCTCATGTAAACGCCCTCTCAAACGAGCAATATCCCCTTTCTCGAACAGGGAATTCAGACCCGTGCGGCCGATTTCAAGACCGCGAATCGCTTTTTGCAAAGACTCCTGAAAATTGGAGCCTATGGCCATCACTTCCCCTACTGATTTCATCTGAGTAGTTAAGGTAGTGGGTGTCTGAGGGAATTTGTCAAAATTAAAGCGTGGTATTTTGGTCACCACATAATCAATGCTGGGTTCGAAGGATGCTGGAGTTTTGCCGCCAGTAATTTCATTCTTCAATTCATCAAGGGTATAGCCTATTGCCAGTTTCGCTGCAACTTTGGCAATGGGGAAACCTGTAGCTTTCGAAGCCAGAGCCGAACTGCGCGACACCCTGGGATTCATTTCGACCACCAGCATACGGCCATCTTCTGGGTTAATAGCAAACTGAACGTTTGATCCACCCGTATCCACTCCTACAGCCCGCAATACCTTGATTGCAGCGTCACGCATGCGCTGGTATTCCTTATCGGTCAGGGTTTGTGCAGGTGCTACAGTGATGGAATCCCCGGTATGGACGCCCATAGGATCCAGGTTTTCAATAGTACATACGATAATGCAATTGTCATTTTTATCGCGCACTACTTCCATTTCATATTCTTTCCACCCCAAAACTGATTCATCAATCAGCAGTTCGCGGGTGGGTGACAGTTCCAGGCCTCGTGTACAGATTTCTTCAAACTCTTCACGGTTATAAGCAATACCGCCACCACTACCGCCCATGGTAAATGAAGGGCGAATAATTGCAGGAAAGCCCAACCGCGCCTGAACCTGAATGGCTTCTTCAAGACTGTGAGCTATGGCGGAACGCGGCATGTCCAGGCCGATTTTAATCATTAACTGGCGAAATTTCTCTCTGTCTTCAGCCTTATCTATGGCTTCTCGTGTAGCTCCTATCATTTCAACAGAGTACTGTGCCAAAACGCCTTCCCTTACCAAATCAAGGGCACAGTTCAGTGCGGTTTGACCACCCATGGTAGGTAGAAGGGCATCAGGACGTTCCTTTTCAATAATGCGCGCTACTTCTTTCCAACTGACCGGCTCAATATAAGTGGCATCAGCAATTTCAGGATCGGTCATAATGGTTGCCGGATTAGAATTGACCAATATCACCCTGTAACCTTCTTCCTTCAAGGCATGTACTGCCTGGGTACCAGAGTAATCAAACTCACAAGCTTGCCCAATGACGATTGGGCCAGCCCCAAGAATAAGGATGGATTTAATATCAGTTCGTTTTGGCATAGTGGCAACAAAAAAAAGAATAAAGTGATGTATTTTACCGAGTTTTGCCTAAAGATTATACCCTTGATTGATACTCTGTTAATATAATTTTTAATTATCTGATTTTTAGGTGGATTTATCTTTTGGCAGTAATGCGGCTTTAGCTATAGGCATTAGCCAAAACCATCTGCAGACCGGCTTCCGTCAAAGACAAGTATTTAAATTCAACATCAGCAGTGGTGCGCTCCAACCATTCATTGGCAATACAGACTCCAGCCAGCTTTTGCGCTTCTTCTACGGAAACCGGCACACCCAGTTTCTCTGAAAGCGCTGCGGCAGCCTCTCCTTCAATACTCAAAAACACCTGTTCACGAGTAATACTTTGTGCCTTCATCTCATCATAAAACAAATTTAAAATATCCAGCTCATTCATGATCATTCCTATATTAATACGGATCACGTCACCCTGAGTGCGTTTTTTGCACGAAGGATCTCACTTAGTTTAAAGATGCCCTTAATACTTAGTTTTAGATTGAATTATCTAACTTATCAAGCAATACTGACACTACTTAAGATGTTTTTGTAGCCCGGTCTGCTTGCAGCCGGGAATTGTGCCACTTCGATCCCGGCTGCAAGTAGGCCGGGCTACGCACTGCAAGCTAAATCAGGCTCTGTGCCTCAACAAAAATTCCGCTTCCTCACGGTCGCGGCTCGGTTTTCGTGCGTTCGTAGATACTTCATCGTGCACCGGAAAGGGGCTGACGTTATTTTAGGCTTTCTTTTTTCTGTAAATTTTTTGACCTAAATAAGCTATAATATAATTGGATGTACCAGTTTTAAGGAGATAGAAATGCCTATTGGAGTGTTGTTCTGGGTCCTTATGGTTATCTGGTTAGTCTTGGGTCTCTATTGGTATAGAGGTGATTTTACTCGTGGTAATTACGGACTAATTGGCAGTAATTTGCTGCTGTTCGTTTTATTAGCCATATTAGGCTGGAGAGTGTTTGGACCCATTCTTCAATGATCACCTCGATAAACATTGAGCCCTGTTAAACCCTCTGATGAGCTTACCCTGCATCAGAGGGATAGGACATCGTTCAAGAGGTAATAATACCTATATACACCGCCACATCCTCTTCGCTTGTATACAGTTCAAAATCAGAGAAAAAATTGCGTTTGTATCCTTTATTTTCGGTAAAATAATTCCAGACCCGTTCCCAAATCTGCACCACTGTTTGCGGCATGGGTCCTTTATCAGAAAAAACGAGATAATGACCAGGCAAGATAGATACTGTTTCATATTCGCCGTCCAAAGAAGAACTAAGGGGTATTCCAGCTGTAACCGTGTAAAAACCTGAAGCATCCGATTCATAATCCGAATACACACCATACACTGCAGTTTGCCCTTTCATAAGACCGCTTGAAGCAAATCGCCCCCACAATTCAGGTAATTTGGCAGTCTCTGGCTTAAATTCATCTTTATTCATAGTACGCACACTAAAACCAGCAACGGTTAAGCCATCGATAGGAATTAATTTTGGTTCAGAGTTCATTTGCATTATCCTCAGTATGTATTTAAAGAAACCAGTGTACACCGTGCTACTGACACATTATGTCAGTAGTATACGTCGTCCTAAACTGAGGAATCCCCACGAAATTTCCCCTTGAGCCTGTATTGTGACTCGGTAATCAAGAGCACAAAAGAGCATCATGCCAAGAAAACCGAGCCGCGACCGTTAGGAAGCGGAGCAGTTCGATGCACTCCATTGTTGATTACTCATTAGGTGTAAAAGTGTAACTCCAAAATTTCCGCTTCCTTACGGTCGCGGCTCGGTTTTCTTTGGGTACATGAAGACTGCCAATTCAATTGCTTCATAAAATGGAAATTGCAAAACAATTGGATTATAATTTATTCAAAAATTACCGTATAAGATCAGATTGATCTGATTATAAATATTATTCAATCAAACAGGGACGAAGGTAAAATGAATAAAATAATTAGCCAACCAAAAATCCATCTTGTTTTATTAATTATTGCATTATTATTAATTGACCTGCCTTTTGCTGCTGTTTTGTTTGCCGCCACAACGAATCAAGCTACTGTCATAAAAAATGCGGATGGTTCCTCTGTTGAAACCAAATCAGATGGTGCCAAGATTATCAAGAATGCAGATGGTTCGTCAGTGCAAACTAACCCCGACGGATCAAAACTGATCACTAATGCAGACGGGTCATCCGTTGAAACCAAAGCAGATGGAACTCAGATTATAAAGAATATTGACGGCTCTTCTATGCAGAAAAATCCAGATGGATCCAAATTAATCACTAACAGTGATGGATCGTCAATTTTAACTAATAAAGACGGTAGTGAAATTATTAAGAGTGCTGATGGTACAGTTTTGACTCAATAGCATATCGTCATCCACGTCGTCCTGAGCGCGTCTTTTTGCGCGAAGGATCTCCAAATATTGGCACCATGCCACTTTCAGGAGATCCTTCGCGCAAAAAGACGCGCTCAGGACGACGTGGATCGAGTAATGGAAAAGATGTGGAAAAAAGTCAGCAGCAAACAGACCGATCAACACACTACCACTTTGGCACAATCTCTCGGAAACGACTTGACCTAAGCGTGTCTTTTAGGGCGTTGTGCGCAGGGACGCGCACATCGACCGCAGGGATGCAGGTTTCCCTAAAAGACACGCTTAGGTTAAGGCGTTTCTTGCTCCGCACCATTGAAGTTCATTGCCACTTCGATCCCGGCTGCGAGCAGGCCGGGCTACCGCTCCCACCCTATTCCTTCAAACCTGATTGGGCGCGGACTATTTCGTAAATAGCACTCCAGTCTTTATTTTCCATACCATGCGATAAGGCGGAGATGAATCTTGATTTAACGATATTTCCGAGTTCAGGCACAACGCCTACCCGGGCGAAGGCTTCCTGGAAAATTGTGATGTCTTTATTACCACCCTTCATATCAAAATTCACGTCATCAAAATTGCGCTCATGAATTTTATCTATATACAGTTTAAAGGCTGGATGGCCGTATATCTGATGCAAACCCATTTTGATCACTTCACTGTCCAGGCCGCTTTTTTCTGCAAAGGTATACAGCTCGCTAATCAGTTCCAGGGCTGTAGCTAAACTGTAATTAAGGCAGATTTTCATAATATTCGCAGCTTTAATATTGTCACCAAGCGGAATGACATCGGTTGAAAAAGTTTTTAATAAAGGCAGAACTGTTTCAACGTTTTGTTCGGAGCCCGCGCAAAAAGCAGTTGCCGCCCCCTTTTGCACTACTTTAGGAATTCCTAAAACCACAGCAGAAACAAACTGAGTGTTGTTGCTTTCATGCAACTGCTCAAGAATGACGGAAGTATCCGGCAAAATAGTCGACAAACACACATGAAGCGCCTTGGATTTCATATGTTTCACCGCCTCATTCACCATCTCAAGCACTGCCTGATCATTCAACAGACAGCTCATCACCACATCCGCTTCCTTAACTGCAAGACCCACTGAATCAGCATATTTAGCACCCAGTTTGACCAAGGGCAGGGCTTTAGAAGCAGTTCTATTGTATACAGTAACGTCATAACCTGATTGCAGAAGGCGCTCAACCATCGCTGAACCCATTTTACCCAGACCAATAAACGTAACGTTCATTACAAACTCCTTTTCAGTGTTTTTTACGTGTTCATGTTCCTTTAACCGTGAAGAATCACTACAATACCCTTTATTTTTCGTGATTCCATGATTATTTGGTTGTATTGACCCAATTCATTCTGTTTAAAGAATAGATTAAGGATTGCCAGATGTCTAAAAAAGATTATTGGGTTTATATTCTTCTCTGTGAAAATGAAAGCTATTACACCGGATACACCGATAATCTTGAGCGACGCTATCGTTCCCATGTGAATGGCACTGGCAAATGTAAATACACGCGCAGTTTCAAACCTGTTACCATTGCCCAATCCTGGTTAATTGATGGCGATAAAATATTGGCCATGCAATTGGAACGGGAAATCAAGAAAAAGACAAGGGAACAAAAAATCAGGATTATCAAAAATCCGGAAACCCTCTCGGCTGATCCTCGCGTTCGACCGATTAAGCCGGAATTGTTAGCCCCTTAAAGAGTATGCTATGCAAGAAGTAGATGTAATTATTATTGGTGCTGGTGCGGCTGGTTTAATGTGTGCCATTGAAGCAGGTAAACGCTCCAGAAAAGTAGTGGTGCTGGATCATGCCAATAAAGCCGGCAAGAAAATCCTTATGTCGGGTGGAGGCCGTTGTAATTTTACTAATTATTACATAGAGCCCGGCAAATATTTTTCCCATAATCCCCATTTTTTTAAATCAGCCTTATCACGATACACCCAATGGGATTTTATCGATTTAGTGCAAAAGCATCGTATCCCCTTTCATGAAAAGACCTTAGGACAACTGTTTTGTGACAATAAATCTCAAGACATTGTGAACATGCTGCTTAAAGAATCGGAGCAGGCTGGAGTCACAATCCATTTAAACACAAGCATTGAAACCATTGAAAAAGCAGGAAATCACCATTTTAACCTGAAGACTACCAAGGGAAAATTCCGCTGCCAGTCTTTAGTAATAGCCAGCGGCGGATTGTCTATTCCCACTATGGGTGCCAGTCCCTTTGCTTATAAAGTGGCAGAACAGTTTCATATCAAGGTCTGGCCTACCCGGGCAGGACTTGTTCCTTTTACTCTGGATGTTACAGACAAAGAAAAACTGTCTGTCTTATCCGGGGTGAGCGTTGACAGCCTGGTAACAAATGAACGCAACCAGTTTCGTGAAGATTTATTATTCACCCACCGCGGCTTAAGCGGCCCCGCCATTTTGCAATTGTCTTCCTATTGGCTAGCCGGGGAAACCATTTCCATTAATTTGTTACCAGAGCAGCAACTTCTGGAAACTTTGAAAGAGGCGAGAACAACTACAGGCACCAGACAGTTGAATTCAGTGTTATCCAGCTACCTGCCCAAACGGGTTGTTGAAGTATTTATACCCAAAAATCTGGCCGAGAAAAAACTCTCTGAAATTTCCAATACCGATTTGGAAGCAGTAGCTCATCAAGTGCAAGCCTGGGTTGTAAAACCTAATGGAACAGAAGGATACCGTACTGCTGAAGTAACTATTGGCGGCATAGATTGTAATGCCATATCCTCAAAAACCATGGAAGCTAATGATATTCAGGGGCTTTATTTTATCGGAGAAGCGCTGGATGTCACGGGTTGGTTAGGCGGTTATAATTTCCAGTGGGCCTGGGCTTCAGGATGGGCCGCAGGCCAAGTAGCCTAAGTCGTTAAATTCCATATTCGTCCCAATACTTCATGCATGGCTATTGAAAAATAAGTGACATTATAAGGATTTGGAATAACTAACTTTGCCCAGTTTTCTGTGTTCCAAAAGAAGGTAAAATCGGTAGGTGCAGCAATGGGGTGTAAACCCTGCTTCTGGCACAGTTTCATAGATCGCGGCATATGCACTGCAGAAGTCACCAGATAAAAAGGTTCGTCCTTGACCAAGGCAGCCAATTCCCGAGCTTGTTCTGCTGTATTAATGGACTGTTTTTCCAACACAATCTGTTTCTGAGAAATAGCAAACCATTGGACTAACTGATTCATAAGTACGGCTTCAGGTTGCTCTCCTGTAGAACCACCACCAGATAAAACCAGTTTTGCCTCAGGCAAAAGACGCAGCAACCTGACTCCTTCAACCAGACGTTTGATGCTTGCCGAAGACAATAAATCATTTGCTGGCATGCCATTGACTGTAAACTGGCCGCCGCTTAGAACTACTATCCATTGCACCTTTGGATCAATTTCTGTAACAACCCGATACTGTGACTCTAAGCTATGAGTCATGTATCTGGGCAACCAGCCTGTACTTATGACCAGCAAAACCAAACACACTAAAAGCAGAGTACGGCGCACAAAAGTCAAGCATGTTCCTCGCCACACAAAAAGAAGGGTCAAGGCCAATAACAAGAAACAAATAAAAAAGGGGTTCACCAGGAATTCGATAAAATGACGCGAGATAGCCATTATTTTACCCGTCTCATTAAATAAAGGCCTAACAGGGCAAATACCAGAGTCGGCCCTATGGCTGCCAATTCAGGAGGCCACTGAAACACCATGCTTACCGGACCAAAAAAGCGATTCACAATATGAAAACCAAAGCCCACAACAGCACCGACCAAAAGCTTTGATCCCATAGTAGAAGAACGTAAAGGGCCAAAAATAAAGGGGATGGCCAAAACCATCATGACCACTGTGGTCAGGGGCTGGATGATCCGTTGTAAAAAGGCCAGTTTATAACTCTGGGCATTTTGCTGGCTGCGTTTTTGTTCACGCAAATAACGGTTTAATTCATGCAACGTCATTTCATCCGGATCCGTACCACTGATTTTTAAAACCTGCGGTTTAACCGGTACATCCCAGGGTAAAGAAGCGAAACGATCTACTTTAGTATGGTCTGGGGTAAAGCTGGTTTGTTTCACATCATAAGCCACCCAGGAATTATCCACATACCGTGCTTCCCTGATTTCACGGGCAAGCTGTAAATTATGCAATTCATCAAAACGAAATTGGTAAACTGCCTGCAGCACATTATCAGGCAGGATCAAGCCTATAGAAATAAAATCATTGCCATAGCGCAGCCAGACACCTTGTGCCGTCCTCAATGCCTGCCCACCGCTTAAGGCAGAGGCTTTATAATCACTGGCATAATAAGACATACGTGGAACAACGGTTTCACCTAAAGTAGTCACCAAAAGAATAATCAGTACAGATGCCTTTAGCACCGCACCCGTTATCTGGCCTATAGACATTCCGGCTGCCCGCATGACCACCAATTCACTGTTATTGGCCAGAATACCCAAACCAATCAGACAGCCCAGCAAACTCGCCATGGGAAAAAACAAATACACCTGATAAGGCATCTGCAAAAACACAAAGACTGCTGCCTGGGCAATACCAAAATCGGCTTTACCCAAATCATCAATCTGGTTCACGAATAAAATGAAAACCTGTAATCCTGCCAACATAAGGGTAACCAGGCCAATGGCCGACAACACTGTTTTGGCAACATAGCGATCAAGTATTTTCATGCCAGTTTCACCTGATTACGCCACACCAGGAAAAAGCCAAGACCTATGACCAATAAATGCAGCCACCACATTCCTATCCATACAGGAATTTTTCCTGAAGCAATGGCATCACGCGCAACAAACATAAAATTGGCATACAAAATATAAATGATAATGGCTGGCAATAATTTGGCGTACTTGCCTGAACGGGAATTAACCCGGCTTAAAGGCACTGCAACTAAAGTTAAGGTCAATACCATGAGCGGCACAGACAAACGCCATTGCAGTTCTGCTGCCTTATTTTTATCGCTGTTATTTAAAGGCCATAAACTGGACGTTTTTGCCGTGCGGATATCGCTTTCTATCCTTACATTGGGATGAGGTAAACGTACTTTATAGTCCGCAAACTGCGCTATCTGGTAATCAGCCTGCCCCGGCGTCCCCTGATACTCCTTGCCATTTTGAAAAACCAGATAATCTTCCCCGGTTTTCCCATCATTTTCAGCAAAGGCTTTATCCGCCCATAACACGTCCCAGCGTATTTTATCAGTGAGGGCAGTCCTTTTGGCGAGAAAGACCTGTTCTGCTTTGGTATGATCCCGACTCATAGACTGCACATAAAACACTTGATTTCCACCACTAATGGCATGAAACCGACCAGGCATAATGGTCTGGATTAAAGTCTGTATGCCGGTTGAGCGTAACAATTTGGTGCGTTCGGTGGCAATCACAGGTCCACCCCACATTACAGCAATAGCGACAACAATAGCGACAACAATAGCCATTATAAAACTGTGTTTAAATAATTGATCAGGCCCATAACCGCTGGCGCGCAAAACCGTCATTTCATTTTCTGCATACAAGCGACCATAAGCCAGCAATAAAGCCACATAAAAACCTAAGGGCAACAGCAAACCAAGTAACATGGGTAGTTCCAACATCATCAGCTTCATAATAATAACGCCAGGAATATTTCCCGCCGCAGCCCGATTTAAATACTGGACGAATTGGTTACTCAAAAAGATCAGCATTAATATAGCAGTCAAGGCTACAAGCGTAACAAACACTTCTTTGGCTAAATAACGGAAAATGATCACTCAATACCTCTGTGATAAGTAGGTTTCATGCTGAGTCGCTTATGCTGGTTTTATATCATTGAGAATAACATAAACAGCTGTTGCGAAAAACCTCTGATAAATGCTGGTTTCATTGCAGAAATGGTTTAGGTATACTTCTGTTTTTAAGAATCCGAGCATAACCGCGAACTACTCCGCCGTCCCGCGGCTTGACCGCGGGATCCAGCGGTCAAGCCGCGGGACGGCGGAATTTCTTAACTCAATGGCAATAACCCGTAGCCCATATTACGCTTCGCTAATACGAGCCACGGAGATGCAAAACTTAATTACAGGAACACAATATGAATTATGGATTAACTTCAAAACCCTTTTTAACCGATAGCGAATGCCTCGTAGTGGGTATTTTTTCTGATGCAGGATTACCTGATTTTGCTGCAGGCCTGGATAAAGAACATCAGGGACTTCTCACCAAATTAAGCAAACGTGCCACAGAACCTGGTGATGCAGTATGGCAAACCGACTTGAATGGCCATAGTCTGGTGTTGGTTCAATGCGGTAAAAAAGACGAATTTAATTCAACTGCCTTACAAAAGCGTGTGGCGGAAATTACTGATTCTCTGATTAAGCAAAGATTCGCGTCTGCAACCCTTTGCATGCCGCAATTACCACAACAAACGGCTGAATGGCAGTTAGAACAAATGATAGTTCAAGTGGATAATCTAAGATATCAACTACTTGATTTTAAAAAGAAAAATGCAAAAGCCCATAAACTGGAATCCATTTCTTTTTACCTGCCTGGAGCAAGTGAACAATCGCTGGAATTAGCAAAGTCAATCGTGATCGGGGTTGAATTCGCCCGACACCTGGCCAATATGCCAGCCAACATTTGCACCCCAACGTATCTTGGAGAGCAGGCAAGCCATATGGCAGAACAATTTGAGCTAATGAGTTGTATGGTTATGGGGCCTGAAGAAATGCGTGAAATGGGCATGGGTACATTGCTGGCGGTGTCTCAAGGCAGCGATCAGCCACCACGGCTCATTGACATCCAATATAAAGGGGCAGGAAATGATGAGCCGCCTATTGTACTGGTAGGCAAAGGGATTACCTTTGACTCCGGTGGCCTGTCGATTAAACCCGCTGCTGGCATGGATGAAATGAAATACGATATGTCAGGTGCCGCCAGTGTGCTAGGTACTTTAAAAGCTTGCGCCCTGTTAAAACTTCCTGTAAATGTGATTGGACTCATAGCCAGCGCTGAAAATGTCATTGGTGGTTCGGCAGTCAAACCGGGAGACATAGTAACCAGTATGTCAGGACAAACTGTAGAAATCATTAATACCGATGCCGAAGGACGTCTGGTTCTTGCAGATGCACTCACTTATGCCGAACGTTATAATCCCAGATTTGTGCTTGATATAGCGACTTTAACGGGTGCCATCATCGTAGCTCTTGGCAGTGTAGCCACCGGTTTTATGACCAAAGACGATGAACTGGCGAACATGTTGGAACAAGCAGCCAAAGAAAGTCAGGATAAAGTATGGCGTATGCCCCTGGAAGATGACTATCAGGAAGCGCTGGACAGTCCTTTGGCTGACATGATTAATGCGGGCTTTGATCGCAGTGCAGGGAGTATTACCGCTGCATGCTTTTTATCCCGTTTTACTGAAAAATACCGCTGGGCACATCTGGATATCGCGGGCACTGCGTGGATATCGGGCAAAAAGCGCAATGCCACCGGAAGACCCGTTCCTTTACTTACTCAGTTGATACGCCATGTCGCCAACTCGCGTTGATTTTTATTTATTAGCCAGCAACGAAGCCGATGTACGCGGCCTCGTTGCCTGCCGCCTGTTAGAAAAAGCCTATTATAAAGGACACCGGATTTTTGTCTTTTGTACGGATCAACATCAGGCTGAATATATTGATGAATTGTTATGGACTTTTCGTGATGACAGTTTTGTTCCTCATAATCTGCAAGGAGAGGGACCAGAGCCACCTCCGCCAATACAAATTGGCTACGATAAAGAACCCCGTGGATTTAATGACATTCTGTTGAATTTCTCAGCCACAATTCCTCCCTTTTACAGCAAGTTCAAAAGAGTGATCGAACTGGTGGCGAATGACGAAACAGAAAAAGAACTCAGTCGTGCCCATTACAAAGAATATCGAGCAAAAGGCTGCGAGCTACATACCCATAACATTGATTGAAGGTAAAGAGTACGTCATCCTGAGCGCGTCTTTTGGCGCGAAGGCTCTCCAAATACTGGCACTGTGCTGCTTTCAGGAGATCCTTCGCGCCAAAAGACGCGCTCAGGACGACGTGGATCGGGGAATGGGTGTAAAAAAATCGGTAAGATGTAATAGGTCAGGGGGGATCTCCCTGGTAGGGGCACTGCCACTAAGTTAGGAGCTCCGCCGTCCCGCGGCTTGTCCGCGGGATCCAGGGATCTAGACTCGGAGTGATATCTCTGGATCCCGCGGACAAGCCGCGGGACGGCGGAACTCCTACACAGTGCTAACCAGGGGAGCGCGATTCTGTCCATAAGACATCACAATTATCTCTGCTTGCCGCTTCCAATAAATGAATTAAAGGAATTGCCCGTTTTGCCAGGCTGATTTCTGAGTCGTCATCATCGTCTTTGCCCTGGAATATTGGGACTTTACCCTTTTCCAAGCCAAGCCCACGCTGTAAATTACCTAAGGCCTCCGGAACCTGTTCAAATTTTAGTGCTCCCGGAACCGTGCCGCTATGCCCCATTAAAGACAATAATTGTTTTGCCACACCATTGAAGTAAGAAATATTTTCATAAGCATCGCAATGAAAAGTAACAAACATGACATTCTCCTTCTTTTAATATTTTAATGGCTGTACGTCGTCCTGAGCGCGTCTTTTTGCGCGAAGGATCTCCCGAAAGTGGCATGGTGCCAATATTTGGAGATCCTTCGCGCAAAAAGACGCGCTCAGGACGACGTGGATCGGGGAATAGTTAATATCGTACTCAGCCACGGTTGCAGTATCCCTGTCTCTATTGATAAGTATGCAATAAGTATTCCGCAATTGCCTTAAATCCTAGTGCCTCTCCTCCTTCAGGTCTGCCAGGTTTGGAACTGGTATTCCAGGCCATAACATCCAGATGCACCCATGGTGTCGCTTTGCTGATAAAACGCTGTAAGAATAAAGCCGCGACAATAGAACCGGCATAAGGAGATGAACTCGAGTTGGCCATATCGGCAATATTGGAATTTAATAAATCCTCATAGCCAGCAAACAAAGGCAAACGCCAGACAGGATCAGCAG
Organism: Legionella shakespearei DSM 23087; assembly: GCF_000373765.1. Lineage (GTDB taxonomy): Bacteria > Pseudomonadota > Gammaproteobacteria > Legionellales > Legionellaceae > Legionella > Legionella shakespearei. The sequence goes on along the minus strand of NZ_KB892435.1, from coordinate 13,169 downwards.
CTTTCTGGGATGCCTGCATTACGGATTCTGCCAAAGCATCATTGTTAGAAAACATAGCCGCTATTTCTGTACCCACGGCAGCCCGGGCAGCTCCCGTCAAGGTAGCAAAATCGATGATTAAATCGGCATTATCTTCACAGGCTTTGACTAATGCATCCGCCAAAACCAAACGCCCCTCTGCATCAGTATTATCGATTTCTACTGTCAAACCATTGCGCATAGTCAAAATATCGCCAGGTCTGAATGCATCAGAGCCTATGGAATTTTCAACAGCAGGAATCAAAACCTGTAAACGAACAGGCAGTTTTTTCTGCATAATCCATTGGGCAAGGCCAATTACATGAGCCGCGCCCCCCATGTCCTTTTTCATCAGGCGCATTCCTGAGGATGGTTTAATATCCAGACCACCACTATCAAAACAAACGCCTTTGCCCACTAAAGTAACACGCGGATGGGTTTGATTTCCCCAGGTCAGCGACAGTAAGCGAGGCGCAGCTGCTGAGGCCCTGCCTACTGCATGAATGGCTGGGAAATTTTCTTTAACCAATTCATCCCCCACCCATTGCTTAAATTCTGCGTTATGGGTTTGTGCCAATTGATCCACTACTGAAGCCATTTCAGCAGGCCCCATATCATTGGTGGGTTTATTAATCAGATCGCGTACCAGATAAATCGCCTGGGTTAATGCCAACACATCATGTAACTCAGCTTCGTCAACAAGTAAAAGACGGGGTTGCAGATCATAGTGTTTGTAAGCAACAAAACGATATTGCGCCAAACCCCAATTCACCGCAGCTTTTTGGGACAGCTTTTCCTGCAGTCGGTAACTTCCGGGGGGCAATAACAATGCGGCCTGAGCCAGAGCGGATTCCTGAGCGCCAGTTCCAGAACCAATGTAGGCTTTATCAATCATTCCGTCTGCATTGTTGATAAAGCAGTAGTCCCCTGATTTGCCCTTAAACTGACGTGTTGCAAAACAATTACGCTCCATTGGCGTTAAAGTGTCCATTCCCTCTTCCCATTGCATTTGGGAAATCAAATAAAGTGGAATCGCCCTGTCACTGTGTGTTTCATAAAATAAATCTGCTTGCATTACTTATTCCTTCATCTGACCACGGAAATGGCTTAGTCGGAGCCCTGTAAGCCCCAAAGCCAATAAATAAATAACTACTACCGCCATAACATGAGCCATCAATAAGCCTAAGCGTGCCACTGCGGTGAAACTTAACCAATATTCTACGGTACCTGTCATAAAATACAGATAAACGGTAATTGCCGCATTGGCTATTAACAATTGCATGCTGTACTTAAACCAGCCAGGTGATGGCTTAAATACGCCGCGTTTAACCAATAAATACAGTAATAAGCCGCAATTCACATAACCTGCCAAAGCTGAGGCCAGAGTTAAACCGGCATGGGCAAAATGCCACACAAAAATGGAGCATAAAATGGTATTAATAACCATAGATATCGCCCCCACTTTAACCGGGGTTTTAATATCCTGTTGTGCGTAAAAGCCAGAAGCCAGAACTTTAACCATCATAAAGGCAGGCACTCCTGAAGCCAGGGTGATCAGGCTTTTTTGGGTCTGGAGCAAATCAATTGCATGAAATTTGCCGTAAGTAAAACAACTGGCAATCAAAGGCATGGAAAACAGGCATAATCCTAATCCGGCAGGAATGCCAATCAGAAGAATAGAACGCAGGCCCCAATCCAGTGCGCGGGAATATTGCTCCACGCTGCGTTCCGTATGTTTACGCGATAAATGAGGAAGAATTACTGTCGCCACAGCCACACCAAAAACCCCCAAAGGAAAATCCGTCAACCGGTCAGTATAGTACAACCAGGAAACACTGCCTACTTGCAAAAAAGAAGCAAAAATACTGTCCACCATCAAATTAAGCTGGGCAATAGAAACTCCAAACAAGGCAGGGATCATCAGCTTCAATACTTTGCTAACCCCTTCATCATTACGCACCACTCGTGGCCGCACTAATAATTGATGGCGGTACAAAAAAGGAAGCTGAAAAAGCAATTGGGCAATCCCCGCTATGAGGATAGACCAGGCCAGACCCATGACCGGTACTGGCAAATTAGGGCATAAATAAAGAGCGGCCAGAATCATGCTGATATTCAGCAAAACCGGGGTAAACGCAGGTACGCCAAAATAACCGTAGGTATTGAGTACCGCGCCCGCCATAGCGGTTAAAGAAACAAGCATCAGAAAGGGAAAAGTAATGCGCAGCATTTGGGTGGCCAGATCGGCACGCATGCTGTCATGACTAAAGCCTGGAGCAAACAAAAAGATAATAACCGGGCTGGCAATAATGCCCACCACAGTCACCAGCGTAAGGATAGAACTTAAATAACCTGCAATCCTCGCAATAAAAACCCGCACATCATCTGGAGAGCGTGTTTTTTGATACTCAGCCAACACAGGAACAAAGGCCTGGGCAAAAGCACCTTCGGCAAAAAGACGCCGCATAAAATTAGGTATTCTGAATGCGACAAAAAAAGCATCCATTCCCGCCTGGGCGCCAAAAAAATTGGCGATTACCATATCACGGACAAAACCTGCCATGCGTGATACAAAGGTCATAATTGAAACAAGCGTTGTCGAACGCAGTAAACTTTGTCGTTTTGGTACCATAATATCCGTCGCTGACATGGCCTTATAACTTACAAAAGAGAAAATATCCCCTATGATATACCTAAATTCCTAAACTTACATCAAGACTATATTGACAAATTCTAACTCATTGTGCATGATCACCATCTTTTGTATTATCTGAATGAGTGGAGATTTCCAAAGTGGCAAATATTAAATCAGCAATCAAGCGTGCACGTCAAAACGTAAAACTGCGTCAACATAACGCAAGCGCACGTTCCATGTTCCGCACTTACATTAAAAATGTGCTTAAAGCAGTTGAGGCTGGTGATCTGGAAGCTGCGCGTGCTGCTTATTCCAAAGCCCAACCAATTATCGATAAAGCTACAAGCAAAGGTTTAATTCATAAAAATAAAGCTGCACGTATTAAAAGCCGTCTGGTCGCTCGCGTTAAAGCGATGGCCGCTTAATCCTGTGTTTCCGTCGCTCTAAGTTCGAAAACACCCGAACCGGTATAAACCGGTTCGGTTCTTCTGTTACTCGTCTGATCCACCACTTAAAGAAAGTCCTCTGGATTGTGTTTCACCTGGTTGATCTTCCCATAAAAGGCCTCGAGATACCGGCGTAGTATGAGCAAGTGCATGTATTCTTTGGAAAAATCCATAAGGTCCCAGGATTGCTGTAGGAGTACGTAAAGCAAACAATCTTGCAAGTCCCTGTCTGGCAACGTGATTCAGATTGTCTCTCATATTATCAACCCTCTCTTGACCAGCCGATAATTCTGATATTACAGATTGTGTTAATGTTGCATATTCCGTGCTTAGGTTAACTAATGGCTCACGTAAATTCTGCTGCAACTGTGCATTCAAATCACTTAATGTAGCTGGATCTACTTCTAACGCACCTTCATTCGAATGAGTAACGTGTCTGGATCCGAATAATGTAACCGCGAGCCCATGTATCATGCCATGCCATGGGTGATAAGTTAACATTTTGATAAGCCATGAACGATTATCCTGCTCAGAAGAAAAGGCCTCATTCAGGGATTCAGTAAAAAATTGCAGAGTTTGTGCAAATTGCGATACTTGAATGCTGATTTGTTTTGCGAATAAAGTTAAATTAGGTAAATTAATCTGCTGAACTTTCATCAGTTGATCTCTGACCAGTTGTAAACGCTGCTCATAAGCATTTACCGTATCCACTCCGGGCTCTACAAAACGCCATTCATTAACAGTGATGCTCATTATCATTGCCTGTGTCAATTGAAGCGCTCTTAAATCAACCTGAGGTTGTATGACTTCAAGACAAGACTCCATTTGGTGTAACTGCCCCATCAAAGTAGTAATACGAGCTATTTGAATTAATATAGGAGTTTGTTGCATATGCGATACAGGTCTGTACACCTTTTTTTCTGTCGGTTGAGCGTGCTCCGAATACTGTAATACAGAATTAACCAACTCCTGACTGAATGATCGTGAGGGCTCAGACATGGTCTGGGCATCTAAATTGATCGCAACACCGGTTCGAGTTGGCAACGAGTCTTGTCTTAAAAGTACCTGCAGGGCCCCCATCCAGGGCTGAGTATCTAATATCAACTCGGAACCGCTACCATGAGTTAAATCCTCTCTTATCAAAGGAAAATTCTTTGACTGCAATGCCCTTTGCAGGGCATCACTATCAGGGGCTCTTAATGCATCAAGCCAGTGCTCGAAACGCACCGGCGGGTTTATTTCCCCCTGTGTATTAAGCCAGGTTTCTGCAGATGCGACTAATTGTTGTTTTGCTGATTGAATCAATGCTCTTAATTCGTTTATGGTTAAACTCATGCTTTTATGCTCACTTATTTGCTAAAATGCCTGTAGTTTACCCTTTGATTGTGCATGTTTCAACCGGCTACAGCTAATTCCATACTGCGTTCTACCACTCAGAACGATGCAGGATCGCCTTCCCTCTCCGGGGGAAGGTGCCCGACAGGGCGGATGGGGGGATCAAAAAAGGAGTTTCTATCAAATAGACCATGTTATTTTAGACCTTTTACCTTAAATAAGTTCTCTTTTTGATCCCCCCACCCACCCTGTCGGGCACCCTCCCCCGNAGGTGGAGGGGCTACTTGCGATGATCATCCTGTTTATTTACATCTTTTTACGAGATTAAAATTATGAGAGGAGCGCTCAGAGCCATAGCGTAATCAAGGCTACAGTTTTTTAAATGGTGGTGCACCTTCCTCCTGAGAGGAAGGTGAAGAGGGACAGACCTAGCTATAACTACTGTTTAACCTGGCCTGATTTAATTGCTCATACGCACGTTTGGCTGGCACAAAGTTAGGATATTGGGTAACCAGACGTTGTAGAATCATGCGCGATAACACTTCATCACCTCGGTTCCACTCGTTCAAGGCATCAAGATAAATCAGGTCAGCATTCTCGCCCTTTAACTCTGGTGCGTTATTAAAAAGAACCGGCTCAACATAACTTACCTTGCCTTGGGTCTGAGCATCCAGCCTTTGTAATATTTTACGCGCCTGAACACTACCATTATCACTAGCTTCTCTTAATAATTGCATGCCTTTTTCTGGCAGACGTTCACCTGCAATTCCATTCAGATAATAAGTACCCAGTTGATACTGCGCATAAGCATTTTGTCTGTCAGCCAGTTTCTGATAAATACTGGCAGACATTTTGGGATCTTTTTCAACGCCTAATCCGTAATGATACATTCTCGCTAATGCCAACATTGCCTTTTCATTACCTTTATCTGAAGCCTGCTGATAAAACTTCAGTGCATCAGGAAAATCGAGTTTTGTAGCTACTCCAGTCTCAGACAGTAAACCCAAGGCATAAAGTGAATTACTATTCCCCAATTCCGCTGCTTTCTTATACCATGACAGGGCTTGTTGAACATTTCGCACTTCGCCTAAACCATAAAAATACATCCCCCCCAGCTGATTCATGGCTTCACTAACCCCTTTGTCTGCAGCATGAGTAAAGAATAATTTCGCTTTTTGATAATCAACGGGGATGCCTTTCCCGTACTCATACATTAAGGCCATATTGTAGTCACCCAATACGTCCCCCTCTGTTGCGGCCTTTTCATAAGCCTTCAGCGCATCGGGATAATTATCATCAACTGTTTCATAGATAAATCCTAAAGCAACAGATGCTTTTGGTAATTTATCCGCAGCTTTTTGATACCAATACTTAGCCAAATTATAATCAGGCTGTCCTATCCTGCCCAACTGATAAAATTGGCCTAACAAATATTGTGCCTCAGGATTACCTTGTTCCGCTGAAGCAGTATACAATTGCTGTGCAGCAGCAGGATTAGCAACAGAACCCAGGCCATTATCCATCATATACGCCAATTTTAACTGTGCGTATTGATCACCTTTCGCTGCCAGCCCCGAATAAATTTCCCTTGCCTGATTCATTTTCTCAGGGTCATTATTCTGCGACAGGTAATAATCGGCCAGAACAATGCCGGCATGGCTGTTGCCTAAGGAATACGCTTTGACCAGAGTGGGCAAGAAATCTTTCTTGCTTTGCTCTTCCAGAACAGCCAAATTGAAATCGGCATAAGAAAATTGGGCGTCTGAAGATGCCTTGAGCAGTTCCACTCCCTTTTCTTTATCCGCAGCAATGCCCTTACCTTCTGTAGTATAAGTTCCCAGAATAAACTGGCTTACAGGGTTCTGGCCTGCCTGTTGATACCAATAGATTGCTTTGGCCGGATCAGCACTTACCCCTATACCACGGTCATAAAGAAGTCCTGCCAATAAAGCTGCGTGAGAGTCTCCATTATTAGCCTGGCTTTCTGCCACTTTGAATGCCTGTTCTTGCTTGACAGGATCTGCTTCCATAGCGTTATAAAAGGCCAGAGGTAACAAAGCCTGGTTTACTCCATTAGCAGCAGCCCCCTCATATAGCTTGCGAATCAGGGCTATCTTGTGTTGTTTTGCACTGACACTCAATCCATTATTAAACTCACGTGCCAAATGCTCTGCCAACTCATATTCAGCCGGGCCATAATTGCTTGCGGCAGACAGGTAAAGCATAGACATAGCCTGTTCATGATTGGGTTTAATGTATTCAACGCCATCAGGACCGGTTTTTCCTTTGTCCAAAACTCTGGCAAGAACATACTGTGATCGTTTATTACCTTTAAAGGCAGAATCAGTTAACCAATTCAAGGCATTTTGGTAATCACTTTCGTTTTGGCCATGCTCCAAATATAAAATTCCCAAATTATATTCAGCACCAAGATGCTTCTGTTCTGCGGCATTTTCGTAGAAAATAATCGCTGAAGCATCATTCTGGGTCACGCCAATACCGTATTGAAACATTTGTCCTATTTCAAATTGGGATTGGGCATCGCCCAGGATGGCTCTGAAATACATTTGATTAAAGACAGACATATAGTTAGCCTGTTTTTGCCAGCCATTCGTCCATATATCCATTACTTGTGCATTAGAAAAGTCATCGTCCTTATAATAATTGGCATCCATATAAGGTGCTGGCAAATCAGAACGGGCAACCACATAACTGTAGGTTTTTTGTAATGATTCGATTTGAGGATTTAAAGGATAATCAGGATAAATCCATTGATTCGCGTGAAACTCTGGCGTTTTGCTGATTAGCGAGTCGAAATAACTGTTGATAGGAATATCGTTAGGTTGAGTCAACTCAAACTTTGGTTTAAAAATATCCTGGCGAGAAACCGTTTGAAATTGTGGTGCCTGATTGTAATTGTTATTGTTGAGCACAGCAGGATTCTTCCAGGCGCTGAATATTCCACTCATCTGGTAAGCAGTATCCTGTAATTTATCTGTCGTGCCATTACTTAACCACAATGCGGCCAAAGCCAGAGGGGAGTCCTGATTTGCATCAGCACTTTGCTCTTGCCACTGCTTCGCCAAAGCTTCATTAGCAGCAACACCAATACCTTTTTGGTATAAAGAAGCCAGTTCTTTTTTAGCGTCAAAAGAACCATTCTGAGCTGCCTTTAAGGTCCACATAAATCCTGTTTTCGGATCGTAAACCGGACTTTTTTCCTGCAAATAGGCATGGGCTAATTGTAAACAGGCATTGGCATCATGCAAATTAGCTGCTTTTGTGTACCATTGAATAGCCTGATCATAATCATGTTCATTTAAGGCATAATTACCCAATTCCACCATAGCAGGAGAATAATTGGTTGCTACAGCCTGATTCAGAAAGTCCAGTCCTTTTTCCTTATCTTTGGCAACATATTTTCCTGCAACATACAGAGCGCCTAATTTGGTTAAGGCTTTCGGGTTACCATTAGCAGCTGATTTTGACAGCCAGGCCAGGCCAAGTTTATTGTTGCCGGAATGGCGACTGCCTATGAAACGCTCTCCCAAGGCAAACTGGGCAATGGCATTACCATTTTTTGCCGCATCGATGTAATAACGTGCCGCTAATTCAGGATTTTTCTTGACGCCAACCCCATATAAATAAGCAGCAGCAACAAACATTTGGGCATTCACATCCCCTGCGTCAGCCGCCTGCTTAAACCAGCGAAAGGCCTGTTCAAGATTCTGGTCTTTCATCAGCTTATATTTTGCCATTAACTGAACTGCTGGCAGATACCCTTTTTGTGCCGATTTGGTAAAATAGCGCATGGCCAAATCAGTATTTTTTAATTGTCCGTATCCATAAAGGAATAAACGTCCTAAATAATAATCGGCAACCGCATCCTTACCTGCTTTGCTAATTAGAGGTTCGACAGCCTCATTATAATTACCTAATCTATAAGCGTTAAATTTATCATCAGCAAAGGCTTGCTGACTGGCTGATGCAACAAACAAACATATCCATGGTACTAATGATTTCATGACGATTCCCCTCTATCCATGGCATTTATACCCCAGGTATGATGCCATAATGTACGACTTCACTGACCGCCCCGTTTCTTGAATTACTGTCTACTATCCAGAAATTACCTTTATTATTTAAGCCAAATTTTACATTGACGTATTCACATACTTTTATTGTGTCTGCACAATCGAGTATTTGTCCATATGCTGCTTTACCATCCCCCAGGCTGCAAATAAATTTGACCTGCCTTTCTCCTGTCGCCAATACCGCCCAGGAGTTGGGTTTAATAGTATGATTCAGGCGAGTGGAATACTCACTGTCTTTATCACGCATTTGATACAGGCTTACCGACTGGGGTAATTGGTTGTAAAAAAAGTACATGGATTGTAATGCCCCCTCCTTTCCAGGGTAAAGGGACAGGACTTTTAAGGTTTGTTCAAAACCTACCGGTGTACAACCCGTAGGAAATCTATTGTTATCCTTCTCATTTGAACTCTTTGGGCCGGCATGAACAGAAGTACATAACAAACCGGACAGAAGTATCAATGAAATTGAAGTGACCCCTCGTTGTATTATTCTATTCATGATTTTTTCTCACTGTCATTTAAGGGACGGACAATAACCTTGGTTCCCATAAAATTATTGCGCTCACTGGATAACTCAACAAAATGTTCATTTAACCATTTGGCATCCTGAGTAAACATACGGACACATCCATGACTGGCTCTTTGCCCAGGAATGTCATCAGAGCCATGTAAAGCAAATCCTTTATGAAAATACATGCAGTAAGGCATCTTCGCGCCACCGCGGCCAATGGGGAACACGTTAGAAGTACATTTCACGCTTTCTTTACTGAACATTCTGAAAATACCTGTTAATGTTCGGCAGGATTTGGCAGAATCAGAACATTTATCCCGTCCTGAAGAGATAGGCCCCCAATAAACCAGATTGCCTTTTGCGTCATAGGCTCCCCAGGCAAGCTTTTCCTGATCAATAATAATTTCCTTTTCATTATCCCCTTCAATGGTTAACGGGAATGGGGATATGTCAAAAATAGTAATATTCGCCAGATTTTTGGGTACGGCAATTTCTTTACCCGACCATAAGTGATTGTAAGTACGATTCACCCTTTGCACCAAATCACGTTGTACCGGATCAGGGAATAAATTATCCCAGTTCTGACCCGAAGTTATTTTGATGCAATCGTATTGAGGATAGCCACATAATGCTGTGCCGTAAAAATTTGCAGCATTAACGACAGCCGCCATCAACATCATGAATGCTGTTAGAAGTATTTTTTTCATGGTGCAGCCCCCTCATGACTATTTTTTTAATATCACATGCAAGAATTGTGCTTAAATTTAAAAAATCTTTTCTCTATATCCTTTTTCGGTCATTCCTGTAATAAGTTTAGACCTAGAAACAAAATTTTGAATTTATTGCTATATTTAAATAAGTACAGATTGGATAAAACATAAATGGTTAATTCCAAAAACAAACAGAAAACCACATCGTCCAAGAAAATTGTCAGTTCTCAACATTTGGATAATTCTGTTGAGCATCTGATAGAAAATGCTCAGGATGGCATTATTGCATTTGATATAGAGGGAAAAATAATCGCCATTAATCAGGAAGCGTCAAAACTTTTCAGACGATCCCCAGACCAACTTATTGGCCAATATGTATGGCAACAATTAAAATCTAAAACCATTTCCCGCAAACGACAATTTATTCAAGCACGCAAATATTTCAAACTGGCAAAAGATGGCATAGCCCAACAGTTCACCTGGCTTGAGAGAAACTCCCAGAAACCTGTTTTTGCTTATAATATCATGATAAATAAAGCAGAAATACATGGAGAACCTGTGTTTTTTGCCAAATTAATTAATATTTTGCAGGCCAAAATAATTGAATGGGTACTCTGGTCTCTGGCACAAATCAGCAATCATCATGAAATTAATGAAGTTATTGACGAAATTCTACGCCTGGTCAGCAATGTTTTCGCCGCAGACTACGCCTCCGTGTCACTCATTGATAACCATCGCATAGCCCACGCTGTCAGCTATTTTGAGGCAGGTGAAAAGAAAGATAATATTAACTATCCTCTGGCTCACTCACCATGCCATAAGGTCGTGCTTAAAAAAACCATTTGTTATTTTAATGATGTGCAGCGCCAATTTCCTAAAGATCACTTGTTACAAATAATGGGCGTCAACTGTTATCTTGCCGGTCCCATTTACAATGCTCAGAATGAAGTGGTTGGCCTGATGAATGTATTAACCAAAGGTACGATTGAGCGGGATGAGATGAGCGACACCCTGTTTCGTCTGTTTCTGGGGCGCATCAATCTGGAAATTGAACGTTTGCTCAATCAAAGAAAGCTGCAATTCCTTGCCAGTATTCCGCAACAGGATCCCAATCCGGTCATGCGTATTTTACCTTCAGGAGATGTGATTTTTGCCAATGATCAAGGTAAAAAGATCATAAAATACTGGATGAAACATTATTCAGGTCTGCCTGAGCGTTTACTTAAAGATGTACACAAGGCGCAAACCTCAAACCAGGTTATTCGTATGGAAATTGAGGTGGAATGCAAAATTTATTTGTTTACCTTGATATGGATGTCTGAATTCAATCAAATCAATATCTATGGTACTGACATCAGCCAATTAAAAAGCACAGAAAAAGACATGCTGAATCTGGCCCGTTTTGATGCTTTAACCCAAATCGCCAATCGGCAATATTTTGAAGAAAAGCTTATTGAAAAAATTCATGAGCATTCTATTGAAAACCGGAGTATGGCTCTGCTGCTCGTCGATTTCGATAATTTTAAAACCATCAATGATACTTTAGGCCACCCCATAGGTGACAGGTTGTTAAAAGCTGCCACAAAGCGTATGGTTCGCTGTATAAGGCAGGAAGATTTCATTGCACGTCTGGGTGGAGACGAATTTATAGTCTTACTCAACAAATCGGATACTAATGCCGCCGTTATGGTGGCAGAAAAACTTATCAATGTATTAGCCAGAACCTTTCAGTTTGGTGAATACACAATGAGAATCAGCGCAAGCGTAGGTATCGCCCTTTATCCTGAGACAGGAAACAGCACCAGTGATTTACTGAAACACGCTGATATTGCCATGTATCAAGCCAAAAAGGCAGGGAAAAATAGCTACGCTGTCTTTTCCAAATCGGTGCATTACATTCAGGACAAGAGAAATGAAACCATTAGAAAAGAATTAAAATTTGCTGCTGCTAAAAATGAACTATTCATTGAGTACCAACCGCAAATAGATATTATTTCGAACAAAATTATCGGCTTTGAAGCTTTGCTGCGTTGGCTGCATCCGCAAGAAGGCTTGATATTGCCTAATGAATTTATCTCTGTGGCAGAGCAAACAGGATGCATTCATATAATCAGCCAATGGATGATTGAACAATCTTTGCAAGATTATAATATTTTGATTCATAAGGATTTTAATCCTCGCTTATCCATTAACGTTTCTTTGAGCCAACTCAGTGATGCCCGATTTATAGATTCATTAAACGATAATCTTCTGCAATTCAAAATTAACAAGGAAAAAATAATTCTCGATATTTCCGAAAGAACCATAGCGCCTTATTTTAAACAAATTTCCAAAAGTATGAAAAAGATACATCAAATTGGTATTAAAATATGTCTGGATAATTTTGGCAGCCCACAAATATCACTTCCCAAACTCCTGGCACTCCCCCTGGATTGTATGAAGCTGGATCAGCAATTATTGACCTGCATAGAAACAAAAGCGAAACATCGCATGCTTTTAAAAGGAATAATCAGTTTAGCCGGGGATCTTCATATTGAAATCATTCAAAAGGGCGTAGAAACTGAAGAACAGCATCAGATCATAAAATCCCTGGGTTGCCGCTACGCTCAGGGGTATTATTATTGCAAACCGATAAGCATTACAGAATTACAGCATTTTATAAAAAATTATCCTCAGGGTTAAATTTCACGCTGATTGGTAACCAAGGTCTGCTGTAGCCCGGTCTGCTTGCAGCCGGGATCGAAGTGGCACCATGCCGCTTTCAGGAGATCCTTCGCGCAAAAAGACGCGCTCAGGACGACGTGGATCGGGTAATGGCAAAGATGTAAGGCATCAGCTCCCGGCATCAGCCGCTGTCTCCTGATCACCTCTTAGTTTATGCCCTACGCCAATGCTAAATCAGGCTCTGTGCCGCAACAAAAATTCCGCTTCCTCACGGTCGCGGCTCGGTTTCCGGTGCACGATGAAGTCAATACGAACGCACGAAAACCGAGCCGCGACCGTCAGGAAGCGGAACAGTGATACTGGCAGGGACTGTGTTTCTGCTCTGACCCCATGGATTTCTCGGACAAGGTGTTCCTTTTGTTTGAGAACTTGGGGAATATGAAAACCTTGATTACGCTATCGCTCTGAGTGATCCGCTCATTTTTTCTGATTACGTAAAAAGAAGTGCAAGCGTTGGTATTTTCTGATCTAATAAGAGTTCTCACACCATTATTGGAGGAAAACACCATGCTTGCGAATGTATTTTGTCACAATTATTTAACAAAATCACTTTCTTGGTTACATACGAAGACAAGAAACACGTTAATAAGCCATGTACAAAGTGTGTTAGGAGGTCATGCGCAACTGACGTTGACGAGTATAGGAAGGCATTTACCCGGCAAGAGCAAGGTAAAGCACAAAATCAATAGATGTTGG
>NZ_KB892434.1:66805-151045 GCF_000373765.1 Legionella shakespearei DSM 23087 | reverse complement strand
GCTGGTTGGGGTTACCACAGTGCTACAGACATAAACGGCTACACCCATTATAACGATTGGGATGGTGACTGGAACTGGGGCTTCAAACTGGAAGGTTCTTACCACTTCAACACTGGTAACGATCTGACTGTTAACTGGTACCATTTAGATGCTGACACTGATGGCCACTACTACGATGAAGTATACCGTGGTTACACACACAACAACAAATGGGATGCAGTTAATGCTGAATTAGGTCAATTCGTTGATTTCAGCGCTAACAAGAAAATGCGTTTCCATGGTGGTGTTCAATACGCTCGAATCAAAGCTGATGTAAACAACTACGAAAACACTGTGTTCTTAACTAACCACAATGCTGAGTTCAGCGGTTTCGGTCCACGTACTGGTCTGGATATGCACTATGTATTCGGTAACGGCTTTGGTATTTATGCTAATGGCGCAGCTGCAATTCTGGTTGGTACTAGCAAGTTCAACGATGGTGTGAACTTATTCAATGGTTCCAAGAACTCTATTGTTCCAGAAGTTGAAGCTAAATTGGGTCTGGACTACACTTATGCAATGGCTCAAGGTGATTTAACTCTTGATGCTGGTTACATGTGGTTCAACTACTTCCATGCAATGCATACAACAGCTACTAACCTGAATGGTGGTGTTCTGTCTGAAACTGATTACTCAGCTTCTGGTCCTTACATCGGTCTGAAGTATGTTGGTAATGTTTAATTTCTTAGTTAACTAAGAAAATAATATAAGCCCGTCACTGGTTTGATGGGCTTTTTTTTTTGAAAGGGAGTCCATATGTTAAAGAAAACAACTTTAGCTGTACTAGGTTTGGCGGTTAATGGTTTTGCTTCTGCTGGTACTATGGGGCCAGTTTGCACCCCAGGTAACGTTACAGTTCCTTGCGAAACAAAGCAATGGGATTTAGGTGTTCAGGCACTTTACATGAAAGTTATTCAAAGTGCTGATAGAGCCTATCTGCATACAGTTGCGCCATTTGATGGTTATGGCGAATTTAAAAATGATTGGGACTGGGGCTATAAGCTCGAAGGCTCTTACCATTTTAATACAGGCAACGACATTACTTTAACCTGGATGCATTACAAGAGTGATACAACTCAGGGAGATTTCAGAGGTTTTATACCCTTTTCAACATTAGCTCCCCCCCTCTTTACTTCTTACACAGCAGCCAGTGAAAATCAATTAGATCAAGTCAATTTAGTCATGGGACAGCATGCTGATTTTGGTTTAGTCAAAAATATGCGTTTCTACGGCGGTTTGCAGTACGCGAACATTCGCTCTGATATTACCCATCTTTACAACCAATCACCAGCTGCCCTTATTCCATCTGGTATAACTTCTGTAAGTCTGCATGATGACTCAGATTTCAAAGGAGTTGGTCCTGTAATTGGTATCGATTATTCCTACGACCTGACTAATGAATTCAGCCTGACTGCTAATGGTGCTGGCTCAATTCTTTATGGTTCAAGCAGAGTGTTCACTGGTTACGTTGGTGCACCTGTAGCTGCAGTTATAGCATCCTGGTATGGTAGCAAGAAAACAATGGTTCCCAGCCTGGAAGCAAAACTTGGTGTAAACTATGCTTACGGCATGGCTCAAGGCACATTAAACATTGAAGGTGGATACCAGGTAGTTAACTATTTCCATGCCTTACAAACTTTTGGTGTTGAATCCCCTGCTGCCAATGTCATAACAACTAGTGATTTTGGTCTTTATGGTCCATACCTTGGCCTTAAGTATGTAGGCAACGTTTAATTAGTATTATCTAATTCTCCAGGCCCATCAATTGATGGGCTTTTTTATTTCTATCCGTAATAAAAACCAATACATTGATTAATCTCTAATAATTGAAATTAGCGGTACAAAATCAGATTCAGCCAAAAGCAAGATTCAAATTATTCGCTAGCAAAGCAGAATTCACCACGATATAATCCCTCGGCTATCCGACGAAGAATAAAAATAATACACAGGAGTACCCCGCATGAAGTTTAATAAAGTTTTATTGGCCTTAGTTTGTTTGTCATCGCCACTCTATGCGGAAAATGATCAACAACTGCAACGTGAAATTCAGCTGTTACAAAAGCAAACCCGTGACTTACAAGCTCAGCTGGACAGGCTACAAAAAAGACTGGTTTCACAAAGAACCGTTACTAAAGCTCCTCCAAAAGCTAAAGCTACAACCAGAAGCAAACGCGCAACCCCTCAAGCGGCACCTGCGCCAGTAGCCAAACAGAGTAGAAATAATATTAATGTACATAGATTTCATTCTACCACTGTAACCGTACATACCCCGGACGGTCATCCTGAATCAGTAGGCTTCTATCCTACTGCATTGATAGCCGATAATCAGGTAGTGACCTATATTGCCGGAACTCCAGTGGTAAGCTCACCCTATTTAGGGGACAGGCCTGCATTCGATGGTTCTGATTACATAGTCAACATTTCCAGTATTAACCGTGACATACGATTGATGCAACAAAGGCGTCGTATGTACAGAGCATACCAAAGTATAGGTTACCCCATTCCTGAAATGCCAATTATTTCAATCAGCGGAAAATCAGAGCCTGTTGCCGTTTTAAGTAATCCGTTCAGGGCTAATATGGACGGTGATATCACACTCGGTTCCAGTGAGTTGGACGTAGCGGCTGCTTTAAACCAGAACGTAGAAGCTTACATTGCCATTGCTTATGATGAAAGCCCTCCCTCTGTTGGTCCGCGTATTAATAACTCGGCATTTAACCTGAACATGGGCTTTGTCAACGTCGGTAATCTGGATCGCACGCCCTTTTATTTCACCGCAGGCCAGGTATACGTACCCTTTGGGCGTTATTCCAGCTCTATGATCAGTGCTCCATTGACCTTGAATCTTGCCCGAACGAAGACAAGACCGTTTATCTTCGGCTATAAATCTCAGGAAGATACCGGACCTTTCGCAGCTGTATATGGATTCCGCAGTGATACAACGCTTGGCAAGTCAGGTGTTGGCGGCGTTAACTGGGGTTACATTTTCAAACAGCATAATACCACTGGTGAAGTTGGCGTCAGCGTTATTAGTTCAATAAATGATGCTGCTGGGATGCAAAGCACTGGATCCAATGTAGGAACGACCTTTGGTGGTTTTGGATCACTGCTTAACGGAAATGAGGCCGTGCGCAAAATCCCTGCTGTTGACGTCCATGGTAATATAAGCATTGATCGTTATAATTTTACCGCAGAGTGGGTAGGAACGACCAAACGTTTCAGATATCAGGATTTAAGTTTTAATGATTATGGAGCAAAGCCACAAGCTGCACAAGCAGAGGTGGGCATGACGTTCAGAGCATTTAACAGACCTTCTTCTATAGGTGTTGGCTATCAATGGTCGAAAGATGCTCTTGCTTTAAATTTGCCGAAGCAACGTTTCAGCGGCGTGTTTAACATTTCCATTTGGAAAGATACCGTTGAAAGTATTGAATACAGACATGATATTGATTATGGCCTGACCCAATATGCCAATGGTGCTGCACCTCCTGGATTTGTAAACGAACCTACTTTAGGAACAGGCCGTTCGTCAGACACAGTGTCTGCGCAAATCGGCGTTTACTTCTAAAACCTGTAGCCCGTATTAGCGAAGCGTAATACGGGATCATCACCCTTCATATCCTTTATGTTATGCACTAATACTCCGCCGTCCCGCGGCTTGTCCGCGGGATCCAGGGATCTAGGCTCGGAGTGAAATCTCTGGATCCCGCGGACAAGCCGCGGGACGGCGGAGAGAAGTACCCTCTTTATGCCCCATATATGGGGCTATACATTCAACCTATCAAACTTCACCTGATTATTTTTTACAAACTGTGCTATCTTTTATCATAGCAACTCTTCAAACAGGAATTGGCATGCATGAGTCGGATACAGGACGAGCGATAGTTTCATTGTCAGTCAAAATGAAAACAAAATTAGTTTCTGTATCGATCGTTTTCATACTCGTAATGCTTTTCCTGATTCTCTCGCTTCCTAAAACATACGCCGCCAAAATTGTTGAATTAAGTATAAAAGGCCCTATTGGCCCCGCAACAGCTGATTATATAGTTCGTGGAATAAGTAATGCGCAAGATTCTGATTTAATTCTTATCTTGCTTGATACACCCGGAGGGTTGGATGCATCAACCCGAATCATTTTACAACAATTTCTTACATCAAAAGTCCCCATAATCACCTATGTCAGCCCTACCGGTGCGAGAGCGGCAAGTGCGGGAACGTTCCTTCTTTATGCCAGTACCTTAGCTGCAATGGCTCCGGGTACACAGTTAGGTGCGGCAAGCCCGGTTAATATTGGAGGTGCTGATGCCAAGACAGATAAATCGACCATGGAAAAAAAGGTAACTAACGATGCGATAGCAACAATTCGTACGCTGGCTCAATTAAGAGGACGTGATCCGGTGTTCGCACAAAAGGCAGTGGTGGATGCCATTTCGATTACTTCCAGTGAAGCCCTGAAAGCAGGAGTAATAAATTATATAGCTACAGACGTAAATGATTTATTATCTCAGGTTAATGGTGTAACCGTTATGCAGAATAATCAAACAGTCAGCATTAATACGGCGAATCCGGAAATTCAGGTCGTTGCCCCTGATTGGCGCACGAGATTCTTATCTGTTATCACCAATCCAACAGTCGCCTATTTGCTCCTTTTGCTGGGAATTTATGGAATATTTTTTGAACTGGTCAATCCTGGCTTCATTTTACCAGGCGTAATCGGCGCGGTTGCCATGTTGCTGGCGCTTTATGC
The DNA here is from genome assembly GCF_000373765.1 of Legionella shakespearei DSM 23087. Taxonomy (GTDB): domain Bacteria; phylum Pseudomonadota; class Gammaproteobacteria; order Legionellales; family Legionellaceae; genus Legionella; species Legionella shakespearei. The sequence goes on along the minus strand of NZ_KB892434.1, from coordinate 146,259 downwards.
CCTGCAATTGCTACCGGTAAATTATGCTGGCCTCCTGCTTATTTTCCTTGGTGTAGCTTTTGTCATAGCAGAAGGGTTTACCCCCAGTTTTGGAGCACTTGGTATAGGCGGGACAATTGCATTTGTACTGGGTTCTATCATGCTGATAAATACTGATTCAGCGGCATATCAAATCGCATGGTCAACCATATGGGCTATGGCTGTATTCAATGTGGTGGTCTTTCTGTTTTTGTTAAGTATGGCATTCAAAGCCAGGAAACAGAAAGTAAATAATGGGCTGATTATGTTAGTTGGCGCAAAAGGACGAACCCTGGGTGACATCAATCTGAACGGTCAGGCTGTTATACGCGGTGAAATCTGGAGTGTCTATTCCAAAAAACCGATAGCGGCGGACAAACCCATCAAGGTTTTATTAACCCATGGTTTGTTATTGGAAGTAGAGGAAGATTTGGCAGCTGAATAATGCCTGTGCCCCACGGCAACTATTAAGGAGAACGAAATGGGTGCTTTTCTGGGAGTTTTATTAATTGTTATTGCTTTGTTCTTAATGTCTATGTTTAAAGTATTCAGGGAATATGAGCGTGGTGTTGTGTTTATGCTGGGTCGCTTTTGGCGCGTTAAAGGGCCTGGTTTGATCATAATTATTCCAATAGTGCAGCAGGTCGTAAGGGTTGATTTGCGTACCATAGTAATGGATGTTCCCAGTCAGGATGTTATTTCCCGTGATAACGTATCCGTACGGGTCAATGCCGTTTTATATTTTCGTGTGGTGGTGCCTGAAAATGCCATTATTCAGGTAGAAAATTATTTTGAGGCGACAAGCCAGTTGGCACAGACTACTTTGCGCTCTGTATTGGGTCAGCATGATCTGGATGAGATGTTGTCTGAACGAGAAAAACTAAATAGCGATGTTCAGAAGATACTTGATGCGCAAACCGATAGCTGGGGGATTAAAGTATCTAATGTAGAAATCAAGCGCGTAGATTTGGATGAAAGTATGATTCGCGCGATTGCCAAACAGGCAGAGGCAGAGAGGGACAGGCGAGCCAAGGTCATTCATGCCGAAGGGGAGTTACAGGCTTCAGAAAAACTATTGCAAGCATCTCAGGTTCTGGCACAGCAACCCCAGGCCATGCAACTAAGGTATTTACAGACTTTAGCAACCATCGCCGGGACTAACAACTCAACGATAGTTTTTCCCATGCCTATGGAACTGGGTGACATATTAGCAAGCATGGCCAAAAAGAAATAAATTGCAAAATATTGTCACGATCTAATCGTAGCCCGGCCTGCTCGCAGCCGGGATCGAAGTGGCAATGAGCTTAAGTAAGAATCGCTGCGGGAGAGTCCTGCGCAAGAAACCCCTTGACCTAAGCGTGTCTTTTAGGGAAACCTGCATCCATGCGGTCGATGTGCGCGTCCCTGCGCACAACGCCCTAAAAGACACGCTTAGGCCAAGGTGTTTCCGAGAGAATGTGCCAAAGTGGCAGAGAACGTAAATCTGAATCCTGGCACAGTGTGTAGCCCGCTCTGCTCGCAGCCGGGATCGAAGTGGTAATGAGCTCATTCCCGTATTACGGTCAACACCCGATCTACGTCGTCCTGAGCGCGTCTTTTGGCGCGAAGGATCTCCTGAAAGCGGCATGGTGCCAGTATTTGGAGATCCTTCGCGCCAAAAGACACGCTCAGGACGACGTGGATCGGGGAATGGTTACGGCTAATGCCTAATACGTTCTACGCTATGTTTTTTCAATTTTCATCATTACAAACTTTCGTTTATACGCTATTTATGATAGAACTCTATCTTTTAAAGTATCATGAGGTTTCACTGTGTCGATTAAATCAGATAGATGGATTGAAAAGATGGCGCTTGAACATGGGATGATATCACCATTCCAATCCGGGCAAGTGCGTGAAAATGATAGTGGCCGGATCATATCTTACGGCGTTTCCAGTTATGGCTACGATGTGCGTTGTTCTAATGAGTTCAAGATTTTTACCAACATTAACTCGGCTATTGTCGATCCCAAAGCCTTTGATGAGAACAGCTTTGTCGATGTTCAATCCGATGTATGCATTATTCCTCCCAATTCTTTTGCATTGGCAAGAACAGTTGAGTATTTTCGCATACCCAGAAATGTTTTAACGATTTGCCTGGGTAAATCTACTTACGCCCGATGCGGTATTATCGTCAATGTAACCCCGTTGGAACCTGAATGGGAAGGTCATGTAACTCTGGAATTTTCCAATACTACAACGTTGCCTGCAAAAATTTATGCAAACGAAGGTGTGGCGCAAATGTTGTTTTTGGAAGCAAGTGAAGTGTGTGCTGTTTCTTATCGTGATCGTGGCGGAAAATATCAGGGGCAAACTGGAGTAACCCTGCCACGCACTTGATAAACTATTGCCACCGGTACTTGAGTTTGTAGCCTGTATTAGCGGAGCGTAATACAGGATCGAATTGGCAATTTCCGTAAGTGTTCAACCCTATTGAAGGAACAGCCATATTTGGCTCATCTTGAGAGAAAAACCCGCGAAATGATGCTCACATAGCCACCTATGCTCCGCTCATTTCGCGGGTTTTTCTCTCAAGATGAGCTCAAATCTGGCTGTTCGAGTACACATAAGCCCATACCCCCTGAACGGTTATCAATTTCCCGTATTACGCTTCGCTAATACGGGCTACGACCTATGTTACGAATCCGAAAATCCAGTTATTCGTCTTTAGGTAAAGGACAATTTGCCCGCGAAGCATCCACTCGTTCCCGTAATTCTTTCCCGGGTTTAAAGTGAGGACTATGTTTTGCTTCAGTCACTACCTTTTCACCTGTTTTAGGATTGTGGGCATTTCGAGGTGGTCGGTAGTGCAGTGAGAAACTACCAAAGCCCCTTATTTCTATTCTTTGGCCTTTGATAAGCGCTTCACTCATCAATTCCAATATTTTATTAATGCCATCGGCTACTTGTTTCTCAGTAAGATGCGTCATTCGAGCAGCGATGTGTTCAATGAGTTCCGATTTAATCATACCCACCTCGTTTTGTCGCGTGTTCCAGAGTCTGCTACCAAGACACATCAGGTGCTGACAATTTTCTCTTGTTTTATAAGTATAGACGGGGTAAAAAAATATTCAATGTTTTCAAACCAGTTAGTGCAAATATGTTTTTGTGGTATGAATATAAGCAAGAACCACGCCCCAACTCATTTGAATTTTTGTATGTTCTACTTGCCAGAACTCAGTGTTTAAAAGGGGTTTGCTGGTGGTTATGATGGCTTCTATTTGCGGCAGGTTGTTCAGGCGGGAGCAAAGATCTTCCCAGGTTTGTCCTATCAATGCAGTTGCATTTATAAAAATCAGGGTGGCATCCTTTAAATCTGCCTCAAGAATGTTTCCCTCTATTAACTCAATTTTTTCTGCGGCAATTTGGTACTCATTTATTGTTTTTAATTTTTCTACCTGTTCGCAAGCGCATAAGTGCAATTGATGAAACAATTCAATACCCAAACTCTTTCGTACAGGATATACCATAGCGCAGGCGAGTACTGCTTTTCCAACTCCAGAGCCCAAATCGTAAAAAACAGTGGTACTGTCGATTTTTACTAAAGATAAAAGGGCAATAAAGGGAAGAAATTCTATTTCACCATAGGTAAATTCAAAGGCATCTTGCTTTTCCCTTGCCTGACGAGAAAGAATGAAACCATTCACGTCTTTATAGATTTCCTGAAAAACGGGTTCATGATGCATCAAATTTAAGGATTTTTGCCACTTTTTTATTCGCCTTATTTTTCTTTTGCGAAGAAAGTAAAACAGTAAAAAAAGAATAAAAATGGGCAAATAAATAAGGTAAGGCATTAAATGGATGGAGAGTTCAAGCCCTTCATCCATGTTGTAATCCATTATCGTTTAATATTTTTGCTTTTTCTTCCTGGGTCAAGTTTGGCCAGGCTTGCAGCAGTACCTTCCCTGCCTGGCGTTCATTCATGGCCTGATGGTGCATTTCCCAGGGTAATTCATCACTCATATAAAGAACAATAATAAACGCGGTGAGAATAGTAAGGAATACGGCAAAAAAACCTGCTTTAAATTGAAATAGGCCCAACAGCTTATTGCTCTTATTTACGGCGTCTTGCGCAACGCGCTCTACATGATCGCAGCTTTCGCTGGCTATGCGATGAAATTGATGCACATCATATTTGGACAGCTGATTGGCTATAGATTGGCTAGCCTGCAAAGAGCGATTTTCAATTTTATCAAGGCAATTTTCGGTCAGGCTCTTTAGCTGTTCCTGTTGTTGCTGAAAATTATGAGTAATTTGAGCGCATTTTTGCTCTAATAATTGCAGATTGGCTTCACCTTGAGATAAGGCCTTTTCCGTTGTGCTGCGAAACTGAGTGATCCCTGTGTGAGTCAAAAGATCATTAATTGTTGTCAGCTCATCATGTACGGTGCTTAAGTAATGCTGCAAGTGTTGCGATTTCTGTTCGATCTCGGTACGCCAATCCATCATTTTGGTTTCGGCAAGTTCGAAATAAGCAATAAATTCGCCAGTATGTCGCAATAGCTCCTTAATACGCACTAAATCATCATCAGGATGTTGTTCCATACGTTCTCCTTGCAAGCAGTCCTGTCTTTATCCTGGATTATGATTCTATACCCAAAATTCGTTTACTGCTATGACTCAGGGCGTTTATTGGTTGATGCGGCAATTTCTGGTTGCGAATCTGTTCAACAGTGCAGGAAGCAAGCGATAGATTGTTGGTGTAGCTGCTTTTAGGTGCTGTTGACAGACCCGGATAAATTGGCATTATTTGTGCTTAACAAAGTGATCCATTTTCATTATCATCATTTCAGGAAATGAAAGAGCCCTTCTAAATAAAAATCGATTGAATTATTTTTCGACATGGTGGTTTAATTTTTTATTTATGAGTGGTAAAATATACATTAAATTGTAAAACCTTGTTAATATTTCCTTAATCTGGATTGATTAAAATGGAGATGTATCCCAAGGTAGGAGAGTGCTATGGTTAAAGCTTTCTTTGATAGAACTCCTGCGATAGATGATGGCAAGCAGGATAAAACGGAATATAAATTTATTCATGTAGGTGGAGATCAGTTCCGTGCTCTTGCCGTGTCTTTAATTGATTATTTACGTAATACCAGGCGTGTTAATGATGTCTCTTTGAAAAAAATATTGGAGCGTTTTGACAGCCGTTATCCCCAATATGTTCCACGACCGCTTTATTTTTCGTCCGCAGAACGCATGGGAATGTTGATTAATGGGCCACGTAAATCTGAAGTAGTGGAGTGTATGGCGGATGTATTACGTCAACTTGCTGTTGATGAGATCTATGCCCATCCTTTAAACTATCGTGAAGTTTTTAATGATTTGCCAGCCAGCACGTCACGCGATTATCTTCGTCAGGCAACGACACCTTTGTCTGTGGATGCGCTACGTGCCCTTTCCCAAATGCTTGGTTTAAATATCACCCTCTCTTTTACGGAGCATGGTAAAGAATTGCGTAAGCGAGTGGTGCATGCCAATAATTCTATGCCTGGTCCTAAAGCAGACTTATATTTACAAGTACAGGGTACAAATTATTTACCCGGTGTAAAGAATGAAAGTGATTTCGCTTATGTTGGGCATTTGGCTGTGAAAGCACCAAAACCGGTTGAACAAACAACGTCAGAAACGATTACCGCTCTGCTAGAGTTAATTGCTTCAGACAATAGCGAGCTTTTAAGAAATTATTTTCGCTGGCGCAATAATCTGTTGTTTAAACTGCATGACCCGGATGACAAATTAAACACTCAGGATCTGATTCTTCTTTATGCAGTGTTTTTACCTTCTCAACGCGGTATTGTTAATAATCCTAACGAATTTTTTGCCAGATTAACCGAAAAAGAAAAAGAGCCTGTGACGGCTAGCAAATTGCAGCCTTCAAATTACGTGAATGAATTATTGGCAAACGCTTTTGCCGGATGGATTAGTACAGGGTTAGTAGATCCCGATGAGTTGTTTGAATGTATTGAAACACCTTCTTATGCCAGCCCAGCTGCTTGATAAAACAAATGTGTAGCCCGTATTAGCGAAGCGTAATACGGGAAACAGCGATTCATTGCTTGACCACGTCATTGCCATTTTGATCCCGTATTACGCTTCGCTAATACGGGCTACACTCCTCAGTAATCCTACAAAAATCCTTCTTGCTTCATCCATTCGTCATTGGGGAACTTGGACATATAATTACGGATGGAGTCAGGTAAAATGACCAGGCATTTCTGCCCTTTACCTAAAGTTTTGGCCGCTTGCAATGCGCCCCACATAGCAGCACCACAGGAACCTCCTACCAATAGCCCTTCTTCACGCATCAGTAATCGCGCGGTGCGGAATGAATCAGCATCATTAGTTTTCACATAACCATCTAAAAGCTCATTCTTTAATACTTCAGGGAAGAAATCATAGCCTATACCTTCTACATGATAGGATTTGATTTCAGTACCGCCACCAAGAATGGAACCTTCGGGATCCACACCAATAATTTTAATTGCAGGATTATATTCTTTCAGGCGTTTGGCTATTCCGGAAATAGTGCCGCCAGTTCCAACTCCGGCAACAACCATATGCAAATCCATGCCAAAATCATCAATGATTTCCTGAGCGGTACCTTTGTAATGGGCATTAGGATTATTCGGGTTTGAGTATTGATCCAGAATATGAGAATTAGGGATTTTCGCCTGCAGATCCTTTGCCAGAGAAATATGACTGTCCGGATCATGAGACGCGGCTTCAGTCCGGGTTCTATAGATTGTCGCACCAAGGCGTTCCAGAACCGATTGCTTTTCCTGGCTCATTTTTTCCGGCATGGTAATGATCACTTTATATCCAAGAACCGCCCCTGCCAGAGCTATTCCTATCCCTGTGTTGCCTGAAGTAGGTTCAATCAAAGTATCACCTGGCTTAATCCGCCCTTCACGCTCGGCTTGAGTCACCATTTCATAGCCAATCCGGTCTTTTACGGAGCCACCTGGGTTGAAAAACTCACATTTGGCATACAGTTCACAGTCCAGATCGCGGCTTAAATGGTTAATTTTTACTACTGGGGTTCTGCCAATAGTGGCTAAAATATTGGGGTAAATCATACTCAGTCCCTGTGATTGATAAAGAAGTCTAAATTATACTGAAGAACGATGAAAATACCATGTTTCAAAAGGTTCGATTTTTCAACAAGGTGATAATAATGAGTTGATCTCGTCAGACAAAGATAAAAATAGTATTATTATCAATGCCTTACTTTAAGGGCTGTTAACTCAATAAAACACTATCTTGTTCGTAAAGCTTAATGATTTCTTCAACTTGATAAGAATGAATTAATTTACCATGATCAAGCAAAAGAGCCTGATTGCAATACTTTCTGATTGTATCCATTTCGTGTGATACAAGAATTAAACCCTTTCCTTTCGATTTTTCATTAAATAACTCAATACTTTTTTGTTTAAAGGCGGCATCACCAACGGCAAAAACCTCATCAATGACATAAAAATCGAAATCAAAAGCCATGGACATGCCGTAAGCAAGGCGAGCTATCATCCCTGAACTGTAGGTAGAAACGGGCATATCAAAATACTCGCCTAAATCTGCAAAATAATTAACAAAATCAATTTTATTTCTTCTCTCTATGGCGTTACAGGAAAAAAGGCGACAAATGAATTTGATATTTTCTCGGCCAGTCAACGCTTTAATAAAACCGGTAGTTAATCCTACTGGCCAGGATATTGAACTGGTACAGGTTACTGTGCCTTTATTGGGAAATTCTACACCGCAGAGAAGGCGCAATAAAGTCGACTTACCTGAGCCATTAACGCCCAGCAATCCCAGTCTCTCTCCAGGAGCTAATGTTAATGAAAGATTTTCAAAGATAATCCGCCGGCGTCTATTGACGCGGTAATATTTAGTAATATTATCAGCGATAATCATTATTAAGCCTCCTCCATGCTCAAGATTTAAATTACATCTGGGTATTAATTCTCAGAGTTATTTCTTCTTCCCGAGCCTTTAACAGATACGATACTTGTCTTCTCAGGCTTTTAATTGCTTTTATACGTTTTATTTTTCTGAGAGAAAAAGAATATTGAGCTAAGGACAACAAAGTTTTTTCTCCAAAGCCATCGATGAGAACGAAATGATAACCTTGAGATGGTTTAAAGGCATAAACAACATTATTTGCAGTTAATTCTATGACACAAATATCAATTTCCGTCATATGAGCTATAAATTCTTCAAGATGTTGTTCTACTTGTTCGTTAAATTGTCCATCGGTAATGACATCGAAAAGTGTCTTTGCATACTTACCCTGATCGTTCTTTTCTGCTTGAACAACTAAGCCTAATCCGAGGTTGGTGTCAACAAAACCGATGATTCGTTGAATGTAATTACTGGGCGAGTTGGGTGCAAAGTGTAATTTCAGCCTGGCATATTCTGCGAGCTCTCTGAGTAAATATTTAAAGAAGCGATGATAATTTCTAACAGACAATTCTTCATTGTTAATCCACTTTTTTATGGTGCATTTTAAAATTTTAATTAACAAATCAGGATTTTTCGGGTGTGCGTAAACATAGCGTGTCATGCCTTCGGCCATGTATTCGTTTTTATTTAGGCGTACTAAATTATCATTCATGAATTCATCTCTTTTACTGATTCATTAAAAATAAGATACAGGGGAGAACCTGTAACCAAAGAATTATTTGCGATACAGCCATACTTATCCAAAATTTGTGTATAACCTTTTAAAGGTAAGTCAGCAGGCTCTGGATCATTAGACCAAAGCATTATGACTTTTTGTTCTTCAGTTTTAAACTCAAAAACATACAGTTCATTAGAATAATCATGTTTATGGATAAAATGTGCTTTGCCTAAAAAATGTAAAAAGAAAGCTAAAGCCTTAAAAGCAGCCCTTGGACGAAAATTGTCTCTATCATCAACCAGACCATAACCATGTGCGGACAATCGCCACCAGAATATTTGCTCTACATGGCCCGAGCATAAGGCTATTACAATATAGCGTAACATATAATTGGCATACTCTTCTTCACTAATGCCGGGTTCTTCCCTTCTCCATTTAGGCGTTTCATAGGGACAGCCTATGGGAGACCAGATTCCGGTATATTTAACAGGCCAATTTACTTCAGAAATAATGACTTTGTCAGTGCATTGTTTTGAACCACTGGCTAAAGCTTTAAGTAACGCGCATTTTTCGACAAGAGAAAACGTTCTTCCTTGCTTGTTTTCCGGAGCGCCTCTTCTATCTACATACAGGAAATGCGATAAGGCATCCAGGCGCTTGCCTTTAGGCAATGTTTTTAATGCAGCAAATACGGCCTGATAGTCAAAATCGATGCATGCAGGTCCTGTTAGTTTGATTTGCGGATAACGCTTTTGCAGTTCGAAGGCGGGACGCATTAATTGAGCATATTCTTTCGAGCTCCAAATACCCCATTTTACCCGATTGCTGGCATGAGTGACTTCAATATAAGAAACTTTATCTGCAACAGCACTAATTACCGTATTCAAAAAGCCTGCCCAACCCTCAAGATCTAATATCGCTTGCCGGTCTTGTAAAATCGCAACCATTACTTCAATGTTTTGCTGGTGTAGGTAATGAACAAGGTCAATACCTTTTCGCCAGTCTTCAGGTGATTCATGATGACAAAATCGCAGTAGGACAGGGGGATTGCCTAATTGCTTTAACAATATTAATTCATGCTCCATATAGTCCTTTTTAGGATGGAGTGCTATCCCGACACGATGTTCTAAGGAGAGGGGGTGTCGATAACTATTAGCCAAAATCTGATAATAACGCTTATGAATAGCTCTTAAATGAATAACTCCATGAAAAGCCATTGTTATGATATGCAGCCAATCACGATAACAGTTCTTTTCTTTCCGATTTAATATCATCATGGGCTGAGCCGTTTTTTCGTCCCAAAGCCATATATTCTGTTTATTCACGGTTACTTTTTTATGTTTCTTCCTGAAGTAGCGTACTGGATGTCTGAATGGGCTTAAATACTGATACAATTCCCAACGCCTCCTGTATTTCACCTCTTGTTGGTGCAATAAAGCAGGTGCATCTTCATGTCCCCAATAAATCATTTTGAAGATATTTCTGTAGGCTCCAGGCAAGTTAATGCGCGAGAGATCAAAGGCGCGTTGTTTCAAGCTGAGAGGGTTTTGCGCTATTTTGCTGTTATTTAAATTATGAAATAACGGCTTTTCCCATTTTTTATCCTGTTGTTCCGGGAATACAATAGCCTCGCCATTCAGATTTCCGTGCATGAATCCCATGTCATGCATTGATCGGATAGCGGGGGCAATAGTATGCAGTAAATCCATCAATTCTTTATTGTCACAACGCTCATATATTTTATTAAGGTAATCCCCAAAGCAAATGACGGGCTCAAAAAGATAAAGATAATAGCTTTCTATTAAATGCCCTTTATGCCATAGATCTAACCAGGCAACAGGATTTGGAGCGCCAATATGATTTTGCTGTAAATACCAGGCAGCCAGAAAGGAATGTTTGGCTTTTGATTGCCTGTTACCATATTGACGCCGGAAACATTTAACTGCAACAGATAATTCTCCCAATGTTACTATTGAGTTTTCGTCATGAGAAAAAGGAATTATTGCATTTAATTGCGACAAAAGGAGTGTATGGTCAAATGCTAAAGCAACGCCGCCTTGATAAGGTCCTAAAGTTATAGGAGTATACTGATTCAAAAAGCACCTCTTGTATTTATCAAGGCCAACGATTATAAGACCAAAGCCATTGTTCTGGATGCGATAAAATCATTCTTTCAAGGATCTCATTATACAAGAGGGTATTTTTATAAATAGCCTCACGTCTATCCGGATACTCTTCCCAGGTGACCTGAGGGTAGAATTCAATTATATGTTTATGATTTTTCAAACGATAAGTACATACAGGAACTACTGGGGTTTTAAATTTGGCAACTATTGTTGCTATGCTGGAATAAATTGCTGTTTCAACACCGAGAAAAGTCCCCTTGATACTGACAGATGATCTACGGGAAGCACGTTCATCCATAACAAAAAAAACGGCATTTTTTTTTCTTAAAGCGGAGCAAACTTTGAACAAAGCGTGATTTTTTTCAATGATGTGCAATCCGGAGCGAGAAAAGTTGTAGTGAATCAATTTTTTAAATAATATTGAAGTCGAGCTTTTTAGTTTGCGAATAAAATAAAACTTACCGTCAAACCCCTCCGTATCAGGTAAACCGATAAGAGGGGCGAACTCCCAATTACCCAAATGCCCGGTCAAAAGAATTGCCCCCCTTTCTTCTGCAACCGCTGCAACTAAATGTTCTATTCCACGAAACTCAATGCGCTTTAAAAGGCGTTTTCTGCTCATTAAAAGCAAAAGAAATATTTCTTTGATTGACGTAACGATGTGACTGTAGAAAGCCATTATCAGACGTTTTTTCTCTTGCTCAGTTAAAGTTTTTTGAAAAACAAGATTAATATTTCTACGTACTTTCAATAAATTAGCGGGAAGCAAATAATACATTAACTTCCCTGCCCAGCTAATACGAAAGTCATTTTTCGCTTTTAATAATTCTGGCACTTATAGCTCCCAGTTAATTATAGCTTCCATCGTCTGTGTACCCACCACCATTGCTCAGGATGCTCCATAACGAATTGTTCTAACACCTGATTGTAACGTAAAGTATTATTGTAAATGGCTTGTTTCTTATCCGAATGAGGCTCCCAAATCACCTCAGGATGGAATTCAAATACATGCTTGCCATTTGGGGTTCGATGACTTGATAAGGGAATAACAGGAGCATTATATTTTTGTGCAAAATAAGCAAGGCTGCTGTAAGTTCCCGCTTTAATATCAAAAAAATCGACAGGGATACCCAGCTTATTTTTGGTATCTGCATGTTGATCCATGACAAAGACTATTTTACCGTTATTCTTCAAGACCTGGTTTATTTTTGTTAGGGCGCCATGGCTGTTAATCAGTTCAATGCCACAACTCGACATACGTTCAAAGAGCATTTTCTCCAGCCGTTTATTGTGAATTGGACGTCTTATTACATAAAAAGGTTCCGTGGGAGGGGCAACATTCAATAACCCTATTAAAGAAAAAAATTCCCAGTTACCTGTATGTCCGGAAAGCAATAAAACGCCTCGTCCTTTAGACTGGGCATTACGTAAATGCTCCACTCCATGCAGTTCTATCAGTGCATCAATCTGCGCAACTCTAATCCTTCTCATGCTCAGTATTTCTTTCAAAGTTGTAGCTGCGTGAGAATAAAAAGCTTTGGCTAAGTGCGTCTTTTCCTTTTGAAGAATTGTATTCTTAAAAACCCGATCAATGTTATCCAGAACGATCTGCTTTCTGACAGGCAATAAATAATAGAAAAAACGTCCCATCCATGACACTGACAATTTCATTAAATCTGGTTTCATCTTTAAAACAGTTCAGCAGCAAAATAGCTGCTCAGTTTACAGGCAATATGATACTAAGTACAATACCGATAAAGTTTTGGAAGTAATAGAGCATTATCGTCATTCATAGATGTTCTAGCAGGTTTATCTTTTAGCAGATCTTATGATAAAAGCAAAACGGATTATACCCAATTATTCCTGGATAAGCGGAATTGTGAAAGTTAAAAATACCTGTCAAATGGTATCTAAAGTGTTCTTATCACGCTTACAAGGTAAACGTCATTTGTTATATGACGTATCTGAAATAGTCAGACGCGATGCGAAAACGGGTATACAGCGTGTTGTCAGAGAATTCTATTTATTTTTAATAAATAATTGTCCCCCTGGCTACGTGGTATATCCTATTTGTGCCGGATCAGATAAACCTTACTCTTACCTCAAAATAAATTGCTTTAACATGCGTTATCCTTATACAAGTCATAGGGTTAAGATAAAACCTGGGGATATTTATTGTGCTATGGACTTATGCCAACATATCATAACGAAGCATAGCGAGGAATTAAATCATTGGAAAGAAAAGGGGGCTTTACTGTATTTTTTTATTCACGACTTGCTCCCCTATCTGCATCCGCAATGGTTTAATGAGGCAGATGCCGATGTCTTCATTTCATGGCTTAAATCTGTTACTCAATTGGCTGATGGGTTTCTGTGTTCGTCAAAAGTGGTACAACAGGATATTATCCAGTACATGAAAGCGTATTACGAACCGCAAAAAAATATTTTGCCCCAAATTATACCTTTGGGAGCCAATTTTACTCAAAGCATCAGATCAAAAGGGTTTCCTTCTAATGCAAAAGCGTTATTTGCTCAATGGAAAGAGCGAATAACTATTCTTATGGTAGGAACAATTGAACCTCGTAAAGGGCATGATGACATTTTATCAGCCATCGAAATGTTGTGGCTGCAAGGAACAGAGCTGAATTTAATTATTGTTGGTAAAGCCGGTTGGAAAACAGATACACTCCAGGAGCGAATCAGATGTCATCCTGAAAAGGATGAAAAATTATTTTGGTTGGAACATATTAGCGATCAAATGCTGGAAAAAGTGTACCAAAATACTCAAGGATTAATTTTTGCCTCTCAAGCAGAGGGGTTTGGCTTGCCACTAATTGAAGCGCTTTATTATAAAAAGGCAGTTTTAGCTCGCGATATTCCCATTTTTCGTGAAACAGGCGGCGAGTCTGTTAGCTTTTTTAAGGGGGAGGATCGCAATACCCTAAGTGAGGAAATTCATTCCTGGCTCAATACCATACAACAAGGAAAAACCCAATCCAGGGGGTATGGACGAACATGGGATGATGCCGGGAGGGAATTATTATCCTGTCTGCCATTAAAGAAAAGTGAACCGGGGAATTAAAATGGAAGATGAATGGTATCAATTGTTTGAAGCTAAATTCCGGGGCTCGGAAGCATCAATAAAAAATCGTTTAAAAATATATTTGCCCTTTATCAAACCCTTATTTAAATTATATCCTGATGGACAAGTACTGGATATTGGCTGTGGGCGGGGGGAATGGTTAGATCTTTTGACTGATGAGGGAATAAAGACTGTCGGCCTTGATGTGAATGTTGCTTTTACCAGGTATTGTCAACAAAAAAAACTAACAGTTATAGAAGAGAATGTCCTCACTTTTTTGCAAAAGCAGAAAGCAGACTCCTGGCTTATAATTTCTGCATTTCATGTAGTCGAACATCTGAGTTTTGATGACCTGCAACAATTAATCAAAGAAGCATACCGGGTGTTACAACCAGGTGGTCTTTTTATATTAGAAACTCCCAATCCTGATAATCTGAGAGTTGCCAATGTTACATTTTGGTTTGATCCTACTCATAAACGATTATTACCCAAAGAGCTTTTAGCTTTTTTGATAGAGCAAAATTTTTATCGCCATAAAATATTGGGGCTTAATGAGAGCAAAGCAAGTTTCTCTGATGGGATACGATGGTCTGAGTTGTGTGCTGCTGTTAGCCCTGACTATGCCATTGTTTGCCAAAAAGTGGGTGATAAAAAAATCATTCACCTTGTTGATGAAGCGTTTAAAAACAAATATGGTGTCACTTTTGAAGAAGTATTGGAACACTATGAAAATGGTAGGCAGAAAGAACTGCTGGCTTTGGAATCACGTATCCAGAAATTGGAGAAGGAGATAATCCGTATCCGGCGCTCATATGGAATTATAGTACTGCTTAAACGGATCTATTCACACAAATTTTGGAAATTTAAAAGACAATGAAGGCAATTTTTTGGTGCTGTGTAAGATGATGCAGTCAGTTAATGCAATAAAAAAAAATTTAAACAGCATGAGGGCTGCGATTTATGCGCTCATGCTTCGTAATATAGAAGAAAACTTTATCGTTAGCTCAAATCCTAATCGTTTACGTGATTTATTAAGAATATTTTTAGAGCCTGTGGCGCATGTTGCATTATGGAGTATGATCAAATCATTTCGTTATAAAGACCTTGAAAATGAGTTGGATACCTCACTTTTCATCCTCTTGGGTGTTCTTCCCTGGTTGTTCACCCATGGTTCCATTGCAAACTCTTTAAATATTATTAAAAAAAATAAAGCCTTATTATGTTTCAAACAAATAAAACTTATGGATCCGGTTATTGCTTTACTGCTTTCTGAGTTGATAACTATTACTTTTGTATTTTGTATCAGTTTACTTGTTTTTTATTTCCTGGAAATAGAATGGAGGTTGGAAGACCCTTTATGTTGGTTTTTTGCCCTGTTATTCTACGTTTTAACTGTTATGGGGCTGGCTTTTTTTGTTTCATGTCTGGCTTTTTTTTCAAAAAATATAGGTAAATTTTTTTCTGCCATATTGCGTTCAATGTATCTTTTTTCCGGCATATTTTTCAGCGCACGCATGCTTTCCCCTGACTGGAGTCAATACCTGACATACAACCCACTGTTCCAATTTATCGAGTTATCACGAAGCGCTTTCTCAAATGAACCATTAAATACAGACGTAGGGCTTAGTGTTTTGGCTCACTCTGCATTAGTATGCATGTTTATTGGCCTGGGCACCTATACTTTGCTCAGAAAGAAAATAATGACGGAAATTATGAATGATTAAGGATTAATTCTATGAGTCTTTCTCTGAAGGAAAAATCGGGTAGTGGCCTGATATCTTTTAAAAACAAAACGTTGCTTTTCCTCGCCAGGAGCTGGATGAAAAAACAAACTGCATTCAGTATTTGCGTCCTGCTTCCTTTGTTCATTATTGGCAGTTATCTTCTATTTATCAAAACTCCTGAATATGAAAGTAGTACCAGTATTTTAATTCATAATTATGGAGAGGATTCCGGAATGAAGAACAAAACCAATTCTTTATTCCAAAAGGCCAATGATAAGCAACAAAGCCAGATGACTTCTTCTGCTACAGTATCTTTAATCAAGCACTACTTGTCTTCAGAAGAGCTGCTATTTGCTTTGGAAAACACTGCAGGTATAAAAGCGCACTATCAGGCAAAGAGCATTGATTCTTTATCAAGGCTTAAAGAAACAGCAAATAAGAAAGAGTTTCTCGATTATTTTAATAAAAAGGTTAAAGTTTCAGCCAATAGCAATACTGGGGAGATAAGCATTGCTCTAAGAGCATTTTCATCTGAAAAAGCACAGAAATTACTTCATTTGATGAGTAAACAAACTATAGAGTTCGTGAATAAAATAGAATTATCCGCTGCTAAAGAGCAAAAAATGTATTTACAATCAGAACTGCATAATAGCAGAGAAAAACTGATCAAAGCCAAACTCCAATTCAAAAATCTGGCGCAAGACCCTACAGTGCATCAGCAGGAATTAGCCCACAAACAGCTGAAATTAAAATTTGCTGAGGCAGAATATGATGCGGCACAGCAGGCCTATGTTTTCTGGATCATGTCATTGAAAAGAAACAGTGTGATCCAGATCTTGCCGCCAACTCAACCCGATTCTTATTCCTATCCGCGGTTACCCTACGATCTTTTCTCCTTGTTGGTTATTTTCAGTATTTTTTTTATTTTAGCTAAAATGATCATCATGCTTATCGGAGAACATATTTATTGATGCAAAGAAAAGTACAGTAAAGTCGATTATCAGTACATTGAAGCAAGTAAATAATACTGTTCTTCTCATTATCTTTAGGCTAGTATCCTTTCATTAATCAATTCAGATACATTGTATGTAAATTAAAAGCAGAGACATCATGTAGTATGAGAAATTCTGCGTAGTTACAAAGGGATTATTTTGACCGAAAAACGCCCATTAAAAATAGCTATTGTTGCCGGTGAAATGTCTGGTGACCTCTTAGGTTCTGGATTAATACGCGAGTTAAAAAACCATTATTCCCCCATAGAGTTTACTGGTATTGGAGGCCCCCTGATGCAACAGGAGGGTTTTACTTCCTCTATTGCGATGGAAAAATTGTCTATCATGGGTTTTACCGGCGTGCTATTGCGCGTTCCTGAATTATTGCGTATTCGGAAGGCATTAATAAAAAGGTGGACTGAAGAGCCACCTGATGTTTTTATTGGAATAGATTACTCTGATTTTAACCTCTCGTTAGAACTTGCGCTAAAACAGTTGGGAATAAAAACCGTTCATATGGTTAGCCCCAAAGTTTGGGCCTGGAGACAAAAAAGAGTAGTGAAAATAAAAAAAGCGGTGGATTTAATGCTCACCTTATTTCCCTTCGAAGCTTCATTTTACCAAAAAAATCAGGTTCCTGTAGAGTTTATAGGCCATCCGTTAGCAGATTCTATTGATTTACAGGAAGGAGAAATCTCCCCAAGGCACCACTTTGGTTTTTCCGATAAAGATAAGATTATTGCCGTATTACCAGGAAGCCGTATGTGTGAAATGAAATATATGGCACCCTTGTTTATCGAGGCAATGAAAGAAATAAGTATACAGGAATCGGCAGTACAGTTTATTGTTCCCATGCCTACTGCCAGGTTGCGTCTTTTCTTTCAAAAGCAATTAAGAGCTAAAAATTATAATCTCAACGTGCAGATTTTGGATGGAAAATCAAAAGAGGCTATGGCAATTGCTGATGTTGTTTTAGTAAAGTCAGGAACAGCAACACTTGAGGCCATGCTACTCAAACGTCCTATGGTAGTGGCATTTAAATGTGATGCCCTAAGCTATGCTATCGCCGCTTTATGCGTTAAAGTGCGTTTTATTTCCCTCCCTAATTTATTAGCAGATCAGGGCATCGTAGCAGAATATATTCAAAAAAAGGCAACAGCAAAACCAATTGCAAAAAGTGTCATCAATCTACTTGATACACGCGTCTCGCAACAGATGAAAACACAATTTAGCCTCATACATCAAACATTGAGGCAGGGAGCTAGTAAAAAAGCAGCCCTAGCTATTTTGGGTCTTCTCGACTCTTCCCACGGCTGATACTTTTTTTCAAGAATACGGTTTGTTTGTGCCACTCTCTTGCCGGAGTTGCCGGATAGCCGGCCATTACCGCACCGGCTGGAACGTCTTTTATCACGATACTGGCGGCAGAAATTACAGCATTTCGCCCGATTTTTAAATGCCCGATTACTCCTGCCCGCCCGGCTAAAACAACAAATGGTTCTAATTGAGAACTGCCAGCAATAGCTGCCTGAGCCACAATAATGGAGCCTTTTCCAACTTTCACATTATGACCAATTTGCACCAGATTATCTATGCGGCACCAGTCGTCAATGATTGTATTGTCCAGTGAACCTCGATCAATGCAGGTATTGGCTCCAATTTCTACGTCATTACCTATAACCACGCCGCCAGCATGAGGTATTTTATAATGTCCATCCGCATCACTGGCAAAACCAAAGCCATCTTGCCCGATTCGCGCACCAGGATATATCCGTACTTTATTTCCCATAACGGTATGGCTGATACTGACATTATTTTCAATATGACAGTGGTTACCAATAATTACGCCATCACCAATATAAGTATTTACCCCAATTTTGCATCGTTGGCCAATGGTTACCTTCTTTCCTATATAAGCCCCGTGCTCTATCTCACAGCCTTGACCTACAATGGCACTTGGCGAAACAAAAGCAGAAGGCGCAATAGATGCAATGAGCTCTTCTTCCGGATAAAATGCCTGAGTAATCAATGCATAGGCTTTGTAAGGGTTTTTATGAACCAGCAAATGCATGGTTGGAGGAGCATAGTCCACATATTCAGGAGCCAGTATACAGGCGCCTGCTAAAGAATTTTTTAATTCTTTCAGGTATTTTTTTTGATGCAGCATACACAAGCTTAGGGGGGTAGCAGAAGAAAGCGTGGCTAAATGCGCTACTTCAAATGCAGCGCCCTTATTATCAATGAGTTCTGCTCCTGAAATTCGAGCCAGACTGGATAAAGAAAAAGGGCCTTTGGAAGTGGCAAACTGGTAAGAAGTCATAATAAAAAACTCATTGATACTATCGATAAATACTACGGTTAGATGCCTGTAAAAATTTTATTACATGCATAACGTCCTGATTGTCTGAAAACTCATCCTTTAGACGATTCATCCCACTTTTTAATGAAAGTCCATCCTGAAATAGAATTTTATAAGCACGGTGAATTTCCCGACGTGCGGTGGCAGTGTATCCATTACGACGCAGGCGTTCTATATTAAGACCATAACGCCTGGCAGGATTACCAGAGACCATAGAATAAGGGAGTACATCTTTCGTTATTTTACTCATGCCACCGATCATGGACATTCGTCCCAATTGAATAAATTGATGAATGCCAGTTAAACCGCCGATAGTAACCCAATCTTCAATGATCACGTGCCCAGCCAGTGCGGTACTATTGGCAATGACATTGTGGTTGCCAATAATCACATCATGTGCCACATGTACCGACGTCATAATCGAATTATGGTTACCTATTTGAGTTTGTCCGCCCCCTCCGGCTGTACCGCGATTAATAGTCACATATTCTCTGATAATATTGTCATGACCGATGGTAACTGTACTTGCTTCACCTTGAAATTTAAGATCTTGTGGAGTGCCTCCAATAACAGCGCCAATACCTATTTGATTGCGCTCACCAATTTTTGTCCAGCCATCAATAACAACGTGAGAAGCGATGGCGGTGCCTTGACCAATCGTTACATGTTCACCAATAATTGAATAAGGGCCGATGGTAACATCAGGAGCAATTTTTGCACTATGGGCAATGATTGCAGTGGGATGAATTCGATTAGGAATAGAGATAACATTACCAGGTACATGGGAACGATCTAACGGACTCATCGACATGAACATAGTTTACCTCCGTACTACTAAAAATTAAAACTCACTTCTTTGATGAATTTTCTTATGATGATAGGGGTCATGATGAAGAAAACGCATGGCCGGATAGCTCCAGGCCATGCGAAACACCAGATTAGCAATAATAAGAAGCTTTCAAGAATACATTTCGCAAAGAAAAGCGTTGGTTGATGGTTATAGAGTTCGCGCCATCTTTACGACGATATCGTTCAGAAGCTGTTTCCGACCAATATTGTTCTGTATTAAGACCTGCTTCAAGACCCAGTCTGTTGCCACTGGTAAAATCATAATTAAAACTGGCTACAAGATTTGCTCCTAATACTGGAACAACCCATAAAGCAGAATCATAAGCTTGATGATAGGTATAAAGATTACTTACTGGCATATTAAATATCGGGGTTCCAGTACGAAGAGACTCATTGAGTTGGCTCTTACGATTACCACCAAGAACTGCAAGGGATAAATCACCGCCTATACTGAAATAGCGATTAAAATCCCAATAAGCTCCGGCCCCTGCTTTGGGTCCAATACCCCAGTATTTTGCCTCGTACTGAATGTAATCAGATTGAGGTGCCTCTGTGTCAAAACCGAGGGAAACTACTGTCCCATTGTAAGTGGTTTCAAATCCCTTTTTAAATTCTGTTGCTTTAATTCCGTAGAACCTGGAAAAACGGATTTGATCAGCAAATTTGCTTTGAAAATTATGGTGAGTCATCAATTCACCACTTTGGAACTCATAATAGCTGCTCATAGAAGCCAGAGCTGGTCCTGTTAACGTAGGATTGTCATCAGCATTTCCCATCGCCAGGCTCATGGTATTTTTCATCAGCGCGTCAGCTTCTGAATTGCCGGCAAATTGCGTACCATGGTTTTTCAGGTTTGTATAACTTAAAACAACATCATTACTGTATTGTGGTCCAAATTGGTAGCCCAGACTTAAGGCATATCCCCAGCGAGGATCAACATCCGATAAGTGCGATACTATATTGCCAGTCGGGCTTATAGTGTCGACAAAATGGAATTTGTTTAATGATTCATCGCTAATAGCAGCATAGACAGCTGAAGCACTAAAAAAATAACGTTTGCTGTCATCCTGTACATCTCCCATGGTTCCGGCAAACGAAACACCTGCATTAGCTAATGCAAAACCAAAAAAACAAGCCTTAGGAATACGTCCGTAAATCATTATTTTTATGCTCCCTTATTTTATTGTTTTTATAACTATTTTTTGCTTGAAGATGCTCATAATAACATGATTTTTATCTTTGTCTACAACGCATATGAAAGCCTATATTTCCAATAAACAGACCTCTTATGAGAGCTCCAGATCCTCAATAAACGCATCCACTTTTGCAAAATGTTCATCCCAGACGGGTATACGAAAACCCGACATGCGTTCAAGTTGGGCCTGGCGACGAGGGCTTTGCTCCTGAGCATAATGTTCAATACATTGCATCCAGCCAATACCATCCAGAGGATCAAAGTACTCGGGAATATCGCCGGCAATTTCATGAAAAACAGGGAGATTGCTGACAATGACTGGTACCTTTATGCTCAAGGCCTCTATCAGAGGTAAACCGTAACCTTCAGTAAATGTAGGGAAGAGTAAGGCTCTGGCATGCTTTACATAGCGGACAAGTTCTTGATCGTCACACCGGGTTTCTATGACGGAATGGCGTAATTGCTGACATCGATCCAGCAAGGATATGGTATAACTGCATTTGGTGCTGCGTTTACCAATAATAACCAGCTTGGGAGCTTTGTCACCCAGTCGGTCTACCATGTCTCTCCAGATATGTAATAACAATACATGATTTTTACGATCTCCGATTGTACTGATGGTCACAAAGTAAGGCCCTTCAATCAATGGCTGGGTATTTATGACATCAGCGTTCCATCCCGGCGCCAAGGTAGCGGGACGCGTTGGAGGACAAAAAACACCTTTAGATTGTACATAATGCGCCAAAACATCCTGAGTAAATTGAGATACGGTAAGAATGCCTTTGCTATGCTGCAGAATCAGATCAAGATTTAGGGCAAATTTGTGAGTATTGTTCGGTGTGCAATACTCAGGATTGAGTACAGGTATCAGATCATGAACTACACTCAACAAATTAATTTTTTTATCTTTTAAGGTTTTAATATAGGATGGTTTTTTCAATCCTCCCTGATCTGTTTTAAGTAAATAAGTGGTTCCTTTCGGCATTGCATTACGCGATCTGAAAATTCCTTTAATAACTAATTTTATAATTTGATAAATATGTTTTGCATTCCAATCTAACAACAATACGGCAATTTGTTTGGATGAGTCCTTAGGTAAAATAAATATCCGTTTATCAAGGCGTATCAGGATTTGCATTCTATCCAGATAAAACTTCAAATAAGCAAGAGTAACACGTGGAATACCATGCGGAGGTCGTTTACGTCTGAGTTCATTTATTAAACTGCTTGCATCAATTAAAATATGTACCATCCATCAACTCCGCTATATTACACCCAGGCAGGCGATTTTAGTGCCCTTCACCCAGACAATCAATTTAATTTAATCATTGCTTTTGGAAGTTAATAATGAACTATAAAAATGCTCGAATAAAAGGATTGTGTCAGAGAAATCGTTATGGCCATTTTGCACTTTTTAATTTATAGTTATTTATGAACAAGATAGATTCATTAACTTATAACGTACTGCAGGAAGCTATTATGAACAAAAATTTATTCAGGTTGAGTTATGGAGTTGTTGCAGCACTTACTTTAGGTTTGTCTGGTTGCTATTTTGATGGGCAAAGCGCGCAAGAAACCGATTATTCTTCTTATGATTCTGCTCCAAGGACTCAATCGTATGGAAAAGCAAACGGTTCCAGCTCAGGTTCGAGTTCCAGCACTCCAAAGGCGGCTGCGAAGGGTACTTCTTCTTCCAGTGAACCCGCTCAAAAAACCACTCCTGGACCAAAAAGAGCAGCAGCTCCGCAACTTCCAGTGATTCAATAATCCACATTTCGGTTCCTCTCTTGTATCTGTTCTCAGGAGAGGAAACCGCACGCTGTTCGCTGGAAAAATTTCGTTATTACACTATTCTTTAATGTAAAACTTCACCCTCTTTAGACAGACAAAGACCCTTCAAAGGAATTGATCATGGCAAATGTAGCTGAGGTACTTGTTGATACGCTATCCAATGCTGGCATAAAACGGATTTATGGCATCGTTGGCGATTCATTAAATGGCATAACCAATGCCTTGCAAAAGCATAAAGAAATAGAATGGGTTCATGTACGCCATGAGGAAGCGGCGGCTTTTGCTGCGGGTGCTGAGGCACAATTAACGGGTGAACTAACGGTGTGTGCCGGCAGTTGCGGACCAGGAAACCTGCATTTGATCAATGGTCTTTATGACAGTCACCGTAGCGGTGCGCCAGTGCTTGCCATTGCGGCACACATACCCAGCCCCGAGGTTGGGGGAAATTATTTCCAGGAAACGCATCCTGGCATCTTGTTTAAAGAGTGCAGTTGTTTTTGCGAGGTTGTGGAATCGGCAGAGCAAATGCCAAGGTTACTGCATCTTGCCATGCAAGCAGCTCGTGCCAAGTCAGGAGTTGCAGTATTAGTGATTTCTGGCGATATTGCCTTGCAGCAGGCACGCCATAAAGTGATGAAAGAGAGTTTGTCTTTTGTCCGTCCGGAAGTGACACCTCCTGCCGCTGTATTAGAGGATATTGCCCAACGCCTGAATGCATCTAAAAATGTTACTGTATTCTGTGGTATTGGTGCTGCCAATGCTCATGATTCGTTAATGCAGCTTTGCAGTACTCTCAAAGCTCCTGTAGTACACACCGTGCGTGGCAAACCCTTTATTGAATATGATAATCCCTATGATGTAGGCATGACTGGTTTTATAGGTTTTAGCTCTGGCTATTATGCAATGGAGGCCTGCGACACCTTATTATTGTTGGGAACCAGCTTTCCTTACCGACAATTTTATCCTGAAAAGGCTCAGATTATTCAAATTGATTTGCATGGAGAGCAATTGGGCAAGCGAACCCATCTTGCTTTGGGTGCGGTTGGTGATGTGGATTGCACTCTAAAAGCCTTATTGCCTTTACTCAAGGAAAAACAAGACAGCAGCCATTTAGACAAGGCAAAGGGACACTATCAGAAAGCACGTAAGGGGCTCGATGCCCTGGCTACAAAGACCGCTGATAAAACCCCGCTTCATCCACAGTATGTTGCGCAATGCATTGATCGTGCTGCACGTGCAGATACTGTTTTTACAGCGGATGTGGGAACGCCTACAGTGTGGGCTGCGCGTTATTTGAAGATGAATGGCAAGCGGCGGTTGTTAGGATCATTTAACCATGGTTCTATGGCTAATGCGTTATCACAGGCTTTGGGTGCGCAATCCGCTTATCCTGACAGACAAGTTGTTGCCTTGTGTGGGGATGGTGGTTTTGCCATGCTCATGGGCGAGGTTTTAACGCTAATCCAGCAGAAATTACCGATTAAAATCGTTGTTTTTAATAATGGCAGTTTAGGTTTCGTAGAAATGGAAATGCATGTTGGCGGAATGCTGGATTATGCTACTTCCCTGACTAATCCTAATTTTGCTGCTATGGCGGAAGCGATTGGTATTAAGGGAATACGTGTAGACAGTGCTTCAAGTCTGGAAAGTGATTTGGAAGTGGCATTTGCACACAAAGGCCCGGTTATTGTAGACGTATCGGTAGATCGCAATGAATTGATCATGCCCCCTGCTATTGAAATGGAACAAGTCAAAGGATTTAGCCTGTACATGATGAAAGCCATAATCAATGGCCAGGGTAACGCCATTCTCGACCTAATGAAAACCAATTTATGGCGACCCGAATAATCAGTCTTGGCAGGTTTTGTAGCCCGGCCTGCTCGCAGCCGGGATCGAAGTGGCACCAAACTTTAATAGTCCTGCGCAAGAAACCCCTTAACCTAAGCCTGTCTTTTAGGGAAACCTGCATCCATGCGGTCGATGTGCGCATCCCTGCGCACAACGCCCTAAAAGACAGGCTTAGGTCAAGGTGTTTCCGAGAGATTTTGCCAAAGCGGCAGAGAACGTACATCTGAATCTTGACACAGTGCGTAGCCCGGTCTGCTCGCAGCCGGGCAATGAACTCATTCCCGTATTACGGCTACGCCTAATACGGGCTACGAAATCTGATTCTTCCCCGATCTACGTCGTCCTGAGCGCGTCTTTTGGCGCGAAGGATCTCCCGAAAATGGCATGGTGCCAGTATTGGGAGATCCTTCGCGCCAAAAGACGCGCTCAGGACGACGTAGATCGGATTAAATTACTTCGGCGCTATCATTTCTTCAGGTTTCACATATTCAGCAAATTGTTCCGCTGTTAAAAAGCCTAACTTCACTGCTGCTTCCTGTAAGGAGGTATTATCATGATGCGCTGTTTTAGCTATTTTCGCAGCTTTATCATAACCTATATGCTGATTTAACGCGGTGACCAGCATTAAAGAATGATGTAAATAATAATCAATCACAGGCTTGTTCGCCTCTATACCTTCTGCACAAAACTCCTGGAAAGAATGGCAGGTGTCAGCAAGTAAATTTAATGAATGCAACACATTAAAAATAATAACCGGTTTGAATACATTCAATTCAAAATTACCCTGGCTGTCTGCAATACCTACAGTAGTGTCATTACCCAGAACCTGACTACACACCATAGTCATGGCTTCGCACTGGGTAGGGTTTACTTTCCCTGGCATAATAGAAGACCCTGGCTCATTTTCAGGAATGATTAACTCACCAATACCACAACGTGGGCCGGAAGCAAGCCATCTGATGTCATTGGCGATTTTCATCAGCGCACAAGCCAGTGTTTTCATAGCAGCATGAGCAAAAACCAAAGGTTCGTGCGACGCTAAAGCTGCAAATTTATTCGGTGCAGTGACGAAAGGCAGGTTTGTGATTTGGGCAATGTGTTCCGCAACTTTGACTGCAAATTGAGGATGAGTGTTTAGCCCGGTTCCCACCGCAGTGCCTCCTGCAGCCAGTTCGTAGAGTTCAGGTAATACTTCTTCCAGCCTATGAATGCAGGCATCCAGTTGGGCAACATAACCTGAAAATTCCTGGCCTAAGGTTAAAGGCACGGCATCTTGTAAATGGGTTCTGCCGATTTTAACTATGTCTTTAAACTGGTGCATTTTCGCGTCAAATACATCGCGCAGGCTACGTACAGCAGGTATCAGTTTTTCGTTGAATGCAACCGCTGCGGCAATATGCATGGCTGTCGGGAACGTATCATTAGACGATTGTGACATGTTGACATGATCATTGGGGTGGATGGGCGCTTTACTGCCCATGACTCCGCCAGCCATTTCTATAGCCCGGTTGGAGATCACTTCATTCGCATTCATATTGGATTGGGTACCGCTTCCTGTTTGCCAGACATGCAGGGGGAAATGATCGTCTAACTTGCCCTTGCTCACTTCATCCGCGGCAGCAACAATTAAATTGGCTTTATCTTTAGGTAATTTACCTAAATCAAGATTGGTGAGGGCGGCTGCTTTCTTTAAAATGCCAAAAGCATGGGTGACTTCACGGGGCATAATATCCTGGCCAATATTGAAATGATGCAATGAGCGTTCAGTCTGTGCTCCCCAATATTTATCAGCAGGAACTTCTATTTCGCCCATGCTATCTGATTCTATTCGTGTTTTACCCATGATTTTCTTATTCCTCAGATGAAATTAATAACCATAAGATTTTAGCATAGCAGGCGGTAATAAGTAATTTTTGTTATATTGTGTCAGATAAAAATATTGGTGAATTTATCATGAGAGAAATACGCATTTATCAAGCGGGTGAATACCAGAGTGGGCAATTACTTGAATTGTCTCCTGAGGCAGGGCAGCACGTGGCTGTCGTTTTACGCATGCAAGCAGGAGAACCGCTTACTTTATTTAGCGGTGATGACCGTGAATTTGATGCACTTATAGAAACCGTTAAAAAAAAGCAGGTCTTTGTTCGCATTGGCACTGTAAGAGAAGTCAGTCGCGAATCACCATTAAGCATCCATTTGGCTCAGGCTATTTCCAAAGGCGACCGGATGGAACTGGTAATGCAGAAATCGGTTGAATTAGGTGTAACCCGCATTACTCCATTAATTACCGAACGCTGTGCGGTAAAACTGGATAAAGACCGAATGACAAAAAAACTGCATCAGTGGCAAAGCATAGTCATTGCAGCCTGTGAACAATCTGGCCGTAATAAAGTGCCTGTGGTACACCCTCCAATCCATTTTGACCAATATGTTGCAAAAGAATCGGCGGCATTGAAGTTTGTCGTTCACCCCTTAGGCAGTAAGTCATTAAAGGAATATGCAGTGTCTCAGCCAGATATTGCCTTAATCATCGGTCCAGAGGGTGGTTTAAGTGATGAAGAAATCAAATTGGCTTGTAAATATGATTTTTTACCCTTATCTTTAGGGCCAAGAATTTTGCGGACAGAAACCGCGGCCATTACTGTATTAAGTATGTTACAAGCGGCTAACGGTGATCTATAATAAATAATTCGAAACGATAAATAACAGAGGTTTTCCCATGAGCGATAATATTAAAACGGTAACTGATGCGAGCTTTGATCAGGATGTTATTAACTCCAACAAACCAGTATTGGTTGATTTCTGGGCTGAATGGTGTGGCCCATGTCGCGCACTGACACCTATTTTGGAAGAAGTGGCTGCAACTCATGGCCAAGCGGTAACTTTTGCCAAAGTAAACATAGATGAAAATCCCCAGGCTCCAGCCAAATTCGGTGTAATGAGTATTCCTACACTGATTTTATTCAAAAATGGCCAGGTTGAAGCAGTTAAGATGGGTTTATTGTCCAAATCACAATTAAGCGCCTTTGTTGAGAGCCACGTTTAAAGATACTGTAGGTTCCGTAGCCCGTATTAGCGCAGCGTAATACGGGAATTTTCCAGAGACTTCCTACTCTCGTTCCCCGATCTCCGTCGTCCTGAGCGCGTCTTTTGGCGCGAAGGATCTCCCGAAAGTGGCACTGAATCCTGGCAGGATGTGTAGCCCGGTCTGCTTGCAGCCGGGATCTCAGTGGCACCATGCCACTTTCAGGAGATCCTTCGCGCCAAAAGACGCGCTCAGGACGACGAGGATCGGGTAGCGCACGGGCTACGATTGCATTTGGAGCGTTACCAAAAAAGTTTTTTTATTTATTTCAGTAGAAAAATGTTGGATCTTGTTAAAAAGCTGTGATAGCCTGTTACCAATATGTGGCAAGCCTTCAAGGTATGACACATAGGCAGCAGAATCCTTAGCTGCTATTCCCTAACAAAATTTTCTCGGATATTCAATTCGTTTAAACCATAAATCAAGTGAGAAGTATGAATCTTAGTGAACTTAAGCAATTACCTATTGCCGATCTCGTCAACATCGCACAAGAGATGGGAGTAGAAAATACCTCCCGTATGCGCAAACAAGACATCATTTTCGCCATTCTTAAGGCCCATGCCTTAAAAGGTGAAGACATCCATGGTGATGGAGTTTTAGAAGTTTTAACTGATGGTTTTGGTTTCTTGCGATCCGCCGATGGCTCTTATTTGGCCGGTCCTGATGACATTTACGTCTCACCAAGCCAAATCAGACGTTTTGGCCTGCGCTCTGGCGATACCATTTCAGGTAAAATCCGTCCACCTAAAGACAGCGAGCGCTACTTCGCATTGCTGAAAGTAGATGAGATTAACTACGATACTCCTGATAGTGCAAAACGTAAGATTCTATTCGAAAACCTGACTCCTTTATTTGCTTCCGAGCGCCTGGTAATGGAGCAAGGCAATGGCAGTACAGAAGATTTAACTGCCCGGGTTGTGGATTTATGCGCACCTTTCGGTCGTGGCCAGCGTGGTTTGATTGTTTCCCCGCCAAAGGCAGGAAAGACCCTAATGCTGCAAAACATTGCCCGCTCCATAGAAAAAAATTACCCCGAATGTTACCTCATCGTTTTATTGATTGATGAGCGCCCCGAGGAAGTAACTGAAATGCAACGCTCTGTTAAGGGCGAAGTGGTTGCCAGTACTTTTGATGAGCCGGCAAACCGACACGTTCAAGTGGCTGAAATGGTTATAGAAAAAGCCAAACGTCTGGTAGAGCATAAACGCGACGTGGTCATTCTTCTTGACTCCATCACTCGTCTGGCTCGTGCATACAACACCGTTGTGCCTTCTTCAGGCAAGGTACTTACTGGTGGTGTGGATGCCAATGCATTACAAAGACCTAAGCGTTTGTATGGTGCTGCGCGTAACATCGAAGAAGGCGGTAGTTTGACCATTATTGCTACAGCACTGGTGGATACCGGTTCCAAAATGGACGAAGTCATTTATGAAGAGTTCAAGGGAACAGGTAACATGGAAATTCACTTAAGCCGTAATATTGCCGAACGCCGTGTCTTCCCGGCAATCAACATCAACCGTTCGGGTACTCGCCGTGAAGATCTCCTGTTAAGCCCCGAAGATTTACAGCGTACCTGGATCTTACGTAAAATTCTGCAGTCAATGGATGAGTGTGATGCAATTGAGTTCTTGCTGGAGCGCATGAAAAATCACAAAACCAACTCTGAATTTTTTGATGCAATGAAGCGCCAGGAATAATCTCTAATACGTAGCCCGTATTAGGCGATAGGCGTAATACGGGTAGTCGTGTCCTGACTTCCCGCATTACGCTGACGCTAATGCGGGCTACGAATACCATAATTTACTCGCTTTCCGCCATTCACTTCTAAGTTGAGATAAATCATCAATGAAATATTCTGATCTGAGAGACTTTATAACCCAACTTGAATCACGTGGATTATTAAAACGCATTGACTATCCTGTTTCACCTTATCTTGAAATGACTGCGGTCAGTGATCGTGTTCTGCGCTCTGGCGGCCCCGCTTTACTGTTTACTAACATGCCTGATCATCAAATGCCTGTTTTGACTAACCTGTTTGGAACGGTCGAACGGGTTGCAATGGGCATGGGCGAGGAATCTATCTCTGCTTTAAGAGAAATAGGAACGCTCTTGGCAGCTTTGAAAGAACCAGAGCCACCCAAAGGTTTTAAAGATGCTTTTAGCAAATTACCTTTGTTGAAGCAGGCATTAAATATGGCGCCCAAATACGTCAGCGGTGCAGAATGCCAGACTCATGTCTGGGAAAAAGATGAAGTGGATTTAACACGCCTACCCATACAAACCTGTTGGCCAGAAGATGCCGCTCCCTTAATTACCTGGGGACTAGTTACTACCAAAGGGCCACATCAAACCCGCGAAAACATGGGGATTTATCGCCAGCAAGTGTTAAACAAGAACCAGCTCATTATGCGTTGGCTGTCTCATCGTGGCGGCGCGCTGGATTATCAGGCCTGGCAACAGGCTTATCCTGGAGAACGTTTTCCAATAGCCGTAACTTTGGGTGCCGATCCTGCAACCATTCTGGCGGCGGTAACACCGGTTCCCGATACTTTATCAGAATACGCCTTTGCCGGTTTGTTACGCGGGCAGCGGACCCGTTTAACCCGATGCATAGGAAATGAATTACACGTACCTGCCAGCGCTGAAATTATTCTGGAAGGCTATCTTGAGCCTGGTGTTGAAGCACCGGAAGGGCCTTATGGCGATCACACCGGTTATTATAATGAAGTACAATCGTTTCCCGTTTTTACAGTAGAACGCATAACCCATAGGGAAAATCCCATTTACCACAGCACCTATACTGGCAGGCCACCTGATGAGCCGGCTATTTTAGGTATGGCCCTGAATGAAGTGTTTATTCCTTTATTGCAGAAGCAATTCCCGGAAATTGTTGATTTTTATCTGCCACCCGAAGGATGTTCTTATCGTTTGGCGGTGGTTACGATTAAAAAACAGTATCCCGGTCATGCCAAACGAATTATGATGGCCGTCTGGTCCTTCTTGCGCCAATTTATGTACACTAAATTTGTGATAGTATGTGATGATGATATTGATGCGCGTAATTGGCAGGATGTGATTTGGGCAATGACGACCCGCATGGATCCTTCGCGAGATACCGTTATGATTGATAATACTCCCATCGATTATCTCGATTTTGCTTCACCTGTTTCAGGCTTAGGCTCAAAAATGGGAATGGACGCGACCAGCAAATGGGCTGGAGAAACGCAAAGAGAATGGGGTAAACCTATTATTATGGATGAAGAAATTCTAAAGAAAGTAAACGGCTATTGGCCCTCTCTGGGCTTGGATTTATGAGTGAAAAGACAGTTAATGCTCAGGTGGAAACGATTTCACCATTAACAGACAGCATCATGCAATTGGTATTGAGACCTGATGAGTTTGTTACTTATCAGGCAGGACAATACCTGAACATTCTTTTTGCAGGTGAAGAGTTTAGTTATTCTATTGCCAATGCACCCTTAGGTTCTCATAAATATGAACTACATATCCGCCATAGCCTTGATAATCCTTACAATAAACAGTTATTTGCCCATATTAAAGATCAAGGCGAAGTGCAATTAAAATTACCCTTTGGCGAGTGCAGCATTAATCATCTGGATCCAGTACGGCCTATACTATTTATTGCTGGCGGTACTGGATTTGCACCAGTGAAAGCAATGATTGAGCAGCTGTTATCCAGCACAGACCGCAGGTCATTTGAATTAATCTGGGGTGCCCGTTCCCGCAGTGATTTGTATATGGATGAAAAAGTGAGTCATTGGCAATCCCATGTCAGTCATTTTAAGTATTTTTCACTGGTGTCTGATGAGAGCAAAGAAACCTTGGCGTCATCTGCTTTGGCACGGCATCCAACCGATCTTGATGAGTGGCAAATAGTATTAAGCGGCCCTTTTGATATGGTTTATAATACAAGAGATGTATTGATCAACAAGGGTATTTCTCACCATCATTTGTTTTCCGATGCCTTTAGTTTTGAAAATAAATAAAATATAAATAAAAAGGAACAATGCACATGGAAACTTTATATCAGATTTTAGGATTGCTTGGAGCAGGCCTGATTGTTTTCATTTTATACCGTGCCATTAAAGGCAAGCCAGAGATGTTCAGCAAAGAAAATTTGAGCAAAAGCTCCTATACTATGGCCATTTTAGCCATAATCCTCATCGCTTTTGTGGGTTTGCTGGTGTTAATGCTGAGAAATACTTAGCTAAATTGTAGCCCGTATTAGGCGAAGCCGTAATACGGGAATGAGCATATTGCCATTTCGATCCCGTATTACGGCTTCGCCTAATACGGGCTACACACTCTCCTAGTGCTTGGCATTAGAAGTAGAATAAGCGCCTTTTTGCTCCCTTAAGTAATGACCAATATTAGGATTATTAATGGGCATTTGGCTTGGATCAGCAATGAGCATGCATTCTTCCACATAAGTCACCTGGCTGCTGTCATCAACCAGCAAACGATACCAGGGATTTCTGGTTGCAAATTCATGCTGACTTGCCTGAGGATTGTAGTTGCCTGAGGCCTGAAATAAAGGGTCTACATCAACCACTATAGCCCGGTAGCGAATCCTTTTATGAATCACCAAATCCCCGATATTAAATTTTGCGGTTTTATCCATCATTAGCTCCCCAATTTTGAGCATCTTGAACAATATATCGGTAGATTGGCCGAGAGCTTGAATAATCCTTAAACATCAGGCCAGCAAAGGAGTTTAGGCGAGGTAAATGGCCAGAATAATTCCTAGTTCATAGAGCAGGCATAATGGGACAGCCAGCATAACCTGAGATAAGACATCAGGGGGAGTGAGTAACATTCCAAGAGTAAAGGCCGCAACAATAATATAAGGCCTTATCTTTTTTAAAGAGACAACATCTATGATCTTGAGCCGCACGACGATTAGACAAATCAATGGCACCTGGAAACTAAAACCAAACAAAAGCAACATTCGGGTTATGAAATCCAGGGTGTAGGCCATATCCGGCATCAAACGTACTCCTTCCGGGAGAGCCTGGGTAAAAAACTGAAACATGAAGGGCAGCACCAGATAAAAACAAAACAGCATGCCGCTTACAAACAACGCAAGGCTGATTAATAGGGCACCGCGAACTTGATCCTGTTCCTTTTTATAAAGACCGGGGCTTACAAAACACCAGATTTGATATAAGGCAAATGGAGCGCTAAGCAACAAGGAAGCATCGGCAGCGAGTTTAAGCGGTGTAAAAACAGAAGAAGTAATCTGAGTAGCAATTAACCCATCTTGATTGGGCAGTGAATGCAGTAAAGGAGTTACCAGCCAGTGGAACAAATCCGCGGCAATGAAAAAAAATAACAAAAACAAACTGCCAAAGCAGATAAGGGTATACAAAACCCGGCGGCGCAATTCAAGTAAATGAATTAGCATAAGTCAGTTTGAGTTGGCAAGATTATCCCTAGAGTAAACTATTTGGCTTTGATTTCCTAGGCGTTTCTCTAATACGTACATACCCTAGATCCACGTCGTCCTTCGCGCAAAAAGACGCGCTCAGGACGACGTGGGATTTAAATAGATAAAAAAACCGTAGCCTTGATGCAGCGATAGCGTATTTCCTACTGGTGACGTGGTCAAGTTTTCCTATGGTCTCTTAGCTTTGCTGGATGAAAACCTTGATTACGCTGTCGCTGCATCAAGGCTACACTTATTTTAATTAACTTAATGGCCGTATTAAATAGCGCAAGGAATCCTGTTTTTCACACCAACAACTTCAGGTCTGATTTCTTTTAAACGATTGAACTGGTCGACGAAGACCACTGTTGGAACCAACGCAGCACAATCTTCTTCCAGTACTTGGGTAAAAGAAGCAATAATTATCAGATCGCCTGGAGTGACTAAATGTGCTGCAGCGCCGTTTACACAAATTTCTGTTGAGCCTTTTTCCCCGGTAATCGCATAAGTTTCAAATCGGGTTCCGGCAGTGATATTCCATACATTAACTGCTTCGTAAGGAAGAATGTTTGACGCCTTCAGTAATTCCGGAGAAATAGTAATACTGCCTTCATAGTCCAAATCTGCCTCGGTTACACGGGCGCGATGTATTTTAGATTTGAGCATTTTTCTGTAAGCCATTATCTTATCCTAAATTAACCTTATTCATTGTGGCTGAATTTTATCCCAGGTTATAAGCCTAGGCTATATATTTTTTGCACTGGCTGCGAAATATAGAGGACTCACCGATCCCCGTCGTCCTGAGCGCGTCTTTTTGCGCGAAGGATCTCCTGAAAGTGGCATCGTGCCAGCATATGGAGATCCTTCGCGCAAAAAGACACGCTCAGGACGACGTGGATCTGGGAATGGCGCAGTTTTGTAGCCCGTATTAGGCGTAGCCGTAATACGGGAATGAGTTGATTGCCACTTCGCTCCCGTATTACGGCTGGTGCCTAATACGGGCTACAAATTGGCACCATGCCACTTTCAGGAGATCCTTCGCGCAAAAAGACGCGCTCAGGACGACGTAGATCGGGAGATGTGTAGAAGAGTCAGCTGCAAGCAGACCGGGCTATAATACGAACCAGAGTAGCCCGGTCTGCTTGCAGCCGGGAAGTACCTTCATTTAACTCAATCCCTTCTTTCTGTTCACTGTTAATACGGTTACAGGCACGGTATAATTGTTTTTTAATTCATAACAGGTGGCAAAAGTGAGGCATAGCCCACGTAAACGGTTTGGCCAGAATTTTTTACAAAACCAACACGTCATTGATGATATCTTGCGCGCCATTAATCCGCAGGCGGAAGATAATATTCTGGAAATTGGTCCGGGATTAGGGGCTTTGACGCAACCTTTATTACGCAAGGTGAACCAGCTAACCGCAGTAGAGATCGATACCGATTTACAACACTATCTGTCAGAACTGCCCATAGCCAAGGGGAAATTACACCTTATTGGCGCTGATGCCCTTACCATTGACTACAGCCAGTTCGGCCAAGATTTAAGGGTTGTAGGAAATTTACCCTATAATATTTCCACACCGTTACTGATTCATTTATTAAAGTTCATTCCCTATATAGAAGATATGTATTTTATGTTACAAAAGGAAGTGGTCGACAGGATGGGGGCAGGACCTGGTACTAAAGCTTACGGGCGTTTAAGTGTCATGTTGCAATACCATTGTGAAGTGGAGCACCTGTTTGATGTGCCGCCAGAAGCCTTTGATCCACAACCTAAAGTGGATTCAGCAATTGTTCGCCTGATACCCTATCGCAATTCTCCCTTTGATGCAGTACCGGTAGAGGATTTAGAGCGATTGGTAGCCACCGCCTTTGCCATGAGGCGTAAAACACTGACGAATAATCTGAAGGGAGTTATCTCTTTAACGCAATTAAATGATTTAGGCATAGATGGCGGTAAAAGGCCGGAACAAATTTCTGTTTCTGATTATGTCCAACTAGCGAAATTTATTTCCAATTAGTGTAAAATTATATAATACGTTATTATGGAGGTTAATTTGTTTCATAGCCAACGCAAGAAATCTTTATCTACGCACTCTAAATCACTCAAAGATTTAACGCGTTTTCAGACTGCTGCCCAGTTTTTGCTTGAAGAGAAAAGAAAGATTTTATTACAAAAAATGAAAGAGCTCAGCGGGTTGGAAGCTTCCCGTTATGAGAGCTTATGTGCCTTGCTTATCGAGAATCTGGTTCATTACTGCCAAAACCTTCCTGAAACCACTAACAGTTACTATTCGCAACCAGGTGGTTTGGTCGATCATGCTTTAAATCGAACAGAAGCTGCCTTGAGCCTGTTTCAGGAATTTCTGGTTCAGGAACAGCCGAATGCATTATCTGAAGAGCAGAAACTGTGGCAATACGCCCTTTTTAGTGCCGCTATTTTACAAGGCATAGGCAAATTATGTATTGATTACCGCATCAACCTTTTTGATGTGAACGGACAGCAACTGAAACAATGGAACCCATTACTGGAGAGTCTGGTTAATACCGGTACTTATTATGATTATGAGTTTCAGAAAGAATCGGATATTGAATTTCGCCGTCGTTTGAACCTTTTGTTAGCCAGAGAATTAATGCCAGCCAGTGGCTTTTCCTGGATAGCATCCAATCCTGATGTCCTGGCGATTTGGCTGGCTTTGCTGAACGAAGACACTCGTTCTGCAGGAACTCTGGGAGCCATTTTAATCCGGGCAGATGCTATTGCCATACAAAGGTACATCAGCGAGTTTATGGTTAAAAGTGGGATGAGCCGTTCAGGACGCTTTGGGCGTGCGGGAACGTTTGCTGGGGGTGTACCTGAATCCATTGCAGAAAAAGAACAGGCTATGGGTGTTGAATTTATCCAATGGTTGTCCAAGTCTTTGGCTGAAGGCCGGATTATGATTAATAAAGCACCCTTATTTATGGTTCCGGGCGGTTTATTGATGTCGCAGGAAATGTTCCAGTTGTTCGTACGTGAACACCCTGAATATAAAAATTGGCAAGCTGTCCAAAATGGCTTTTTATCTTTAGGCCTGCACGGCCGTGGCGTTGCTGGAAACGTGATGAGCCGTTTTGAACAGGCTCATACCCAGCAAATGCAAAGTGGTATTGTTTTTTCTGAATATGCGATAGCACTTCCCTCGACTGTAGAGGTGCATCAGTTAAATACGGGTAAAGTTGAGTCCATGTCCGCTACAGAACTGGTCTACAGGGCACAATTTACCAGTCAGTTTACCCAACAACAAAATACCCTGGTGGTCGCACCGTTACAAAAACTGGCGGCATCAGGGCAGTGGCAAGCAATAGAAAATGACCTGTCACCATTAACACCAGGGGCGAGCCGCAGTGTCTGATTACGCCATAGGTGATGTTCAGGGTTGTTATGAGCCCTTGCAACGGTTACTTGAATCAATTGATTTTAACGAACGTGTTGATCGCTTATGGTTTGTTGGCGATTTGGTGAATCGCGGCCCTGAATCTTTGGCAGTTTTGCGCTTTATCCATGCATTGCCAGTAACGCCGCAAATTACTTTGGGCAATCATGATTTGCATTTATTGGGTTCATTATTTGGTGGAAGACCATGGAAAGGGCACGATGACACCATTCAGGATGTAATGCTGGCTGCTGATGGAGAAGAATTAGGGCATTGGCTCAGAAAGCAATCCATCTTGTGTTATTCGCAAGAATTAAATGTAGTTATGAGCCATGCAGGCATAGCTCCTGTTTGGGATTTGTCTCAGGCGATTCTTTGTGCTCAGGAATTAGAACAAAGGCTTTCTGGCGATGATTATGCTGAATTCCTGTCTCAGATGTATGGCAATAAGCCCGATGTCTGGTCTGATGAACTGGAGGGCCTGGACAGGCTGCGCATGATCACCAATTACTTTACCCGTATGCGCTTTTGTAATGATTATGGCGCTTTGGATCTAAGTTATAAAGGTACCATAGCCAAAGCTCCTGCCCAGCTTCATCCCTGGTTTGAGGTACCGGGTCGTAAAGAAATTACTGCCGATATCGTTTTTGGCCATTGGGCGGCCTTGATGGGAGTTACTGCAAATCCCAATATTCATGCTATAGATACTGGTTGTCTTTGGGGGGGCGAATTGACTGCCTTACGTCTGCAGGACAAACAGCGGTTTTCTGTTCCAGGACAAAGAGGTAGTATTTAGTTTATGAGACGGGTGAATAACAGCATCACATCATTGCATATATTCCTGACGATCCTTATTGCCTGGTCGGCTCAAACCTATGCAGTAGACAGTTCCCTTTACAAATGGGTAGATGATCCTGCACAAGAAGCCCAGCGCGTTGAACAGGCAGGCACACGCTTGAGGGAAGCCATACGCAATCCAGAATACATGATGAAAAACTGGATAGAATTGCCCACATCACCCGAAGCACGCAAAAAAACGGTTTATCAGCTCAGTATCCGTGAGGCCATCTTATTGGCATTACGTTATAACCCTAATATTCAAAACCTTGAGTTGGATCGGATTGTTCAGCGCTATCAATTACGTCTGGCCCATAATGAGTTTGAATTGCAGTATGCTCTGGGGGCTTCAGGTGCGACCCAGAGAAGTACGTTTAATGGTATTGGCACATCTTCCGCCAATACCTTTATAGCCAGCCCTGAGCTGGGTTTAAAAACCAAACTGGGAACTAAAGGATCTCTGTCTATAGATAATAATGTTGGGGTGAACAACAGTTACAGCCCGGTATTAAATCTTTCTGTAACCCAGCCGTTACTGCGTGGTTTTGGCCCTTCAGTCAACGAAGTGGGATTGCTAAACGCCATTGATAACGAATGGATCAATAAATTAAGTTTGCAGCAATCGGTTGTTGATCAGGTAACTCAAGTCATTATTGCCTACAGAGCATTAATTTTAAGCGGCAATAATTTACAAAATCAGCGCCTGCAATTAAAAGAAGCAAAAAAATCCTATGAAATTAATGAGAAAAAGATAGAGGCTGGTCAATTGGAGCCCACCGGTAATATCCAACAATCCTATCAAATTGAATCCTTAAGTTTGCTGGTAGAACAAGGTGAAAATGATTTTAAAACCGCGGCCCAGGACTTATTGCAAACCATAGGGCTTGATCCCGACATGCATCTGTCCGTGCCTAGTGATGTGAGTGTGCAGGAAATTAAAGTCCCTGATTTGCAGGAATCCATTGAAATAGCCTTGAATCATAATACCCAATATCTGGCTTTGAAAATGGCCTTAAAGGCCGACGAGCGAGCATATACCGTAGCCAAAAACCAGCAATTATGGCAATTGGATTTGGCAGGTAATGTCCAAAGCGGCATAGTGAATGACGTTACCGGCACTAATACAGGTATTCGCGGTATTTATAATGGCAACAACGTGACTGAAACGGCGCGGGTTACCCTGACCGTCCCTTTGAATGATATAGGCCGGCGCAGCCAGTTAATCAGTGCCAAGGTACGTCTTGAAAAAGACAGGATTAATTTGATTGCTGCCAAAAGAGCTTTAGTGACCAACATAACAAATACCATCAATACCATCCAAAGCTTGGCAAAACGGTATGAATTGGCACAAAAGCAAGTGAAATTAGCGGAGCAATCTTATGCTTTGGAAAAGAAAAAACAACAGGCTGGAATATCCAGTGCATTGGATGTAAATAATACTCAGAATCAGTTGATTCAAGCGCAATCAGGACTAATTGGAGCTAAGGTTGCGTATCTCAATCAGTTATCAGCACTGCAACGGACTTTAGGAACTACGCTGGACTATTGGCAAATTAAACTAAGGTATGGCGGATGAACAGTTATTTAAAAATAATAGGCACAATGCTCCTGGCTTTGACGCTTGCGTCCTGCGGTGGCAGTAAAGAGCAGCAAAAAGCAACGAATTTAAATACCTTTGAGGTAAAACCACAGGCTTTTCACAAGACCCTGCATTTTACCGGAACCATACAGCCCTTACGGGAAAGCACCCTGACCAGCCCCATGGAAGCAGTGGTGGAAACCATGCATTTTCATTACGGCCAAATGGTGAAAAAGGGCGATATCGTTTTAACTTTGAATTCTACAGAATTACAAAAGCAATATAACGACATTCTGACCGACTATTTAAAAGCCAAAGACAGTTATTCCATAGCCAAAGCCAAATTTGTGGGAACGCAGGAATTATGGGATGCCGGTTTATTGTCTAAAAATAATTTCTTAAGCGAAAAGTCCGGGGTGGATACTGCCCGTGTTACTTTGATGCAGGCTACACGCAAACTGACCGAATTATTAGAAAAAATGGATGAAAATAATGCGCAGAATTTCTCTACTTTAAGCCTTTCTGATTTTGAAAAAGTAAGAAAAATATTAACCTCAAATCATAATTTAATTCATTTAAAAGCGCCAAGTGACGGGGTAATGCTGTATCCGCCAAAATCTGGTGATGACAAAACCACACGTGTGACCGTGGGCTCTTCGGTTAAATCAGGGCAAGTCATTGCCTTGATTGGTGATTTAAAAGGGATTAGCGTCGAAATTGATGTGCCGGAAATTGATATTGATAAAATTCATCCGGGTATGGAGGCAACAATTAGCGGGGTAGCCTTCGGCAAACATCAGTTAAAAGGAAAACTGGTAGCGGTTAATGCTCAGGCTTCCAATACCAGCAATGGTGGATTGCCTTCTTTTACTGCTGTAGTTGAAGTCAGTTCACTGACGGAAGAACAACAACCTTGGATAAAAGTGGGAATGAGTGCTGCCATAGAATTGAATGTAGACAGCGACAATCAATTATTAGTACCTATAGCTGCCGTGAAACGCGAGAAAGGCAATAGTGTTGTGCGCCTGCAATTGGCACAGGGTTCTATCGAGAAACGGATTATCACCACAGGGCCCGCCCAGGCCGATTCAGTAGTCATTGAAACAGGGCTAAAAGAAGGTGACGTGGTGGTTTATGACTGAGCCATTAATCAAACTTAAGGATTTGGTAAAGACTTATCATCTTGAAGGGATTAGTTCTACGGTACTCAAAGAAGTATCCTTAACCGTTAATGAAGGCGATCTTTTGGCCATAGTCGGGGCTTCTGGCTCTGGCAAATCGACGTTAATGAATATTATTGGTTTACTGGATAAACCGGATTCAGGCACTTATTTATTAAAAAACAGGAATGTGGCGGGTTTATCTGAGGATGAATCAGCAGATTTACGCAATCAAAGTATAGGCTTTGTTTTCCAGCAATTTAATTTGTTGCCGCGATTTACTGCCATGCAAAATGTTGCCTTGCCTCTGACTTACAGAGGTACAAGTGCTGTAGAAATAAAGGAAAAAGTATTGCATGCACTCGATCGCGTGGGAATGAAACAATACGCGCGGCACAGGCCAACGCAGTTGTCAGGAGGGCAGCAACAACGGGTAGCAATAGCCCGGGCTTTGGTGACTGAGCCAAAAGTTA
Source organism: Legionella shakespearei DSM 23087 (assembly GCF_000373765.1). Lineage (GTDB taxonomy): Bacteria > Pseudomonadota > Gammaproteobacteria > Legionellales > Legionellaceae > Legionella > Legionella shakespearei. The sequence goes on along the minus strand of NZ_KB892434.1, from coordinate 105,617 downwards.
TTTTGGCGGACGAACCTACAGGTGCCCTGGATTCGCGCACTGGTTCTGAAGTAATGAATTTATTTTTAACCTTACATGCGGAAGGCCGTACTATTATCATGGTCACTCATGATGAACACGTGGCAGCCCAATGCAAACGGCGGATTACTCTGGCTGACGGAGTAGTGATTGCGGAGTCGGCCTCATGAATTTCAGTAGCCATTTTCAGCAAGCACTGGTGAATTTAACCGCATCAAAACTGCGTTCTTTTTTAGCGGTTCTGGGTATTTTAGTGGGAACAGCGGCAGTAGTGGCTTTAATCAGCTGTGGGCAGTTAGCCACCGAAAAAGCTCTGGAGCAATTTAAAGCACTGGGAACTGATTTGCTGGCTGTTGCTGTATATCAGAAAACACCCACTAAATCACACAGTGGTGATGATGCCCTGTCCATAAATCAATGGCAGCGCCTGGCCGAGCAAATACCCTATATAGTCAAAATCGCTCCTTACAGCACCGCGTATCAGCCATTAAGTTTTCAGGGTAAATTAATGCAGGGGGCGGTGATTGGGGCTGATGAAAATCTGGCAAGTATTATTCAGGTTGATTTAGCCCAAGGGCATTTTGTGTCTTTTGTCGAATCCTTCGAACATTTTTGTGTCATTGGCAATGGTCTGGCGCAACAAATAAAAGAAATCAGTATGGATGATCCCATCGGAAAGCAATTACGAATAGGTCAGTCTTTATATACTATTATTGGCATAGCGAAACAGTGGAAAGAGAATGGATTTTTCAATGAAGACATTAATCAGGCAGCAATTATTCCCCTGGCAGGAATTAGCCTGGTAAGCAAAGATGCAAAAATAAATAACGCAGTAGTCTTGTTGAAACCTGATAGCCCCATTGACGAAGTAATTGATCATATAAAGCAATTAATCAGTTCCATGGCGCCTAAATTGAGTGTCTTTCCGCGCAGTGCGAAACAAATTATAGCCAGTATGGAAAGTCAGGGACGTATTTTTACCTTATTGCTAGCGGTGATAGGTGGAATTTCACTTTTAGTTGGCGGTATTGGTGTTATGAACGTCATGCTGGTTTCGGTTAGTGAGCGTAAAAAGGAAATTGGTATTCGTAAGGCAGTTGGTGCAAAAAACAGTGAAATCCAGGCTTTGTTTCTGGTGGAGTCTGTGATGCTGTCCTTATTGGGAGGCATCTTGGGAGTCATTTTGGGACTGATTTTCACTCGGATAGTCGCCTATTTCAGTGATTGGACCTTTTCCATTTATTGGTTACCTCCAATAGCGGGTTTTCTGGTATCCGCAGCAACCGGAATTTTCTTCGGCTTTTACCCGGCACGCCGCGCTGCAAAACTGGAACCCATGGTTTCCTTACGTAGCGAATAATTCTGATATCTAATCCGTCAATAAATTCGGCACAACGACGCTTGACAACCACTTTGAAATTATCAAAATTCAACATATAACAACTCCCCAAAAATACGGTTTATAAAAATCAATGTCACTGCTCATCTCGTCACGTTGTTTGGGATGACGCGCAAGAGGAGTTTGTGGTTCAATTGATAGACAATAAGATTTTATATAATGCCAAATGATCAGTGTTATTTCATCGTGGTGTTCCACGGATATTAGAACAGAAATGCGGGAACTACTGATTTAAATAGATAAAAAACTGTAGCCTTGATTACGCTATCGCTCTGAGTGATCCTCTCATAATTTTAATCTCGTAAAAAGATGTAAATAAACAGGATGATCAGCGCAAGTAGCCCCTCCACCTCCGGGGGAGGGTGCCCGACAGGGGGTGGGTGGGGGGATCAAAAAGAGAACTTATTTAAGGTAAAAAGGTCTAAAATAGCATGGCCTATTTGATAGAAACTCCTTTTTTGATCCCCCCATCCGCCCTGTCGGGCACCTTCCCCGGAGAGGGGAAGGCGATCCTGCATAGTTCTGAGTGGTACTCAATATGAGAGGATCACTCAGCGCTATCGCTGCATCAAGGCTACGCCTATTTTAAATAAATCATCAAGCTTCTTATCCATAACTCACGTGAGTTTCGGATAAGAAGCTTGTTTTATCCAGTCGTTCCTTCGTCTTAATTCCCTCCCCCGTGAGGGCTAGGGAGTGGTCCTGCCCGCACTGCCATTAAGGAGTTCCGCCGTCCCGCGGCTTGTCCGCGGGATCCAGGAATCTCACTCCGAACTTAGATCTCTGGATACCGCGGACAAGCCGCGGTACGGCGGAGTAGGGAGTGCCGTGACTGGATTTACGTATTGCATTGAATTTATAAGTAATTTATGATGGTAATAGAGTTTATTACTATCAATAAATGGAATTTCTTATGCTAAAAAAATCCCTTGTACTTGCCCTGTCAACCTTTTGTACTGTTGCTACAGGACACGCTGATACTACTAATAATACGAATACAAAACCTTTGCCATCCAGCTACATGCCTGTAGTTATTAATGAGACGTTCCAAAGTATTTTGCAAAGAATGAGTGCGGCAAAGCAGGCAATCAACGACAAGCAGCAGGCTTTGTTACAAGAGCGTTATGATTTAAGTAACACGCCTTCAAAAACCGTTACCATGTCCAATGGCAAACCCATTCAGGACGGTGTCCGGATTAAATTACCGCAAGGAATGACCTGGGATCAGCTGGCTAAAATGACCCCTGATGAAATTAAAGCGAAAGGGGTATTTCCGCTAGGATTTTTACCTTTGTCTCATCCTAACCACCCCGAAGGTGGTATGTTATTCCCCAAATTCGCAATTGATGAAATTAACAAACAGGAAGGCCGCGATTTAACCCGCTTTGATTTGGATTTTGATATTCCTGATCATTTCCTGCCCCCTTTTCCGGCTCCCATTTATTTAACAACCAGACCTGATCTGGGCGATGTTTCCCAGGGTAAACTGGTTACTATAGAAAACTATTATGAACTGTTTAATGGCTTGTTAAACCCGAAACAAATTGAAGGTTTGCGTTTGTTGGTTACACCATTCCCACAGCAACAATACAATCAGACCGAAGATCGCCGCACTGTAAAACCAAGCCGTGGCGTTGCCTGTTTTGATTGCCATGCCAATGGTCATACCAATAAAGCCACACACTTGGTCGGCGACATTCGCCCACAGGAATTCCGCCATCGTATCAATACGCCTACCCTGCGTGGATTAAACATACAACGTTTGTTTGGTTCGCAACGGGCGTTAAAAACAGTTGAAGATTTCACCGAGTTTGAACAAAGAGCCGCTTATTTTGATGGGGATCCGGTGATTGCAACCAAGAAAGGAGTCAATATTCTGGAGAGAGGCAGTCAGGTTCATTTTATGTCTGAATTCCAGTCTATTCTCGATTTTCCACCCGCACCTAAATTAAACTGGGAAGGCAAGCTGGATCCTGCTAAAGCTACTCCTGCTGAATTACGTGGCCAGGAATTGTTCTTTGGTAAGGCAAAATGCGCCAGCTGCCATACACCGCCCTATTATACTGATAACACCATGCACAACCTGCAAACTGAGAAGTTCTATAAGCCTCAGATGGTCAATGGCATGAAAGTTGTGGGTGATGGCGCTATAAAAACATTCCCATTACGTGGCATAAAAGATTCTCCACCTTATTTGCATGATGGCCGCCTGTTAACTTTGGCAGATACCGTTGAGTACTTTAACCTGATTTTAGGTCTGCAGTTGACCGCTGAAGAAAAATCGGACCTGACTGAGTTTATGACTGCTCTGTAAAAGTACGTGCCAGTATAACTGTTCCGCTTCCTGACGGTCGCGGCTCGGTTTTCGTGCTTCGAATTTACTTTATCGAGCACCGAAAACCGAGCCGCGACTGTAAAGGAGCGGAATTTTTGCCGTACGCATGAACAAGAGTACATGAGTGCCGTAGCCCGTATTAGCGGAGCGTAATACGGGAAATTACCAAGGTAATTCCCGGCTCCAAATCGCCCAAAAATCCACGTCGTCCTGAGCGCGGCATTTTGCGCGAAGGATCTAAATATTGGCACCATACCGCCTGCAGGAGATCCTTCGCGCAAAAAGACGCGCTCAGGACGACGTAGATCGGGGAATAGCAAAGAGGTGCAGAAGAGTCAGATTTCGTATTAGTGAAGCGTAATACGGGAAATTGCCAAGTTGATTCCCTGCTCCAAATCGCCCCCAAAAATCCACGTCGTCCTGAGCGCGTCTTTTTGCGCGAAGGATCTCCAAATGCTGGCACCATGCCGCGCGTGCAGGAGACGTGCATACGAGAGAGAGTGGCTCACCTTATATCCCAAGCCTGGATTATTTCATCATAGAGGCTAAAGCAATACATCCCTTTCCTGCATGCAAGCCTATGGCAGACGATGCATATTCTATAAAAGCTGGAGCTTGTCCGAGAGCCTCTGTCGTTAACTCAGCAAATTGTAAGGCTTTCTCTGGAACTCCCGCATGAATTAAACCATAGCACTCCAAGGTCTGATTTTGGCGAAGGGTTTCTACATGGCCCACCACCTTGGCAAGTGCTTTAGTTTCACTAAAGGCCTTATCAAAGAGCACTCCTTTACCAATGGGATTAATGCTGATGATAGGCTTGATATGAGCAAATTGAGCGATACGTCCACCAATCTTGCTGATCCGACCACTGCGGATCATGGACTCAAAATGCTCTACATAGACAAATAAGTTAATTTTGGGAATTTTTGCCAGCAATTGCTCTTTGATCTCTGCTATAGGCAAGCCAGCCTCAATGAGTTGTGCCGCATGCATTACCAGCAATCCCAAACCGCCGGAGGTCTGACGCGAATTGATAACATGCACATTGGAAAATTGCTCTGTAGCTTTAACAACAGCATCATGGGTACCACTCAAAGCCTGAGATATAGGTAACACCAGCACTTCTTCATAGTGATTGGCTATGTGCCTTATTTGTTCCTCAATCGCTGCAGGAGAGGGAAATGAGGTTTTGGGATAAGTGCTTAAAGTCGTCAGGCGGTCATAAAAGCTCTCCTGATTAATACAAATTCTATCAATGAGATTATGCCCATCCAAATGCATATTAAGCTGAATAATATGGATTTGATTATTATCCAGAATTTCCTGGGGTACATCGGCACTGGAATCAGTTACCAGAGCAATCGGATAGTTTCTTTGATGGATCATTTGAAATTGGCGTAACATATCTTCTGCTTTAGACTGGCTAATTTGCGCCACATCAAAAAGCGACTCAAAGACTGCTGCCGGCTTTTTGCAGTGCAGGTGAAAACGACACAATTCAGCATTACCACTGCTTACCACGCTGTCTCCAAACTGTTCCAATTGGTTGGCAATGGCTTCACGATTAATTGATTCCCCTGAGAGGGTAATTTCTGTACAATATCTTTGTTCCGGTGGTGAACCGTCTGCACGTGTTTCATGATGGGGTTCTGAGCATTCCAAATGGATTTGGTTTTTATTAATTGACTGAGGATTCTCCAGATAATCGGCAAAACCACTGATAAAGTAATAAAATCCTAAAGCACCTGCATCGACTACCTGAGCATTTTTAAGGACAGGGAGAGTGTTGGCGGTACTTTGCAGGGCTTGATTGGCATCGGACAATGTCTGTTGGATGAGTTGTTTAAAGCAAGTGAACTCCTGGGCTAATTTACTGATACTTGCCGACCAGGCATCGATCACGGTAATAATAGTTCCTTCTACCGGATGTAAAATGGCGGAACGAACACTGGAACTGGCCTTAGTGATTAATTGCGCGAAGGTTACGGTGTCTATTTGTTCTGAGGCAAGCTGTGTTTCGGTAAGGCCACTGAAAAACTGGGAAAATATCATTCCTGAATTGCCGCGGGCTCCCATGAGAGCCGAGTTAGCCAGGGATTGAAAGGTTTCTTTCAAGGTGGGTTTGGTGGCAGAATGATGAATAACTGCCAAAGCAGTAGCTGACATATTATCACCTGTATCTCCATCGGCAACGGGGAACAGATTAATGCTATTAAGCTTTTCACGATTGGAAATTATAGAGTTGCACGCAGTTAAAAACGCGGAATGAAGGGTATTGGTATCAAGATGACGAATTTCCATGGGCTAATTTTAAATTAATGGTCTATCTTATAAGAATACACATATAAGTTATTAATTTAAAAGAGTGATTTATTTAAAAAAATTAAAGAGAAATACAATTAGGTCGAAAATAAACTTTAATGAATAATAATTACAAAAGAGGGGAAGAGCTATGAAAAAGTGGGGGCTCACGTTAGTGGCATTCATGCTGCTAAATCAGGTTTCATTTGCAAGTGAGAATTGGAACCAATGGGTTGCCGGTGTCCGCGAAGAAGCACTGCAACAGGGAATTCCACCGGCGCTGTTTGATGAGGCTTTTGCCGGAATCCATGAACCAAGCCGACAAATCAAAAGCTTCATGCATTCCCAGCCTGAACATCGATTAACCTTCAAAAAATATTTGAGCAGCCGTGCTGACAATTACCGTATTGCTATAGGCCGTAAAGAATATAAAAAGAATAAAGAGGTTCTGGAAGCAGTAGCTCAGCAATATGGGGTTAACCCTTGTTTCATCGTGTCTTTCTGGGGTATGGAAACAAGTTATGGTTCTTATATGGGGAATTTTCCGGTCATTAAAGCCCTGGCTACTTTGGCTTATGATTCAAAACGTAAGGACTTTTTCCGTAAAGAATTATTTACAGCCTTACACATTCTCCAGGGTGGACATGTCAGCCTTGCTGATTTTAAAGGCGAGTGGGCTGGTGCTTCTGGCCAACCTCAGTTCCTGCCTTCCAGTTGGGTAAAATACGCTGTGGATTATGATGGTGATGGACGAAAAGACATTTGGAAAAGTAAACCGGATGTTTTTGCATCAATAGCCAATTATATGAAACAAAATGGCTGGCAAACAGGCGAACCTTGGGCTATTCAAGTCAAATTACCCGCCAAATTTGATATGAAGATGGAAGGTAAGTCTATAGTCAAACCTGTAAGTGAGTGGAATGCATTGGGTGTTCGCACTGAAAGTGGACAGCCTTTACCTTACCAAAACCTGCAGGGCAGTATCGTTCAGCCTTATGGCGGACCTGCGTTCCTGGCATTTCCTAATTATAAAATGATTTTGCGCTATAATAATTCAATATATTATGCCGGTGCTATTGGATACATGGCAGATAAAATTTGTCAGGTGCACTAAGGTAATTGAGTTAGTTGTAGCCCGTATTAGCGCAGCGTAATTACGGGATCATCCTGCCACTTCGATCCCGTATTACGCTGCGCTAATACGGGCTACAAAACACTGCAATGAGAGATAAATCGTGAATCAGTATCTTGATAAAACAGCCAGTCTTACTCCTGCTGCGCAAAGAATAATTTGTCACAAGGCAACAGAGTACCCTCATACTGGTGCATATAATACCGTTATTACTCACGGTACTTATCTTTGTCGGCGTTGTGGCCTTGCCTTATTTCGTGGCAACAGCCAATTCAGTTCAGGTTGTGGCTGGCCAAGTTTTGATGACGACATTTTAAATACAGTGAAGAGAACACCAGACAGTGATGGCAGGCGTACCGAGATATTATGTTCTCGTTGTGATGCCCATTTGGGGCATGTATTTACTGGTGAGTCCTTTACCCATAAAAATCTGCGTCATTGCGTCAACTCTGCTTCCCTTGATTTTGTCGCCGATGACAAGGTTCTGGACACAGAAGAAGCTATTGTCGCGGGAGGGTGTTTTTGGGGTGTTGAACACTTTTTAAAACAAATTCCTGGGGTGCTTGCTGTTGAGTCAGGATACACAGGCGGGCACACTTTAGATCCCTCTTATGATCAAATCTGTCATGGAAATACGGGACATTATGAAGCGGTACGGGTATTGTATGATCCTGCACAAACGGATTACCGCCAGGTTTTAAAGCGTTTTTTTGAAATCCACGATCCCACCCAAAAAACCGGGCAGGGCCCTGATCTGGGACAACAATACCAAAGCGCAGTCTTTTATTTTAATGCCGAGCAGCAACAGATTGCAGAGTCTTTAATTCAGCAACTCAAAAAGCGAGGTTATCCGGTTGCAACCCGCCTCCTTGAAGCCCAACCTTTCTGGCCAGCTGAAGAATACCATCAGAATTATTATGCAAAACACCATAAAGCACCCTATTGCCACCGCCCGGAAAATCGTTTTGGAGAATAGTTGAAGACGCACTCAGGACGACGGAGATAGGGGCAAAGTTGCTTCGAAATAGCACAGTGTGTAGCCCGGTCTGCTTGCAGCCGGGATCGAAGTGGCACTATCCCGGCTGCAAGCAGACCGGGCTACAAAGCAAATCAAGCTCGCTGCTGACCGCCATAATTGAGCAATAAGTCCACATCATATTCTGGCGCAGAGGGTTGCTCCAAAACCGGATACAAGGATGCATTTGCTGAACTGTTAAAGAAGGCCCCGCTTCCACCATAAGTGCTGGTTATATTTTGCGCCCTTCCTAACAATTGACTCATTGAACGCTGTTGTTCTTTGAGGTCCTTTTCAATCTGTGCGCAATTTTGTTCTGCGGCTTTAATTTGTGTCTGCAATGCTGGAATAGCAGAAGTATTGATATTCTCTGCTTTTTTCCCTTGTTCTTCCAGCGTTGCCTGATTATTCAGGATCGTTTGCTTATTTTCGTCAATTTGCCCTTCGTATCCTGATTTTTGAAAATGATAGATCACTGCCACAGTCAGCGAAATAAGGGTACCTAAGGCAAATACTCCAGGAATGATAAAGAATAATGGGCTCACCATAAGACTGCTAACCAATCCTGCACTTACTGAACAGGCACTCACTCCAAAAAGGGAAAAAAAGAGCGCTGTGGTGCGAGCACTTTCGGCTGAATCGCGTTCGATGAAATGCTGGTTATTTACTTTTTCGAGATCCTGGTTCACGCTGACAAGTTGTGGTCTTGATGCCGCATAGTGTTGCACTTGCTGTTGTTTTTCCAGCAAATTACTTTGCAGTCGTTGCAACTCAGCTTTTGCATCATTTAATGCTTTTTGGGTCGTTTTTGCTCTTCCCTCCATTTCATTATACGAGTGCATGGTGGCCAGAATTGATTTTAAGGCCTGGCGTTCAGTGAACGTAATTTTAAGGCCGTCAGTTCGCTCCAGCGCCTGTTCCAATTGGCTGAGGTAAAGGGTATAACTGAGCTCAGTTGCTGTGCGCATCAGTTTGTTTTGAGTATCATCAAGTTCGCTGTTTTTGCGGGTAATACGATATCGCAGTTGTTCCTTGTTGGAAGAGGACAATTGCCTTAAATCAGGATCGGCAGCATTTCTGGCCTGTTCCCTGTCCATACGCCCCTGACTTCTTATTTGCCGTTGCTCTTCTCTATTGGGAAGAACAGTATGCAGTTGTTGCTTTAATTCTTTATAGCGTCTCTCCGCCTGGCTTTGATCCAGGATAATGTTATCCAAACTTTTTTCTTCTACGCTGCACTCTCTTTCTTTAGTGTTAATCAGCAGGTTTAGCCTTCGGCGTTCATCTTTCAGTCGATTTTCTTCCTGAAACAAACTGCTCCAGCGTAATTCAGTTTGCAGGGAATAACCATAATCGTAGTATGGTGTAGTGTACGCATTAGGGTATCCAATTGTTGTCGAGTAATGGCCATGGACATGGACGTTATTGACAGGGTATGAAGGAATTGATTGGTAATTAAGTAATAGTCGTTCGCTTTGAATGCGGTCTATGGATGCGTCAAGGCTGCGCAGGCTGTTTCTCAACTCTTCAACCTGGCTGCGACTTTGCTTTGCTATCCTTTGTTGGGGGGCGCGTCTTATTTCCAGTTGGCTCAGTGTGCTTTGTAATTCCTGTAACTCTGCAGTGTATTGTGAATGCAGGGTGGTATCCTTTTTTTGTTCCCATTGATCGTTTTGCTCTTCGTGTTCATCGCTGCTTTTTTGTGCTTCACATGCCTGTAGGGTTGAGTGATGCATAAATTCCTGTTTGTCACTTGCACAATGGCTTGAAACAAGAGAATAGATCGCGGTGGTGACTGGCGACAGAGGTTTTCTTTCCAGAAGGTATTGGCGAAGAGCCTGATAGTTTGCTTCGCTTATTGTTGCATCAGTTTGATATTGAACTGCATCATTGATAATGATTTCTGATAACGCCATGATCGTGACTCCTAAGGTAATAAATTATTAACTTTCTTGTATGTCTTAAATCCGGTTGTTACTGATTACGTTCCAAATTAGTGTTGCTTCAAACTGGTGATATCCCCCTGCTGCGCTGTTAGCCTTAAATTGAGGTGGATTATGCCAGAGGAATGTTAAGGAATTGTTAAGTGATTGTGTCAGAATTGTAAATAGACAATTTGAGCTCTAATCTGAACTGCGACTATGAAGGCATCAGTACCTTAACAAAAATTCCGCTCCCTCACGGTCGCGGCTCGGTTTTCAGGTGCACGATGAAGTAAAATGAAGGCACGAAAACCGAGCCGCGACCGTGAGGGAGCGGAAATTTTGGAGGTACACCTAATGAGTAATCAACAAGGGAGTGCATCGAACTGTTCCGCTTCCTTACGGTCGCAGCTCGGTGTTCTTAGCATGATGCTCTTTTGTACTCTTGATTAGCGAATCACAATACAGGCTCAAGGGGATATTTCGTGGGGATTCCTCAGCTCAGGACGACGGGGATTTGAGGGGAGGTTATTATTTGGGTTCTGCTTTTGAACTCTCAGAATGGTACTTCTTATCAACCTCTTCAGCTTTGCGCTTGTTTTCCTGCAATTGCAATTCTTTAAGCTGTTCATCCCATAAGAGAGCGGCTTTTGTTTTGATTTGATTGATTTTGCGGATCAATTGTCCAAGATGAGTAGCTAGCATAGGCAGCTTAGAGGGTCCAAAGACCACCAGAGCAACGACAAGAGTTAATAAAAGCTCACCACTGCTCATGGTTTATTATCATCATTCTTTACATCTTTATTGCTGTCGTCATTCATAGCCTGGCGAAAGTTTTTTATCGCTTCACCCAAATCCGTACCTAAAGTTTTCAATTTGGAAGTGCCAAATAAAGCGATAACAATGGCTAATATTAATAATAATGATAATGGGCTAATGCCGCTGAGTCCCATGGTTAGCTCCTTATTTTTCGGTTGATAAGCACTAATAGTCCTGCCAGGGCTGTCCCTGTTAACGCAACAGGTGTTAAGTATTTATAGTTTAAAAGATGTAAATAATTAATGATACCCAGAGACAGGAATGAAGCAAATACACCCCAAAACACACTGTTCCAGTGTATGCCCTGTTTTTGATATTCAGGTTTGTTGTTCGCCAGCTCTTTTTTAAATAATAATTCCTCTTTTTTCAATTCCAATACGTCAAAAATTAATTTGGGCATATGAGGAAGCTGTTCAGCAAAAAAGGGCAGATTTTGTTTTAACTGGTTCAGGAAGGCTTTGGGCCCAATTTGTTCACGCAGCCATTTTTCCAGAAAAGGTTTGGCTGTTGCCCACAGGTCAAGATTAGGATAAAGCTGCCGCCCTAAGCCTTCGATAGCCAACAGGGTTTTTTGCAGTAAGACCAACTGGGGTTGAACTTCCATATGGAATCGCCGCGCCACTTGAAACAGGCGTAATACCACCTGAGCGAAAGAAATATCCTTTAAAGGTTTTTCAAATATAGGTTCACAGACCGTACGGATAGCACTTTCAAACTCTTCGACCCGCGTATCGCGAGCTACCCAGCCAGACTCCACATGGAGTTGGGCAACACGCCTGTAGTCACGGTTAAAAAAGGCGATCAGGTTTTCTGCAAGATAGCGTTTGTCACTGTCATTCAACGTGCCGATAATGCCAAAATCAATGCATATGTATTGGGGATCCTGAGGATGTTTGTAGGAGACGAAAATATTTCCGGGGTGCATGTCCGCATGGAAGAAACAATCACGAAAAACCTGGGTGAAAAAAATCTCGACACCGCGTTCGGCGAGCTTTTTGATGTTGATTCCCTGCTCGCGCAGGCTGGCTATATCTGATACAGGTATGCCATGAATACGTTCCATAACCATGACATTTTGACGTGAATAATCCCAGTATACTTCAGGTATGTACAATAAAGGCGAATTGCTGAAATTACGGCGTAGCTGTGCGGCATTGGCGGCTTCTCGTAACAAATCCAGCTCATCAAGCAGGGTATGTTCAAATTCGGTCACAATTTCTTTAGGCTTCAAGCGCCGTCCTTCCGGCCAATAACGATCTGCCAGTTTGGCAATGGTGTGCATGATACTTAAATCCTGCTCAATAATGCGCCGCATATTAGGTCTAAGTATTTTAACTACCACGTCCTCACCAGTTTTTAGAGTAGCGGCATGCACTTGAGCCATAGAGGCAGAAGCCAAAGCTATGGGATCAAATTCAGCAAACACTTCATAAGGCGACATATGGTAAGCGCGCTCAAGGATGCTCAGTGCCTGGGCGCTGGGAAAGGGGGGGACTTTATCTTGTAATTTACTTAATTCAATAGCTATATCTTCGGGAAGAATATCAGGGCGGGTTGATAGTGCCTGGCCAAATTTAATAAATATGGGGCCTAATTCTTCCAGTGATTTTCGTAACGCTTCCCCCCGTGTTAACTGAACTTTACGAAACCAGTTCCAGGGGTTTAAATAAACCATAAAACGTAATGGAGCGAAAAGTCTAATGGATACAACCACATTATCCAGTCCGTTTTTAGCAAGGATGTGGTTTATGCGTATTAAGCGAATTAATTGTTTAATTGATTTCATAACAACTCATCGGTTGATTTTGGCTTGTGTTGTTCGGCAGATTGGGTAATGTCTATCGGGTGGTCAATAATCCGTGTTGGCTTTTCCTTGCCAGGTTCAGTAATCACATGATGCAGCTTATCCATGACATGTTGCAGTGTTTCATGGATGAGTTGGGGTTGTGATGAGAGAGTCTGACCTACTTTAACAATAATGGGTTTTAACTCTTCTGCAGCTTTGCGCAGGGTATCTTCTTTAGCTGTCTGTTTTTTTCCAAACTTGCGAAGAAGTACTTTAAAAAGCATTCTTAAAATAAAAATTCCGTTCCTGATCAGGACATATTGAATTCGAAAGAGATGTTTTAAAGTTTTAATGGTTTTCATTTTGAGGTCATCAGTTGATTGATATGGGCTTGTAATCGTTCAACACTTAAACGCAATTCATCGACATCATTAAAAAAATCATCCAGTTCATTTTTCGAAGGAACTACACGCAATTCTTCTTGTAAAAATTCGGTCATGTTGAGTTGCATGGAATTACTGAACTGCTTTTTAATTTCCATACCCTTACGTATAAACGAACCTATCTGATGGGCGACAACATCACCAGTAAAATGAGCCAGATGCCCTTCCCAGTCTATGTCCAGTTCATCAAACAGTTTTTTAACCTTTTGTCCGAGTTCAATGTCACCCGACATCCGAATTTTATCATTGAATAATGAGCGGGCTTTGGATGCAGGTAATAAACTCAAGCGGATAAGGCCTATAGGATTACTGTGAATAATGGTGTCAGGATTTCCGTCATATTGGTCCAGCAACAACAGTTGGCTGTTTTGAAACTGAATGTAAAAGTTAACATTTAATGGCGAAATAACCATTTCGATCACTTTTTCATTCAAGGCCTGCAGTTTTTCTGGCATATGCTCATCCAGGTTTAATGCCTGGTTAATTGCAGTTTGCAGCGCTTTTAAGGAGTATTTTTTTAACATAATAAACTCAGTATTTATAAGCAATATGTAAGGCTACTATGCCCCCACTCAAATTATGGTATTGGCAATCTTCAAAACCGGCTTGTTCAATCATCTCTTTTAATGCATCCTGATTGGGGTGCATGCGTATGGATTCGGCAAGGTATTGATAGCTGGCTTCATCTTGAGCAAAGAACTTTCCTACTTTAGGCAAAATATTAAAAGAATACCAGTCATATACCGGTTTTAAGCCTGGAAAGGTGGGCGTAGAAAACTCAAGTACCATGAGTTTACCACCGGGTTTACATACGCGATACATGGAGCGTAAGGCTTCTTCTTTGTCTGTAACATTTCTCAAGCCAAAGCCCATGGTAATGCAATGAAAACTGTTATCGGCAAAGGGCAGGCATTGGGCATTGCCTTGTACGAAACTGATGTTTTTAAACAAACCTTCATCAAGCAGGCGGTTGCGTCCAACCTGCAGCATGGCTGAATTGATGTCCGCGAGAATGACCTGGCCGCTGTCTCCGACTTTTTTACATAACAGACGCGTTAAATCACCACTGCCTCCTGCCAAATCAAGCACTGACTGCCCAGGGCGAACATGACTTAACTCCACAGTGAAGCGTTTCCACAGATGATGAATTCCCAGTGACATCAAGTCATTCATCAAATCGTAATTTTTAGCTACGGAATGGAATACTTCTGCTACCTTTTTTTCTTTCTCATCCCAGGCGACTGCTTCAAAGCCAAAATGAGTGGTTTTATCCTGATCGGTCATAATTAAACTGATTACCTGTTTCGATGCACCATCTTAACCGATTCTCCAGCAAAGTGGTACTTAAGCTTCGTATTAGGCGCTTTGATTTCTCTATTGCTCAGAGTGAGCCTCTCATAATTTTAACCAGGTAAAAAGATGCAAATAAACAGGATGATCAACGCAAGTAGCCCCTCCACCTTCGGGGGAGGGTGCCCGACAGGGTGGGAGGGGGGATCAATAAGAGAACTTATTATTAAACGTAAAAACTCTAAAATAACAGAACCTGCCGAGAAAATAATCCTTTTGATCCCCCCATCCGCCCTGTCGGGCACCTTCCCCCGGAGAGGGGAAGGCGATTCTGCATAGATTGGGATGCAACACAAATATGAGTGGATCACTCAGCACTGTCGCTGCATCAAGGCTACGTTTTTATGAGTTATTTTGATAAAGCTCTGTCAGTACCCTTAAATACTGCTGCTCATCAGGAGGCAGATTATTTTTTTGTGACAGCCATAAGCATTCAGCGAGCTGGTCCATAATTAAATGTTCAACAGCCAGAGGGTCTTTGTATTTTTTAACCAGGTTTTTATAAATCTCATTAATGCCCAAAGGGCGATCTGTAGCCACTTGCTCTCTTACTGCCAGGTGTAGTCCCATGTGCAAGAACGGATTGGTTTCGCCGAACTCGGGATAATAAGTATGCTCCTGGAATTTAGTGCCTTGTTCCAATATTTTATGATACTCAGGATGAGCCAGGATCACCTGGGCAATTTCATTTTCCAAAGGTGACAGAGGTTTTTTATGTTGGAATTTATCCCAACTGTTAAAAAACATCTGCCTGGTTTCCTGAACAGTATCCCCGTAAAACATAATAACTCAAATCGTGGTTTTAATTAGGGCAAATTATATACCTGCAGAGCGTCAAATACTATGTTCAATGCGGCTCAGGAGACAATTCCTCTATTTCTTCTACACGAGTACTTGCCCGAGCAGGTCTGAACAGGGTTCCCAAATAGCCAAACACGGAACGATGAGCCACCTCTTCCCGATGAACCGGTTCTGCAACGGGAGCGGGGTACAGACGATCCTGGACCATCCTGAATCCTGAAAAAACACTCCTTAATACCAGAGGCAGTATAGTCAGCATAATAATCATGGTAGTAAGGTTCGTTGACTCTTCAGCCAGGGCATAATTAGCCATGGCTTGTAAGCCAGCAACAACCAGAACTATGGCCATGGATTGGGTAATCAAATCAGACACGCCAATATTGCGATTATCCATGGGCAGGTCACGGCTTTGATTGATTTCATAAAATGAAATCCATAACCAGAGTAAGTCAAAGGCCACACTAAACCAATGCTGCTGATACATTTCCTTAACCTCAGTTGCGCCAACAGCCTTGGCTAATTCAAAGCTTAATTTACCGCTTTTCAGCGCCAGAGCCATAGTCGGCTTTTCCTGGGAGTTAGCCAAAGGAGTAAATTGCTGAACAAACAAACTTTTAGGAAGGTTAATATCAAACAGTTCATAGAATGATTTTTCCGAGCCAAACAAGTGGCGTAACTGTGCGTCACTTAAATTGGATAAGGGGGCAACTCCCGGGGCAAAGGTAGCGTCTTCTGTCTGATGCGCTATCACCATATTAGCGTGTTTCATCATCATCACGTCATTGCTGCCATCGCCATTGGCTACCACAAAAAACTGATTGTCTTTAAGAAAGCGTGCCAGAGTGCCTTTTCCTTCAGTGCTCATTTCAGCAAAAATAATGACGGGACGGTTCTTTTTCTCTCTTTGGAGCAGTGATTGAAAGAGCTTGAGCACTTCCGGATTAATGCCTGAAAAAATAACGGTTGAACCGGGAGGGCAATTTTGCTCATTCAGCAGTTCTGGATTCAATCCACTTATTTGATTTGCGCGTATGCTTAGAATTTTACCCGCATGCTCTGGACAGAGTACCCGGGCAATATTTTCAGCAGCTTTTGTAGTATCTCCGGTGGCGACAAATACGGGAACCTGAATTTCCTGCAGTTGGCTGATAAATTTCTCAGCACCCTTTTTGACCGGGTTATCAATAATGAAGGTAACACAATGACGCAGATTATTTGTCAATTCCGGATGAGTCAAAATGAAGGATTCGATTTCTTTTTTATCGTCCTTATCAAATAATCCTTTCAGTGTTTCATAGGTTTTTTCAGAAATGGGCGCGCGGGCAATGCACCAGTCCCGAGACAGGACGCCTGTTCTGCTCTGCATGGAAGTGTAAGCCTTTAACAGGGCTGTGTCATGGAATGAGTCGGCTTTGGGCACACCACAAAAAACGAGGTATTGGTTTTCTGCTTCTTTAACCAGAGTGAAGCGTCCGCCAAAAGTGCGGTACAAGCCCAGGTGGAAGGTTTCCAGCTCTCTGTTTTGTCCAGTAATTATTTTTTTGAAATGATTATTGCCAAGCGTTGTAATGTCCACGCAATCAGCATTTTTTTGTAAGCCTTTAAACAATTGCAGAATGGCTGCTTCTTCTGGCTCCATATCTTTGGGTTTATTGGTGTAAGCGCCAATGAATAGTTCAAAGGCCAGTTGCTGTTCCTGGCTTTCTGGTAAAAATAATTCGGGTTTGTTTTGCAATACCTGCTGTACATCAGCGTCCATTCCAGCAGCCCAAAGTCCACGTACTTCCATGGTATTGGTAGTCAGGGTTCCCGTTTTATCAGAAATAATGGCAACTCCCTGAGGGAAGCGATCATGATAATAGCCGCCTATGGCATTACATAAATCCACAACACGCAAGGCATCGACCGTTTCCAGGGGATGCCCTTCCATATTGGAATTCATTTTTTTCATCAGCCGGCTGTTAATCGTTTCACGCAAAAAGGCTTCCGAAAATGGGATCATGGTTTGGAACAGGGTAAACATCAGGCGTATGGATTCAGCCGGCAAAGTGGTAATGTCCCTTTGTAAAAAAGCAGCCATAATGACCGATGCCAGAATGGAATGTAACACGCTTTTTTGTTTGCGTTTGGAAATGATTTGATCAATAACCGAAGTTTTTTCATAGCCGCTGTTTAACAAGAGTTCGTTTTCCGGCTTGATTTGAATAAAAATATTGTCTTTACCAAATAAGTTCAATTTATCACCAGTTAATACCCCGGCTTGTTTGCCGTCACGTACCGCATGTAAATCTACTTTTTGATAGTTACTGTCAAATGTCGACTTAGTGTTATGTTCTATCCAGACGTCTTCACCATTTTGTGCTTTCAGGTTCACGCTGAATTTTTGTTGTTCTGTTTTTTCAATATAGTGTCCCTTTTCATCGCGTTGTAAGGCAATAATCTCTCCAGAAACCGGCACAGAGGACAAATCGATACTGTCATCGCACAAAACCAGATCGCCTGTACGTAATTGATACCTGGGTATGGCAATAAACACCGGGCCTTCAGGAGTAAAGCGCAGGACCTGATGGCAGGTGTTATTGTATTCATAATCCTGCCTGAGTTTTTCCTGTTGTGCCTGCATTTTTTTTATGGTGGACGGTGCCACGTCAGCAATTAAGGCGGGTAAGTTTCGGAATTGCTGCACGATTTTTTGTGCATGGAGAATGTTGTCGGAAATCAGGCCGAGCTGAAACGTGCGGGATAAAACCATTAATTCTTTGGTAAGGAAATGATTGATTTGATAATAAAGGTTTGAGACCGGGGTAAGGCCGCTTGAAATCGCTGCAGTATCAGAACGCTGCGCCCCTTTACCGTATTGGTAACGGACCAATTGCTCCTGGAGTTTCTGGGTTAACCAGGTGACACTGCTTGGTACAAGCAGTGCACTGGTGCCAAGGCTTGCGATGAGGGAATAGTCATCGGATAAACGGTCTTCTAACAGGACTTGTGTGCCAGTGAACACGGAGCTGTATAAATAAGTAATCGCCATAACTTCACTGGCAACAGCGGCAGAAAATGCCACCGTGGATTTAAATTCCCTTTCGGTAATGCGGTGCAGGGCACAGTAGCTCAGCACTGCGGCACTTAATAAAAATTGATAAACGTAGGCGGATTCTTCATTGTCATTATAATACTGGCTCAATCCCCTGGTGATGTAATCGCCAATTACTAATGTTGCTCCAGAGGTAATCGCTGGCCATACGTATTTTCTAAGGTAGCTGAAATCAACCGTATCCAGTGAAAAAGCCATCGTTATGGCGTTATAAAGCTCGCTGGTACGGGATGAAATAAAATCCCCTATTTCATACAGAGTATTTCTCAGGAAATAAGTTCTGTCGGGAATTTCATCCTGAGTAAAGCGGGTAGATAATGCCCTGCTGTTTGATGGGCGGGTCTTTTTTCCTGTATTTTTTTTTGCAGCCTGTTCCGTACGCATGTAGAAGTCCTTTATTTATCCAATAAAACTTAATTTTTACATTCCTGCTGGATAAATACCCTATTCCATAGTGAGCTTGCAAGTGGTATTGCAAAATATAAGGTAAAAATAGCCCGAATGCTTGTAATGAATGGTGTTTTTGTAACCCGATTCACGTCGTCCTGAGCGCGTCTTTTTGCGCGAAGGATCTCCTGAAGGCTGCATGGTGCCAGTATTTGGAGATCCTTCGCGCAAAAAGACGCGCTCAGGACGACGTGGATCGGGGCAAAGTTGCTCCGAAATGGCACAGTGCGTAGCCCGGTTGCAGCCGGGATCGAAGTGGCACAATCCCGGCTGCAAGCAGCTGTCTCTTGAGCACATCAGTTTATGCCCTACACCAATGCTAAATCATGCTCTGTGCCGCAACAAAAATTCCGCTTCCTCACGGTCGCGGCTCGGTTTCCGGTGCATGATGAAGTATATACGAATGCACGAAAACCGAGCCGCGACCGTCAGGAAGCGGAACAGTTATACTGGCAGGGGCTGTGTTTCTGCCCTGAAGCTCTGGATCCACCGGACAAGCGAATAGAATGAAAAACCTTAAGTAAGTGCCATTCATTGCTTGCAATTAATGTAAAAAATGGTTAAAATTTCACCACAATGATGTAGGTGTGAGTCCAGCATGTCAATCCTGAATACCCTGAAAAAATATCCTGAACTTGAACTTTATAGTAAAGAGAAAGGGTACGAATTATATCAACTGATTCTGCAATTAGAACGAGAACAATCGCTTTGGGTTTACGCCGTGGGTTTAGGTATTCCTGTTTACTCGGCATTAAACCTGCTCAGTAAAATGATCACGGATGTGTGCCGAATTATTGATACGGTGATTCAGACTATTGTCCAGAGAGAGTATGCTGGTGGTAACGTACAAACTCTGCTTGTTGATGCAGTTGAGTACGCGCGTAGTTTTATCGGTATGACCGTTGGTATTTTTTTGATGGTGTACAACCCTGCTTATGCTGCTGAATTATTTTTAACAGCTCCTGCAGATCCGAATACCATTTATTTAACTTCTGATGAAGGGGCTCGTTTGTATGCTATGGCAGATGTCCTGCATGCCTTTTTTATCAGGCACCAAATCGATTATCGTATCAGTTGTGGTACCGCATTAGGTGCTCTCAGGGAGCATGGGATTATTCGTAATGATGATGATATGGATTTGATGATTCATCCTGACAGTGTAGAGAAATTTAAAGTTTTATGTGAGACGGGTGTTTTTGCCAAAGAAACAGGTATTGATATAGTGGCACAAGAATTCACGGGTGGATGGCAATGTTTTTATTCTGATAGCCCCAAAGGTGCTCCCAATACCCCTCTTGAGCATACCGGCAAACCTTTTATTGATATTTTTCCAGGCATCAGTCGATTGCTTTGCGACCAGACTATTATCACCTATGGGAATGCCAACATGTCTCTGCAATCAAAAGGAGATTATTTCACTGCGGATGAGTGGGCTACCTGCGTGGAATATCCATTTGGCCCAACAAAACTTTTTGGTATTGAACCCAACGTTATGGAAGATTATTTATATCGTAGTTATGGCCCGTCAGCATTAAAATATGTTAATCGCTTATATCCACATGAAGCGTATACCGCCATTTATCAATCCCCACTGAGTATTTTGTCTATACTCTCACAACATCCCTCTCCTCGGGCTCTGCGGCATATGTGCCCGTCACCACTTGATTTTGATCAAGGAGTCTATGAGAGTAAGAGAGCACTTGCCAGGATGCCAGCAGAGGTGAATCAATCCGCTAAAAATAGCTATAGATTTATGTCTAATGCCCAAATTGCGCCTGACGACCCTGTAATTTCAACAGACGTAGCCTTGATGCAGCGATAGCTCTACGTGCTAACTATCTCAGACCTTGCTGCCAAACCAAGTTTGCGCAAGGTCAATAAGCTGAGAATGCTGATGGATGTGAGCAAGAGCATAAACGATTCTGCTTTTTCAATCCCGGCAGCGCTGCTGATAAAACTAAAGAGTGCAGAACAGTTAAATTGGCAAAACAGGGTGAGGGCCAGGGCCATGGCCATGTGTTGGGGAAACGGGCGGACTACAGCCGCAGTTGCTGAGGCCACGATAAATCCTGTACCAAAATAATAAGCCATCATCGGAATGACAAAGGTAAGCATTACATTCTGGGAAAACAAGGCGAACAACCACATCAGGCAGGCCGATAAAGCAAAGATGCGTACTCCCGTTCCAGTCAATTTGACACTGGAATAGTAACTGACCAATAAGCCACAACATGCTGTGCCCAGCAGATGCATGATTGCCATAACCGTTTTTATAGTGCCGTATTGGGTACTGGTTAAATGCGCCCCTTTAATCAGGATAAACGATGCACTGGTATTAAAAGCCGATTCTCCAGCCATCATCAAAGCAGAGATCAGCAAATAACAGACAAACACAGGGTGGCTAAAAACAGCTATAATACTCTGAATTAATTCTGATGGTGGCTGTACTTTTGATTTTGTTTCCTTTAAGGCCGAACAAAAGGGGAATAAGAGCAGTCCGTAGGCAGCGATAAGCAGTGATGCCATTTGCCAATTCCAATAACTGTTAATCAAGCCTCCCAGGAAGGGCAAGAAGCAAATGAAAAGACCGGCCAGGGTAAAGAGCCAGGCAAAATAATGTGTTGCCCTTTGTTCATCATGAGTGTCATTAATCATGGCCCGTCCCATGAGGAGCGTTGCACCAACACTGACCCCCTGCAGAAAACGGCATATCAGCAGGCTTGTCATTGAATCGCTGAATGCGGCAAAAAAATTGGTGCAGATAAAGAGCATCAGCCCCGTAATAAAGACAGGTTTCCTGCCATAACGATCAGAAATAATTCCCCATAAAATCATGCTGAACGCCTTTCCTAAAAGGAAACAACTGATGGTTAACTGGGCACTACTCGCGCTTACATCAAAGTAATCAGCTATTTTCGGCAAGGCGGGAGCCAGGAAATGGACATCCATATTTCCCAGGAACCAGGTCAAAAGTACGATAAGCAGAGCATTTTTTTTCATGATTTGCCATCAGGTTAAGGAGTCGATAAAGTGCTCATCTGCCTGTTCAGTAACAGAAGATGACCCAATACAAAAACAGCAAATAAACCGTATATCGCAGCTATCATCAAAAAGACTGCAGGATAAGACAGCCAGCTTGCCAGAAAACCTCCAGCCAACAAACCAAACAAATTACCTGCCTTGGCAAAGGAATTGGCAATTCCCAATGCGTATCCAGGCAGGGAATAGCGATCACTGAAAAGGGCAAACAAAGCGGGTAATAAAGCGGCCAGAACCACGCCCCACAAAATACGAATACAGGCGAAAAGATAAAAATTAATCGTGAATGCTTGCAACATCATCAGAAAACAGCCAAGCAGACTATAGCCAAACAGATATAAATTCGCTGATTGAGGGTTTTGGCGACAACGGTCAAATTGTCGCCCACACCATTCAGAACTGCAGAGCATCCCTAATGCTGGCAAGGAATACATAAAACCAATCAGAGCCCAATTATTGGAAAAATAGTGGTTCAGATACAATGAAAGACCGGGATCGGGTAAAAATTTGGCGATTTGAGTCAAGGTTATCAACGCGCAAAGAAAATAAAAAATACCTTTTGAGTGTGGGGCAATATCAGATTTTCCCGGTTTCCTTTTAATGGTTTGCGCACTTGATACGGGTAACAAGTACTGCATGGCAATGGTTGCTATCAGGCAAATCACCGCCGCCACTCCGTAAAGTCCCTGATAATCACTCAATGTGAGTGCCATGCCGCCAGCGAAACCAGCAATAGTTGTGGCAATGGCTTTAGTTGATTGCAAACGAGACAGTTGCCTGCTTTTATTCTGCCAATCACTGATGCTCACCGCGTAGGTTTGCATGGCGATAATGAAGCCGGCAAAAGCACCCTGCATAATACGAATGATTAAAATCCAGGTTACTGAATTCACAAAAATCATGCTGGCCTGAGTAAATACTAAAGCCCAGCAGGCACGCATTAACATGGATTTATAACCATAGCGATCAGCAGCCCAACCCCATATTGGCGCGATGAGAATATTAGCAATCATCGGAAGTATTAAACTCAAGGTACTGTAAAATACAGCAGATTGCATTGTCGCGTCAGTTTGGCTGGCAATAAGCAAAGGCAGAAAAGGATTGGTCATTTCCAGGGCTAAAATCATGAAAAATTGCCCATATAAAATAATCGTTTCCGGCTTAGTCATGGATTTGGCTCAAGGGATTATCAACAGTAGAATAAAGCATCTCATCCTGATCCAGATTGAGGCGCATTCTCAGCAAAGATTTTTGTTGCCAGGGCAGAGAAAGAAAGTGTTCCTCATGCCATTGATACATTTCAGCGGGAAGTTCTGCTTTGACACTCTGGAGCAATTCCTCTATTAATTGTCTGACCTGCTTCCAGAAGAGCGCTGTGGGAAAACCATAATATTCGTGCAGGCACTGGATAAAGGGCGTGAGATTGCTTAACAGGTTACCATGAATAAAGGTATTAGACAGCCCTTGCAGTTCCGTACAGGTGATGGTTGAATCAGGATGCAACTCGGGTTTTAAAATTCTGTCGTAGAGGGGATGTAAACAGATTTTAATACCACCCAGATCACGTATCACCAGCCCCGCAGGTTTGTGCTGTTCAAAAATGACCAGCGTATTTTGCTGATGGGCTTCTAAAGCCAATCCATAATGCAGCAATAAATGCATTTGGCCTTCGAGTACAGCGCGGCAATACTGTTTGAAATAACTGACAGGATTAAGTCTGCTTGCTTCAATAATTTCAATGAGCAGCGGTGCTTTTTTTACCGGAGACAAAGCAAAAAGGGCAGCCAGTGGTACTAACTGTTGTGATGCTTTAATCCGTTGCAGGGGATTTTCACGGACGATCATCGCCAATTGTTTTTTTCCATGTGCAGGAATTGCTGGATGAGTAGAATTAATTCCCGCCAGGTCTCTGGCAATAAACAAGCGTTCATTATAGTAGTGATGTCTGGCCAGCAGCTCCTCAATCCAAGTGGATAGAACCGATGAATTGCTTACTGATGCTGGTGATACCGTACGCAAGGATGACGTGGTATGAACGGCAACTGCCAATTTCAAATGAGGACTGTAGCTGCCAGAAGTCATCATAGTACGGAATGACATGGATGGTCTGGTATTTTGCAGATGTTTTACCACCAGCAATAACCCTGACTCAATCAGGGGGGCGCATAAGTTCCGTAAGGTATTTTCCCATTGCCAGGGGTGCACGGGCAAGGGCAGGTAATCGTCTGGATTATGCTGCATTTGCGCCACTCTTTGCCGCCAGCTTTGATAGGCTTCAGGAAAATGCTGAATGAATAACAGGCTATAACTGGTTTCATCAATCGAAGTAAACGCGATTGAGCGATGAAGTGCCGCCCAGTGAATGGGAACTTCAGCATTGAATTCGGGAGAATAGTGAATGACTTCACGTTTATTAAAACCCGTTTTGGTACGAAAATTAGGATGATAGGGATGGCCTGTACAGCCCCATTGTTCTAAAAACATCAATTGTTCTTGCTTTTCATACTGGGCACATAAAGAAGTCCAAAGGCTGGGGTAGCCTTGAGCTTCCTGTTGTAAATGCTGTTGCCAGTGCTCATGATAGGCAAGTGCCAGGACTTGATTTTCTATACTGTCTTTCAACTCTTGTTCCAGGGTACTCCACCGGTTAAACAGGCTCGTCGGATTTTGTTTCTTTTGCTGCTGTTTTAGCAAATCAATGTAATCATCGACAGAAGTAGTAAGCATAGTCTCAGCACTCAATTGTTCATTGACTGCGGCATGATGCAGGCGATCAACGCATTGCTGGCTGGCGGTATTGATTAATTCAGCAATTTTCTTTGCTGATAAGTTCAGTCCTTGTTCAAATAACAGGTTTTGCACCTGATAATTCAATTCCTGGTAAATTTTTGATGTTATTTTCATAAGGCATACTTAATAAGGTTTAGGGATATAATATAAATGATAATGATTCTCATTTGCAACAAAAAAGAAAGATTGTGTAATAATTCCTGATTTAGCCTCAGGATGCAAGCCTAGAAGTTTAATATAGCCTGTAAAGCAAAATTGTTTACTTTCGAACAATCACCAAAAACAGGACGATTTAGGCCGGATGCTATTGCATCATCCGGATAGCCGTAATCCTTGAAGTACTGAAATTGAAGGCTGAGATAGCGGCCTGGATAAGCAGAAAGGCCTACCCCTATTCTTTCCTGAGGTAATCTCATGGCCAGGGATTCAAAGGAGTAATCATAAAAGGCGAGTATTTTATAAGGTATATTTCTAAAAGAAAGCTCATAGCCACTTTGCAGGCTGAACGCCTTGGGGCTGGCCCCTTTAGTGTTGTAACTCATTTCCTCAGGAAGAAAGGAATGAATGGCTGCGACATAAGTAACGTAAGTGCTTAATTTGTTATGATTTATATTGAGATAAGCCGCAAAACCTGGGACATCGCTGTGGATTGGGCGGAATAAAAATCCGCCAAAACCTTTATTGTACTGGGACATCTGACTTTCAGCCAAGGAGCGGATGAAACTGCCGCCCAGATCATAAGTCTTGTTATGCATTCCCACATTCAGGTTGTAATAAAAAGGTAGGGAGGAGGGTTTAATGCGGGAGTAGGGATCAAAAAGAGAGAGATTGGCGTAATATAAAGAATCATAACCTGCAACTAAAGCAATTTGATTGGTTTGACCTAAGGCTTTGGTAAGTGGCTTGTAAATCAAATCATTTTTATAACTGCCAAAACTAAGCCATTTCTTGCCAGCTTCAAAAAACAGGCCGGAAGACTCCTTTTGATATTCATCATACAACTGATCAAAAAAGAGTGTCGGTGTTACTGGAGTGGGAAAAGTATTGTAAATCAATAAGCTCCTTAATGTATTCCTATCCGTCAGTTGCAGTTCCGAACCCAATTTGACATTAGATAATTGTTGGTTGAGTAAGTACTTTTCCCCCTGCGTTGCTGAATTGGTGACATTAAAAAATACATGCCCGTCATAATGAAAGCGTTTATTTTCAAAGAGCTTGTATTCGCTTGCGGCAAAAGACGGGATTTCAATTATCATTCCTGATAATGCAGCAAGAGCAAGTGTCATTATTTTAAGCATAAAGAGTAAGGCTTTGAACTGCGTTAATGTAAATGATAATCATTATCATTTAAAATGGAGCAATAAGGAATACCTCCTCAGCACGAAGGGATTGTGCGAGGGCAGAAAAAAGGTAACGGTGTTATTCAGAACTGATGTTAACTCAAAAAATAAGGGTTTTATTATCTCCTCCCACTCACCGGCCCGTTCGTGCTGAGGAGGGGTGGAAACCCCGTCTCGAAGCATACTCAGGGCAAAGAGTCTGTGCCAGTGCTTCGAGACGGCGCAAAAAGCCGCGCCTCCTCAGCACGAACGGATCGGGCCTATGCTTCACTCACCATTAATTCTGGAATGCTAATTGCATCATTTTTATTATCAGATACTGGACGAAGACGAAACATGAGGACTTTTGCTGGTGTTAAAAAAGTGCTTTTCATTGCATTTCTTATCGGCGGATTATCATTAGACAGTTTTTCCGATGCCTTTGCCTCCCAATGCCAGAATAATGTCGCCAATTTCACTGCTGAACTGCAACAACCTTTCAACATAGACCGTTTTGTCAGAGGGTGGGGGCCCATGCGCAATACGTTGCAATTGAACAATGAATTACTCAATTGTCTGGATAATTCTGTTGGGCTTGATTGGCAAAGACAGCGCATTATTGCCGCAGCAGATTTCTGGATTAAGCAAAAATTAAATTATTGCCATCATTATTTGCCAGACTACCCTACTCCATTGAGTTTACGGAATGTTGGATACAATAAAGGAGGTTATTGCAGTGCCGCAAAAGATATTATGCCTGGAAGCCCTTATTACCAGCAACAGGTCAGATGGAATTACAGCGGCCTGGGTGCCGAAACCATGGGAAATTGGTTGAATAATACGATGTGGTACGGAATGGACTGCAGCAATTACACGACATTTTTATACAATTTTGCCTTTGGACTCATGTTCAGCAGTAAAACCGAGTATCAGGCGGGTCAGCGAGCTGATCCGATGCAATATGATCTGTCGCCTAATCAGCAATCTGAGGACAATGTGCTTGATAATCCTAAAGCTGCAGGTTTATTGGTATGTAGTGATAATACGCTGGAAGTACAACACTCTTGTGATGGCCATGGTGGCTATTTATCAGCCATTGACAGTTCTGGTACGAAACATCGGGGTAGCATTACCGCCAAAAATTTAGCTGCTTTGCCTTTATATCCGGGTGATTTACTCTTCATTTCTGCTTCACGTCCTGATGCAGTTAATCCTTCAGCTGTAGTACATGTTGTCATGTGGACCGGAAAGCAGGTAGGTTATGGCTCTAATGATATTCACCCTGACCAGATTGCGCCTAATTCCTTATGTCCTCAGAAAGACTGGATGCCTCGGGTAGGCGATTGGGTGATTACCGACAGTCATTATCAGGGGGCTGACTACCGTGTTCTGACTTCGTGCTACTATTTAAATAATCTATGGGGTGTCAGGCGCGTTATTTACTAAGTGCCTTGTACCTGGCATCTCCTTGCTTTAACCAGGCATTAGGATATGATTGACTAAGCATACACATAAGTTTATGGATATCTTCCATGCGTTTACTTGCCCTATTAACAGGATTATTTTTGATGGCCACAAATACCGTATCAGCTGAAACCCCAGAGACCAAGCCAGGTGACAATGCCTATGACTTTTCCTTTACTACCTTGGTCGGACATCATCCCTTACCTCTGTCATCCTTTCGTGGAAAGGTTTTGATTATTGTAAATACGGCTTCAAAATGTGGCTTCACCCCCCAATACGCAGCCCTGGAAAAACTGTATGAGCAATATAAAGATAGGGGTTTAGTCATACTGGGAGTCCCGGCAAATGATTTTGGCAGTCAGGAACCCGGCACTGAGCAGGAAATTGCCAATTTTTGCCAGCTTAATTTTGGTGTTTCATTTCCGATGACGGCTAAAGAGGTTGTTTCAGGAAAAAATGCCCATCCTTTTTATCTTTGGGCTAAGAAAAAATTGGGTTTTGGGAGTGCGCCAAAATGGAATTTTCATAAATATATTATCAATCGTAAAGGCGAATTGGTGACGTATTTCTATTCCACTACCTCACCTGAATCCAAACGGTTCGTAAAAGCAGTAGAAAATGCATTGAATGAGCCGGCCTGAGCCCAAAAAAATCGTGAGATGCAACCGTGATCGGAGCATTTTGTAGCCTGTATTAGCGGAGCGTAATACAGGATCGACGTGGCAATTTCCCGTATTACGCTCCGCTAATACGGGCGACACTGCCATTAAGTAATATCGATTAAATATATAAAAAAACTGTAGCCTTGATTACGCTATCGCTCTGAGTGGTACTCAATATGAGAGGACGACTCTGTACTGTTTGTATCTTTCGAGCCCTGGGCTTGGTCATTTTTCTTCCAATTGCTCTATAATTAAAGATTAAGGAGTAATTTTATAAGGAGATAATTATGACCAGTAAATACAGTAAAGGTGCACAACGAGAAGTTGAAAAAGAAATGCGAGAGTATAAAAAAGGCGAGGCTCATAGCGGCAAAGATGGGAAAGTTAAAAGTCGTAAACAGGCCATTGCTATTGGCTTGGCCAAAGCTCGCGAAAAAGGTGAAAAGGTTCCAAAGAAAAAGAGTAACAGGTAAGCAACATTGTCTCGATAGGGACAAAGTCCTGCCTAATCCCGAATGGGGCACGATTTTCAGGTAAAAATGTTGACATCTAAAGCGGGTTTATGAGATATTCCCTCTGCGAGGTTGGACTTGCTATGTGTCATTCCACTGGGTCAATTGGCGACACACTGATTGGCCCTTTCTATTTTAATTTCCCCTGAACTTTTCTTTACATGCCGCTCAAGGCAAGTTTAATTCCTATAAACGCCATTAATAAACCACTGAATAATTCGATCATTTGCCAGACAGTAGTTTTGCTTAAGACATCAGAAAAATAACGGATAGTTACTGTTAATGAGCTAAACCACAGCAGGCTTGCTGTAATTACTCCCGCCAAAAAGGCAAATTCGTGATCAGGGAATTGCCTGCTGCCACCACCTATAATAACCAGTGAATCTATGATGGCATGCGGGTTAAGCAGGCTAAAACCTAAGGCAAATAAAATAATTTGTTTGCGATTATGGGGTTGAGGTGCTTGAGCTGTTGCTTTGTCCTTTTTGGAAAAAGAACTGCGTAAGGCATTTACTGCATAGTAAAGTAAAAATGCAGAACCAAACCAGATCATCCAGATTTGCAGGGTAGGATGAGCTAAAAGGAGTTGATGTAATCCGGCAACACTGGCGCAAACCAGGATAATGTCGCAAATAAAACAAACCAACGCTGACAGGGCAGCGTGATTTTTCCGGGCACCCTGTTTAATCAAAAAGATATTTTGCGGGCCCAAGGCCATGATCAGCGACAAACCCAGAATTAGTCCATTGAAATAAATAAACATAATTTATGAATAAACAGAAAAAAGAGGTGCAATTATAACACAAATTTTGTGCAAAACATTAAATTTCCAGGCGTAGCCCGGTCTGCTTGCAGCCGGGAATGGAGACTTGGTTAGAACTTAGGTTGTGTCACGAGCGTCAGTTCCCGGCTGCAAGCAGACCGGGCTACAGCACTGAGCATAGCGAAGGCTCGCTCTTATGAAGATGGTACTGAAGCTAATATCTTATGCAACACTTCTTGAAGAACAGGGCCCACATTGCTGCTCGAATAATGCTGCACACGTTGGTACGCATTTTTCGCCAGTCTTTCCGCCAAATGCCTGTCATCAATAATTTGCTTTATAGCATCTGCCATACTCACGGGATCTCGAGGCGTGACTAAAAGCGCACTTTCGGAATTATCTATGATCTCTCGTGGTCCTGATAAATCACTCAAAACCATTGGCAGTGAATGGATCATGCTTTCCAATATCACCATGCCAAAAGCTTCTTCTCGTGACGGCAGGCAAAAAATATCCAGACTTTCATAAAACGAATAGCGATCCTCTATCCAGCCCAGCAGTATGACTTTATCCTCTAATTGATGTTGATGGATTAATTGCTGATAGCGTTCTTTTTCCTTGCCATCTCCGGCAATTTTTGCTTTAAAGAGGATGCCACGCCTTTGCAGTTCAGCAAGCGCTTCAATGAAAAGGTCTATGCCCTTTACATCAACGAGTCGCGCACAAGCACCAATTACGGGGACATCCACATTCCTCGGCGCTTTGTAAACTAAATGTTCCGGGATATGGAGCATATTAGGAACCGTAAATACGGTGTGTTCAGGTTTGCCTGAAGCGATAATGTCCTGTCGCATGTGTTCTGTAATGGCAATAATTGCATCAGAACCAAAGTCGTAATGTCCTTTGACATGGCATACCGCGATTCTGGGCACTTTCGTTAGTGTTTTTTGAGCCAGATAAGCTGCTCTGTAACTATGAGTAATAATGCAATCCGGTTGTTCCTTCTGGATGAGTTTACGCAATTTATAAATAGCGATGAAATCATGCTGATTAAAATTGTGCAGTGTAATCAAATGTTCCTGAGGACAGCTGCTTAATATTTCTGCCTTGGGATGGATAATGGGAATTACATGATTGCCTTGCATCGCCAATGCGGGGATGTAGTTTAAAAAAACCTGCTCCAGTCCACCATTTACTTTGGAAAACATTACATTGAATATTTTCATCCCCGCCCCTGCAACAATTTTATCCCGGTCGCTTGTAACCGGTAGCATAGTATATCAAGGGAAGCATGAATTTGTTAACAATCCCTTTTCAAAATAATCAAATTGCATTATTTCCGATTAAAACTAATAACAAATCTACAAAAGAGCACACTTAACGCTGAATAACATTGCAACTTGGCAGGTGTGAGGTATAAAATGCGACAATTATTCTGTCTCCTCAAGAGAAGCGTGCAAAATAAGAACAAATAGGAGGGAGCGTGGGCTCTTTGTCAAAAAGAATGTTGATTAATGCTGCTATCCTGGCAGTTCTTGGTTTCATCGGTCAATCTGTATATGCTGAAAATGCTGTTCCTAAGCCCGTAGAGCCTGTTTTGGAGTCATATTATCCAGAATATCCTGCGACTACACCGGCTACTGGTGCTCAGCAAGAGTTAATCCAACGTGGAGAGTATCTGGCTAAAATGGGCGATTGTATCGCTTGCCATACTGATGTGAAAGCAGGCACAGGCGCATTCGCCGGTGGATTACCACTAGAAACCCCTTTCGGAACCTTCTATAGCCCTAACATTACTCCAGATAAAGAAACAGGAATAGGAAACTGGACCGAACAGGATTTTATCAGAGCATTGAAGGATGGGCGCGATCCTAAAGGACGGAACTATTTCCCCGTTTTCCCTTACATCTATTTTTCCAAAATGACTGATGATGATGCGCGCGCTTTATATGCCTATTTTATGAGCATTCCTCCTATCAAGCTGGAAAATAAAGCTCTGCCTTTCCCTTTCGGTGTTCCGGGCGCACGTTTTTCTCTTTGGGGTTGGAACATTTTGTTCTTCTTCCCTGATGATAACTCCATAGAATATGAGGCAGATAAAAGTCCTGAATGGAATCGTGGAAAATACATAGTGGATACCTTAGGGCATTGCAGCATGTGTCATACGCCACTAAATATTTTTGGTGCTCCTAAAACACGTTATTACTTAACCGGCAGCTTTGTTGATGGTTATTGGGCTCCAAATATTACCAAGTTTGGTTTGGAATCAGCTACAGATGCTCAAGTTGCCGATGTATTTAAAAACAATGAGCTGATTAATAATGCCGGTCCGGTAGCAGGTCCAATGGCTGAGGTGAACCACAACAGCTTGAGCCATTTGACTGAAGCAGACAGGTTAGCCATTGCCACTTACATTAAGTCAGTGGAAAGCGAAGAACCATTAGGTCTTTCACCATCAAATATGCCACCCTCACTGGCGCGTGGAAAGCAGGTTTATATGAAAGCCTGTATTATTTGCCACCAGGATAATCGTATGAGTGCACCGGTCATTGGCGATTCTGCAAACTGGTATATGCGATTAAAGAGCAGTGGTTTGACGGGCTTATACCGCCATGTGATTCATGGATTCAACTCCATGCCAGTCAAAGGGGCCTGCGTCACCTGTTCTGATAATGACATTATTTCTTCAGTAGATTATCTGCTGAACGCATCATTAACCCGCTCCCAATGGAACGATTTGGCTGCCGGCGGCGCGCAGAAATATCCATCTAATGGTAAGGATATTTATAATGAAAACTGCGCTGTTTGCCATAACGAAGGAAAATTGGGTGCTCCCAGAATTGGTGATAAAGCAATCTGGAAACCCTTAATTGCTCAAAATATGGATGTATTATTTAAAAATACCATTCAGGGTAAGAAACACCTTAAAAATGGCGGTTGCGATCAATGTACTACTGATGAAGTAATTGAAGCAATTAAGTACATGGTAAGTCAGTCTAAAACAGAAGGAAATTATTCCTTGTGGTAGGACAGTAGCAACTGGTAAATAGAGAAAATCGGTTAAACATGTGCCGGGATTTCCCGGCAACTTGATGAGATGAGGGATTGGGATGTTAAACAGGTTAACGATCTGTAGATTAATAATGACGCTTGGTGCCTTTGCCCCACTGCAGTCAGCTTTGGCCGCTGCGGATAATTGGCAAATGAATATGTTTGAAGGGGTGACTCCATTAAGTAAGGACATGTATTACTTACATATGGTCTGTATGGCCGTGTGTGCCGTGATCGGTGTGGTGGTTTTTGGTGTCATGATTTATTCTCTGGTTCATCACAGAAAATCAAAAGGATATAAACCTGCCACGTTCCATGACAACCCACGTCTGGAAATTGTCTGGTCTATTATTCCTTTTCTGATTCTTATAGGCCTGGCTATTCCTGCTACGCGAGTGCTGATCCGCATGGATGATTCCGCCAAATCAGAAGTTACCATCAAGGTGGTTGGATATCAGTGGCGCTGGCAATATCAATATCTCGATCAAGGGATCAGCTTTTTTAGTAATCTTTCCACCCCTTATGCCCAGATACAGGGTAAAGAAAAAAAGGGTCAGTGGTATTTACTCGAAGTAGACAAACCATTAGTAGTCCCTGTCCATAAAAAAATTCGTTTTCTGGTGACTTCTAATGATGTCATTCACTCTTGGTGGGTTCCCGAGTTAGGTATTAAGCGTGATGCTATTCCTGGCTTTATGTACGAAGCCTGGGCCAGAATTGAAAAACCAGGTGTATACCGGGGTCAATGTGCCGAGTTATGCGGAATTAATCACGGCTTCATGCCTATAGTAGTTCAGGCTGTGAGCGAAACCGAGTTTGATCAATGGGTCGCTCAGCAAACCAAAGTTGAAGATCAATATGCCAAGACAGAAGGACAGGCAGGGGCACAGCTCACTATGACTCGCACCGAATTAATGACTTTGGGTAAACAAAAGTATGATCAGTTCTGTTCTGCGTGCCATAAAGCGGACGGTACAGGTCTTCCACCTTTATACCCTGCATTAAAAGGCAGTTCAGTCGCTGTAGGTAAACCCATTTCGCGTCATATCGATTTGATTCTTAACGGTATCCCTGGGTCTGCCGGAATGCAACCTTACAAGGATCAGTTAACTGATCAGGAAATTGCTGCAATTACGACTTATGAGCGTAATGCATGGGGCAATAATACTGACGATGAAATTCAACCCGCAGATGTTGCAACACTGCGACAAAGTAATAATCAAAAACCTACCATGGTTAATAAGGCTAAAGCAGGAGGTTTGCAATGAGTAACGCAGTAGCACATGCAGATGACACCCATGATGATCATGGTCCAGAGCAAGGCAAAGGTTTCTTCGGATTTGTAAAACGCTGGTTATTTACTACTAACCATAAAGACATAGGTACCCTGTATTTATGGCTTGCTATGATCAGTTTCTTTTTCGCAGGTGGAATGGCACTAATTATTCGTGCAGAATTATTTCAGCCCGGCCATCGTTTTGTTGATCCCAATTTCTTCAACCAAATGACTACCATGCATGGTCTGATCATGCTGTTTGGGGTAGTAATGCCTGCATTCACTGGTATGGCTAACTGGCAAATACCTATGATGATAGGTGCGCCGGATATGGCACTACCACGGTTAAATAACTGGAGTTTCTGGATATTGCCGTTTGCATTTTGTCTGCTGTTTTCTACCATGTTCCATGCTGGAGGCGGTCCTAACTTTGGTTGGACCATGTACGCGCCTTTATCGACAAAATATGCCCCTCCCAGTACTGATTTTATGATCTTTTCAGTTCATATGATGGGTCTTTCATCCATTATGGGATCAATTAACATTATTGCTACCATCCTGAACTTGCGGGCTCCAGGCATGACCCTGATGAAAATGCCCATGTTCGTGTGGACCTGGCTTATTACTGCATTTTTATTGATTGCTATTATGCCTGTTTTGGCTGGTGCAGTAACAATGATGCTGGCAGACAGACATTTTGGCACCAGTTTCTTTGATGCAGCAGGTGGCGGTGATCCTATTTTGTTCCAGCATATTTTCTGGTTCTTTGGCCATCCTGAGGTATACGTACTGGTATTACCCGCATTCGGCGTTGTTTCTGAAGTCATTCCCACTTTCAGCCGTAAACCGCTGTTTGGTTACCATTTTATGGTGTACGCAACTGTAAGTATTGCCGCACTGTCCTTCATTGTATGGGCACACCATATGTTTACTACCGGTATCCCTCTGGGGGCGGAATTATTCTTTATGTACACTACCATGCTTATTGCGGTACCTACTGGAATTAAAGTATTTAACTGGGTGAGTACCATGTTTAAGGGGGCTATGACTTTTGAAACCCCCATGCTGTTTGCACTGGCTTTCGTGTTTTTGTTTACCATCGGTGGTTTTACTGGCTTGATGCTGGCTTTGGTACCTGCCGATTATCAATATCAGGACAGTTACTTTGTTGTAGCACATTTCCATTATGTACTGGTTCCCGGAGTTATATTTTCACTGATGGCGGCAACCTATTACTGGCTGCCCAAGTGGACAGGCCATATGTATAATGAAACATTAGGCAAATGGCATTTCTGGTTGTCTGTAATTTCTGTCAATCTGACGTTCTTCCCTATGCATTTCTTAGGTCTTGCGGGAATGCCAAGAAGAATCCCCGATTATGCCTTACAGTTTACCAATTTTAATGTTATTGCAACTATTGGTGCCTTTATCTTTGGCTTTTCTCAATTACTGTTCTTATACAATGTGATTGCAACCGTACGTAAACGCGGAACGGACAAAGATGTTGCTACTGCTCGTGTCTGGGAAGGTTCACACGGCTTGGAATGGACCCTGCCTTCTCCACCTCCTTACCATACATTTACGATTCCACCTAAAATTCATTAGAGGTGGGGTTTAATGGATAAGGAACAAAAGCAACAGAAATTACTTGTTATTTTAACGCTGATTGTTTTGGGGATGTTTGCTTTTGGCTTTGCATTGGTACCTATTTATAACAGCCTGTGTAAAACCCTGGGGATAAATGGCAAGACCAATCCCGAGGCCATTGCTTATGATGTAAGCAAAGCCAAAATCCAAACTTCCAGAGAAGTTCTGGTACAGTTTGTGGCAACAAATAATAGCGGTGTGCCTTGGGCATTTTATCCCAAAACCAAAGAAATCAAGGTGCATCCAGGTGAAATAGTAAACCTGGCATTTTATGCTGAAAATAAAACAGACCATAAAATGACAGTGCAGGCAATCCCCAGTGTAACACCCGGACTTGCTGCAAAGTATTTGAAAAAAACAGAATGTTTTTGCTTTACCCAGCAAACGCTGAATGGCCATGAGGCGATGAATATGCCTTTGTTATTTCATTTGGATACAGATTTACCCGACAACATTAATACAGTTACTTTGGCGTATACCTTGTTTGATGTAACGGGAAGAGCGACCAACCAGGGTTAACCTGGTAATCAGCATAAAGAATTATTGACACAGGAGAATAAAATACAATGGGAGCGCACGGTACTTATTATGTCCCCAAGCCTAGCCACTGGCCTCTGGTTGGATCAGTGGGATTGACTACTATGTTAGTAGGAGCTGCATCATGGCTTCATCATGATTGGTATGGCCCTTACATATTTACTGCAGGGCTTTGTATTCTTGTTTTCATGATGTTTGGCTGGTTTGGGCAAGTGATTTATGAAAATGGCAAAGGAGTTTATGACCTTCAGGTTGACCGATCCTTCCGTTGGGGTATGTGCTGGTTTATTTTTTCTGAGGTGTGTTTTTTCGGAGCCTTTTTCGGTGCATTGTTTTTTGCCCGTTTTTGGGCGATACCGCTTTTAGGAGGAGAAATTCATCCTATTACTCACTTTACTCTCTGGGCTGATTTTAAAGCAGCCTGGCCTTTATTACACAACCCAAATAACCAGATCTTCGTAGGTGCTCATGAGGCGATGGGAGCATGGGGGTTAGCGGCAATCAATACCTTGATCCTGCTTACCTCTGGCGTGACGATCACTTGGGCGCACTGGGCTTTAAAACTGAATAAAAGAACACAATTGCTGGTAGGGATGTCGCTGACTATTGCCTTGGGTGTGTTATTCCTTTTGTTACAGGCTTATGAGTATCATGAAGCTTATACCGAAATGAATTTGACCTTGGATGCAGGAATTTACGGTACCACCTTTTTCATGCTGACCGGATTTCACGGGTTACACGTAACCCTGGGTACCATTATGCTTATTGTCATTTTGATACGTTGCAAACGTGGACATTTTACACCAGAACGACATTTTGCCTTTGAAGGAGTTGCCTGGTATTGGCACTTTGTTGACGTAGTGTGGCTCTTTCTGTTCCTCTTTGTCTACTGGCTCTGATTCTATTTATTTTGGCTACAACCGGGTATTGATAAGCAAGCCCGGTTGAAACTGAATGCGTTCAATTTCCATTTTGTATGTAAAATAATATTGGGCAAATTGAATATCACGTATTACAGCATTTCCCTTAAAATATTTAGCAACAAAGAATACCTGGCTGTCCTTTTCTAAATAGTCATTGCAGCTTATCTCCAATTCATGTTCAGATAAGCTTACCATCTGGCACTCGTATTTATTCTCGCCAATCTTTATGGTTATAAATACAGGTTGAACCGGTTGAATTAACACCACAACCTCCGCCTAATTAATCCATTAATGAAAATGGGTTTAGTATCAATAATGAGGCAGATAAACCGATATCCTTAAACAATTTATACATAATAAGCCTAATATGTAAAAATTTCCCTCATATAACTAAGTCTAGCTCAAGAAAGTAAATCTATTGTATTTTTTCAATAAAATTTAACGAATCCAATCCGTAACCGTGTCAGCGAAACGTGCCATGATCGACCTTAGAGCTAGTAAGGTAAAATTACTCCGTCAAAAAACGGAGTAATTTTATAAGGACTAGGAGATTATTCCTGAACTTCGCACGTTATTTGAGTGCAATCACGACAATTGTTAGATGCAAGACCAAAAGCATTGGCAGCAGAAACAGGATTTTTTGCCATTTGATCATCTGCAGCTTTATCCGCTTCCAGGTTACTGCTGCTGGCATTTGTAGTACATACCCAATTGGCGCTCATATCGGTAGCATCGGCAGCGAATGAAAACGTACTGCACAGAAATAATGAAATGATTAAAAGTAATTTATTCATGATATCTTCCTTGTATAAAAGTAATGAGCAGAGTCCGATAAATATTATCTATGATATTTGCTCTGGAAATCCCTAACTGCTTTTTCAGCCTGGTCTTTGGTATATCCATAGTGTTTTTGTAATTTACCGTAAATTTCCTGATGAGATCCTTCGATTACCTTCAGGTCATCATCGGTCAATTTACCCCAGGCTTGCTTTACTTTTCCTTTAACTTCTTCCCATTTTCCTTCAAATATATCTGTATTCATTTTAATTCTCCTATTGAACAGGTGGCGAATTGAATGCGTCATTAAATATAAAGCATATCCATATCACTCAACGTGATTTGGGGCTTGCTCTAGTTATTAAATTAATACACTGATGGGAGCGACTTAACGATAAATCACATAACATACAATTTATCATTCATTCAACCGTCTACCCTAAAAGTCATACAGGCTAATCCAGGATCGGAGTAATTTAATAAAAAAATAAATTACCTGATATATAAAATCCATAATGTATGAAGCTATAACTCTCCCTGAAATATTTTTCCCTTCAGATGTGACAAAGAAAGAAAATATTTCTGTGTTAAATTGTAGTATTTAATATCTGATTGTCAATTAATTGATCTTTTTGGGCATACATACTGTTGAGTGATATTTTTTATATAATTATTATTGTTATAATTACCCTACTGATTGCTGGTATATCTTGGAACTTTGTATTTTCATGAGATCAAGGCGCTGGCATAGGTAACTTTCAACAGGAAATAGAAAAGGTAAAGTCCAATGTTTTGGGTATATATTCTTGGTTGTAACGATAAAAGTTACTATACCGGTCATACTGATAATTTAGAAAATCGTTTGTATCAGCACCATAACCGAATGATTTCTGGCTGTTATACCGCAACCAGATTACCAGTTACTCTTTTATACACAGCATCATTCCCCACTCGAATGGAAGCTCTTGCTGCCGAGAACCAGATTAAGGGCTGGAGTCGTAAGAAGAAAGAGGCTCTGATTAAAGAAAATTGGGAAGAACTATCCTTTCATGCAAGACGAAAGAAAAGAGAATCATAGTCCAGCTCACCCCTGCCCGTCTCGAAGCAGGCTCAGGGCAAAGAGTCTGTGCCAGTGCTTCGAGACGGCGCAAAAAGCCGCGCCTCCTCAGCACGAACGGATTGTGCGAGTG
>NZ_KB892434.1:54518-66175 GCF_000373765.1 Legionella shakespearei DSM 23087 | reverse complement strand
AACCCCGTCTCGAAGCATGCACCAGGGTAAAAAATCTGTGCCAGTGCTTCGAGACGGCGCAAAAAGCCGCGCCTCCTCAGCACGAACGGATTGTGGGAGGGCAAAAAAGGTTACGGTGTTATTCAGAAGTCATGTGAATTTGAAATAAGGGTTTTATTAGCCCCTCCCACTCACCGACCCGTTCGTGCTGAGGAGGGGTGGTAACCCCGTCTCGAAGCATGCACCAGGGCAAAAAATCTGTGCCAGTGCTCCGAGACGGCGCCAAAAGCCGCGCCTCCTCAACACGAACGGATTGTGCAATTCAAAAAATTCGATAATTATCAATTGGTATGATTATGGTATTTTCTGATAAAGGCCAACCAATTCTGCAGTGCCAAGCACATGGCTGGTCATTGCATCGGACACTATGCTATTGGTTGTACCATCTCCCAAATCCAATACCTTATCCAGTGCATATAAAGTAAATACATAGCTATGTGCACCAAGAGTGGGGCATGGACCACGGTATCCCTGAGTGCCCCAGCTATTCAAGCCTGTGGCTGCGCCATTGGGCACAGGACTCCCTGCATCCAGTTTTGTTACAGTTGGTGGAATATTAAATAAAATCCAATGTGTCCACGTACCCGATGGTGCATCCGGATCAGTAACGATGAGAGCTAAAGATTTAGTATTAGCAGGCATATTATTCCAGCTTAATGGAGGTGAAGCGTCAGCCCCATTGCAGGTATATTGCGTGGGAATTAATGAATTCAACTGAAATGCAGAGCTTTCCAGAGCAAATTTCGCCCCAAAAGCAACGGTATGAAACAAGTTAAATAAGATAAATAAAAGCACAATGTTTTTTTTCATTTTTAACGCCTCAACAGAATTCTATTCTTTAAGAATATAATAATTTTCATTAATTGATAAATTTCTCCGCCCGGAATTAACCAATGAGCGGGTTTTTATTGCTCTGCAAATAAAATTTTCCCAGGTGATAAGACGCATAATCTGTGAGATGTGCCCGATCACGAAAGGTTGGTATCTGATTAATATCAGCCCTGCAACGGCCATTCGGGCATTGTACCGATTGAGGATCAATAATTATTAATTGACTGTATTTTGCTTGCATCCTTGCGAATAATCCATCAATCCATTGATATCTTTCAGGCTGTAAATCAAAATCACATTGGTCGGGGCTGTAGTCTTTTCTTTGCTTTATATGATTATAAAAGCAAACATAAGGATCGCCCTTGGGTGCCAGAGCAATAGTTTTAATCAACACCGGTTTTGCTCCGCTATCAATAATTGTTTGTAATGCTTCATC
Source organism: Legionella shakespearei DSM 23087 (assembly GCF_000373765.1). GTDB lineage: Bacteria > Pseudomonadota > Gammaproteobacteria > Legionellales > Legionellaceae > Legionella > Legionella shakespearei. Next base: position 64,869 of record NZ_KB892434.1, on the reverse strand, counting down.
CAATGCTGTTTCAATGCGCTGTTTTGTCAGTTCATACGAACGTGGATCGTTGAGATTATTTACTATTCTATCATCAAGATAACCATTCCAACTTTCACCTATAATGACATAGTCATAATGATTGCTCTTAATCATGTCGTAATAACGTTTGGTTTGCTCAAAACATTCTTCATAAATGCCCTTTTTATTAAACCAATGGTACTGGGCTATGCTGGGTAAGGTGAGACACGAGCCAGTCGCATGCGCAAGAACGGATGTATTCGCTTTTTCTGCTAAAACTTCCAAAAAACGCCAGTAGTGATTTGAAAAAGAATCTCCAATCATAAAACCTTTTTGACTATTTGGCTTGCTTGAGCCAAGCATGCATGCATTACTGACTTCGGTATTGGCAACTTGAAGACACAAAGGTCTTTGTGGGCTGTCATATTGTTTTAACTGTTTTGTTATCCGTGCGCTTTCAACAAAACGTTGTGGGAACCCTTCATAATGCGTAATGGTAAAAGCACTCAGGTGAAATAAGGCAACCGGTAAAGCAAACAAAAGGATTAGAGTATAAACAGCTTTGGTCTGGCTTAGAGAGCGAGCAGGTTTTTCAATAAAGCGCCAGGAAAGATAAGCCACAATAAAAACGATAACAAAATTAAGTGCTAATCGAAGGGTCGTTTCTTCAAGGCCTAGATAATGGTTCAGCGCAAAGACGGGCCAATGCCAAATGTAGAGGGAATAAGACAGCAAACCTGTAAATACTACTGGTTTACTGGAAAGCAACCGAATCCAGATGGGCTTATACTCTGGCTCACCAGAGGCGATCAGTATCCCTGTTGCCAGGCACAGGATAAGGGCATATTGATTGGGGAAACCTGAACTGATATCGCTGCGTGTTGCAAGAAAAAATAAGGTCAGCAGTGCTGTAAAACTGATGAGATTGATAACATATTTGTTGGACGGGAAGCGAAGGGGTGTAAGAGCCACGCAAGAACCAATTAAAAACTCAAAGATACGGCTAAAAAAGAGATAATAAGTCTGTTCGGTATGATAAATCGATAAATAAAAAGATAATGCAATAAAAAGCAAGGTCAAAAAGTAAATCACCTTGACTATCTTATCCTTACCCAACATTCGGTGCAGCAGATAAAGAGCAATCGGCAAAATCAAATAACATTGCCATTCAATGGACAAGGACCAGGTATGCAGCAGTGGCAACTGGTTGCTGTCTGTGGCGAAGTACCCGGTAGTGACTTTTTCAAAGAACTGATTGGAAATAAACAAGGACGTTTTTCGAGCACTTTTGCTGAATCCCAATAAATCATCAGGGAGATAGAACAGGAAGGTTATAAGCGTCGTTACTACCAACAGGCAGATAAATACCGGCTGTAAACGCCATAATCTTCTGCTGTAAAATCGCGCAAAAGAAAATCGGTTATTTTGCAGGGACTCATAAATGATACCAGTAATTAAAAAGCCGGAAATAACAAAAAAGACATCAACACCCACGAAGCCGGAAGGAAATGTTTTTAAGCCGGCATGAAAAAATAAAACAAAAAGTATAGCAATTGCCCTTAAGCCATCGACATGAGGACGATATGTCATTATGAGGTACTTCCTAATTTTTTAATGCGCCATTTATACCACAAATAAATGGAGCGACACTATTATAATATAATTTTTCACCAGTTCAGGATAATATAAAGGGAAAATACAAGGACTTGGTAAAAAAACATAATGATTAAAAGTGCGTTCAAACAAAACTTATATAGAAAAGTCGGACTGATGATATGGATTGGCATTATCCTTATGGGGCAGGTTTTTGCTAATCCTCAGTCAGTTAAGGACAAACAACCACGAGAAGTAGTGGTCTTAATTCATGGCTTGATGCGTAGCTATTGGAGCATGAAACCTTTAAACACTTATCTGGAAAGTCAGGGCTATCAGGTTTATTACTATAGCTATCCTTCTACAAAATACACTATCTCTGAACATGCTGTTTATTTAAGCAAGTTCATTCAACAGGTCATGGCCAATAATCCCGGTGCAAAAGTTCATTTTGTTACCCACAGTATTGGAGGAATAATTCTCAGGGAGGCCGTTCCTAAGCTTGATAAAGAACAATTTAGCCATGTGGGGTACCTGGTGATGCTGGCACCTCCTAATCAAGGTTCCTTTCTGGCAAAATTAAGTACGAAAATTTTTCCCATGATTACGTCTAAAATCAAACCTTTGTCTGAACTAAGTTCCGAGCCCGATGCTTACGTTCACCACGTCCCCATACCAAAAATCAAGATGGGCATCATTGCAGGACGATTTGATGCGAAGGTACCCCCATCTGCTGCTCGTTTGGAGGGACAAGCTGAACCCGTCATTGTTAATTCTACTCATACTTTTATTATGAATCACTCTAAAACCAGGAGGCTGATCATGAGTTTTTTGAGAAAAGGAACCTTTAGTGAATAGTTTCCTTAATATTGTCCTTTAATAACCTAAAATTGTCTTCTATTAACCGGATTAATTAAATTAATACAGGTAGTATCGCAGGTGAGCTCCTCGCTCATTAGTAGTAAAAAAACTCTATCTTGAAAACCAAAATCTATCCCATTTTGGTTTTCAAGAATTTTTAAAGCCCTATTTATTATCACACTGAATAAAATTCATTTTCTTGCACGACAACATGCCCTTCTGGATAAAATGTCCTTTTTCAACTGTTTTTTGGCCAATTTCAACCAGAACAATTATTTAATTCCGCATAGAATGCTGGCGAATTTGCAGAGTGATGCAAATTTAACCTCAATCTTATAAGGAATTTTTCATGCGTTCAAAAATAATGGAAATTATAAATAACATGCCTGTTGCGACTCTGACTTTATGTAATAAAGGCAAAGATGCTGAGGGGAAGCCTGTTAATACGCCAAAAGAATCTGGCGAATACCTGATTAGTGATCATTTGGCTCAGGCTGCAGTAATCAATAGTCCAAAAGGCGAGATTGGAATTGCTAGCTGGAACATGTGGTGTCCTACTTCAAGACTTGGTCCTGTATTTGGAAAAGCATGGGATAAAATGGGGTATGTAGTTGTTGATGAAACGCAACGAAAGGAGCATATTGTCAAGGCTGCTCAATATATTGTTTCGCTTTTTGCCGCAGGTTTAAGTGCAATGGCACTGCAAGAAGTACCGCAAATTGAAATTGAGGGTGTTTATTTCGAATTATTGTGTGCCAAACTGGAAGAGTTCGGAAAAGCAGAAGATATTCAGTTCGATCTGCACACCTTTAGAAGTACTTTTAGATTAACAAAAGAGCCTGGTCAAGAGACCTTCCATACCTTCGGTACTGCTTTTCTGTCCTTATCCGGCTTTTGTACAGTGACCTCCCAAGAAGCTATTTTAAAGGATAGAGGACAAAAATATGGCATTCAATTAGCAAACGGAGAGAAATGGACCATCTTCAACCATCATGGTGATTTCGTTAATTCCCTGGCTGCCGTGAAGTTCTATCAGGATGCTCTGGGTTCAACTCCGAATGCCTTAATTTGCGCTGATGCCAATATTCCGCGTTCTAATCAAAATGTTGAAAAATTAGGTGATTTGGCAAAACTTGATGAAACCTATAAAACATTAGCGAGCCTGGCTGGTGTAGCCAATGCGATTGAGCAACATACGGAGCAATTGGCTAAAGAAGGAGCCAAGCCAGTAAATACTACTCTGGACTTGATGTTGAGTAACATGCCTGCCCGGTTTGTCGCTAAAGCTGGTTTGGAAAATTTTGCTGCGGCACCTGCGCCAGTAAATCCTAATAGGCTTTTTGGCCAAAGTAAGCCTGCCGAGGGTGATAAGTCTTCTTTGGAAGCAGTTTTCTTCAGATTCTGTTAATTGTTACTATTGATGTAAATGTAGCCCGTATTAGGCGTTAGCCGTAATACGGGACCGTTCATGCTCCGCTCCCGTATTACGGCTAACGCCTAATACGGGCTACAGATCTGAGTCTTCTACACATCTTGGCCATTTCCCGATCTACGTCGTCCTGAGCGCGTCTTTTTGCGCGAAGGATCTCCTGAAAGAGGCATGGTGCCAGTATTTGGAGATCCTTCGCGCAAGGACGACGTGGATCAGGGGGACGACGTAGAACGGAGTAATACAACGATGTGTATAAAAGTCAGCCGTAGGCAGACCGGGCTACAGAACTATCTATATCCTAATTGCTTCAATCTGATGGTCGGGAGTATTATCAAACCCATCCACATTTCCTGTCGTCTCATTTGTGTCATGTGCCTCAGGAGTTAATGAAGTAGGATTATTACTGTCTTCACTTGTAATTCCCTTCTCAAACCCCTTTATCTTACTTAACTTTCCATATGAAGAAGGTTCAGGCATTTCATTTTCCCAGGGGAATGCTGGTAAGGGAGTTATCGGATCACGTATCTTATGTATGCAAGACAATATCCATGAAGCTAAAAGAGACAGCGATAATACTATAACTCCCGAAGCGGCAATTGAACCGATTACTACCGCAGGCCACATAACAGGATACAATGGCAAAAGGGTTGCTAACAGTATCCCTGTTAAGACCATAAAAGCACCCCAAAAAATTAAAGTGCGCGGATTACGCCGAAAAATATTAGGTCGATCTACGCGGGCGTTTAACATGGCGTCTTGTTGTTTTTGAGTCAATATTGCCCCGGTAGGTATTTTGGAGACTATACTAAGGAAGGAATTGACCCCGCGGCCTATATTAACCAGATTATCCTGCTTTTGCGCTCTATCTATCTCGCCTTGGGCCAAGGCGGCCAAGTTTTTATTTAATTCTGCCAAATCCGGGGTCTCGGATTGAGCTATGGTTTTGGCAAGCAGCGTGGCAGAAATAAGACCTGCATTCAAGGCACGGAAATAGGGAACCGCTGCAGCGGCATCACCTGCCAGATAAACATTTTGCGTTCCAATTTTTTTAGCAAAGCATTCACTTTGATAGACATCAAGGGCAACGCCATTAATTTTTACCGTATCAAGAAGTAATTCTTCGTTTAACGTTACTTTTCTTAATGACAACCAGGGTTGAATGCTGTTGAGTAATGATGCCATAGCTGACGAGTCTGGTTTCAAATCAGCGAGTTTGGCGTTAGGGTGTTTTCGTACTTCATTATAGGTTTTTTCATCGACAAAAATGAATAGAGAGACAGGTGTTGTCCCATTTTTTCTTTTGCCTACATTTTCAGAAATAAAATGGTTGACCTGACCCAATGCGGGGCCGTAAGTCGTACCTGGCAGACGCGAGGTTTTTCCATTGACTTTGTATTTAATTTCAACAATATATTGCAGATTTTTATCGACAATCTTTTTATCGTCAAATAATTGTTTGCGGATCGTGCTGTGAGCGCCATCAGCACCAATAATAGTATGCGCACTGGGGTATTGCTGGAGTAATTCATTCGCATCAGTAACTTTGGCTCCTCTTTCAATTTGGATGCCTAATTCCTGTGCAATATTTAAAAAAGTCGTTTCTATTTCTGAAGTAGGAACAAAACCTTTTAATTGTCTGACTTTAGGATAGTGTTTATAAGCTAATGACTTTACTAATGATTCTTCCTCAACCCTTAGAATGTGGTGACGGCTGTATTCATTATTTCGTTCCAACACTTTGATTTGTAATGCAGGATTGTGACACTTTAATTCTATAGCAGTAAACAGACCTACAGGTCCTGCACCGACCAGTACAACATCAGGATTCATAAGGGATCTCATCGTTTATTTGCCGCATAGTGTATCAAAAGTAAATATTTTGATCAATTGAGTCTCTTGTTTTACATTTGGGTTTGAAAAGAGACTTTGAGGAAGCCAGGGTAAGGACACGGGTTTGTAGCCCGGTCTGCTTGCAGCCGGGATCGAAGCGACACGATCCCGGCTGCGAGCAGACCGGGCTACAAAGTTGGCACATGTGATCCTTCGTGCAAAAAGGCGCGCTCAGGGCGACGTGAATCAATTCATCAACTGCTCAATGATCTTCTGCAAAGAATGGGCATTGTCGTAATGAATGACCAATGAGCCTTTTCCTGATTTTCCTGGTTTAAGTTTGACTTGAGTCTGTAAATGCTGTGCCAGAGAGCTTAATTTTTCTTTGTACTGAGGGGCTGGTTCTTCAGTTGCTTTTTCCTCAACAGGCCCTGCTTTTACCCGTTCTACCAGTTTTTCAGTTTCGCGTACGGAAAGATTTTTAGCGATAATCAGTTGGGCAACCTGACTTTGCTGCTCTTCATCCAGCATCAACAAGGCACGAGCGTGTCCCATGTCGATATCACCGTGCTCCAGCAATTTTTTCACCGGGGTGGAAAGAGACAACAGACGCAGGAAATTACTGACTGCAGTTCTTGATTTGCATAACAGATCAGCAACCTGCTGATGGGTTAAAGCAAATTCAGCCGTTAACCGGTGCATGGCACGGGCTTGATCCATGGCATTTAAATCTTCCCGTTGCAGGTTTTCAACCAAAGCCATGGCCATAGCTGTTTCATCATCTACCTGTTTTAAAATAACGGGAACTTCGGTTAAGCCCGCAATCTGGCTGGCGCGCCAGCGTCGCTCACCGGCGATGATTTCATAAAGGCCGGCGCTTAATTCACGTACTATTAAAGGTTGCAGTAAGCCTTGTTTTTTAATGGATTCTGCCAGTTCGTTTAATGGGGCTTCTTCCATTTCCCCGCGAGGCTGGTATTTCCCTGGCTGCAGACAATTAACTGCCAGTTTCAGGTGTTCCGTCTGGGGTTTTTCATCTAACAGAACCGCAGGACCTGACTGACTTAACAAGGCGGATAAATTACGTCCCAAACTACTGCGTTTTACTGTCATAAACTACCCCAAATTAACCTGTTACAGTTTGTTTACTAATTACTTCAGATGCGAGCACCATATAGGCGGCAGCTCCAGGAGAAGTCTTGTCATAATGTAAAGCCGGTAATCCGTGGCTTGGTGCCTCTGCCAGCCTGACATTACGCGGAACTACAGTTCTGTAGACTTTGGCAGGAAAATGTTCTAACAATTGTTTGGAAACTTCAGAGCATAAACGGTTACGCGCATCGTACATGGTACGAAGCACACCCTCAATATGAAGACGAGGATTTACTGAAGATTTAACCTGATCAATAGTAGATAAAAGTGCTGCCAAGCCTTCCAGAGCATAATATTCACATTGCATGGGAATTAACACCGAATCCGCAGCAACAAAGGCATTAATGGTCAGGGTGTTCAAGGCCGGAGGACAATCAATGAGAATAAAATGATAATTGCTTTTTACAGGCTGTAATGCTTTATATAAAAAAGTCTCACGATGGTTGCGTTCCATCAGGCTCACTTCGGCCACAGTCAAATCCCCATTGCCAGGAATTAAATCGTAACCGCAAGTGGTTGCAAGGCAGGCTTGCTCTGCAAGCGCATCATGCAATAAAACATCATTAGTCGTATGCACTAATTGATTTTTATCAACACCACTGCCCATGGTTGCATTGCCCTGAGGATCCAAATCAATCAACAATACCTGCTGGCGATTGGCCGCAAGAGAGGCGGCAAGATTAATTGCAGTAGTGGTTTTACCAACGCCACCTTTCTGGTTGGCAATGGCTATGACTTTCGCCATAATTATTCCTTGGTTGAGTTATCTATAATGACACAGCAGCGTTCACCATCAACACCCTCCACAGTATATCCCTCAACGCGGTATTTTTGTTGAATGGCATCTAATTCTGTATCAGGATAACGCCCCTTCATTGCCAGCCATATTCCGTCTTTGGCAACCAGGTGTTGAGTCCAATGAATCATTTGTTCCAGGCTGCTGAATGCCCTGCTGGTTACTGTATCAAAACCTTGGGCTGGGTGGTAGTTTTCGACTCGAAATTGTACAGTTTCCAGATTTTTTAAGTTCAGTTTGCGTTTTACTTCATTTAAAAAGCGAATTTTCTTGCCATTACTGTCTAATAAAACAAATTGAGCATCCGGCATGGCAATAGCTAAAGGAATTCCCGGCAGTCCTGCTCCTGTCCCCACATCCAGAATGCGAGGACCCTTTACCCAGGGTAAAATAGCCAGGCTGTCCAGCACATGTTTGCTGATCATGGATTCCACATCGCGTACCGCCGTGAGATTGTACGCCGCATTCCATTTATCCAGTAGCAGTAAATACTCTGACAAGGGAGCAGACAAAGACTGAAGATCGAATTGTTCCAGTCCCTGGGGCAGTAAGGTTTTAATTTTTAAATCGTCATTCATGCGCTGAGCCGGTGTTTTTTCAGATGGACTAACAATAGCGATAAAGCTGCTGGCGTAACCCCGGAAATGCGACCCGCCTGTGCCAGTGAAGTGGGTCTTATTTTTACCAGTTTTTGCATGACCTCGCTTGAAAGACCCGTTACTGCACTGTAATCAAGATGTTCTGGAAGAACGGTATTCTCATATTTACGCAATTTTTCTATGTCTTGTTGTTGCCTGTCGATGTAACCGGCATATTTGTTTTGAATTTCAATTTGTTCTGTGACGTCTTGAGGCAAATCCGGCAATTCCAGATCTTCAAGCAATAATAAATGCTGATAGTTAATTTCAGGACGCTTTAAAAATTCTGAGGCACGGTTATCGTGCTGCATGGGTTTTTCCAGAATGTCTTTCAAAATCTCATTATGCCCCACACGAACCCAGGTATTATGCAGGAGCGTCTGATTGCTTTCTATAGCTTCTTTTTTTCTGGAAAAAATGTCCCAACGGGCATCACCAACCAAACCTAATTCACGGCCTTTGGCGGTCAGACGCAGGTCTGCATTGTCTTCGCGCAGGAGCAGCCTGTATTCGGCGCGCGAAGTGAACATTCGGTAAGGCTCCTGGGTGCCACAGGTAACCAAATCATCAATGAGTACACCAATATAGGCTTCATCCCGACGAGGACACCACAATTCTTTTTCCTGCACTTGCAATGCAGCATTCATTCCCGCAATAAGTCCCTGTGCTGCTGCTTCTTCATAACCTGTGGTGCCGTTAATTTGCCCGGCAAAGAACAGGTTGGAGATGGCTTTGGTTTGCAGGAAAGAGGTAAGGCCGCGTGGATCAAAATAATCGTATTCTATGGCGTAACCTGGTCTTGTAATGTGGGCGTTTTCAAAACCTTTAATGGTGCGGACAAACTGTACCTGAACATCAAAGGGCAGGCTGGTAGAAATACCATTAGGGTATATTTCATCCGTAGTCAAACCTTCCGGTTCTACAAAGATTTGGTGAGAAAGCTTGTCAGCAAAACGGACAATTTTATCTTCTATCGAAGGACAGTAACGAGGTCCTACACCTTCGATAACACCTGCGTACATGGGGGATTGATGCAGGTTGTTACGAATGATGTCATGAGTCGCTTCCGTGGTATGGGTAATGTGGCAAGCGACCTGTTCCGGATGGTTTTGTATGGATCCCAGATAAGAAAATACGGGCAGTGGCGTATCGCCTGGCTGGATGGTCATCTGGCTGTAATCCAGGCTTCTGCGATCAATACGCGGAGGTGTTCCTGTTTTTAAACGGCCTACTGGCAGTTCCAGATCGCGAAGGCTATTGGCAAGGGCAACAGAAGGAGGATCGCCTGCACGTCCACCAGCGTATTGTCCCATGCCCACATGAATTTTACCGCCCAGAAACGTACCTACAGTAAGGACTACTGCGCGAGCGCGCAAGGTGAATCCCATTTGGGTTACTACACCGCAGACACGCCCATTTTCAATGACCAAATCATCAACTGCCTGCTGAAAAATCGCCAGATTCTGTTGCGATTGCAATTGTTCTCTGATTGCCTGACGGTAAAGAACCCTGTCTGCCTGAGCACGTGTTGCCCGAACCGCCGGGCCTTTTGAGGCATTAAGGATACGAAACTGAATACCAGCCTTATCCGCGGCTTTAGCCATAGCGCCATCCAGGGCATCAATTTCCTTAACTAAATGGCCTTTACCAATACCACCTATAGCCGGGTTACATGACATTTGACCAAGCAAATCCACATTGTGGGTCAGTAACAGGGTTTGTGCACCCATACGTGCAGCAGCAAGGGCTGCTTCTGTGCCGGCATGTCCACCGCCAACCACAATGACATCATATAACTGTTCAAGATTCATTTTTGACCATTAATTGCATAACAAAAAGAGCAATTATACACTTTTTTAGCAATTCTCCCAAGATAGATTCGCTGTAGTTTCGCCATTTTTTAATAAATTTCGGAAAACTCGCAGGGAATTGTATCGTGATAGGTATACAGTTGCTGGCAACTGTCTCTTGAGCACAGCTTTGTAGCCCGTATTAGGCGTAGCCGTAATACGGGAATGAGTTGATTGACACTTCGATCCCGTATTACGG
>NZ_KB892434.1:0-54323 GCF_000373765.1 Legionella shakespearei DSM 23087 | reverse complement strand
CCCGTATTACGGGTGACGCCTAATACGGGCTACAAACTGGTGCCATGCCACATTCAGGAGATCCTTCGCGCCAAAAGACGCGATCAGGACGACGTGGAACTGGAGTGGCACAGTCTAGTAGCCCGGTCTGCTTGCAGCCGGGATCGAAGTGGCACGATCCCGGCTGCAAGCAGACCGGCTACACTACTAATTTAATCCTGAACATAATCCTGAATCTTCGCCTAATAAAGGCTTTTTATCCTCAGATTTATCGGTGCTTCCCATAAAGAAGGTAGAAGCTAATGGCACGGATTTTTTATCCTCACACTCAATATTCGTGCAAAAAGTGCGGTATTCGTCTTCATCAAAGGATTTTAATTCATCCTTAGCTGGCTTGAATATCGCATTAATCATTGAGTTAGAGACTATAGCCAGTAAGAGTCCCGCCCCCATGACTGCGAGACCAACTCCCAATGGTACAAAGACCAGGCCGACAAATACCAGTGCAGGAACCAACGCATCAATGACGATGGAGCGAATCAAATGCATGGTTTGAAATACGATCATTTGTTTTTGGTATTCATTTTCAGCTTTTAGCTTTTTAATTTCCAGGAACAGGAATTTTTTCTCGTTATCGTCCAAATCAGGATTTTCCAATAACAATAATTTGAATTCCTCAATTTTCTTAAGATAATCTTCCTTGGCCTCTTTCTTGGTAACATGGGTTTTATGCAATTCGAGACCACCTCTTACCCCACTGTAAATAACAGTGAAGGCGAAGCAAAGTACGGCTCCGGCAATTCCTATAATCAGAGCTGCAGGCCCGGTGATCGGCAGGAAAGGCATCGCAAGTAAGGCAAAAGCAATCATTAAACCAACAGCATAACCTATGGCCGCTATTAAACCCGTTTGCTGATGATCCCAATCTCTTTTGCCTTGTTTCTGTGCTCGTGTTAAAGCATCCAGTTGCAAATGATATTCCTTGAGTTTTTTCGGATCTTGCCCATTTTTTATATCCTGTTCTTCTTTCTCTATCAGTTCCCTGACTATCGCTATTTCTTTCTCAAAATGAAGCATTTCCTTATTATGTTTGGTCTTTTGTTCTTCATAATCCCAGACCGCTAAAGTAATATCAAAGACAAGCAAACCTAAAGTCAGTGCATCACCCCATACTCCCAATGCCTTTCCGGTAAGCCAAAAATAACAGGCCAGGTTGCCGGTGGCCCATATGGAGTCATTGAGTAAAGTAAATTTCCTTTGATCCCATTGGGTCATGAATCGTTCATACCAGGGCGTTTTCTTCTCTTCGGCATCCATCCAGGGGCCACTGATCGTATGTTTGAGTAATAAAGATAAATTAAGGCCAAAGCGGAAATAGTACAAAATCCAGCTCAACGCCCCAGTGTAGGGATCGGGTTTTCGGATGTTTACTGTTGCATCCTGAAGGTTGAAGAAATCAGGCGGCAAAGCATCAAAAACCGTTTTTAACAGAGCCGAATCCCAGACCCAGTTCAGCCTTTTTTCATTAAACCAACCCATAGCTTCTTTAATGGTTTTGGTTTGACGGTTCATCATGCCAATGATTTGTTCAGCCAGCCACTGACCCAGGAAGAAGCCCAGGAATTTAGCCGGATAACCATCCGTCGCAAAACCGTATTCCGGAGCTGGTTCTTCATTTTTTTCTTCACATGATTTTTTATAATTCAGGACATCAATTAATTGTTGGCATTTCCTGATGCTGCTGTCATACGATCGTGCATTTTCAATCTTCTGATGCGTGAGCTCATATTTTTTTTGTGCTAATAAAAGCAGATACGTCACCTGCAGGTCACGTAAGAGCTCATCTTTTTTTTCCTGGCTCATATAATGAAGCATGACTTCATCAGTATTTTCCAAAATGCTCAGGTAAAAACTCAGCGGAATAAGGAAATCTCCCCCGTGAATTTTTTTATTGTATTCCAGTAGGTCGTCCACGGTTTTATTACGGCGCAAATCATCCAGCTTCTCGTTCGTCATTGTTTGCAGATACGATTGGAGTATTAAGCCAGCGGTTGCCATAATGTCACCTCATTCATTAAATGTTTATTTTGGTGATTACCTATTTAATAATACTATAAAAAAGTAAACGTGTTCTTTTTTATAACATAGCATTTATTTTAAAAACAAGCTGAATATTTATGTATTTACGGAATTGATACTAAAGTTTGCATATATCAAAGATTTGGAATCTTGACTTTCAGATTACATGATGGGAGTAGATATCATGCTGAACGCACTGCGCTATTCCGGAGCAACTTCTCCCCGAATCCACGTCGTCCTGAGCGCGTCTTTTTGCGCGAAGGATCTCCAAATACTGGTACTATGCCGCGCTCAGGACGACGTAGATCGGACTACGACAAAGAGGTGTAGAACCTTAACCTTGCTGCATGAAAACCTTGATTACGCTATCGCTGCATCAAGGCTACGCCTAAAAAAACGCTACACAACAGCTTCCGCTTCAACGCCTCTGCGAGAATAAATATCATCGTAACGTTTAATGTCATCCTCACCCAGATAAGAGCCGCTTTGCACTTCAATAACGTACAAAGGTTCTGTGCTCGAATTACCCAAACGGTGTAAGGTATTTTGTGGTATGTAAGTAGATTGGTTTGCTGATAAATGTATGGTTTGTCGGTCATTGACTACTTCAGCCTTGCCACTAACCACTACCCAGTGTTCTGCACGATGCTGGTGGGTTTGAAGTGACAGCTTGGCTCCAGGTTTTACCATAAGGCGCTTTACCTTAAAGGTAGGGCCTTCGGCTAAAATCTCATAATAACCCCAGGGTCTTGATACGCGTTGGTGGTCTTGGGTCAGTTGATGATGATCTTTTCGTAAAGAGTTGACTAATTCCTTGACCTGTTGAGAATACTGTTTGTCAGCAACCAAAACAGCATCTCTGGTCGCCACGATAATTTGATCCTTAATTCCTACTGTGGTAACCAATAAATCCTGGCTGTTGATCAGGCAATTCTGACTGTCCTGAGCAATAACCTTTCCCGTTATTGTATTGCCCTGGCTGTCTTGCTCATTGGCATCAGCTACGGCTGTCCAGCAGCCTAAATCACTCCATTGCATGGAAACAGGTATAACCACTGCCTTGTCTGTTTTTTCCATAATGGCGTAATCTATAGATTCATCCTGACATTGGGCAAACTGATCTGCATCAAGACGTAAAAAATCATGATGCTGCTGTGCATGCTTCAGTGCTTCATGACTGAAGTGATGAATATCAGGAGCAAATTGTTCCAACTCTTTAAGATACACTTCAGCGCGGCACACAAACATACCACTGTTCCAGAAATAATTATCTCTGGCTATAAATTCCTCTGCCGTTTTTAAATCCGGTTTTTCACGGAAACTTAAAACCTTTTGTACTTCAGAGGCTAATTCATTTCCTCCCTCAATATATCCATAGCCAGTTTTGGGACTATCCGGTTTGATACCAAAGGTAACTATAGCTTCATTATCCGCTGCAAATTGCGCTCCGATGTTCATGGCCCTTTCCCAGGCAAGATCATCTGCTATCCAATGATCCGAAGGCAATACCAGCATCACAGCGTCTTTACCTGCCAGACGGATCAGCTGATGGGCAGCACAGGCAATAGCAGGGGCTGTGTTGCGTGCACAAGGTTCCAGCAAATAGCTGGTTTTCCTGTTAAAGCTCTGTAGTTGTTCCTGACACAGAAAGTAATGGGCATCATTACTGACTATTAATGTATGATCGCTATTCAGGTTCATCGCCCTTTTGATGGTTTGTTGTAAAAGGGATAATTCGCCATTCAGAGTTAAAAATTGTTTGGGAAAATTCTGGCGCGATAGCGGCCATAAGCGTGTTCCGGAGCCACCGGCAAGAATTACTGGATAAAGATTAGTCGTCATCACATTCCACATTGTGGCATAATTGGCCTGCATTTTAACAATATTTTTTAAGAGCAGGCAATGCCTGGTACGCACTTCGGGTTTTTTTTGCCAGGTTACATAGGTTAATACAGGGTTTTATTATGATGAAAAAAGCAGTCGTTTTACTTTCTGGCGGCCTGGATTCCACTACATGTCTGGCTTTAGCCAAATCAGAGGGCTATGAGTGTTTTGCATTGAGCTTTTCGTACGGTCAGCGTCACGGAGCGGAATTACTGGCTGCTGCTCGCATTGCCCGGCATTTTGCGGTCAAAGAGCATAAAATAGTGAATCTGGATACTGGTTTGTTTGCAGGTTCAGCCTTAACCGATGATACGATCAGTGTACCCGATTTTCAGGAAAGCACGGAAATCCCGGTTACTTATGTGCCTGCTCGCAATACCATATTTTTATCCATGGCCCTGGGATTTGCAGAATCTATTGGTGCCCGGGATATATTTATAGGAGCAAGCTCAGTCGATTTTTCTCATTATCCTGATTGTCGCCCCGAATTTATTCAGGCTTTTCAGACATTAGCGAATCTGGCAACAAAAGCAGGTGTTGAAGGTGATTCCTTTGTAATTCATGCCCCTTTACAATATTTAAGTAAAGTACAGACTATAGAACTGGGTGTCACCTTAGGGGTAGATTACGGTTTAACCCTTTCCTGTTATCAGGCTAATGAAGCTGGTGAAGCCTGTGGGCAATGTGACAGTTGTACGTTTAGAAAGCGGGGCTTTGCCAAGGCGGGTATAGCCGATCCAACAAAATATCATAATTTTGATCATAAATAGTGCACTTTGTCGGTGCAAAATGGTACAATCTTCGTAATTTTTAATTGGGGATCGGTTATGTGGGATAAAATAAAAGATTGGTATCACCGAAATAAATCCTATTTGGTAACACTTCTTCTTGCATCTTTGGGTGTTGGATTGGGTACAGCCTGTATTTGTCTTGCCTTTCCGGCAGCGTTACCCGTTTTTGCCAGTATTAGCCTGTTGGGATTAATTCCCTTAGCTTTCCTGGACACAATTCCTTTTGCTCTTGCTGTACTGGCCTTAAGTGCCATTATGGTTGCTGTCAGTTTCGCAGCCGTTGCTGTAAGTATTGTAGTATTAAAACAGTTGGCCAGTATCAGTATCAATCTGTATGAACTGGTCAGTGGAGAGGGTGAAACAAGCGAAGTGCCTCTCGAAAGCAGTCATGATTATTTACGCAGACATTTACAGGTAGAATCTTCCAGCTTGCGCCGCCCTGATTCAGACAATGAATTCGACGAGATAAGCTCGGATGAGATGAGGCCAACACCCAATTTGCTCACTCCTGCCCCTACAAGCCCTGCAGATGATGGGCATGCAGAACCAGGAGTTAGCTCCCTTTCATTCAGTTAAACTTCGTAGCCCGTATTAGCGAAGCGTAATACGGGAAATTGCCACTTCGATCCTGTATTACGCTTCGCTAATCAAGAGTACAAAAGAGCATCATGCCAAGAAAACCGAGCCGCGACCGTAAGGAAGCGGAACAGTTCGCTGCACTCCATGGTTGATTATTCATTAGGTGTACATCCAAAATTTCCGCTCCCTCACGGTCGCGGCTCGGTTTTCTTTAGGTAATGAGAGCATAAGCAAACAGAAGACGTGCTCAGGACGACGGATTTTGGTGCCACATTAACACCCTTGGTGTCTCTTTATTTCCCAGTTGAAACAATTAACAATCATAAGCGCCTCGCTAATTATTTGATTTATAGCCATAAATTTGTCAATACAGATATTTTACTTTACATTATTGTAACAATATACTGAACACTTTTGATTCACACATCGCTATAGGATTGCTACAATCCGCCTGGATTTATAACCTAGGAGTAAGATATGAAATTCAGTGATGTTGTTACATGGATATTTTATTTACCAGCGAGGATTTTTTCTGGTATGACCAACCTGTTATTGGGTTCCACATCTGTTGACAAATACGGTGATGAAGAACACTCTCGTGGCCTTTTTGGTTTTGTTGTTGATGCAGTCAGATTTGTTACTAATTTACTTTTTGATGCAACCAAATACGTAGCCAGAGGCTTTGCCGGTCTTTTAGGTAAACAAATGTTACCTATTACCGTAGCGCTATGGACTGCTTTAGCTGTTGGGTTAACTGTTGCTTTCTGGCCTGCTGCTTTAGCTGCTATTGCTAACTTCACCATTGCTGGTGTTTCTATTGCTTCTTTAGTCGGTAGCAATGTTATTCTTCAGGCTCTTGCTACCACTGGTCTTGCTGCTCTTGTAACAGGTACAGCTACATTCATTGGTGCCACAGCTGTTAGTGTGTTCAATGCAGTGAAAAACTTCTTTTCTGGTAGTAAACCACCAGTTGATCCTAATGAGCCTGCTTTTGAAGGAGACGATCTTGATGCTACGTCTTCTGCCGCTGCTCTGGCCGCGTTAAGCACCCAAAGTGCTCCTGCAAAAACGTCCTCCAGTTCCAGCGAAGAAGATGCTGAGCCAGTTCACACTGTCAGCCTGCATCAGGACGAGCCAGTTGTTTTATCTGCATCAGAGGCTACTCCTGCTCCTGCTGCTGGACCAGCTCAATAATCCTGTTAATAATCCTGTTATTGAGACACACTTTAAACGCGGCTCAGGCCGCGTTTTTGTTTTCTTCTGTCCTATTCCTCCATCTTTAAGTATAAAGAGCAGCATTTCATTTCTCTTTGCGTTATAATTAGTCGTTTTTATCTTCGAGAGTATTCTTAATTTATGGCTACAGAACGTAAAATGCTGGTGACCAGCGCGCTTCCCTATGCTAACGGACATTTACACCTTGGGCATTTGGTTGAGCACATTCAAACGGATATTTGGGTACGTACCCATAAAATGCTTGGCATTCAGTGCATTAGCGTTTGCGGTGATGACGCGCACGGAACGCCTATCATGCTCAAAGCAGAACAGATGGGGATTACTCCTGAAGAGCTGACGGCACAAATTAAATCGAGCCATGAAAGTGATTTTAAAGGCTTTGCCATTGATTATGATTGTTACCATACCACTCACTCTCCAGAAAATCAGCTTCTTGCCTCCGCCATTTACGAGCAATTGCAGGCAGGCGGCGATATTATTAAAAAAACCATTCGTCAGGCTTATGACCCTGAAAAACAAATGTTTTTGCCTGACCGCTACGTTAAAGGCACTTGCCCTAAATGCGGCGCTTTAGAGCAATACGGCGATAATTGTGAGTCCTGTGGTGCTACTTATGCTCCAACCGAACTGATCGATGCTGTATCTGCAATTTCTGGAGCCAAGCCCATTGAAAAAGATTCAGAGCATTATTTTTTTGATTTGCCAAAATACGAAACCTTATTGAAAGAATGGACGGCTAATGGCCATTTGCAAACCGAAGTAGCCAACAAATTGGGCGAATGGTTTGAGGCAGGATTAAAGCAATGGGATATTTCTCGTGATGCACCTTATTTTGGTTTTCCCATTCCCGGTACTACCGATAAATATTTTTATGTCTGGCTTGATGCACCTATAGGTTATATGGCCAGTTTTAAAAAATATTGCAATGAGCAAGGTGTTTCTTTTGATGAATTTTGGAATAAAGATTCCAAAACAGAATTATATCATTTTGTCGGCAAGGACATCGTTTATTTCCACGCCCTGTTCTGGCCCGCAATGTTGGCTGCCAGTGGTCATAGAATGCCTACAGCTGTATTTACTCACGGTTTTTTAACTGTAGACGGCCAGAAAATGTCAAAATCGCGCGGTACCTTTCTTGAAGCGCGAACTTATCTTGACCATTTAAACCCGGAATATCTACGCTATTATTTTGCTGCCAAATTAAATGGCCGCGTAGATGATCTGGATTTGAATTTTGATGATTTCACCAACAGGGTTAATGCTGATCTGGTAGGTAAAGTAGTCAACATTGCCAGCCGTTGTGCCGGATTTATTAACAAACGTTTTGATAACCGCTTAAGCGATTCATTGTCTGATCCGCAATTGTACGCTGATTTGCTTGGTGCCCGTGCAGCCATTATCGAATCCTTTGTCAGCCGTGATTATGCCCGTGCTATCCGACAAATTATGGAGTGTGCTGATAAAGTCAACCAATACATCGATGCGAATAAGCCCTGGGTTCTAGCAAAGGATGCAGACAAGCTGCCGGAAGTTCATGCGATTTGTACCATGGGGATCAATCTGTTCCGCGTTTTAATGACTTACTTAAAACCGGTACTGCCTACAATGGCTAAGGCTGCAGAGCAGTTTTTAAATTGCGACTCTTTGACCTGGAATGCTATTGATACTCCATTATTAAACCACCGGATTAACGATTTTCAACCTTTAATGGTTCGCGTTGAAAAAGAAAAAATTGAAGCGATGTTCGCCCAAACCAAGGAATCTTTGATGACAGCAACTGCAGTTAAAAGTGAAGCAAAGAATGATGAAAACATCATTAGTATTGAAGATTTTGCTAAAGTTGATTTGCGTATTGCCAAAATAGTAGCTGCGGAACCTGTTGAGGGTGCCGATAAACTGTTACGCCTGACTTTGGATTTGGGTGAAACGCAAAAGCAGGTTTTTGCTGGAATCAAGAGTGCTTATGAGCCTCAGGAGCTGGTTGGTCGCCTCACGGTTATGGTGGCAAATCTGGCACCGCGCACCATGCGCTTCGGGGTTTCTGAAGGTATGGTTCTGGCGGCTGGTGATGGTAAAGGAATCTATCTGTTACAACCTGATGCAGGAGCGCTCCCAGGCATGAAGGTAAAGTAATGGCTACTGTAAAAGAAATTGATGCCGTCTTGCCGCAAACGCAATGCGGCGAATGCAATTATGCTGGATGTTTGCCTTATGCGGAGGCTTTGGTTCAGGGTGTTGCCCCGATTAATAAATGCCCACCTGGCGGCGTTGCCACGGTGAAGGCACTGGCTGCCTTGTTGCATGTAGATGCTTCACCTTATCTGTCAGAAGCTTTAGAAAATACTCGAGAGCCTTCTGTGGCATTAATTCGTGAGGCTGAGTGTATAGGTTGCACCAAATGCATTAAAGCATGTCCAGTGGATGCTATCCTGGGTAGTGGCAAGTTAATGCATGCGGTAATAAGCCATGAATGTACTGGCTGTGGCTTATGCGTTGAACCTTGTCCTGTCGATTGTATTGAAATGGTTACTCTGCCAGAACCTCTATATCAAAAAGATACAGCGCGTGCACGGTTTATGGCAAAACAAGCCCGTCTGTTGCGTGAAGAACATGAAAAGCAGCAGATTTACCGTGAAAAACGCCAATTAACCCGTGACAGCGATGGCCACACAGAGGATGTTCAAGCCAAGCAGGATTACATCCAACAGGCATTGGCTCGAGTTAAAGCGAAACAGAATAAATGAACAAACAAAAGCGTCATGAAATTTTTTCCCGTTTTCGCCAACAAAATCCCCATCCCACAACGGAGCTGGTTTATAACTCTCCCTTTGAGTTATTGATTGCAGTAATACTTTCGGCTCAGGCAACCGATGTAAGTGTGAATAAAGCCACGGCGAAATTATATCCGGTAGCCAATACTCCTCAGGCTGTACTTGATTTGGGATTGGAAGGATTAAAAAATTATATTAAATCAATAGGTTTATATAACAGCAAAGCGCAAAATATTCTTAAAACCTGTGAATTGCTGTTAGAACGGTATCAAGGTGAGGTGCCCAATCAGCGGGAAGCCCTGGAAGCTTTGCCAGGAGTAGGGCGTAAAACAGCGAATGTAGTATTAAATACAGCTTTTGGCCAGCCGACCATGGCTGTGGACACTCATATATTCAGAGTAGCGAACCGTACGGGCATTGCCCCGGGAAAAACGCCTCTGGCAGTCGAGTTGGGATTATTAAAAAATATTGAGCCCGAATTTTTGCAGGATGCGCATCACTGGTTAATTCTGCATGGGCGTTATGTCTGCACCGCCCGCAATCCTAAATGCAGCACATGCCTCATTCGCGATCTCTGCGAGTATAAAGACAAAAATTTGCCGTAATTGTAGTGACTGTAGCCCGTATTAGCGAAGCGTAATACGGGATCGGAGTGCTTCTGTCCCCGTATTACGGCTATCGCCTAATACGGGCTACGCACTGTGCTATTCCGGAGCAACTTCTCCCCGAATCCGGGTAAATTCCTCTGCCCCCTCTATCTGCAAAAAGTCCAATTAAAACACTGGCATTTGTATTTTTTTACCCATAGAATGAAATTCCCGCTGTTGCAAGGAGTGCATTATGAGTTGGTGGTCATCAGTTGTAGATGGAGTGAGTTCTTTTGGTAGTGGCGTCAAGACTGGAGCCAAATGGCTTTGGAATAACGCATCCCTTTCCAGGATAACTGTAGGAGCTGTGACGTACACGGCAAATACAACCTTCCAGTTGTTAGAGCAAGGATTGGCTTTACGTAAAGCTGTTCCTACCTTGATTAATAATCCGGAAGCCCGCAAGGTGGTGAGTGGAATGGCATACATCGTCGTCAATGATGTATTACCCTTGCTCGCTTTGAATTATGCGAATAACACTGTTCAGGGTTATTTCCGTGAAGGGCATGAAGAAGATCCATGGCTTGCCCCTTATTCCGCTTTTTTATCGGCATTGACCCTGGTCAATTATGGAGTCAAGGCATATACCCTGCGTCAGGGAACTCAATCCTTTGTCCGCATCACTATTCTGGACGCTGTAGGGCCTGCCGCTTTTAATTCAAACAAAACCGAACTCCCGCACTCTTTGTGTTCAGAGCTTGATTGCAACTACAAGCGCAAATTAAAAGGTATGGGAAGAGAGCCTCTAATCCTGATGGCTAACGATGCTTTGACTTCTGCGATTAGTTATATTCCTTATGTGGGTATGCCCGCCTCGCAGGTATTAAGAGTCTATTTTAATGGTCGCTACATCACCAGACTGGCAACTCCAGAACGCTGCGAACGGCATAAGGCAATGATGCAGGAGTCTGTTTTAGCCCTAGGCTTGGGTTTTGAAGCGTCAACCATGCTTATGGATTATTTGCTGGAAGCAACGACTGGAATACCGCCATTTCTATATCACAGAACCATGCGCCATTTATTGCTTTTAATGCACGTCAATCTGGCAGCACACATGACAATTCCCCTGGTGGAGGATAAGGATGCAACTTTGCCTGCAGATCCCTTAAATATTTATGAACGGATTTGTCGCTTCATTGCCGATGTCATTTTTTCCGGTTTGGTGAAACGGGTACCTATTGATTTCAAACCGGAAAAAGGTGCTCCTCCATTAATCCCATTATCCCCTACGCTGCAATTGGGTACCCGATTGTTAAACAACGATTTGGAACGTGAAAATAAAAACATGCCTGGTTTGATTAAGAGGGTAATGAACGAAGCCAGTCAATGGGTTTTACCCCCTATATTTCAGGGTTCTGATGGCTTAATTAATGATCCCATAGTGAACATGTATTGGCCTAAAATAAGACAAGGTGGAATTTCGGCAGTTGAATTTGTTCAGTCAGTTGGAAAAACCAAGACTGCTGCGGCTTTGGCCTGGGCTCCTAAAAGCGTTGCTACCGCGTTAAACATTAAGTTCGGTATTCCCAAAAAACTGACCCGGATCGTTTTAATGCTGACTCAGGAAAAGGATTTTTGGGATTTTGCAGAAGCGATGAAACGTTGGTTTGAACGCCATAATATTAAATGTGACGTGGTGCTGGTAACAGATAACAATGCGCTGATTTTGCACGGTGAGAGACCTATTATTCCTTTGCCTGAGCAGGTTGACAATACACCTCATGTTGGTGTGGAAGAGGTCATTACCAAGAGGGCTGCATCAAATGATAACGCTATGATTTCTATCGCCCAATTACTTTCGGACAGAAGGTCGAAACCGGTGATTGAGGAACTGCCGGATGAGGATAGTGAGAGCTCTGCAGAGCAACTGATTACAAGGAGAAAGCCAAGCCCTGTGATTGTTTTGCCTTCTCACAGCGCAGAAAGTTTATTTACAACCCGCAGGCGTGGGGTAGCTGCAGTTAAAAAAGAACAGGTGATTGTCGAAGAGCTCGGCTTTGGAGGCGGCCCTGGTTAAGATGTGCAGGTTCTGTAGCCCGGCCTGCTTGCAGCCGGGATAGTGCCACTTCGATCCCGGCTGCAAGCAGACCGGGCTACACATCTAAAACAGTTTTTTACGCTTGAAATAATACAACATCAGAACCACCAGCAGAATCATACCCGTCAAAACTATCGGATAACCATAACGCCAATTGAGTTCAGGCATAAATTTAAAATTCATCCCATAAACCCCGGCAATGAAGGTTAAGGGAATAAAAATGCTGGCGAACAAAGTCAGAATTTTCATGGTTTCGCTCATGCGGTTATTGATGGTGGATAGATAAATATCCAGCATGCTGGCAGTCATTTCCCGGTGCAGATCAATAGACTCCACCAGACGCAGGCAATGATCATGTAAATCGCGGAAATAAAGGTTATAGCGATTATTGATAAGGCCACCATCATCGAGCAATAACAAATGGACAATATCACGTAATGGGGATATGGTTTTTCTTAAGGTCATAGTGCGTCTTTTGATCGAGTACAGTGATTGTAATTCAATACTTTCGGGTTTATTAATTAACTTATCTTCTATTTCTTCCAGTAAGTTAGCCGTGGTTTCAACGAAATTAAAATAATCATCAATGATATAATCCATGACCAGATAAGTCAGATAATCACTGCTGTGTTCACGAACCAGGGAATGCTCTGCGCTAAGCCGTTTATAAAGGGAGGATAGGTCATACTTATCAGACTCCCTGAATGTAATGAGTATATTATGTTTTATGATTAAACTAAATTGTTCCGAACTGTAGCTTAAACAATCAGAGGGTGATTCCAGCAGTTTAAAAACAATAAACAGATAATCATCAATGACATCCAGTTTGGGTCGTTGCCGCGTATTAAGCAAATCTTCAATAACCAGTGGATGAATCTTATATTCCAGGCATAATTTAGTGATTTTATCCGTATCTGCCAAACCATAAACATCAATCCATACATGCATGCCCTGACTTAAAGCCTCATTGATGGCTTTAAAATTAAGCTCTGTTAACACTTTATAATTTTTAGCGTCGTAAATATGGACATTAACTCGCGTAGGCTGTGGTGGATTTTCTCCCACATAGACCGCTGTCCCTGGTAATAAGCCTGCCTTTGATGAGGCTTGCTTTTTATGATGGTGCATCGCTCTCCCTTTATATAAGTGATACTCAAGGTTAATACATGTTTCAAAAACTATACCATAATAAAGTGTTCACTTCCCCCATGGAAATTATGATCTGTGTATATAATTATTATTAAGCAGGTAGATAAATCATTGGAAGGTATCCATGGCAAATGTAAGAAAAGAGACTGATGAAGAGTTAGGCAGAAGAAGAATAAAAGAAATAATTAAAAAAGAGCCTGAGCTTACCCAGTTACTATTAAATCCTGAACTCAATAACCGGCTCAAAGCGCCTGATATGAGCCTGGCTCATATTATTGCCTGTGTTTTTGATTGTTATGGTGACAGGCAGGCATTAGCTGAACGTGAATATGAGCTTGTCGTTGATAAAAAAACAGGCCAGACTTCAAGACATTATCTCCCGCGTTTTAAAGGTATAAGTTATGCTGATTTACATGCGCTAATTAAACAATTGGCTAATGTATGGAAATCCGGGGCTATTGTACCTCTTGAAGCAGATGATTTTGTATGTTGTATCGGTACTACAGGTATCGACGCAGTAATCGTAGACTATAGTTTAATTTATAATCACGTAACCATTGTGCCTTTGCCTCCTTGCAGCAACCTGAAGTATTCATCTGAAATTATTCAGGAAATTAATCCCAAGGTTGTCGTCACTACCCCTAAGGATTTGCCGCAGGTTGTAAAACTTGCCAATCAAAATAAAACGATAAAATACATTGTACTTATCAACTACGATCAGCGTGTTACTGAGGATTATTTAAGCTATGAGTCAGCCCAAAACATATTAAAAGAAAATCCGGCCTCTCCCGTCCTTGTCAGCCTGCATCAGTTGTTAGCATCAGGAAGAGATGAAGAGTGGCAATTTCTGCCTTTTGATAGCAGTGTGGAACAACGGATCACTTCTATTTTGTATACTTCAGGCAGTACGGGTTTACCGAAAGGAGTTCTGCGCACCGAGTTTCATGAAAAGCAATTATGGCAAACTGCCTTTTATCCATTTCCTGTCATTACTTTGCTCATCGTACCACTGTATCACCTGGGTGGAAGACGCATACTGGAAACAATTTTTATCAGGGGAGGGATCGCCTACTTTCCATGCAATCATGATATATTTTCCGTTTATGAGGACATCAGGTTAGTTCGCCCTACCTTCATTTCTGTATTCCCGCGCTTTTATGAGTTTATCTATACCTATTATCAAAATCAGATAAATCAAAGGATTAAAAAGGGGCAGGAAAATATTGAACTCGTCAAGGAGCAAGTGAAACAGGAAATCGGTAGCACCTTTCTGGGAGACCGTCTTGTTTTACTCGAAACGGGCAGTGCCCCCATTACGGCTGAAGTAAGTAAATTTATGGCCGAGTGTTTTGATGCCTGCTTTGTTCTCAGTTATGGATGCACAGAAGCCAATGGCATTATTACGATCAATGAGAGAATTAACAGGGCAACTGTCAGAGACTATAAATTGCGTGATGTACCTGAGCTTGGATATTTTAGTACAGATAAACCCTGGCCTCGTGGAGAACTGTGTGTAAAAGTAACCGCAGCAACAACACAATATTATAAACAACCTGATGCGACTAAACATCTTGCCGACGCCGAAGGATTTATTTTTACCGGTGATATAGTAGAAGATCAGGGAAATGATAAGGTCATTGTGATTGACCGATTAAAAAACGTGATCAAATTAACGCAGGGAGAGTTTGTTGCTTTAGATCGACTGGCGAATCTGTTTGAAACACACAGTCGTGTCATTCATCAGGTTTATTGTTATGGTAATTCAAGTTATTCCTACCTGTTAGCGGTGATAGTTCCTGAATTATCGGTCGCCCGGGAACTGCTCGGAGATGATTTTGATGTGCTGCAATTGAAACAGCTTATTAAATCTGAATTACAACGAGTGGCTCATCAGGAGAACCTTAAAGCATTTGAGCTACCCAAAGATTTTATTTTAGAAATGGAGCCATTTAGTGAAAACAATGGGTTGCTGTCTCCTTTACATAAGCGCCTGAGAAAGGTGTTAAAAGAAAAGTATGGGGCACGTCTTGACGACTTATATCAAAAATCAATACAGCAACAAGACCTGACGAGCAAAAAAAGCTTTAATTCAAGGCAAGAGGTGCTGGATCACTTGCTTGAATTAATCAAAATAAATTTAAACAGTGAAGAAATCGATTCTTCAAAAGAGCTGACTTATGCACAATTAGGTGGCGATTCTTTAAATGCCATTGCCCTATCTATGGCGATAAAAGAACAGTTCGGCATCCAATTAGCTGTAGATAGCCTGTTAAGCCCCAACGCCAGTATCAACCGCTGGACTGATGACATTATTAGCGCCTTGAATGACGAGGAAGAGAATTGTTTGTCCTTTGCAAATGTTCATGGAGCTAATGCAAAAAATCTGAAAACGGAACATTTGAATTTACAAAAATTGTTAGGAACAGAGTTTATTGAACAAGCAAAAACAAAACCGTTTACCCAAAATACCAAAACTGTCTTATTAACAGGGGCAAATGGCTATTTGGGGCGTTTTATCTGTCTGGACTGGCTTAAAACATTGGCAGCTACCGGAGGAAAATTGATTTGTTTAATCCGTGCACCAAGCCATGAGGAGGCTCAAAAACGCCTGGATGACGTATTTACAGGAAATGACAAGCGTCTTGAAGAGGAATATCTTGCCCTTAAAAAAGAGACACTGGAAGTTTTGGCTGGTGATATTTCCGCTGTCAATTTTGGACTGCGTGCCGCGGAATATCAACATTTAGCTGAACAGGTTGATCGCATTGTTCATGCTGCAGCATTGGTTTCACATATTTTATCTTATGAAGATTTATTCGCTCCCAATGTGCTTGGAACATTGGAAGTGATTCGCCTTGCCTTAACACATACGAAAAAACCCATTGATTATATTTCTTCCGGATCAATAGAACTGCATTTGGAAAATCCGCAAAGCATCAATGAAAATTCCCCTCTAAAACAGGAAATTTCACTACAAGAAGGGTATGCTGCAGGATATGCCGCCAGCAAATGGGCAAGCGAGCGATTATTGCATGATGCCCATGATCAATCGGGGCTGACAATTAATATTTTCAGAAATAATATGATGTTGGCTCACCAAATTTATCAGGGACAGATTAATACTCGTGACTTTTTTACCCGATTGCTTTACAGCATATTGGCCACTGGCCTGGCTCCAGAGTCTTTTTACACTAATAAAGACAAACCCGGTCATTATGATGGTTTGCCGGTTGACATCGCTTCGTTATGTATTGTTGCTGTGGGCTCCTCTTATCATCATGAATGCCATACTTACACCATGCACAATTATCATGTGAATGATGGTAATTCTCTGGATTCATTTGTTGACTGGATTATCAAAGCAGGTTATCCGGTACAAAAAATTTCTGATTACCAACAATGGCTGAAAGACTTTACGTTAAAATTACATCAATTGGATAATGCGACACAGCAGGATTCCATTATTGCATTACTCCATGCCTTGACCCATCCTTTTTATTCCGATTATGTAGCATCCGACTGTAATAATTTCAAGCATTTAATTAAAACAATAAACCCGCCGCTTAAGATACCGCATTTACATGAGGCGTTTATTCTAAAATGTATCGATGATATAAAATGCAATTACCAGGACTTTCCAACATTGATTAACAGGGTTCGAAATACCTGAATAATATCTGTCATTCTTTGTTGGCTCATATAGGGTTCAGCATAATTAAATGCGCCCTGGAGCTCATCATTGATGGTTGCAATATGAAAGCAGAAAGGCGAATCTCCAAATTGCCTTCCCGTGGCACGATGAATTGCATTTATTTTTAACATTTGGGGCTTCTCATTAAGAGGCACCCTACCCCAGTTGCTGACCACAAGGCCCAAAAGAAATCGGTCACGCTCCCAAACGGCCGACGATCTGAATAGTTGGTATAACTTTTTGGCTGGGTAATCATCTGAAGGGATATAAAACATCTTAAAATTTTCCGTAAACTGGCCTTGGTAATCCTGAGCCAACCGCTCAAGACTGTTATATTCGCCAATAGACTTCATAAGAACTTTTACACCATTTTCATAACAGCCAATGATCTCATCGGATAATTCTGGCTGCATCTGCTTTCTTAAATTGACCGGGATTTGTAGGAATGTTTCTTCCTGTCCAGTGACTACGTATGTTGCTCTGAGCAGGCTGGCAATTAAAACTGAAGTTATTGTAACACCATGCAACTTTGCAAATGCGACTGTCTTATCCAGAATATCCTTGGTAAAATCACAAAGTATTATGCGGGTTTTGGTTTCCGTTGGCAGAACCTTTTTTTCATACGCGAGTTCTTTAACCTTTCCGTATTTCCTGAAAAGAATCTCCTGGTTTTGGCAATGCTGGGCGTAATTCTTTTTCTCATTAATTAACACGCTCGCAGAAGGGCTGATCTTTAAACTTTTTGAATTAACTGTCTTTTGAGTTGCTAAGGCATGATAATAGTTGATTATACTTTTAACTACATTCAATACAGATATCCCATCAATGATGGCATGATGGAAGCCTAATACCAGATAATGGACAGGTTTTTCTCCTGTAGAACGTAATAAATTGACTCGCCAAAGTGAGCCTCGCGGTTTATATAATGTTCTGATGCAGTCTTCCAATGCAGCAATGCCTGATGACAGGTTGAGTACATCGACGTCTGTTATTGTTATTTCTATCTCATCAAATTCAATATCAAATTGAAAAAAATATTGGTATGTTTCAGTATCCTTTTCATAGCGAGATCTTAATGCAGGATTTCTTGCATAGACGTGATATAAAGCTTGTTTAAACACTTCAACGTCAAGGTTCCCTTCTATTTCAACTAAGGAAGCTGTATTACTGTTGTCTAAATTTAATTCGTGAACCAAACAGAAATATGTTTCTGAGAACCCTAATGGGTATTCTTTATTCATCAAATGGTGCCCCTGCATCAGGATTGTATTATTTCTTCATGATCATCATTAATTTATAGCATAAGAACTCTTCTATGTTCGCTAATGCTCGCAGAGGCGGACATCTTTTCATGCCTGGCTCTCTTTGTTCGATATCACAACTTGCTAAAATTGAGTCAATAGTGTTATATTTGTGATCCAGGTAGCACAATAAGAGACATTCGTCTCCTGAACATGAATAAATCAGTCCCCTCCCAACAGTCTCCCGGCTTTCTACTCTTGTCAGTAAGTATGATTACCTGTCTTATTTTATTGATCAATGTATCCTTTAAGATTGTTCTTTTGGAGGGCCTGGTTTTTTCCGTAAACAGCCTTCTTGCTCCCTTAATTGCGGGTATCTACCTTTTTACTTTAAGAAATTGTAATTTCAGAGAGCAACGTCATTTGCTGAATATCTCTTTGATGACCTTATATTTGTTTTGTATCGGTGTTTATGTACTGGTTAATTTACCTGCGGCTGATTACATGCATGATAACCCTGTTTATCAAATCATTTTTGAAGACATTCCCAAGAAATTTTTTGCTACAACTATTTCATTTACTTTGAGTTTTTATTTACCGCATTTATTGCTTTGCAACAAGACCAGGGCGTTTTTGTCCTCCCCCAAACAGTGCACGATGTTGAGTGTTTTTGGGGGGCTAAGCTTTTTTTGTATTGATTTTTATCTGCTGTTTTCAGATCCCCATGCCCATAGTTTCAAGCAGATTTTCATTGACTCCTTCATGATTACTTCTTTGTTGCTCTTGCTCATAGCTGTGAGTTATTTGTCTTTCTTTTTAGAAGAAAAGCATTCTGAGCAGAAGGAGCCGATACTAAGGAACGACATTGTTCCTTTTCCCATATATCATTATCTGCTCTGTTTTGCTGTGGCTGTCATGCTCGTATGTCTGGCCTGTGAATACCGTATCGTTTCTTTTAGTAAAGACAGCATTCTGTCTGCCAGTTGTAT
This sequence comes from Legionella shakespearei DSM 23087, assembly GCF_000373765.1. Taxonomy (GTDB): domain Bacteria; phylum Pseudomonadota; class Gammaproteobacteria; order Legionellales; family Legionellaceae; genus Legionella; species Legionella shakespearei. Next base: position 35,249 of record NZ_KB892434.1, on the reverse strand, counting down.
TTTTTTCCCCATCACGATGGTTATTAGCGCCATTATTGGCGAACTGTGGGGCTATAAAGCGAACTTGAAACTGGCTTTTACCCTGATCGCAGCTCAATTTGCTTTTGATGCGTTACTGATGACTATTGTGGCCTTTCCTTCTCCTCCCTTTTTTAATTTAAATCCCTTTTATCATTATATTTTGCCCAGAAGATTGCCGGCCGCTTCATTGTCCTTGTTTGTAACTTTTCTGGGTAATGCCATGTTGTTGCATTATTTAAAGCATTTGAAATGGGAATTGCAACGCCCCTTGCGTATCGTTATTGCTAATATTTGTTCCAGTTCACTCTTGTGTCTGGTGGACTATAGCCTGTTATTTGGCGGCATTTACCCCGCTGAGCAAATCATCAATCTGGCAGCTAACGTGTGGCAATACAAATTGTTTATGACTTTTATCACCTTACCTGCCATACTTTGGTTTTGCCGGATTCTTGAAAAAAAAGATTCCAGGTGGTATCGCCAGGTTCATAATAAATAATTAGTTTTTTAGAATCCCAGCCTTCGATTGCCTTTGTGCTGTATTTGCCTCCTTTGATTTTTTTTTAACCTGTCCTATAATTAAATTATCTGGAATAGCGAAGTATTGCTGTATTGCCAGGCTCTAACTAAATTAATGACTTGGTAAGGAGATTACGATGTCTGATGACACAGTTGGAAAAGACGCTCAGCAAGCGTTTTTAAACACTATGGATGATCCAAAACTTGATGCTGCCGACATGTTAGAACGAGGAACCTCTCAACAACAAGTCGGGGAGATGGGTGCGGAAACTTCTGTAACAATGCAAAAGGCGGATGATAAAAATACGGTATCTCATGCTCAGGCTGAAGCACAGGCAATGGGAATAGCTGATCAGGAAAAAAATAAAGAAAAGACAGAAGATACCATGACTGATGCTGCAGATGATCAGGTTACTAATGCGACATCTCTTGAGGATAGTGGAACTGGCGCTGTATCCGGTGTAGTTGGTGGTATAGGTGGCGTGTAATAAATGTTTGATTAAAGGCTTTTATCATATCCCGCGGGTTAATCCGCGGGATATGTTTTGGTATGATCCTTCATTTTTTTTTCACAGGTCTTTTCCACCCTGACAACGTCTTTTGCCGGGATTCTGTTAATGTAAGTTCATTTGCCGGAGCATTTTTCCGTATAGTACTTCCTGCGCCTATGGTAGCGTTAGCTCCTATAGTGACTGGAGCCACCAATTGCGTGTCTGAACCTATAAATGCACCGTCTTCTATAATGGTTTGATGCTTGTTTGCACCATCGTAGTTGCAGGTTATCGTGCCTGCACCAATATTCACTTTTTTGCCTACGCTGACATCACCTAGATAACTTAAATGATTAGCCTTGGAGCCTTCATCAAAAATCGCCTTTTTGGTTTCCACAAAATTGCCGATTTTGCAGTGTGCGGCGAGTCTGGTTCCTTCCCTTAAGCGGGCAAATGGTCCTATCTGGCACTCTTCTGCTGTAATACTTCCCTCCAGGACACTATTGGGATAAATTTCGGTACCAGCGCCCAAAGTGACATTGGTCAAACTGCAATTTGGGCCTATCTTGCAGCCATCCCCTAGAATTACGGTACCACTCAACACGCAATTAACGTCAATGAATACGTCTTTACCGCAGGTTAATTCTCCACGTAAATCAAAACGGTTTGCATCAGCTATCATCACTCCATCGGCCAGAAATTGTTCTGCTGTCCTTTTTTGCCAGACCCGTTCTAACTGCTGTAATTGTAAACGGTTATTTACCCCCTGGATTTCAAAACAATCGTTAACCGCCAATGAGGTAATAGGTACCTGATTTTTTACGGCCATGGCAATAATTTCAGTCAAATAATATTCGCCCTGAGCATTATTATTACCCAATTGGGGTAACCATACCTCTAAATCGCTGGCTTTAGCGCAGCAAATGCCAGTATAAATTTCTTTTATATTCTTTTCTTGCTCCTGTGCATCCTTTTCTTCTACAATGGCAGAAATTTCACCTTGGTTGTTTCTGATAATACGCCCAAGACCGCTCGGGTCTTCGAGGTTGGCAACCAGGAGTGCTAAAACGGATTGATGTATGTCTGCTGTTGTGCTGCGCTCTATCAAAGCGCGAAGCGTTTTTGCCTGAATGAGTGGCACATCAGCGGATAATACCAGGACTTGTGCATGAGGCGGAATATGAGGCAAGGCTTGCATTACTGCATGGCCAGTACCTAACTGTTCTGCCTGATGAACCCAATGTACAGGTAAATCAGGGAGTGAATTCTTAATTTGTTCACCACCATGACCATAAATAATATGAATTGCATCAGGATTTAATTGCTGTGCGGTTTCCACTACTCGAGTGAGCATGGGTTTTCCTGCTATAGGGTGGAGGACTTTAGGGGTGTTGGAGTACATCCGCTTACCTTGACCCGCAGCTAAAATAATAATTTGTAAATTCATGAGATTTGTGATTTCCTAGGTTGAAATACATAACAGATGCTGATTTAAACAGTCTGCCTCAATGTTATGAATGAAGTAAAGATGGATATAATAAAAAAATTGCAGTTAAAGGAGTAGTGCAATGACGATATTTATTAAAGCAGCTAAAACACTTATTCTGCGATGCCTGGATCAATCGATGAAAGAATCAAGCGCAGCTGATCAGGGGTGGTTTGGGGGATTGCGAAATGCTGATTTATCAGAAAAGCAAAGAAATCTGACACTGAAATTAAGACGGGCTGTTGAAGATTATGCCTCTGATGAGTCTGATAAAAAAAATCTGGAGAATTTAAAAGAACTGGTTCTTGGAATAGATACCGAAGTTGAAAAAATACGCAAGGAAGCTGCTTATACCAGAGGGCACTTAAATGATACGCTAACCAAGATTAACTCTGATTTAGATCGATTTTGTAATGTGCTTTCCGGTTTGTCTTACAAACTGATTGATATTCCCAGTGATGATGATCCTTTCCATATCTTATGTGCCCACTCTGCATTTTATTTCGGTGAAAATATTTTTACTCCCACAGAAGATGGTGTTTTAACTAAGGCATTTACTGCTGTTGGCGGAGCGTCTACGGTCGAGATCAGGGAGAAGAAAGAAGCATGCCTGCTGCTGCATCTTACTGCATGTGAAAAAAAATTACTGGCGATCAAAGATGGATATGAGGATGCGCGAAAAGAAGCAGTGCTCCTGGAAATTCAGGCCATTCAGCGAGATAACGCTAAAATCTGTGTGGGCTCTCAAGTGTCCAGCGCCATACCAGTCAGTGTAGGCTTTTTTGCTACAGCCCAGGTTTCCACCCCGACAATCAAACCAAGCAGAGGACGTTTGGAAGTCAGTATGCAGAATGCTATCAACGAAATTGACCCAACAAACAGTATCTTAAAGCAATCCAGTTTTGCGATGTAGCGGCGGAACTCACGTTAACTTAATGGCAGATCCCTAGCCCGTATTAGGCGATAGCCGTAATACGGGGTAATTCAAGCTTCGATCCCGTATTACGGCTATCGCCTAATACGGGCTACACGTTAACCATTCACCTGATGTAATTCGCCACAGAGATCCGTTTCCATCAATGTTTTAACTTCTGGAATACTTACATTTTTACTCAATAAATACAATAACTTGCAATGAGCTGCTTCAGGAGTCATGTCATGGCCGCTAATCAATCCCGCGTGCTTTAAAGTATGGCCGGTAGCGTATTGGCTCATTTCCACATGTCCTTCCTTGCATTGGGTACAGTTAATAATGATGATCCCCCGATCACAAGCCTCTTTGAGTAACTGTAAAAAGCGCGGATCGTTATTCTGGGCATTACCCGCGCCATAAGTTTCAAGGATTAAACCACGCAAAGACTGGCTTAACACATAAGCCAGAACATCGGAAGCAAAGCCTGGAAACAGCCGGAAATTGGCAATGAAATGTGGGGTAATCGTTTGCAAATGAAAAGGTTTTTCAGGTGCTTTGCGCAACAGATGTTGATGCAGTTCAATGTCTATTCCAATTGCGGCCAAATGAGGGTAATTCGGTGAGTCAAAAGCATTAAAGCGTTGGGCACTGATTTTTTGGCTTCTGTTGCCTCGTAATAAATGCTGATTAAAGTAAATGCAGACCTCATTAATGGGTTGATGTGCACAAAGCCATAAGGAGGTAATGACATTGTCAATCGCGTCATTACGCACCTCTGACAAAGGAATCTGCGAACCTGTTACAATAACCGGTTTCCCCAGGTTTTCTAACATAAAGGACAAAGCCGAAGCCGTATACGCCATGGTGTCAGTACCATGAAACACGACAAAACCATCAAAATGATCGTATTCTTTGGCTATGTCGTAAGCAATCCGGTTCCATTCATTTACTGTCATGTTGGAAGAATCCAGTAAGGGCTGATATTCCTTAATCGTGTAAATTGGCATGTCTTTATGCTTTAAAGCCGGAATCTGCGCCAGAGCTGATTCTACGTATCCCGGTGCAGGTTCGTAACCATGGTCGGTTTTGACAGAACTGATAGTGCCGCCCGTATTAATAATCAAAATGCGTTTTTTCATATCATTTTCAGATGGGAATATTTAGTTCCATTATGCCTTATAAGAAGAATATTGGAAAAGTGTTTATGGGCACCAGAGAAGGCAGAAAATAAAAGTACAAATAACTACTTGACACGATTCATGCTGCAAGGTAGAAATTAAAGCCATAATGGATGTAAAGGAGATAGTTATGCCCAAAGGACAGATCAAAAATTCCTCCGTGCTGCAACAGGAAATAAGCACTGTTATGGTTCCCATTTCATCTCGGCATAACTACTACGCGACTGCCAGAAAAAATATAGCAAAAAGTATCGGCGACTATTTCTTTATCGAAGCAAACAATCAAAAAATCAAAGAAGTTATGGGATGCATTGGCGGCTATCCTGTGCCGGCTTTAGTGAGTAAAGAACTATTGAATATAGATTTCCAGTCTTTAACTGAATTTACCGACATTATGTTGCAAGCGGGTCTGGGCTTAAAATTGGAAGGGGAGTTTTTTGCATTTAATCATACCGAAGTAGATGGTCTGGAGAAAGATACACTTATTTTTATGAGAAAGCTGACCTATGCATTGACTGCGTTGCGAATTTGTTACGGCATAGAGCTGGTATATGATTTATTGTTACAGCATGAGCACGTGCAAACAGAAAGTTATCAATCCTATCTGCCCCAAATACAGCAATTAATTACTGATTATGAAGCAGGTAATACAACAGAAAATTTGGCTGATCATACCCAGTCTTATTATTTCCAGGCCAAAAAAATTCAAAAGGAAATTGAGCAACACCACAATCAAATCAATCAAGCAAAAGAATCATTTACAGAATGTACGCAAATGGCTGTAGCAACCATTTGCGAAGGCTTAAACAAAGTCGGTTCCTTATTAATTAAGGCGAACTCTGAATTTCCTGACCAAACCTGGTTCGGTGATGGATGGAGCCCTTTCATCATTGGTTTACTTAAAGAGATATTTTCGGGATATTACAGTTATGCCTGGTTAGTCTCAGGTTCTGTATCGATTAACGAGAATTATTTTGGACTTTTAACTACGGAATTAGCAAACTATTCAATGACCATGCAAGATCAAATGGAACATTTAAAACTTGCCCTGTTAAGAGAGGCCGGGAATGAAGTCAATTCGTTAATCAGCACTATTCAGGCTGATGCGTCACTGCATCAGGTGATACTCACAGAACAGTCAACATATTATAGAGAACCAAGTTTTGGCTTAATGTTTTCGGGGTATTTAAACGCATTAAATCGCGAGCGAACAAGAGCTGCTGAGAGGACTCTTGATATTGATTTTGACGCAGATTTTTCACCAGGAATGGGCTCATCGCAATAATATTTACGGATTTAATTGCCAATGTCTTGTATTTTGTGGAAAAATCAAGATATTAACGGTTTAGTCTAAGCAGTGACATCATGGTGATTGATCGTGCCGGTTATCGGTTGAATGTAGGTATTATCCTTGTCAACGGATCTGACAGGGTATTTTGGGGAAGACGAAGTGGCCATGACGCCTGGCAATTCCCGCAAGGTGGATTGGCAGCAGGTGAAACAGCCCTGGAGGCTATGTTTCGGGAATTACATGAAGAAGTAGGGTTAGAAAAGCATGATGTTGAAGTCATTGGCTCTACCAAACGCTGGCTGAAATACCGGCTTCCGAAACAGTATCTGCGGCATGGCAGTGAACCTCTGGTTATAGGGCAAAAGCAAAAATGGTATTTGCTAAGGCTTGTTTCCAGCGAACAAAAGGTAAGGCTGGATTTAAGTGACTCCCCGGAGTTTGACAGTTGGCGCTGGATAGATTTCCATGAGCCAGAAGATCAGGTTATCTTTTTTAAAAGGCAAGTGTATACACAAGCTTTAAAAGAATTGGAACCCTTACTAAAAAATCGCCGTACTCCCTACGGTATGAAACGTAAAAGAGGTAATCATAGGCCCTAGATGCTAAAAGTACTTAAACGGATAGTTCAAGATGTCACCGCCGCCAATCATTTAACTGAAGCTCTTGGCATATTGGTGCAACGCATAAATAAAGCCCTTAACGCTGAGGCCGTTTCCGTTTATCTTATCGATAACAAACATGCCGAATATGTTTTAATTGCCACTGAAGGTTTAAATAAACAAGCTGAGTTTCGGGTGCGCATTGCTCTCGATAGCGGTCTTATTGGTTTGATCGGTCGCAGGGAAGAGCCCATTAACCTGCAGGATGCCCCCTTGCACCCTGATTTTTATCATAATCCTTTGCTAGGCGAAGAGCATTTAAATGCCTTCATGGGTGTGCCCATTATTCAGCACAGAAAGCTCTATGGCGTCTTAATCGTCCAGCAGGTAGAGCAGCGTTGTTTTGATGATGCGGAGGAATCCTTTTTAATCACTCTGGCAGCCCAACTTGGCGGGCTTATTGCGCATGCGGAAGCCACAGGGGAGCTGGCTGAGCTGACCCAACCCAAACCTTTAGGCGTTGCCAAAGTTGAGTCTGCCCAGACCGCGTTGACCGGGGTGGGCAGTGTTCCTGGTATTGGTATTGGTACTGCTGTGGTGGTTTATCCCATGGCTGATATTGATGCTGTACCGCGTAATCCGGTTGAAGATCTGGATGACGAAATCAATGACTTTTATGAGGCTTTGGAAGCCGCCAGAGATGATATGAGACGCTTAGGCAAGCGGATGAAGGACACGGTTGCCGAAGAAGAACATGCACTTTTTGATGTTTATTTACGCATCCTTGATAAAGACAGCCTTGGTGCTGAAGTGGAACATGTCATTCGCGATGAACACATCAGCGCCCAGGCGGCACTGGCTACAGTCATTAAAAAACACGTCTCACAATTTGAGAGCATGGAAGACGATTACCTGCGCGAACGGGCTAGCGATTTCCGTGATTTGGGTCGCCGGGTACTGGCAGAATTACAACGTACACAACGTGAAGAAATCGCCTATCCCAAACGCACTATTTTAATTGGTGAAGAAGTTACTGCAGCCGCTCTCGCGGAAGTTCCTGAAGGGCAATTGGCGGGGGTAGTTTCTGCCAAAGGCTCAAATAACTCTCATGTCGCCATTTTGGCCCGTGCACTGGGTGTGCCGACAGTAATGGGCGTTCGCGGGCTTAAACTTGAATCTGTATCACGTAAGGCATTAATTGTCGATGGCTTTTACGGTCATGTCTACGTTTCGCCTTCCAAAACCATCTTAAGTGAATTCAAGCAGTTAGCTCAGGAAGAGCTGGAATTAAATCAAAGCCTGGTGAGCCTGCGTGACAAGCCGGCTGAAACCACGGACAGTTACCGGGTTTCCCTGCAAGTGAATACGGGTCTGGCTATGGACGCAGGTATGTCCATGAGCGTGGGCGCTGAAGGGGTCGGCCTGTACCGCTCAGAAGTACCTTTTATGAGCCGGGACAGGTTTCCTTCCGAAGACGAACAAACCATTATTTACCGACAGACGCTTAAAGCCTTCGCCCCTCGTTTTGTCACTATGAGAACTCTGGACATTGGTGGTGATAAAGTGCTGCCTTACTTCCCGATGGAAGAAGAAAATCCCTATCTGGGATGGCGTGGCATACGCGTTACTCTCGATCATCCTGATGTGTTTCTGGTTCAGGTGCGTGCGATGATGCGGGCGAGTGAGGAATTAAACAACCTTCGTATTATGCTGCCGATGATCACCAATTTAAGTGAAGTAGAAGAGGCAACCTATCTGATTGAACAGGCATTCGAAGAATTGCTGGAAGAAGGCTGTGTGATTGAAAAGCCCAAATTGGGAGTGATGATTGAGGTGCCAGCGGCAGCTTATCTGGCTCGGGAAATGGCCAAACGCGTTGATTTCATCTCCGTTGGCAGCAACGATTTGACCCAATATTTATTAGCTGTAGACAGGAATAATGCGCGAGTAGCCGGCCTTTATGATTCCTTGCATCCGGCCATGTTACGGCTCTTGCTTAAAATTGTTGAAGGGGGGCATGCGGCTGGGGTTGAAGTGAGTATTTGTGGTGAAATGGCCAGTGATCCTTTAGCGGTTATTTTATTGATTGCCATGGGTTTTGATACCTTGAGTATGAACTCAGCCAGCTTGCCGCGGGTGAAATGGGTGATTCGTAATCTGGCTATTGCCAATGCCCGTAAAATTCTGGCTGAAGTTCTTGAATTTGAGCATCCTGCTGAAATTCGCTTTCATTTACAAAGGGCTTTAGAGGAAGAGGGGCTGGGAGGATTAATCAGAGCCGGTAAGTCATGACCTTTCCCGAAATTTTGCTGCACGGCTCCATTTATGCCTTCATCGGGATTTTTGCAGGATTGATGGCCGGGATTTTTGGCATAGGTGGCGGTATTCTTGTTGTTCCCGGATTGATTCTTATTTTTCAACTGAATCAGTTAGTCCCTGAAAGCCTTGCCATGTATGTTGCTTCAGGTACCTCACTGGCCGTAATGGTTTTTACTTCTCTGGCATCAATAAAAGCCCACCATAAAATAGCAGCAATTCTTTGGCCTGTTTTCAATAAACTGTGGCCAGGTATCGTTCTTGGTGTGATTGCTGGCGCGTTACTTGCCGAATTTATTCCGACTTATTGGCTAAAGTTCATCCTTGCAGTGTTTCTCTTGTTCGTTGCTTTTAAAATGCTGACAAACCGCCATGATCGTCTTCATGTACATTTTCCGGCAGGCTGGATCAATAAGCTCATCACTTTCTTAATAGGCATGAAATCAGGTCTTTTAGGAATTGGGGGTGGTACTTTGATTATTCCTTACCTCGCATATTGCGGAGTAAAAATGCGACAAATCCCTCCGGTATCCAATTTATGTACTTTAATCGTGGGCTTCATTGGCGCCCTGGTGTTTCTTATTACTGGCCGCAAGGAAATGGCCGCCATTCCTTATGCCACAGGCTATGTCTATTGGCCTGCCGTTTTATTAATCGCTATTCCCAGTAGCATCATGGCCCCTTTAGGTGCTAAATTAAATTATCTTTTGCCGGTGAAGCAATTAAAATACGCTTTTATTGTCATTTTGTTACTTACGGCAATTAAAATGTTTTTTTAGAATTTTAAGGACACGTTATCCTACATGTAGGTACGTCGTCCTGAGTGAAGCGAAGGATCTCCTGCAATTGGCATCGTGCTTATATCGGGAGATCCTTCGTTTCACTCAGGACGACGTGGTACGTGGTAAATATTATAAAAGGAATATAAAGACCCATGCTTACTTTTCCCTACATAGATCCCGTTGCTTTCTCATTAGGACCCATTAAGGTGCACTGGTATGGTTTAATGTACCTGGTCGGTTTTGTCGGCGCCTGGTTACTGGCCTACTGGCGGATGAAACATTACCAATTAAACTGGAATGCAGATCAAATCAGTGATTTGATTTTTTACGCAGCCCTTGGGGTGATTCTGGGTGGTCGTATTGGTTATATGCTGTTTTATAATTTCCAGGAATTAATTCACCAGCCCTGGATTTTATTCAAAATCTGGGAAGGTGGAATGTCCTTCCACGGGGGGTTAATTGGTGTCATTATTGCCATATGGATTTTTTCCTGGAAATTCGGGAAATCATTTTTAGAGGTGGGAGATTTTGTTGCGCCCCTGGTCCCATTGGGTCTGGCTGCCGGGCGTGCTGGCAATTTCATCAATGGCGAATTGTGGGGGCGAGTAACTGATGTACCTTGGGCTATGATTTACACTCATGTTGATAACCAGCCACGTCACCCATCACAAATTTATGAATTTGGCCTCGAGGGCATAGGCTTGTTTATTCTGGTATGGTGTTATGCGTCCAAACCCAGACCTGTTGGACGCGTTTCAGCAGTATTCTTGATTGGTTACTCTATTTGCCGTTTAATCGCCGAATGTTTTCGTGAACCCGATCCGCAAATGGGCTTTATTGCTTTTGGCTGGTTGACTATGGGGCAGATTTTATCGATTCCTATGTTATTATTGGGACTTTGGTTATGGTGGCGGGTTAAACAATGAAAACTTATTTAAATTTGCTAGAACATATTGTACAGCATGGTACAGAAAAGACAGACAGGACAGGCACCGGTACCTTATCCGTTTTTGGTTATCAAATGCGTTTTGATTTGGCGCAGGGTTTTCCTTTGGTGACTACCAAAAAACTGCACATGCGCAGCATAGTCCATGAATTGTTATGGTTCCTGAAAGGCGATACCAATATTACTTATCTAAAAGAAAACGGTGTGACTATTTGGGATGAATGGGCAGACAGTAATGGTGATTTGGGTCCTGTATATGGGAAACAGTGGCGCAGTTGGCCTACTGCGGACGGCCGTACCATCGATCAGTTAAGCGATATAGTCCAGCAGATTAAAAGCAACCCGGATTCACGCCGCCTGATTGTCAGCGCATGGAATGTCGGTGAATTGGATAAAATGGCATTGATGCCCTGTCATGCCTTATTCCAGTTTTATGTAGCAAATAACAAGCTGTCCTGTCAGTTATATCAACGATCGGCGGATGTGTTTTTGGGGGTTCCCTTTAACATAGCTTCTTATTCTTTGTTAACACATATGGTAGCGCAACAGTGTAATCTTGATGTGGGCGAATTCGTCTGGACTGGCGGCGATTGTCATTTGTACCTTAACCATTTGGAACAGACCCGCACCCAATTGGCAAGAGATCCGCTTCCAGCTCCCGAATTACTCATTAAGAGAAAACCAGGATCTTTATTTGAATACCAGTATGATGATTTTGAATTCGTGAATTATCAATCACATCCGGCGATTAAGGCGCCTATTGCGGTGTAGGTTTTTGCGTTAATCAAAAGTTCCGCTTCCTGACGGTCGCGGCTCGGATTGGGTCATGAATATTTAAAGAAAACCGAGCCGCGACCGTCAGGAAGCGGAACAGTTAATCACATATCATCCAAACAAACGACGAATATCATCCGGCAAGGTCACTGATTTGTTTCGCGTGTAATCAACCCAAACAATCTTACAAACACCCTGTGCCACCAGCGTTTCGCCCTGGTAAAGATCATGATCCATGATCATGCTGGAATTACCCAGACTGTGTATTTTACTGGTTAACAATAAAGTTGCAGGATAAACAACCGGTTTTAAGTACGTACAGGCTATGTGCAGCACTATAGGCCCTGTCTGCCCGGTCATTGGGATATTCAGATCCCTTAACCATTCAATACGCGCTTCCTGAAAATAATCAAAATAGCGGACATTATTGACATGTCCTAAAGCATCCATATCGCCCCAGGCAATATCAAAGGTTTTTTGGTGTACCGTAATTTTTTGGTCAGTCATGATAAGTCCATAGGATCAACGTCCACATTCCAGCGAATTCCATTAGATAATTTATTTATTGTTAACCACTCCCGCAATTGCGTCAATGAACTCTTCAGTGCTTTTCTGGACGGCGATTTCACCAACAATTGCATACGGTGTTGATTGGCCTTACGTGGCATAGGGGCAGGTGCAGGTCCCATAACCGTCACAGGATTTATTTGAATTTGATCTTTAGTGGCATGCAAAAATTTTAAAACATGAGCAATCGCCTTCCCTTGAGCCCTGATTACCGCCAAATAATGGAAGGGTGGTAATTCAGCCTGTTGGCGAGTAGTAAGCAGTGCATCGGCAAATTGATCATAACCCTGCTGAATCAGCAGGTTAAGCAAAGGATGATCGGGTAAATGAGTTTGAATCAGTACCTGGCCTGGATGTTCCGCGCGTCCAGCCCGTCCTGCAACCTGGGTTAATAATTGCCCTAAATGCTCTACTGCCCTGAAATCCTGATTGTAGAGTCCCGCATCGGCATCAAGCACTACGACCAATGACAGCCTGGGGAAATGATGCCCTTTGGCCAGCATTTGTGTGCCTACGATTAATTGTGCCTCACCCGTATTGATCTTATCCAGATGTTCATCCAAAGCATTTTTTTTGCGAACAGCATCACGATCGATGCGCAAGACACTCGTCTCAGGAAAATAAGAACTGAGAAACTCATGGATCCTTTGTGTTCCGGCCCCAACCGGGATCAATTCCTTACTCTGACAGCTCTGGCATTGGCTGGGTATCCTGTGGATTAGTCCACAATGATGGCAAATCATTTGTCCTGATTGCCGGTGCATGGTCAAATGGCTGTCGCAGGCTCTGCAATCAGCCATCCAGCCGCATTGATGGCAGAGCAGGACTGGTGCAAAACCACGGCGATTAATAAAGACTAAAACCTGATTCTGCTGTTGCAAATGTTCTTTAATAATCTGTAAAACGGGTGCAGCCAAACCATGTTGCAAGGTCTGGGAACGCAAATCAATCAATTGGTAATGCAAGGGTACTGTAGATAATGCTTTATGATTTAAACGTAACAAAGAATATTTATTCTGTTTGCAATTATGCACGCTTTCAAGACTGGGAGTGGCAGACCCAAGGATAATCGGGATATTGGCCTGATGCGCGCGCATTAACGCGGTATCGCGTGCAGAATAGCGAACCCCTTCCATTTGCTTTAAGGAGCTGTCATGTTCTTCATCAATGACAATTAAACCGAGGTCGGGCATAGGCGTGAATACAGCAGAACGTGTGCCAATGACCATTTTTACCCGATTTTCTTTAGCTAATTGCCAGGCTATCTGACGTTCAGAATCATTCAGATTGGAATGGATGACTGCAATGGGTTGCTTAAATCGAGCCGTAAAACGAGCCAGTAATTGCGGGGTCAGCCCAATTTCAGGGACTAACACCAGCACCTGTTTCCCCGCTTTCAGAATTTTATCGATGATCTGTAAATACACTTCCGTCTTACCACTTCCGGTAACGCCTTGTAATAAAAAGCACTGATAATTATTCTGATGCTCAAGAACCCGTGATACGGCGACCGCCTGCTCAGGATTCAGAGCCAAAGGCGGTGACGGTGTATTATTTAAACTTTCGGGCAGCAGTATTTCCTGTGACAAGCTGATGATTTCCGCAGAAAGCAGAGCCAATAATTGGCTTGAAGTAAATCCTTGCCGGGTCAGGGTTTGTTTGGAAACGGGTTTTTCATGGCTCGCTAAAAAATCCACCAGCTCCAGCTGCTTACGCGCACGCGCGGGGATGTTCTTTCTGGCTTCATCAACGGATAATGCTAATTGATAGAAATCACCCACCGGTAAATGACAGGGCTCACCTGCACGGTATTTCTTGGGTAAAGCTAAAGGCAAAACTTCAGACAAAGGGGATTGGTAATAGCTGCCAATCCAGGAACAAAGGGTGAGTAATTCCTCATCCAGAACAGGTTCATCATCGATCACACTGTGAATGTTTTTCAAACCAGTACAGGAATCGGACTGGCTCTTGTTAAGGACTATGCCCAACCGCGTCTGTTTACGAAAAGGAACCCATACACGAGCACCAACACAGGGAGCTAGCCCTTCTGCCGTGTAGTCAAAGTAATCACGGCTGGTATGGGGTATACAGACATGATATACATCGTTCATTTTACTCTGTGCCATTCGTGATTTGCTGATTGTCCCGGTGCTGAAAAGACCTTAACCACCACCTTCTCAATACGATGCCTGTCCAGTTCTTCAGTGTCTTTAATTAACTCATTAACAAACCAGCGCGACAATTCCTCAACAGTAATATTGCTCAGCGGCATTAAGGTTACGTCTTCCTTTAAAAAGGGAATTTTTTTATGGTTGAAGGTAAAATAGTAATATTCATCATCCTCTGCATACTGCAAAAAAGGCGAAAACTGTGGCATGAGAAACGTCTGATTTAACTGGTGGCACAAAACGTGAATCCGCTCTTTATAATAACGATAATCAAAAGTCATTCCATTCTCTTCCACCCAGGTAGTCAGGGCGAGATAGACGCAATACATGTGTCCATGCAAGGGTTCTCTTTCGGTCGCAGAGAAAATGGTAGTATGTCCTGCAGAAAACTTCATGGATTCTTTTTGCAATTCTACAGTGGTAAGGTATCTTTTCATTTATAAACTCACTCGTTTATCATTTAATAGAAATCCATTCAGGTCGATTTCCATATTTTTTGTCAGCGCCATTACTTTAAACAGTTCACCCATTTCGCTGGGCTGAGTCAATTGTTTTATAGCCTGTTTGGCGCGAAATTGATCTTTCTCGCTGTCCAGGCTGTGGAGAAAGCCCAGCACGCCATTGGCCAGTAAAAAAGAAGCCTGATTTGTATAACCAGCCACATGAAATCCAGCCTGCTGCGCCGCTTCTGCTACATGAGTAAAATCAACATGAGCAGTAATATCCTGTTCCCCGGGATGCAATAAAGGATTGGTATGGGCGTGATGCTGGTAATGGCACATCAGAGTCCCTTGATTGCGATCAGGATGATAGTATTCGTGTCTTGGAAAACCGTAATCTATGAGTATGACAGCCCCTTTATTTAACATGCGATAACTACTAAGTAACCAGTCATCGATAAAAAGATTTACCTCAGAAAGATAAGGCGTGAGATTGTTTGGCACGTTTTTGTTAATGTAAGACAATAAACGTGTATTGTCACAAGCCTTGAACACTTCAGCCAGTTGCCCTTCTTCATTGAGTGTAATAAAACTTTCCATAACGGTATTTACGGTTTGCATAAAGCGATGTACGGGCATGGCATCCAAAACTTCATTCGCCAGCACTACTCCATTAAAAGGAGTTTCAGGCCAACGATCCAGCCAGATTACTTTATTGGCAAGATGCGGAATTTGCTCATTAATCCATTCTTCTTGCCGGTGCCGTAAATTGGCGCTGACTTCCAAAATATAATA
Organism: Legionella shakespearei DSM 23087; assembly: GCF_000373765.1. GTDB lineage: Bacteria > Pseudomonadota > Gammaproteobacteria > Legionellales > Legionellaceae > Legionella > Legionella shakespearei. The sequence continues at coordinate 19,966 of NZ_KB892434.1, read as the reverse complement.
CGCATCGGGCAGGCAGTTGAGTTCTTCCAGATGGCTTAGCACATCAACACAGAGTTTCCCGGTGCCGGCACCAAATTCAAACAAAGAAGGATTGCTCAGGTGTTGCAGGACCTGTTGGCATTGGTTGGCCAGGGTTTTACCAAATAAAGGAGTGAGTTCAGGAGCGGTCATAAAGTCACCGTGTTTCCCAAGCTTTTGCAGTCCCGAACTGTAATAGCCTTGCCCTGGCGCATAGAGTGCCAGATGCATGAATTCAGCAAAGGGTATCTCCAGGTGCTTTTCCAGATGGTCATGCAGCGTTTGTATTAAATTCATAATCGATTAAACTTGTTAAAAATAAGGTGTTCATTGCGTTGGGTAGTTTATCATTAAACGCAGAAGAATAGTGAATAATTGCGAACAGGGGAACATACCTTGAATAAGGGAGACAAACAAGAAGCAAAAGTTGCTTTGGTGACCGGTGGCGCCAGACGTATCGGAGCAGCCATTGTTACAACATTACATGCTGCCGGTTATCGGGTAGTCATTCATTGTCATCATTCCTTGAATGAAGCCCATGCCCTTGCTGCAGAGTTGAATAATCAAAGAATTGATAGCGCTTTTGTTTTACAAAGAGAATTAACCGAACAAGGTGCTGCCGCGGAAATGATGAGTACAATCAGTGAGTGGGCGGGGCGTCTCGACTTATTGGTAAATAATGCTTCTGTCTTTATCCGAACAGATTGTCCTTCATTTGAAGAGGCAGATTGGGCCGGTCTTTTTGATACCAATGTCAAAGCCCCATTTTTATTGAGCCTCGCCGCCCGTCCTTTATTGAGTAAAACCTCCGGTTGCATCATTAATATCACTGATATTCATGCTGAACGCCCACTTAAAGGCTACTCCCTGTATTGTCAAAGCAAGGCAGCACTAGAAATGCAGACCAAAACTCTGGCGCGTGAACTGGCACCATCAATCAGGGTCAATGCAGTAGCACCAGGTGCTACGATCTGGCCTGAAAAGGCAAATACCCTGACCGCTCCCGAACAACAAAAGATTATCGATAAAACACCATTAAAAAGTCACGGCAATCCAGAATGTATTGCCCACGCAGTTTTGTCTTTAGCAGAAAATCCATTTATTACCGGCCAGACATTAAAAGTAGACGGCGGAAGAAGTTTGACAGGATAAGTTTTTGGCCGCGCACGGAACGTAGCCCGGTCTGCTTGCAGCCGGGATCGAACTCGCACTGATTTACGTCGTCCTGAGTGCGTCTTTTTGCGCGAAGGATTCCAAATATTGGCACCATGCCGTTTTCAGGAGATCCTTCGCGCAAAAAGACGCGCTCAGGACGACGTGGCTCGGAGAATGGCAAAGAGATGGAGTGTGTAGCCCGTATTAGGCGATAGCCGTAATACGGGATCGATGTAGCACTAGAGTCCCTTATATTCACATACCAAAAAATCCCGAATATCCCCTAAAGAATTCAACCTATAAAAACTATTGAACTGCTCTTCAGAAAACTCACCCCGAAAATAATACCGTATGAGCGATTTACTCTGTAACACCGCTTTATACTCATCTTCCAAAGAGGCCAAACCTTCCAGGTGGCTTATGAACAAAGTTCTCTTATCAGACGCAGAAATCTCCATTTTACGCTGCTCCAGCAACTCCTGATAAAGCCAGGGACGCCCACTGCCAGCCCTGCCTATCATAAATCCATCACAACTACTGATGCTCATTGCCTGCTGCAAAGAATCAACAGAACGGATATCGCCATTGGCTATCACGGGAATAGTGATCGCTTTTTTTATGGTCGCTATTTGATGGAAGTCACATTGAATATCATAATCATCTACCCAACGCCGGCCATGTACTATCAATGCATCGGCCCCAGAGGCTTCAATTAATTGTGCCAGCGCAACATCATGAGCATTACCCTGAATACGGATTTTAACCGTTAAAGGAATAGTAATCGCTGCACGCACTGCTTTAATAATGCAACTTAATTGTTCGGGTTGTTCCAGCAAAGCGCTTCCCGCGCCCTTTTTACGGATTTTGGTTTTGGGACAACCGCAATTGATATCAATTAAATCAGCCCCCTTATTTTGTAATTGCAAAGCTGCCTGAGCCATAATTTGCGGATCAGTACCCGAAATCTGGTAAGCAAGAATCTGTTCCTGCGGAGAACGATAAATATAACGCGATTCATCAGAGTGTTTATGGACAATATCCATAGCGGAACTCATTTCTGACACACAATAAGCTGGCGCTCTGAACCGATAAAACAATTCCCTGAACGGCGCACAACTATATCCCGCTAAAGGACCTTGAATCAGTCGGTGTGGCAGTTTCAGATCGCCAATAGTGAAAGGGCTGTTAATAATGGTGTGCATCAATCAAATTAGCAGATATAATTGCGCCTGATTTTAACACATTTTCACAAAGTTGTTGCAAAGAACAACAGATATCAGGAGAAGCTCCTTAATGGACAAGCGTTATTTATCCCCTTTGGAATTACTGAGTATCGCAACACAACATGCCTATTCAGCAGATTACATGTTGAATCAAATTCCGCGAGATATGATAAGAGGCGGCGACTCTATTGAAGCCTTATCTCCCATAACTACCTTAATGTATCTGGCTTTTCAGCTCACTTTTAAAGCCTATTGCCTGCATGAACACCGCCCCATAAAAGAATATAAAAACCTGATGGAGCTGGTAGAGTTAAACAGCCATCTCGGCTTCTCAAGCCAGGAGCTTTTTTTACTGAAAACCTTATCCAGACAACAAGTGTTCACCAAAGGCATTGATTACGATCTGTGGGAAAACCATCAGCAATTACATGTGTTTTGTGCCCAGGTTATTGATTTGTATGAGCGGGTTCAGATGTTAATGCCCCTGGAACTCCAACGCGACTACCAACTCTGAACGGGCGTATTTGGTGCATCTTGCACGATCTCCGGGTTAAAAAAATGCTCATGTACTTATTGTACACTCCGCTTTTTTTAACCCGGGGATCGTGCAACCTGCACTCAAATCCGTCCGTTCAGGGCTTCGGTGTGGGTTGTTCCGTATTGCGCTTCGCTCATACGGGTTAGGTATTGCTAATGTGTGTTACGACTCTTGCTCTTACCCTTACCCGATCCACGTCGTCCTGAGCGCGTCTTTTTGCGCGAAGGATCTCCCGAAATGCGGTATGGTGCCAGTATTTGGAGATCCTTCGCGCAAAAAGACGCGCTCAGGACGACGTGTGTGGCTACAAACACCGAAGCTTTACATCGGCAGCAAATAGCTTAACGTTGGGACGGATCTCTCGGAAAGGTTTTGCCGGGCCGGGTTTTTAGAGCGTTGCGCACAGGGACGTGCGCGCCGATCGCATGGATGCGGGGTTCTCTAAAAACCCGGCCCGGCAAAACCTTTCACACACCGGAGTGTCGCAGTGGCACGTCCTTGTCCATCATTTGGCACTGCGCCTTCATTTTACCAACCAGAAGCATTTTAAACCCCCTTGGCATCCGGCTCGATTCACGTTAGGATAAGATTTTTTTCAAAGGGTAAATGCAATGGAGCAATTGGACGATAAAGTCGTGGATTCTGTGCAACAGAAAGTGTTGCAATTAAGCCATCATCTTAATTCCCGGATTTTAGGCCAGAAAGGTTTAATTTCCCGCCTCTTGATTGCCTTACTTGCCGATGGCCATTTATTAGTAGAAGGGGCTCCCGGATTAGCTAAAACCAGAGCCGTTAAAGAACTATCCGATGGCGTTGAAGGTGATTTCCATCGTATCCAGTTCACTCCTGATTTACTTCCCGGAGATTTAACCGGTACAGACGTATACCACCCGCAAAATGGCTCGTTTGTCTTCCAGCCCGGTCCCATATTCCATCATCTGATCCTCGCTGATGAAATCAACCGTGCACCAGCCAAAGTACAATCAGCCCTGCTTGAAGCCATGGCGGAAAGGCAAGTAACCATTGGCGGTAAAACCTATCCCTTGCCCGAATTATTTTTAGTAATGGCAACCCAAAACCCCATTGAACAGGAAGGAACCTACCCTCTGCCAGAAGCCCAGTTAGACCGATTTTTAATGTACGTAAAAATTGGTTATCCCGATGCCAAAGTAGAACAGGATATTTTGACCCTGGCCCGCAAAGAAGCTATGGGAACTTCCATAACCAAACAAGATAAAATTCCACAGCTATCACAAAAAACCTTATTTGAAGCACGCAAACAAGTATTAAAAGTTCACACCAGCGAAGCTTTGGAAAACTATCTCGTGCAACTGGTCATAGCAACACGTAACCCAGGCGTTTACAGCGAAGAACTCGGACGTTGGTTGCGTTTTGGCGCCAGCCCTCGAGCCACAATTGCTTTAGACAGATGCTCAAAGGCTCATGCCTGGCTTGCTGGACGAGATTACGTAACACCAGATGACATCCATGTAATCGCCCATGACGTACTACGCCATCGCATTCTCTTAAGCTTTGAAGCCGAAGCGGAAGGAGTCAACAGCGATGATTTCATTGATGCCTTACTGCGCCTGGTTGCTATTCCTTAGAGGTTTTTATGGTTGATGGTGTCGTTGCAGAATTAAATGAACTTATTGATCTCAGACGTTATGCCCAATCAGTTCATTACAAGCCCGAAGGCAGAGCCTTACGTTCTGGTACCCACTTGTCCAAATTACGCGGCCGCGGCATGGATTTCTCTGAAGTGCGGAATTACCAGGCCGGGGATGAAATCCGCCACATGGAATGGCGTGTTACCGCACGCACCGGACGTCCTCATGTCAAGATTTATCAGGAAGAGCGCGAACGCCCTGTTGTCATTCTGGCAGACTTCAACCCATCAATGATTTTCGGCACCCGAGTCGCCTTTAAATCAGTAGTAGCCGCGCGATTGGCATCCATGCTGGCATGGACCGTCATCAAGCAGGATGACCGGATTGGCGGTTTCTTTTTCTCCGCCACCGAACACAGTGAATTTACTCCCAGAGGGAGAGATTCCGGAGTGCTGCCTTTACTTGCCTCTCTAAGCCATTACACCAATCAGACTGATGCACAACGGGAAGAAAAACCCAGAATGCTAAGCGATGCTTTAGCGAGATTACGCCGCGTTATCAGACCCGGGAGTATTCTGGTGCTCATCAGTGATTTTTATACCATGGATGCAGAATGTGAAAAGCATTTGCACCGTTTAAGAGCCCATAATGATATTCTGGCCTACCAGATTTGCGATCGCGTAGAACTGGCTCCGCCAAAACCACAGCAATATGCAATTACCAATGGCCAACAGGAAATCATTCTGGATACCAGCATCAGTGCAGTGAATACAGCCTATGAACTCTATTGCCAGCAACGCATAGAAAAACTCAAGGAACAATTCAAACGATTGCAGATTCAATACGTGCAGGTCACATCGGATACTGATCTGTCACAATTGGTAAGACAGACTTTCCCCAGGAGAACTCGTGGCTGAAGCAGAACCATTAGCTCAATTGAGAGATATTCATCTTCCTGAACAAATAGGCTGGTGGCCTTTAGCTTCCGGATGGTATGTCTTAATGGCGCTTGTTTTAATTTTAGTAATTGCTTTGGTTTATTATTTCTATAAAAAGTATCTGAATAGCCTGCCAAAGAAAAAGGCATTAGAACTATTGAAAACCTACACACAGCAATACGAAAAAGATCGTAATACGCAATTAGCCAGCGCCCGAATTTCCGAACTGTTGAGACGCGTTGCCCTGGTCTATTATCCCAGAACGCAGGTTGCCAGTATTCATGGTGATGGCTGGATAGATTTTTTAAATCAAACCGGCAAAAATGTTGATTTTACCCCGGTTAAATCCATGTTGCTGGATTCACCTTTTAAAACATCAGAAACCGTTAATCTTAAACCGCTGATTACCCGCGCAGAGCAATGGATTAAGCAAAGAGGAGTGCCATGTTTGAATTAGCCGCTCCATGGGTCTTGGTACTTTTGCCTTTACCTTTACTCCTTTGGTATACACTACCGCGAGCCAAAGCCAAATTACCCACCGCTTTGAAAGTCCCCTTTTTTGACGCAGTGGCAGGAATAGTGGAACAAGAGAAACGTTCCATATCGGCACAAAGCATGTTATTGCTACCTGCCTTGATTTGGGCACTGCTGGTTATTGCCTTGTCTGGACCACGCTGGATTGGTGAACCAAGACCCGTAACCCGAGATGGCTACAACATTATGATGGCTTTGGATCTTTCTGCCAGTATGGAAATTTCCGATATGTTATTGCATGGTCGTCCGGTAAGTCGTTTGACTGTGGTGAAACGCGCTGCAGAACAGTTTGTCGAAGATCGCAGTGGGGATCGCATTGGCTTAATCCTTTTTGGTACCCGTGCCTATCTGCAAACCCCTTTAACTTATGACAGACACAGTGTGCTCATGCGTATTGAAGATGCAACTCCCGGGCTTGCCGGTAAAACTACGTCTATTGGGGATGCTTTAGGTTTGGCAGTCAAGCGTTTGAATAACGTACCTAAAGAAGGCCGCATCATTATTCTTTTGACCGATGGTGCGAATAACTCAGGAGTTCTGGCTCCTTTAAAAGCCGCAGAATTGGCTAGAGATGATGGCATAAAGGTTTATACTATTGGCTTAGGATCCGAAACCGATCCGCGCGCAATGACCGGTGATTTCTTTGGCATGAATGCATCAGCAGAGCTTGATGAAGATACCTTAAAGAAAATAGCTGAAATGACTGGCGGCCGTTATTTCCGTGCAACGGATACTCAATCATTAAATTCGATTTATCAAATGATTAACCAGTTAGAAACCGTCAAACAGGAACAAGCTACTATTCGTCCTCAAAAAGAATACTATGCCTGGTTTGTTGGCCTGGCATTATTACTCTGCTTTTATTGGTTGGCCAGGAATGCTGATATAGCTTTTAAGAGCAAGTCATTGGTTCACAATCGTGAGGAGTTCAATTCATGATGGCTGAATTTCATTTTTTAAGGCCTTGGTGGCTTTTAGCGATAATCCCTTTACTCTTTTTTATTGTGCTGTTATGGCAACAAAAACCAAGACTGCATGCCTGGAGTGAAATTTGTGACAGCCATTTACTGGATCATTTGTTGCAAAGAAAAGGATCAGGAAAACGCATGTTTTCCCTTTCTTTTTTATTCCTGAGTATCCTGTTTATGATTTTAAGCAGTGCAGGCCCCTGTTGGTATAAACTGCCCGTTGCCACATATAAACCGATACAACCCAGAGTCTTAGTACTGGATATGTCGGACAATATGATGGCTACTGACTTGACTCCCAATCGTTTAAGCCGAGCTAAATTCAAGTTACATGATTTGTTCGGCCGTAAGGAAATAGGACAATTTGGCTTGATTGTTTTTACCGGCGAGCCCTTTATCGTGTCCCCCTTAACGGATGATGGTCAGACTATTTCTGCTCTTTTATCTACGCTAACCCCTGACATTATGCCCGTGGGTGGACAAAAACTGGATTCAGCTTTGGATGAGGCAAGTAATTTAATCAAGCAGGCAGGCTATAAGCAAGGACAAATTCTGGTATTGACTGCCGATACCCCCTCATCCAATGCAATGAAAACAGCCGAAAAATTGGCAAGCAAAGGGATTGATACTTCCATCATGCCCGTGAAAGCAGATAAAAATATAAACCCGCTCTATCAGAATTTTGCTAATGCAGGTAACGGACAATTATTAGAGTATTCTTCCGATTCAAGTGATTTGGAACAATGGATCAAGGCCAGCAGTAAAAATGAAGAATATGCCTTGAGTAAAGATGATGATGTTCCTGTCTGGCGTGATGAGGGGCGTTGGTTTTTAATTCCGGCTTTATTTTTGTTATTACCGGTATTTCGCAGAGGCTGGTTACAGAGGGTGGCAGTATGATCCGTAGCGTACTCATTTTATCCATTACCTGTATTTCATTTCAGGCTCAGGCATTGAGCTGGTCTGATCTGTGGCTCACTCCCGATCAGCAGGGGCAACGCTCCATGCAAAAAGGTCAATTTGGTAAAGCAAAAGAACAATTTGAACGTGAGGATTGGCAAGCAGCGGCCTCTTACAAAGCTGGTGATTACGAACATGCCGCAGAGTTATTCAAAGAGTTGAAGACAGAACAGGGATATTACAATCAGGGCAATGCCTTGGCTCATCTGGGAAAGTATGAACAGGCTATAGAAGCATATGATAAAGCATTGGGGTTGAATCCAAATAACCAGGATGCGATCTATAACCGTAAGCTGGTAAGCGACTTGTTGAAAAAAGATAAAGAGCAAAAGCAAAATCAGGAGCAGGACAGCCAAGACCAAAAGAATAAAAACCAGGACAATAAAGATCAACAAAACAAAAATCAGGACAATAAAGATCAGCAGAACAAAAACCAGGACAACAAAGATCAGCAGAACGAAAATCAGGACAACAAAGATCAGCAGAACAAAAATCAGGATAACAAAGATCAGCAGAACGAAAATCAGGATAAGCAAGATCAGCAGAATAAAAATCAGGGCAATAAAGATCAACAGGATAAAAACAAAGGCGATAAAACGCCGCAAAGTCAGGAGCAAGACAAGAATAAAGAGGGAGATAAAAAGCAGGAAGGCGAAGTGCAATCAGAAGCAGATCAGGAAAAACAGCAGGCAAATGAGCAATGGTTGCGATTGATTCCAGATGACCCTGGCGGTTTGATGAGAGAGAAATTTTTACGTGATCATTTACGAAGAGAACGCGGATGGTATCAATGAAAAAGTTATTATTAGTTTTTTTATGTTTCTTTTCTTGTGTTGTACTGGCTGAAATTCAGGTAGAGGTTGAGCCGTCACAAGTAACAATGGGTGATGTGTTTAAACTGACTTTAACTCAGGATAACGCTCAAGGCGGTGGCGTTCCTGATTTGACTGCCTTACAAAAGGATTTTGTTATCCTTGGTACGGAACGTCAGATAAATTACGCGATCGTTAACGGACAAGCAGAGTCAGCCAGCCAATGGGTCATTACCCTCAAAGCATTGAAGCCGGGTATTTTGACTATTCCTGCAATTAAATTTGGTGCAGATAAAACCAATCCTGTCACTATAAATGTGAGTGAGAATGCCCAGGACCAGGATTCACAACTGGATCCATCCCGGCAAGACGATATAATGATCACCACTGAGGTCGATGAGAAAAAACCTTACATCAACCAACAAGTGCTTTACACCGTAAAATTATATACCAACAAACGTTTGCTGGATGCAAACTATCAAGGCCCAAAAGTGGAAAATGCCTTGTTAATTCCACTGGGTGATGCAAAGCGCTACCATTCCATACAGAATAATATTAATTACGTGGTGGAAGAGCAGTCTTATGCTATTTTCCCACAAAAGAGCGGCACTTTAACCATTACAGCCCCAACCTTTACTGGTCTGGTTTATGATATTCATCCACAACGCGTACAAGCCACCGATAAACCGATCAGCTTATCAGTGCAACCTGTTCCAGCCCAATTCAAAGGTAAGCCATGGTTACCGGCAAAAGCGGTGAAATTAACCGAGCAATATGAAAATACCAGCCAGACTCTGGGGCAGGGTGGTACTTTAACTCGAAATGTAACGATGGAAGGTATAGGTATTCCTGCACAATTGTTACCCACACTCAATTTTGAAGAAACCGACGCGTTTAGTGTGTATCCAGAAAAAGGCGCAGATCGTAACCAGGTAAAACAAGGGGAGTTAGTCAGTCAGACAGAGATTAAAGTGACCTATTTGTTTAATAAGGCTGGCAAAGTAACCATCCCGGAATTACGCCTTCCATGGTTTAACATAGAGACAGGAAAAGAAGAGTTCGCTGTTTTAGCGCCAAGGAGTATGGATATTACTCCTGCAGCAACTCAGCCTGACAAGGTTGCTGCTAAAGCCGATAGCCAGGGTACTGTCAGGCCATCATCTACAGTTTCAGATTCAACATCACAAAATTCATTGAGCTGGGCATGGATCGCAGCTATTCTTTTTGCCTGTGCTTGGATAATTACTTTAGGCCTGTGGTTTTGGCAACGCCGTTCCCCTTCCAGGTCTATAAATAAAAGACAAGATAAAAAAGCACTGGATGAATTAGCCAAAGCCTGCTCGACCTGCAATCCCCAAAAAGCACGTGATGCCTTGCTACACTGGGCTTCATTCAATTGGCCTGATGCAACAGTTTTAAACCTTACTGACTTGAGCAAACTGGTTAGAGATGCCCATTTGAAGAAACAACTACATATCCTGTCTCAGGCTTTGTATCAAGGCAAAGACAAGACCTTATGGCGAGGCGATGAATTGTTACGAGCCGTCAAGGCCCTGAAACGGGCAAATGCCGCGAAAAAGAGCGCTCCTAACGTTTTGCCACCTATTAATCCCTTCTAACGCGCTCAGGACGACGTGGAAAGGATCGTAGCCCGTATTAGCGAAGCGTAATACGGGACATTGCCACTTTGATCCTGTATTACGCTCCGCTAATACAGGCTACAGCTCTTACGCAAGGATTATTGTCTATAATTCAAATACCAATCCTGTCCACACGAGAACGACATGCTAATCCGCGAATACATTCAGTACGATGCATATGAGCTAGCAGCCCTAATCAAAAGCCGCCAGATCAGCGCGCAAGAAGCACTGACTTGCGCCCTTACCAGGATTGATGAAGTCAATCCCGTTCTCAATGCGGTAGTAACGGATTGTAGTGAATTTGCCAATAACTGCCTGTCAGAAATGAAAGGAAATGAACCCTTTTATGGTGTTCCCTTGTTAGTAAAAGATTTAGGGCATGCATTGCAGGGAATAAGGATGACGGAAGGTTCGCGCTTTTTTGCCGACAATTTGGCAAAAAAGAACAGTGATTTGGTCAGCAAACTTATTGCTATGGGTTTTATCCCCATTGCCAAAACCAACACTCCTGAATTAGGGCTTTCCTATGTCACTGAATCGCTATTACTTGGCCCTTGTCGTAATCCCTTTGAACCAGGCAGAACACCTGGCGGTTCATCGGGCGGTTCTGCTGCCGCAGTAGCTGCCGGTATTGCCCCAGTAGCTACCGCAAGTGATGGTGGGGGATCCATTCGTATTCCTGCTGCATGTTGCGGGTTATTTGGCTTTAAACCCACAACCGGCCTGACGCCAACAGGCCCCTGGGTTGGCGAACTTTGGTCTGGTATGGCCACTAATTTTGTGCTCACCCGTACAGTCAGGGATTCGACATTAATATTCAATCACTTAATGAAGCAAAATCTGGACTATCCGCTGAGCAGGGAAAAAAAATCATTGAACATCGCCATCCTGGAAGGGGCGTTTGCTCAGGTTCCCGTTGCTACAGAGTGTCTTAATGCAGTAAAAAACATGGAAGAAATACTGAAAAGTGCAGGGCATCAGGTGGTTCAGAAGCAATTGCCTCTTGATCTTGACCTTATTGGCAGCAGTGCAATGATATTAATTGCTGCAAATACTTGTGCGGCTATAAAAGCCCGTGAGCAGGAAACAGGCCTATCCGTACAGGTTCATGATGTGGAACCTGTAACCTGGGAATTTTATCAACGTGGACTGACTATTTCTGCTTATGAACTGATTTTGGCAAAAAACAGGTTGTATCAGGCATTAAACCCTTTGCATGAATTTTTAGAACACCACGATATGGTACTAACACCTGCATTGGCGCAATTACCTTTATTAATAGGCCAATTAAGAACGGATGACCAATTCGACAGTTACCTGCAAAAAAACATCAATTTTTCTCCCTTTACATCTTTATTTAATCAGGCTGGATTACCGGCGATGACGGTTCCTGTCATATGGCACGAAGAACTTCCTGTATCAGTACAAATAGGCGCTGCCAAAGGAGCCGATCTGCTTTTATTGTCATTAGCTCATGAGTTGGAAGCAGTAATACCCAAATTTACTCCAAAATTGAATTTAATATAGGCTGTAGCCCGTATTAGCAAAGCGTAATACGGGTTCAAAGTGTATAAATATATTGTAGCATTACTCGCTATTTGCTCAACGCCATATTATAATTTTAATTACTTATAGAGGATTATGACGTGTTGCAATCATCTCTTTGTGCCAATATTTTTGAGCATTCAGAAAAGATAAAAATACAGTAAGTAAAACTCATAAGTGCTTGTTTAATTTTATTTGGAACGTAGAAATGTCTGTTAAAGAAACTGGCCACGTTAAGTGGTTTAATGATGATAAAGGGTATGGCTTCATAAGTCGTGATAATGGTCAAGATGATGTGTTTGTGCATTTTCGCTCTATCATAAGTAGTGCCGGGCGTAAAACTTTAGTTGAAGGGCAACGGGTAGAATTCCTGGTGACTAAAGGTGCTAAAGGACTACAAGCTGAAGAAGTAACAGCGTTATAATGTCTTTAGAGCTGTAGCCCGCATTAGCCTAATGCGGGAATTAGCTCATTACCACTTCGATTCCCGGCTGCAAGCAGACCGGGTTACGAATCGTGCCAGGACTTGGTGAGAGCTGTATCACGGTTACGACATCATTTGTTTTTGGATTTACGTCCCTTGCTGATGATTTGCACTGCTACTTGTTTGGTATAAAAACTGGCGGTCAGATAGCGATATTTAACCCTGTTTTCTTTAACCCATTCCTGAAAAGCTTTAAATTCATCCTCCCGCCAATTGGGATTGCCTATATATTCGTCGAAAACAATGACTGTGCCAGGAATAATTTGTTTTCCTAATTCATCCAATACAAGCTTGGTTGATGAATACAAATCACAATCTATATTGATAAAGGCTATTGGTTCCTGATGATTCTTTTTAAAATCGGGTAAAGTTTCATTAAACCAGCCTGGGACAAGAGTTATATTCTTCGCCAGTTGAGGTATTTTACCTTGAGTAGTATAAGAGCCAGCCATTTCCCAATACCAGTTTTCAGGCAAGCCCTGAAAACTGTCAAATCCAAAGACAGTACGTGGAGCGAATAATTTAGCAAGATGGGATATAGAATAACCAAAGCGGACACCAAATTCCAAAATCAGGCCTTCTTTGGCAACAAATTGGGATAAGACATCAAAAGTCTGATAAGTGGTTCCGGTATATATCAAATCCTTATTTGCATGTTTACTTAAATAATCTGCCGCATCAATAATGTCAAAGCGTTTGAGACTTCGGTAGGCATCTATAGGTGTTTTATTCTCGCCACTGAGTACATCAATAGCGATTCGCTGGCAGCAAAAATAATCAGGAGCCTTAATACGTTTGATTGCCCTGTCGAGTAACGAGGTTATTGCTGCTTGTTTTTTCAGAAAAATGTAAACTGGATGCAGCAAGATAGTAATATGGCCTTCAAGATCAACATCATCATACGGTTCCAGAATTCGCTGCGCTTCTTTAACATGATTCAGGTCAATCAAAATAATAGCTTTGGCCCAATTTGAGAGCAGATTATTCATTCCATCTAACCTGGGAAGAAGGGGCAACGCTTCACTGGGGCGCCCTTGTTGCCTTAATGCAAAAATATAATAAATCAAACTTTCGTTATCGATTTGATCTGTGCTGAAAGCATCGAAAATGTTGCATGCTTCTAAAGAATATTCTCCTTGCGCCAGAGCACGTGCTGCCATGAGAGCTGCAGTAATATTCGTTTTATTGAAGAGATAGGATTGCCAGAACATACAACTTGCTTCCAGGTATTGTTGCAATTGCATTAATACGTTGCCTTTTTGATAGCAGGCAGCAAAAAATTGGGGGCGGAGAGTTATTGCCTGATTATAATAGTCAAGAGCAAGAGTGAGATCTCCTGCTGCAAATGCTTTATCTCCATTTTCTTTTAAAACAAAGGGGTCGTTCATACCCTTCTCCAATCCTTTAGAGGCGTTACTTATCTATAGTAGTCCATATTTGCAAAATACTTAAGTCAAATATCATATAAAAATCCTTATTTATCAATAAGGCATTTAATTCTGGCTTTCAGAGCAAACATCGGTATAATAAAAGGTATCAAACTTGGCCAGGATGCTTAATGAAAAAAATCATCACCCTGTTTTTGATCTCTTTTTCCTTTAATATCAATGCTTCACATCCAGTTAGCGGTACTTTCGAAGCGACACAATCATGCCCTGCATACCTCTCTAAAAACAGTAAATCCAATCCTGACAATTTAAGTGTAGAGCCCAATAAACATTATCAGCTAAAAGAAATTAATAAATCACCACCCGACTGGGTACGAGTCGAGTTTCCAGATCATCATCACACATTGCGTTGGGTCAGTGCCAGTTGCGGCGTATCAGAATACAATGAGCGTAATCCTAATAATTGTGATGGCAGTTCGGGGAAAGCTGATTCCCATGTATTAGCCCTTAGTTCACAGGCGGGCTTTTGTGAAACTTACGGTTACGAAGCAGGAAAACCTGAATGCTTTAAATTATCCAAAAATTCTTATCAGGCCAGGCATTTAACGTTACATGGCCTGTGGCCAAATCAAGAGAGTTGTGGCCAGCGCTATGGTTTTTGTGGCGTCAAACCGCGGCCAAACCATTGCGATTATTCGCCACTTGAATTAAGTAAAAATGTTTCAGAAAATCTGAAAAAATTAATGCCCAGCTATCATTACGGCAGTTGTCTGGAACGGCATGAATGGAACAAGCATGGAAGTTGCCAGATTTTAAGTACGGACGACTATTTTAGCCTGGCCATGCGTTTGGTTGAGGAAGTAGATCAATCCGCATTTGGCAAATATTTAACAGCTAATAAAGGAGAAACCGTACCTCTGGCTACTTTGAGGGAGCTGATAGGGAAAGCTTTTGGCAAAAACAGTCAGGGTAAAATTTATCTTGGTTGTAAAAATGGCAAATTAGTCGATATCTTCATCCAATTACCAGCATTGTTGCCTGCTGATGAGTCCATCGAATCGCTAATTGCCAAGGCACCTGACAATCAATACCACGATGCCTGTACCAAATATGTAACTATTTCCAACTTCAGCCGCGAGTCCTGGATTTAGAAATCCAGGAGGATCTACGTCGTCCTGAGCGCGTCTTTTTGCGCGAAGGATCTCCTAAAAGCGGCATGGTGCCAGTATTTGGAGATCCTTCGCGCAAAAAGACGCGCTCAGGACGACGGGGAGTCGAGTGATGATATGGATCGACAACCACGTATCACGGAACGATGTACGAATGATCTTACCCTTGCACATTACCAGAACTTCCTCTAATGTAGAGAGATTATTGATACAGGAACAAAGACTATGTTAAAGCAGCGCTATTTATTGATTTTACTTGCCTTTTTTTTAGCAGGTTGCGCTCATCACCATAAAGAAAAAGCTCCCGACCCCGTTGTAAAGTACTCAAAAAGCAGTACAAAACAATACCGACAGGTTACAGCCTTTAACCGAGTTGACGTTCAGGGACGCGTTAATGTGCATTTACATACCGGCTACAAAAAGCCACAACTTATTCTGACGGGCGATCCCAGAGATTTGGCTCAAGTGAAAGTTCAAGTTAACCAGAATACTTTATATGTGTCTTTAGGTGAAGGTTACCCTCGTTTTGGTGCGGTCAATGCAGATGTGCGTGGTCGTTTTCTCAATGGATTTCATTATGAAGGAGCTGGCTTTATAACCGGTAATCGATTACACACCAGCTACCTTGATTTATATTTGGCAAATCAGGGGACTACCCGATTAGCCGGAAGTATTGGCTTGCAAAAACTCGTTGTTGTTGGCAACGGACAGACGCAAATAAATGGTATCACAAGCCGGAATTTGCGAGTTACTTTAAAAGGAAATCCTAAAGTACAATTAACCGGTTTTGTCAACCTGGCAAAAATAAATATCGATGGCGATGGCTGGTTAAGCTTATATTGGGTGAAAAGTGATAACCTCACCGTAAGGGCGAAGAAAGCATCCAAAATCCAATTGGCGGGTATTGTAAATCGCCTGGACGTTGAATTATGGGGAGTCGCCCAATTTAAAGGGAGGTATTTACGCGCCCAACGCAGTTTTGTGAAAACACATGATAAATCTGTAGCAGAAATTTCATCAGTGAATCATCAAAGCAGTCTCGCTACCGATGCCAGTGACATATACTATTTTAATATTCCTGTAACCCGTGCAGATTTTATGGCATACAGCGGTTCAGTTTTGAATATGCGCGAGTGGAGTCCATACGATACGCAAGACTTTAACCGTTACAATAAACAGTTCCCTTAGATTAACGGAAATTTCCAGGGGCTTCCCCGACTTCTACCAGAGCCACGTCGTCCTGAGCGCGTCTTTTTGCGCGAAGGATCTCCAAATTGTGGTACCATAGTATAGCAGAGCGTAATACATGATCGAAGTGTGGCACTATCCCGGCTGCAAGCAGACCGGGCTACGAATCAGACATGTCCCCAGGTTCAAAAAATGAAATCCGGAGCAATAAGTAAACTCTCATCATTGTCATGCCTGCCATGATTCATTTGTTCACAAAAGCTATCCAATATGAAGTTTGTTGTTTCTTCATCTTCAAACAGGTCACATGCCGCATACATGGCAGCAGCGATTGCTGCGGTACATACTAACAAATCACCTGGAGATAAAAGAAGTCCAGATGAACGCCCAAAAAATGAATTAAAATTCACAAAATACTCCTAATGTCACAAAAAATGGCCGATAAAAATACAGTGGATTTGCTTTTTTTGCAATAACTATTATGAATATGCCTATTCGTATAAGGTGAAAAGGTGTAGGGGCTACTTCTGGCGGTTAATACAGTCGATAATTTCCTGCAGATCATTATCCAGAGGTAACACATGAGCTGAATTTTCCAACCAATGGATGGATACATTAGCAAAAGGTGCAAACAATTGCCCTACTTCTGCTGAAGCTACCACAGCATCATCAGTTCCCAGAAACAGATCAGTAGGGCACGTTGGCGCGACCCATTGAAACTGTTTTGCCAGTGTCAGCATCTCGATGATCGTAGCAACAGGCAATTTCCTGTAAGCAATTTCAGCATTGATATTTGTTTTCAGATTTCCGGCTGCATTACGCATGTAACGAAATCCTAAAAATTGGAGTGTTTTAGCCAATTTCAACATGGCATCAATATTCATATGCAATTTCAAGGCTGGCGCTAAAAGAAAAAGATGATTTAATGAAAAGCGCTGGCTTAAATCACAAGCCAGTAAACCGCCCAGAGATAACCCCAAAACATCCACTTTTTTATATTCTTTAACCAATCCTGCACAAGCATCGTTTGCGCTTTTTAGCCATTCTGCAGATTTACACTGGGAGAACGCTTCAATGCTTTGCGCATGACCAGGTAAAACAGGACAGACAATCGCATCATAATTTTTTAGTTTGGGAATAATAAAGCGATAGACTGCTGGTGAGGAGGAAAATCCATGCAGAACCAGCAAGGCTCGTTCTTTTCCGGCTCCACGCTGGTTTATCGGTTGAAGTAAATCAAGCTCTTCCTGATTTAAACCAGAGAGGTGTTTGCCCCGGCGCATAAAACGAAAATCATTGTAATTCATAATCAGCCTGTTTATCAATGTATCAGATGATTGATATTTGAGTTATATAACGGGATAAAGTGTATGGTTTTTGTAAATTATTTTATTCTGTATTTATTATAGGATTAATTTTGCTATGATGACACCTTCTTATTTTATTGTGTGGGTGTGTATGCCAGATTTACAACCAATGTCTATAGACAGTTCTTATGAACCCAGGGATTCAGTAGATGTTTTTAATTCATATGATGGTATGGCTCAAGGACATAATCAAAAAATAGATGGGAAAAAACTGATAAATCAAGGGATTAAATTTGTAGCCGATCATCCTGAACTTATGGCCGCATTAGCTCTTTAATTTTATTTAATCTTTATTCTGACTATTTTGTTTTCTTTTTTTTATGCTAACGGCAGGGTTCATAATGATGTGCTATCTTTAAATTAATAGCATAATCAGATTGAGGTCTATTTCTATGGCTGATGAGAGCAGTACTAATTCTGGTTCTAGCGGTTCTGGCTCTCCCAGTATAGGCAGTGGTTCCAGTTCACCGAGCATGGGCAGCGGCTCCAGTTCCCCCAGCATGGGCAGTGGCTCCAGTTCCCCCAGTATGGGTAGTGGTTCCGGTTCTCCTAGTTCGGGCAGTGGCTCTAGTTCCCCCAGTATGGGCAGTGGTTCCGGTTCTCCCAGTTCGGGTAGTGGTTCCAGTTCGCCGAGTATGGGCAGTGGCTCTAGTTCTCCCAGTATGGGCAGTGGTTCCAGTTCTCCTAGTTCGGGCAGTGGCTCCAGTTCCCCTAGCATGGGTAGCGGTTCCGGTTCACCGAGTATGGGCAGTGGCTCTAGTTCCCCCAGCATGGGTAGTGGTTCCGGTTCTCCTAGTTCGGGTAGTGGCTCCAGTTCCCCCAGCATGGGCAGTGGCTCTGGTTCACCGAGCATGGGCAGCGGCTCCAGTTCCCCCAGCATGGGTAGTGGTTCAGGTTCCCCCAGCATGGGTAGCGGCTCCGGTTCTCCTAGTTCGGGTAGTGGCTCCAGTTCCCCCAGTATGGGTAGCGGTTCAGGTTCCCCCAGCATGGGCAGTGGCTCTAGTTCCCCCAGTATGGGCAGTGGTTCCGGTTCTCCTAGTTCGGGTAGTGGCTCCAGTTCCCCCAGCATGGGCAGTGGTTCCGGTTCTCCTAGTTCGGGTAGTGGCTCCAGTTCCCCGAGCATGGGCAGTGGTTCCGGTTCCCCCAGTATGGGCAGTGGTTCCGGTTCTCCTAGTTCGGGTAGTGGCTCCAGTTCCCCCAGCATGGGCAGTGGTTCCGGTTCTCCTAGTTCGGGTAGTGGCTCCAGTTCCCCCAGNATGGGCAGTGGTTCCGGTTCTCCTAGTTCGGGTAGTGGCTCCAGTTCCCCCAGTATGGGCAGTGGCTCCGGTTCTCCTAGTTCGGGTAGTGGTTCAGGTTCCCCCAGCATGGGCAGTGGTTCCGGTTCTCCTAGTTCGGGTAGTGGTTCAGGTTCCCCCAGCATGGGCAGTGGCTCCGGCTCTCCTAGTTCGGGTAGTGGTTCAGGTTCCCCTAGTATGGGCAGTGGCTCCGGCTCTCCTAGTTCAGGTAGTGGTTCAGGTTCCCCCAGCATGGGCAGTGGCTCCGGTTCTCCTAGTTCGGGCAGCGGTTCAGGTTCCCCCAGTATGGGCAGTGGCTCCGGCTCTCCTAGTTCGGGTAGTGGTTCAGGTTCCCCCAGTATGGGCAGTGGCTCCGGTTCTCCGACATCAGGCTCTTCTCACTCGCATGGCATACAAGATGTGAGTGTTAATACGCAACAGCAAATTCTTGGCACTCAGAAAAAAATGGATAAGCAGGAAGCTGATGACGAGAAAAAAGTTGATAAAGCCGGAAAGGCTGCAACTAGTGGTGTAGATACAGCTCTTGATGCATCCAAAAAGGCAAATGATGCTGTTTTACCTAAAAAAGATCCTAAAGGTTCCGACATGCAGCAGCTTTTGGACGAATTAGGTCAAATGGTTAAGGATATTAACAATTCAGTAAACGGCGTAATAGCTGATGGTATAAAACTTGGCATAGATACTGGTTCGAAAGTTACACAAAAAACAATGCATAAAACGCAGAAAGAAGGTGTTGATTTTGCTGCGGCGGAGACAGATTACGGGGTAGAACAGACTGGGTCTAAACTGCATAAGGCTGAGTCGGGATCAGGTTCGCAGAGCATGGGCAGCGGCTCCAGTTCCCCCAGTATGGGCAGTGGTTCCGGTTCTCCTAGTTCGGGTAGTGGCTCCAGTTCCCCCAGCATGGGTAGCGGTTCCGGTTCTCCTAGTTCGGGTAGTGGCTCCGGTTCACCGAGCATGGGCAGTGGCTCCGGTTCCCCCAGTATGGGCAGTGGCTCCGGTTCTCCTAGTTCGGGTAGTGGCTCCGGTTCACCGAGCATGGGCAGCGGCTCCAGTTCCCCCAGTATGGGCAGTGGTTCCGGTTCTCCTAGTTCGGGTAGTGGCTCCAGTTCCCCGAGCATGGGCAGTGGTTCC
>NZ_KB892433.1 GCF_000373765.1 Legionella shakespearei DSM 23087 | reverse complement strand
CTGAGTGATCCGCTCATTTTTTCTGATTACGTAAAAAGAAGTGCAAGCGTTGGTATTTTCTGATCTAATAAGAGTTCTCACACCATTATTGGAGGAAAACACCATGCTTGCGAATGTATTTTGTCACAATTATTTAACAAAATCACTTTCTTGGTTACATACGAAGACAAGAAACACGTTAATAAGCCATGTACAAAGTGTGTTAGGAGGTCATGCGCAACTGACGTTGACGAGTATAGGAAGGCATTTACCCGGCAAGAGCAAGGTAAAGCACAAAATCAATAGATGTTGGCGTTTTCTCTCCAATACAAAACTTCACACGGAGCAAGTCGCTCTATATAAGAGCCTGAGTGCCCCAGTGCTGGCTCCCTTAAATGAATTACTTATCGCAGTGGATTGGACAGGTTGCTGTAGTGCCGATACTCATATGCTCCGAGCGAGTTTGGTGCATACGGGGCGTTCTATCCCTATTTATAATGAAATCCATTCCCAGAAAGACCTTGGAACGGACAAAGTACACAAGCACTTTTTAAACCGTTTGAAAGCAGTGTTACCCGAAGGCAAGCGCGTTGTTATTATTACAGATGCCGGTTTTAAAACCCCCTGGTTTACTTCGGTTCGAAAATTGGGCTGGTACTTCACTGGTCGAGTAAGCGGCACGATTAACTATCGTCTCTCGACTGATAAAAAATGGAACCCGTTGAACACCTTACATGCTCTTGTTCAACGAGGAAAAACTCTTTACGTGGGTGTTGGAAAATTAGGACAAGATTCTAAAACACGAATAGAAGTGTTATTGACCTCCTATTGGGGAGAGAAAAAGGGACGTAAAAATCCTAAACCTAAATACCCTCAGGCCGAAAAAAGATACGCTAAAATGCATAATGAACCCTTGATAATTGCCTCTAATCTGCACCAATATCCTTCGTTAGATGGGGAACATAATCATCAAGCCCTTGCTGTGCTTGCACGCGATATATACTGTAAAAGAATGCAAATTGAGCAGAATTTTCGAGATGATAAGAGCGAACGCTTTGGAACTGCATGGCGATACAGTAGAACAGAAGACAAAAATAAGATAAGTGTTTTAATACTTCTGGCTTCCATTCGTATCCTCATTCTTTGGATGATAGGATTTGCAGCAGAAAAAAGGAAACTCCACCTTCATTTTCAGGCAAATACCATTCGTACTCATCGGGTGCTGTCTTTTATCTCGTTAGCCAAACAGCTCATAATTCACGGGTTTCCCCAGTTCAATATAAGAAAATTCAGCCGTATTATTACCTTGTTTCAGTTAGAATTTAATGAAAATTCCCCTTTTAATCACTTAATAAAAGGGGATTGAAAAAAATGAGAGGATCACTCAG
>NZ_KB892432.1 GCF_000373765.1 Legionella shakespearei DSM 23087 | reverse complement strand
ACGGTCATTGCTTTATACACAAATAATTCCAAATAGAATAATATCGACCCATTTGAAGAAAAGCGTGGATATTAGTTATGGAAATGTCAGAAGATTGGGTTGAAAAAGAAGTAGAGGATGAAGATTTTGGAGATAAGCGATTAAATAAGCGTTTTAAGAAATTGCTCGGGAGTTTATTTAAATCGCCGGATAAAAGCATATCGGGCTCATGCAAGGGCTGGGATGAAACGATGGGAGCCTATCGTTTTATAGGCCATCATAAAGTTACACCAAGTAAGATATTAAGCGCACATAGAGAATCAACAGTGTCTCGGATAAGGGAACAAGGAATAGTATTAATTGCGCAAGATAGCAGTGAAGTTGATTATAGCGGCCATGATTCAAAAGTCACGATGGGTTATTTAACGCAAAAGAACAGCCGTGGATTTTATATGCATCCCAGTATAGCCTTTACACCAGAGCGCTGTTGTTTGGGGACAGTAGATTTACAGTTATGGACTCGACAAAAACTGGGTACGCGAGGTGATAGAAAGACAAAAGGGCTAGAAGAAAAAGAAACGTACTGTTGGTTAAAAGGCTATGAAGCGGCTAACGAAGTAGCAAAAGCAGCCCCAGACACGATGATAATAAGTATTTCAGACCGTGAAGGAGATATTTATGAAGTGTTAGAGAATGAAATCAGTGAAGATAACCATGCCTATTGGTTGGTGCGATGCCAACATGACCGTAAGGTGTTTGATGAAAAGGCAGGGGCATTTAACGTAAAATTGAAACAAGCGATAGCGAGTTCCGATGTAAAAGGCCATATTGAATTTGAAGTGCCTTCTGGCTATGTGCACAGAAATAGTAAAGCCAGGCATAAACGAAAAGGCCGGCTTGTGAAGCAAGAAATAAGATTTAACCAAGTCACACTGAGCCCTCCCAAAAGACCTAATACAACGCTTAAGCCCACTTCAATCTATGTGGTTCATGCTAAAGAAATAGATGTTCCTGAGGGAGAGAAAGCTATTGAATGGTATTTACTAACAAGCGTCCCCATCCAAACAGCTGAACAAGCAACTACGCTTGTTAACTGGTACTTATGCCGATGGCAAATAGAGGTATTTTTTAAGGTGTTAAAGTCGGGATGTCAGATTGAGGAGCTTCAATTTGAGACTTTCAGAAGTACAGCAAATTGCCTGGCTCTTTATATGATTGTTGCTTGGAGAATTTTATTCTTAACGATGATGGGCAGGGCCTGCCCTGAGTTAGGGTGTGATATCTTCTTTGAAGAATGTGAATGGAAGGCTGTTTATGCTGTACTTAAAAAAACAAAACCTCCCCAAAAACCACCAACACTTCATGAGATGATTATTATGATAGCCAAATTAGGTGGCTTCCTTGCCAGAAAATCAGATGGTTTTCCCGGGCCAAAGGTTATGTGGCAAGGCTTACAGCGTATGCGTGATTTTTCCATGGCTTGGATAACTTTCCATGCCATGGATGAAAATTGAACAAATAGATAATAGTTGTGTATAACGCAATG
>NZ_KB892431.1 GCF_000373765.1 Legionella shakespearei DSM 23087 | reverse complement strand
CAGGACCGGTTGCAGGTTTTGCATATCATTTTGGATGATTCGGGGCTTCTTGGATGCGTAGCCCGTATTAGGCGTTAGCCGTAATACGGGAATGAGTTCATTGCCACTTCGATCCCGTATTACGGCTGACGCCTAATACGGGCTACAAATCCTGCCAGGATTTAGGCAGCGTATTGACTGTGGTGCTCTGCGGTTTCTGTGGCAGCAATATTGTTGAGTAGATCATTTAACCAGGGATCTTTTTCATCCAAAAATTTTGCATTGGGGAAAAAGCCAAAGTTTTGATCGGGTTTTGCATTATTTGGAGCTTCCTTCTCAGGTAATGCAGGCTCCTCATATATCTCAAGTGCAAAAGACTCTCCACCCTGGTCCAGTTCAAGCCCATTTTCCGGGTGCAGGATACCAAACAATGAATCAAACAGTTCATTGATCCATTCTTGCAAAGGACTAAGCGGATTTTTATTGCAAAGAATAAATAGAACAGAATCCAGTAGTTCAATACCTATATTAAGCGGCAGCCTGATGGTTAAATTAAAGACCCCTTCAAAAAGATCCAGAGCAGCAGTTTTAAAGGAGTTATTGGCTCCAGGAAGCAGAGAGGTAAATAAATTTATCGTTGCAAAGACTACTAAAAAGCTATTAGTAACCAATTGATATGCGGCTTTTAAAGCTATCCACGCGAGTGGAATAGCCAGTTGCAAAGTAATATTTACGGGCAACAGCAATGCACTCACCAGATACATAGGCAGCGCTGCAATCAAAAAGGGCAATATTCCTTTTTGTTGGATGATCGTTTCCGAGATGACTTTTAATGCGTTAAAGTACTTGGGCAAGCTGGTCGCAGTGAACAGCAGAGAAACAAAATATACCCCAATAAGTTGTTTCCATGTAGGGAGATTTGCCAGGAGTTGCGGCCAAAAACTGACGATATGCTGTACCTGATCAATAAAGTCATCAGTCAAAATGGTTTTTAATGCCTGGCCTGATTCTTTTAATGCTAAAATCAGTGCATCCAATTTATCTGCAGTGACAAGCGAATCAAGAAGTTCTGGTGAAATAAGCTTGATTTGGGCAATAAGCTCATCACTATTTAATTCTTCGGCTGTTCCAATGGTCTCTCTTAATAACTTTAAAAATGAGGCAACAGCCGTTCCATCAATACCTTGCAAATAAGGTCGTAGAGTCGTTAACAGTTCAGAAAATTCGTTGACATAGCGGAGGTTTAAGTCACTGTCTGAATAGGTAGACAGGAGGACAGTAACCAGGAGACCACTGCTGAGCCAGTAGACCCAGTTTACCGTTTCAGAAATTGTTTGGCTGCCTTCTTTGATGCCGTTTAAAGTATTAATAATGAGATCAATAAAATCTTCTGATTCCAATGAGTTCAATTTTTCTTTTAATGCTTTTCCAGGAATATTGTCTTCACCATTAAGCAGATATGTTTTGGCTAAAACAGCATCGTTAAATGCCGCTTCGCAGACTTCTTTCGGAAGAGCATGGTCACTGTGACGATTTTGGCTGTCTGGATGCAGGCGTAATGCGCGTAGTTTGTATGCCTTATTTATTTCTGCAGCGCTAAAGCTTAAGCCTGGTCTGAGTGGATCGAGATTAAGAATAGCGCACATATCTGCTTTGGTAACGATGCTGGATCCATCGAAAATGCTGTTGTATACGTAGGGCATGAGAAATTACCTTAAAGAATCACATGCAGTGTATTATACGAATTTTGCAGTCTTTCAGTCAAATTTAGATCATACTGATCTTAAAGTATTTGATTAGTAGATCGTATTGTCACGCACGGAGTTTTGGATTTGTAGCCCGGTTGCAAGCAACTGATTTTTCAGCACATCTCCGAGAGCTCGGTGTATCGGTGCAAGAAATAAAGTACGTGCCAATATAACTGTTCCGCTTCCTGACGGTCATATCTTTATACATAAGTATTGCCAACTTATTTAATAACCATCCATGGCGTGGAATGTTATCCATGCCATGGAAAAATCGCGCATTCGCTGTAA
>NZ_KB892430.1 GCF_000373765.1 Legionella shakespearei DSM 23087 | reverse complement strand
GCTCACGCCCGCGCTCTTTACTCTTGAAGTAAAGAGCTACTCTCTTATCCGACATTATATAAAATTTTAAACTTACAATCCTTCGCGCAAAAAGAGGCGCTCAGGACGACGTAGATCGGGGAATGGAAAAGATGTGTTGAAGAGGCTCCATCCCGGCTGTAAGCAGACCGGGCTACACGTGGAGGGCTTGAATTAATAAATGTCCCCGCGTACTATTAAATTCGGGCATTTGATTAGGGTAACTATTTAATTCTAATTAAATATTTCAGCTGTGGACCCGTTAATATTTGCGCTGTAAGGGACGTATCCATCAAATGTTAACAAAATACTGACAAAAGGATAATTGTTATGTCAATGTACAAACGTTTAAGCGCTGAGTTTTTAGGTACTTTCTGGCTGGTGTTTGGAGGTTGCGGTAGTGCGGTGATTGCAGCAAGGTTCCCTGAAGTTGGAATTGGCCTGCTGGGAGTTGCCATGGCTTTTGGTTTGACCGTACTGACCATGGTCTATGCTTTTGGCCATATTTCAGGTGGGCACTTCAATCCGGCGATTTCTATTGGCCTATTCGCGGGCGGACGTTTTAAAGGTTCAGATGTTATCCCTTACGTTATTACTCAAGTTATTGCGGGCATTGCAGCAGCTGCGTTATTGTATCTGATTGCCAGTGGCAAGGCAGGTTTTGATCTGAGCGGTGGTTTGGCAAGTAATGGATATGGCGAACATTCTCCTGGTGGTTATTCACTTCTGTCCTGTCTGATTACAGAAATTCTAATGACCTTTATGTTTTTGATGATTATCCTCGGTGCTACAGCTAAAAATGCGCCCCAAGGCTTTGCTCCTATGACCATAGGTCTGGCTCTGACTTTAATCCACTTGATCAGTATTCCGATAACCAATACTTCCGTGAATCCTGCCAGAAGTACCGGACCTGCCTTAATCGTTGGGGACTGGGCTTTATCTGAATTATGGCTATTCTGGGTTGCTCCAGTCATGGGTGGTCTCCTCGCTGGTCTGGTTTATCGCGCATTTAAATTCGATAGCGAGTAAATTACTAAGAAGTCTGTTGGCCAGATACCGTAAGCGCTTAGCCAATTAAGCGCTTACATCCCAGGCCAGTACGTAAAAATTAGTGAGGTGACCATGGATTGGCTTTTATTTGGCACTCTAAGATCCTCTCAGTAGAACTTATTGATTTTTCCATATGCTCCTTAAAGAATGATAATCGCTGGGGATCTTTGAGCAAACTAGCGTTCAGTTGTGCATTCGCCTGGTGAAATGCTTCCACATCCTGTTGTCTCACTGTGTGTGCATAAGGGGCGAGTTTGTCGAGCATGCCCTGATAAAAAGTTAATAACATATCTACTGCAAGCCCTTGCTCTGCACCTCTTTGTAAATCCTGCATGCATTGAATGTAAAATTTACGTACCAGATAGGCTGGCGTCTCTTTATCCGCTTTTCGGTACCATATATCACGATGCTGCATCCATTCTAACCATTCATGATCGTTCACTTTTTCTGCAAACAAGGTTTCCACAACAGGCAAAACTTTTTCTTTAAAGCAAAAGACATTGAATCCTACAGTAACGGTCTGTTTGTCACTGTCTTGTTTTCTGATTCTAGCCAATCCCGGAAACAGTTCATTGATTTTAGCAAGCACAGGTTGCAAATCATCTGCTGATTTTGTCTGAAAACACTGGTCCGATTCTATAGTACAACGCTCGCCAGCAAATGCGGAGAGTTCTCCGAGAGTATGATCAAACCATTGGCTGTAACCTGCATGTTCCAATAGTAAACAGATCATAAAATTTGAAGTAAAGTGAATGCCATAACGGCCACTTATATTCTCAATACCTCTTCTGAGTTCAGTTGCTTCTTCATGACCTGGCACGTTTCTTTGAGCCTCGCTGCATCTCTGGTAATAATCGTACAGCCCAGGTTCATCTGCTATGAGACGTTCAACTTCAGTGGTAAAGTGCTCATCAAAAAAGGCCTGGCGAAATAATGAGTAATTAATATGAAGTTCACCATGTGCGATTAATGAGGAAAGGATAATTGACTTATCACCAGCATTACGCAGGCGAAGTTTTTCCATTTCTTGCCAAAATCGTCTCTCGTGCTCCTGGTTATCTGCATCCGCCTCGTTTAATAATGCCTCCGGTACCAGTGTTGGCATCATATGTAGCTGGCGCTTTTGTATATAAAAAATAGGATCTTTTTCAAAAATTTCAGCAGCACCTGCACCGAGTTTCTCATTGATACGTCGCTCTATTTCTACATCCTGACAGGGTAGAAAGGTTCTTTTATAGTGTAAACAAAAATGCCCTTCTTTATTTGGAATTGGCTTCATTTCAAAACTTGAAGCCATAAACTCAAGCCCTAGCCAACGCAGGAATGTATCCATAAAAATATTTGAATGCGCATGGCTGACCGTAAAGGGAGCCAGTTTTTCCTGAATTTCAGCATTAAACGCCTGAACATCAAACTTATGAGTTGCCTGATTTTTCTCCTGTTGATTTTTTTCTGACACACCTGGCTTCATGATTAATAACTCCTTTCATTAAATAAACACATGCTAATCATTTAGCCATCTCGTGTCAGGTTCCTTGTGGACAATATTCGGTTAAAAAGGGACAGGATAGGGCCTGCCAGTAAGTTAACGGGAGTTTCGAATAAGAAGCTTGTTTGAGCCAGTCGTTACTTCGATGCCGTTCGGGCTGAGGAGAGGCGGTAGCCTCGTCTCGAAGCCTTAGCACC
>NZ_KB892429.1 GCF_000373765.1 Legionella shakespearei DSM 23087 | reverse complement strand
GATCATCCTGTTTATTTACATCTTTTTACGAGATTAAAATTATGAGAGGATCACTCAGCGCTATCGCTGCATCAAGGCTACGCCTATTTTAAATAAACCCTCTTAACTTGATGGCAGTGGGGGTAGGATGGGCTAAGAAATATCTTATTCAGACCTGAGATCAGACAGTAAATCAATTACTATGAAAACGCTTACAGTCACCCGAAACAGGCTTTTGTGGCAAAACCACCTGAACATTTATCCCTTTAATCGTAGGGCTACTGCGTGCCTCATTCAGGTAATCAGCTAACGGAACATCAACGACACCACCAAGCTGTGATGAGGCTTGTCTGAAATATAAGGTGTTTTTAATCCAAATGGCGAAGCCTAAATGGGATACATTCAACGCAGTGCCAATTTGTTTACGCAAATCCCAATTAGGTCTTATTATTTCTACAACTGCACCATTAGGTATTTGAGAAAACAAATAAAGGTTTGGTTTGCCGTCTTCTGAAAATAATGCAGTCAATGGAATGTATGGGATTTTCGAAGTCACTGATTTAAGCTTCTTGCCTTGAGCTTTCAACTCAGCCAAACGCTTTTCCTGTTCTTCCTTATTTTCTGTTTGCAGTCTGATAGTGTCTATGTTTTTGTGGGCATACCAACCGGCTTTATTGATCAACGCCTTGGCATAAACAGCCACTTGATGATTTTTTTGATCTTTAATCGTGAGAGTAATGTCTTTAAGCACACCACGTATCTGATTATTCTTATTCCAGTCTATAGAGGTAAAGTGGTTTCTATCAATATAAGAAATTTTGCCATTGTGATAGCGATTATATTTTAAACAGTTCTGAAAGGAATCAAGGGAACTTGCCAGAGCTAAAGCAAGCACAGTATTTACATAAGTATCACAATCAAATCCATCAACGCGGTATAAGGGATATTGGTCGTAAGGAGCATCAGGCCCTTCACCCAAAGAACCTAGTATGTAAGGTTGTCCTTTAAAATGACTACTAAACCAATCGATTCTCTCCGCCATAGAAGTGTTCGGCATGGCGTTTAGTGTATGATATAGTTCAGTAATAGATGAATTAGCCTGTTCTTCGAGAGTGGCAGAGTTGAGAGCGTTGCTCGAAAAGCTGCAGATGACGCAGGCAATAAAGAAAAATAGTTTTAAGGGAGTAGCTGTGTATTGCATAAGTCACTTGGAGTGTTTTCAATTCAATTTGAATTCCATGGTACCTTTTTTTAGGGTCTGGAGGCAATAATGCTGAATATAATATGGTTAGGAATGATACTTGTTTCCGTCATTGTCGGCATTATTGAAGGTCGAATAGACGCAGTAGTAAAGGCTGTAACCGATTCAGCCAAGCTCGGATTTGAAATAGCAATTGGGTTGACCGGGATCATGACCCTGTGGCTGGGTATTATGTCCATAGCAACAGAGTCGGGTCTTGTTGCCATATTGGGGCGATTTTTAAAGCCCATACTAAGAAGATTGTTTCCGGATGTTCCTGCAGATCACCCTGCCATGGGAGCTATGGTAATGAACATTGCCGCAAATATGTTAGGTTTAGCTAATGCAGCAACACCATTTGGCCTGCAAGCAATGAAAGAATTACAAAGCCTCAATAAGCATGTGGCTGTTGCAACCAATTCCATGTGTACCTTTTTAGCA
This sequence comes from Legionella shakespearei DSM 23087, assembly GCF_000373765.1. Taxonomy (GTDB): domain Bacteria; phylum Pseudomonadota; class Gammaproteobacteria; order Legionellales; family Legionellaceae; genus Legionella; species Legionella shakespearei. The sequence continues at coordinate 4,147 of NZ_KB892429.1, read as the reverse complement.
ATAAACACCTCCAGCGTTCAATTAATACCAGCAACAGCGATAGCCTTTTTGGCGGCTAATGGCAGTACTAATCCCAGCAGTGTTATTTTCAGTTCTTTAATTGCGACTACAGTATCAACCATTGTTGCGCTGGTAGCCGTAAAACAATTGGCTAAATTGAAAACCTTTAAAGTAGAACGGGCGGACAGCTTATGAACGGTTTTGCCAATCAACTATCCAACTGGATGTTTCTAGCATTTGTAGTAGGTATTCCATTATACGCTGCCATAAAGAAAATCAATGTGTTTGATGCTTTTATCGTTGGGGCAAAACAAGGTTTTGACACCAGTATAAGCCTTATTCCCTATTTAATCGCGATGATGGTTGGCATAGGTATGCTAAGGGCATCAGGATTTTTTGGTTTGATGGATCAATTGCTAGCACCTTTCATGGCCATGATAGGAATGCCGCCTGAAGTGTTGCCTCTGGCGTTAATCAGACCTTTTTCAGGGAGCGCCTCAACAGGAGTAATGGCGGAGTTAATTCACCAATACGGTGGTGATTCCATGATAGCCAAAACTGCGGCAACCATGATGGGCAGTACTGAAACAACGTTTTATGTCATAGCAGTGTATTTTGGGGCAGTGGGAATAAGGCGCACGCGTCATGCAATACCTGCGGGACTGTTGGCGGATCTGGCTGGTATTTTAGCATCAGTGTTTATCTGTCGTTATCTCTTTTCTTAGCCGGATCCCCACGTCGTCCTGAGCGCGTCTTTTGGCGCGAAGGATCTCCTGAAAGTGGCATGGTGCCTGTATTTGGAGATCCTTCGCGCCAAAAGACGCGCTCAGGACGACGTGGATCATGTGTAGAAGAGTCAACTGCGAGCAGACCCGGGCTACCCCACATCAATATTTCGTTTGCCGTTACTGGCCAGATTGGCTTCTTCAAATAATTTAAGCCGAGCTAACAACGTACTGGCCTTTGCTTTAAATGCCAGCATTTCGCGACCCGAGATTGGTGACGACGTAGGTAAATTAACTGTTGTAGGATTTCTCGGTGTGTTGTTGACATGTAATTCATAATGACAATGTGGCCCGGTTGCAAGTCCTGTTTGCCCTACATAGCCGATTACCTGACCGCGTTTAACTCTGCTGCCTTTGGAAAGTCCTTTCTGGAATTTAAGCATGTGCCCATAGACAGTGCTGTAGGTTTTGTCATGTCTGATTTTAATCATATTCCCATAACCATTATGTCGTCCGATGGTCGCAATGACTCCATCACCAATAGATTGGATAGGTGTTCCAATGGGAGCTGCCAGATCGATACCTTTATGAGCTCTCTTATAATGTAAAATCGGATGATATCTTGATAAGGCAAATGTGGAGCTGATATGGCTGAATTTTATTGGATAACGTGAAAATGCCTTTTTAAAGCTTGTTCCCTGAGGGGTATAGTAATCGGTATCGCCTCGAGCTGTGGTATGGCGTATGGCCTGGAACGTTTTACCCTTGTTAGTATAACTGACGGCTACAATATCTCCCGTTCCAACCATTTTATCTTCTATATAATAAGCATCGTATATTATAGAGAACTGATCTCCTGAGCGTACTGCACGCGAGAAATCTATTTCTTTTCCAAGAACGGTAGTCATCTGACGAATCAGTTTGGAGGGTATATTCAACCTTTGAGCGGTATTAAACAAGGAGCCTTTAACAGTACCTGTGATGTAATGATTATGGCTGATCATCTTTTTAGAATCCATTTTTGTCTTATAGACTTTTCCTGCCCTATATACCGTAAGCGATTGAATGTTATTAACAGGTATGATTAGCTTTTCAAGCTTACCCTTACTAATTAAAAACTGCAGTTCCTGACTCGGCTTTATTGCAGTAAGTGCTTTGGCATGTGGATTCTTTTGCAATACCTCATGCAAATTTCTGGCACTTAATCCCAGGCGATTAAAGATAATTGCCATTGAATCACCAGGCCTCGGTTTAACTACTTGCCATTCATTGTCTTTTACTGCAATTTTTCCATCATCAGCGGCTGGTTCTGCTTTCACTGGGGCCGGGGTTTCAACCAGTTTAGGGAGTGAAATCGTTTTACGTGTAAAGTCGTCACTTGAATTACGAGAAAAATTTTTCACTAAAAAATAGGGGAGTGAAAAGGCAATCACTAACGCGCCAATCGTTAGCAGCTTCGATGGTTTACCAGCTTTTCGTTTTGGGATATTTGGTCTTTTATCCATTGTTTGCCTATAACTACTGTCATCCACAAGAATGCTTTGGTTTAATTGTAATCAGGGTCTGCTTACCTAAACCGTCTGGTAGAATATAAACAGAGCCTGGTATGGCTGTTACTGCATCACGTTATAATATTAGATATTTTGTCTTATTCTCTTCAATTTTGTCTAGCAAATTACCTCAAATCATCTCTTAGCTATAGCAGGAATTTGCTAACCGGGCTAAGATACTCGGTGTGAGAAGATAGGTCAATCATTTACAAAGGTTTTAATGACATGATAGTACAAGATTTAGTCTGTTCCGAATTGATCCGCGGTTGTGAAGAAGTACTTCCATTGCAGGAATTAGAAAAAAAACTACAGAAGGGAATTCCCTTAAAAATTAAGGCAGGCTTTGATCCTACAGCTCCCGATCTGCATCTGGGACATACGGTTCTACTTAATAAATTAAGACAATTTCAACAATACGGGCATGAAGTCATTTTTTTAATTGGAGATTTTACCGCAATGATTGGTGATCCAACTGGAAAAAATGTAACGCGCATGCCTTTAAGCGAAGAAACCGTACTTGAAAATGCGCAAACATATAAAGAACAGGTCTTTAAAATTTTAGACCCTGCCAAAACTACAGTAGTATTTAATTCTGAATGGCTGGGAACATTTAATGCCGTAGATCTTATTCGTTTGGCAGCAACGCACACTGTTGCACGTATGTTAGAGCGAGATGATTTTAATAAGCGTTACACTAACGGGCAACCTATTGCCATACATGAATTCTTATATCCTTTATTACAAGGTTATGATTCAGTGGCATTAAAAGCAGATGTAGAACTCGGCGGGACTGATCAGAAATTTAATTTACTGATGGGCCGCGAATTACAAAAACATTATGGCCTGGAACCACAGGTTGTGATGATGACACCATTAATAGAAGGATTGGATGGTGTTAAAAAAATGTCTAAATCATTAGATAACTATATAGGTATCGCAGAACCTGCAACTGATATGTTTGGCAAGATTATGTCGGTATCTGATGAATTGATGTGGCGCTATATTGATCTGTTAAGTTTTAAAACCGGTCCGGAAATACAGCAATTAAAGAAAGCAGTTGCAGAGGGCGCCAATCCAAGAGATATAAAAATAGATTTTGCCAAAGAAATTGTTGCTCGTTTTCATGATCAGAATCAGGCTGAACAGGTTCATAAAGAGTTTATAGAGCGATTTCAAAAAGGAATCATTCCTGACGATTTGGAAGAGTTACATGTCGCCAGCAGTGAACCAGTGAATCTGGCTCAACTTCTCAAGCAACTTAATTTAACCGCCAGCACATCGGAATCTATAAGAATGGTGAAGCAGGGCGCTGTGAAAATTAATAGTGAAAAAGTCTCTGATCCCGCACTGGTATTGGCCTTAGACCAGACGTATATCATTCAGGTAGGCAAGCGTCGAATTGCCAAGCTGCGTTTAGAAAAAGCAGAGTGAGATTTATTTTAAAAAAAAATGCAAAAAGTGTTTGACACTGAAATCAAAATCAGTAGAATACGCAGCACGCCTTCGGGGCAACGTTCATTAAGAAGAGAGAAGACAAACTGTGTGGGCACTTTGAAAAACCTTTGAGTGCTTGAGAAAGAAATAAAGAAGTAAAGAAGCTAGTTAGTTCTAGCACAGGAATTGAACTGAAGAGTTTGATCCTGGCTCAGATTGAACGCTGGCGGTATGCTTAACACATGCAAGTCGAACGGCAGCATTATCTAGCTTGCTAGATAGATGGCGAGTGGCGAACGGGTGAGTAACGCGTAGGAATATACCTTAAAGAGGGGGACAACTTGGGGAAACTCAAGCTAATACCGCATAATTTCCATGGAAAAAAGCTGGGGACCTTCGGGCCTGGCGCTTTAAGATTAGCCTGCGTACGATTAGCTA
>NZ_KB892428.1 GCF_000373765.1 Legionella shakespearei DSM 23087 | reverse complement strand
ATCAAAACAATACAAAGCTCTGATGAGCGCAGCAGACAAGCTATCCCCAACCCAAAATTTCAGCATCAGCAGCGCCGCCACCATGCTGGAGCAAAATTCATTAAGCCAGGGAATAAGCTTAAGCCTGAGAAAACACCAACACTTCGACTGGGCGCAACTAGGAATAGCAGGCCTGACAGCCGGCTTCATGGGAGGCACCTTTGGCAAAAAGATAGACGCAACCTTAAAAAAGATAGATCATCAATCTGGAATCCTGGCCACAGAAGCAAAAGCCCTGGCAACAGGAGCCGCCGAATCCGCAGCAACAGGAGCCCACTTCAATGCAACAGACATAATAACCAACAACCTGGGAAGCGCCATAGGTTCAGCTATCGTGGATACCGGAAGAGAAAACAGTCCGTTAATGCTAGAAGAAGAGGAGCTAGTGAATGCAGGCGAATTCTATTTAACCGACTCACTTCTTGATTTAGCTCATCCGGAGTGGAGTCAAGAACAAATTGAGAGGAATTATAATGAGCGGGAATCGATTAAAAATGAATTCGATTTCTTCCGGTATATGATCGAAAATGGAAAAGCTAAATCACCAAAACCTTATGGAAGTTTATATGGTTCAGATTTATTAGGATTTATCGAAAAGACCCCAAACTCAGATAATGCTGTGATTGGCGTTGGCAAAGGAGCGCTAGCAATACAAAATACGGATGTAGTCACCATGAAGCAATTAAAGGCGATGTTTCCACGCGCCAAAAGTGAAGTGCTGGAAGCATATTTGCCAGAATTTAACTCCCAATTGGCCCCGGCGGGTATCAACACACCTAAACGTCTCGCATATTTCTTCGCTACGGTTAATGAAGAGACTGGGGGGATGACTAAATTTGTTGAAAATGATTTTACTTATAAAGACCCTGCACGTGCACGAAAAATGTTTAGGAATTTGAGGGCGATGTCAGACCAAGAAATTCAGAGTTTAGGCAATGGTGAGTTATTTGCTAATACTGCGTATGCAAATATTAATGGTAATGGAGAGGTTAGCAGTGGGGATGGCTACTTTTTCAGGGGCAGAGGATTATTTCATTATACAGGACGAGAAATTTATATGAAATTAGGTGGTGCAGATTATACAAATCATCCTGGTTTGATAAACATTCCTAAAAAGGATGTTATAGCTGCGATTGAGTATTGGGACTGGAGAAAAATAAGTAAAAGAGTAGATTTACTAGATTACAAAATAACATCTCCATTAAGTGATCCAGCATTTAAAAGTGCTGTTGAGGTTGTTAATCCAGGTTTATCAAATATTATTAGGCGCGCGAATTTTTATAATCAATATTTACCTACGTTTAGAGAGAAGATATGAAAAGTTATGTAATTGGGATTTTAATGTTAGGAAATCTTTTATCTTGTTATGCTAACAATACTGTTTGCAGTACAAATATTGCTGGTTATAAAGTCGTGAAAAATTCTGTTTATCCTTTCTACGTTAAAAATGATAAATCATGCTTTTTTGCATTTTATACAAAAAATCCTGCACCAATGACGGGAAGTAGAGGGAATGGTAATCTTGGCGATGCTTTATGGTATGGTTATTATAGAATAAGTAATCCGCATAAGATTTATGAGTTTCCCAAGCCTTCAGATACACACTGGAGTATCGTTTGTAGTTTAGAGGCCATATCATTCCAGGTTATGTATGGAGATGGAAAAAGAAATGTGACTGTTATCGGATCATGCGACCGATACAACGCAATTAATTATACTTTCCCATTTGTTTTTAAATGGAAAAATGATAATTTTGTTTTAGACAAAGATGTATATATGGGGCTATTTGGAGCCATAGGATTAACTGTTGAAGACGTACGTAACTATATAAAAAAACCTGATTTGTATTATGATATTTTGCATCATAGATATGATCCAGACTAACTGGTTTTGTATCGCTGTAGCAAGCAAGCAGCCTTGATGTAGTGAAACGAAATCAAGGTTTTCAATTTGAGTGCTTTAAGGGAAATTAATTCATTCTAGCTTTAACTATGAACCCAAACTTTTGTTTTGCTCATAGAAGAGCGAAAACCTTGATTTCGTTTCACTACATCAAGGCTAGCTTGGTATCCTAGGAGGAGCAAAAATTATATCAAAAGCTGGATAAATATAAATAATAGTTCTGGTTCTGAGAGAGCTCTCTATTCGGTGCTTGATGCGCTGGAACCCTGAGCATCAAGCAACACAGCAATATAGGCTGGGCAAGTGCGCAAACGGAAAAAATCCATAAGGGAATGACTGAATTCATGAAGATGAATCCTACATATCAACCTCATTATATAATACCTCAGTATAGAAATTAGATGGAGAAAACAATGATTGTAATTAGGAAAGTTAAAAGCATTATTTTTATTTGTATCACGATTATGTTTTTTAATTGTTATGCTGGTGAGACTGGGATTGAGCAAATTACTATTACTCCTAAAATGCAAGACAGCATCTTGCTTTCGCCATTTAAAGCCAATTTACAAACTAACAATGGGCATCGATTTATAGCTTATTTATATGCCCCAGATGAGAAAAGCGAAGAAACGGATTCATTTTCACGTGTAACTAAACAGGAGTATCATACTATTAGTAAAGTAGGCCATTTTTTTATTTATTTATATGATGTTGAAACTAAATCTTTTTCAAATTATCGAACAAAAGTATTTAAAAGTTTTAGCAAAACACGATTTAACGATGAAGGAGCTAAAATAATGATTTTATCAGGCTCTAAAGTAAGGAGAGCTGATGTATTGTTGATCAGCCAATTCGGTACTGGCAGTGGTGATGTTTATGAGGCCTATGGTTTTTCTAAAAATAATACATATTTGAAAAATTATAATTTTTCTGAAAAATATAAAGAAGAACAGATTTATTATGAGCAGTTTTATGGAAGTGTGATATCCAAAGAAGAAAAATTAGGGCGACTCGCTTATAACCCTTCGATGAGTGAAGCAGGTGAATATCAACAAGAAAAATATCTCTCTATATCAGAGGATCTTGTTTTAGTGAAGTAACAGAGCAATTGACAGCAAGCGTAGCCCGGCTTGCTTGCAACCCAACCGGGATTGTGCGCCAATTGTAGTAGGGCAAGTTCTCTGGGAGTTGATGTAGGGCTGAGTAAAGGCATGGTAGGCGTTTTTCCAACAGAAATGTGTCCAATGCTCGATTTTTGGTGATCTCTAATTGGCTTAATCTATTTAAAATAAAAATTTTCTTTGCCGGCCTTAGATTATGAACGTCTAAAGTATGTATTTTAATTAAGCTAAGATGATTTCACAGCGAATGGCCATCAGCTGGCTCTAATAATGGTGTAATTTTTTAGGAACTCAAATGTATCACTTATTTTTTGATAAGACTTATCCAAAAAATGATACTGCATGATATATAGTAACCAGTTAATGAGACTATCAAATCAATTGATTGCGATCATAATTTGATCATTATGCATTATTTATGTATAATTGTGAGCTTTATCTAACTAGTGAGCCATGAATGGACAATAGGAATGTAATTGTAACCCCTCACCTAATCACCTCATTAAGTTCTAAGCTATACCAGCAAAAAGAACATGTCTTATTAGGAATCAGCCCTTTTAACAGTTATTTTTCCGAAGAAATGATAGGCGACTGGATTCAATGGGCGCACACAACGTTTTCATCATTTCATGTTTTCATCCCCGACACTCTGCCTATATATACGTTTTTAGCCCTAGGGTATGATGAATTTAAAGCGAAAAAGAAAGCGAAGAAACAGGCCTCCTATCTGAAAAATAAAATAGCACGCGCATTATTACAATACCAATTAGACGGAATCGATGCCAATACTCTAATTATTGATATGGATTATTTAGAGAACAATCAGGCCTATATAGAACTAAAAAAGAAATGTTATGCACTGTATAATGAAAATTCTGAGTTTCAAAAGGAATGCGACCAATGCACTGGATGGGTTTTAAATGGTCATACAATCAAAGATCTCCATCTTGCTAATGAAAATATAGCTGTTCAATACATATTGAATGAAATGCCTCTATTTATGGACACTCCATCGATTCTTAATACCGCATCATCCCTGTTTTCTTATCATCAGATACCACAATTTATAAATTATCTCTATAATAATCATAGAAAGAATGAATTTGTTGCCTTAAACCAAGGATTTATCGAACTAACCGTTCATAAACGTCACACGATACCTGATGGAGTATTGTTTGGGAATGAGCTTAGATAATGAAGAACTATATCTAATCATTGATACCATAGAGGCCAGCATCTTCTGGAAAGATACCGATGGTCGCTATTTAGGCTGTAACCAGTATATGGTTCGCATGAGCGGTTTCAAGAAGAGAACTGATTTAATTGGAAAGAAAGATTGTGATATGCCTTGGTGGCAAATTGCTGACAAATTAGAAGCCATAGATCGCAGTGTTCTTAAAAACGGTATTTTTGAAGGAGAAGAAACTCCGTTAACCGCCTCTTCAAAAAAAATAGTATTTCATACAAAAAAAACAATTTTATATGATAAAAACAATAAAATTGTGGGAATTATTGGAATATCAATTGATATAACTGAAAGAAAAAAAGCAGAAATGTTGATTAAGAAAAAACAAAAACAATTAATCAAAGAAAAAGATAAGGCTCAAGCAGCAAACCAGGCAAAAACAGAGTTTCTTGCGAACATGCGCCATGACATCAGAACCCCGCTATCAGGAATAGTAGGATTTTCCGAGATCCTCAAAACTGAATCCAATGAACCTCGTGTTAAAGAATATGCAGATAATCTGGTAGCCTCGAGTCATGCATTACTTGATTTGATGGATGAAGTACTCGAAGCGGTAAAAGTCAGCTCCGGTGACATTCCAAAGCTTAAAAGAAAATTTAACCTCAGTAATACTTTAGATCAGGTTGTCTCTCTATATTCTGCTAAAGCAAAAGAAAAAAAATTGAATTTATCTTTATCAGTAGATAAAAAACTACCCCAATATGTCATAGGGGATAAAATCAGGGTGCACCGTATCGCTCTTGAACTGATAGGAAACGCGCTTAATTTTACTGATAGGGGTTATGTAACAATCAAGATAGAACTCGCTAAACAAAAGCAGCGTCATCTCGTTCTTAGAATGATTGTCAGTGATTCAGGCATAGGTATTCCCAAAGACAAACAACAGGAAATTTATCTAAAATTTAAACGGCTGACACCTTCTTATCAAGGAATTTATAAAGGTTCTGGGCTAGGACTTTATGTGGTGAAGCAATTTGTAGATGAATTAGAGGGAGAAATTTACGTGGACAGTGAACCCCACAAAGGAACTGTTTTTACCTGTCTTATCCCCTTACTGGAACCACTACTTGATGATGACTCAGGAGTTGATAACAGCGTCGCTTTAAAAACAGAAAAACCCGACCTGCCCCTACCACCATTAACTCATCAACACCAATCAGTTTCCCCTGCATTAGAAAACAAAACAAGAAGTACTGTGCTAGTAGTAGAAGATAACTTCATTGCTCAAACAGTAGCAAAATCCATTCTTAGCGCCATGGAGTGCCGAGTGGATGTTGCCTCCAACGGGGATGATGCTATTGCCTTTTGTGAACAAAATCACTATGACTTAATTTTCATGGATATTGGCCTAGGTGCAGGCATGGACGGTTATGAAGTAACCCACCATATTCGCACCCAAATAGACAACAAGCGCCATATACCCATTATTGCGCTAACAGCTCATGCAGCCGATGAGAGCAAACAACGCTGCATCGAGGCTGGAATGGATGCGGTATTAACCAAACCCCTGACTCAGGCACACGCCATAGATATTATTAAATCTTTCATTCCAGAGCGACATGAACCGTCTGAAATTAAATCATCTGAAACAAGAAAAGACTTGCCTGACAGTGATGATGAGATGTTTCAATTAAACCAGTTCCCCATTTT
>NZ_KB892427.1 GCF_000373765.1 Legionella shakespearei DSM 23087 | reverse complement strand
GATAAGAAGCTTGTTTTATCCAGTCGTTACTTCGATGCCGTTCGGGCTGAGGAAGCGCGATAGCGCTGTCTCGAAGCCTTGGCATGGTGCTAAGGCTTCGAGACAGCGCTATCGCCTCTCCTCAGCCCGAACGGATCGAGGTAAATCAAGCTTCTTATCCATCTTAACGTGAGTTATATCAAGGATTATTGAGAAATAACACAATCAGAACACAAACCCTTTATTTCCACCGTATAATTCAAAATCGAAAATTGTTCGGATTTTGCCGCTTCACTGATAGCACTAAAGTCAACAAGACACTCCAATTCCTTAACAAAATCACATTGATTACAAATAAGAAATTGTGCTTGGCCCACATGATGTCCATGCAAACAGGCTACATAAGACTTAAGGCTATCAATACAGTGGACAAAGCCTTCCTGATGCCAAAATTGAATGGCGCGATACACTGTAGGTGGTTTGGGATTTTCAATTTCCAGAGACAATCTTTGTAATATCTCATATGCACCGAGCGGTTTGCCCTCGTTAATTAATATTTTGAGCACACGCTCGCGTGGCCCGGTATAGCGGTAACCATGATCAATACAATGTTTGTAAGCCCTATCCAATAAATTATGATTCATCATTTATCTTTAATTAAATAATCAGTGTATGGTTCATTTAAGCCATAAAATTTCTTTTTCAAATATCCTATCATAATATCACTTGGTTTATTAATGCTATTTAGTGACAAAAAAATATATAATGTGTCTTGCTCTTAAGTTGCCAAGTGTTATAGTATAACACTTTTATTTGAGGGGAGCTAATAGTTACTCCTTCTCAGGCCTTATCTGGCTGTTTACATCAATATAAGAGGCAAGCTATGGATCATGCTCATAATCATATCGACCATTCAGATGATGCTCTAATAGAAGACCAATATGAGCATAGCCATGATTCTGACCATTCAACTCATAAGAAACATAAAAAAAAGAAAAAGCACGAGCATGCTCATGGTGATCACAACCACGATCATCATCACGACCATGAACACGAAAACCATTGGTTAAAAGCCGGATTAGGCATACTTTGGGGAGTCGGCCTGCTGGTCTTATCCATTGCCAGTTTTAATATTCCGGCTATTGCCTATTATGCCATAACCGGACTCACATCACTGATGACCTTATATTTAGGTTATTCGGTATACCAATCGGCATGGGATGCATTGCTGGGCCTAAGGTGGAATACCACTACGCTTTATACTATCAGTACTTTGACCATCTTTGCTGTTTCTCTCGTCAGCATGTTCGTACCAGGTCTGCCCATGATGTTTGAGGCTGCCCCTCTGGTTTTAGGGTTCTGGCATTTGGGAGAAGGCATAGAACACAGTCTGGTAGGTGAAATTACTAAGAAACTCGATGTACGCGATTGTCTCTCGCCTACAGTCAAAATGAAAGGCAGCTCTGACAAAGAGATTTCAATTAAAAAATTACTTCCTGGTGATCACATCATCGTGAATCAAGGAGACGTCATTCCGGTTGATGGCGTATTGGCAGAAAGTACCCTCCTTTATACTACCCGAATTGATGGCTCCCCTGCCCTTAAACGGTTTAAAGCAGGTGACGCGGTAAAATCCGGCATGCGCCTGGCAGAACATGGTTCTCCAGTAGAAATGCAGGTGACCCATACTTATAAAAAGTCCTATCTCTCCCTGATTGCTCAGAATATTAATAAAGCCAATGACGAAAAGGCACCCATTCAACTGTTTGCGGATACGATATTAAAATATTTTATTCCGGGTTTACTGGCCATAGCTGTTTTATCCGGGATTATTATAGGTACTTTATTTACCCCGGCTCTTGCGATTCAGTGTGTTATTTCTGTTCTGGTTAGTGCCTGCCCTTGTGCTCTGAGCCTTATAACCCCCATGGCAGTTAAAATTGGTATGACCAAAGCCTCAGATCACGGAATTCATTTTAATAATGGTAAAGCATTACAGGCCGCTGCTGATATTGATGTCGTTGTCTTTGATTTAAATGGAACATTGACTAAAGGTCAGATTGAAGTGAGTTCTTTGAATATCGACGATAAACGCTTTTTAAATCACATTGCCTTATTAGAAAGCCATTCTGAACACCCGGTTGCTAAAACCATAAGAGCTTATATTCAAGGTTCTACTCCGAGTGCAAAAGAAGAATTACAGTGTACATCCATTGATAAAAGCCACCATTCCGGTATGAAAGGAATAATAAATGGTGTGCGATTTATGATTGGGAACAGAGAAATGCTGCTGGAAAATGACATAACCCAATTCCCAAAACCTTATGACAACCCGGATAATGGCTCTGTTTATATAGTCAGAGGTTCTAGAGTCATAGGACAAATCGCACTGGACGACCCTTTGCGCGCTGATGCAGTTGCAACGGTAAATAAGTTAAAGGAGCTAGGAAAAGAAGTCCATATTTGTTCTGGTGCGGGTAAAACTACAGTAGAAAAATATGCTGAAGTGTTAGGCATATCCAGGGATAACCTTTGTGCTAACGCCGTAGGTGCGGTCACTAAAGCGGGTGAAATGTCCAAGACCAGTTATCTTGAACTATTGAAACTCAAAGGGCATAGAGTAGCTATGGTGGGTGATGCGGCCAATGATCTGACTGCAATTGCCTATGCGGATTTGGGCATTGCTGTAAAATCGACTATTGGAGATAACATAACGGAACAATACGCGGGTATTGTGATTCAGGAAGGTTCATTGTTCCCTATTGCAACCGCATTCGATGTATCACAAAAAACGCAACAGAATATTTTCCAAAACCTGATAGTGAGTTTGACTTATAATTCAGTGATCACCTTAGTTGCCGCAGGATTATTTGTAGCACTTGGTTTTGCTCTCAATCCGGTGCTTGGTGTTGCATTAATGGTCATTGAATCAACTATTGTTTTGGCTAATTTGTATCGTTTCAAACAGCAGGATGTGCTCACCCCTGAACCAGAAAATCATGATGAGATAAATGAGGAGCTCAACCAAAGCACCTCGACCATTTTAAACACACTGGGTCATCAACCTGAGTCTGCTAAGCAATTTGTGACAATATCAGAACCTCAGTCATCAGGTTCAGTATTGCAATTTAATCCACCTTCGGTTCAGGAGCAAAATAGCGATTTGGATACAAACGATACTCCTTTATGTTCTGCATGTCGGTGATAAGCTTTTCTGCGAAAAGACACCCTGTATAAACGCTAATCAATCGACTAACTTACTGAATTTACATAGTAGCCAAGAGTCTATGCACAGAGTTATCCACAGAAAATGTGGATAACTGACTGTGAATTTCTTAATATGGAAATAGGTTAAATCCCTTATGCGGCAAGGATTTGCTGTTAAATAAGCTATTGAACTTTAAAGGATCTTTGAGTAGTCAGGAAAAAGATATCCACAGAGTGGGATTAATAATTTGTGCTATCTGGAGTTACATACTAACAACAAAAAAAATAAAAAAACAGTCTTGACTCAGGTTATTTTTATAAAAAAATATCTTCGAAATATCCTATTTTGTACACTTCGAATAATTCGATTTATCACATCTCAAATCTTATGCATTAAAACAAAATATTACTCTTCGTAGCCCGGTCTGCTTGCAACCGGGATCGAAGTGGCACAATTCCCGGCTGCAAGCAGACCGGGCTACGCACTAAATCAGACTTTGTGCCGCAACAAAATTTCCGCTTCCTGACGGTCGCGGCTCGGTTTCCGGTGCACGATGAAATAAATACGAACGCACGAAAACCGAGCCGCGACCGTCAGGAAGCGGAACAGTTATAATGGCACATACTTTATTTCTGAGTAGATCCTGGTGGACTACAACTCTCTTAACATCCAGACATCACAACCAAAATGACCGCTACTTCCCAATGGGCTGTGCAGTGCTTCAAAACCATATTTCGTATACAAGCGTATCGCTCCACTCATGGTTGCAAGTGTTTCCAGATAAAGTTGTTTGTAACCACTATCTTTAGCCTCTTTTATCAACATTCGCAGCAGAGCATCCCCTATTCCTAATCCACGTGCATCAGCAGATAAATACATTTTCTTTAATTCGCATACCTCAGGCGCACCGAGCAGAGGGCCAAAACCGGCGCCACCTAATAACATTCCATTTTTTTCAGCCACATAATAAGCTCTGTCATTTCCCTGATAGGATTCGTACATGGAAGTCAATTCGATATCAGCATAAGCAAATCCAGGTTTATTAGCGCCGAACTCAACCAGAATATGTTTAATCACCTGTTCCAGCATCGCATTGTCTGTTACTTCAATTTTCCGTAGAGTTACATCAGTGTGTTCCATTTTCATCTACTCCCCAAGTGTTCAGTTAATGATTTTATTTCAACAATGCATTCATCCGAAATTTTATAATGAAGACAATTATTTTCCAGTTTTTGGATATACCCCATGCTTTCCAACTTATTGAGCACGAGGAGAATGTCCGGCGTTAATTCAAATCGAAAACGAGGTATTGACGAGTTTAAGATGGCATTCCTTTCGACTACAAAGAATTCTCTTATGTTTCTGCTCTCAGGGTCATTAATTTTGTTTTTAAAGAGATTCATAAATTCAGGATGATCATTAAACAGCATTTCCATGTCACGCTTTTTATTATTAACCGCATCCTCATCCGCTCTTCGGTTATCTATAAGTTTTTGCCAGCAATAACGACCAACTGCTGTTGTTAGTCCCCCAACAATAAAACCACTTATAAATATGCTATTCATCACAACTCTGATTTATTAATTATAGGCTCTCTATATTTTGCTCAGGATTATACCATAACGAATAAAACTTATTGATTAATTCGTTTCTGATTATATAATGGCGGCCTAAGGAATGGAAAATCCCTTAGAAATTAACCAATAACAAAAATGGACATATCATGGAAAAAATCACTAAATCAGTAAGGTTATCAACCCACCTTTTCTCAAAGAATCATAATTCAGTATTTAAAATAATTACAACCGTTATATTATCAATATCCCTATCAGCATGTGCATCACTAATGGACAGGATGCCAATAGATACTCCTCAACGAGAAACCATTCGTGAATCAAATGAAATGCTTTCCTCGCATAAAGAAATTCAAGTAGAACAATATCAAGCCAATAATAATTACGCTGCAGTAACAGGAAATGCTACAGCTAGTATTCTTGCGGGTGGTATAGTCAATGCAGTAGTTTCAGCCCATGAAAATTATCAGGCTGACAAAGCGTTACAACCTTTGAAAAAAAGCCTGAAGGATTATGACTACAGACAATTATTTCAACAGTCACTGACCACAGAGTTGAGCGACATTAAATGGCTGCATTTGAAGCAAAAACAAATTACAGACAATTCAAATGATCGGCAAAAGGATCAATACATTAAAAATATGAATCAAATGGGTGATGCCTTTATTTTTGTTGATTTATCTTACGAACTATCACATCCCATGGATCATATGACGGTTACAGCCCAAGTAGAACTCTATAAGCGGGATCTGAAAAAATCGACTCTGGTTTATAAAAATACGTTTACTTACATTGATGAATTGGCAAAACCAGCTAAGCCAATGACATTTATTGATTTATGGCTGGCTAATCAGGGAGCGCAAGCACGTAAAAGCATGAATGAAGCAAAAATGATGTTATCTTCTGCTATAGCCAAAGACATTTCAGACCCGACCATAAGACCTGACAATAAAAAACCAACGAATGTCTGGTATTCCGTAGGCAGGACTGGTCAAGCAGCCTATCTGGAAGAAAAGAAAGGTAAAAAAAGTATATTGCGAACCAAGTTTGGCAAAATTGTTATTGTAAATAGCCAATTTGTCACCACGAAACATAATTGGCGCGAATAGGCCTG
This sequence comes from Legionella shakespearei DSM 23087, assembly GCF_000373765.1. GTDB lineage: Bacteria > Pseudomonadota > Gammaproteobacteria > Legionellales > Legionellaceae > Legionella > Legionella shakespearei. The sequence continues at coordinate 581 of NZ_KB892427.1, read as the reverse complement.
CTGAATGTAAGCTCGTATTATTGCAGCATTAATACGAGCTTTACCTTTTGTTCGGCAGGTGACAGGTCAATGCTTGAGTGGACATCAAGCCGAGCTGGCCCCTATTTTGCAGCCTTAGTAAAGCCACGACAAAAGACGCTCAGTAAAGCATTGGGGTGTTATAGCCCGGTCTGCTTGCAGCCGGGATCACGGATGTATAATCCCGGCTGCAAGCAACTGACTCTTCTACACATCTATGCCATTACCCGATCCACGTCGTCCTGAGCGCGTCTTTTTGCGCGAAGGATCTCCTGAATGCGGCATGGTGCCAATATTTGGAGATCAACTATGTTTCAGAACATATTTTCAATGATTTAAATTTGCCTAATTTGACACATTTAACTTCGTTCCTGCATCTCTCACTCTGGCATTAGCAATAACAATGATTTTCCGCATTAAAGCAGTTAATGCCACCATTTTTTTCTTTCCAGCGGAAATAAGCTGATTAAAAAATGTTTTCAATGACGAGTTAGAGCGTCTGGCCGCCATAGCTGCCATAAATAACATAGATTTAACCCCGCTCCGTCCATAGCTTACGCGCC
>NZ_KB892426.1 GCF_000373765.1 Legionella shakespearei DSM 23087 | reverse complement strand
AAAGAGACAGAGCGATCACACTTAATTTTTTATTCATAAAAACATCCTTATTGTTAGACATAAAAGTCTCACACCTTTGAAAGGCTGTTGAGAACAAACCACTTTAAAGAAGAAAAAGGAATTTGGCAAGAGTTAGAATTAAATTAAGAGGGGTTTATTTAAAATAGGCTACAGTTTTTTATATATTTAACAATCGCTTATCCCGAACTCGTTAAGTTAATGAATTCCGCCGTCCCGCGGCTTGTCCGCGGGATCCAGGAATCTCACTTCGAACTTAAATCACTGGATACCGCGGACAAGCCGCGGGACGGTGGAGTAGTGCTTAACTTAATGACAGTGACCTACGTGGTCAGGCTAAGCTTTTTGAGGTTGTCCATATCCAGGATTTTAACCTACTTGCGCCGCTGCATGATTGCAGAAAAGAATTCTGGCTTGTTTAATCCCATTGCTGCAAATATCTGCGGGATTTTATCCCAGCTTCCCTCTTGCTCAATACTTTCAACCACCAGTTCAAACCCGCCATTTTTATCAATATCCATACCCCAACCATTGATCAGGCAAAGTCCCCGCAATCTTTTAGCAGCGATATGCCCCAGTTTCTCTGCTGCCTGAAGATGGGCATGGGCTTCTTCATTTAATTGATGACAACGCTTGAGATTTGCCTGGCTATTAAATATCCCTTCATTTTGCAGGTTTTGACGGTATTTGGCTTCTTCAATAAACATTTGTCCCAACTGATAATGCGCCTCAGCATCTTCAAGCCCTGCTGCTGCACGGTAGCATTCAATGATCATTAGTTCTGCATAAGGAAACTTTTTGCTATTCTTCATTTTTTTAAATAACTTAGCCAATTCAAAATAATAAAGAACTTCCTTTTTGATCATCTCATCACCAGGCTGGTTATTAACCCGATTAGCCTGCATGGCTTTAACTTTCTTTGTAATTCTGTTTATTTTCCAACGATTCATATTTAACATGAACACTCCCGTATCATCGTTATATGTTTTGCACTAATTGATGTAATAGTAGGATGATACATACTATCAAAATCATCAGTAAAAAGATTTTAGCGGCCAGTCCTATCGATGCTCTTATTTCCTTATGTACCAGGATTGCGCTTTGCTTTTCTTCCTCAATTTCTTCTTCTGTTTTAATGCCCAGGATCTGATCATCGATATAATTCGAAATATAATATGAAATATAGCCAGCAATTAAACAGGGAACGAAAAAGATAAGCCAGGACAGGAATTTGCTCGCTGGCAAACTATAGTTCATTTTATTCTGGAAATAGATAATCATATGGCTTATAAAATCAGGGACATCGTAATGAAGGTTCCATATCAGAAAAGGCAGTATAAACATACTGAAAAAGAATAATCCTATTGAAAGTATCAGAGAAATAATTCCCACTATATATAGCTTGTGATTAGCGCTATATCTGTCTTGTTCCATAGTTTATTCACCTCATCCGATTCTCATTGAAAGCGATTAAGCAATTGATTTAACGAATTTAATTGTACAGGTATGCGAACGACAATACCTAATAAATTTCTTCTATTTTTAAGATAGCAGATGAAGTTAAATAAGTACAACGACGGATTAAAAGTAGCATTCCCAAATATCTTGGGTATACTTCGTAACATTGATCATCAGTATATTATAAGGACTATAATGAAGCGTCATGTATTTATGCTTTCAGATGGTACAGGCATCACAGCAGAAACTTTAGGCAACAGCCTCATCACCCAGTTTGAGAATATCGAATTTATAAAATTGACGATACCTTATATTGATTCCGTTGAAAAAGCCGGAGATGTAATACACACAATTAATGAATCATTTCATGAGTCAGGCATTAAACCATTAGTATTTATGACTCTGGTTAATCCTGAAATAAGAAATTATTTTAAAAAAGCCAATGCCTGTGTTTTTGATTTGTTCAGTACATTTATTGGTCCATTGGAAAATGAGCTTAATGAAAAATCATCCTATACTGTTGGCCGGACCCATGGTGTTCCTAATGATAAGTCGTATACTCACCGAATTGAAGCCGTTGATTTTGCCCTGTCTCATGATGATGGTGTTAAAACACGAGGTTACGATAAGGCAGATATTATTTTAATCGGTGTATCCCGATGCGGTAAAACGCCCAGTTGTTTGTATATGGCACTGCAATACGGCATATTGGCAGCAAATTATCCTTTTACCGAAGATGATTTGATTGGCTTCCATTTGCCGGACGTATTACGGCCTTATAAGCACAAATTATTTGGTTTAACCATAGATACCCAGCGCTTACAACAAATCAGGACAGAGCGCAGACCCAATTCCAAATATGCTTCCGCCGAACAATGCCGTCTTGAGGTAACTGAAGTAGAAGCAATGTATCAAAAAGAAAAAATACCTTATATCAATTCTACCAAATATTCTATTGAAGAAATTGCTACCAAGATACTAGCAATATCAGGATTGCAAAGGAAAATTTAGCGTAGTACCCGTGTTAAGTTATCGAAAATCCACCGCTTTTCACAGATCGTAGCCCGTATTAGGCGTCAGCCGTAATACGGGATCGAAGTACTGCATTCCCGTATTACGCTATCGCTAATACGGGCTACAATCTGCAACAGAGTACATCGAACTGTTCCGCTCCCTTACGGTCGCGGCTCGGTTTTCTTAACATGATGAAGCACCAGCCGTAATACGGGATCGAAGTATAGAAGCGACTCCTGAACGATTAAACCACCCACAAAGCCATGAAATCATCTACTTTCATAGCCGACAGAGTATTCGTATCATTCATAGCAACCATAATCTTTTCAACGCGTTCCGCAGGTAAACGTGTGCTGAGATTATGTTTAAACTTGGACATCAGGACAGGAATACCCTCTTCACGGCGACGCTTATGCCCTATCGGATATTCAATAGTAATCAGCTCGCTTTCCGTCCCGTCCTTAAAGACCAGCTTCATGCTATTCGCAATAGAACGCTTTTCCGGATCATGGTATTCACGTGAGAAACGCTCATTTTCCGTAACTTGCATTTTGGCGCGTAACTCATCTATTCGCGGATCCTCAGCCACATCATTTTCATAATGTTCTGCTTTTAAATCACCAAACAGCAATCCTATAGCCACCATGTACTGCAGACAATGATCGCGATCAGCAGGATTATGCAAGGCTCCCTGCTTACTGATAATACGTATCGCAGACTCATGAGTAACCAGTTCTATTGTCGCAATGTCATTAAACCGGCTCTGAACCAGAGGATGTAATTTGACAGCACATTCAACAGCAGTCTGGGCATGAAACTCAGCAGGATAAGAAAGTTTAAACAGCACATTTTCCATAACATAGCTGCCATAAGGGCGTTGGAATTTGAACGGTTTTTTACCAAATAACACATCATAAAAGCCCCAGGTTGGAACAGTTAATGCGCTTGGATAACCCATTTCACCCGCTTTGGCAATCAAAGCCAGACGAACAGCTCGCGATGTAGCATCCCCTGCGGCCCATGATTTTCTTGAACCCGCGTTAGGTGCATGTCTGTAAGTACGTAAGCTCTGGCCATCGACAAAAACCTGTGACAAGGTTCTTAACATCATGTCGCGATCAGCTCCAAATAACTGCGCCGCAACTGCAGCACTGGCTACTTTAACTAAAAATACATGATCCAGACCCACTCGGTTAAAGCTGTTTTCCAATGCCAGACAACCTTGAATTTCATGAGCTTTAATCATTGCAGTCAACACATCTTGCATCAGAATTGGCGCACGTCCATTTCGGCAATTGTCTCTGCATAAATAGTCAGCAACAGCCAATATAGCACCAAGGTTATCTGATGGATGACCCCATTCAGCAGCAAGCCAGGTGTCATTGAAATCAAGCCAACGAATCATCGCGCCAATATTAAAGGCAGCCTGCACTGGATCCAGTTCATAGCCAGTACCAGGAACTCGAGCACCGCCAGTCAGGTTGGCGCCAGGAACTATTGGCCCCATTAATTTGGTGCATTCAGGAAAATTCAGCGCTAACAAGCCACATCCTAAAGTATCCATTAGACACAGACGTGCTGTTTCATAAGCCAGAGCACTATCAATTTTCTTGTTTAATACATAATCTGCGATGTCCGCTATAACCTGATCGTAATCAGGTTTAATATTGTCTTCAACGTAATGACTCATTTTAACCTCTTGTCTCTATTGCAGGAAATGCTCTTGAATCAGGCCCAATATATTCTGATGTTGGTCTGATTAACTTATTATTTGCCCTTTGTTCAAATACATGTGCCGACCAGCCAGTGATCCGGGACATAACAAAAATGGGCGTAAAGAGCTCAGTAGGTATGCCACAATAGTGATATGCAGATGCACTGTAAAAATCAAGGTTGGGGAATAGTTTCTTTTCCGCCCACATGACTTCCTCAATACGCTCTGAAATATGATATAAAAGCAAATCACCTTTATCTTCACCCAATCGGAATGACCATTGCTTGATAATGTCAGAACGAGGATCACAAGTAGTATATACCCTGTGTCCAAAGCCCATGATCAGCGCTTTTTCAGCAAGCATTTTCTTCAAACCAGCTTCCGCTTCATCAGGAGTTTTAAAGCGTTCAATCAACTGCATTGCCGCTTCGTTGGCACCGCCATGTAAAGGTCCGCGTAATGTGCCAATAGCACTGGTAATGGCTGAATAAAAATCAGATAAAGTAGCGGCTGTGACTCTGGCAGCAAAGGTTGATGCATTAAATTCATGTTCTGCATATAAAATCAGTGAAACATTCATCATGTCCACTTCAAGCTTGGTTGGTTTGCGGCCATGTAACAGTTCCAGGAAATGACCACCAATGGTTGGCTCATCAGTAAGGCCTGTTATTTCCTTATTCTGGAAATGGTAAGCATACCAATAACACATCATGCCTGGAAATACAGCGAGTAAGCGATCTGCAATTTCATATTGCTGAGAGAAATTCTCTTCAGGTTCAATATTCCCCAAAAAGGAACAACCCGTTCTTAATACATCCATTGGGTGTGTATTTTTAGGAATAAGCTTTAACACTGTTTTCAAAGCATCAGGCAGGTTCCTGAGTCCCATCAATTTTTTAGTATACGCGCTAAGCTCATTTTGGGTTGGCAGCGTTCCATAATGTAATAAATAAGCAACTTCTTCAAAACTGGCATGAGCAGCTAAATCATCAATGGAATAACCTCTGTAATTCAAACCTTTACCAGCCAATCCAACAGTAGCTATTGCTGATTGTCCAGCAACAACCCCGGCTAAACCTCCACTTTTACTGCTCATTTTCTTCCTCCATTAGTTGGTCCAGTTTCTGTTCGTATTCGTGATAGCCAAGCGTTTCATACAACTCATTGCGCGTTTGCATCTGTGACACCATAGATTGCTGTGTGCCTTGCTGAACAATCGCCTGATAAGTATTTAATGCTGCTTTTGACATTGCCCTAAAGGCACTTAAAGGATATAAAATCAGAGAAATTCCAGCGCTGGCCAATTCCTCACGAGTAAATAATGGTGTTTTTCCAAACTCGGTAATATTCGCTAAAACAGGAACATGTATCTTCTGAGTAAAAAGCCTGTATTCATCCAGAGTAGTCATAGCTTCAGGAAAAATCATATCCGCACCCAGTTCCACACAAAGCAAGGCCCTTTCAATCGCTGCTTCCATTCCATCAACCGCATAGGCATCAGTTCTGGCCATGATTACAAAATCAGGATCCGTTCGTGCATCAACTGCCGCTTTAATCCTGTCTCCCATTTCTGTCATGGAAACTATGGCTTTGTTAGGCCTGTGGCCACAACGCTTTGCAAGAACCTGATCTTCAATATGAACCGCAGCAACATTTGCCCGTTCCATAAGCTTTATCGTTCTGGCTATGTTAAAAGCGTGTCCCCAGCCAGTATCTATATCGACCAAAAGCGGTAAAGAGCTTGCTCCAGTAATTCGACGTGCGTCTTCGAGTACTTCAGACAGATTAGTCATTCCCAGGTCAGGTAATCCGTGAGAGGCATTGGCAACCCCCGCTCCGGATAAATAAATGGCTTTACAACCGGCGGATTCTGCCAGCATGGCAGAGTAGGCATTAATAGTACCCAAAACCTGTAATGGCTTGTTTTCCTTTATTGCGTCTTTAAAAACTTTTCCCATTGAATTGGTCATTCCGTATTACTCCTTTGACCCTTAAGGGTTATTATTATGCTCTAATGGTGAATGCTTCTCAATTCATTTTTTAAATCACCAGGTGCCCTTTCAGATACCAGCGGCAATGTCCCGAGATAAATACACGGTCTGCACTAATCTCGCAAAACAGTTCCCCTTTTCGCTGAGATCCCTGAACAGAACGTAAAGTACTTTTATTTAATCGATCCGCCCAAAATGGCGTTAAAACACAATGAGCCGATCCTGTAACCGGATCTTCAAAAATATTGTATTTAGGATAAAAACAACGGGAATAAAAATCAGCATCATTGCATGATGAGGTAATGATCAGCCCTCTTTTGGGCAATTTTACTAATTGTTTCAGATCGATTTGTGCATTTAATACCTGGGATTCATTAGCCAGAAGCACCAGATAATCCAGTTCGGAATCATATACTTCAACAACTGGCTGATCTAAAAGACTGCTAATACTGCTTTTATTCTCAGATTCAGTATAGTTCAATTTGGGAAAATCAAGGGTATAGCGATCTTTCTCTTTTAAAACAGAAAGCTGCCCGCTTAAACTGTGAAAATTAACCTTGTCACCGCTGCATTTTTCCAATTCAAATAAAACAAAGCCTGCGGCTAAAGTGGCATGACCACACAGGTTTATTTCACCGTTTGGAGTAAACCAGCGTATATGAAAGCCGTTATGATCTTCGATGATGAAAGCGGTTTCTGATAAATTATTTTCAGCCGCTATTGCCTGCATTAATTCATCATTCAACCAGTCATCAAGTAAACAAACAGCTGCTGGATTTCCATGAAATACTTTATCTGTAAACGCATCGACCTGAAAGAACTCAATACTATCCACTAGATTATCACCCACGAAAAGATGGGATTATAACTGATAATCAGACAAAGTTAAGACTGAAATTTAAATTAATCAAGAACTCAAAGTGACGCGTAGACCGGCTGCAAGCAGACCGGGCTACACGCACAATCAGAGTCACTACCACACTGGCACAATCTCTCGGAAACACCTTGACCTAAGCCTGTCTTTTAGGGCGTTGTGCGCAGGGACGCGCACATCGACCGCATGGATGCAGGTTTCCCTAAAAGACAGGCTTAGGTTAAGGGGTTTCTTGCTCAGGACTTTTGAGCTGGGATTTCTTGGGCTTATATTAAACTTCACTGCCGCTTCGATCCCGGTTGCGAGCAACCGGGCTACAGTTCGTGCCAGTATTTTTTGAACTCCACATGCTTATTCCATTCCCTTGACTATCTTTTTACGCAAAAAGCGGGCTGGGGATAAAGCTTGAATCAAATTACGGGGCAGGCAGGACTGCTCACCACTTATGAGTGATGCTAACCATTCGCCACATAAGGGTGTTGTTGTTAACCCCCTTGAACCAAAGCCGGCACATACATATAAACCCGGGTAGTAAGGGGCTATTCCAGGGATCCATCTTTTGGCATTACTGCGTAATCCCGAATATGCCATCATAAACTCTCCTGCTTTAGCTACCGGACCTACCAAAGGCAAGTAATCCGGTGTGGTTGCCCTGACGCCAGCCCAGCTCTCCAATAAGCGATCAGACCATAAGGGAGCATCAGTCATTTGTACCAGTTTCGAATGATTTGCCCAATCATCTTCCGCTTTAATATCTGCACCAGCATTTCCCAGATCATAAGTTGCACCAAAACGATGCCTCCCATCCTTTTCAGGAAGAACATGACCATCAGCGCAAAGGGGTATTTTTAATTGTGAGCTGTGTGCGGTAGCAGGAATTGAACTCATCTGACCACGGATAGACTTAACCGGCAAATACTCCGTTTCTTTAAAATGATGCACCTTGTTACCATTAGCCAGTATCAGTACTGGTGCCTTTTTATCATTCACTTCCCATTCCGCCCCATTATAAAAAATGGAATCAACAGGTGTATTGGCTACCAGAGAAATGCGCTCCTTATCAATCAATACCCTGCATAAATCAGGGGAATTTAACCATCCGGACAATGGAATATACAAACCCGATTTATCCAGCTTAACGCCCGATAAATCTGATGCCTCATTTTTATCAACCAACACACCCAGTTCAGGATAACAAGACAACCAGTCTACTAAACTCTGTTGAGCCATTTCTTCCTTTTGATTATGGGCTAACAATAATGAACCGTTTAATCGCCCTATATCAAATTGCTGTAAAAGTTCTCTGTAATAACCTGATGCGAAAAGAAATGCGGTAAGCATAAATTGAGTCAATGGCGATTTATAAGCTGAAAGTTTGGGAAACAGTACAGCCTGTTGATTTGCTGAACCGCTGCATCCGGCTTGCTGCAATTCATCAATAAGAGTCACTGTCCAGCCGCGCTTTGCCAAAGAGTTAGCAGTAAAACAACCAGCCAATCCTGCACCGACTATAATTGCAGCTTTTCTGTCTGCTCTTATCGGTATTGCGCTATGCCAGGGTGTTGCGCGTTTTTTTAAGTGTATGCCGGCGCTTTTTTTAAAATGCGCACAAAGCATATGGCGCTTGGGACCAAACCCCTTTTTCTTTTCAAGAACAAAGCCACGCGCCCTTAATCGTGCCTTTACAGGAGCAGCTGCAGTGTACGTAGCCAAGGTGGTCTGCTCTTTAGAGAGTAAGGCAATTATAGAAATTAGCTCTTCAGACCACATGTGTTCATTTCTTTTGGGTGCAAAACCGTCCAGATACCAGGCATCGATGAAACCAGCCCTTAATTTGTCTTCAAGAGACGAATCACCACAAATTAAAAATTGTTCAAAGCATTCCAATGCGTCCCCGAGCATGAGAGTTAGCTTTATTCTACCATTGGCAAATGAAATCTGGTGGTGTCCAGGGGTTAAGATGGGATACCTGTCAATTAATTGCTGTGCATAAAAACTCAACTCAGGCCAATTGTTCAGACAGCGTATTAAATCCGCAAGTTTTAAGGGGTGCTTTTCACAGCTAAAGTAATGCAAACAGGCACTTTCTGGTGCGTACTCTTCCCACAACAGCCAGGTAAGAAGAAAATTGAGCCCCGTTCCAAAACCAGTTTCGGCAATAGTAAAAATACCAGGATCATTTTGAGGAAGCTCTTGCCAACGGCGAATCAGGTTATTGCCGTCAATGAACACATAACGGCTCTGTTCTATAGCACTTTCTGAGGCATGATAAATATCATTAAACTGAAGCGAAAACGGCAAACCTGAAGACCAATCCAGGTTTGCCGTTACTATAGGTTCAAACAGATTACTCAAACAGGGTTACTCGTACCATTAGCCACTAACATATCTGCGTCGTTAGCACTGTCATACTTTTTTTCCTGGATTAGTTTCCTTAATTTAGGAATCAGGACCAAAAGCACAAATGAAGAGGCTATCGCAAATAAACCCAACATTAAAAAGACGTGGCTGTAACCGCTATTCGTCAGTAATGGTGAGTTACTTTGCTGATCTACTATCATTAAATTAGAGCTGTAACTGGATAAAGTAGCCCCTACTCCAGTATTTAACATCCACATCCCCATCATAACACCCTGAAGAGATGCGGGCGCCAGCGCTCCAATCATGGCATAGCCTATTGGAGATATGAGTAGTTCACCTATGCTTTGCAATATAAAGCAGGCCACTATCCATCCAGGATTCACCATACCTTGTGAATTGGCATAAGCAATTCCTATTGGTAATATCGCAAAAGCGACTCCAATAAAGAACAAAGCCAAGGCAAACTGGCTAGGTATGTTAATACTGACACCTTTGGCTCGCAGACGGTGGAACAATACCCCCAGAAGTGGACCACCTATAACAATAGCGACAGTATTTATATTCTGGAACCATTGTGGAGGAATAATCCAGTTGGCATATTCTCTTTGTACATTATGATCAATAAAAACGGTTAACCCCATAGGGCCTATCTGATAAAGCATCCAGAAAATCGTTCCAACAATCATTAATACCGCGAAAGCCAGGATTTTATCTTTTGCCTGTTTTGTGGACTGTTGATGAGCGATATAGATAATCAGGGCCAGCATTGCTATACCAGTAACTATTACCAGCTTATTAGCCCAGTCGGCATATTGCAGCATTTGGCTTAGCAAGAGAGGAAGCAACAAAATTAACCCTATCCCCAGACCTGTGGCCTTTTTCTGTTCTTGTTTCGCTTTGCGTGAATAGGTAGTATCCCTGTCCGCCAATTGGTGCCAACAATAAAGGCAAATAAGTAAAGCGATTAAATTTCCTAAACTACTGAGGAGGAACAAACGTTGATAGTTTTGTGATATCTGAAATACGCCACTTAAACTAAACCCTATGAAAAAGCCTATATTCATTCCCGCATAGTTCCACAGGAAAGCGGTTTCACGGCGCGTATCATCAGGAGCAAAGCGCTGGGTTAACATGCAGTTAAGGCAGGTAACATTCAAACCAGATCCGGTTAGAAATGCAGCCAAACCATAATACAAGTACTGAACACCACCCACAGATAAGAGAATACATCCAACAACCTGAGCAACCATTCCTACACAAAATAATGAGCGATTAGACAGCAGACGCCCACCCCAGAATCCACCCAGAAGATGAAGCGCAAAATTAAACGCAATAAAAACACCCATAATGCTGTTTGCAGTACTTACTGGCAACCCCAGTTTGCCTTTCATATACAAAACGAGGGTTGAATAAAGAACGCTAAAACTTAGTGTAGAAACCACTTGAATGAAAAATAAAGCGATAGTTCCTTGCGGCATTGTATTCCATAGTCCTCTTTTGCTACCCAATATCGACATAATATGCCTTCCTTTGCTAGCTGAGTTCTTCTTCAATATGACATGAGGAAAAACTACTGTCTAGTGTTAATAATTTGTGTAAGTACTTTTTCTGCGGCTTCTTGTGTTTTTGCTATTTCTGCAGCACCATGCGCAGCGGAAACAAACCCAGCCTCATACATGGACGGAGCGAGATATATACCATTATCCAACATTCCATGAAAGAATTTTTTAAATAATATTTCGTCAGAAGAAGCGACATCGGCATAATCATTTATCTGCTCTTTGTCCGTAAAACAAAACCCGAACATTCCCCCCCTTGATGCTTTGAAAAGAGGAACATGTAACGATTCTGCAACCTGGGACAGACCCTCAATCAGATTATGGGTTGTTTTACTCAGATTGTTAAAAAAGTCCGGTTTTTCTATTTCACTCAAGGTAGCCAACCCTGCGGCCATAGCCAGAGGATTTCCTGAAAGAGTACCCGCCTGATAAACTGGCCCTTCCGGTGCCAGAAAAGACATAATCTCGGCACGGCCACCTAAAGCACCTACCGGCATACCACCACCAATAACCTTGCCTAAAGTAGTAATATCAGGTTGAACATTATAAAGGCTTTGTGCTCCACCCAAAGCGACACGAAATCCGGTCATTACCTCGTCAAAAATTAATAAAGCCTTGTATCGGTCACAAAGCTCACGCAATCCTTTAAGAAAATCAGGCTTCGGCAAAACAAAGCCCATATTACCTGCAATAGGTTCAAGGATAACCGTGGCAATATCATCGGGATATTTTTTAAACAATTGTTCCACTTGATCCAAATCATTAAAATCAGCAGTCAGGGTATGTTCGGTAATACTGGCTGGTATGCCAGGGGTTGAAGGTATACCCAGAGTCAAAAGGCCTGAACCCGCTTTAACAAGCAAACTGTCACTATGGCCATGATAACAGCCGTTAAATTTGATGAATTTATTTCGTTTCGTATAGCCACGAGCCAACCGAATTGCAGTCATAGTCGCTTCAGTACCTGAGTTGACCATACGTACTTTTTCTATGGAGGGTACCAGCGATATTATTTTTTCTGCCAATAATATTTCCAATTCAGTTGGTGCACCGAAACTCATGCCGCTATTGAGTACTTGACTTACTGCAGCAATCACAGTTGGGTAACAATGTCCTAAAATCAAAGGCCCCCATGAACCAACATAATCAATATACTGATTATTATCTTCATCGACCAGATAAGCACCCTTACCTTGCTTAAAAAACAAAGGCTCGCCGCCAACCCCTTTAAAAGCCCTTACTGGTGAGTTAACACCGCCTGGAATAACCGATTGAGCATGATGAAACAAATCTGATGAACGAGTCATATAAAATCCACAGCTATAGAATTACAAATGCAATTAATGCGTTAAAATATCAATTTCCAACCTTTAATAGTACATTTATTTTTAAAAATTGGCAAAAAGAAACGGTTTATCTTTACAATACTGTCCGCACTCGATAAATTATCTTTTTTTAATTGTAGAGTTTTGATTATGCAAGAATATAAGAAGTTCATATGTGTCATCTGTGGATTTATCTATGATGAAGCAGAGGGATGGCCGGAAGATGGCATTGAGCCAGGAACATTATGGGCAGATGTACCTGAAAACTGGTTCTGTCCCGACTGTGGCGCCGGTAAAGAAGATTTTGATATGGTTGAAATGGAATAAATCACCTCTCTTGGATGCACGTCATCCTGAGCTGATGCATCCCCACGAAAATGATTTTTACGAACACAAACTTCAAGTTTGCTTCCATTTTTATGAAAGTTAAGAAAACCGAGCCGCGACCGTGAGGGAGCGGAATTTTTGTTGAAGCACGTAACAAGGTATAGCTCGACCTATCCAAGGTGCAGGAAAGCAGATACGTACCAGTATAACTGTTCCGCTTCCTCACGGTCGCGGCTCGGTTTTTTTTAATTAATGGCAGTATCGTATAGCCCGTATTAGGCGAAGCCGTAATGCGGGAAATCGAGGCCTCAAAAAGGTTTTACCACTACCAACAGTACAATACCAATAAGTAATAGCGTAGGTATTTCATTAAAAATCCGGAAAAAGCGTGGTTTTTTCAGATTTTTATCTGCCGCAAACAATTTCAGATAATGCCCGCAGGCGAAATGATAAATCCATAGCAATATAACCAGGCTTAATTTGGCATGCATCCATCCGGCTTTCATGTAATAAGGCAAGTTGAAGCTCAACAGCAATATACCTAATAGTGTTGTTAATAGTGACGCAGGCCAGGTAATCCCATAATACAGTCTTCTTTCCATGATTTTAAAACGCGCAATACTGATTGGATCATTAGCATCTGCATGATAAACAAAAAGGCGTGGTAAATAAAAAATCCCGGCGAACCAGGCAACCAGTGCAATAATGTGAAATGCTTTAATGAGTAACATACTGTTCCTATTTGTTCTTTTTGAGTTTCGTACGTGATTTCTTTATTAAATTTAAAGATTCCACCGCCAGGGAAAAGCCCATTGCAAAATACAAATAGCCTCTGGGAATATGGAAGGATAAGCCATCAGCAACCAGAACTGTACCGATCAAAATCAGGTAGCTCAGTGCTAACATTTTTATTGTCGGGTGTTTGATAATAAAGTCACTAACCGGTTCACTCGCATAAATCATAATAATGATTGCTATGGTAATTGCCAGAGCCATTACCCAGAAAATTGATGTTAAACCCACGGCAGTTAAAACGCTATCGAGAGAAAAGATGATATCCAGTAAGGCGACTTGAATTACAACGCCTCTGAATGTTGCAGCTGAGTACACTTTTTTTGAAACAGGATCAACTATGGGTTCTTTAGTGACATCCTGATGAATTTCATCAGTTGACTTCCATATCAAAAAGGCACCACCCAATAACAGGAAAATATCTCTGGCCGAAAGCGTTAAGGTACCGATAGAAATTAAGGGCTTGACCAGCTGTACCATATATACTGCAGATGCCAATAGAATCAAACGCGTCATCCAGGCGAAAGTCAGTCCCCAGCGCCGTGCTTTTTTACGTTTTTCGGCAGGCAGCTTTTCAGTCAAAATAGACAAGATCACTAAATTGTCTATTCCCAAAACTATTTCCAGGATAACCAGTGCGACCAAACTCAAGCCTATATTCACAAATTCCATGTTTTGTCTCTTAAAAATTTAAGTTAGGGTTGTTTCTAACGCTGCAACGGCATATACAGCGCAGAAAATCTGCTCATTTTGACCAAAAGGCCAGGAATGTCAACATAGCCAGGTATTCTCTCTAAAATATTTGTAAAGGTAAATGATTCACTTTATTGATTTGCTTCGTTATAATTATTTCTGTGTAACCATTCAAGTGAGAATTAGCAATCATCAAATTTATCAAAAAGCTGTTGAAAAGAAACAGGGCTCATAAACCTCTTGTTGACTCAGCTTATATCATTCCCAGAACGAAACATACTATATCTAAATCAGATATTAGTCATAATGCCTTAAAGGTTCTTAACCGTCTGATCAGCAATGGCTTTCAGGCTTACCTTGTTGGCGGCAGTGTCAGGGATTTATTACTTCATAAAGCACCGAAGGATTTTGATGTTGCGACTAACGCAACACCTAATGAAATCAAAAACCTGTTCAGGAACGGCCGTATCATCGGACGTCGCTTTAAGTTGGTACATATACTGTTTCACCGAGAAATTATAGAGGTTGCTACTTTCCGTGGGCATGATGCTGTTGATGCAAGCCAGCAAACGAACGAACGCGGCATGTTAGTGCGTGACAATGTGTATGGCTCTCTTGATGAAGATGCCTGGCGCCGCGATTTCACAGTAAATTCTTTATATTACAATATTGATGACTCTTCTATAATAGACTTCACTGGTGGAGTGAAAGACGTACAGCAGAAATTAATTCGGATGATCGGTGACCCGGTTACCCGATATAAGGAAGATCCTGTCCGTATGCTTCGTGCCATTCGTTTCAGTGCCAAGTTACATTTTAAATTAGCGCCAGAAACAGAAGCGCCCTTCCCGCAAATAAGCCATCTCATTACTCATGTATCCAATTCGCGCTTATTTGATGAAATGACGAAGCTTTATCAATGTGGTGAGGCTGAAACTGTTCAAAAACTTCTTATCCAGTATGGTTTATTTGAGCATCTTTGCGCTCAGACTGCATCACTGTTATCAAGCCAATATCCGGTTAATGCCTTATTAGGCATCGCATTGGAAAATACAGACACGCGGATTCGTGACAACAAGCCTGTAACGCCTGCTTTTCTGTTCGCCGTTTTATTATGGTTCCCCATGATTGAGTGCTCTAAAAAGCTGCAATCAACGGGATTAGATCCTCTCCCTGCTATAGAAAAGGCTATGTCCCTGGTCATTGCTGAACAAAATAAGGCCATTTCCATACCCAAACGATACACTCAGGTCATTAGAGAAATATGGCTCTTGCAATATCGATTTTCTAAAAGAGCCGGTGGAAGAGCATTTAATCTATTACAACACCCCAGATTCAGAGCTGCCTTCGACTTTATGGCCTTAAGAGCTTTGGCCGGTGATGAGTCTATGGAACTAGCACAATGGTGGACAACGTTTCAGGATGTAGATGAAACGGAACAGGCTAAAATGGTCGCTGATTTGACACCACCAACGCCGTCAAAGCCCAGACGCAGGCGAAAACCTAAAGCAGCTCAATGAACCTTTGTTATTTAAGCCTGGGCTCTAATCAAAAATCACCTGAACGCCAGATTCGTCAGGCGATTAAACTGATTAGAACCCTGCCTTCCACTTCAGTCAGCAGGATTTCATCACTTTATTGGACTAAAGCCTGGGGACTACAGACGCAACAAGATTTTTGTAATGCTGCGGTTGAAATTAAAACAGCGTTAAATCCGGTTTTATTGCTGAAATGGTGCCATAAAATTGAGTCCAGACATTGCCGCATCAGGAAAAAAGCCTGGGGTCCAAGAACACTCGACATAGATATTATTTTTTATGGCGAGAGAACGATACGCACCAATACTTTAACCATTCCCCACCCTTATTTTGCCTCCAGGGATTTTGTCCTTAAGCCTTTATTGGAAATCAATCCCAATATAGTATTTTGATAGCAATAAACTAATAGAGTAACCTTTTCAGTTTTATTGACATTATTGCAAATGACTTTCAACTTGCTGCAAAACAGACTATCTTTAATCATAAGGAATATCATTTATCTTAATTCATTGTAGATATGGATAAATGTCATGAATAATAATTTTTACTTAATTTATGGAAGATCATGAAAAAAATATTTTTTTCTGCACTTATCCTGACCTCAATCAGCTTATTGACAGGCTGCTGGACGGTTCAGCAAGGACAAAAGTCCGGAATCATCGTTAAAGTGGCTAAAGAAGGCAACTTTTGGGGTACTTATGAAGGTGAAATTATTCTGGGCGGTCTTGAAAATGCCAGTGGCGTCAGTGGCAGAGCGTTTCATTTTACTTTAGGGCAATTTAAATCCGATTTGGTGAAACAGGCCGAATTCGCAATGCAAAACAATAAACACGTGATCATTAGCTACCATTGTGACGCATATACCATGCCCTGGAGTGGTGAAACCAAGTGTTTCGTTAACAAAATTAATATTTTACCTGATAAATAGTGAATACAAGAATCGGTCTCGGTTGTAGAGAGATTAAGGATCAAGAACTTTAAGGTGAGCCAAAATGTATAATAATATTTTATTTGCTACCGACTTGCTTAATGAACATACTCATCTGGCGACCAAAGCGGCTGAAATTGCCAAACAGTTTAACGCTAAATTATATCTCCTGCATGTGATTGAGCTTCCAGCCAGTTTCCAGTTAGCCCAGGGACTTGGTTTTACCGAGTTAGCGAATCCAGCCAAGGATGATGCGCAGACTGTATTATCTTTGATTGGAGAGGAGCTTAACGTACCGGCCGAACGTCAGTTTGTAGAAATAGGTTCAGTGAAGGAACATATATTATTCAAAGCCAAAGATTTAAATTGCCAACTCATTATTATAGGCAGCCGTTCCTCCAGTGGCATTCAATCACTCCTCGGCAGTACAGCACATGCCACAGTGAACCATGCATCCTGCGATGTATTGACATTGAGAGTTTAGGGTCTTAGCAAGTGCCACAACACGTCGTCAGATCCACGTTGTCCTGAGCTACGTCGTCCTGAGCGCGTCTTTTTGCGCGAAGGATCTCCCAATACTGGCACCATGCCGTTTTCAGGAGATCCTTCGCGCAAAAAGACGCGCTCAGGACGACGTAGATGGGGAAGGGTTAGCGGCTACGAGTCAGTATTATTTGTCTTTCTTTTTAGACTTCACCCGTTTCATCAGCCTTCTTTTCTTATTAACCTGACGCTGGGATAATTTATTCTTTTTCTCGGCAAATGGATTAGCTCCACCTCGAAATTCCAGTTTCAACGGGGTACCAACCAACTCCAAATGCTTTATAAATTCATTATTCAAATAGCGTTTGTAGCTGTCTGGCAGTGAATCCAGCTGATTACCATGGATAACAATTACTGGAGGGTTATGGCCACCTATGTGAGCATAACGTAACTTGATTCTGCGTCCACTCACACAGGGAGGTGTATGTTTTGTACTTATATCCTGCAACAGACGAGTTAACCTGGGAGTTGAAAACGACTGGGTTGCGGACGCATAGGCCTCATTAATATCTTTAAATAAACCGCCAACGCCACTGCCGTGCAAAGCTGAAATAAACCTGATTTTGGCAAAACTGGCAAAGTGTAATCGTCTTGATAACTCATCTTTTACACGTTCCCTATGATCTTCATCCAGGCCATCCCATTTATTCACAGCGATAACCAGCGCTTTACCAGACTCAATAATAAAGCCGAGCAAATTCATATCCTGATCTGTAATTCCCTCTCGGGCATCCAGCAACTGGAGACACACATTAGATTCTTTTATTGCCTGTAATGTTTTGATAACAGAAAATTTTTCAATTTTCTCATCAATACGGGACTTTCTACGCACCCCAGCAGTATCAATCAAAACATATTTTTGCTCATCACGCTCGAAGGGAATAGAAATACTGTCACGAGTCGTCCCTGGCATGTCATATACAACAACCCGCTCTTCGCCTAAAATTCTGTTAATTAAAGTGGATTTACCTACATTAGGCCGTCCTGCAAAAGCTATTTTAATTGTATTATCATGATCCAGCGTTTCACTCTCTTCGCTTATAAATGGTGATAATATAGTTTCCAACAGAGAGCTGATGCCGCTGCCATGTGACGCAGATATAGAATGAACATCTGTAAGCCCCAGAGACTGGAAATCAGAACAGGCAATATCATCATCCAGCCCTTCCGTTTTATTAACCACCAGATGGATACGCTTGTTTAATTTTCTTAAATTATCAGCAATGTTTTCGTCAATTCCTGTTAAGCCAGAGCGCCCATCAACCAGAAACAGTACTGCATCAGCCTCATTTAATGCGATTGCTGATTGCTTTGACATCAAACTGTCTACAGCAATATCATCAACACCTATACCACCGGTATCGACTACGATATATGGCCTGCCGTTAAAATCAGCATGTCCATACTGTCTATCACGGGTAAGGCCAGGAAAATCAGCGACCAAAGCGTCCTGAGTTTTAGTCAATCTGTTAAACAGAGTTGATTTACCCACATTCGGACGCCCAACAAGCGCTATTACTGGAATCATTATTAGCTCACAGACAGTTGATTAAGCATTCCATTGTCGGTTAACACAAACAGAGTCCGGCCTGTTACAGTTGGTGATACGCTGACACTGCCAGGTAACTGGGCTCGAGCGAGTAATTCACCTGTTTGCGCTTCTATGAAATGCAGATATCCTGTTTTATCGCCGACAACAACATCCTCTCCCAAAAGTACCGGCTCAGTAAGCCCTCTTGCTTTCAATGCAGTTTGCTTCCAATTCACATTACCTGTGCGCTTGTCCAAAGACCAGACAACGTCATTGCTGTCAGTAACGTAAAGCGTATTATTGCTTAAGACCATATTTTTATAAACGGAACCTGGCTTTCTCCAAAGAAACTGTCCATCAGTTAATGATAAAGCACCTATATAACCCTGATAACTCGCCAAATAAGCAACTTTATCTTTTACAATAGGATCTGAATCTATATCAACCAAACGCTCTACATCACTGGCTCCCGTAGCGTATGCGATACTTCTTTGCCAAATCAGCTGACCTGTTTGTATCTCATATGCATCCAGTTTTCCGTCAGAAAATCCAATCAGAACCAGATTATCAACGATAATCGGAGAAGAACTGGCTTTTAAAACCAGGCTGGGAGAACCATGCTCTGCAAACCAAAGCTGCTTGCCCGTAACTGCATCAAAGGCAAATACTTTGCCATCTATGGTTTTTGCTATTACTTTCTGATGAGATAAAGCGGGTGGAGACAGAACCTCTCCAGATACTTTTGTCTGCCACAACTCTTTGCCATCGGCCTGATTCAACAAGGCTATGGTCGATGAATTAGTGCTGACCACTATAAAACCATCCGCTACAGTAGGCCCGCTTAAAATGCCATGCGCAAGTTGGGTAGACCATTTAATTTGGCCATCACTTTTTTTAACTGCCTGAATTAATCCACTGGCATCCGCTGTATAAATCATATCGCCACGAATGACCGGTTTAAGTTTTAAGTAATCTTTGCCCTTATGAGCCCGTCCAACAGGAGCAGACCAATTTTGGGATACCTTAACCTTTGATTCTATTTCTTTAAGATCTTTAGGTTTCGGTGTATTATCTTTGCCTAGCATATAATCATCAACTGTATTACATCCCTGCAACAAGACAGACATCAACAAAACCAATATTTTAACTTTCATAAAACTTTAGCCTTATATTAATAAATTAAGCAGCCTGCGCTTTTTTATCATCAGAAATCATGGATTGACTTTTCAGCGCCAGCTCATTTGTTTTCATTTCTAAAAACAAATTGCCCATACCATTATTTTTTACTTCATTAATTGCCAGTCTATATGAGGTAATAGCTTGTTCATATTGACCTGTAGCACCGTAAATATCACCTTTCAATTCGTTAATAACAGGTAAATACGCTTCGTCATCAACAGAACTCAGCTCTTTTAAAGCATTGGTGTACGATTTTTCTGCGGCCAATAACCTGGCAATCCGGATTTTCGCTATCTGTTTCAGCGCAGTCATGTTGCTTTTGGCTGCTACACTCTGTAACTCGCTTTTTGCCTGATCCAGCTTGTTTTTAGAAACATAAATTTTAGCGAGGGTCATATGAGCAACGTCAGCATAAACGGTATTCCCGTAATCTTTAATCAACTCATTAGCATAAGATCTTACGGCTTTAATATTTTGATGCGAAAAAGCAACCATCATGTTTTCATAAGTCATAGATGCTTGTTGCGTCAGTTTATCCTGATGCCAATGCATGTACCTATAACCTGCGATACAAAGAAGAATCAGTGAAAAAATTATGGTTACTATATTTCCATAGCGTCCCCACCATTTTTTAATGTTCTCTAATTGTTCTTCTTCCGTCATATAAACTGACATTATACTCTCCCGCCTTACGCAAAAATCTGTTGTACACTGAGTCTTTTGGCAAAAGTAACAACAGCACTATGAATGCTTATAAAAATCCTTTAAAAATTGATTTACGTTTTGCTGCTCTATTGTAGTTTGCTCTGCCTCAATTCGTAAATCCTTAATGCTGACCTTGTCATTTTCAATTTCATCATCACCCAAAATCAAGGCCAGACGCGCCCCACTTTTATCTGCTTTTTTAAATTGGCTTTTAAATGATCCACCTGAAGTATTCGTCATTATTTCAATTTCAGGATCGTGATTGCGGATTGACTCTGCCAGCAGAATCCCTTTAATCAGGGCTGCATTACTGGTAGCAATAAGAAACAACGACTTATTGTTTTTCTTTTGTTGCGCTAATTCCAGGGTTTCCATTAACAGAACAATGCGTTCTATACCCAGAGCAAAACCTGCAGCAGGCGTTGGATTACCGCCAAGCTGCTCAACTAATATATCATAACGGCCCCCGGCACAAACAGTAGCCTGGCTTCCAAGCTTGTCCGTTACCCATTCAAATACCGTATGACCGTAATAATCCAAACCTCTGACCAATACCGGATTAATTTTATAAGGTATATTTAATGCGTCAAGGCCCTCACAAAATGCTTGAAAATGTGCGCGGCTTTGTTCACCCAATGCATCCATCAACTTGGGAGCATTAGCTATCAGCGCTTTTAATTCAGGATTTTTGCTATCGAGAATTCTTAGCGGATTTCGCTCTAAACGGCGCTTGCTGTCTTCATCCAACAGATCAAAATGTTCTTTGAAGTAATTTACTAACGTAGCTCGGTAATTTTGCCGTTCACTTAATTCACCCAGAGTATTAATCTCTAATTGGACAGACTCGGCAAATCCTAATTGCTTCCACATGCGATGGCAAATAGCAATGAGTTCAACTTCCATAATTGGGCCAGAAACACCAAAGGCTTCTACTCCAAATTGCGTGAATTGCCTGTAGCGCCCTTTTTGTGGGCGTTCGTGGCGAAACATAGGGCCCATGTACCATAATTTTTGTTGCTGATTGTAAAGCAAGCCGTGTTCCAGACAGGCACGTACGCATCCTGCAGTACCTTCTGGCCGCAGAGTCAGGCTATCACCGTTTAAATCACTAAAGGTATACATCTCTTTTTCAACAATATCAGTCACTTCACCAATAGTTCTTTTAAAGAGTTGTGTATTTTCTATAATCGGAAAACGAATTTCCTGATATCCATAACGTGAAAGACAGTCAGTGAATACCTGCTCTATGAAGCGCCAGACCGCTGTTTGGTCTGGCAAAATGTCATTCATCCCACGTATTGCTTGAATTCGTTCAGACACCTTTTTTCTCCAAAGGCGTCATTTGCGCATTAGGGGTTAACAGGGATTGCATTTTAGACAAATCTGTTAATTTAAGTTCTGAAGGTGCGTCATTTAACGACAACTCGGATATTTTCTCATTAGCATTATATGCCGGTTGTGCGTCTTTATTTTTTTGCCACCAGATACCTACAGCTACTAAAACACCAACGGCAAACAATATGGTCACCATTCTTATTACATATTCAGCTTTGTGCGATTCACGCTTACTTTGCCATAAGGCTCTTTCCGGCTTTTTCTCTACAGTATACTGATCATTAAATACAGCTAAAAAGGGATCTGGTGATACACCAAGAAGTTTTGAATAGGCGCGCAAATACCCTTTAACAAATACGGGTTCTGGTAATGAGTTAAAATCACCAGACTCAATCAGTTCTATGATACGCGCTCTCAAATGCAACTTACTGGCAACGTATTCTATACTGTACCCTTTTTGTTGACGTAAATTTGCCAGTTGCGAACCTGGGTTATCAATTTCGGAATTATATGTATCATCCATTGTGGCTATTGTATTCATTATTTACTCCACTAATATCAGTAGTTGGCTCCATTTTTTTGAGGCTGCTTTCATATTCTGCGGCCAGAGTCTGATTTCCATTTTTCTCAGCAAGACTCTTCGCAAAAGATAAAAATATTCGGTCATTTAACACTAAATCAGGATGTTGCTGAACCAACAGCAAGGCTTTTTCATCATTACCCGCTTTACTTTCCAGTTTGGCTAACTCATATAATGACACTCTGCGTGACGGATCCTGATTCAGCGCATTATTAAAATAAAGCCTGGCCTTTTCAATATCAGGAACTTCAAGTGCGCACAATCCCGCATTTTCGTAGGCCCCGGAAGTATGGACGTATTTCACATCCTTTACTGCTTTTAAGAAATAGCTTTCCGCCTTTTTATAATCACCCTGCCTGCACAAGAAAGTACCATAGTTATTGAGCTGGGCACCTGAACTACCAGACAATGCTATAGCCTTCACGTAATATTTCTTTGCTTCTTCCAGTTCACTGGTCTGTTCAAAATAATAAGCCATAGCGGCATTCACATCCGCTGACTCTGGTTCCTGCTCCATAGCAGTCAGTAATTTTCTTTTAGCTCTCGGCCGGTCACCTTGTTTTAGATACCCTAATCCCAGCTGTACATTATAACTTGCAGCCTTGCTCAGGTCTGTTTTCTTGTTACCAGTATCTTCTTCCTTATTTTCTGCGTGCTGGCATCCGGCTATCAGCAAGAAAGCAATCAAAAATGTGACTCGTAAAGACCTTAGCACGATAACCACTTATATGTTAGAAATGATTCCGCATTATAACCACTTACTGGCAAATTAAAAATGATTTGTGATCTCATTTCTCAACTAATTAGTCTGCAGAGCTAATAATTTCGTTTGATGAGTTGTTTTTAGGGATAAAATGAAGTTTTTGCCATCGCTGGGAGCGGCTTGTCCTATCCTTCACTTCGCCTGCTAACTGTCCGCAGGCGGCATCAATATCGTCACCACGTGTTTTTCGTGTAATCGTATTGATTCCATGTTTAATAAGATGATCTCTGAATGCATCAATAGCGGCTTGGGATGAGCGTTCGTATTGTGTCATTGGAAAGGGATTAAACGGGATTAAATTTACTTTTGATGGGACATCTTTAAGCAATTTAACCAGTTGTGCCGCATGTTCTGGTTGATCATTAACGCCTTTTAGCATTACATACTCAAATGTCACTTTTCGTCTTGGTTCATCTTTGAAATATCGTTTGCATAAAGCCATTAGTTGCGCCAGTGGATATTTTTTGTTAATGGGTACCAGTTCATTTCTTAAAGCATCATTCGGGGCGTGAAGCGAAACCGCTAAAGCGACCGGGCTTTCTTCCCTTAAACGCTCCAAATCAGGCAATACACCTGAGGTGCTTAAAGTAACACGACGCTTTGACAGGCCATAAGCAAAATCATCCATCATAAGGTTCATGGCAGAAACGACATTATCAAAGTTCAGCAAAGGCTCACCCATGCCCATCATGACTACATTCGTGACACGCTGATCATGTGTTCCCTGAGACTGAGATAATTCTCTGACAGCCAACCATACCTGTCCGATTATTTCCGCTGTGCTTAAATTACGATTAAATCCTTGCTTCGCGGTAGAACAGAAAGAACAATTCAGCGCACAGCCAACCTGAGAGGAAACACAAAGGGTTCCACGGTTAGCTTCAGGAATGAATACTGTTTCAATGCAATTACCGCAATCGAGTTTCAGTAACCATTTGTGGGTTCCATCATTCGATTTCTGGCAGGTTACAATTTCAGGTAACCCGATAAAAGACAAGCGGGACAGCTTTTCTCTCAAAGCTTTCCCGATGTTAGTCATTTGCTCAAAATCAGTTAAACCGGCCTGATGAATCCATTGAATTAATTGCTGGGCTCTAAAAGGCTTTTCATCCCATTGAGCAAGCAATTCACGCAATTGTTGATAGGTGTAATTCAATAAATTTACTTTTTGACCGGTCATTTTAACTCCAAAACTGATCTTATCTGTCACATACTTCATGAGGTTCAAAGAAGAATGCAATTTCACGAGCAGCATTCTCGGCACTGTCAGAACCGTGTACGGCATTGGCATCGATACTGTCAGCAAAATCAGCACGAATAGTACCAGGAGCAGCCTCTTTTGGATTAGTAGCACCCATGATGTCTCTGTTTTTTGCAACAGCATTGTCGCCTTTTAATACCTGGATCATAACAGGACCAGAAATCATAAACTCAACCAGATCGTTGAAGAAAGGACGAGCCCTGTGGATATCATAAAAATCTTCTGCCTGAGTACGTGACAACTGAGCCATTTTTGCAGCAACAATATTTAAACCGGCATTTTCAAAACGTGAATAGATTTGACCTATAACAGATTTTGCTACAGCATCTGGCTTAATAATAGACAGGGTTAATTCTTTTGACATAATGCACTCCGACATGGTTAACGTTAAAAGTGCATTATTATACATGAAAATATGGGGTTGTGGCTAATATAAATTCATGTTGGGTGTGAACAATTCCCGCCTGCAAGCAGACCGGGCTACGGTACCATGCCACGTCAGGGCTGTTTTAAATCTGACGAGGCCGTACTACGTTCACGCCTCGCCCAGTGTTCTGTCAAAATATAAGGGCTCACGGTTGATAGCGTCTTGTTCCGGATTAACTTTATAATCAGGCAGTAGCTGAATTAATTCATTGACGCGCAGAATAGTATCATAAAACTGGGTTCGGAATGCTCTGGCCTGCTCCGCCATTTCGTCGGTTTCTTCAACCAAAGGCCGAACTTCATCATCAAAAGCTATGATGATCTTCAGCATCTCATCCATATTACCGATGAGTTTATCTTTTAACTCCTCGGTAAGAGGAATATTCAGCTCTTTATTAAACTCTTCCACAAAAAGGTACTGATTACCCATAGATTCTGCTTTGACGTAGTCGCAGAAAATTAATGCCTGATTCATTCCTTGTCTGACCTGACTCTTCTTATTTTCAAACCCCTTGTTCTTCAAAGTAGTGCTTACCGCGGAAAGTGACGATTCAAATGCATTTTTCCATGCTGATGCAATGGTACGTAAAAACTGTTGGCTTTTTGCAATGACTTCATTTTGCTTTAATTGCAGTTTGTGAAAATTCTCACCCAGAATAACAAGCTGGGCACGCTCATTCTCCATAGATTCCCGCGTCGATGCCCCCTGAGAATCTTCGCTTTTGCTGCTTTCACCGGACAAAAGGTAATCTATAAATAATTTTTGTACGTATAAATGATAGTCATTAGCCTGCTGCAAGACGATCCCATTCAATACGTTTTTTAAAGGTATGCGCAACAATGAATGATAAAAACTAAATGGGCTTTTAATAGCGCTTAATAATTCATCATGAGGCAAAGTAATATTCAGCTTTCCCAATATTCGTTCCGCAGTAATCACCCCATAGGTTGAAAACCATTTGTTTAATTGCTCATCATTTACTATTTCGTCCATTATTCATCCAATTTAAATTAGTCTGTTGCTATGGTATAAAGGGCTTCTTTTAAGAAGTATAGTGTATTTTATAAATGGTAAAACGATTAGATACAGATTTACAAATCTTACATGATTTTCTACGAATTAAAACACCTGAATTATGGCTGAGTTATGCCAGTGACCATATTCCCCTTCTCCTGGCAGATCATGCACATTGTGAACGAAAGGCAGCCGCCACTGCGATTAATTTTATCAGCAAATACCCAGAGCGTCATGAATTGGTTTCTGTGATGTCTCCATTGGCCAGAGAAGAATTACTTCATTTTGAAAAAGTGATTCACCTGATGCAAAGGAAAGGAATTACTTTTGGCCCACTACAGCCATCAGAATACGCAACGACCCTTCACAAACACATCACCAAAAAGGATGGAATAGAACGGCTTTGTGATCAATTGATTATAGGAGCCATAATAGAAGCACGTTCCTGTGAGCGGTTTAATGCCATTATTCCCTATATAGAAGATCAGGAACTTGCCAGGTTTTATGGTACGTTGATCAAATCAGAAGCACGACATTTTGAAGACTATTTAGGCTTGGCTAAATTATATGGAGGAGCTATAGAAGAACGATTGAATCGCTTCCTGACTTTGGAAAATGAATTTATCCGGTCTGAAGATGTGGTGTTCCGCTTTCATAGCGGCATCCCCACTGAAGCAATGATGTATCGCTTAACTTAAGGAGTTCCGCCGTCCCGCGGCTTGTCCGCGGGATCCAGGAATCTCACTCCGAACTTAGATCTCTGGATACCGCGGACAAGCCGCGGTACGGTGGAGTAGTGCTTAACTTAATGGCAGTGTCCTCGGGACGGTGGAATATAAGTTAATACACTATCGCTAATACGGGCTTCAGAACTTACAAATCCCTTACATTGAAGGACCGCTTGGTCTGAATTCCATATTGGGAAGATTAACCTTTAAGAAATGATTCAATCCATGATCCTTATTATCTCTTAATTCTTCAAACGCCTTTTGGGTTAACTCAGCACCACTGCTATTAACAAATTTTGCTGGATTTGTAGCAGAAGGCTTGTATCCCTCTTCAGCCAACCATTCATGCACCGCCTCCGAAAAATAATCATCTAAGGATTTTGCCTTGGGTGCACCTTCAGGAGTAGGCGCAGGAGCTGTATTATCGATGTTATCTGAACGAGTCAATTTATCAATTACAAGCTTACCGTCATCGGAAAACTGTACTTTATGCTGTAAAACAGGCAGAGGAATCTCTTGGGCTGCACCAAATTTATCTGACAAAAAGTCAGTCAAAGCATCACAACCATCTAATGCACCTGGCGTTTTTATAGCAGCAAGAGCCGGGCCATATGTAGGAATCACGTTAAGGGCATCACCAAATACAGGAATATCACCCAAAGTAGTACCAGTCATTACCGAATCACCAATATTGGAACGCATTTCTTTAAATTCCTGGTTTAAAGCCTTGTTCAGCATGCCATACATGGTCAACAATCCTAACATAGCAGCACGCCAGTCATCATAAGCCCTGACTTCAGAATGGTGCGCGGCATCAGCCAATCTCCATGCTTCATCCCATAAGACAATTTCTCTACCTGACTGAGGATCACGTTCAATACGTCCTTTAATCAGTTCGTCACGAGCTTCAGCTTGAGCCATTTCGCGGTCAGCCTTTAAAGCTTGCCGCTCGGCGTCACGCTTTTTATTTTCTTCGTCCGTGCGTATTCTTAGAAGTTCTTCTCTCATCTCTTTTTCTGATTTAGCCATCTGTAAACTCCTGAATAAAAATCAATACTGCGCGAAATAGATTCCCTTTGTTCTATCATAACACAAAAACTTAGGTGTGTCATCCCAGTCGCTCAACACGAAACGCTGTAATTTTTGAGGATCATTATCGTACTCGGTTAATCCAGACTTATGAGTATGGCCATGGATTAACGTAAATAGCCGATGAGACTTCATATGTTGCATTACCGCATCTGCTACCACATCCATCTCTTCCATGGATTTACTGTGATTACTTAAACTGATGTCGCGAACCTTATTAACCAATTTCTCACGGAAAGATAAAGGCAGGCATAAAAACAATTTGGTAAACAATACGTTTCTTGTCAAGAGCCTGAAGCGTTGGTGGCTTATATCCTTAGTACAATAGCGATCACCATGCGACAGTAAAACCCGCTCTTCTCCCAAGGTAATAACCGTTGGATCTGCCAGGACTTGCCATCCTGCAAGTTTGGCAAAGGTCTTCCCCAATAAAAAATCGCGATTGCCGTGCATGTAATATAGTGAGATGCCCTGCTGTTTTAAATTGGATAATTTCAAAGCTATTGAACGGCTCCAGTCATTTAAAGAATCATCTCCTGCCCAGGCATGGAAAAAATCACCTAAAATGTAGATACTCTTTACAGAACCTTGCGCCCATGAAAGGAACTCATTAAAGCGGTTAAGAATTCCCTCATCATCCGGATGCAAATGCAAATCAGATATAAATACCGCATCAATCATAGAGGCTCAATAACAATATGCTGGTCAACAAGATAGATTTGACATGGGCCATTGACTGGTTCTATCGCATCACTCAAGCGATAATATCCAGCAATAGAAACCAGTTCTGCGTCAAGTGCCTGACAAAAAATTCTGGCCTCGACATCGCCGGTGATACCAGCCAGTGCACGCCCTCTTAACGCCCCATAGACATGAATATTGCCATCGGACAATAACTCGGCCCCATGGCTCACCGATGAAGTAACAATCAAATCACTACCTTTCGCAACTACTTGCTGCCCTGATCGCACAGGAGTTGTTAATAATCTGGCTTTTACAGGTTCTACGGCTGTATTTTCTACAGTAACTGGTTCGATGATTGGCTTATCTTGCGCTGTTGATGCATTTAACACAGCCAAACCATGGCAATGAGCCAAAGTATCCTGTAAGGCGTTTCCGCCCTGGATTGCGACCGGAATCATTCCATAATCACGGGCAATCTGACATAAACCCTGCAGATCAAACTCAAGATGATTTACCGCAGACAAATCGAAGACAACTGGTGTTTTTTCGAATAGTTTGGGTGCCTTAACTACAGTTTCAGCAAATTGTTGTGAAAAAATATCCTTATCTGTATTTAAAACTTGCAAAACAGTAAAAGTATAAAGCCTCCCTTTCAACTTAAATCCTTGAGTTTTTGTGATATTTTCACTCATGAGTATGATATCCATAACTGATATTTTTGTTTATACTAGCATGCGGGAACCAATAACAGAAGGATAACAAAGTGGATAAACGATGGTTTGAACAATATCAAAATGACGTGCCACATGAAATTGACCCAAGTCAATATATATCCCTGGTCGAATTATTTAAAGAATCCTGTACCCGTTACAGTAAGAAAAGTGCTTACTCTAACCTGGGCACTGAAATTTCTTACTCACAACTGGATCATTTAAGCAGAAATCTTGCTGCATACCTGCAACAGCTTGGTTTGGAGAAAGGTGCACGAATAGCCATCATGATGCCCAACATTCTTCAATATCCTGTGGCCTTGTTCGCTATCTTGCGTGCTGGCTATATCGTTGTGAATACTAATCCACTATACACCGCTGATGAAGTGATTCATCAGATGAATGATTCAGGTGCAGAAGCAATTATTGTTTTGGCCAATTTTGCCAAAACAGTTGAGAAAGCCTTGCCTTCCACTCCAGCGTTAAAACACGTTATTGTTACCCAAATTGGCGATCTGTTTCCCACGTTCAAACGTATGATAGTCAACTTTGTTGTGAAACATGTAAAAAAACTGGTCCCTTCTTATAAAATTCCACATGCTGTCGCTTTTAATTATGCTTTGCTTGAAGGTGCACAGGCGACCTTGCATCATGTTGAATTAAACCATGACAACATCGCCTTTTTGCAATACACCGGAGGTACAACCGGTGTTGCCAAAGGTGCAATTCTTACCCATGGCAATATGATTGCAAATGTTTTACAGGCATATTCATGGATAGCTCCCTTAGGGATTGACAAGCAGGATATTATTATTACTGCTTTACCGCTTTATCATATATTTTCCCTTACTGCCAATTGCCTTACATTTCTGAAAGCCGGTGCTAAAAATATATTGATTACCAATCCCAGGGATGTCAGCCATTTCATTGATGAAATAAAAAACACTGGCTTTACCGCTTTTACAGGCGTGAATACCTTATATAACTCCCTGTTAAATCATCCAAAGTTTAAAGAAATAGACTTCAGCAAACTCAAACTGGCTTTGTCCGGGGGCATGGCTCTGCAAAAGAGCGTATCCTTGCGATGGTCTGAAATGACCAAAACACGTGTTCTGGAGGCTTATGGTTTAACAGAAACCAGCCCGGCCGCAACTATAAACCCTATGTATCTTGAGGGATATAATGGCAGTATAGGATTACCATTACCCTCAACAGATGTATCCATTCGTGATGATAATGGAAAAGAAGTTGCTATAGGTTCGAGTGGAGAGTTATGCATCAAGGGACCTCAGGTAATGGCCGGTTATTGGAACAGACCGGATGAAACTGCATTGGTCTTTACCAAGGACGGATTTTTGAAAACTGGCGATATTGCGCGAATGGATGAAGAGGGATTCATCTATCTGGTGGATAGAAAGAAAGACATGATTGTTGTTTCCGGATTTAATGTTTACCCCAATGAAGTGGAGCAGGTCATTGGTTTGCATCCAGGAGTATTGGAAGTGGGTGTTGTTGGTGTTGCCGATGAAGAGTCCGGCGAAAGAGTCAAGGCGTGTATCGTTAAAAAAGATCCTGCATTGACGGCCGAACAGGTTATCGCACATTGCCGTGAACACTTGACCGCTTATAAAGTACCCAAGATAGTTGAATTTTGTGATGATCTGCCCAAAACAAATGTAGGCAAGATTTTAAGACGCGCCCTTAAAGATCGAGAGATTGAGAGGAAATCGTCAAAAGCGCAAACTGAAACTGTGTAGCAGATCCCCGTCATCAGGACGACGAGGATCGGAATATGGTACCGTGCCACGCCAGGGCTAGCCCGGTCTGCTTGCAGCCGGGATCGTTGTAGCAATGAGCTTATTCCCGTATTACGGCTACGCCTAATACGGGCTACGAGTCCGTGCGGAGCACACGATCACACTAAAAATATTGTGAATAAATACGTAAAAAAGTACCATCGGTTTCGATGTCCAGAATAATACGATTAATAGCCCTTATCAGATTTTCCTCACCCTTATTGGTCATAATCGCATAGCCCTCACCAATAGGAATCTTTCCGCCAATTAGCTTATAAATTCCTGGGGTTATCGCTATCCAGTATTTTACTGATTCGTAATCCATAATAGCAGCATCGATTTCATTATTTTTCAGGCCGAGAAACATGTCTTCCAGTTCATCGTAATACACAATTTTATTTTTCCTGTTTTCCGACTCAACCAACAGGCTGTATGCAGTAGCAGCACGAACACCAATTTTCTTTCCATACAGATCATCCGGATCCTGCAATTTGGAACTGCTGTTGGCAAAATATTGGGCATTGCTTGCCAAATACGGCAGACTAAACAGATACTTTTCCTTTCTGCCTTCGGTAATAATCATAGAGGAAATCACCACATCAACCTTCTGCTTTTTCAAAGCATCAAACAGATCATCAAAAGCATAAGGTTTAAATTCACACTTCACTTTCAGTCGTTTGCATATTTCAGTCATCAAATCAAAATCAAAACCATACATCATACTGCTGTGATCAGCCCAGGTTTCGAAGGGGGGATTAAATTTGGATGAACCAATAACCAGAGTCTGGGCATGCGAGGTTGTATACAATAATAAGGCACAGCAACAAAGAACGAATAGCTTCATATACTTACCATTATTAATTATTCCATAGTAAGCATGGCACATAAAATTATTTTGTACAAATCAAGGACAAAGTAACTATTTATAGTCAATCAGTTGTTTCATAATTCGAGCAGTAGCTCCCCAGATGATTCCCTCATAAGGGATGAATTGACAACTCTTAAAATGCAGGCCGTGACGTTCAACACGAATGTCACGGTAGTTACTTGCCTGTTTCACCAGATTAAAGGGAACAGAAACAATTGCAGTCACTTCCTGAATATTCATAGAGTAAGGGTGGATGGCTTCTATAGTAGCGAGCCAGGGATAAATCAGAATTCCATTCAGGGTTCTTTCCACTTCAAGAGCTTTTACAGGCATTAATCTTTCTTTATCAATATTGAGTTCCTCATAAAGCTCTCTCAATGCAGTATCATAAAGGCTATGATCTTGTTCCTCCCTTACCCCGCCAGGAAAACTTATTTCACCAGGATGATGACGTAATTGGTCATTGCGTCTGGTCAATATCAAAGAATCTGTAGACAGTTCATGCAAAACCATAACTGCTGATTCAACTGCTGTTGTTTTATTCGCTTTATTTAAGTCCATTAATTATCGCTGTAATTTTGGTATAACATTCACGATATTCATCTTCCCATTGCGAGTCAATAACTATGCCTCCACCTGCTGCCAAATGCAGGATGCCCTCTTTGGCCGTAATGGTACGAATAGCGATGTTGCTGTCGAAGCGCCCATGATGGGAAAAATAAGCAATACTTCCGCAATAAATTCCGCGCGCATAGCGTTCTTGCTCCTGAATGATTTTCATTGCTTCAATCTTGGGAGCGCCGGTGATAGACCCGCCAGGAAAACAGGAAAAAAAAGGCTCACTGAAATGAAACTCCGGACGGCAAAGCGCCTCAACATCGCTTACCAAATGATGTACCGCACTAAAACTTTGCACCTCACAAAGACTGGAAACATGCACAGAACCCGGTTTCGCAATTTTACTCAGATCATTGCGCAGCAAATCAACTATCATAATATTTTCAGCACGATTTTTATCTGAGGAATGCAGTTGATGCTTCAATTGTTCATCATCCTCAGGATTTAAAGAACGTCCTATGCTTCCCTTAATAGGTGATGTCAGTAAATAGCCGTTGTCATGCATTAAAAAACGTTCAGGAGAAAAACTAAGAATATCGGCGTCATTTGTTCTCATGAATGCCGAAAAGGGAACAGGATTTTTAAGTCCTATCTTCTGATAGAGTGCCCATGCGTTGCCTTCAAAAACCGCATGAAATGGTTGAGTGAAATTAACCTGATATGCTCTTCCCTCTTTCAGACTGCTGTGAATGGCATCAAACGAAGCTTTATACTCAATTTTTGAAATTAAAGGCAAAAACTCACTATCCAAACGGGCAGTTACCCTCAAACTGTCCGCTTTTTTCCATAACCACATGATCTCTTCCAGAATTCCCGGTGTCGACGGGTGTTCGTTTGCAGAAAACAAGGTTACCCTTTTCAGGTAATGATCTACTATTATTGCCCAATCATACAATCCCAAATCTACTAAAGGCATATCTTCCAGAGTATCCTGAACAGGAGACTCAATACCTAATAACCTGGCGCCAAAATCATACGCTATATAACCTATGGCGCCACCCTGAAACGGCAGATCACCAACAGATTCTCTGACAGCCAACCTTTTTTTAAAATGTTCTATAAAGGCAGATACATCAGGTGCATCATTCCCAAGAACAATCCTGTCATAAGGATATGCACTAAACATATCATAACGACCACGAGTTTTATCAGTGCTTTCCAAAAGCACAAAACCAGATAAATTTGAGAAATTTTGATATATATTTTGCAAAAAAACAGGATAATCCAGTGAATGCATTGTACTTTTGGACAAATTTTCTCCTAAAAATAGTATTTTATGTTGAATAGTTCTTTACAAAAAGTAAATAAAATGTACAATATACGTTCTAAAATCTTTATTTGTTGTAAGCTCATGTATATTTATTTTCAAAATCTAGCCTTTCAAAACAAACAAATATTATGGGCTTACCCCGAAGGAGGTAATTCCGCCACATGTCTTTATCAAACAGCCGGGAACAATAATACATTAGATCGTGATTTAGTAAATGACACATTAAGAGATGTGATAGGAATAGAAATCAAAGATGGGGTTGCCACTATTAGCCATGTTGATAACTTTTCAAAAAGACATCCTTACTCACCAACCCTGCTGCGTGATGGCTTAAAAAAATCAGGGACGCCTGGATTTTTTCCTGTTCACCCTCACAGTAGCTCCGAGATACCCACGGCCATCATGGCAGCACCACAACAAGACCGATCCAGCTCAACATCTAATCTGAGAGCTCAGCTGCTGTCACTGGATCACTTGCTTGAAAATCATCGTGGAGCCACACTGGTTTATGAGCAGGGACTTCCTGAAAACAACCTGGCGACTTTGGCTTTATTAACAAAACTGAGAATCCATTCACCAGGCTCTCTTAATCTCGCCCTTAAAGTCATACAAGATGTGGATTATTATCATTTACGCCAGAAGCAAATGCATCTGATTCGCACTGTATTCGAAGAGTTTATTATTCCCTCGCTACAAACGTTCCGCAAAGGAGAAGAGCCTCCTAAAAGTGTCAACGAATTCTTCTTGAAAACAATATTAGCAACAATGGCAAATGACACTTATAACCTCAAAGACACTCTTTTCGAAGAATCGGGGCCAATGCATATTCCCGATAATTATAAGTTAAGGGAAATTTATGCACGAAGAATGATGAATGGCTTATTGTATTTCATAGAAGATACAGACGTTCCATTACAAGACCCCAATCCTGAGTTAGCTCACTGGCTTGAAGAGTTCAAAAAGCATTTACAGATTCATCATAATAAATTAGTGCCATTACTGGACCAACTGAAAGAATTAGTGGTATGTACGGGACTGATGTATCATGATTTCAGTAAATTCAACCTGAAGACCTGTGTTCAGGGTGGACATATTGATTTCAGTCTTCTCTTGATTAAAATAAAAGCATTACAGTTGAGTAAAACCACACTCAAATACGCAATGAACCGTCTGGATACAGAACATCGTGTTCCTGAACACTTGATCCAGGGCGTTCCCCCCAGACTGTATTCGCTGAGACTAATGCTTTTGAGTAACTGCCCGGCAACAGTTCAAGCCAATCTGGAAGATCAAAGCATCGATGAATTTATAAATGAAATCATCAGTGAAATAATATCTGATTTAAGAGACTATACAGATGGAGACAAGTTAAAGCCAGCATCACAATGGATTTCCCATACGATAAAAACTAATGATACGAATCTTCATTTACATCAGGAATGGCATGCTCTGTTAGAAGAAAAATTAAAGACAGCAAGTCTACAGACAATTAGAATGAAACAGGAGCGCAAGCATCCGGAAACATGGAAGCAACTGGCAATCGAAGCGATTAAAAGTCTGACTGCAGATCATTTACCAAAATTGTTAAGTACCATGGCAGTTGACAGCAGTTCTCAAACAACTTCAACCATGTCGCCATAAAATAAGGCAAAACACACATCTGCATTCGCTTGATTTGTGAACTTGATTTTAACGTCTTAATTTAACGAGTTATTGATAACAAGAGTGTTTTATCCAGTCGTTACTTCGATGCCGTTCGGGCTGAGGAAGCGCGATAGCGCTGTCTCGAAGCCTTGACATGGTGCTAAGGCTTCGAGACAAGGCTAGCGCCTCTCCTCAGCCCGAACGGCATCGAAGTAAATCAATATTCTTATCCATAACTCACATTAATTTACTGGTTTTTCAATTAATTTGTGAGTATTCTATGGCATCGTTTATCGACAAGGAGCCATGTAATGACAACTGTTGCTCAATTTGATATTAGCTACACGCAATATCTGAATGAACAAGGTGAGATGACTGGAGAAAAGCCCCCTTTTGCTGCCGATCATTCAGCCCTGAAAGAATTATATAAAGTAATGGTGCTGACACGTACTTTTGATAAAAAGGCTATTGCATTACAACGGACAGGAAAAATGGGTACTTATGCGCCTATTACCGGTCAGGAAGCCATTTCAACAGCAATTGGCCATGCAATGCGTCCCGAAGATGTTCTGGTTCCCTATTACAGAGATTATGCCGCCCAATTTCAACGTGGCGTAAAAATGTCTGAAATTCTCGCCTTCTGGGGTGGAGATGAGCGCGGCAGTAAATTTGCCTGTGATTCAGAAGATTTACCCATTTGTGTACCTATTGCGTCCCAATGCTTGCATGCTGCAGGGGTAGCCTTTGCATTCCAATACAGAAATCAGCCTCGTGTTGCTGTGGTTTGCATTGGTGAAGGCGGTACTTCTGAAGGTGATTTTTATGAAGCCATCAACGTTGCCGGCACATGGAAACTCCCTATAGTATTTGTAGTGAATAACAATCAGTGGGCTATTTCAGTTCCCCGAGACAAACAGACAGGCACTGAAACTATAGCTCAAAAAGCAGTAGCAGCAGGTTTTACCGGCTTACAGATTGACGGTAATGACATATTGGCCGCCCGTCAGGTTATTGGTGATGCCATCGAAAAAGCGCGTTCAGGCCAGGGTCCAACATTAATCGAAGCCTTAACCTATCGTTTGTGTGATCATACTACTGCTGATGATGCCACTCGCTATCAACCCTCTGAAGAAGTAGACCAGGCCAGACCAAAAGAACCTATTTCACGGTTTAAGCATTTCCTCGTGGAAAATAAAATCTGGTCATCTGATGAAGAAGAAAAGCTGGTCATGGAATGCTCAGAAAAAGTAGAAGAAGCTGTAGACGAATATCTGAATGCTGTGCCTCAGCCTGTAAGCAGTATTTTTGATTACCATTATGCTGAATTACCTGAGTATCTGGTCGAACAACGTGCAATAGCCATGGAGGAAGCAGCTCATGCCTGATATTACTTTAATTGAAGCTGTAACTCAGGCTTTGGCTTATGAGTTAGCTCAAGACGAAAACGTAGTCGTTTTTGGAGAAGATGTTGGTAAAAATGGCGGTGTATTCCGTGCGACTGTAGGTTTACAGGAGCGATTTGGTGAAAAAAGAGTATTCGATACTCCTCTTGCTGAATCTATGATTGCAGGTCTTGCGGTGGGTATGTCAGTACAGGGATTAAAACCTGTTGCTGAATTTCAATTTATGGGCTTTATTTACCCTGCGATGAATCAGATTATCTGCCACGCAGCCCGTATGCGAAACAGAACTCGCGGCCGTTTACATTGTCCTATTGTATTCCGCGCTCCTTTTGGTGGCGGTATCAGAGCACCGGAACATCATTCAGAAAGTACTGAGGCTTTATTTGCCCACATACCTGGATTGCAGGTAGTAGTACCTTCTTCTCCCAAGCGCGCCTATGGGTTGCTGCTGGCTGCCATGCGTAATCCTGATCCGGTTATTTTTTTAGAGCCCAAGCGAATTTATCGCCTGGTAAAACAACCGGTTGCTGATGATGGTCAGGCTCTGCCTTTAGGTAAATGCTTTACCTTGCAACAAGGCGATGATCTGACGCTTGTCAGCTGGGGGGCGAGCATGCACGAAACGCTTCAGGCTGCAAAACAGTTAGGCGAAGAAGGCATTTCCTGTGAAGTAATAGATGTAGCTACAATAAAACCTTTAGATATTGAAACCATTATTTCATCCGTAGAAAAGACCGGACGTTGCGTCATCGTTCATGAAGGAGCCAAAACCTGTGGCGTAGGCGCAGAAATTTCGGCACAAATAATGGAAAGTTGCATGGCAGATTTATTAGCGCCAGTTCAACGTGTCACAGGTTATGATACGGTAATGCCCTATTTTCAACTTGAAAAGCAGTATATACCTAGTGTTGCACGCATTAAAAACAGTGTTATGAGCATAATGGAGTAATAATGAATATTTTTAATCTACCTGATTTAGGTGAAGGATTACCTGATGCTGAAATTCATGAATGGTTTGTCAAAGAAGGCGATACTGTAAAAGCAGATCAACCTTTAGTTTCTATGGAGACAGCTAAGGCCGTAGTAGATGTACCTTGTCCACAAAGTGGTACTATTGAAAAGCTGTTCGGTAAACCCGGTGATGTGATTAAAACTGGCGAGCCTTTGGTTGCCTTTGCTTCAACCAGCGCTAAACCTGCTGACAAAGGAACTGTTGTTGGTAATCTGGAAGAAAGCACAGAAATAACTGAAGACAATTTCATTATTGGCTCTCATTCCAGCCAAAACAGAGTTAAAACAACTCCCGCAGTGCGTATGTTAGCTAAGAAACTGGGCGTTGATTTGAACCTGTTGAAAGGCACTGGCGAGCATGGTGTGATTACTCGTAATGACGTGCAAGCTCAAGCCGATAAAAACGCACAACTTCCTGTTGGCTATGAGCCATTACGTGGTGTAAGACGTGCTATGCTCAACAGCATGGTGCAGTCGCACGCAGAAGTCGTTCCTGTCAGTATTTTTGATGAAGCGGATATCAACAACTGGAAGCCAGGTACAGATATTACCGTGCGTCTTATCAAGGCTATTGTGCATGCTACGAAGAAAGAACCCGCTCTAAATGCCTGGTTTGATACCCGACATGGTGCTCGTCAATGCTTTGATGAGGTACACCTTGGCCTGGCAATGGATAATGACGAAGGGCTGTTTGTGCCTGTAATTCATGATGCAGAAAAGCATTCCGACAGTGAACTGCGTAAAATCATCAATGAGTTCAAAGAGTCAGTAAGCAAGCGTTCTGTAGCAGCTGATAAATTAAAGGGTGCAACGATAACCCTCTCTAATTTTGGTAAATTCGCAGGTCGTTTCGCAAGCCCAATCATAGTACCCCCTATGGTATCTATATTAGCTGTTGGACGACTGTACAAGGGTGCTGTTGCAACCAGTGAAGGCAAAGTTGAAGTCCATAATCTGCTGCCTTTATCACTCAGTTTTGATCATAGAGCCGCAACAGGTGGCGAAGCAACACGCTTTTTAGGCGCGGTTATTGAGTCCTTACAAGAGAGTTAAGCTTATTCCAGACTCTTTCTCATGTAGGTTGTACCAGAGTTCAACCTACATGCTCATTTCATTAATTGTAGCCTTGATGCAGCGATAGCGTAAGGTTTTCTTTTAACCAGGTGACTACGAAAAACAATATTCTGTGTCAATTAAATGGCTTGTAATTTTATTTTTAATACACTATTCTCGATTTTCACATTCATTTAGGAGGGTAGGATGCCAAAAGGTGATAAAACTGAAAAATTAGCAGATGACACAGCAAAGACCGCAGCAGTACTGACTGGAGTCGGTATAGCAGGAGCCATAATCGGGTATTTCTTTGGTGATACCAGAGGTGGTGTTGCAGTCGCAGCCGTAGCGGCAGGTGCAACTATATATAAGCTGAATGAAATGGGGGAACAGAACAGACCGGTAGAAAACGCAGCAAACCGATTTTTTACCCCATCGGGCGCCAATAACGCAGACAATACCTTTAAAAACATAGTGAGTGGCGGCGGAGCGGTATTTGATGGCGTTGCAAGCCAGCTGACACCCAAAAAATAATGTAGCCCAGTCTGCTTGCAGGAGATTTTTGTCCTGATGGATGCTTCGAGACGGGGTTACCACCCCTCCTCAGCACGAACGGGCCGGTGAGTGGGATGGGCTAAGAAATACCTTATTTCGAATTAACATGACTTCTGAATAACGCCATAACTTTTTTTGCCTTCACCCGATCCGTTCGTGCTGAGGAGGCGCCGCTTTTTGCACCGTCTCGAAGCACTGGCACAGATTTTTTGTCCTGGGCACGCTTCGAGACGGGGTTACCACCCCTCCTCAGCACGAACGGGCCGGTGAGTGGGATGAGCTAATAAAACCCTTATCTTCGAGTTCACATCAGTCCTGAATAACACCGTAACTTTTTTCGCACTCGCACAATCCGTTCGTGCTGAGGAGGCGCGTCTTTTTACGCCGTCTCGAAGCATTGGCACCGATTTTTTGTCCTGATGCATGCTTCGAGACGGGGTTACCCCCTCCTCAGCACGAACGGGCCAGTGGGTGGGATGGGATAATAAAACCCTTATTTTCGAGTTCACATCAATCCTGAATAACACCGTAACTTTTTTCGCACTCGCACAATCCGTTCGTGCTGAGGAGGCGCGGCTTTTTGCGCCGTCTCGAAGCATTGGCACAGATTTTTTGCCCTGATGTATGCTTCGGAGACGGAGTATCCCCTCTGCACGAACATAGCAGTAAGCACCCCATTCACGGTTGCGAGCACAGACTCGTCGCACATCGTTGCTATTCCCCGATCCACGTCGTCCTGAGCGCGTCTTTTTGCGCGAAGGATCTCCCTGATTTGGCACCATGCCACTTTCAGGAGATCCTTCGCGCAAAAAGACGCGCTCAGGACGACGTGGATCGGGCGTCGGGCCAAGAGACAGTTGCTTGCAGCCAGGATAGGTGCCACTTCGATCCCGGCTGCAAGCAGACCGGGCTACAGGTCAAACGTTAGCGTTGGTGTCTTTCGCAATTTTGTTTAATAAATTAGCCAATCTGCAACCGGCGAAAAGAATTTGCTTTTGTGATATGTTCTGGACACTTAACTGATACTTCTTGCTTGGAATCCTATTTTTCCTGGTGTTATAAACTTCAGTTACCGCAAGCTTGTGAGAAGCCTTAATCCATTGTTGTGGATTCTTATCTTTAAGCGCCATATCGCAGGACCATTTTTGCTCTAACTGACGCGCTTTATTTTGAACCTGGAATTTTTTACTACCACCAATAAGTATCCCGCCACCATTATCCCAATATTTATGTAAATTCTCTCCAATAGGATTCTTGGCCAATTTAAATAAATTACCACCCAAATCACCTTCAGGCAAACGCTTGCTTACTTTGGTCACAGTGTGAAGAGGTTGATGAATATCGCCAACCAAATGAGTCAGAATACGCAGACTCAAGCCCTTATCTACATTGGTAGATTTACTGGAGGATAAAACTGCAATGGCTTGCTTGATACCCCAAAGCGCATTCATATCCTGAACCACCGGAAGCGTCGTATTGTCTTTACTAAAAGGAATATCGATATAATGCAAAGTATCATACCAATGTATGTCTTTTAATCTTATTAAATCCATCCACGCAGCTGCAGTTACAAAGTTCGTGCTATGAGACACGGTACTGTATGATTTCGTGTATTCATCACACATCTTTTTAGCTGCGGGAGTCAAGTTATCATAGGCAATCTGAGCCACCAGTTGGTGACCCATTCCATTCCATGCCTTTGCAGTTAATGCAAAACATAATAAAAACAAGATAATAACAATACGAAGCATAATTAGCTCAAATAGGGAGACCATGCAGGTTCTTGTACATCACCCTCACGCGCTGGAAGTCTCATTCTGATTCTACCGTCTATAGAAACGATACCTAATACACCTTTATCCTGGTTACGGGTGGCATAAAGCACCAAACGGCTGTTTGGCGAAACAGAAGGAGACTCATCAAGACCTGAGAATGTCAGGCTGGCGATAGGTCCACCGTTGGCATTTTGCAAACCGATATTAAAGCTTCTGTCATCACGATGCAGCATGACTATATTTTTCATATCCGGTGTGTAAGAGGCACGGGCATTATAATTGCCCTCAAAAGTAACACGGCTCACCTGCCCTGTTGCCAATGTTAATTTATAAACCTGTGGTGAACCACCACGTCCTGAAGTAAATAGCAAACTACGTCCATCAGGAGAAAAACGTGGCTCTGTGTCAATAGCATCACCAAAGGTGATTTGTTTCATACTGCCACTGCCAAGATCGACATTATAAATTTTAGGTGTGCCGCTCTTGGACAAAACGACTGCAAGCTGACGACCATCTGGCGACCAGGCTGGTGCACCGTTGATTCCGGGGAAGCTAGTAATCAGGCGACGTTGACCTGACTCCACAGAAACGGTAAAAATCTGAGCTCTCTTACGCTCGAAAGAAACATAAGAAATTGATTTTCCATCAGGTGCCCATGATGGAGACATAATAGGTTCAGAAGAAACCAGAAGACTTTGTGGGTTATGCCCATCGGCATCGGCAACTTCTAAAGAATAACGGTTCCTGTCACGACCGCGTTGTACTGAAATGTACGCGATACGGGTAGAGAATATACCGCGTTCACCGGTTAATTTCTGATACACTTCATCGCTGATATGATGCGCT
Source organism: Legionella shakespearei DSM 23087 (assembly GCF_000373765.1). Lineage (GTDB taxonomy): Bacteria > Pseudomonadota > Gammaproteobacteria > Legionellales > Legionellaceae > Legionella > Legionella shakespearei. The sequence goes on along the minus strand of NZ_KB892426.1, from coordinate 146,952 downwards.
AAAGGACGTATTTCACTATCGGTTATCTGATAAGACTTGGTAAGCAGAGTAGCGCCTCTTGCTGCTGCATCAGATAAAGTAAAGCTGACTTCATAGCGGTTGCCTATACGTGTTACTCTGCCAGTAACCACACTGTCAGCACCCAGCTGTTTCAACGTATCCACAGAAGACTGTGCGTTCGGGCCTTTAGGTCCTGAAACAATTTTAAATTGGCCAGATAAGGTTAAATCGTTTTCAATGACACCGGCTATTTCCTGAGCGCCAGCATCAGAACCAAATGAATTGATTGCTATAGGCAAGGCCGAATTTATCCCTTGAGTCAACTCCAAATCAAGAGCAAATAGCTGGCTGCTGCATAATACAAAAATGAGTGTGATAATTCGATTAATCACGAGTTTTACCCCCTAACTTGTTCTGGACGAACGGTTAAACTGATATCGCGAAACAGATTAAATGTTTCTGCGTCTGTAGGTACGGGAAGCGGTGATGCTTTATAAATCGCTGTTTGGGCTGATCTATCAAGCAGTGCGTCACCACTGCTGCGGGTTAAGGTGACTTCTAATACCATTCCATCTGGAGCAAGACGTATTCTGAATTGGCTCGACATGTTGCTGTCAGCGTTTTCAGGTAATATCCAGTTTCGTCCTATTGCGTTAACAATAAGCGCCTTGTACTTGTCCACCTCACCAGAGATGCGCGCCTGCCTTTCAGCATTTTGAGCTGCCTGGTGCGCAGCTGCCGCATCTGCCTGCTGTTTCCGTTCCGCATCGGCCTTTGCCTGATCAGCACGTGCTTTATCTGCTCGAGCTTTATCCGCTTTTGCCTGTTCTGCTTTTAATTTATCGGCTTTAGCCTTTTCATCGGCCTTCTTCTTATTGAGTTCAGCCAGTTTTTTTGCTTCTTCCTGCTGTTGTTTTACCAATAGGTCTTTTTGTTTTTTTAATTCCTCAATACGTTTTGCTTCGACAGCTTTTTGTTCTGCCAGTTGTTTCAGGCGCTTTTTCTCTTCTTCAGCCTGCTTTTTGCGCTCTGTAGCAATGCGATTTGCCTCTTCTTTCAACTTCGCAATTTGTTGCTGCTCTTTAATCCTTTGCTGCTTTGCCTGTTCAGCCTGACGATTAAGCTCCTTTTGCCTGTTTACTTCAGCCTGATGTTGTTGCTGGCGTTCCTGTTTCAAACGGTTGACCGTTTCCATCACCTCACTATTATCAACACTAACCGCTTTAACTGGCTCCTGTTGCTTTGCTGCTGCAGTAGCAACAATAGGCAACTCCATACCAGGAGTATTCTGGGTTTCTTTGGTCAATACAGGCCGTTGACTTGAGTTATCAGTTAACAGCATGACAATTAAAAACAAATGCAGTGCAATAGCTGAAAAAAACGCTTTGCGGTAACTTGGGGTACTTATCATGCCTGCCCCTCATTCGTTTCACTGGTTGAATCAGTCAGCAATCCTACCTGTTCAGCGCCTGCCTGCTTTAATAAAGCCATGGCCTGAACTACTTTTCCATAGGGAACACCTTGATCTCCCTTCACCAGAACATTAAGTTTTTGTCCGGACTCGCTGGCTAACTGCAATTCGGCAGCAACACGCACGACCAGTGCCTGAGATTCTATAGGATCAGCCGGAGTGCTGCTTATATTAAGAAAATAAGTGCCTTGCTGATTAACAGAAACAATTATTGGTTCCCTGTCGGTGGGCTGTAAAGTCTGACTGGCTGCTTTAGGCAAATCGACAGTGACCCCTTGAGACAACATCGGTGCAGTAATCATAAAGATCACTAATAAAACCAACATAACATCAATGTAAGGCACAACATTAATTTCTGAAATTGGACGTTCGCGTTTGACTTTTGCTCGGATCATTTGCTTATTATCCTCGTGCAGTACCAGAAGTTTGTTGTTCTATCAGCGAAATCAATTCCTCTTGAAATAAATCAAATCGATTTAATAATATATTCGCACGTGTGGTGTATCGGTTATAGGCAATAACTGCCGGTATGGCAGTAAACAATCCCAAAGCAGTTGCAACCAGTGCCTCGGAAATACCTGGAGCCACCATGGCTATAGTTGCTTGCTGTGCGTGTCCAAGAGCCTGGAATGAAGTCATAATACCCCAAACGGTGCCAAACAGGCCCACGTAAGGTGCAATGGAACCCACTGAGGCAAAAAAAGGTAAATGCTGTTCCAGTTTTTCTGCTTCTTTGGCATGGCTTATCTGCATTACCCGCTGAATGGGTTCAAGCGTAACAACACCCTGTTTTCTTGCTCTGACAAATTCTTTAAAGCCTGCGTGGAAAATAGCAGCCATTCCCTGCTTTTCATCGCTATTGCTATCAACATCAGCATAAAGTTTGCTTAAGTCACTGCTGTCCCAAAACCTGCGGTTAAATGCATCGGTTAATTGCTTTTTACGATTAAAGAACCATGCCCTTTGAAAGATCAAAGTCCATGAGACTATTGAAGCGACCAGTAGTATCATCATTACAGACTTAACAACCAGGCCTGCTTGCATAAAATACATCAATACACTTGCTTGATTACCCACGTTTCTCTCCAGTATAGAGGTTTTATCACCCTATTATATCAGGTAGTCGTCTAGGCTTTAACCGGCCATCAACGCATACTGCTTTTATATTTGCGTCACAGAGCAGTTTGCCCTGCTGGTTCAGCATACTTTGTTTAAAAATAAAACTACATGCCTTACGTTCAATAATTTCTGTTTCAATTGTTAATAAATCATCTAACAATGCTGGCTTAATATACCTCATGTTCACTTCACTTATCGCAAATAAAACCTCTAATTGCTTCAGATCACTTAATAACAGCTGCTTTTGTCTTAATAATTCCGTTCTGGCTCGTTCAAAATAGCGAAGATAGTTCGCATGATAAACAATTCCCATATAATCAACATCCTCTGAATACACCCGTACATTGCATTGATGAATGTGCTGAGAGTTCATTGTTTATTCCTGTTCCAAAGCATTTAATCCAAAATGCTGGTATGCCCTGGGAGTTGCCATTCTACCGCGAGGAGTGCGCATAAGGAATCCTTGTTGTATTAAATATGGCTCTAAAACGTCTTCAATAGTTCCTTTTTCTTCACCTATAGCAGCAGCAATGCTGTCAACACCTACCGGACCACCACTGAAACGTTCAATTACAGCCATTAACAGCTTTCTGTCCATCAGGTCAAAACCATGCTGATCCACTTCGAGCATTTCAAGCGCCCTGCTGGCTATATCCACGCTTATTATGCCACGTCCTTTCACCTCAGCATAATCGCGTACCCGGCGTAACAGCCTGTTAGCAATTCGGGGAGTGCCTCTTGAACGCATGGCAATTTCGCGTGCTCCTTCAGGTTCAGCAGGAACATTGAGAAGTTGAGCTGAACGGGTAACGATATGTGTCAGCGAGTCTACAGAATAATATTCCAGTCGCTGTACGATCCCGAAACGGTCTCTCAATGGAGACGTCAGTAACCCTGCTCTGGTAGTCGCTCCGATTAAAGTAAATGGTGGCAACTCCAGTTTGATGGAACGCGCCGCAGGACCTTCGCCTATCATAATATCCAGCTTATAATCTTCCATAGCGGGGTAAAGGATTTCTTCAATTACCGGGCTTAAGCGATGAATTTCATCAATAAAGAGGACATCATTTTCCTGAAGATTGGTTAAAATAGCAGCTATATCACCAGCCCTTTCAATAACAGGACCTGAAGTCTGACGTATATTAACACCCATTTCATGGGCAATAATATTTGCCAAAGTCGTTTTTCCAAGCCCTGGGGGGCCGAAAATCAACACATGATCCAGAGCATCATTTCTTTTTTTGGCAGCATCAATAAAAATCTGCATTTGTGAACTTACCGCTTCCTGACCGATGTATTCACGCAGGCTTAGAGGACGGATTGCACGATCTATTGCTTCTTCCGAGATAATACTTTGGGTACTGATTAAGCGATCACTTTCCAGCATAAGAGTCTTATAAGATTCACCCGATTTGAACTATTTTAACATATGTTTTTTTAATAGCAGCTTTTTCTTTATAAAATTTTCTCAGGATTTTCTCACGTAGTTTCCGAAAGATTGTGCTAACGTGGCGGGGGTGAAACTGCTTCACGTCGTCCTGAGCGCGTCTTTTTGCGCGAAGGATCTCCAAATACTGGCACCATGCCGCGTGCAGGAGATCCTTCGCGCAAAAAGACGCGCTCAGGACGACGTAGATCGGGGAATAACAAGGATGTGTAGAAGAATCAGTGGATTACAGCTAGGATGCCTATTTGATCCCGGCAGCGAGCAGACCGGGCTACACGCTCCGGAGAGCAAAGTAGCAATTGCAAGTATTCGGAATTTAGTTCATATTTGACAGCGCATTCAGCACCCATTGCTATAGGATATTAAATGAACCATTCTGTCTTTCTTACGAATCAGTTTACCAAACCAATTACACCGCTGCTTCTTCCGCAATGGCATATCGTTCCGGGCTGGGAAATGAATCAGTTGACAGAAAAGCATCTTTGTATCGCTATGGCATCAACGGTTTGGGACAAATTGGACGCGGATTGTTTAGCCCAATTTCCAAATTTAAAAACAATTTGTCATTTGGGAATAGGCACAGACAATATCGATAAAGCCTATTTGGCCGAACATGATATCAAACTCTTGTCGCAACCCAATGCCGGCATCCATGACACCGCTGAATTGGCTTTGACTTTAATGTTAAGCCTTGCGCGCAAGATACTCCCTAACCATAACTATACCCGTAATAATGAATGGATAGAGAGGAAACCTCGATTTACAGGAAATCATCTCTTTGGGAAAAGGCTGGGATTAGTAGGACTGGGAAAAATTGGCGCAACCATTGCCAGTTTTGCTGAAGCATTTAAAATGAATATCTCATACACAACCCGTACTCCTAAAGAGACGCCATATGCTTATTATTCCAATGTAAAAGAACTTGCTAAAAACAGTGATTTTTTAATTATTTGCTGTGCTTCTACCTCAGAAACCTATCATTTAATTAATGAAGAGGTACTTGAAAATCTGGGTAAAAAAGGCTATCTCATCAATGTGGCACGAGGCAGTATTGTAGACCAGGATGCACTCATTCATGCGCTCAGTCATGAGAAGATCGCGGGTGCGGGTCTTGATGTATTTTCCAATGAACCGGAAGTACCATTAGCCTTAAGATCATTAGACAATGTAGTGCTATCCCCTCATATGGGAAGTTCTACCCACGAAAATCTCGAAGCAATGTTTCAATTGCAGGCATATCAGTTAAACACTTATTTAAAAGAGTTATCCATGATGGAAAATACGTCAATTAGCTAATGCTTTTTGTGTTTTAATAAAAATAAAGGACTATTATGACAGAAAGTTACATTCTCAATACCAACGAAAAAGCTCGCGATCGCTTAAGCCTGCAGCATGAGCTTTATGCCAGGAGCAGTGTGGGGTTATTAAATGAGGCAGGGATTCGTTCCGGTATGAAAGTCCTTGAAATTGGCTGCGGATCGGGAGCAATGACTCTTGAACTGGCTAAATTAATCGGTAGCCAGGGTTCGCTGCTGGCAATTGATCTGAGTCAGGCTCAGCTGGATCACGTGCAAAAATTGACTGAAGCTCATCGCAATATAAGATTTAAGTTATGGGACGTTAATTATCTCACTGATCTTGGTGAGCAGTTTGATTTTATTTATTGCCGTATGGTATTGCATCATGTTGCTGATGCTCATCCTGTGATTCAGCAAATAAGGAGTTGCCTCAAGCCAGGCGGTATTATCGTATGTGAAGAACCGTCTATTTTTGATTCTACCTTTTGTTCTCCTCCATCAGAAGCCTACATTCAATTTACACAATGGGCCAGAAACTGTTTTATTAGCAACAAGCGTGATTTTGAGATAGCGCACCGATTGGAGCAGGAATTTGCCTCTTCTGATTTTAATGTTACGCATCATTCCTTGTATCAGCCGCTTTTGAGAACCTCACGTGAGAAGGAAATTTATTCTATGGCGCTGGATGATTTAACCCCGCAATTGTTGGAATCAGGTTTGGCATCACAGGAAGAAATTAATCATTTATCGCAGGAGCTTAAAAATCTGGCCAGTTCAAACAGTACTATGTGCTGGATTAGAATGCACAGGCTTATTGCTCAAGCTTCGTGACTGTTTAAGAATGTAGGCAGTTGTCTCTTGCGTGCATCTTTGCCGTTGAGCGCGTCTTTTTGCGTGAAGGACCTCCAAATACTGGCACCATACCACTTTCAGGAGATCCTTCGCGCCAAAAGACGCGCTCAGGACGACGGGGATCGGGGAATAGCAAAGATTGTGTAGAAAAGTCAGCTGCTTTTAACCGGGATCGTGCCACTTCCATCCCGGCTGCAAGCAGACCGGGCTACTGACCCACCTGCCATTAAGTTAAGCGCTACTCCACCGTACCGCGGCTTGTCCGCGGTATCCAGAGATCTAAGTTCGGAGTGAGATTCCTGGATCCCGCGGACAAGCCGCGGGACGGCGGAATTCCTTAACTTAACGTTTCGGATAAGAAGCTTGTTTGAGCCAGTGTCTACCTCTCCTCAGCCCGAACGGCATCGAAGTAACGACTGGATAAAACAAGCCTCTTTAAAGTGGTAGAGTCCATACTAGTACGTTAACTTAATGGCAGTGGCTACAACCCCTAGCCTACATAATCTGACATTAGTTTTCTGGCTCTGTAAATACGTGAGCGCACCGTGCCAATAGGACAATCCAGTCTCTTGGCAATGTCTTCATAGGTTTTTCCTTCAAAAATATGCATCCCGTAGCATATTCTTAACTCTTCAGATAATCTGGAAATAGCGTATTGAACCTGCTCGTTAAATTCGTTATTAAGTAATTGTCCTTCGGGTGATTGATAATTATCTGCATAATATTCATCAGCAAATTGTGCTTCAGAATCCACTCTGAGCGCTACGGAACGAAAATAATTTTTAATCGTGTTTTGAGTTATTCTGTATAACCAGGTTGAAAACTGACACTCTTCCTTAAAATAATGCAAGTGCCTATAGATTTTAATAAGAACCTCTTGCGACAGGTCATTAACATGACTATGGTCATTAGTATAAAAATAAATAATTTGTTGTATTTTAAAGCGGTATCGTTCAAACAAACTGGTGTAAGCCTGCGCATTCCCGCTGCGTGCCAAACCAATAAGATGTTCATCACTGTAAGAAGTATTTTTTTCCATAACTTCCCCATTCTTCCCTAAAAGATCAAATTGAACGCTGATAAAGAACGCAATGACCCACAAATTCAATTAACGGTCATTATGTATCATTATACATCAATTTTTCCACTACAAAGGTGTAAGTAGCGCCACTGGGCTTTAGGTATCTGATCATTAAACAAAATTAAAAAATATTTTTTTTCCGAATTTTGCATTTTAATCAGTTGAAAAAGCGGATTATGGATCACAATATTGAGCGAGTCATAAGTAATATCCCCCTCTGTAGCCCAATTTATTGTCCATCTGCCATTGCTGCAGGTGATGTGTCTGAGAGTGGGGCAAGGACTTTGATGCTTCCAGTCAATGCGCACACGAATACACAAAAATAAAATAAGTAACAATAGCAGAGAAACATGCAGCGAGGAGTGATAAACCAGTTCCAGGGTAAAGACGTACAGCACCAAAACCAAACGAAAATATACTTTCGATTTACCAGGTTTAATGATTATTTCGGACGATGGCAACAATTGCTTTTAACTCTTCATCCTGTGGTTCCTCATACCCCATAAGCCAGGAATATAATTCAGGATCGGTGGCTGTCAGGAGTAAATCAAAGGCTTTTATTTCCTTGGCAGAAAGTTTATCAAGCCCTTTAGCCAGAAATTGCTGTAAAATTAAGTCAAGCTCCAGCATTCCTCTGCGGCAATGCCACTCAAACCGTGCTTTTTCTCGTGCGTCTAGCATTAGCTTTCTCAACAAATAATGTTCTAAATAGATTTTTTAAACACATTGGACTCTATCTTCCATGCCGGGTGATGATACACTACTCTCTTTAGAACGGAAACCCTGTAATCACTATGAATAACGCAATCAGCCATCTTGTTAATACACGCTCATTAACTGTATTTGATTCTACGGAATCGGTGTCGGAATTAAACAAGCAAAAGAATTATCTTTTTGATTTGTCTTTTCTCACGATTCTTGATGTCGTTGGTGATAAAGCCAATGAATTTCTTCAAGGACAATTAACCTGTGACATTAACAGTGTCTCAGACATACAAATGATTCAGGGAGCGCAGTGTAATTTAAAGGGAAGAATTCTGTCGTTATTAGATATTATTAACTGGAATGGTTTTAAGCTGGTTTTACCTAAGGATATAAGTGAAGTAACGCTAAATTCCCTGTCCAGAACCGCATTGCTTTCAAGAGTAAGCATTAAGGAAAACAGCGGACTAAAAGTTTTGGGCTTTTATTTGCAGAATGATAATGACCTGATACCCGAATCTTCCTATTTGCCTAAAGACTTGTACGCACAGTGCCATGATACGGAATATTGTTATTATCATCTTGGCCAAGGCTTTTACATTTTTATCATTCAGGCAGATATGGAGCAGAAATTTTGCCAGCCTTTTATAGAGCAGAATCAAATGGCTGGTTCTTTGATATGGCATACATTACGGTTAATTCACAGGCAAATTGATATTTATCCCGAATCAAGGGGAATGTTTTTACCACATAGACTAGGCTTACAGGATACCCCATACATTAGTTTTAACAAAGGTTGCTACAAAGGACAGGAAATTATCGCCCGGACTCATTATCGAGCAACGCTGAAACATGAGTTAAGGGTATACATCATATCTTCCGGGCAAAAAATTTACTCAGGTCAAAAGTTATTTAGACCAGAAACCGACATGGAAGTCGGTGAGTTAGTCGATTATTCGATTTTAGATGAAGGCTGTTATGTAATTGCAGTAAGTATTTTAAAAGATGCCCCGTCTTCTGTTCGTCTGGAGGGACAAAGTACACTGGTAGAATTGGAAACACCTGCCACATATGGCAAATAAGCGGCATTCTTTAACTTAACATACTAGCACGTTAAGTTAAGAGGGTTTATTTAAAATAGGCGTAGCCTTGATGCAGCGATAGCGCTGAGTGATCCTCTCATATTGAGTACCACTCAGAACTATGCAGGATCGCCTTCCCCTCTCCAGGGGAAGGTGCCCGACAGGGCGGATGGGGGGATCAAAAAAGGAGTTTCTATCAAATAGACCATTTTGTTTTAGAGCTTTCTACCTTAAATGAGTTCTCTTTTTGATCCCCCCACCCGCCCTGTCGGGCACCCTCCCCCGGAGGTGGAGGGGCTACTTGCGCTGATCATCCTGCTTATTTACATCTTTTTACAGGTTAAAATTATGAGAGGATCACTCAGAGCGATAGCGTAATCAAGGCTACAGTTTTTTTATGTATTTAAATCAATCGTTTATTCATTAATGAGTCTTGTCTTTACCAGGTAACATTTGTTTCAGCACATTGTCTTTATCGATAAAATGATGTTTCAATGCACCTGCAATATGCAGTACTACAAACACGATAATAATCCATGCAATAACCGTGTGAGATTCTGACATAAAGTCGCCTAAGGGCTTGTCTAAGCCGATTCCGGGGAAAGGTAAATTGAACAAACCGAAATAGCTGGGTATGTATCCCGCAGCTACAGACATAATCCAACCGCTTAATGGCATCAGGATAAGCAAAACATAAAAGCTGTACTGTACGAAACGTGAAAGTACCTTTTCCCATAATTTAACTGAATCAGGTAAAGGCGGTCTACCACTGGCATGTATCCAGATAAAACGGAAAATCACTAAAAATAAAAGAGTAATTCCTGTGGATTTATGAATAGTATAGGCATGGTACTGCTCAGGAATATCCTCAAGGAAAAAGCCCACGATAAGCATCATGATTACTGCTAAAGCAATAAGCCAATGCAAAAACTTGATCACGGGGGAATAACCTGTCACTTTCCTGGAACTCATTTGCTTCTCTCCTTAGATTTAAAAACCCTGATGATATATCCATCATCAGGGCTCAATAGCAATCAAATTAATCAACCAACTCCGCTTGCGTATAAGATTGCAAGGTAGTCTGGGTTAAATCGAGCAATTCCCGAATCGCTACGAAAAACATCGTGTAATTCAAGACTGTACTTGATTTTAAATCATTAAGGATAAAGCGCCAGCGTTCAATCAATGCGATATGGTTTTCACCCCATGATTCCAGACGAGCCTGCAAATCTTTATTCTTGCTGTCGTAACCCATAATGCCCGCGGTTAATTGACGTTGCTGCCAATCCAAATCATCGCGTAATGCTTCTCTTGACAAAGATTCCCAATGATTCTCGGTTGGGTGGATAATTACTTGTGTCCTTATCCATGCCAAATCAAGGAACTCACCAATGCCAAAGTAAATTTCAGCCACCTTGGCAATCTTCATGTTATGCTTATAAGCTAACTCAATGATATCTGTTGCAGCAAAAAGCCCTCGCGTCACGGTTAACTCGTGAGCCAAACCAGGTGGTATGCCATCCTGAATTCGCTCTTGATATTGTTCCGCATACTGAGCACGACCAGTCTCACCAAATACAGCCGGCATGGCTTTTTTCAGCTCAGTAACACCCTGAGAATATAATTTTACAGTCTGACTGACATCAAGATTACGTCTTTGAGTACGTAAAAACCAGCGCGTTACCCGACGTGACAAACGTACATAAAACATCATCATTTCAATTTGCTTTTGAGCACTGATTTTTGTACCCAACTCTTCTATTTGCTTCCAGATAGACTCCAGATCCAAAACAGTTCGAGTAATCATGTAGGCTCTTACAATAGCTGAAACAGGCGCGCCAGTTTCATCCTGTAATCGATATACATAAGTGAAGCCCATTTCATTATTGATGATGTTACTTAATTTGGTAGCAATGATTTCCCTTCTTAATGGATGATCCTGCATTTGCTTGCTGAATCGTTCCTGTAATGGTTTAGGGAATGAATGAATAAGCACTTCATTCATATAACTTTCTTCCGGCACATCAGAGGCCAGTATTTGCTCTTTCAAAATGGTTTTGCTGTAACACATCAACACCGCAATACCAGGACGACCCAAACCCTGCCCAGAAAGCTTGCGTTCCATCAATGCTTTTTCATCAGGCAAGAACTCAAGATTTCTGTCTATCTTTCCGGTTCTTTCCAATTCATTGATATAACGACCTTGCAATTCAAGAGAGCGAATGGGCTGTGAAGCGGATAAGCTAATGGCGCGAGTTTGCAAGAAATTATCCCTTAAGACCAGCTTGGACACCTCATCGGTCATTTCACCGAGTAACTCATTCCTTTGCTTGTAGGTTAAATCACCAGCAGCCACTATAGTATTCAGTAGAATCTTGATATTTACTTCTTTATCCGAGCAGTTAACTCCACCGCAATTATCGATAAAATCAGTGTAAACCATTCCGCCATGCAAGGTGTATTCGACACGAGCTAATTGGGTAAAACCCAGGTTGCCGCCCTCTCCTACTACTTTACAGCGCAATTGCCTGGCGTTGATACGAGTAGCATCATTTGCCCTGTCACCCACGTTGGCGTTGGTTTCAGTGCTTGATTTAACATAGGTACCAATTCCACCGCTCCAGAGTAAATCCACCTTCGCCTTTAAAATAGTTTTGATTAACTCATTGGGTTCAATCGCTGTTTGTTTCAATCCAAATATTTTTTGCATTTCAGGACTGACTGGTATTGATTTGGCATTACGGTTAAATACGCCACCACCTTTTGATATTAACTTTTTATCGTAATCAGTCCAGTTAGAGCGAGGTAAATTAAATAAACGCTCCCTTTCCTTGAAGCTTTTCTCGGCATCAGGATTAGGGTCAATAAAAATGTGGATGTGGTTAAACGCACCAACCAGTTTAATGTGTCTGGATAACAGCATGCCATTACCAAAAACATCGCCTGCCATATCTCCAATACCGACTACGGTGAAATCATTATTGAAAATATCAATGTCCAGTTCGTAGAAATGACGCTTGACTGATTCCCATGCTCCTCTGGCGGTAATACCCATTTTCTTATGATCATAACCAATAGAGCCGCCTGAAGCGAAGGCATCGCCCAACCAAAAACCATATTCGATGGAAATGGAGTTGGCAATGTCAGAAAATGTAGCCGTACCTTTATCTGCAGCAACGACCAGATAAGGATCATCCTCATCATAAAACACCACATTTTCAGGTTTCACAACTTGACCGTCTTTGTAATTATCCGTGATGTCCAACAAACCTCTGATGAATAATTGATAGCAACTAATACCCTCTGCCATAATTTCTTCACGAGTGCCATTTACCGGCAAATGCTTAGGCACAAAGCCGCCCTTTGCTCCGCTAGGAACAATAACCGAGTTCTTCACTTGCTGGGCTTTCATCAGTCCGAGAATTTCTGTACGGAAATCTTCTCGTCTGTCTGACCAGCGTAAACCACCACGCGCGACTTTGCCACAACGCAAATGCACGCCTTCAAAACGAGGTGAGTAGACAAAAATTTCCACCATGGGATGGGGTTTTGGAACGCCTGGAATTGCCTTACTGTTCAATTTTATTGAAATGTAACTCTTATGTTTACCGCTTTTGTCTAACTGATAAAAGTTGGTACGTAAGGTCGCACTGATAGCCTGGACGTATTGCCTGATAATTTTATCTTCATCAAGGTTGGATACATTATCCAAATCCGTCAATATTTCAGCTGATAAATTATGGAATTGCTCTTCACGGTTGGCAATATGCTCAGGATTGCAACGAATTTCAAACAACCGAACCAGTTTTTTCGCGATATCAACGTTATTATTTAAAGCCATTTCCATATAGTCCTGGCTAAAAGTAAATCCTATTTGTTTGAAGTATTTAGCGTAGGTTCTTAATATTGCTACCTGGCGCCAGTCAAGTCCTGCGGAAAGAACGAGCTGGTTAAAGCCATCATTTTCAGCCTCACCAAACCACACTTTGGTAAAGGCAGTTTGGAAGAGATCTTTGATTTCATCAATGTTAAATTCAAACTCTCTGTTGTACTGCATGGCAAAGTCATTAATCCAGGTTACCTTGCCGTCTTCAAATTTCAAGACATAAGGACGTTCACTGATCGCGCGAAGGCCCAATTTTTCCAATATAGGCAAGACATCTGACAAAGGTATTGTTGTTTCATGCTGGTAGACTTTCAATCTGAAGCTGTTTTCTGATTCGTCCAAAGGCTTATAAAAATTGATGCCCAAAGAATTCTCGGGGCTAAGCACTTCAATATGTTTTATATCGTATACAGCAATACGCGGTGAGAAGTTATCGCAATAAGAGATTGGAAATGCATTTTTATAACGGGCAAACAAGTAATTAGCCTGTTCTTCACCAAATGCAGAATGCAACAAGTGCTGCAAATCATCAGTCCAGGAACGTCCTACTTCGATCAGTTTTTTCTCTATTTCTTTCAGATCATATTCAGTAAGAGTTTGTGGATTTACTTTAATAATAAAATGGATACGTGCTAAAACGGATTCAGAGAACTGCGTAGAAAAGGTAATTTCCTCAGCATTAAAACTCTCGGCCAGAATTTTTTGCATGGCGTATCGTAATTCGGTATTAAAACGGTCTTTAGGTACATAAACCAGACAGGAAATAAAGCGTCTGTATACATCCATACGTGCAAAAAGGCGAATTCGCTTTCTCTCTTGCATGTAAAAGATGCCCATAGCGATTTCAAGAAGCTCATCTTCCGAGCCTTGAATGAGGTCATCGCGTGGTAATGTTTCCAGAATATTCAGCAACACTTTACCCGCATGGCTGCGTGGATTAAGTTTGGAATTTTCCATAATTAATGCCACTTTATGGCGCAGGAAAGGAATGTGCTTGGGATTAGTATGATAGGCTGCAGAAGTATACAAACCAATTATTCTTCGCTCACCAATCACTTTACCCTTATCATTAAAGCGTTTGACACCGATATAATCCGTATATGCATCACGGTGTACGGTGGCTAAAGTATTAGTCTTGGACATAACAAGTATACGTGGAGACAGAGTCAGCTCTCGTGCTTCCGGCGTCATTGCAGAAATGCTGCGTGCACTGGATTTACTTAAATTTTCACGCAATACACCTAAACCAGTTTCAGGAATTGCCTGCAAAATGGTTTCTTTTCCTTTTTCAACCAATTCGTAATCACGAATGCCTAAAAAAGTAAAATGATGGTCTTCTATCCAGGTCAAAAAGGCCTTGGTTTCCTGCACTTCATTTGAGTCTATACTGGTGGATACATTATCCAGTTCCTTAATGGCCTCTCTGACCTCGGCACGCATTTTTTCCCAATCATCAAAGACAGCCCGGTTGTCTTCAAGTACCCTTTCGAAATTTTTATGCAATTCTTCAAGTATTGCCGGATCGGTCTGTCGATCAATTTCCATAAAAATAGGCGCTTCCTGAATGATGCCCTTTTCCGAAGTCGCCTGACCGTTACGCGGTAATATTTCAGTGACGCGATGATGCGCATCCCGTTTGACGCGAATTCCACCCATATGAATAATCAGATGAGAAGCCAGTCCCATACGGTTAATGACCATGCGCAGTGAATCCACGATAAAGGGCATGTCGTCGCAAATAATTTCTACTACTGTGTGGGTTGTTTGCCAACCATGACGTTCAAAATCAGGATTATAAATTCGGATTTTTGTTTCATTTGGCGCGCGTTCTGCAATAAGAGACCAGAAGTTAATTACAGCACCGTACAGGTCATCAATATCCCATTCATGAAGGTCTTCCAGAGCCACCGTGCCGTATAATTGCTTGGCAAATTCAGCGCAAAAAGATGTTTGATCGCCAGTCATCGAGTGTTTTATCTTCTCGACAACCCCTTCAATGATGACATCCTTACCCTCTTCAAATTTATAAGACATTCATTCACCCCGTCAGGATTAGAGCATTAAATTATTTAATTATTGAATATATACCAGAGTATCTGTAGATGCCCAAGATGCCAACTCAATAACTTCTTTATTTTTCATACGAATACAGCCACGAGAACCCGGAACGCCCAATTGGGTCGTATCAGGGGTGCCATGGATGTAAATAAACCGTTCCAGACTATCTACATTGCCGCCTTTATTACGTCCTGGCTCCAGGCCATCCAGTTGCAGAATCCGGGTCAATATCCAGTCTCTTTCCGGAAATTGCTCAGCCAGTTCCGCTGTGTAGATTTCACCAGTCCACTCCCTTGCAACCATGATACTGTTCTCTTGATGTTCGGTGCCCAGTATTGAGTGCACCTTGTGCCATCCACGCGGCGTGCACTCACTATTCTTCACTTCACCAACACCATTTTTTGCCGTAGAGACTGAATAGGTACACACCAAATCATCATCTTCGAAACAGCTCATTTCCTGCTTTGCAGTGGAAATTACTATAATTTTGCTCTTTTGCGTCATGTCATGAACCACTAATTGCTATCGTTTTAGTATTAACAAATTCCAATATGCCCTCTCTGGACAATTCACGTCCGTAACCGGAATGCTTTATACCACCAAAAGGCAGTCTGGGATCTGAGGCAACCAGCGCATTCACAAAACACACTCCTGCTTCAATTTCCTGTGTTGCAATACGTTCTCCTCGTTGTAAATCCCGAGTAAACACTGCAGCGCCAAGTCCATATTGCCCCATATTGGCATGCCGGATGGCTTCTTCCTCAGATCCTACAGTGCTTATGGCTATGACAGGACCAAAGACTTCTTCATCAAAAGCAGTCATACCGGGCTTTACATCCGTTAATAAAGTAGGAGGATAATAAAAACCTTTACAATCAGGAATTATACCACCAAGCAATAATTTAGCACCTTGTTTAACAGATTTTTCTACTTGAAAATGCAGGGTTTCACGTAAATCACTTCGTGCCAGTGGCCCCATGTTTATTTTTGGATCAAGCGGGTCACCCATTTTAAAGGAAGACATATTCTGAATGATTTTTTCGGTTAATTCCGCGGCAATGGATTGCATGACAATTACTCGTTTTGCAGCGATACAAACCTGACCGGAATTACTCAATCTTGAATTAACAATACAACGTGCTGCCAAATCGACATCTGCATCTTCCAGTACCAGATAGGGATCGGCACCGCCCAGCTCCAAAACAGATTTTTTTAAGAATTTTCCAGCATGTGAGGCAACTGCACTACCAGCACGACCGCTTCCGGTTAAAGTTACTGCAGAAACAAAATCGTTTTCAATCACTTTGGCAGCACCCTCATTATCTAAAATCATATGCTGAAACAGAGCAGGAGGAAATTGCGCTTCCAGAAATAATTCTTCTATTTTATTTCCAGTACCAGAGGATATAGGGGCATGTTTCAATAAAGCAGCATTACCAGCCATGATCGTTGGCACTGCAAAACGAAATACCTGCCAGAAAGGAAAGTTCCAGGGCATGATCCCGAAAACAATACCTAATGGCCTGTAACATACCTTGGAGAGCTTCATTTCTGTCTGAACCACTCGAGGGCTCAGGTAGCTTTCAGCATGTGCGGCATAATGCTCGCAAAGCAACATGCATTTATCAATTTCAGCTTTTCCTGTAGTAATGGGTTTGCCCATTTCTGTGGTCATCAGCTTTGCAAGTTCATCCTTTTTTTGTCCTAGTAGCTTAGCCAAATTGAGTAGCAGTTCCTGCCTCTTGCTAAAGGATGTTCCCTTCCATGTTAAATAACTGTGATGTGCTGCTTCAATTTTTTTCTGGATAGCCTGCTCATCAAGACAATCATAACTATTCAATATTTGCTCAGTTGCGGGATTTATAGTCTGAATTTTCATTAAGTCACCATGCGTAAGTTACATTTATATAGGTTAGACCAAAATTTGCATGCTATTTCATTTAAAGTAAGCAACTCTCCTTGCACTTTACTTTTAAATGTTGATACTATTTTTATATTCTATGCTCTTTTACATTAAAGAACAGTACTATAAATCAAGATGTTATTTAATTGGTTTGGTTTTCCCATATCATTTTCTCTCGAGTGCAATGATTGGGTAGTAATAATTAACCTTAGGATAATTAATGAAGCACGTAGAGCCGCCCTTTAATGCCCTTCACCAGATAGCAGCATGGTCTGTCCATTTGTTTACGGCAAGTGCAGCATTTTTTGGAATTCTTACTCTGGCTAAAATATATCAGCACGAATATGTTTTTGCTTTATGGCTTATGGCCCTTACCGTTTTTATAGATGCAGTGGATGGCAGCATGGCACGCTTTGTTCGTGTCAAAGAAGTTGCTCCCAAGCTTGATGGTGCTCTGCTGGACAATATAGTAGATTATTTAAACTATGTGATTACGCCCTGCTTTTTCCTTCTGGTTAAACCAGACATGTTGCCACCAGATTATGCCGCGTTCATAGTCGCTGCAATAAGCATTACTTCAGCCTATCAATTCTGTCAGGATGATGCCAAAACTCCGGATCACTTTTTTAAAGGCTTCCCCTGTTACTGGAACATTGCCGTCTTTTATATGTTTATTTTTGATACATCTATGACAGTGAATACTATTCTGCTCTTACTCTTTTGTGTTCTGATTTTTGTTCCAGTCAAATACGTTTACCCATCGAGACTGGATTATTTAACTGATTCCAAAACCTTAAAAATATTAATGCATTGCTGCTCAGCCCTTTACGGGATCAGTTCCGCATGTTTGCTGATTTATTATCCGAATACCAGTAAGATTTGGCTCACAGTGTCTTTAGGCTATATTAGTATGTATTTGTTTTTAAGTTTTTATCGAACTTATTCTCCTATGATTAAGGCTAAAATTGCGGCAAACAGGGATCTGTAAATCTATTTTTTTAATCCGCCATAGACTTTGGCTGTTTTATGATTAAAATAGCAGCCAAGGTTTGTTTTTCGAGGAAATCATGTCATTTTTTAATCATTTAATAAAATTATTACCAATATCATTGCTGCTCATCAATACGGCTCAGGCAGCTTCAACATTCCCGAGAGGTTGTGAAGTGAGTGGTTTTGGCTATGAACAGAATTATTTAATCCTTAATGAAACCGGTAATCAGTCTTATTATCTAATGCAAAACCGATCTGATGCTAAAATTGAACTAGAGCGCCATGATACAGGCGATGCATTCATGAGCCCTCCTCTACAAGCTACTATTGAAGCAGGCAATTGGGCAGCTTTTGCATCTGATGTTAAAAACGTCAATTTCAAATGCTACAAACATATAGATGAAAATACATCCATCGTAAATTGCAGCGAAGTACTGGAAGTATGCCAATATCCACGCGTCAGATTTGCTTTGAGCAATATGGGTAATTACTGGATCTCAATGAATAAATCACAAGGTGGCGTTATTCAGGAGTCAGTGGCCAAGGGTATTTATCTTAAGTGGTGATAGTAATTCGCTGATCGTAGTCCGTATTGGCGAAGCGTAATACGAGATCAATCTTAGTGAGAACTTCGATCCCGTATTACGCTTCGCTAATACGGGCTACAGACTTACAAACGCAAGGTAACGTTGATATGAGCAGAACAGAATCAAAAATGCTTCCACTGGGAACTATTGCTCCTAATTTTGAACTGGAAGATGTAATAACAGGAAAGCGAGTTAAATTAGCCGAATCCCCTGATTTCACTGCCACAGTCATTATGTTTATCTGTAATCATTGTCCTTATGTGAAACATATAAACACCGAGCTAACTCAGTTGGCTAATGATTACATACGCAAAGGAGTCAGATTTATAGCTATATCATCTAATGATATAGAACATTATCCTGATGACTCTCCAGAAAACATGAAAGCTACAGCAGAAACTCATCACTATCCCTTCCCTTATCTTTATGATGCAACTCAGGAAGTAGCTAGAGCCTATAATGCGGCCTGTACACCTGATTTTTATGTTTTTGGTAATGATTTATCTCTGGTTTATCGCGGACAGCTGGATGATTCAAGACCAGGAAATAATATTCCCGTGACCGGAAGTTCGATTCGCCAGGCCTTGGATTGCCTTCTTAATGACAAGCCAATAAATTTTGCGCAAAAGCCAAGTCTGGGTTGCAATATTAAGTGGAAACAGTAAGATCGTAGCCCGGTTGCTTGCAACCGGGATTTCGACATCCTCAAACATATCCTCAGTTACAAACCACTGTCTCTTCTACACATCGCATCTTTGCTATTCCCTGATCCACGTCGTCCTGAGCGCGTCTTTTGGCGCGAAGGATCTCCCTATACTGGCACCATGCCGCTTGCAGGAGATCCTTCGCGCCAAAAGACGCGTTCAGGACGACGTGGTATGTAGTTTTTATATAAAAAAAGCCGCTCTTTTCAGGGCGGCTTCATTAATTATTAGTCCGCATTCACATGCGGTGCTGAGAGTATCAGGCAGCTGGAGAGGCTATTGCTTTTACTTCATCAATCTTCTCATCAAGTGTAGCTTTCATGTTATCAAGAGCAACTTCAACAGTTGACTTAGGAGTCGTGAAGAATGTGCCTGTATAACCATGAGTAGATGTTGCAGCAACAATCAATGCGGGTATAACAAGTATTGTAGCCAATACACCGATAAGGCCACGGATAATTGGGTTAATATTGAACCAGACACCGGGATGATTTTTTAATGTATTAGCCTCATCACTATTGAGTATGGTATTGCAATCTGTTACGAATTTTTCGAAGCCTGCTTTCATATTATCTTGCGAGTTCCAGAATGACGCACAAGACGCTTTCAAGGCCTGACTCATTTTCGTAGCAGCAAGAGAAATTGATCGCTTGTCTTCTTCAGAATAAGCGTCTGCAGCTGAAAGACATTTAACTTCCAAATCGTTTGCCAAATTACAAAATTCAACCAGTTTTTTGTATAACGCTTTGTTATGCTTCTCATCAGCCCCTTTATCAGCTAATGCCAATCGCGCTGCTGCACCTGGCAAGGTTGCCTGAGGGTTGAACCCGATACCATTGGCTGCATCAGCAGGGTCTAGCTCTAATCGATTATCACCAACAAGTTCGAGTAACTCTTCTCTTGCTTCAAGCATAATAGCAATGGCAAGAAGTAAGTCGATAAGCTGACTAGGCGTAAATGGCTGAGGATTTCCTCCGCCTAAAATAATCATATCAACTGGAGACAATTGCAAGTCACCAGAGTTCGATGCACTTTGAATAATTTGTCCAAATGCATCTGATACGCTATGCACATCGGATAATGCACGAATATTAGTGCCCTGTGCCTGTAATAAAGCTCCTGCTTCAGCAACAGAAACCACTCCCAAATAAAGCGCTTTATTATCTGCACCTTGCTTATAAGCAGCTAAAATCATTTGTTCAATAGTGTGTCGTGGATTGCTCGCTATTTTAGCTGCATTAACCAGCATCACTTGTAACAAGTTGTTAACCGTATAACCAACAGCCAGGACTGACTTTTTACCACTCAGAATATCATCAAGATTCGCAACAACCTGGTTAAGCATTTGAACCAAAACATCATTTCCTGATTGTGGAACCGAGTTCATTATCTCGCCAACAATTACTTTTATCAGAGCATTCTGAGCCTTTAAAGGCAAATCTGCCAAAACTAAAGCATTTGATTCATTCAGAAGTTTTGCATCCGGTCCTTCTAATGCTGCCGGCTGTTCATAAGACACTAATAAATTTTTCAAAAATTCTTTAACTTTCCATCTTGAAACTTTTGCAGCTGCATTATCAATTGACTTGTTGATTACCCTCTTCGCATCATCAACCTTTTTTTCAAGAGCTTGCTTGTGCTTTAAAGCTTCCTGGCATTCATCGTTAAAACGGGCAAAAGCTTCCTGTCGTTGAGCCTGTGGCAAAACACTTAAAGCATTACGCAGTTCTGTTCTGGCTTTGTTGAATTCAACAATATCATCATCCATAGTTGCCAAAGTAGCTTGAAGAAATTTCTGTCCTGCCTCATATGCTGCGTCAAACAAGTCTTCGAGTTTTTCTTCAGCTTCAGCGATCGCAGCTTCTTTTGCTTCTGCATCAGCAGCAAGCTGTTCTTCGTGTGCATTGATTTCAGCGACTAATGGTTCTGCTTGTCTTTTCAAAGATTCTCTCATTTCCTGAACATCGCGAGTTTCTACTGTTTTAAGTTTTTCTTTCTGTTTCTTGGTAAGTTCACGCTCGTTTAATGCTGCAAGAGTGGTTTCATAATTATTTAAAAGATCAATAACTTTCTCTGCATTTTCTTTCGTCACAGGTTTTTTGTTAATCTTAACCATGCTACTTAGAGCGGTAGTCAATTCATGAATTGCTTGAGTAAATTTTGTATCAGAAATTTTGGACATAGTAACTTCACCTTAAATTTTGGTTGCGTCAATTATACGCACATTTACCAAAATAACAACTCAATTTACTTTTAAAGGACATGGTTTAATAAATATTCTTTTAAAATGAATAAGTTACTAATAATTTTTTTAGGCATATAATGTTTCTTAGATTATATGGAAGGATAAGTAATAAATGAGAATCAAACGAATTTTCATCTTGCTAAGTAATAAATTACTCTAATTATCATAATATTAGCGATGTTTTAGTAAAAAAGTTAAATTTTTAATAATACAAACCGTGATGCCAGTCATTCCCCGATCCACGTCGTCCTGAGCGCGTCTTTTGGCGCGAAGTTGATCTCCTAAAAGGCATGGTGCCAGTATTTGGAGATCCTTCGCGCCAAAAGACGCGCTCAGGACGACGTAGATCGGAGGCGTGGACGGAGATGTGGATCGCATTAGGCACTGACGCAATACAAACTACAAAATCCCACTGAATCCTGGCACGGTGTGTAGCCCGGTCTGCTTGCAGCCGGGATCAAAGTGGCACCATACCTTCGCGCAGAAAGACTCACTCAGGACGGCATAGTTCGTAGGATGGAGTTCCAAGAAGTACGAGAAAAGTGGAAACAGTTTTTGCTTTTATCAAATAGATGTAGCCTTGATGCAGCGATAGCGTAATCAAGGTTTTCATACTCAAAAAGATCTCAAGATAAGGAAAACTTGATTACGCTATCGCTGCATCAAGGCTACGGTAATTAAATGACACGAGTTGCCTCGCGTCATTTTTTAAATAGAGAATTACTTGGCTGGAACAATTTCAACTTGCAAATTAGCGATCACATCACTGTGAACGTGAACTTCTACAGTGTAGTTTCCAATTGAATGCAGAGGACCTTCTGGCATTACAATTTCTCTTTTGCTGATTTCAACTGATTTTTCAATCAAAGCATCTTTGATTTCGTTCACGCCAACAGAACCGTATAATTTACCTTCGTCACTAGCCATTGCACTAATAACAAGAGTTATATCATTCAGTTTTGCTGCACGTTGCTCAGCAGTTGCCAAAGATTGTTGTGCTTTTTTCTCTAAATCCGCACGACGCTTTTCAAACTGCTCAATGCTTTTAGCGGTAGCAAATACTGCTTTGTTTTGTGGTATTAAAAAATTACGTCCATAACCGGATTTGACATTAACTTTATCACCCAAATTACCCAGGTTACGTACTTTTTCTAATAAGATTACTTCCATCTTAATAACCCCTTAAGTTGATTCTCTCACCCTGACAGGGAGATATAATCTAAAATTAAATAAACTGTCTAATGCACCCAATAGAACGTAAGCAAACAATACAAAGAAAGGTTTTAACAATATTAAAAGAACTAATAAAGTCATTATCCTGAGTTGTCTTTTACGCGCCAATGCATAGAAAGCCAAGGCAAATCCCGAGATCAGGAAATAGGAAAGAACTAACGGTAACAAATTAATCGCATAGGAAATTTCAAAGTACGATGCTATTGAAACGGCCATCAGAATTAAAAATGAAAGCCTGCCACTGCGAAATGCCAGTAGTTCACTGCTAAATCCTCCGGGTACAAACAATTTAGCCTGTATGGATCGTGCAAAAATTAAAGAAATTAATGCAGAAACAACCACGCTTAATATTTGTATGCCGAAAAAAAGTTGAGCCAAAATAAATGTGCTTATACCATCCGTACCAGCATCCAGTAATTGTTTGTATTCCTGGAATTGCCCCAATATATTTTTAAACTGACTAAATTGTGCCAGTATAAAATCAGGTGCAAATAAATGAATTGCCGTAAACCCGATTAATGCCTGTAAGAAAAACACACCAAAAACGGCTTGCCAACTTGTAGTGCTGCGTAAAACCAGGGCTGCAAGATAACAAGGAATGTAAATAATCAGTGTATTAATTAATGCACTTTCAATGGGAACCAGCATCATCAAAGGCACAGAATGAATAACCAGAGCAGGCAACATTACTTCAAAGCCAGTCTTTGCTCCTCTGCGTAAAGTAACCAGGAGAACCAAAGCGACCGAAAGCCATGAAGCAAAAGGCAATAAAGCAAACAGAACAGCAAACATAATTGCTTGCTGTTTGTTCTCAAGTAAATTCTTACTTTGCCTTAGTATAAAGTTGCCTGTACGCATCATTTATTATCTGTGGCTGTCGCAATAAGGCAGTAAACCGATGAATCGGGCATGCTTGATTGCTTTTGCTAATTGTCTTTGAAAACGGGTTTGTGTACCAGTGATACGGCTAGGTACAATTTTACCTGTTTCAGAAATATAGTTTTTTAATAAATTGATGTCTTTGTAATCAATTTCATTGCCGCCTTCAGCACTGAATCGGCACATTTTTTTTCTACGAAAATAAGCTGACATAAATGTTTCCCCTTAAGCTGCTCTGGATTCTTTTTCTTTCTTCATCAACACGGATTCAGTAGTAATCGCTTGTTTTTGAACTGTGATTAGGTTTCTTAAAATTGCATCGTTAAATTTGAATGCATTTTTAATTTCTTCCAGTGCTTCAAGATTACATTCGATATTCAATAAAATGTAATGAGCTTTGTGAACATCATTGATTGGATACGCTAGTTGACGGCGTCCCAAATCTTCTTTACGGTGAATGATGCCATTGTGCTTGCTTATGATCCCTTCATAACGCTCAACCATTGCTGGTACTTGTTCGCTTTGATCAGGGTGCACAAGAAACATAATTTCGTAATGTCTCATGGTTTCTCCTTGTGGATAAAGCCTTCTGTTTTTATAAAATTCAGTAAGGCAAGGTTTTAAAAAGCTGCCAATCATAACTTATTTGACTAATTGTTACAATAAATAAAGAGAAGAACTCACATATGTACATGATTTATACCGTTCAGTAGCCCGTATTAGGCGATAACCGTAATACGGGAAGTAGTTTCTTGCCACTTCGATCCCGTATTACGGCTGGCGCCTAATACGGGCTACATGACCGTTTAGGTGGTCGACAATCTACTATATAACCACTAACATGCTCATATTATCCACATATGTACAATTAACACTCTCATAAACCATAAATTCTTCTTAATTTGCTATAAATATAGTGACAAGTGTTATCAAATTAGGTTACCGTTCACTTAATGGATGTTGTGACCTTAACATATAACTAATTATAAAATAACGAGGTTTTTGATGGATATCATTTCTCTTCAATTTGAAGAACCTTTAATAATCCGAGTTGCCGATACTGTAGTTAAAATTTTAGCCTTTAAAACACAAGAGCATGGGAATATTAAATTTGGTGTTGATGCTCCAAGAACAATCAATGTGCACAGGGAAGAGATTTTTCATGCGATTAAGCAAAAAGAACTTCTTAATACTACTGAGTAACCTTTTATATACATGAAATTGAATCACAACAGATATTTATTCCTTCTGTCCGGGTTGATTCTATTTCTGGCTTCTCTTTCTTTTATTATCAATTCATTAAAGTATAAATTTCCGGGGAACAATTATTTCCCGGATCATACAGCAGCAATTGCCTTGATTATTTTGCTGGCTTATTCAGGATTAGTTATTTTCTTTGGTAAAGAAAACAGAGCAAGCAAATCGTGTATTGAAATTCTGTACTTTTTTATCATTATGGCTGTGATTGCTTTCGCGACTAATGCTGTTCAGCTTACTCCATTTCACCCTGTGGATAAGGAACTTGTAGCATTTGAATCTTATTTCAATGTCAATCTGATTGCTGTTATGGAATGGACAAGCAGACACCCCTTATTAAAAAATATCTTAGCCATTGCCTATGACACACTTCCTTATCAAATGAGCTTTCTGCCCTTATGCGTTATTGTCAGTGGCAGATTTTCTCTTTTGAGAGACTATTATTTTCTTTTGCTGACGACTACCTTGATTGGATTTTTAGTGTATTATTTTTTCCCTACAACCGCTCCCGCCAGTGTGTTGGACAGTCCTTTGTTTTCGCCAGAACAAATTGCTACAGGACTTAAATTTAACCAGATACACAATCACATAATTCCAACAACAAATGAAGGAGGTTTAATCGCCCTTCCGTCCTTTCATACCATATGGGCACTGTTGTGTGTTTATCTACTGAAAGAATGGCCGATTGCCTGCGCGTTTTTATTAATAATTAATTGTTTTCTCATTGCCGCATGTGTGTTGTTGGGCTGGCATTATCCCATTGATGTAGTAGCTGCATTTATTATTGTCGGGATTAGTTATTACATATTGCTCCATATCAGACAATCCGAGCCGAGACTGGGATTTAATCGCAATACTTAAAGGGCTAATGCATCTAGTTTTGAATGTTTTGTAGCCTTGATGCAGCGACAGCGCTGAGTGATCCTCTCATAATTTTAACCTGTAAAAAGATGCAAATAAGCAGGATGATCAGCGCAAGTAGCCCCTCCACCTCCGGGGGAGGGTGCCCGACAGGGCGGGTGGGGGGATCAAAAAGAGAACTTATTTAAGGTAGAAAGGTCTAAAACAAAATGGTCTATTTAATAGAAACTCCTTTTTTGATCCCCCCATCCGCCCTGTCGGGCACCTTCCCCCGGAGAGGGGAAGGCGATCCTGCATAGGTCTGAGTGGTACTCAATATGAGAGGATCACTCAGAGCGACAGCGTAATCAAGGTTTTCCTTCACTTGCAGATCTTAAATAAGTAAACCTTGATTTCGCTATCGCTGCATCAAGGCTACAGCTTTTTTGCATGAACTTACACGGGATTGTGGTGCATTCATCCTTTAACGCTTTTTATCAATCCTGAAGGATAAGAGAGTTCATGGCTTATTAATTTATTATCCAGCACTGCATTTATCCCTGCTTTATGCAATTTAGCGTGGAGGATTTTATTGAGATTACGGCTTTGCATTCCCTTCAATAAGGGATACATTTGTATCAGCAGTCTATCATCTTGTCTGCCGATTTTTACGGGCTCGTTAATGACTCTGACCGAAGTACCTACGGATACCAAACTATATAACTCCTCTATATCTTCCGGCAACATGCGAATACAACCAGCACTCACTCTGGCACCTACGCCATCAGTTCGGTTTGTTCCATGGATAAGATATGCAGGCCAGCCGAGACGTAATGCATATTTACCCAGAGGATTATCAACTCCTGAAGGAAATTCATCAGGAAGTGGTGCGCCAAGCTCTTCAGCCGCAGCAAGTAGCTTCGGAGTTGGCCTCCAGATGGGATTAGTTGTTTTAGCAGTGACTTTTGTGAACCCCAATGGAGTATTCCATCCTTCTTTTCCAATACCTACGGGAAAAGTTATAACTATGTTCTCATCTGGAGGAAAATAGTAAAGTCGGTATTCCGCAAGATTGATGACTATGCCGGTACGGGGTACATCAGGCAGAATATATTGGGTTGGAACTAATAATTTTGTATGGGCAGGTAATGTATGTATTGCATCAACCTGAGGATTAGCATGCACCATTTCATAATAACCCACATTAAAACGTCTGCCTGCCTCATCTATAGTTTCATTGATACGCGAAGCAGTATGTTGTAGCTCACCAATAACATCTCCTGAGGCTGGTAGTACAAACACAGTTGCATGAGTGGTGGTACTTAGGCAAAAACACAGAAGTGAATATTTT
This sequence comes from Legionella shakespearei DSM 23087, assembly GCF_000373765.1. Lineage (GTDB taxonomy): Bacteria > Pseudomonadota > Gammaproteobacteria > Legionellales > Legionellaceae > Legionella > Legionella shakespearei. Next base: position 119,967 of record NZ_KB892426.1, on the reverse strand, counting down.
ATTGCATTGATACATTTACTCTTCATGCGTATGTTTCTCAACAAAAAGCAGATTTGGAACAATCCGTAGCCCGGTTGCTTGCAACCGGGATGGGATGTGTGATTGTGGAGGTGATCCCGGTTGCAAGCAACCGGGCTACGACTAGAGACTATTATCCACTTTAAAACGCTCGCCATATTTTGACTCGAAGGTTTTAAATAAAGTTTCCAGCTTATCTTTGCCGAAATCTTTAGCATAGTTCATAGGGCCACCACGGAATGGTGCGAAGCCTGTGGCGAAAATCATTCCCGCATCAAGCAGATCTGAATCAGCAACAACGCCTTCGCGTAAACACGCAGCAGACTCATTGACCATACGAAGAATCAATCGATCAGCTATGCTTTTATCAATTTGGGCAGCAGGACGCTTTTTAATTGGTTTACCGTTTTTATAACGATAAAAACCTTCACCCGTTTTACGACCCAATTTACCGGCACTGACCATATCACGTAATTTCTGCGGTACTGTTCCACCGAAATGGCCCGTTAAATTTTCAGCCACAGCCAGGCATACATCCATTCCTACTGTATCAGCTAACTCAACAGGTCCCATAAACATACCGAAGTTCAAAGCCGCTTCATCAATAGTTTCCGCACTATAGCCCTCTTCAAGCAATTGCACACATTCCATCAGATAAGGCATTAAAACGCGGTTCACTAAAAAGCCTGGACTCGATTTTACCGGCAAAGGCAATTTTCCAATTTGATTCACGAAAGCACATGAATTCTGCTGAACCTTTTTGGCGGTTTTAGAACTGCTTACCACTTCAACCAGATCCATTTTAGCCACTGGATTGAAGAAGTGAATTCCCACCAGGCGCTCAGGCTTACTTATCGCTGTGCTGATTTCATCTAATGGAATACTGGAAGTATTGGTCGCAATAATGGCATCCTTCTGCGCCCTTTGCTCTACAGACTTCATTATTTCCTGCTTGACAGCCAGATTCTCAAATACTGCTTCGATAATAACATCAGCTCTCGCTACACCGTGCCCTTCGGGATCAGGAGTCAGGTTATCCATTGCCGCCTGAATCAATCTGGGTTTGCGCAGTTTCTTCTTATACAGCGCATGAGCTCTGCCAATAGCAGGAGCTATTTGTGCATACGTTTTATCTTGCAATGTCACCTGAATGCCCTTTAATGCACACCAGGCAGCAATATCTCCCCCCATGACACCAGCACCAATAACGTGAACATGTTTTGCTTTAAAATGACTGTCTTTGGCAAAGCTCTTTAAACGTTCGCGCAAATGGAAGGCACGGATCAGATTTTTTGAAGTATCGCCCTTGGACACTAATTGCTCGACAGAATCAGCTTCCTTTAAATAAGCCCTGTCGCCAACCCCGCCCTCTTTCTCCCAAAGATCAATCACTGCATAGGGAGCGGGATAGTGTTCCTTACGTACGCGCTTGGCGACGTTATAACGTAATAAATAAGCAATAGGCTTTCTGAGCCATGAACTATTAGTCAAACCATCAATAAAGGATGGTTTATGCTTTGGCGGCCTGTTTTTAATGAAATAGACGGCGGCTCTCTTTAATTGGCGAACAGGAACAACATCATCAACCATACCCAACGCTTTAGCTTTTGGTGAGGCAATTGCGCTTCCTGTGAGAATGACCTGAGACAGTGCTTTAAAACCACCAATAAGCTGAGGTAATCTCACCGTACCGCCCCAACCTGGGTGAATACCCAGCATTACTTCAGGAAGCCCGATTCGCGTGTCTTTTTCATCAGATGCAATACGATAGGTACAAGCAAGAGCCAGTTCATAACCACCACCCATGCAAAAACCATCTATCATCGCAACACTTGGTATAGATAAAGCCTGCAGGCGCGAAAATACAGCCTGGCCTTTTTGCAGAAAATCTACTGCCTGAGCCGCATTTTCAAACTGTGAAAATGCATTCACATCAGCACCAGCAATAAATCCCTTATCTTTAAGAGAATAAATCACCAGACCTATAGCTTTTTTGTCTTGAGCAATTTCCTGTAACAAACTGTTCAGCTCATCCAGCACTTCTTCATTAATCGTATTTACTGCGGCACCTTCTCTGTTAAAACCTAACCAGAGAATCGCGTCTTTGTCTCGTTGAAGTTCCCAATGTTTGTAATTATTCATGTCCTTTCACCTCAGTCACTCGTTCAAGATACATAGCCCCACCCTGTCCACCACCGATACAAATGGAAGCCATACCTCGCGTTTCGTTTCTTTGTTCCAAAGATTTTAATACATGCAATACAATCCGGGCACCACTTGCACCTATGGGATGACCGGCTGCAATAGCACCACCCTCTCGGTTTAGCTTATCCAGCGACGGGCCGCCCATGACTTCGTTCAATCCTAATTGAGTTTTGCAATACTCTTCATCATTCCAGGCGGCAACACAACCAAGAACCTGTGCAGCAAAGGCTTCGTTAATTTCCCAGCAATCCATATCCTGGGGTTTCAATTTGTGCCGCTCCAGAATTGGTGTTGCGGCATGAACAGGCCCAAGTCCCATTTGCGACGGATCCAAAGCAGCCCATTGAGAATCAACGATGCGCCCAATCACTTTTAACTTGTATTTTTTTACAGCCTCAGCGCTGGCCAATAATAATAAACAGGCACCATCAGTAATCTGAGAGCTGTTACCTGGAGTCACCATTCCGTATTTTTTATCAAAGAAGGGTTTTAATTTAGAAAGCTTTTCTACAGTAGAATCTGGCCGCACACCATCATCCTGAGGATAAATTTTTCCTTTGGGATCAATAATAGCAGAGACCTCAGACATTCTGTTTTCATCGTAAGCAGCGGCTAATTTTAAATGGCTTTGAACAGCAAATTCATCCATTTGCTCTCTGGTAATATTAAATCTGTATGCAACCTTTTCAGCGGTTTGCCCCATATTCAAACCAACTATAGGATCGGTAAGACCTCTAAGCAAGGCAATTACCGGAGCAAGAAAAGAGGGTCTGAACTGGGTTATCAGGCCAACTTTTTGCCCCATGCTTTTGGCAGCAAACCAGTTAGCAAGCCACGAAGCCATTTTTTGGTTGAATAATAATGGAGCATGACTCATAGCATCGGTGCCACCTGCAAGAACCAGATTACTGCGGCCGCTGGCTATTTGTATTGCGGCATTATCAATCGCCTGCATTCCAGAGGCACAATTACGCATTACGGTAAAAGCCGGCACCTTGTCACCACAACCTAAGCGCAAAGCAACTACTCGGGCAATATTAGCCTCATCGGGGCCAGGCATTGCGCTACCAATGATAACTTCATCCAATTCTGTCGGGGAGAAAGGTTGACGGTTTAATAATGCTTTACCAGCAGCAACAGCGAGGTCAGATCCGGTAAACGGGCCAACGCCTTTCGCTTTAAGAAACGGTGTACGGTTTCCATCAACAACATACACTTCTCGACCACTTAAATTTGACTGATGTTTCATTAGTCCTCCTTCATCCGTACCTGTATTACAGGTTATTGTGGGTGTTTACCCTAAGCAAATTTACAGGATTAAAGAGTAGCAGTAATCCTCCAAATTTGGAAATTTTAAGTTGATTTTTATGGATAAATTTAAAGACCACTCATGGCCTGCCACATGTACTCTTACATTTTGGAATTGAAGGCCATGCTTTTTTCTGTGACGGTTTTATCATATAAATCGATGATGGTCCAAAGCTCATCGGTGCTGGCAATGTTAATTTTTTTCAATTCCCTGACGATTGCCGCTACACTGAGTAAATTTCCTTTTAATATGTCACAGACTATAAGCTCAACCTCTGATTTGTACTTCCTGAAGTTGTGCGTATAAAAAGAATAGCGATTCTCAGGAATTTTTTCTGAATAGGCCTCAAGAGCAGTACATAAGTTGATAATTTCTGGATTGTAACGAGGCAGCAGATCCAGATCCAACCGGGGAATAAGATTAAATTTTATTGAGCTGTTGCGCTTTTTACCTGACTGCAACCGGGATGAATTTAAAGAACCCTCTTTGCGACGGCCTGATTCAGTAAATTTCTCTGGTTCCCGACGATCATGCCCCCTTGGACGCTCACTTTTATTAGCATCAGAGTCTAATGCCTTACTGTATCGGCGGATTGCATCAATGAGCTGCCGTATTGAAGTAGTTTGGTCTCTGTTTCTGTAAGGTAATAGATAAATATACAGGTTTGTGAGGAACTTTTCCGGATGTTCTGTCTGGTTTAAGAATTCATTAAGTAAAGGAGCGAGATTGTTAATATCTGCTTTAACCAGATAATCCAGATCTTTAAACGCCCTTCGTTCACAGTCATTCAAAATATCGGTAAGAAGTACTGCGTTTAAAACGGTTCTGTTATCGACATACATGTTCAGGTCAGTTAAAGAGGAAAGCGATTTTACTTTTCTGTGAGTTTTTGTACCAAGCAGATATTGCTTTCTCATAGCGAGTATTTGTTTCTCAACATCAAGAGATTCCAGGATATGTTCGCTATTTAACATGTAAATGAAGTCAGAACTATAAACCGAATCGTCCTCGGTACTTTTGACATGTAATAGGGTGAGTCCGACACACTTTTGAGCAAATTGCGCCAAAGACCTGCCCCTCCCCTGATTTTCTTTAGAATACTTGTGAAGATCTGTCGCCAGGCCAGTAATAACCGAAAGTTCCAGACAACCCGTATCATAAAATTCATTTTCCAGAAGGCGAATCCAGTTATTCATAAACAAAACTGCATTAGCAGCATCTTTCGGACATATTCTGGTTGCAAGATATTCCAGTAACGTTACATACCACATAGAAGACAAATATCTGACTAAAAAATAATGTAATATCACACTTTTTTATTAAAAAAAATGCTATGCTTTTTTGATGGTCAGACAAGATATTTTTAAGGCTGCAATCTCTGTTAGCATTTCTGAACTTCTTTTGATTCCTAAAACGAAATGTCAACAGCCCCTAAAAAATAAATAAAATTTCACTTAAAATTTATAGAATTATTGACGGCAAATAAATTCCTGATATACTTCGCTTCCATTGATTGGAGAGATGGCCGAGTGGTCGAAGGCGCTCCCCTGCTAAGGGAGTATGGGAGAAATCCCATCGAGGGTTCGAATCCCTCTCTCTCCGCCAATCAACGCGCCCGTAGCTCAGTTGGATAGAGTATTTGGCTACGAACCAAAGGGTCGGAGGTTCGAATCCTTCCGGGCGCGCCATTTCAAATTACAAAGCTACTCGATACCTTGCACAAAGAACTCATAAACGGCGTCCCCACAGCACGAATTACCTCATGTATTTTACGCATTAAATCATGCTTTGTGCCGCAACAAAAATTCCGCTCCTTAACAGTCGCGGCTCGGTTTCCGGTGCACGATGAAGTATATACAAACGCACGGAAACCGAGCCGCGACCGTCAGGAAGCGGAACAGTTTAGACTGGCAGGAACTGTATTTCTGTCTTGAACCCTGGCTCCCTCGGACAAACCGAGGGAGCCAGATAGTGTTCTCAAAGGGCTGGTGCTTCAAGCCAGTTTCCCGGTTGCGAGCAACCGGGCTACATCGCTATTCAAGTTATTGCCTCGCATACCCCTTGCTGAATCTGCTCTTTTGTATGTTTTATCAATTCAGCCGGATTGTCCATGATTGAAACCTGCTGTAACTGATTTTCGGTAATAAAATGTTCTTCCGAACAAGTTCTTAGAAAATGAAATAAGTGATTGTAATACCCATTAATGTTCAGAAAACCCAATGGTTTGTCATGAATACCTATTTTCTTGGCACTCCAAACTTCAAACAGCTCTTCAAAAGTACCTAAACCACCCGGAAAAAATACAAAAGCATCTGCTAACTCAGACATTAACGCTTTTCTATCCTGCATGGATTCAACGACATGCAATTTGGTGAGTTGATCGTGATGCAATTCGCTGGCTAGAGAAGTTGGCATAACACCAATGGCTTTTCCTCCGGCATCTAACACAGCATCCGCGAGTACACCCATTAAACCATTACGAGCGCCACCATAAACCAGTGTACAATTCTGTTTTGCCAGTTCCAATCCTAATAATCTGGCATTGGAACGATAAACAGGACTCTTCCCTTCTTTTGCTCCCAAAAAAACGCAGATATATGTGGTTTCACTCATTTTTAAATCCTATACATTTAATATATGCTTTGTGTTAGAACATAGTATGAATAATTAAGCTTTACCGCCAGCATCGAGAATGGTACCTTCATAAATCAGTACTAATATTTCGCCTTGATGGTTCTCAATAGATAGGCCATTGTTTTTTGATAATCGTTACTGTCTTGCTCGGGTAAATGTATAAACGCTGTGTCCTGCAATCTGCTTGCAGCCAGGATCGAAGTGGAACCATCCCGGCTGCAAGCAGACCGGGCTACGCACTAAATCAGGCTCTGTCCTCAGCAAAAATTCCGCTTCCTGACGGTCGCGGCTCGGTTTTCGGTGCACGATGAAGTCAATACGAACGCACGAAAACCGAGCCGCGACCGTCAGGAAGCGGAACAGTTATGCTGGCAGGAACTGTGTTCTGCCCTCAAATTAGTCGGGCTTTACGGTTGTATCAATGCATATCGAAACGTATAAATCGTTTAAACGTCATTGGTGCTATCCAATTGGGACAAATTTCTGAAACGATTGCATCACAAGTTGATTGGGTCAGAGAAGTATTAATGATAGTTCTCCTGGCATCTATAGTAAGGTCTCGCTTACTATAGATGCGCAAAAGAACTAAATTGGAAGAACGTGATCCCCTGATTCGAATTAGTTAAATCGACGATACCTTGATGATGATAAAATCTCTCCTTTTTTTTCAGAGAAATTAAGAAAAAGTGGGAACTTAATTTCTCCGAACAAATGTGATTTAAGCATAATCAAATGGTAAGAAACCGAGGCAACTAATTTGCATACGAAAGAATGCTTTGTCTCCATAGGATTATTGGGTTCTGTCATAGAAATCTGGAAACTTTGATATGGTTTCCTGTCTTTAACAGAACCGCATATAAAGCTCAGACAGCAAATGCAAAATTCTGCTTTTTGTGAGCCCAATAATCATCGTCTTTTTGAATATCCTTAAACATTGCCCACATACTTCAAGCCAATGTAAGGGCCAGATGCTGCAAAATTAGTTTCGCCCAATACAGGGTCAATACTACCAGCCGCTACAGTTGTATGTAATGCATTAAAGTAGTTAAACCACATGTAACCAGCATCCAGGGTTAAATCTCCCTGAGCCATTGCATAGATATAGTTAATACCTAACTTGGCTTCAACCTCAGGTGTGATTGAATTTTTGGAACCATAGCTTGTTGGACGAGCTACACCAGCTACTGAGGCCACACCATCATTAAATTTGCTGGTGCCAACTAGAATAGCTGCTGCTCCTTTGGCATAGATACCAAAACCATTACCGAATACGTAATTCATATCCAGACCGGTACGTGGGCCAAAACCGCTGAATTCAGAAGAGAAACTATCAGCAAATGTTGTGCCTACATAATTGCTTACGTCAGTTTTGATACGAGCATATTGCACGCCGCCATGAAAACGCATTTTTTTGTTAGCGCTGAAATCTACGAATTGTCCCAATTCAACGTTAACAGCATCCCATTTATTGTTATGAACAAATCTTGCCTCAGGATCTTCAACAATAAAATAAGGCCCCTTTGTATCTGCATCCAGATGATACCAGCTAACGGTAAGATCATTACCAGTGTTAAAGTGGTATGAGCCTTCCACATTGAAACCCCAGTTCCAATCAAGATCCCAATCATAGTAATGATTTAATCCATTTAAAGGAGCTACGCTGTGATAGCCAGCAGCAGCGCTGTATTGGGGTTGTAAATAAAGTGCGCTAACACCTATATCCCATGCACTTCTTTCACAAGGTACAGTCACATTTCCCGGAGTACACACAGGTCCCATCGTACCTGCAAATACGGTACCACTTCCTAAAACAAGTACTGCTACGGCTGTTTTTTTTAAAAAAAACATTTTTTGGCCTCCACTAGATTCTTATTTGTTCCATTTATTTATAACTCATGCTTTGAGTTGTTAAATAAAGATGCTTGCATCGTTCAAACTGAACAATACGTACTGATAGTATTACCAGTGTTTTTGCATGTGTCAAGAATGATAGAAAATGAATATTTTCATGAAGATATATTTCATGATCAATATCTGCTTAGTGCTGTATGTGCTGTCACAAACATAAGTCGATAGTGACAGCAAATCCGGCATTATTACATGCAGTTTATTGCCAACCTGCTGTTTTTACTGTAAAAAGATCTTTTACTTTATCATGAGGATACTGTATGTACTTATTTGATGGTTCATTACAAAAAGGAATATTGCTTTTTTTATTAGCATCTAGCAGCTATGCTGCTGTGGATAAGTCAAAAGATGGCAATATAGAAAATAAAGTCAGTTCTTCCTGGCAATTCGATGCTGGAATCCGTTATTGGCTTAGTACCAGCAAATATGTATTTAATTTACATGATTTTACGGATCAGTTGATATCGAGAATAACTTATAGCGATGCAACAAGTAATGCTGCGGAGGGATTTTGGCGACTCAGTCATGAACAGGGCTTTTTTTTGAAGGGATATTTTGGCGGTGGTTCGATTAATAAGGGTTCGACAAGAGATGAAGATTTTCCTGTTGATATTTCCTATTCAGATACTTTAGGCCAACAGAAAAGTGGCGTCCTTAATTACGTAACTGTGGATTTAGGATATAATTTTTTAAATTATCAAAATTGGCAAGCTGGCGGCTTTATTGGGTATTTTCACTGGATGGAGCACTATAATGATTATGGCTGTTACCAGACAGCTGGGGGTGATTTCTGTGTGCCATCTATAGCTTCCGAAGTAAATGGAATGAACAATACTGCTGAATGGGATGCTTTACGTTTAGGTATAAACAGTACGATACATTTAACAGATAAGCATGCATTAAATACTGATGTAGCTTATATACGTAGTAATTTACGCGGCAATGACTATCATAATTTGCGTCCTGATATTCGCGGTTTTTTAAATGACGGCAAGGGCAATGGCGTACAACTGGATGCGATTTTAAATTGGAGCGTCACTCAGGACCTGGCGCTAGGTATAGGAGCACGCTGGTGGTATATTTTTACGAATGGATTTGCCCATTTTGAGGAAACTGCTGCTTTTGCGGGACAGGCACAACCTATAGATGTAAAGCAATATAGATACGGCCTCATATTGCAGGCAAATTATACATTTAATAACAATCCTGTTATAGCGGATACTAAAGATCCTGCCAATTTCTCCTGGACAGGATTTTATATTGGCGCGAACGCAGGCTATGGAACTAATTATGACATAGTGTCGATTGCCCCTGTATCATTCGCCGCCCAGGCATTACAAGACTTCACTCCTAATGCTTTAAATTTACAGAGAAGAGGTTTTATTGGTGGCGGTCAACTCGGATATAATTGGCAGAAAGACAGAGTTGTCGCGGGGATAGAGTCTGATTTAAGTTATGCACATATCAGTGGTTCAAATGGTGTGTCTTTAATCGTTGATTCCGATCCCGACTATTATAGCCAAATAACAACCAGTACAGATATAAATATCAGCCGCATGATGACCTTAAGAGGCCGTCTTGGAAAATTGGCCTGGAATGACTTTTTAATTTATGTTACTGCGGGCCCGGCCTGGGGTAAAACCAAATTTGCTTTTGATCAGAGGGAGATTTTTGGTGATTGTGATTCTGTCTGGTGTACACGAGCGAATTACAATAAAAATAAGTTTGGTTGGTCAGGCGGTGTGGGTTTGGAATATGCAGTAGATCAGCACGTCTCTTTTAAAGCAGAATACCTTTATGTTGATTTAGGCGCTATTAATATGGATTCAATCGGCAGATCCTATCTGGGTGCGCCAGTAAATTATCGAATTAATTCCCGTGTCAGTAGTAACATAATAAGAGCAGGCCTGAATTATAATTTTTAATTCTGGTTGAGCATAACAGGAATAATTATTTGATATAAAAACAGGTCAATGATAAGGTAATCAATTCTTAATAAAGTATTTTTTATAAATTATTTACATTATCAATAAACAAGGAGAGGATATGTCTGCTTTAAAGAAAACAACACTTAGTATTTTGGTCTTAAGCAACATAGGCACTATACAAATGGCGTGGGCAGGTGAAGCCTATGATAAGCATAAAGCAGACAAAGGGTATTTCATTGGAATTGATGCATTATATTTGCAACCACGTAATGGCGATTTGGATTTTGCATATGCCTTGCGTACCAGTCCAACTTCATATGCCGCATCAACAATCAATATAAATCCGGATTATAGCTGGGGGTTCAATCTTTTCGGTGGAATGAGTTTCAGCAATGATAATGAAATACGCCTTTCCTGGCAGCGTCTTCATACTAAAGATGCAAACAGCACTCCATTTGAAAGCGAACCCAGATGGGTTCCTGCTGATTGGCCATTTGTTAATGGACGTGTCAATTTTGATTATGATGAAGTGTCCGGCGTGTTTGCTCACACCCATATGGTGTCTGACAAATGGCGGGTAAGATACGGTGCGGGTATCAACTACGCTGAAATTAATTCAGATCTTACTGTTGCTGGCTTTCCAATACCAAACCGCTGGTACGAACGCACTGGCCATAGTGCTTTTCGAGGCGTTGGACCACGCGTTGAAGCGAATATATTTTATGATTTGACTCAGCATTTTACCTTATTTGCGGATGGAAACACGGCCTTACTTATTGGAAACAGAGATGTTTCTTTAGAGTCAACTGACTTTTCTTATACTTTTGCTGATCGGCATGTTACAGTCCCCAAGCTGGGCTTGCGACTTGGAATCAATTATACGAATAAAATGGGGCTTATTGGCGGAGAAGGAAGCACAACACTTTTTACTCTTGAAACTGGCTGGCAGGCTGAAACATATATTCATGCGATTGAGCGTCCCTTGCTTGTGGGGTCAGTAGGCGGCGAAGGTTTTGCAACGGCTAATGTGCTCTCTCAAAGCAGTAATTTTAGCAATCAAGGGCCATTTTTAGGTGTTAAAATGTTGACTGATTGCCTTTAATATTTTCTTCCACCAGAGCCAATACAGGCTTCTGGTGGACGTACCTCAATTTGTATCTCATAGAATGAACATAACATGAAAAACTTATTTCCTATCTCCATGCGCAGCACCATTCCGGGAATTGTTTGGCCAGAGATAATCAGTCCTATGGCTGCTCAACTTTATTACCAATTAGCCCATTTTGATGTAACCGAAAAACTGCCTGAGGCTAATATTAAGGAGTTCCAATTCAGGCAACTTACAACACTATTTAATTTTGCCCGCCAATTTGTTCCTTATTACCAGGAAAAATTCGCGCATTTGCCCTTTATCTCTGATTGGCACGATTTGGCAAACCTATGGGAAGAGTTGCCTATTTTAACTCGAACAGACATACAACAAGCAGATTCTGCCCTGTTTGCAGAAAAGGTTCCCCCTGGGCATGAACCATCCGAATTACTCTCTACCAGTGGATCCACCGGGCATCCTGTAACAATAAAAGGGAATGTTGCCACACAATTTTTCTGGAATGCGATTTCATTAAGAAATCATTTATGGCATAAAGATGAATTTAATAAATCGTTCGCAACAATTCGTTATGGTTTCTATGAAACGGCAAAAGATAATCCCGCGGCACCTCCACAGGGTACAAGTTATCAACATTGGAGTCCCGCTACATATGCTTTTGGCGAAACAGGAACATGCTATCATTTGTCTTTTTGTTCTGTTGAAGAGGAGGCAGAGTGGTTGTTGCGAGTCAATCCAGATTATTTAAATTGTAATCCATCAACCTTAAAAGCAATTATCGGTTATTTTGCCCAACATGGGAAAAAACCAGATAAATTAAAAAAAGTTCACACACACAGTGAAATTGTAGAGCCATCATTGCGTACCTTGGTGAAAGAGATTCTTGGGATCTCTCTCATTGATAACTATTCAGCGAAAGAAACAGGATATATCGCATTGCAATGTCCTGAAAGCGATCATTATCACATCCAGTCAGAAAATATTTTGGTAGAAATTCTCAATGATCAAGGTAAGCCCTGCGCGGTAAATGAGCCAGGAAAAGTGATTGTAACTCCATTACATAATTTTTCTTCACCACTAATACGTTATCAAATTGGGGATTATGCAATACCAGGCGAACCTTGCGTCTGCGGACGCACTTTACCCATCTTAAAACAGGTTTTGGGAAGACAGCGTAATATGCTCCACCTTCCTGATGGCAGACAGGTTTGGCCCTCTTTTGCCAACAATGGCGTACGCCTTATGGATTTATTTTCCAACAGGCAATTCCAGGTTGTTCAAAAATCACTAATGGAACTTGAAGTAAATCTTACTGGAAAGCATTTTACCTCACTCGAAGAAGATCAATTAAGAGAAAAACTGATGATGATTTTTGAACATCCATTTAATTTCATATTTAATTATGTCAATGAAATTCCTCGAAGCACAGGCGGCAAGTTCGAAGATTTTAAATCGGAATGCTGAATATGATGACTTTGGCAGATTATAAAAGCATTCAGGGTTTCGTGACACAATTAGAAACAATAATTAAGCTTTGCCGCCAGCATCGGTAATGGTACCTTCATAAATCAGTACTAATACTTCACCTTGATGGTTCTTAATTTCGACTTGCTCTGACACGGTTCGATTATAACAAGAGTTGTTACCGGGAAAAGTGAGTGGGCTGTTGTTTAGTTCCCATTTCAGGCCTTTGGAAGACACTATAGCAGCAGGAATTCCTAATAATGATATTTTTGTATGCTCTGTTAGCGAAAGGCTGATGCGCTTTTTCTCGTTCAAGACAAAGCCTTTTAATGGTGGCGCATATAAAAGGCAATTGCCGCCCATAAAAATATTAATGTTATTCAAAACGTGATCCAGATAGCCTCCATTTATTCCCACGATGATGCTGGGTAATAAATTGTTTTCATGCAGATAGGCCATTGTTTTTTGATAGTCGTTACTGTTTTGCTCGGGTAAATGTATAAACGCTGTGTCCTGCAATAAAGAAGGCAGAACTGAATCAAGATCACCAATAATAATATGAGGTTTAATGCCTAGCACATGCAAACTGTTTGCGGCGCCATCTGCAGCGACCACTGGCAGGTTTGTCGCTTTAAAAAAGCGGGCTTCGGGCAATTCGCCATTGAGACAGAGAATGGATTTATATCCTTTAAAGCTGGACAGTTCGAGAGTCATAGCGTCTTTTCAATATAATTAATAATAAACTTATAATCAGCCCTACTACATTAGAGCTTAAAACAAAAAAGGAATCGGTACTGCCGCCATAGACAATCCAGGCCAGAGAGCAGATCAGATAATTAATTAGCATGATCATGGAAATGTCCTGCGTGGATTTGGTTTTTATTGCCTTAAAAATTTGCGGCAGCAAACCTATGAAGGAAGTAATGAAGGCAATAGTGCCAGATATAAAAATCAGTGTCACAAGTTCTTCCTCAGAGAGTATCATTTTTTATATTTTAACATAATTATACGTTCTTGATGAATTATGCTAAATCAGGAACAACTCCTATAATTAAGGGATACAAATCAAAGTGCAATAATAATGGATCACTATCGTATCGAAACAATGAGTAAAGGGGAAGTGCAAACAGCTGTTGACTGGGCTGCCAGAGAGGGATGGAATCCAGGCTTGCAAGATGCTTATTGCTTTTACCAGACTGATCCTCATGGCTTTTTTGCAGGGAAACTCAATGGCCAAATCATTGCTGTTGGTTCTGCCGTTGTCTATGACGATGATTTTGCTTTTTGCGGCTTTTATATTGTTGATAAAGCCTATAGGGATAAGGGTTATGGATTGGAATTAACGGAACACAGGCTGGAGTATATAGGGCGCAGGAATGCAGGCATTGATGGCGTGATGACTATGTTGGATAAATATGCTCGTATTGGTTACCAATTTGCCCATAATAATGCCCGTTATCAACTGGATAGCCTGGATGAACCTGTTTTAGCTGACCCACATATTGTGCCACTTGATACAATTGATTTTAGCCAGCTATCCGCTTATGACCGATTGCATTTTCCTACATTGCGCCCCCAGTTTTTAAAGTGCTGGATACATCAAAAGCAAGGCCTGGCACTGGGCTATGTTGCAGAGAATCAGCTTAAGGGATATGGCGTAATCAGAGCCTGTCAGCAAGGCTTTAAAATTGGACCTTTATTTGCTGATAGCCCCAAAATCGCTAATATTCTGTTGAGTAATCTTGCTCATTACAGTAAAAGTAATGTGATTTTTCTGGATATTCCCGAGAATAATCCATCAGCGGTTGATTTGGTAAATCACTATAAAATGACTAAAGTGTTTGCCACTGCACGGATGTATCTCAAGGAAGAACCACGATTAGCCATAAAACAGATTTATGGCATCACTTCTTTTGAATTGGGATGATGAATGACCCGCGATCTCAAAGGATATGGATCTCATCCGCCACAAATTGAATGGCCCAATAAAGCCAGAATAGCCATTAATTTTGTTATCAATTATGAAGAGGGTTCCGAGCTATCTCCTGTCAATGGCGATTCAGAAGCAGAAACCTATGGCAGTGATTTTCCCTTTAGCAAAAAGCCCAAAGGGGAACGTAATTACAGCATGGAATCATTTTATGAGTATGGCAGTCGCGTGGGCATATGGCGCCTGCTGCGTTTGTTTGATTCCCATTATCTTCCCTTAACCTTTTTTGCCACTGGTTATGCTCTGACTCTTAATCCGGAATTTTCTGCCTATCTGACCGATTCCCGGCATGAGGTGGCAGGACATGGCTGGCGTTGGATCAATTATGACAAAGTACCCAGGTCTACAGAAAAAAAGCATATATACCGCTGCATTGACACTATAGAGCAATTAACAAACCAAAGACCCATAGGCTGGTATACAGGACGGCGCAGTAAACATACGCGTGATTTATTATTGGAAATTGGCGGTTTTCTTTATGATTCAGACAGTTATGCTGATGATTTGCCTTATAAAATAGGCCAGCATTTGGTTATCCCCTATTCGCTGGATTGCAATGATTTTCGTTTTACTACGTCCCCAGGTTTTGCCTCCGGTAATGACTTTTATCAGCATTTAAAAAGCACTTTTGATTATCTGTATCAGGAAAATCGCACTGCCATAATGACTATTGGGTTGCATCCCAGACTTAGCGGAAAAGCGGGAAATTGCATGGCCTTAAGTCAGTTTATAGCTTATATAATGCAATTCCAGAATATCTGGATAGCCAGACGTATGGATATAGCTCGGTATTGGTTGGAGAGTCGTCCGGAAGAACCATAGCCCGATCCCCGTCATCCTGAGCGCGTCTTTTTGCGTGAAGGATCTCCACACTGGCACCATGCCGCTTTCAGGAGATCCTTCGCGCAAAAAGACGCGCTCAGGACGACGTGGATCGAGGAATGGCTATGTACTCCATTTCAAAAAAAGCATAAAATGCTTTCGATGTTCCATTCGGGACTGTTCAAATCACACTATGGATATCTAAATGAGTCACTTGCTGGATCTGTCGCTGCTTAAAAAGAATCGCGATTTTCGCTTGCTTTATTTGGGGCAGTTCATCTCCTTTGCGGGCACGATGATTAGTTATGTTGCCCTTCCCTATCAGATATATCACATCACCCAGTCGACCATGATGGTGGGCTTACTCAGTTTGGTTCAACTGCTTCCTCTGTTGTTTACTGCATTGGTTGGCGGGGTAATGGCTGATCGTTACAACAGACGTGGGCTGATTATTCTGAGTGAATTATTACTGGCGGTAGGTTGTCTGGTATTGGCACTTAACTCCTTAACAGATGCTCCCAATGTCTATGTGATTTTCGCTGTAGCCATGCTGCTTTCAGCGATTACCGGATTACATCGCCCTGCTCTTGACAGTATTGTCCAACAAATAGTGAAACCAAAGGATTACAAAAACGTAGGTGCTCTTACCAGTTTTAAATTCAGCTTTTGTATGATTGTTGGCCCTGCAATTGCCGGTTTAATCATTGCACAACATGGGATCGTTATCACGTATCTTATTGATTTAACAACCTTTCTTATATCAATACTCTGTGTATGCCTCATGCACTCCATTCCTAAACCGGTTGTTGAAGAGCATCCATCTATTATGTCTTCTCTAAAAGAAGGTGTGCGTTTTGCCTTTAGCCGTCAGGAATTAATTGGCAGCTATTTTGTTGATTTCATTGCTATGGTTTTCGCTATGCCTAATGCGCTCCTACCCGCTATTGCACAGGTTTATGGTGGGGCGCAAACCTTAGGATTGCTCTATTCAGCACCCGCAGTGGGCTCACTGATTGTTTCTTTTGTCAGCGGCTGGACTTCAAAAGTTACCCAGGATGGAAAAGCAATCGCTATTGCTGCAGCGTTATGGGGAGCTTCTATCATTGGTTTTGGCCTGTCAAACTCCCTTTGGTTAGCTCTCTTTTTCCTGGCTTTATCAGGTGCTTTTGATGCAATTAGTGGGATTTTCAGGGTTGCATTATGGAATAGTACAATTCCTGTAGAATTACGTGGGCGTTTGGCTGGAATTGAAATGCTGAGTTATTTGAGTGGCCCACGGTTGGGCGATGCCAGAGCGGGATTTGTTGCTGCCGGATTCGGTATCAGTACGGCACTGATTTCAGGTGGGATTCTTTGTATTATTGGTGTTGGTTTGTCTTGTTATGCGTTGCCGAAATTCTGGAGTTATAAGAGCAGGTAATATTTTATCCCGGTTGCTTGCAACCGGGATGGAACGGGCTAGGGCTAATCCCCAATAATGCTTTCTTTTTTGTGATGGAGTGCCAGAGTCTCATCGAGGCTGGCTGCTTCTGTTAATGCCGCCACGTTTTCTTTGGTGAAAAAGCCATCAAAGCCGTGGCAACGCTCTACATATTCTGTAATTAACAAAGAATATTGGGAGTGTTTGGAAAAGATCTGTTTCAAATCAGGGGTGTCTGTACAGGCGCCAAATACTTGAGCCAGAAATTCAATATTCATATCATCCCGCAGAGTTTCTACGACATAATCTATGTTTTTTTTCCCAGAAGCATGATCACCGTCTTTTACTTCGTAGGCTATATGGTGCATTCTCCTGCCGTAATTGCGGACGAAGGTTTCTGTGGGCATGGGGAGGTTCTCAAAGGAATTCACCATAAAGGGGGTATTATTCGCAGTAAAGACTTTAGCTGGTGATCTGATGTCATGGCCATGCGGGTTGCGATTTACATTGGTTGATGAATTCATGTCATAAATATTATAAGCGCCCCAGAAATAATAGCGTGAGAGGCAGAGAAACTCTAAAATGGCGTCTTCACGTTCACCCGCCAGAATTCGGGTTGCCATGTGATCAATGCCTTTGAGCAAGCTTCTGGTACCATTATCATGACTGATTTTATCCTCTGCATCCAAAATGCGTTCTTGTTCTTTAGTCAGGTAAAAGCGCTGGCCAAGTTCAAGGCTATCGTAATCAAAAATGGAAGCGTCCATGTAACCGACACTGTTGTACGTAAAGTCAGATAAGCGGGTGAAATGAATGGCTTTACTGCAATAAAATTTGTTTTCAGTCATTCCTGGATCGGCAAAATAAAAATTATGTGAGGTTAAAATTTTGCGAATTTCATCTTTGTGTTTGCAATGGTAAATTTCCCCTACATAACGCGCATTAAATTTCTCTCTTGAATTAGGGTACATTTTGTTTAAACGCGTGATGTCATCACGAAAATTAGGGTCTAATGGTTCAAGGATGATGAAAGCTGGTGAATCTTTTGTATTTTCCAGACAGTAGAATTTATGCGTATCGCTAATGTAGCTTCGAGCGTAACGATAGGGAGTCATGTAATAGAGTTCTTTGAGATAATTAATCGCATCGCCGGTCTGTACTTGCACCAGCACCGCGCACATATCTCCATATAACTCTTCGAGTCCTGAGGCCAGGCGTCGTTCCAGAATTTTTGTTTTGTATTCATGAAAATATTCGGAATTCTGTTTATCACCTTTGGGTTTATATTTTAAGGGGTTAATCATGGTGTTCTCCGAAAACTTGCATTGGGTGAAGTCACTATTATTAATTATACACATTAACGTAAGTTCTGGATGAACTAACATTGTTGTATTTGCGAAATCCGTTCGTGCTGAGGCGGCGTGGCCTTTTTGCTCAGCCTCGAAGCATTGCAAAGTTTTTTGCCCTGAGTATGCTTCGAGACGGGGTTCCCACCCCTCCTCAGCACGAACGGGCCGGTGAGTGGGAGGGGCTAATAAAACCCTTATTTCCAATTCACATCTGTTCTGAACAACACCATAACTTTTTTTGCACTCGCACAATCCGTTCGTGCTGAGGAGGCGCGGCTTTTTGCGCCGTCTCGAAGCATTGGCACAGATTTTTTGCCTTGTGCCTGCTTCGAGACGGGGTTTCCACCCCTCCTCAGCACGAACGGGCCGGTGAGTGGGAGGGGCTAATAAAACCCTTATTTCCAATTCACATCTGTTCTGAACAACACCATAACTTTTTTTGCACTCGCACAATCCGTTCGTGCTGAGGAGGCGCGGCTTTTTGCGCCGTCTCGAAGCATTGGCAGAGGATTTTTGCCCTGAGTATGCTTCGAGACGGGGTTACCACCTGAGTGATCCTCTCATATTGAGTACCACTCAGACCTATGCAGGATCGCCTTCCCCTCTCCGGGGGAAGGTGCCCGACAGGGCGGATGGGGGGATCAAAAAAGGAGTTTCTATCAAATAGACCCTGTTATTTTAGACCTTTCTACCTTAAATAAGTTCTCTTTTTGATCCCCCCACCCGCCCTGTCGGGCACCCTCCCCCGGAGGTGGAGGGGCTACTTGCGATGATCATCCTGCTTATTTGCATCTTTTTACAGGTTAAAATTATGAGAGGATCACTCAGGGTTCCCCCCCTCCTCAGCACGAACGGGGCGGTGAGTGGGGTGGGATAATAAAACCCTTATTTTCGAGTTCACATCAGTTCTGAATAACACCATAACCTTATTTTCGTACATTTTTAGAGTATAATGAGTCTCAAATCACTTAAGCACATTATCAATGGAAGCATTTTTTATATCTGTCGGAGTAGTTGCCCTTGCTGAAATTGGCGACAAAACCCAATTACTTGCCTTTGTTCTTGCATCACGCTTTAAGCAGCCACTGCCCATCATTCTCGGGATTTTTCTTGCGACCTTGATTAATCACAGTCTGGCTGGAGCCGTAGGTTTGTGGATTACTACTTTGATTCATCCAGATCTGCTGCGCTGGCTATTGTCGGCTTCGTTTTTAGCCATGGCATTATGGATGCTGATACCTGACTCCATTGATGATGATAAAACCCACACTGGCAAAAATCTGGGTGTATTCGGCGCCACGTTCCTGACCTTCTTTCTGGCTGAAATGGGCGATAAAACCCAGATAGCGACTATAGCTCTTACCGCTCACTATGCAGCACCGCTGGCTGTTATTGCGGGAACTACCTTAGGCATGTTGCTGGCTGATGTACCTGCTGTCTTTTTTGGTAATAAATTAGCAGATAAAATACCAGTGAAATGGGTTCACTGGTGTTCTGCGTTCATCTTTCTGGTGATGGCTGTACTCAATCTCATTTTCAAACCGGAATTAGGCTAGCCTGGGGCTTTCCTGCAGTTGCTCAACCGGTTTATCATCTCTTATAGTTTTCAGTCTATCCTTATAACTTTGAGATGACTCTATATTCCCCATCTTCTGCTCCATCTTTATTTGATAATAGGCATCAACAATAGTCAGGTTTGTCTTGGCACTTCTGGCAATACAGGTAGTAAAACGCTCAACAAACTGAGTGAACCGTTTAAAGAAGCCTGTTCCCTCATCAGCAGAGCAGATTTTTTCCATAAACTCAGAATCACGCGGCAATCCCTTAACCTGTTTTGCCCTTAAGCCAATAGGTGTTTCAGAATCAGTCAGTTGAGTATTGAGATGACCGATGTAGTCTATTAAATCCTGATTTTTAGGTGGTAAGCCAAGGCTAAAGCGATTCAATTTATTGTATGCTTTATCTACAAGTAAATAATCGGCTATTTTTTGTTTTTCAGTAGATCGCAGCAATTCCAGCAGACTTAATCCGCTATCTTCCGTCGTAAGCAAATGACCTTTATTTTTTCTATAAACTTCTCTCATCTCTACTTCATATTGCTGAATCAAAGGTTGAGTCAGATAGGAGTTTTTCAGAATGGTTCTCAAATACACCTCAAACTGTGCGTCTAATAAAGTGCTTTTGATTTCCTCTGCATCCTGAAGTTTTTTGTGGCGAAGAGAGGTTAATTGCTCCTGCTTTGCACGGATTTTTAATTCTATATCTTTGTCTTCCGGATTTAATTCCTGCTCTTTTAACAATGCAACCAAATCCTGCTCTGCTTGCTTGAGAAGCATGCAGTCTTGCTGACGAAGATAAGTTAATTTATCTTGTTTTATAAGTATTTTTAATTCCAGATTTTTATCATTCGGATTTATTTCTTGCTCTTTTAACAAAGCTTGCAAATCCTGCTCGGATTGTTTGACAAGCATTTCAACAAAATGGGCGTCATCGAACAGATCGAGCTTTTGTTTAAAAGGCATTTCCAATTCCAGTGCAGCCGATACAAACAATTGATTTACCCCTAACATTCCCGGTTCCAGTAAGGTGCCAGGTTTAAGGCATAAATAATCTTCTTCTTGTGATAAAGGAATAATTAAGTCACGATAGGCGTTTTCTTTAATCTCAATGTAATTTTTCGTAAGAATCTGATTGGCCATATCCGCCAATTCACCAGCCTGAGCCCCCACTCGTAATAACTGTTTTCCAAGGTTAATCATAGCTTCCGGTTTATTCGTGTTAAAAACTGAACTGCCATCCAACAACTCATTTATACGATCTATTTCCTGACGCATAAATGCATCACTAGCTAATTCTTCACGATTAAACGAGCGAACCTCATTAGCCTGCTCTCCATAAGCATGGGGGTATCTCTTGATTAAATATTGTCTTGCCTGCTCCAGTGGTGGCGAAGCCAAATGTGCGTATTTAACTCCCAGCTTCAGTCCCCGCTCCCCTGTTTTTTCCAGCGGATCAAACTCCTCTTCGCTTGAAGAATTGCTATGGTCCCTTGAAGCATCTGGAATATCAGGAGGATTCTCCAGTTTTAATAATTGTCCCTTGGCATTTTTGAAAACCGATTTCAATTCTTCAGCATCAGACTTGTTGTATTCTACAGTCTGGATCATTTTGGTTAAATCCAATATCTGGTTGATAATAGGTGCATAATGCTGTTTTAATTCAGGGCTTAGTGCTTCAACAGACTCTTTTAATTCCTGAGCTTCACTGGCAATTTCTACTAAAGATCTCACCTGCTTTACCAGACTGTCCTCTTTTGACATGTGTTCAAAGCTCAGCAGTGCTGATTCCAGATGATGCAAACCATTTTCCACTTGTTTAATCTGACTAGGGATAGTGGGATCATCAGCTTTGATGTCATGTAAAATTTGTCCCTCCGGTTTTATTAAATAAGAAGCGACATGAGGAGACAGTTTGTTTTTTACTATGTCCTCTTCTTGCTTTATTAATTTAGTGACAGCAGAAGATAATTGCATTTCCTGAATCAGGGCTATATTGCCACGAATAGTATGCAACGATGATATTGCAACAGGCTGTAATTCAGCAGCAGGCTGTGACTCTTTCATTGCTTTATCACGCAGATATTTGTGTCTCACATTGGAAAGTTGTGCATCATCCAACAACATTCGCCTGTGTTTTGCATCAGTTCCCAAACGTTCAGGACGTATGTGTAACAAGGCTTCATCTATAATCCTGACTTTAAATAAATGAGAATTGCTTTCTTTTTTTAAATATGCCGAAGTGGGCTGTTCCAACTTTAACAGTCTGGCGCATGGCAAAGGATGCTCAAGAGGCATACCTTGCTCCAAATGCTTCAATGCACTGACCAGTTCATTGGTAGCATCCACATTCACGTCAGTCAGAACTCCCTGTATCTCTGCCAAATGTTTTTTAAGCAAGTTCCGATCAGCTGTTGACATGTCAGCTATAGTTTTACCTTCATATCGCTTTAAAATATCAAAAAAGCTGGTTGCTGTCTGTTCTTGATCCTGAACTCGGAAAAACCCCATTAAATGTTCACCCCTGATATTTCGCAGGTTTGACTCCCTGGCAGGCTTCACATCAACAGCCAGGACAATTTTCTCTGGACCCTCTGCTTCGTTGTTGGGTGGCTTTATGGATTCATTTAATTTACGATTGATTTTATCTACTTCCTTAATAACAGGATCAGATAAAGTTCCAGGCTTAAGGTAATTACGGGTTTCCAATTCGTCCATCATGCAAAGCAATTCAGGATAATTCTTTTTAAACCATTGCTGGTACGCCTCAAGACTTGAATCCTGTACACGGTAGCCTTCTGCTTTCATTTTGCCGATAAGTTCCAGCAATCCAACAATCGCGTGGGGTATTCTGCCGTAATTTTCGAGCGAATTCATATTTTCCAGAAATAATTCAGCCATGGCAGCGATTGAATCCATTTGTTCCTCTGTAATCTTTAACTCCTCTTGATCGAGTGCATGATTTTCATCCAGGTTTGCTGCAATAGAGTTAAGAAAAGCGGGTAATTCAGAGGCAAAGGCAACCAGGGTAGCTGACTGTGAGGCACCTGACGCATCGGGTTGAATCAGATTAAGTCCACGACCTCCTGCACTACCCACAACTTTGGTTGCATTTAACAAGCCTATCTCGTTGGTAAGCCCGTAATTGTCTGCCAGGGAGCGACCATAGCTGATGACGGGTTCAACCAAATCGTAATTTTCATGAATCAGGCTCTGTACTTCAGGAGTAGCACCACTAAACGATTCCAATGCCTTGTACACCTGAGATAAGGCAGCGGCTCTTCGATGCGCCAAGGCAATTTTATCAATGACTGACTCGGATGGCGCATCTGTACTCTGTAGTAATCGCGTAGCTGTTTCAGCATGATACATGCTGTTTATGAGCTTTTTTACAGCCTCCACCTGGGGTGGATCTTCATCCAGATGGACAAAAGGAACTCCCTGTTCTGCGGGCTTTAAGGCGTTAGCCAAAGGAGCAGAAGTGCTCTTCCTTACTCGATCCAATAAATCAATTCGAGCAGATTCAATGATTTTGGCGTAGTCAGTTTTGGGTGTCTCTGGCAGTGTTTCTTCATCCGACTCTGATTGCTGTAAATCGCTCTCTGCCTCTACAGCAACACGCAAATCTGCAGTCTCGTTTACTATCGCCACCTCTGTATGTAAAGACTTTAATTTTTCTAAATCAGACAAATCATCTGAGCGATAATCAATGTCTGACAAGCCT
Source organism: Legionella shakespearei DSM 23087 (assembly GCF_000373765.1). Lineage (GTDB taxonomy): Bacteria > Pseudomonadota > Gammaproteobacteria > Legionellales > Legionellaceae > Legionella > Legionella shakespearei. The sequence goes on along the minus strand of NZ_KB892426.1, from coordinate 96,532 downwards.
CTGCTGTACGCATTTGCCTGTTCAATTATCGGAGCCAAAACCCTTATTGCCTCAGGTGACAGTTTGTTTATATTTCCTTTCAGGTTATAAGCAGCTTTTGCCAGACTGATAAATGCCCAGGCTTGTTGGATGGTTCCCGCATTTTCGAGTTGTTCCAGATAATATAAGGCACTCTCAAGATTTCTCAGGCCATTTTCAACTTCTTTGATCTGTTTGACATGGTCGGGATCATTATCATTAATCTTATATGGAGGAGTTGAGAAATAAGCCCGATCTTCCGTTAAATGCCGATCGACCAGAATGGTCAGGCTTTCACGGGTATCGCGAACTTTATTGGATAACTTTAATTCTTGTACGTAACTTATATTCCCCTTGAAATTATTCAAACTGGACGCTTTAACAGGTTTCAAATCACCAGGAGCAATGTGCTTTTCAGCTGATTGCAGAGGAAATTGTCTTTTTAATTCACTAAAGCGTGCATCTGTCCTTTCTTCAATACTCATTTGCTTTTTCTTGTTATCTGCGGGAATAAGCAGTTCTCGTGATTTCTCAGACACTTCAAGTTTTAGTTTTTCTGCCGCTATTTGTTTTTCAAAAAATTGAGTTACAGACGTTTCAGTTGCCAGGGATTTATCTATTTCGCCGCTGACTACAAAGCCTGAAACATAGTTATAGGCTCCAACCGCACTGCCCCACCATGAATTATCGACAAGTTCCTCTTCCGGGCCTTTGACGTTTAAAACAGCAGTCAATTTATGTTCCAGGTCCAGATTCTGATGAGCAAAAGCTGACTGTAATTCCGGATATATTTGCCTCAAATGGATACGGTCTGTTTCCAGTATTTCATTAAAAGACTTGCCTTTATATTTGGCTAAAATAGCGTAAAATTGTTCTGCTTCGTTGATATGGGCTGTTGCTTTCTGAATCTGATGGACGTTTTTTATCTGGCTTTCAGTAATTTTTTGTTCGCGGGCTGCCGCTAAAGAGTCCGTTGTGACAAGGCGTCCTTTAAAATCATAGCTGGAATGTGCCAATTGCTCATTTACTTCTTTACTCAGCTTATCGACAGAGGAACATAATTCCCCGGAAAGAGTCCCCTGTTTCAGGTAATTTTGTCGTTCAAGCTGGTCTGCTGCCATCAGTAAGGCGGGTAAGTACTGATTGGTCCAGGAAATATAACGCTCCATGGAATCTCTGGTAAATTCAAGGTCGTCTTCCTGAATTGTTTTAAACCAGGCTAATAAATCATTTACCGCTTTTGATTCTTCAAGGGATCCCAGAGTAAATTTATGAAAAAACGCATTATTATCAAGCTCATCCAATATAGATAAAGCCCGGTCTTTAATTGCTTTTTTTTCTGCCGCAGTTAACTCACCCTTTTGTGAATCAGATAATGAGTTAATTAACTCGGAAATTTGAGTAAACGTAGCGATGAGCGGGTTCGATGCATTCCAGGCCTTTGGATCACGTCCTAATAAATCAGTCCCTTGTCCAATCAGGGTACTTGCTTTGTCGGTAACATTCATTTCGCCGAATTCACCAAGCCAACCTGATTTTTTGATTACCTCATAAGTGCTGGTGAATACAGGTTCAAGCAAGGCATAATTGTCTGTGACAATTGCTTGTATTTCAGGTGAGGCATCATTGAACATGGCAAGTGCTTTATACACCTGTGTTATCGCATAAACACCCTGAGCGGGACTGGTTAGGCTCGTATTCTCCCAATGATTCATGGCATGTTCTGCATGATAAAGACAATTAATTACTTTTTTAATTGCTTCAACCTGTGGCGGATCATTATCAAAGTGGGTAAAAGGAACGCCCTCAGCATTTGGAATCAGTTTACTGGTCAGAGAATCATCAAGTTGGGTTTGTAATGTTTGAAGTAAAAGAGTACGCGCTGTCGCTATCTTCTTGGACAAAACATCGGTGTTATCATCTGATTCTGGCATTTCTGGCCTCCCCTATGCTTATTAAAGTATAGTTCAGCGATAATCATATGATACATTAATGATCAAACTTTATCAATATAGGCCAAAAATTCAGAAACACCCTGTTATTTTTTCCTCTTATGATAGGCTACCAACAATAAAATAATTATTCCGGAAAGGATTGCTATCCACAGTAAAGCAGCATGATCACCAAGAAAGACCGTAGAGGCTGGCTCTATCGCAGGTGGCGCAATGACGTCAGCATGGGCTGTTAAAACGCAAACACCAAGAATGAACAACACGAACCTTTTTATAAAAGCCATAATAACAATTCTCCGAGTAAAATAGAGGTTCCATTAAGAACCAATGAATAGAACAATGCCTTGCGACCTGTTACCAACAGGATCATTCTGATTAATAACGCTTCGATTAAAATGACCAATAATTCGGTAATAATCCAACTGACTCCGAGAAGCATTTGGGTCGATAAAAAAGAATAAGCCATATTAGCCAGTGGATTAGTAAAAAGGTTTAGCCCTATAATAAAAACACCCCACAGTAAACGCTCATCCTTAGGTATGCTTTTTTTGATGAACAGCCAGTATGCCAATAACTCAAACAGTATTGTAAGAGTAAGTGCCATTGTCATTTTGATAAGTGCAGCTTCCATTGCCCCTTTAAGCTCCTATTTGATTTCTATCTGTTTTTTTGGTTTGCCGCATGTGCTTTATGAATTAAGTTATATTCGCAAAAACCTGTTGAGAATACTACCCCCGGCTTTTATCATAATCGTCATGACGCTCTTGTTGTTTCTTGTTCTGGTGCGAACGATAAACCTCATCAGCCCTACCCCTTACGTGTTGATTATCGAAGTATTCACTTTAATTTCATTACTTCTGACTTCCTTGTATTTCAGAATTAACTTAACCTTGGCCGCGATGGTTTTTCTTTTTTGCCTTGGCCTTATTTACAATCCCTTTATCTTGTTGCTTTGTCTGAGCTTTCTTCACAATTTAACCCCCTGGGGATTTCTTTCCCTGCAGGGTAAAGCCAAAAATGCCTGGATTATTTTTTTGTTTAATCCTGTGCTGGTGTTTATGCTGGCGTACTTCTTTGCTGTAGATCCGCACTATATTTCAGCAACAACGGCAAATACCTGTCTGTCACATTACCTGTTGTCACCGCAGATAAACGTGTGGAACAGCGCATTCTTTGCCTCTGCTGTTTATTTGCAAATGATTCATTATTATTTTGTGATTAAAGTACTTCCGGAACTTTCTTTAAAGCCGATACGTACCAATCGCTATCAATGGTTATTTTACATAGTTATTGGCTTTGCCTTTATTGCGTTTTTTAAAACCGGAAAACCGATATATGGAATCATTGCCCTGTTCCACGCTTATCTTGAAATTCCTATTCTTTTTTATTTGTTGGGATATAAAAGGTAACCAATTTCAGGAGATCCTTCGCGCAGGACGACGGGGAACCATTTACTTAACATACAAATCCAACCAATCTTTATATCGCTGTAATCTGTCCACTATATAACTGGGCACATCAAGAGAATGATATTGTTTTGGGTAAATAATCAGCTGCGTGGGAACATCCTGTGATTTCAAAGCCTGGTATAATTGTTCTGAACCACTGCAGGGAACATTAAAATCCAACTGGCCGCACATAAACAAGGTAGCGGTTTTAATGCGATCAGACTTCATAAAGGGATAACTTAATTTTAAGTAGATATCGGGTTTCAGCCAGGGCTTACCCAGTTCCAGTTCATATTCTACCGTATACTGATCTTCACCATAACTCGACAAAAAGTTAGCTGCTCCTGCACCTGACAAAGCTGCTTTAAAGCGACTATCCGTTGCAATGACATAATCCGTCAATATTCCCCCATAGCTCCAACCGCCAACAGCCAGTCTGTTGGGATCTGCTACCCCCATTTTAATCACATGATCCACAGCGGCAACTACGTCTTTAACATCAAGATTACCCCAATCGGCATAAATTGCTCGGGCAAAATCAAAACCTCGCCCTGAACTGCCACGTGGGTTGGGCGCAATAATTACATAGCCTTGAGCCGCCAACCACTGCAAATCAAAATCAAATTCATGACTGAATTGATAGACAGGACCACCATGCAGATACAAGAGAGCGGGATATTTTTTCCCTTCCTGATACTGTGGCGGCTTAATCAATAAACCGTCTATAGTGACATCCCCCTCACTTTTGAATTCTATGTCTTCTGCGGGCTGGAAGCTGACTTGTTGCAACAAGTCCTTATTATGCTGCGTCAGAGGAGTTATAGCCGAATCAACGACGAATAACTCGGCCGGATGCACGTCATCGGAACTGAGCAAAACAATCTGGTCATTACCCAAAGAAAAGTCCATATCAAGGCGTGGACCACTGGTCAGTGTCTTTATTGCCCCCGTCTCGGGATTAATCTGACTGAGATAAGTCACTCTGCTGTGTTCTATTAAAGCATAAATGCTCTTACCATCCCTGGACCATTTAGGTTTATAAAACCAACGATCCAAAGGAGCAACAATTCGCTCCTGATGATTCCTGATATCAACGACTGCTAATTGTGAAGGTGAATAGTAAATCCATTGGTCTTCGCGGCTGCGCAAATAAGCGATTTTGCTGCTATCCGGACTCCAGGATATGCCGGATTCAAAATCAGGATTCATATCACCGCCCTGATAATGGGTTAATTGCTGTTCTTTCTGGTCTGCATCAGGTTTGATGAGATAGATATCATAATTTAAATGCCTGTCTGAATCTTTGCCTCGCTTGGTTACATAAGCAATGTATTGGCCATCAGGTGACCAGGCCGGGGAAAACTCATCATGCTCCCCCGGGGTCAATAACATAGTGGATTCATTTCTGAAATTATAAACATACAGATGGTCGCGCGCATTGGTAAGATAACCCTGTCCATCAGCTTTAAATTGATAACGGTTAATGACTATGGGACGCAGTTCATCTCCTTCGCTTTTATCTTCACTCCCAATAAAAGCGATCTTTCGTGAATCAGGCGACCAGCTAAAGTCACTGATTTCGCCATAAAATTCCGTTAACTGTTCTGCTTTGTCGCCTTTGGTGGGGATTAACCAGATTTGGGTAGAGCCGTCTTCTCCCGCATCAGAAAGATAGGCTATCCACTGTCCATCCGGACTCCATTTAGGCAGAGAGTTTGAATTTTGTCTGGAATAAGTAAGCTGCTGTTTTTTCTTACCATCAAGGGAAGCAATCCAGATATTACTCATGGATGTGTTTTCCTCTTTATTCAGCTGAAATACAGAATAGGCAACCCACTTGCCATCAGGAGATACCTCTGGTTCGCTGACATCGTAGATGCGATAAAGATCATCTAGCTCAGGTAATCGCTTTTCAGCCCACCCTTGTCCATAAACCACAAAGCACAGAAGAATACTGATTAAAATATGTTTCATTCAGCGTCCCGAGTCCCTGGAGTCATTTTTTAATCATTGTAGGTAAAAATAGTATAGAACATGAAGAGGTGTTTTACTTGGAGGGTGGGAGTTTCGTCTAAGTATCCACAGCCCTCGACTCAGATCCCGGCTGCAAGCAGACCGGGCTACGGACCCTGCCAGGATTCCATATATAACGGGCTCGCTGTCCCTACCCCGATCTACGTCGTCCTGAGCGCGTCTTTTTGCGCGAAGGATCTCCCAATACTGGCACCATGCCACCTTTCGGGAGATCCTTCGCGCAAAAAGACGCGCTCAGGACGACGTAGGCATGCCGTTCGGAAAGCCCTTGCAACAACAAGCATCGGGATATACGCTAGTTGAAGTATCAATTCAAGGATTAACGGAAAAAACATGCTCTCCTTTTTACGCGGTATGTGGTATATGGTTCGTGGCTTTCGCGCTCTTTCAACTTCTGGATTGAAACGATATATTATTTTACCGATACTGATAAACGTTTTTCTCTTTACCGGATTATTCTATTTTTCCTATCATTATCTGTCCCCCTATGCACACTACTATCTCGATAAATTACCCTCCTGGTTGAGTTTTCTCAGTGGCGTATTTTTTATCCTCTTTATCATTTGCTGCTTTTTATTATTCTTATCCCTCTTTACCGTGGTTTTTAATATTATCGCCGCTCCCTTTAATTCCCTTCTCGCTGAAAAAGCTCAGACAGTTCTTTATAAGCTACCAATACCTTCACAATCCTTTCACGAAATGGCCATTCGCAGCATGAAGCGCCAGGGACAATTTCTCATTTATTATTTGATTCGCCTGCTAATCGTTGGCTTATTGTTTTTTGTACCCTTTATCCAACCCATTTATCCCTTTATCTGGTTTTTGTTTACCGCCTGGATAATCAGCATTCAATATCAGGATTTTGCTATGGACAATAATCTGATCAGCTTTAAAGAAATGCAGGAACATGTAAAAGACAATAAGATGCGTTCTCTAGGATTTGGTACACTGATTAACCTGACCAGTTTTATCCCAATCCTGAATCTTCTCATCATGCCTGCAGCGGTGATTGGCAGTATTATGATGTATTGCGACAGGAGAATAGTCGCCCCTGCGTAGACAACAAATCTCATCCCGAATGCGTAGTCCGGTCTGCTCCGATCCACGTCGTCCTGAGCGCGTCTTTTTGCGCGAAGGATCTCCTGAAATGGGCACAGTGCAAAGTATTTGGAGATCCTTCGCGCAAAAAGACGCGCTCAGGACGACGTAGATCGGGGAATGGGTCGGATATGTAGAAGAGACAGACCGGGCTACAAGACCCCATTGTTCGCGTTCCGTACAAAAATGTCCGATTATAACCAAATAATGTCCGATTACAACCGAGCCCAAAGTGATCACTTAAAGTACAATTAGCCAGCTTAATTGACCACTATTAACCGATCAAAGCCAAATAATTGTATTTATACACAAAAAGCAATCAACCTAATGGAGTATATGAATGACACGCGATGAATTTATATCTTGTTTTCAAATTAAAGAAGCCCCTTTACAGCAATTGGTAAATGATTTGATGGCTCAACCTGACACCCCAAATAACAGATATATGTTGCACAAAGCATTAAGAGGTGTTTATTCAGCCGAATTTAATACCTTTATATTAGCTCTCGATTCACGTAGTCGAGTCAGCGCAGATTCTCTGCTGCTTGCGCATTTAAGAATTATTATGAAAACAGAACCTCAGTATGATGCGCTGCATCAAAAAGCTAGTAATAAAGGATACAAACATACCCACGGTGCCACCAAGATCAAAGATTACGAAGATTCAGAAGAATTCGCTAATGCTGCAACAGTAGCAAAACCTGCACGTATATCACGTGAACAATTTTTAGCGCCTTACAGTTCGCCTGAAAAAGGATATAACAATCTGATAAGAGACTTGCTATCTCTCCCAGCAACAGAGGTGAACTACACATTGCTGGAAGAGTGTGTTAGAGGCCAATTTTCAGATTTTCACAGTGACACTCTGCCTAGCGCGGCACTCATAGAATTATTGGGTATCGCCAAAGAGGATGATCCTGCTTATGAGCCATTAGTTCTAAAAGCAATCACAGGTGGATACGACCATAACTATAGTCCTTTAAAAAATGGGGAGCGTCAGAACCCTCTCACCATGGATGATGTTGTGAACTCCGCCAGAGAATGGATAAAACGCGATATGGAAAAAGAAGCTGAGGCCGAAATGGATGAAGAAGGACCAAGCCCTGGCTTCTTCTAATAATTCATTAAGCTTTACCTGGTTTGAATATTAACTCCTACGTTCCTCGGCTTGTCCGAGGAATCCAGGAGACGAATGTTATAAACAGCCAGGCTCCACTATACGTCCAACCAGGAAGAAATAATGAAAGACAATGCAATCAAGCTCGAACAGCAATGGGAACAATTTGGCCTGCTTTATGAACACACAAAAAGTGCTGTAGTTAAAACCAAAGATCCGGAAGGAGTGCTTAATCTCCAACGCTTTCTCGATAAAAAGCAAGATTGCTTTGACTTATTAAATATTTCAACTCAGAAGAAGAAAAAATCTTTAGTAATTAATGCCTGGATGCTTTTATTCCGTAGTGAGAATTATGATGGGTCAGGTGCAGAATGGAGGCTGCGAGAACGCCTGGAAGGATTATTAAAACAGGGATTCGAACTGTATGTTTCTACCAATAATGGATTGATTAAAGCAACCAGTGAGGATCATTTAAAAATTCTTTTAGATGATTTCAAACCTATATCCAATACTAAAGCAGAACAGTTAGCTTACAGTCATAATTTAGCGGAGGGAACGTTTAAAGTCTTTGATAGTCCGCTATTGCATGCGTACTCAGGAGATTATTATTGTGAAAAAATTGATTTTCCTCTGTTTCCTAGCAAATATTCTGAACATGAAATGCAGTTGCTTATCGAAAGCATAGGACCTGATGAAAAAATCACCTTAACCATGGATCTTCACAATAAAGTGCATTTCGGGAAAGAATGGTTACAAATGGCAAAACGCGCACACCCTCTGTTTAATCAATTAAACAGGCATTTTGCAGGCTTATGCATTCATAATGTTTTTCCTGAACCCCAGGTCATCAGCGGCATCATTGAATCAGCCCCCAATATGGAAGCCATACAGGTTAACAATAGTTCTGAGTGGTTTTCAAGGAAAGAGAAACTGCACGTTAGTAATCTAAGCTCTTTAAAATTACGTTCTCTGCAGCTTAATGGACTTGCTTTGTCACCAGATTTTCTGATTCAAGCGATAAAAAGTAATACTATAGAAACGATGGAATTGGGCAACTGCATGCTTTCTGATGAGGAGTTTCGTCAAGTACTGCATAGTGTCGATACCCATGATTTTCTCACCCTGAAAAATCTCTCGCTTAAAAATATAGAAATGACTTCAGACTCAATTTCCCTGCTTTTAAGTAAAACAGAACATCTTGAAACATTGAGCATTAGAGGCTGCAAAGATCTGGACAAATTGGTACTGACACTGAAACCAGACCAATTATCTCATGTAAAGCAATTAAACTTGAGCAATCTGCCTATTACAGCACAGCAACTACAGATTCTCTTACAGGCATGTCCTAATCTTGAGAATCTTAGTGTCTATGATTGCAAGAACATAAACACCTTACCATTCAGCCTGAAACCTAATTCATTGGCCCATCTTAAAAGCATGTATTTGAGCGAATCTTCTATCACGCCAAAACAGTTTGAGATTTTAGCCCAAGCTGCACCTGGCATAAAAAAAATAGATTTACGTAAGTGTCATTCATTTGATGACACAACCATTGATACGCTTAACCTATCCAAGCTTGAAGAACTACAAATAGAAAGCATGAGCCTGACACGACAACAGTTTAACAGCATTCTCGCTAATGCTGACAGTTGCCATGAGATTCATCTTGATGGCGTCAGGGGTTTAAACAAGGGTAACGGTAATTTGGCAAAAAGCGCTTTACCCAACTTAAATAAACTTAGAATACACCACACAGATTTACCTTTTGATGGATTAATCAATTTACTGCACGCAGCAGATAATCTGGAAAGCGTGGATGGGTGGGCGAATACAGGGCTAATTCAGGGAACAACACCATTGCCTGCATTGAGCCACAGTCATTTAAAAACATTAAAATTAAATGAGTCGAATCTGGATGCAGCAGCGCTAACGACCCTGATTCATTCCTGTCCTCAGTTGAACCAGTTATCTATTGAAGAATGTGACAATTTAACCGGAGATTTGCACGAGCTTAGGCCTCATGCACTGGCACAACTTAAGGAATTGCGTGTTGGATCAAAGTCAACCCATCCTGATGCGCTGAACCATCTAATAAATGCTTCACCACACTTGCAATCACTTTATGTTAAAAACATCGATCTGACTAAGGCAGAGCTTAAGCTTAAATCGAATCTGAACTTGAAAAGGCTGTGGATTGATAAAGCAAAAATTAATTCAAAGAATTTAAATCTGTTAGTAAATCATGCCTCTAATGTGGGCGAGCTGTTCCTGATGGATAATGAAATTCTCAATGATCAAGAGCCATCATTAGTTCCTTTAAATCAGCTGACCCGGTTATGTATGAGTAAAAATACTCAATACATCAATGCTGCGCTTAATAATGCTCCCAATCTCATAGAATTGAGTATGTCATTTATGAGAGACTGGTCTGATATTCGAATAACGGTAACCCCTGATTCACTTCCAAAACTCAATAAACTGGATTTGGGATGTACCCATATCAGTTCAGAACAATTAAGTGCTCTGTTAAATGCAGCGCCTAATGCCAGATCACTTAAAAACTCATTGAATAGTGCGTTAGGTAAAAAGGAACTAACCTTGTTGCCCAGTGCCTTGAAAGAAATGAAAAAGATAGAGCTAGGAGCACGTGATGTGACGGTGCAGCAAGCTCAAGCCATTTTAGAGCAGGCTCCAAAACTTAAAACACTTCAGTTGGACATTCAATCGACTCTCACTTCATCCGAATTAGCCTACCTGCAACAACAATATCCCAAAGTAAAGATAATTAAGGAGGATTTCAGTTTGGATTATTTGCCATCTATTATTTTGGATGGTGATATTACCTGGACAGAAAAAACTGACAAACACGTCAGGGAACTTTTTAAAGGACACGTACAAAATCCAGGCGCGGATAAATACATCCTGAAAACACTTCATTGGGAACATGGAGAGTTTAAACCGGTCACAGCAAAGCAAACCGTAAAAATCAAGCCTGAATCCTTTGCAACAGCGGAACAATTGGCGCTTGCCTTTGAACATTCTCCAGGTTTTGCTGATGAATCCATCCATTATGGGCAGTGTTCTTTAAAAGGATTTTATCGGGATAAAAAATATTTGCTGCCAGCCTTGGGACAAGGGGATGAAGTTCTGGCAGTAAATCAGTCGGATAAAGTGGAAATTCATCTGGATCAACAATCAGGTCTTTACTATGTTGTTCCAGTCAAAGAGCTTAAAGACAATGATGTCCTGCACTTTATCGTAAAGAAAAACCCGGCAAATTTAGCGATTCCAACTCCTAAGCAAAATTACAGATCAACCATTCAGCAACTCCGCTTCAACGAGTCAGGTCAACTTTCTAAAAACGAAGCATATAATAAGCTTATGAGTTTGCCTGTACCGGAACGAATAGCTGCTCTTGCCTGGTTTTGCTGTTTTTCTCAAGTGCATGGTGACAAAATTGGATCAAAATCAACTGCTGAATTATTCAATGGCCTCATCACAAAACGTACAGGATTGAGTCAACATCGTGCTTCGCTCTTTACTGCTCTTGCAACAGAACTAGGCATTAACGCTTTGTTAGTCAAAAACGAGGCGTCCTGCTTTGCCAGCGTAACCTATGAAGGAAAGTCCACCAATATCGATTTGGGCGGCCACCATTATAATTTAAAGACGGTTCCAATGAGTACAACGGAACCCGATAAAACAGTGCCACAAATCTTTTTACAACCCAGTGCTGAAGAGCAGGCAGCTCCTCAATCGTACCAAGTCTGTATGGAACAGGAACCTAAATCTTTAGTCCCCTATCAGGCACAGAACTATGGCACAGCAAGACAAGTGTATGAGTTGGTTCTTAATCATCCTGAAGAGAACGTGCATTATGCTCAGGCTGACTTGAGTCAGGTACCGCTTCGTACCTGGTGGCAGATTCCGGCATTAACCCATAAAGATGAATTGCTCGCTCTTTCTTTGAACGCAGAAGATTATGAATTGGCGCGTGATAATGACAGCGGTTATTATTTTCTAAAACTAAATAGCTTACCGCCACAACAGATACTGCATTATGCGGTTCAATCACCTGAAGGATTAATTATTAATCATGAGCAAGGCACTGCTAATCTGTTCTCGGCGAATACTAAATATATTGGCCAATTGCGTTTTCATGATGACGGCCAGCTCATAGGTCAAATGCGCAGCAAATTAGAGGTTCTGCCTCCAAAAGACCTTATTGCGGCCATAGTCAGTTATTGCAACTTCTCTGATGCACGGGTATTGTCGACTAAAAATATGACCGAAAGTGAACAATTAAACCACTTCATTGAGACCAGACAAGGGAATGCAAACCAACGCCTGAAGCTTGCGCAAGCACTGTGTGAAGGATTTGGAATCAGCAGCAAAATCGTTAAGAGTTATACCAATAATTACCTTTGTGTCACCCAGCAGGGAAAAAGGACCTTTTATAATCTTGGGGCAAACCTTCCTCCGCTGAAAATGAAACCTATCGCGGATTTACCCCTGCCCAAGCAAGCAGATGTTGGCGATGAAATCATGCTTGATGTGAACAATCCTTTCCAAACATGGAACTCGCATCCGCTGACAAGCACCATAGCCCAAAACCTCCTGACGGAAATCACTTCAGCTGACAGCCCTGCTCGTCGCCTGGTAAGCATTAAGACCAAGGATGCAGCACTGATTAATGAGCGTGCCAGTGGTAATCCTGCCATGCATGTCACTACAAGTCTTGCTGAATTATCGCTGACGTCCCTGCACATCGCCTCTGGAACCTGGCATTCAGTACCAAGCCCCATTGCGAGATTTTTAGAGCAAGCAGCTCAAAATCCCCAGCAACCTTTCCATTGGATTATCAATTGGAGCGACTCAGGAATTAATGATACGCCCTACAACAGCATCATTGATGACCTCGATCGCAATCTTTTTGGCATGCCTGTTCCTGCCAATGTTCGTATTGTGGTCTTATCTGATGAACACACTTTAAAGAATAAAAAGGAGGATTTTTATTCCCGATTTGATGCGGTCAGTATCTGTCCAAAGCTTGCTGAAACAGCAGTACCTTTAGTTGCGTCCAAGGCAATGATTCAGCCCTTTGATGCCGTTCTGTCTCCGAATCAGGAATGGCAGAGTGATTTGTTTGGCCAATACCGTATGGAAAACCAGCATTTTTATGTGACTCAAGGTGAATTGGCAAAAGCCATTGAAGCCGGCGTGCAGGAATTTACCATTCATAATCCACCGTTGCATGATCCGGAATTTGTGCTTGCCTACAAACAATTGGTGAATCATAAACGTTATTATTTTAATGGTGAATGGCATCAATTACCTAATAATTTCAAGGTACATCTTGGTGATCCTGTTTATAACATTCCCATGTTGCGTCAGTCTGAGCTGAACGCTGGTGAACAGCTCCTGCTGAACACAGCAAGCCTGCCTAACTTTTTTGAAAAGCAGGTTGTTCTACCCGATGGCAGTATTGCATTGGATAAAGGTTTTTTTGCACGCTTCCCTGCAATCAATTTAATCGTTACCAAAACCATTTCTGATGCGGACTGGTATAAATTGACCATGGAAGCTGCGAAGTATGATTGTGCATTGAGCATTCAAACTGTAGGTGAGGTCACTGTTCCCGAAGTAATGAAAACTTGGAACTGTGGTAAAATCGCTCTTGAAAAACCTGCATCTATCGATTTTGTGGTTAGTAATGATGTCGATAAAACTCTGGAGCAACTTGACAGGCGTTGTGTTATCACCGTGAAACCAGAAACGCAAATAACCAGCTTGTTCTATCAATTTAAAGCCGGTGATTTGCATTTCGATGTAACACATACTGACTTGCTCAAAGCTCTGGAACAAGGGCAGGATATTGTCTTCAAAGGTCAATTCTCGCCAAGATTCCTGCAACAACTGCACTCATTATTAATGAAGCCGCCCTATTTACTGATTAATGGTCAAAAAACCATTATACACAGCAAAATAACCGTCATCGCTGAACATGAAGCACAGTTATCAGGCATCCCCTATCGCGTGGAACAACATGATACAGAACAATATTATAATGCTCTGCCCAAAGCCGCTGCTAAACGTTTGAAGGATTGTTACGATAAACTGGCTATGAAACCTGCATACAGCCATTTCATAGGCAAACCAACGGATCCGGCACAGGCAGAAGCCTGGGTTGACGACACGGTAAGGCAGCTTGAATTAAGCCAGGGCTTAGTCAAGAGCGGTTTGGAACCAACGACTGTTGAGACGGTTCTTCAGGCACTGCAACATCGCCGTTTCGTCTTTTTGCTCAGTGATACCGGTGAAGGAAAAAGTTACTTTGTAACCCATACCTTGAAAGAGCATTTTTTACGCCAACACAAATCCTTTGAACTCTATCAAGGGATGAAATCGCTGGTTGATGCCTTGCAATCTGACAACCCCTCTGCTTTTCTTTTCATCGACGAAGCAAACCTCAGTGATGAAGACTATGCGCTGCTTGACCGGATTGCTAGTGGTGAGCCTGATGTGTGGATAGATGGTATGAATTATCCTGTCAAACCGGGACTGCGAATTATTTTTGCTGGTAACCCTCCCCAGTATCAGGGAAGAAATAATCCGGAACTGTTTAAACGCTTCCCTTATTATCTGCAGTTCTCGGGTCAGCCTTTGGATAAAATTTTAGCGCCTTTGCTAGCGAAATTCCGCATGTCACACGAGCTTTTGTCTCATATCAAGAGCTACATGGAAAAAGCTAAAGAAGCAGGTGTGGTCATTACACCACGTAATGCTCAATCTATATTGGTTCGTACCCTTAATTATACCCGTAATCCATCTCTTGCTGAGTTAAGTGAATTGAGTCTGTTGCGCGTTGCTATAGCACAGGAACTGAAATCGATGTTGGTTGATAAGAAGGCTATTCAGGATATCGTGCATGAACTGAAATATTCTGAACCAGCTCCTGGCAAGAAGCACCGGGACAAGAAACCCAAAATGGTTCCCACCTATGCTATGTGGAAGCAAATAGGACATGAAGAAATACAGCATTTAAAGCAGGATCTGACTGCTGAAAACCACGATTTTATCTGGACCCCTTCCAGACTGAAAATCGCTCACAAACTGGATGAGTTTTTTAATGGATTACGGCTTAAACAAACCCAGGAAGTCAGTCAGGATGCCGGCATTAATGGACTGGTTTTAGAGGGAGAACCGGGTGTCGGCAAGAGCCGTTTGTTAGTGAGCTATCTCAAGGCGCGTCACATTGAGTATGTTGTTGTGAACCCGTCAAGACCACAGGAAATGCGCAATAAGCTCATACTGGCAGCTAAAAAAGGTTGCCCGGTTTTAGTCGATGAGTTCAACTCCAATGCTGACGAAATTGCCTTGAATGAACTGTTGTCGGGTACTGTTTTTGATGCAAACATGCAGGTAACTCCGGGCTTTTGCATACTGGGAACTCAAAATCCGATTTCATTCAGCAAGCGCCAATCTTTCTCTAAAGCATTGGGCAACCGTTTGATGAAGATTGTTGTTAAAGAGTATGATAAAGGCGAGTATCCTGAAATTCTTGTCGATAAATTCCATCTTAAAGAGCAGCAAGCAAACACATTGGTTGAGGATTATTTCGAAGCGAAGACTGTCGCAAAACAAAAATTCTTCAGCCCTGCACCCTCACCACGTAATTTGTTTGCAGAGGCGGGCAAGCAAGAAGGCATGAAGATGGAGACTGATTGTATTCTTTATTAAGGAATGTAGCCCGGTTGCTTGCAACCGGGATCGAAGTGGCAATCAACTTTATAAGAGGTACCTGTATCAAAGTCCGGAGCAAGAACCCCCTTGCCGGGCTTGGCTTTTAGGGAAACCTGCATCCATGCGGTCGATGTGCGCGTCCCTGCGCACAACGCCCTAAAAGCCAAGCCCGGCAGGGGGTTCCGAGAGATTGTGCCAGATTGGCAAAGACCGTACCCACTGAATTCTGGCACGGTTTGTAGCCAGGCTAAAAGCAACTGGCTCTTTTCACATCATTGTATTACCCCGATCTACGTCGTCCTGAGCGCGTCTTTTTGCGCGAAGGATCTCCTGAAAGCGGCATGGTGCCAGTATTTGGAGATCCTTCGCGCAAAAAGACGCGCTCAGGACGACGTAGATCGGGGAGGGGCATAGATCGGGGTAATACAATGATGTGTTAACGTGAACAATCCCGGTTGCAAGCAACCGGGCTAC
Source organism: Legionella shakespearei DSM 23087 (assembly GCF_000373765.1). Taxonomy (GTDB): domain Bacteria; phylum Pseudomonadota; class Gammaproteobacteria; order Legionellales; family Legionellaceae; genus Legionella; species Legionella shakespearei. The sequence continues at coordinate 80,648 of NZ_KB892426.1, read as the reverse complement.
GAATCCGTGGTTAGAATGTGTTGCAAAGAGGCGTAAACCGGCTCAATTTCAGTATATTTCTGTTCCTTAGCCAACATATTTGCCAAAGTCGTTGGAATTGGAATACTAATATCCAACAAATCTTCAATCAGTTCATTAAACTTCACAGGATGAGCGGTTGCGGCAATGATCCATGGCTTTGTCTTATCCACAGAATGCAAACGATGATACGCAGTCGCGGTATGCGGACAAAGTATGTAATTGTATTTTTTGTAACAATCAATTAGTGCCGTTTTTATCTCCTCATCCTGAACGGACTCCACATCCATATTATTTTTAAATGCTACAAATGAAGGAAACAAATGAATCAACCGCTCAAGATTACTGGGATCGCCTACATCCATTGCATTAGCCAGGGTTTTTACACTGGGCGCAGGGTGATAAACCCCGCTGCTCAGATAATCTGACAATACCTTGTTGGCATTATTGGCGATGTGTATTTCATCTATAGGAAAACCGGCTTCTTTAGCCCAATAGCAGGCTGTGACGTTCCCCAAATTTCCGCTGGGGACTATGAAATTGGCCGGCTTTTTATGTAACTTCACCATTTGAATACTGGTATAAGCATAAAAAACCATTTGCGGTAACAAACGAGCTATATTAATGCTGTTTGCCGTTGTCAAAATATCTTGATTCTCAGTCTGTGCAAAAGCCTGTTTTACCAATTGCTGGCATTGATCAAAATTGCCGCTTATCGCAATGGCATGAATGTTATCGCCCCAACAGGTAATTTGCGATTGTTGTCTGAGACTGATCTTGTCTTTGGGAAATAAAATAATACCCCGTATGCCTTTTTTATTATGCAAAGCACTGGCCACAGCACTTCCCGTATCGCCTGAGGTAGCCACCAAAACCGTTGTTGGTTTTTGTAGTAAATGCTGCAGGCAATGGGCAAAAAAACGTGCACCGAAATCTTTAAAAGAGAGAGTTGGGCCATGAAACAATTCCAGGATATAAGTGTTTTCTGATAAAGAGTACAAAGGCATGGGAAAAGAAAATACCTGTTGGCAAAAGTTCCTGTCAATCAGCAAACTGCTTTCTTGAAAAAATGGAGCCAGCAAAGGTGCGGCAAAATCCGCCAGGTTTTCATGCTGATAAAATTCATCAACTGCATATTGAGGAAAACCTTCAGGAACATAAAGTCCGCCATCACGTGCCAAACCCAACCTAATGGCTTCATCTATGGATGCACTATCCTGTACTCTGGTGCTTATCAACTTACTCTTCATCAATCACCCTCGCTCATGAGGTATCCCCTCATAATTTTAATACGGTAAAAAAGATGTAAATAAACATGATGATCTTCGCAAGTAGCCCCTCCACCTCCGGGGGAGGGTGCCCGACAGGGCGGGTGGGGGGATCAAAAAGCAAACAACATAACCTATTGATAAAAGACTCCTTTGGATCCCCCCATCCGCCCTGTCGGGCACCTTCCCCCGTAGAGGGGAAGGCGATCCTGCATAGTTCAGAGTGTTTATCAATTATCAGGGGATACCTCCGCCCTCGTTCCGACTACCATGTAGCGCTTACTTAATATCAGTGACCCTTGCCCCTTCTGCTGAAATGCGTGTCAGGATGGCATCACAGGGTATGCCTGCCTTTTTAAATTCCAGGCTCATATGCTGAGCTACCCGCTCCGCTATACCTCTGGTTTTAGTGATAGCAAACAGTGTAGGACCCGAGCCGGAAATGGAGCACGCCAATGCGCCATACTGATAGGCTGCAGCCTTTACTTCATAGAATTGCGGTATTAAATGCGCTCGCATGGGTTCAATGAGTTCATCCACACAGGCTGATTCAAATCGTTCATAATTCTGTTCGTATAAAGCGCTGACAAGCGCTGCAATACGTGCATTTTGTTTGACAAATAAATCAAGCGTGACATGACGCTTTAACGCCGCCCTCGCCTCACGGGTATCCAAATGCAAATGCGGATGAATCAAAACGATATGTAAGGGTATTAAAGGCAACTGAATAATACGAACAGGTGACAAAGACTGCAGCAAAGTCATTCCGCCAAATAAACAGGGAATCACGTTATCTCCGTGTTTGGCGCCACATGCAGTCTGCTCGCCCTGCAAAGCAAATTCGATTAATTGATCTTTGCCCAGAGGACGAGTCAGAAAGTGGTTTAAGGCAGTCAAAGCAGCCACACTGCTGGCAGCAGAGCCACCGAGCCCTGAACTGACAGGGATGTTTTTCTTAATCAGTACTTTAAAACCTTGTTTGATGTTTAAGTAATCCAGCATGGCTTGCAGAGCCACTGTCGCAGTGTTCTTGGTAATGCCCAGGGGAATGGTTCCACTCTTGCCCACCTCTTCAATCACTAAGGTTTCGTCATTGGTTTTTATCAGAGTTAATTCATCGCCCAGGCCTTCTACAGCAAAACCCAGGATATCAAAACCCACAGCCATATTGGCGCTGGTGGCCGGAGCAAAAACACGGACGGAATGTAGATGATTGATCATAACATGGACGCCAATTTTAAAAGGTCTGCGAAAACGCCGGCAGCAGTGACATCTTGACCTGCTCCAGGCCCCTGGATAATTAACGGCTGTTTGTCGTAACGCCTGCTTTGAATCAGTAAAATGTTGTCGGTTCCAGTGGTGTTGGCAAAAGGATGGGATGCAGGGTAAGCATTTAATTGAATCATTATTTTGCCATTCTCGATAATACCGACATAAGCGACAGCTGCATTGTCCTGCACTAATTTTTTAATTTTATCTTCTATGGATTTTTGATGTTCGGGCAGTTTATTCAGGAAGTCTGTAATGGATACATCCTTTAACTCTTTTGGCACCATATTTAATAAAGTCACATCTTCCAATGCCGCATCGTAGCCCAGTTCACGTGCCAGGCAGACAAATTTTCTGGCCACATCAAGCCCGTTTAAATCTTCTCTGGGGTCAGGTTCGGTATAACCCAAATCATAGGCTTGCTTTACACTGTCTGCAAATGAAATGCCTCGCGCGCACTGATGAAATATATACGATAAAGTACCTGAAACAATGCCTTCAATACGCTTGACTGTATCACCTGTTGCGAGTAAATCCTGTATGGTTTTTATTACTGGCAAACCGGCGCAGACTGTTGTTTCATACAGATAATGACGATTGTTTGCTTGGACATGGCTTTTTAACTTTTTGTATTCCTCCAAATCAGAGGAATTAGCCTTTTTATTGGGGGTTACAATATGACAGCCCTGATCGATAAAGCTTTGGTATTGTTTAGCCACATCTGCTGATGAAGTACAATCAATGATAACTGCATGGGGAATTTCCGGGCTGGCCACATGATGGATAAAATCCTTGATGTTCTTACCCGTAGAATCAGTCGCCATGCTTGCTTGCCAGTCGTAAAGGTCAAAGGCTGTATCATAAAGCAGCATGGATTTGGAGTTCATAATTCCCCTCACTTTTAAATCCACATTTAATTCACTCTTTAACCGCAAACAATTCTTTTTGATTTGATCCAGAAATTCAGCGCCCACACCTCCTGGCCCAATCAATCCTATAGATAAGGTTTTCCTGGAAAGGTAAAAACCACCATGTAATACCTGCAAGGCACGCTGGGTTACTTTCTGATCAATGACGGCCGAGAGGCTGCGTTGCGAAGATCCCTGAGCGATGGCCAGAATATTGATATTTGCCTTATGAAGCATTTCAAAAAATTTGGCGGCAACGCCAGGCGTTCCACACATGCGATCACCAACAGCCGAAACAACAGTGCATTGATTCAGTAACGCTACATTCTGGATAATTCCATGTGCCAGCTCAAAATCGAATTCGTGTTTGATTTGTTGTACTGCATCTTCGCCCTGCTCTTCTTTGACCACAATACTGATGGAATGTTCCGAACTGGCCTGGCTTATCAAAATGACGGAAATATCTGCCTTGGCCAAAGACTGAAACAGGCGTCCGGCAACACCGCAAAGCCCCACTAAACCTGTTCCCTCTATGTTAATTAAAGCCAAATCACAAATGGAACTTAATCCTTTGATGATGATTGGTGTTTTTTCTGGCGTAGAACTGATTACCGTGCCAGGACTGTCCATCTTAAAATAATTTTTGATGTGGATGGGGATGTTCGCTTCTATTGCCGGTTGGACTGATTGAGGATGCAAGACTGATGCACCAAAATAGGCAAGCTCCGCTGCTTCCTGATAACTTAAATCCGGGATGGCAAATGCCGATTTAACCAGTTTGGGATCTGCAGAATAGATGCCATCTATATCCGTCCATTTGCAGAAATGCTTTGCTTTTATTAGTTTGGCAATGATGGCTGCGGTGAAGTCTGAGCCGTTAAAGCCGAGTAAAGCCCTTAATCCTCTGTTGTCGCGAGCGACAAAACCTGGTAGCACCAAAACCGGAGCATTAATGCCTTTCAAGGCTTTGTTCCATCGCTTTCTGGTTTCTTTCCAATCAATATGAACCACTCCTTCATGGAGTTTGACAGTAATAATTTGCCCTGCATCTATCCATGGAGCGGCTAATAATCCTGCGATGATCTTGCTGGACCAGTATTCGCCATAGCCTAATAGCCAGTTCTTTTGTTCTTCTGAATAGTCTCCTAACAAGGTGATGCTATGCAGAAGGGATATGATGTCTTCTTTGTCTTTGAGTATTGAATTCTGGATCTGTTCGTCATTGGTTAATTGCTGGTTTAATAGATAATGGGATTGGATCACTTCATCAAGATAAGGCATGTAGTTTTGGCGTTTGCTGGCAATACTTAAGCAATCGTAGAGTTTTCTTGTTGTTCCATTGGAAGCAGAAACTACCAAAATGCAGGGGGTATCCCTGACGATGCGATGAATTTGTAAATAATCGTCAACTGAGCGCAAACAACTCCCACCAAGTTTGTTGACCACAGTCATAGCATTGCTCAAATAATATCAGTTATTTAAGTTTAGCTTATTTAATAAATTACGGTATGTGTTGTAGCCCGGTCTGCTTGCAGCCGGGATCAAAGTGGTAATGAGCCCAGACATAACCCCAAGAGGATCCAGAGCGAAAGTCCGGAGCAAAAAATAAAGTACGTGCCAGTATAACTGTTCCGCTTCCTGACGGTCGCGGCTCGGTTTTCGTGCGTTCGCAGATGCTTCATCGTGCATCGGAAACCGAGCCGCGACCGTCAGGAAGCGGAACTTTTGTTGCAGCACAGAACCACTGTAGCCCGGTCTGCTTGCAGCCGGGATCGAAGTGGCAATGAACCCTGACATAACCCCAAGAGGCTCCAAGCGAAAGTCCGGAGCAAGAAATAAAGCACGTGACCGTATAACTGTTCCGCTTCCTAACGGTCGCGGCTCGGTTTTCGTGCGTTCGCCGATGCTTCATCGTGCATCGAAAACCGAGCCGCGACCGTCAGGAAGCGGAACTTTTGTTGCAGCACAGAACCACTGTAGCCGGGGCATCCTTCATTGTCCCCGATCTACATCGATCCCGGCTGCAAGCAGACCGGGCTACGCTGCAATCAATCGCTCACCAAAGGCTTTAAATACTCCATTGCCTTCTGAGCATATTCCAAAGGGGGGGCTTTGGCTGGATCCTGTTCTGCTTCTACGATCATCCATCCTTTATACTGATATTCCCTGAGCGCATTCAAAACAGGGGCAAAATCGATACAACCATCACCTGGAACGGTAAACACCCCGGCCCTGACTGCATCCATAAAATTCATCTGCTCACTTTCTACCTGTTGTAATACCTCAGCACGAATGTCTTTAAGATGGACATAACGAATTCGCTCACCGTATTTTCTGACCAAACTCAAGGGATCAACTCCCGCAAAAACAGCATGTCCTGTGTCAAGCAACAGGGAGAGCAAAGCTGGGCTAGTATGTTCCATGAGATAATCAATTTCATTTTCTGAATACACCCCGGTTCCGGCATGATAGTGATACACAAGGTTCATCTGATGATCATGAGCTATTCGTCCCAAAGTATGTATGCCCTGAATAAGACTACGCCATTGCGTTTCAGAAAATTCAGGCTTATGCGGACTTATAACGGGTAAATCAGCTCCCTGAATAGCATGTCCACATTCGCAAATATTAATAAACTCAGCCCCCATAGCCTTCATAAAACTCAAATGTTCAAGAAAACGTGACAAAGTTTCATCATGTCGTTCGGATTCAGTAAAATAAGTACTGAACCAGGCACTGGATAACTGCAAACCCTGATAACTTAATGCTTCTTTCAATACGGATATTTCGCGCGGATATTTATTACCTAACTCAGTTCCTGTATACCCGGCCCTAGCCATTTCACTGATGCATTGTTCAAAACTGATTTCTTTACCCAGGTTTGGATCATCATCATTGCACCAGTTAATAGGTGCTATTCCCAGTTTTATATCCATCATTATTCCTTAATACATTTTCGTATATTTAACCTGCTCTTCCATTGCCTCATGAGCAGCAAGCACCGCGTCTGATTTAGACACCTCAGCAACCCCAACCCGCCACCAGGTCTGATAACCATGACTCATGGTTTTCGGTAAAACAGGTACCACAATCACCGAGGTTTGTTCCTGCGCTTGTGCCTGTTCCAGAGCAGAACCCAATTGTTCATAAGATTCAGCTAAAAAGGTTTTTGCCCCAAGGCCTGCAGCATAAAGACAAAAATCTACAGGCAAGTAATTACCGGTTAACCTGTTCGTCTGGGCGTGCCTGTAACGAAACTCATTGCCAAAGCCCTGACTGCCATTTCCTTCCTGTAAATTGCGGATACACTGAAAGCCATGGTTATCAAAAATCACTACTGTTATTTTCTTATGTTCCTGAATACTGGTTAACAGTTCAGAGTGCATCATGACAAAACTGCCATCACCGACCAAAACATAAACCTCTCCGGGCGAGTTGCCTTTGGCCAGACGAACGCCTAAACCTGCGGCTACTTCATAGCCCATGCAGGAATAGGCATATTCCAGATGATAATCTTTGGGCTTTTTCGATTTCCATAAACGATGCAAATCACCAGGTAAGCTCCCTGCAGCACCAATGACTACATCATCAGGTTTTGCAAACTGGTTGATCATCTCTAAAACAGCTGTTTGATGCAAACCCGTACTTTCTTTCGGGGGCGAACATACCTTGGCTCTCTCCAGAGACCATTCGCGCTGATATTGTTGAATCAAGTGTTGATAAGATACCGGAGTCTGATACGTCCCAAGTTTCAGGGAAATCTGCTCAAGCCCTGTTTTTGCATCGCCTTTCAGCATCAAGGCATTCATTTTCATTGCATCCAGACGTGACACATTAAGATGAATGATCTGACATTCGGGATTTTTAAACCCCCATTTCGAAGCGGTGGTAAAATCCTGCAGTCTTGAGCCTACGACAAGTAATACATCAGCCTGTGCAGCCAGGCAATTGGCTACTTCAGATCCTGTAACACCAATGCCACCTGCATTCAGAGGATGCTCCGCAGACAAGCTGCTTTTACCTGCCTGAGTTTCTGCAACGGGAATAGCATGACGTGTTGCAAAATCCGCCAGACACTCCGTAGCAAAAGAATAATGCACCCCACCGCCAGCAATGATCAAAGGTTTTTGGGCATGGCGCAACAAGTGAACTGCTGCCGCTACGGCACGCTCACTTAAGGCATCCCTTTCGATATGCCAAACCCTTTTTGCAAAAAAGGAACTGTCGTATTCAAAAGATTCGGCCTGAACATCCTGAGGCAGGCACAGGGTCACAGCTCCTGTTTCTGCCGGATCAGTTAATACTCTCATAGCCTGCATACAGGCTGTCACTAATTGTTCAGGGCGACTGATTCGGTCCCAATATTTACTTACGGGTTTAAAACAATCATTGACTGATATTGAATAATCATGAGGAACTTCAAGTTGTTGAAGAACAGGGTCTGGCTGTCTGCTGCTGAAGATATCGCCGGGTAATAAAAGTAATGGAATACGATTGGTGGTCGCTGTGGCTGCAGCCGTGATCATATTGGTAGCACCTGGTCCTATTGATGAAGTGCAGGCCAGGATACCTAATCTGTTTTTTTGTTTTGCATAAGCAGTAGCGGCATGGGCCATTCCCTGTTCATTATGTCCCTGATAAAAAATCAGGCCATTACTATCGTATTCAAGAGCTTCACCTAAACCCGTTACATTGCCATGGCCAAAAATACCAAAAACACCGTGAACAAATTGCTGCTCTTGTCCGTCTATAGCCACATATTGATTAGCGAGAAATTTTAACAAGGCCTGAGCCATGGTAAGTTTTATTTTCATTACAGCCGCTCCGTTATGTTACATATTAAAAATCCAGTTTAAATCTCTTTCGATTCAACTGCGTTGTGCGATTGGGCTTCGTACTGCAAAAAAGTTCCGCTTCCTGACGGATCCGCGTCGTCCTGAGCGCGTCTTTTTGCGCGAAGGATCTCCAAATACCGGTAATGTGCCAATTTCAGGAGATCCTTCGCGCAAAAAGACGCGCTCAGGACGACGCGGATCCGTCAGGGAGCGGAACAGTTAAGCTTTCTTACAATTACACCACAGATGAAATATTGAAAACCCTTTTGTTTGCTTTGACTGTGCGGGTCCATTCATGTTCCTTTTTAAAGGTAGGGACCAAATAAGGATTATCCTGTAAGTGGCGGATAAACCAGAGCGTATAAAGCGCATAACCCGGAGCTGCGCAGTGGGCGTGTTCAAGGCCTTTGCCAATTTGATAGGTATCGTAATGCTCTATTCTTAACACTTCTTTGCCCTGCTCACCAAAGGCATAACCTTGCGGTTCCGAAAAGCGGTAATGATAAATTTCCGGTTGCTCGTGCTGATGTGATGGATAACTTGACCAACGCCCCTGGAAGGTGATGATTTCGCCGACCACCAGATTGGACTCAGGCCTGTTACGTTTGTCAAAAACGGTTCTCACAATGCGGTACGAAGTGTCATCCAGCAGATCTTTACCCCTGTTATCCAGCTCGACAAGATTAAACTCATTAAATAGCATTGGTTTAAATTGTTTCTCATTCGCTGTTTCAATCACTAAAACCTCACAATCAGTCAAGGCACTGACTGACGCAATTTGGCCTTCCGGACAATGCAGCACTATAGGTGACTGGGAAAAATAATCACAGCGCTGTGCCTCAATGCTTTGCCCATCAAAATCAAACAAAACTTTGCCCGTCATCAATAAAGCCGCAAACTCATATTCTTTGGTGAAAAAATGCTTTTGTCCCATGGCCAGTTTCAGAGAACTGAAATTCATCCCCACATCCGGCAGGGAATGCTCCATACTGACTATTGCATTCAAGCCTTCTGCAAAACCCTGCGGATTTTTAATCAGAGCCTGAGGTTTTATTGGAGCAGTACCCTGCTCATGCAATCGGTTAAGACGGGTACTGTTCCAGACGTCAGGATTCTGATCATAGTGCTCAATAAAATAATCGAGTTCCTTTTTAAAGGGAATGGCGGGCGCGCAACCATGGCGGGTTACTACCAAAGCACCGCAAGCATTGGCATAGGTTGTCGCTAGCTCCCAGGATTTGCCTTGCAGTAAACCGGATAATAAACCGGACATGAAGCCATCCCCTGCTCCCAGCACATTTAAAACAGGCACCGGATAGGGTTTAGCTTGCAAAGAGGGTTTGCCATTGCCAAAACACACTCGAGCCCCCTTTTCGCCGGATTTAATTACCAAGGGCACAGAAGTAAGCTTTCTGATATTAGCCAAAGACTGTTCAATATCATCAGAGCCGCCGGCAATACACAGTTCTTCTTCAGTTCCTACTAGCAAATCACAAAAAGGCAAAATCTCCTGATAACTCTGACTCACTCGCGGGCTGTGGCAGTAACGGGATTCGCCATTACCCGCAGCAGTTAGCCCCCAAAGTACGGGACGAAAATCCAAATCAAGTATTACTGCAGTTTCAGCCTTTCTCGCAGCCTGTACCAAACTTAATGTGGTCTCTTTCATTGCCTCTGTAGACAGACCAGTACCAGTAATCAAAAATGCTTTACTGCTACGTAACGTATCCGGACTGATTTGCTCTGCCTTTAATTGCATGTCAGCACAGTCTTTACGATAAAACATCAAAGGGAATTGATCAGGCGGTTTAATACCCAATAAAACAAGGCCAGTCAAATGGTTCGCTGTTTCATACAACAACTCGGTATTAACCCCCTCACGCGCCAGTTCCGCCTTTAAAAACATCCCCATTTCATCCTGCCCAACACAGGAAAACATCATGGTGTTCAAACCAAGGCGTGCGGTGCCTACTGCAATGTTTCCCGCACAGCCTCCCAGATATTTTTTAAAGCTCTGGACGTCTCTTAAATTGCTTCCTACCTGCTCAGCATAAAGATCTACGGCGACTCGTCCCATGCAAATTAAATCAATAGGACGTTGCTCGTCATAATAAAATACAGGATGGTTCATACACACCTCAATTCACTGCGACAGGTAAACCGCTTTCCAGCGAACGCTTTGCCGCTTTGGCAATACGCAAGGCTTGCAAACCATCCTCACCCGATACAGGGCTTGCTTTATTATTTGCCCAAGCATCATAGAATGAATGCAGTTCAGTCAGATAAGCCTGCTGATAACGTTCCAGGAAAAAATACTGTGGATTGGCCTGAGCCGTAGTCTGTGATGAATAGTGCATTACAGAATGTTGCAATTGATTTGCGGCCAGCAACATACCTTTCTGGCCAAAGACTTCAACACGTTGATCATAGCCATAAACAGCCTGTCTGCTGTTATCGATAATCCCCAAAGCACCATTGGCAAAACGCAGTTGAATCAGTGCGGTATCCACATCATTAAAGGCTTCAAAATCGGGATTAATTAATACAGCACCGGTTGCATATACTTCAACGACTTCAGACTGAGTAACAAATCGTGCCATATCAAAATCATGTATGGTCATGTCCATGAAGATACCGCCCGATGTTGCACAATACTCCTTGCTTGGGCAAGCAGGATCACGAGAAGTGATTTTAACGATATGAGGTGCACCCAATTCACCTTCCTGTACCCTCTTTTGCAAATTGGCAAAACTGGGATCGAAACGGCGATTAAATCCTAATTGCAACAGCGTTTTGTTAGCCTCAACAACCTGCAATGCGGAAACAATTTCCTCTTCATCAAGACCTATAGGCTTTTCACAGAAAATGGCTTTGCCCGATTCACTTGCCGCCTTGATTTGTTCCAAATGCAAATGCGAAGGAGATGCAATAATTACGGCATCCAAATCAGGGTGAAATAAAACGTCTTCAACTTTAGTGGATAAACAGGAAACAGACAACTTATCGCCCCACTGTTGGTCCAGTTGCGGATCCGCTACGACCCGTAAATCAAACTGTGGCAAATGATACTTGATATTCTCAGCGTGCAGCTTGCCAATTCGTCCTGCACCCACTATTCCTATACGACATGTTTTATTATTCATTTTTTAATCCATAATAAGTTCAAATTCTTTTGTTTTTGCTGACGTGGATAAAGGTTTTCCTATATCCCTGATTTTTTTACCGGCCATTAAATTTGCTTCAATTTTCTCCAGAGACACTCCTGTGGTTTCAGGAATAAAATAATAAACAAAGACAAAAGCCAGGAAGCACAGCAGGCCAAACAGGGAAAAGGTAATGACTTGTCCATAAGACTGATAAATGGAAAGAAAAGAAAGGGACACGATAAAATTGGCCGCCCATTGCATGACCGTTGCAATACTCATCGCCATTCCACGCACCTGTAAGGGATAAATTTCCGAGATTAAAACCCAGAACAGAGAGCCTACGCTGATGCAATAACCCAGAACGTACACAGAAAAAGAAGCCAATATCCAGAATTTTTGCCCGTGTACTGGATGATTGAATAATAAGCTGACCATAAACAGGCTGATTGCTGCAATTGCAGTTCCGCTTAATAATAAAAATCGTCTTCCCAGTTTATCAATGTAAAATAAAGTTACTATGGTGAAGAGGAAATTAATCACGCCCATGCAAAACGTTGCGAGAATCGCATTTTTTACTGGGGAAAAACCTGCCGATTCAAAAATCACTGGACCGTAATACATCACGACATTAATACCTGAAAACTGCTGGAACAGGCCAAGGATAATGCCTACCAGCAATACAGAAAGAATAGGTATTTTAAACAGCAGACGGTAACCGGTTTTGCCAGTGTTTAAAGTGGCGTCTATCTCATCCAGTTCGTGATGAAGGTTATAATGTTCCGGTCGGATTTTCTTTAATGCCTTTAGAGCTTCGTCTCGGCCTTTATGCTTCATAATCCAGCGCGGAGAATGGGGTACAAAATACATTCCTAAAAATAAAACCAAAGCAGGTACACTTCCAATCCAGAAGAGAAAGCGCCAGCTGGTTGCCGAATAATCATGAAACAGATAACCAATCAGATAAGCAATGGCTTGCCCCAGTGTGATGGTTAAACCATTAATTAAAATAAGCGTCCCCCTGCGATCGGGCGGAGCTATTTCCGCTATAAATAAAGGAGCGATATAAGAGGCAATGCCTATGCAAATGCCAATGATAAAACGGCCTGATAACAAGGTGTAAAATTCCTGAGCCAGGGCGCATAAAGTAGTGCCGGCGATAAAACCCAAAGCCACTGATTTTAATAAAAAGCGTCGGCTAAGCCGGTCGGCAAACAAGCCACTTAGAGGAATACCCAAAACACAACCCAGTATGCTGATACTGACTACCTCAGCCCACTGCCACTCGGAAAGATTAAGCTGCGTCACCACCTGATCTTTCACATCAGCAATCACGCTGGAATCAAAGCCAAAAAGAAACCCGCCAAATCCGGCAATCAGTGCAACGAGTAATACAAAAGAGTTCATTCCCTTATTCATATAACCTTCTATCCCTGAAATACGACAAAGCGGGAGGATGTTATCACTGTCTATTGTTAAAATGAATGGGATTATGGATATTTCCCGTATTACGCTATCGCTACCACGTTGTCCTGGGAACTGAGATCGGAGTGAGTTCTCTGGATCCCGCGGACAAGCCGCGGGACGGCGGAGTATCGGGTTATGCTTTTCCCGGATTCACGTCGTCCTGAGCACGTCTTTTGGTGCGAAGGAGCTCCAAATACTGACACCATGCCACTTTCAGGAGATCCTTCGCGCAAAAAGACGCGCTCAGGACGACGTGGATCGGGGAATGGCAAGATGTGTAGAACAGGCGGTAGCCCGGTCTGCTTGCAGCCGTGATTGGGCGTACTCCGATCCCGGCTGCGAGCAGACCGGGCTACAGACTGTGCCGGAATTCAGATTTACGCTCTCTGCAACGTTGGCACAATCTCTCGGAAAGCCCTTGACCTAAGCGTGTCTTTTAGGGCGTTGTGCGCAGGGACGCGCACACCGACCGCATGGATGCAGGTTTCCCTAAAAGACACGCTTAGGTTAAGGGGTTTCTTGCGCAGGACTTTTGCATTGGTACTTCTTATAAAGTTCATTGCCACTTCAATCCCGGCCGCAAGCAGACCGGGCTACCGCCTCGTCCAAGACCTTGAGAATTTTATCCTGTTAGTGATTTAAGTGGGCAAGTCACTCCTACTGCTGCAAAGGCCTCGATAACACTGCGTTTATCGTATTTTCTGTCTGCCGTTGCCTGGATTACACCACAGGCGGCGGGGTCAAAGTGGGTGGCGGGTGTCCAGTATTTTATGTTGGCGTCGACCATCACCTGAAAAGCTTTTCGTACCGACCAACCCGGCTTGTTTGCTAATAAGTAAAAGGCTTTATTGAATACGCCGCTGGAATGATGGACGTTTAATCCTTCATAATAAGAACTGGCATTATCAATGGACTCTCCATCTTGCGTGGGGTTATCCATATAACGTATGGCCTTACTGCCGATCATTGCTTCACGCCCTATAGACCAGTCACGACCGTCCCAATACCAGGGAAATTCCTGGCGCAAATAATCCTGCATTGCAATGGATGCCATATCGGAAAAAGATTCATTAATTCCACCTGAATGCCCCTCATAAACCAAATTGGAATGCAGACGAGTAAAGTTATGTGATAACTCATGAGCAAGGGTTCCCTGCGCTGGCGCGGTTAAAAAAGTATCGCCATCACCAATTACTATTTGCTGATGCATAATGTAGATGCCTTTTATTTTAATTGACGGCACTGCAAAGGCATTATCAAAATGTTTAATGTGAGTGTAAGCGCGTAAAGGTAAATCATTCCCCAATGGCTTGGCTATGCCATAGTGTTTCTTGTACATATCCAAAGTAACGCCTGCGAAATACATGGTGTCGTTTATTGCTGAAAAACTGAAATTCGCAGGCGCACTTCCTCCGTCATTACGATTCACGTAATGAGTTTGCTCACTACAAGGATAAGAAAAAACCGGTGGTCGTTTAAAAAATTCCACGACACTTAAAATGGGGAATGAACCTTTATCAATATCCGTTTGTTCCGTATTAATAACTTTTATTTCAGGAGTTTCTACATAACAGGTAGTACCGCTGACCCTGACATCAAACTTGCCCAAAGCGGGAATTTCTCCCTGAGAAGTACCGTGTTGGAACAAGCCGCCACGATATGGCAGTACAAACACATTCCCGCCAAGACCTTGCCCTATCCTTTTATGATTTAAATCATCCCACTGCTTGAGGATTTCACCCGAATCCGCATCAATAATATAATTGGGTGAAGCAACAAAAGTGTCGGGACTATTAGTATAGATCCGCAAGTGATACGCCAGATGTGCTTTTTTATTCGTATCAATATAAATCACTTTTTCTATATTTTTATAAATAATTGTATCGTGAATAGTGGCTAATATCTTTTTCTCTACTTCATCAGCAGAGCGTTTCCCTTCCAGACTGTGAATGTCCTTTTCAATTTCCAGAATATCCACACCAGTGAAAAAGTCACTTTTATCCTTTTCCTTATGCAGGATAAGCTGACGTCCCCAAATGGGAATATCTTTATAATAAATTTGATAACGGACTGCTCGCGGATCAGTATCAGACGCAGATTCCACAGGTTTCAATTGATAGTTTTGCGACACTGGAACAGCGGCCTGGATTAACGTTTTTCCCGAAGCCTTGGCATCTGTTAATGAAAACAGACGAGATTTTCCCCAGACCATCCGCTCTGATACAGCCAATGCATTACAGCTGACCAGAGATAACATGAATAATGGAACAATTTTTTTATTCATAAGAGCCATCCCTGTTGTTTAAAATTATTTGACCTGCGCCATATAAGCAGACACCGCTTCCGCCATAGCTTTGGCCGAATGTTCCTCTCTTCTGAACCAAAGCTCAGGTTCTATCATTTCCAGTTCTGACAGACACAGTTTGCCCTGATTATCCCACATCACATCAGCACGGGCATACACTGGCAAGACATCACATTGCGCTATTGCATGTTCAACAAACTCTCTTTCTTCTTTCGATGCAGTATAGTCGTGCAAAGTGCCACCAAAATCATCCTGAACCCTGAAGTCGCCTGATTTTACTTTCTTTAAAACCGCATGGCTGTATTTACCGCCAAAGACCATAAAAGACACTTCGCCTTTAGACACAATCTGCTCCTGAAACTCCTGAAGCAACATGGATTCACTGCTGATTAATTGTTGAAATACATCCTGATACTGATCTGCTGAAGCAGCATCCAAAAGATAAGTATGGCGAGCTGCTCCCGCAATAGCCGGTTTTAATATGGCTTTATTCCAACCGGTTTGCAGAACCCTATCTTTCAAACTGCTCAGCTCACCTTTCTCCAAAAAAACGGTAGGAGGAATATTCACTCCTTTTGCGCGCAAGTCGCCGAGGTAATGCTTATCCATATTCCATTGAATAACAGAATAAGGATTTATAAAGTGAATCTGGTCTTTTTGATTGTTTAGCCAATGATGAAACTCATTAAAACGATGAAAATAATCCCAGGTAGCGCGAAACAAGGCAAAATCCGCATTACTCCAGTCAAACTGACTATCATCCCATGAGGTACGAGCCACCTTAAATCCCTTTTGCTCGAGAGCAGCGGTTAACAGGCGGTCTTCTGTCAATATATTATCTATGTATGCTTCTACATGGTGAGGATTCACATATTCCTTCTGAGTCAGAAGTACTATGTCATAATGAGGTGAAGGCATGAGATAAAATCCATTTTTAACCGGGCAATGAGTTTAAGAATACTGATCTTTCTAACTCAAATCCATAGGTACAGCACAGATAATCACCCTTATAACAATTAATAGCCACTCTGTTTAATATGTTGAGAAATATGATAAGATAATTTTATTTTCTGACGAGATTAAATTTATGTTTCAAAATGCCATAGTACGCACACCCGCCTCATCGTTGATTCATGGGTTAACTACCTCGTCAACACTTGGCACACCGGACTATGGCAAGGCACTGATCCAGCATCAGCACTATATTGATGCCCTAACGCGATGTGGTGTGGAAGTGACCGTATTGCCCGCCCTTGAAAATTACCCTGACTCCTGCTTTGTTGAAGACGTCAGTTTGCTGACCAGCAAATTTGCTCTGCTCACCCGACCAGGCGCACCCACCAGACAAGGTGAAGTCAGAGAAATTGAAACAACAATCCAACATTTTTTCCGTGACCACATCTCGCGTATTACCGCTCCAGGCACTTTAGAAGCAGGCGATGTTCTGCAAGTGGAGAATCACTTTTACATAGGCTTGTCCGCCAGAACCAATTCCCAGGGTGCAGAGCAAATGATTCGGGCGGTTACCCAATACGGTTATACTGCTTCTACGGTATCTTTAAATGAGTTTTTGCATCTTAAAACGGGCGTAAGCTATTTAGGTGAAGGTTATGCTTTGGTTAGTGGCGAGCTCGTTGACCATCCGGATCTTGGCCAGTTAAAACAAATAATAGTTCCTGCTCAGGAAATGTATGCAGCCAATTGCATTGTCATCAATGGAACCGTACTTTTGCCTCAAGGCTATCCGCAAACTCTGAAAGAGATAAGCGCGCGAGGCTTTCCAGTGATAGAGCTGGACGTGAGCGAGTTTAAAAAAATTGATGGCGGTTTAAGTTGCCTGTCTTTGAGATTCTAAATGAGAAAATATTTATCGGTATTTAGCCTAACCCTGATTACTGTCTGCTCCGTAGACAGCATACGTAATTTGCCGGCAGCAGCTTTGGCTGGCAGTCAGTTGTTTCATTATTTTAGCCTCGCCCTGATTTTTTTCCTTTTGCCCTGCGCCATTGTTTCGATCTGGTTTTCCAGTCAATCGCAACAAGGAGTTTATGGCTGGGTAAAAAAAGGAATGGGGAAGAATTCAGCCTTTATGGCCATATGGTTTCAATGCGTACAAAATGTATTGATTTATCCAACCTTACTAAGCTTTATTGCAGGCACCCTTTTATACAGCATCTCGCCTGCCCTGGCTGAAAATAAACTGTGGCTTTTTACTATTATCCTGACTTTAATCTGGGGGTTAACCTGGATCAATTTGAAAGGAATTCAGCTTTCCAGCCGCTTTAATTCCTTTTGCTCTATTACCGGATTATTAGTCCCTTTCACTATTATTATAGTGATGGGATTTTATTGGTGGCTTACCCAGACAACAGACAATCAAACCATTCTTCCTCAGGCTTCCTCTTATTCCTGGACTTCTCTGACAGCAATTATCCTGTCTTTTTGCGGGATAGAACTGGCAGCGGTGCATGCTGAAGAGAGTCAGCCGGGGGCTTTTGCCAAGGCGGTTATTATTTCTGTCTTTTTAATATTTTTTTCCATGTTGTTTGGTTCTATCATTCTGGCCATGATTATTCCGCCTCAGCATTTAAGTTTTATTAGCAGTATTCCGCAATTAATCCAACTGTTTTTTACAAAAATGCATTGCGAACATTTTGCGTTTATTATTAATGGACTCATTGCCATTGGTTGCATAGGTGCTGCGAATAATTGGCTTATCGCCCCAATTAAAGGGCTTGGTTTTGCTGCTGGTGAAGGGTTTATTGATGTAAGCCTGACCCGACTCAATAAGAATAAAGCTCCAGCCAGACTGCTGGTTTTGCAGGCAATTTGCGTGTCAGTAATCAGTACTTTGTTTTTGATCATCCCAACCATCAATGCGTCTTACTGGATCATGCTTAATGCCGCCACCCAAATTAATTTATTGATGTATCTTTTGCTCTTTATCAGTGCAATTAAACTGGTATGGTCGAGCACCCTTTCAACGCGAGTCAAGATATTAATTCCATCGGGACTTGGCGTGTTTGGTGTTATGGTTGCATTATTAGTGAGTTTGACGCCTCCACCTTCCTTACAATTTGAATCCAAGGTAGCTTATGCCCTGTGGGGTGGTTTGTTTTTATTGGCTATGACCTTGATTCCGTTATGGGGGCAGAGAAGGGTTACGGAAGTAACAACGTAGAGTTGATAGTGCCGGGGGATCCGCCAGGAATAAGCGATTGATTTATCCAGTCGTTACTTCGCTGCCGTTCGGGCTGAGGAGAGGCGGTAGCCTCGTCTCGAAATCTTAGCACCGTGCCAAGGCTTCGAGACAGCGCTATCGCGCTTCCTCAGCCCGAACGGATCGAAGTAAACACTAGCTCAAAAAACTTTCTTATCCGAAACTCACGTTAACTTAATTGCAGTGCCGCTCAGGAAGAAAGCCCCTCAAATACAAGCTTCCTCAGCTCGACTATACTCATATTAAGAACCCGTCCGGAGTTATGATGAAATTTTCTCGTGCCATGATGGATAAAGCGGTTGCAGAACACATTATTACCGAAGAGCAAGCCAATAATCTTATTCAGTTTTTAAAAAACGAGCCCGGACAGGAGCCGGGATTCAATCTGACCAATGTGCTGTATTATTTCGGCGGCCTGGTAGCCATTGGTGCAATGACTTTGTTTATGAACCTGGGTTGGGAAATGTATGGCGGTTGGGGGATATTATTTCTTTCTGTGGCCTATGGAATTCTTGGCCTTGGTCTGAGTCATCAACTAGATCAAAAGGGATACATCATCCCTGCGGGTATCTGTGCCACTTTTGTAATTTGCCTTACCCCTTTGGCGATTTATGGATTTCAACAAGGCATGGGCTGGTGGCCAGACAATACGGTCTATCAAAACTATCACACTTATATAAAATGGCACTGGATTTTCATGGAGTTTGGGACACTGATAGTCGGTATCATTTTAGCCTGGATTTATCGTTACCCATTTATGATTATGCCTATTGCTGTAACCTTGTGGTATATGTCTATGGATCTGGCTTATATGATAGGTGATGGCCATTATAGTTATGAACTGGGCGCTATAGTGTCTATGTATTTTGGATTAATCACTGTGCTCATTGCCTTTTGGGTTGATGTACGTTCCAGTAATTCAGCAGATTATGCCTTTTGGCTTTACATCTTTGGAGTAATGGCATTTTGGGGTGGCATGTCGTCACAAAATTCAGACAGCGAGTTATCCAAGTTTTTCTATCTGTGTATTAACCTGGTCATGATCCTGGTTGGGGTTCTTTTGAGCAGAAAAGTATTTGTTATTTTTGGTGCTTTAGGCTCTTGTTTTTATCTGGGTCATCTGGCGTTTAAAGTTTTTGCATCAAGCTATTTCTTCCCGGTTGCTTTAACCGCTATAGGTTTTGGTATTATTTATCTGGGTATTTTATGGCAAAAAAATGAAGCCTGGTTAACCCATAAAATCCGCTCGATACTGCCACAGCCTTTGCAAGATCTGTTACAAAACAGAGACAGTATGGAATAGGAGCACAGAGGACATGAATGAGTTTAAAAACTTTAAAGAATTTTACTCTTTTTATTTGTCACAGCACCGCAATCCTGTTTGCATAAGGCTGCATGTCATTGGTACTTCTCTGGTGATTATCAGCCTGTTTCTCTTTTTGGTGACCCAAAACTTCTGGTGGCTGATACTAGCCCCCGTGTTTGGCTATGGCTTCGCCTGGGTTGGTCATTTTGTTTATGAAAAGAATAGGCCTGCGACTTTTAAATATCCTCTCTACAGTTTGCTTGCCGATTTTGTGCTGTTCAAAGAATTTTTCTGGGGGAAATAGCTGCTGTTGTTATGCTCACGGCAAGACAAAAAATCTGTGCCAGTGCTTCGAGACGGCGCAAAAAGACGCGCCTCCTCAGCACGAACGGATTGTGCGAGGGCGAAAAAAGTTACGGTTTTATTCAGAACTGATGTTCACTCGAAAATAAGGGTTTTATTATCTCATCCCACCCACCGGACCGTTCGTGCTGAGGAGGGGTGGGAACCCTGAGTGATCCTCTCATATTGAGTACCACTCAGAACTATGCAGGATCGCCTTCCCCTCTCCGGGGGAAGGTGCCCGACAGGGCGGATGGGGGGATCAAAAAAGGAGTTTCTATCAAATAGACCATGTTGTTTTAGACCTTTTTACCTTAAATAAGTTCTCTTTTTGATCCCCCCACCCACCCTGTCGGGCACCCTCCCCCGGAGGTGGAGGGGCTACTTGCGATGATCATCCTGTTTATTTACATCTTTTTACGAGATTAAAATTATGAGAGGAGCACTCAGGGTGGGAACCCCGTCTCGAAGCATACATCAGGGCAAAAATCTGTGCCAATGCTTCCGTCCTCCTCAGCACGAACGGATCGTGCATGCTCAAGAAGTTCCTTTATTATTCAAATTTGACGTCAAGTATGTATATTGGCACTATAAAAATGTAAAATGAGAAAACACTTATCCATTTATACGAGTACCTTTGTTCTCTTTTAAAATAGCTCTTTTTGCAGGCAATGATTTATCTACCATGGTATGGCTCAATCATTTTATGAAGTTGAAGCCGGAACATTGGCAAATCAACATCTACTCAACAGGTACGCCGGTTACAAAGCGTTGTGCCTTGCTGCGTCAGTACCATTATTTTGAACGCGATATTTTGCCGGAATTACACGCACGGTTTGATAAAAGACCGCTTGTAGAAGATGCCATGTGCGTTTCACCTTATCATTTGTCTCGCTTACATCATGTATCCTGGAAGGTAGTGAATAATCTCAATACCCCCTCTTTTTTAGATGAAATAAAAAGCGAGGAATTTCATGGCGCGCTCTCGGTACGCTTCCTGAAAATATTCAAACCTGATTTTATAGGTCTGTTTCAGGACAAATTCTTATGGAATCTGCATGCCGGAGCATTGCCGCAATTTCGCGGCGTGATGCCACTATTTCGGACTATGAATCAAGGCTTGCCGCAGACTACCTTAACCCTGCATCAGATTGATAAAGGTATTGATACAGGCTCTGTAGTCACTTCCATGTCCTTTTCAAGAGATAATAGCCTCTCTCTTCTTGAATCCACCTGCGTTAACGCGATTAAGGGTGCGGAGATGGTGTTAGACACCCTCGAAAAGCGGGTGCAGGGAACTTTAGAATTAAATCCTCAGCCGGTATCAATTGGCACTTATCCTTATAATACATACCCTACTCATGAGGAAATTGTCGGTTTCAAAAATTCGGGGTTAAAAATGCTTCCTCAGTCTCCACTGGCCTTTATTTTAAAGCAATACGGCTTTTCTAAAACGGAATTGGGGTTGGGTGATACTAAGTATTCATTATTTGACACAAGGAGAAGATGCTCTCTTGAGTTCGAGTCGCTGTTTCCTCAATACAAAGCGTGAACGCTTGCTTTCCAGGCCTCCGGGACACTGCGCTACTCCACCGTACCGCGGCTTGTCCGCGGTATCCAGAGATCTAAGTTCGGAGTGAGATTCCTGGATCCCGCGGACAAGCCGCGGGACGGCAGAACTTAATGGCAGAGACCTCCAGGGATAGACCGTGTCGAAATAAAATTTTCTGATCTATTTACTTCCAAATCGTCTCAGATCAGTGTTAGATTGATAGGGTATTGTTCAAATGGATTTGAGGAGTAATGATGCGCACTATAACTTATGATCGATGCCTTCAAGCGACAAAAAATGGAGTATTTCGTTTTGCTGAGCTCAGCACTGGCTCACTCACATATGATGATCTGTTATTCGTAGCAGACTATTTACGAAGGACAGATGTAAATGCCATAGACGTATCCATGGTTATCACTAAAGAAAATGTTTTAGGGCTACAGGCATTAAGCCAGGTCATTTCACAAAAAGAGCACTTAACCCATCTGACCTTCAGAGCGTTTCATACCGAGCTTCATCTGGAACGCAGTGAAAATATTCTTGAAAGCATCATTAATTATTTCAGTAACAAGTCGGTTAAAAAATTTAATAAATTGATTTATGAAGCCATGCTGACCATGGTGGATAATAAACCACATCTGCAAGGCCTGAACATCGATTTAATGCCAGTTGAAACTCCGCTTGATAAAAAGAAAGTTTATAAATTTGCCAAATGCATTCAAAATTACCCTCTCTCTTCGCTGAGTTTGAATTTTATGGTCGCAGAAAATGCAAAACTGCCTTTGTTGAAAAAGGGAGCCAACCAAACCCTGACCCATCTCAAATTACAAAGAATGGCATTTGGCCGTGATGTGTTTAACGTGCTGCAACAGACCAATGCACTGCAAAGCCTGGTCATTGAAGACATGAAGTTCCAGGAAAAAGATTTTCAAAAAATAGATACCCTCCTTAAAAGAAATAAAAAACTCGAACGTTTGACATTATCCCAGACAAACCTTGGACAAATAGACTGCAGCCCTCTTTTTGACTCGCTTAAAGAGTGCACTGCACTTCGTAAACTGACTTTAGCTGAGAATAATTTAAGCTTCTTAAACAGTACGGAGTTATGTAATTATCTCGCCGCAGCACCCAATCTTGCAGAACTGGATCTGCATGGCAATGCCTATATGGCACCTGATGCCATACGCATAGCGCACTCATTGGCAGGAAGTACCCAAATCAGTCGATTAATTGTCGATGGGAACTACATTGAGGATGATGGATTACGGGCGATAATTGACATGGTGCATGCAAAAAAACAATTTAGCGCGCTGTCTATATCGCATACGTTCCGTTACCAGCCTTCGGATGAAACGATTGAACACTTATGTGCTCTGTTCCGCGATCCGGAATGCCAATTAAAAGAATTCAGCTTGTTACAAAAGCTCCCGCCTTCGCAACTGAAAAAAGTATGTGATGCCATCCTGGATAATAAAAGCCTGACTCAGGCCAATATCAAATATAATTTCGACAGCATATCAGACATTATTTACAAAATTAAAATCCAGTCTCACCTGGATGGACTAGATCCCTTAGAATTTGATCCTGCTTTTTTAGATATGGATGATGAATTAGAGAAACCCTCCGAAGCCAATCAACAAACAGTTTCAGTGAAGAATTTGGCAGATACTTTTTTCTCTTCACCCAAGGAGACTAGCCCTGAAGAGGAAGGAGAACTGACAAGCCAAAATATGTCATGCCAAAATACTCCATAGACGCATGATTTACGTCGTCCTGAGCGCGTCTTTTTGCGCGAAGGATCTCCTGAAAGCGGCATGGTGCCAGTATTTGGAGATCCTTCGCGCAAAAAGACGCGCTCAGGACGACGTAGATCGGGGGATGTAGAAGAATAGGAGATTGCACGGTACCACTCTCACTACAAGCTCCTATCCCGGTTGCGAGCAACCGGGCTACAATCAGCCTCGCATTATACTGATTCATTAACAATCAATTGACAAAATATTTACCATAATGATACAATTGCCAACAGAAATCATTGAGGAATCATTATGCAATATAATCTCAAATCCACAGGTAAACTCGATCATTTATTCGATCTACTGGCTTTTTTAAGCGCGGATGAAATGATGCTCTTTGATCCGGAACATAAGGTCATCAGTGAATACACACCTGGTAGAACAATGGCTGTGACTGGCAAGTTTTCCAAACTCGGTGATGTGCACGATAACCTCTGCTTTACAATTGAAGATCTAAGAGATAATCAGGGTTTTCAAGATTTGATACGGGATATTCTCATTAATGACAGATATGCATTTCTTACTGATGGCAAAATGGTTTCACATAATGACTTAGAGGATATTCTTGCTCGTGTTTCACAATTATTCCCCAATCAACGAGAAAAGAATGGTGCCGAATTTCTTATCTGTAAACTCATAGGTTTACGGATATATCAACAGATCAAATATGACAATATTCCCTTTCCCTATGCAACTTATACAGACGCAGAGTGCGAACGTGATTTTTTTGCTTTAATGTCTAAAATCAATGAACTAAGCAATAACCCTGAAATCAGAGCAGAAAATACTAAAATGGTTAACCTTGGCGGAATGGGGCAAGGGCAGATAGTATCTGACAATGAAATGCACCAGTTACGTGCCAATACAGCGCGAGATAATCGTAAGACCATCGTAGAGAAATGGTCAGATATATCAATACACAGCAGGATAGCCAGTGAACTGAGAATTAACATCACAAATTACCGTAAACGCAAATCACCTACTCTGGAGTTGTCAGTAGATTATTTCCGCAAACAATTATTTAGTCATGAAGGGGTTTCACAGTTTACGCCATTGACCGTCCCGCACATGATAATGGAAATACAAAAGCGCGCACAAGCGGAAGGCGGAGAGAATAGCAACGCTCAAATCAGAAGAGTATTGGATCTGTGCGCAGGCTGGGGAGACAGGTTGGTAGGCGCATTAGCTACCGCTGCAACAGACAGCATGCAGGATTCAGTTCACCTTGAATCCTACACGGCAACAGATCCGAATCCATTACTGCATCCTGGTTATCAAGCTATTATTGAGCGCTATAAACCACATGATTTCAGAGCTGTTGTTTATAATGCACCAATGGAGGATTTAACCCCTGATCAATTGAAACCCAATAATCTCAGACAAGACCTGATGTTAACCTCCCCACCCTATTTCACTACGGAGAGATATTCAGGCCAAGGACAGTCACATCAACGATATCCGACTTATTCTCAATGGAGGGATGGATTTCTTTATAAACTGGCAGAACAGTCCAGGAATGCATTGGCGGCAGGCGGCTATATGGCAGTTTACGTGGGTAAATCAGGAAAATTCGATATACCTGCTGATCTTAAGACGTATCTTGGTTCCAAACCCGAATGGCGCTTAAAACCAGGTTACAGTTCTTCACTGAAAAGCACCGAATTTATTGTTGCTCAACTCGTTGGGGCAACCCCTGTACCGGCACAACTTATTTCTCCTCCTTCAGACCTGCAATTGCCATTTAAAAAGAGAAAGTTCGGTACGGTTGCTAATAATGAAACTGCTGCTCAGGCCGCTGCGGAAAACGCGGTACCGACAGGATTGATAACGGATCGCCCGCAGAACGAATTGCCATTAAAAAAGAGAAGGTATGGCTTGTTTGATAATAACAGGGCAATTGATAATTCAAATGAAAAGAAAGAAGGATTGAATTTATCTCTGTAACAAATAGAAAGATTTGCAGCCCGGTCTGCTTGCAGCCGGGTTGTGCGTACTTCGATCCCAGCGGCAAGCTGCTGTCTGTTCTACACATCTTTGCTCTTACCCGATCCACGTCGTCCTGAGCGCGTCTTTTTGCGCGAAGGATCTCCTGAAATTGGCACATTGCCAGTATTTGGAGATCCTTCGCGCAAAAAGACGCGCTCAGGACGACGCAGATCGGGTTGGCTCGTAAAGGATTTCCGCCGTCCCTCGGCTTGTCCGAGGGATCCATGGGTTCAGAGCAGAAACACTGTCCCTGCCAGTATAACTGTTCCGCTTCCTGACGGTCGCGGCTCGGTTTTCGTGTGTTCGTATTGACTTCATCGTGCACCGGAAACCGAGCCGCGACCGTCAGGAAGCGGAAGTTTTGTTGCGGCACAGCGCCTGATTTAGCATTTCTTATAATCAAGAATGAAAAAAAGATGGGCTGGATGGGGAGGATGTTGCGGTATCATGTGCCGTCACCTCTTTGTTTACTTCCTCCGGTTTTGGCTGTTCAGAGAGTAGTTTAATAATTTTCAGCCGCTCTAAAAGACTCATGTTTTTACATTCAACCAATAAATCATACACACAAGTCACAGTCATTGGAGATAGTTTGTATTTCTCTGGTTCATAAAAGTGCCAGCCATAAATACCCAGAACCGCAAAGTAAATATTCTTGTCCGCTATCATAAGCCATCTTAAGTTATCACAATAACTCTCAGGTCCGGTCAGCAAGTAATCCAGATAACCACAAAGCTTCTCTTCCATACTATTACCCGGTAATTTCGAACAAAAAGAACTCGGGTTTTGAACAGGGCAACGTTTTAAAGCAGAAATAAGAGAATGCATTAATTGCTCAAAAGGTATTAATTCCTTTTTTTCTGGCAAAACTCCACAGATTTGATTTCTGTTTTCAAGTAAAAGTGTTTTGATACAATCCAGACTTACATGCTCTTTAGATTGTTTATAAACTTCTTCAAAGTCATGTAATTGTTGAGGTCGAACTTTGGTTCGGTTTAAATAACGGGCGAGATAGTCATAATCTAACTGAAAGGTAGACCTCAGATATATGTGCCAGCGAAAACTAAATCTGGCATCCAAAAGACCTTTCAGAAAGTAGTTATTAATTTGAGTTGCTATTCGTGGCGCATTCAATATTTGATTAAACGATTTGGATAATCTACGGCTATTCGGAAATGTCTTCAATAACTCTTTACATAGCTCATCCAGATCACCGTCTTGCACTTTTTCCAGTATTAACTCAAGCATCTGTGAGCTGTCTGCGATAAAGGGAGAGTGATAAACATCAAACAGTTTAATTTTCATGACGAGTGATAAACTTTTGTACCTCTCATCGGCAAGTAAACGCTCTATAGATAAAGAGGTCAAATTAGCAAGGTAGAATATTTTATCCTTTCTATCCTTTCCATCGACGCTCTCAAAATAATCGAATTTCGTTTTTACTTTTTGCACTATGCAATTCATAAAATAGTTGGTAAAGGATGGATGGTTCACTAAAGCATGAGCAATTTCTTTGTAGACTCCAGACCCTGTATTTCTGGATAACTCATCAGCTAGATAACAATAAACCGCTTGAAAACACTCTGGCTTAGTTAAATGAGTCAAAAGGCGAAAGCCATCGTCCGGATTTATTTGCCTGTAAAAGTTTAATGCCGGCAAAAGGCGATCTGGATCTATGCTATGAAACCGAGGATGATTTAAAATATCATTTAAATGCTTACAAAAATCTTCAGTAGTAAGATCAAATTCAGACAGCAGCTCCACCGTTTTAGATTCATATGAATAAATAAACTTAATAGTTTTAGTAATTGACTGTGACATACATACATCCTGATTTGATTAGCACGGTTACATTTGGACAAATTAGAAGCAATGATGCATGATCATGAGGATTATTACAATATGATTTTGGACGATGTAGATCGGGGAATGGCAAAGATGCGTAGCCCGGTCTGCTTGCAGCCGGGATGTTCCCACTAGATCCGTATGAATATTTTACGGCGATACAAAAACGTCACCACTATAAAATTCAAAAGCAAAAACGCCAGAGAATAAAACAAGGCGGCATTAGGTTCAGAAAAACTGCTGAAGAAGTAATCAGTAATAGTTGCCTTTAAATTACCCGTCTTGCCAGTACTCAAGGGATAATAAAAAATAAATTGCAGTTTTAATAAAAGCACATGCAAGACAAAAGCAAATAAGGCATTCATGCCGAAAATCTTCAATGGCAAAGCCCACTTTGTTACATTCCATATATCAATAATTAAAAAGCACAGAGCAAAAGTGATAAGTGCATAACCGCTGGTCCATAACACAAAAGAACTGGTCCACAGGTTTTTGTTAATAGGAAAAGTACTATCCCATAAACCGCCTAAAAGAAGAAACAGGCCCCCCATACCCAACATCAAAATACATTTCTTGTTCTTGCTCAGGGAACTCAGGAGCAAACTGCCAGTCAGCACACCTGACAATGTGGTTGCTATAGATGGAATGGTAGTGAAGAAACCTTCAGGATCATAGGTTTTTTCCAGCAAATGATCAGCGGAAAAAATCATTTGATCAAAGAAGGAAACCCAACTTCCCTCACTATCCAATTGATTGGCCCCATAACCAGGCACTGGTATCTGCGTCATCACCAGCCAGTAGCCGAATAAGATACTCAAAAAAATGAATAACTGGGTTTTAATAGTGGTCTTAAGATAAATAAAACTACAGGCTAAATAACACAGGGCTATGCGTTGTAATATTCCATAAATTCGCAAATGATAAAAATCAAAATGGTTAGGGAAGACATTTAAAAACAAGCCTAGAGCAAACATGA
Organism: Legionella shakespearei DSM 23087; assembly: GCF_000373765.1. Lineage (GTDB taxonomy): Bacteria > Pseudomonadota > Gammaproteobacteria > Legionellales > Legionellaceae > Legionella > Legionella shakespearei. Next base: position 52,415 of record NZ_KB892426.1, on the reverse strand, counting down.
TAAAACTTCGTTCCATTATAGAGCGATAAATCACTTCATGGGTGCTTTGCCCTATTTGCTTTCTTAAGCTGATAACTGTGGTTACACCCACAATAAATAAAAAGGATGGGAAGACAATATCCGCCAGAGTACACCCATTCCAGGCAGCATGTTCCAGAACAGGATAAGCCGAATCATTCCCCTGACTGTTTACCAAAATCATGAATACAATAGTTAATCCGCGAAATACGTCGAGAGATAAAATACGGCTTGCTTGCGATAAGGGCATAAACTGGGTTCCTGATTGATCTGAGGGTTAGAGTAACATTTTAAGATAACGATAAAAAGTTATGTAAAACAATAAGAGAAATTAATTTCAATTTACTATATTAAAATGCTTCTGAACCTTGTATGTTTATAGTGTTCAGACTAATTCACAGACAGGGAAATGTTTAATAAAAAAGAGCGTACCTTACTATTCGCTAATAACCTTTGGTATCTTTCCGAAGGCATGTTAGGTCCCTTATTCGGTGTCTTTTGTGCCAAATTCCAATCATCCCCTTTAGACATTTCCTGGGTGTGGGCTCTTTATCTGATTTCTGTAGGCATAGTAGTTGTTGGTCTGGGCTATATTTCTGATTTTATTTATAAAGAAAAGTTATTGGTTTTAGGATACGCACTGCAAACCATTTTTACTTTTTGCTATATTTTTGTCAGCAATAAGCAGCAATTGGCACTTCTGCAGATTGGGCTTGGGATTTCCGGAGGCCTTTCTACAACCACATGGTATGCTCTTTATGCGCGTTGCGAGGACAAAACACATGAAGGACTGACCTGGGGTCTGGCTAATGGCCTGGCAAGTATTTATACCGGTGTTGCCCTGCTTTGTGGTGGGATGATCATTGCCAACAGTTCGTTTGAAACCCTGTTTATTGTGATGGGCATAGTTCAGTTCTGTGCGACAATTTATGTGAGCAAGCTGATTTTTCTGGATAAGCCGGACGTTGCGAAGCGGTTTAAACTGAATAAATTTTTTAAGAAATTTTCACCGAGTCAGCAGGAGTTTTAATAGACTGTAGCCTGGTCTGCTCGCACGCAGTGACACAATTCCCGGCTGCATTGATCACATCTTAGTTTATGCTCTACACCAATGCTAAATCAGGCTCTGTGCCTCAACAAAAATTCCGCTTCCTCACGGATCCACGTCGTCCTGAGCGCGTCTTTTTGCGCGAAGGATCTCCTGAAATTGGCACATTGCCAGTATTTGGAGATCCTTCGCGCAAAAAGACGCGCTCAGGACGACGTGGATCCGATGCAGCGTAACGTAATCAAGGTTTTCATTACAGTGTTTATCTATCCAGCTGAACCGTAATATCCCGTGCATCAGATAATCCATGATCATCCACAACTCGTATCACGTATTTACCCGGCTTTGCCTGCCACAAAAAAGACTCATCCGCTTTTGTTTTGGCGATAAACGACTCATTAATGAACCAATACAAATGGGCAATCCCCGCATCAGTCACTGCTGTCAAAGGTATTTTGCTATTCAACGGTGAATCAGCACGCACTACATAGCTGATACCCGTTTGAGGCGAAGTAATCTGTGGCGTAATGCCCTGATTACCCGATAAAGCGCAATCCGCTTCAAAAAAGGGAGGCGTGTGTCGTTGAATACCCGCCCTTTTAAAAATGCGTAATAAATCAGAAGGCCAGAATTCAAAAATTTCAAAGCGGGTATTTTCATCAATATGACAGGTACGCAAGCCAGTACGATTATTAATAGCCACTTCCCTGAAAATGGTATCCGTCTTAATCGGTGATTTTCCTGGAATAAACCAACTCCATTCTGTATCGCGGCAATAACGGGTAGGAAGCATTCCTGAAGCTCTGCATACTTCTACCTTTGCAAGGTTCATATGTTCAGGATGTTTGTCTATAGCCTGTAAAGGCCCACGCTCATGTTTGATGGCATCAATCAATTCAAAAAATAAGGGAGCCGCTATGTCTTTACCCACAAAAGCCGGATTCGCCTTATTATCAAAATTACCTATCCATACCGCCAATACATAAGGACCAAAAGAACCAACCGCCCAGGCATCACGATACCCCGAGGAAGTACCCGTTTTCCATGCCACAGGTAATTGCGAGGAACTTTTATAATTCAAATCATGGCCTGGAGTACTTTGCAGCATATTCAAAACAAGAAAACTGGCTTCGGGACTTAACACTCTTTTGCCATCCGGCTTGTTATCCTCTTTGTATAAACGAATGGGATACCACATTCCGTCATTCACTAACATGGCGTACAAACCAACTAATTCTTTCATAGTTAATTCAACACCACCCAGACTTAAAGACAGTCCATAGTATGATTCTGGTTTCAAAGAACTGATTTGCGCGTTTTCGAGAAGTTGATGCAAGGTAGGATTAGTCAACTCACTGGCAAGAGTCACAGCAGGAATATTACGGCTTAACACTAAAGCATCTTTTGCCTTAACAGGCCCCATAAAATCATAGTCAAAGTTTTCAGGATTATAACCGCTGAAACTGTGAGGCACGTCTTTTAATACGGTATTGGGGTGAATTAACCCCTGATCCAGAGCAAGGGCATAGATAAAGGGCTTTAAAGTAGATCCAGGGGAACGTTTGATTTCTATACCATTGATTTGACCGCTAATGTTCTTGTTGAAAAAGTCCGCAGAACCTAATAAACCTTTAACCCCCATATCCCGGGTATCAATCAAAAGTACCGAAGCATTATAAACACCCAGATTTTTCTTTCGAGCCAGATAACTGCGCGTAATACGATTAATAATTACCTGAACTCTGGAATCAAGTGTGGTATCCACACTGTTTTGCTTTAAGTAAGGATCATTCAATACCATATTCACCAAGTGTGGCGCGCTGAATGGTAAATTACGGCTGGTTTGCATGACTAAAGGCAGACCAAAAGTTTCCTTTTGCCTGGCATCCTCAGGATGCTTTATTAACCATCGGGCATAGAGATGATCTCTGATCCTCTTTAAATCAGCATTATCTGGAGTTCGCTTGCCTGGATTTTGGGGAATAATACTTAAGGTCATGGCTTGGGGTAAACTTAATTTTTCCACCGGATTGTTAAAATAAACCAGACTGGCGGCCCCTACCCCTTCAATATTTCCGCCATAAGGCGCCAGATTAAAATAAGCTTCCAGAATGTCATCTTTGCTGTAATGGATTTCCAATTGCAGCGCACGAATGATTTGCCACAATTTCCCCGAGACTTTTTTAGAATGAATGCCAAAACGAAGGCGCGCCACCTGCATGGTTATAGTGGATGCCCCTACCCTTCGCGATTTGACGGCATAGGTTTGCCAGACTGCCTTAACCATAGAATAGGGATTAACACCCATATGCCAGCGATAAAATTGATCTTCTTGTAACAAAGTAGATTCAATCAGCTGTGGGGGGATATCTGACAAGGGAGTAAAGAGGCGATATTTATCATCCTGACTTAAGGTTAAACGCAGTAATTGATGGTGATCATCATACACCGCACGAGAAAAACTGATGCCATCCAACAAAGGGGGTTTGGGTGAAAAAAATAGTAGTACATATCCGCTGACAAACAGCAAAACAAGGATTATGCTTATACACTTAAATATTCTTTTCATCATTGAAATTACGTATCAAAAAGGTTAAATTATACCCAATTTTGGTATTGTTTACACGAAGACATTTTTCGTGAACAATCGTAACACGTTTAGATTCAAAATAATACAAGATAATTGCTTTTCGACAATCACTCAGTCCAAGTGGGATAAATTAAAATCATGAACAAAAATCCAATCTCTTCAATTTTGAATGTTATAGGTTCTGCCTTTGCTTCAGTATTTGGAAAAGTAAACTGGAACAGTCCCCCTTGGTTAACTCACTTACATAAAAAATCCCAGACATCACCCAAAACTTTTTGGGGAACTGCAGTACTTTTACTGGCTGCAATTGGCGCCAGCGCTTACGGGGTTCACTGGTATAAAAACCAACCCAAGCCGGTTTATGTCACGGCATCAGTTAAAGTCCCAGACATCACGCCTAATGAAGCGACCTTATTTCCCAATAATCTGATCATTGATTTTGGTATCCAGACTGAGGACGGTTTCACCAACCAATCCGTAGCGCCTATCAATTTAATTGGTAAAACAGTGACTGAAGGAATCACCATGACTCCCGCTATTCCTGGTGAGTGGAGTTGGAACAGCGATAGCGAGTTAATGTTCCTGCCCTCAGAAGACTGGCCTGCCGGACAAAAATACACAATTAATTTCGCGAAAAACTTTTTTGCCCCCAACACCAATATAGAACATTACGACACATCATTTTCAACCCAGGCCTTCAATGCATCTATCTCTGAATTCAAATTTTATCAGGATCCAGTCAATGCAGATCAAAGATATGCCGTAGCCACTATTCAATTCAATTTTCCAGTCAATGCGGAAAGCCTTGAAAAAAATACCTCTCTGATGTTCCAGACTTTAAAAAACAACACACTGGATAAGAGCGGTCAGCCCGTTAAATTTACCTATACTTATGATGCTAACAAACGTGAAGCCTACCTGCATTCTGAAAACATAAAAATTCAGGACGAAGCACGTTATTTGCGTTTGATTTTGGATGACAAAGTCACTTCATCTACTGGGTCAGCGCATTTCAGAAATGAATTGACACAAAATCTATTGATTCCGGATAACCAGAATTTCCTTAAAGTCACCTCTGCCAATGCTACTATCATCAGAAATGATAAAGACAGGCCAGAACAAATTTTGACTGTAGAAACCACCATTGGCACCAATGAAACTGATTTTAACAAATCAGTCCATATGTATTTGTTGCCTCAGGATTACCCGGCTACTTCATTTGAGGGTGCGAAGTCCAATTACCAATGGCAAAACCCAGGTGAAGTCACCCAATCCATTCTGGCTCTGGCGACTCCATTAAATAAAGAAGCCTTACCTACAGAACAAAACTATTCCACATTACACAGTTTTAAAATTGCTGCGCCAACACCACGCTATATTTATATTAAAATAGACAAAGGCATGAAAGGTTTTGGCGGTTTCACTTTAAGCACCGATTATGCTGCTGTTATACCAGTACCAGAATATCCCAAGGAAATAAGTTTCCTGCATAAAGGTTCGTTACTGGCACTAAGTGGCGAGAAAAAACTGTCCGTACTATTACGGGGTGTTCCTGCGGTGAAATTTGAATTTGCCCGTGTGATCCCCAATAACATCAACCAGTTGGTTACCCAGACTCAGGGCGATTTTAACAACCCTTATTTTATCAATCCCTCATTCAACCAACAAAACATCAGCCAGATTTTTTCTGAGGTTCAACAATTTGATGCATCTGACCTGACCAAACAGCAATACACAGCGCTGGATTTAAGTAAATATCTGACTGCAAATGCCAATGAAGCACCACCACAGGGGCTGTTTTTATTACAGGCAACAGGCTGGGATGTAACCAATAATTATGCCTTGGACGTCAAAGCAAGCCGTTTGATTTTGGTTACCGATATGGGAATGATTGTCAAAGATAATAATGACGGCACTCATGATGTCTTCATTAACTCCATCACTCAGGGTACACCTGTAGTGGGTGCAACCGTTACGGTATTGGGTAAAAATGGTTTACCTATTTTGTCACGAACTACTGATGCACAAGGTCGGGTTAACTTCCCTACTCTTAAAGACTTCATTGAAGACAGAGAACCCACTGTATATCTGGCCAGCCTGAATAATGATATTTCCTTTATTCCTTACAGTAACTACAACCGCCAATTGAATTTTTCCAAATTTGACATAGGTGGCGTATATACTTATCTGGATCAACAAAGTTTAAGTGCCTACCTGTTTTCCGACCGTGGCATTTATCGTCCTGGTGATACAGTCCATATAGGTATGATAGTCAAACAGGCTTATGCTCAGGCTCAGCCCGCTGGGCTGCCTTTGCAAGTCACTGTTGTTGATGCGCGTGGTACAACCATAAAAGACGAAAAAATAACCTTAAATGATACTGGTTATATGGATCTTGATTTTGCAACTAATGCCACCTCGCCTACAGGCCAGTATATGGTGAACCTGTTTTTAGTCAAAGACAATCATCCACAAAGCCTGTTAGGTTCTACCAGTGTTAAAGTTTCTGAATTTCAACCGGACAGAATGCGTATCAGTTCAAGCCTTGAACCAAAACCTTCTGATGGATGGAGTTCTCCAGCAGATTTAAAAGCTGAAGTTGGATTGTGGAATTTATATGGTGCCCCAGCTACGGACAGAAGAATCAGCGCTAAAATTTTACTGACACCTCAGGATGTCAGTTTTGATGAATATCCTGATTATGTTTTTGCTGATCCGCTTTTTGATCCTAAAAAGCCGCCCAAGGTATTTAGTGAAACCCTGACTGATGTCAAAACCAATGAAAAGGGTGAAGCCGAATTTGATCTGAATCTGGAACGTTTTGAGAAGGCTACCTATCAATTAACCTTCTTTGCTGAAGGCTTTGAAGCAGACGGTGGCCGCAGTGTCACCACACAATCAAAAGCACTGATAAGCCCTCTCCCCTATTTTGTCGGCTACAAGGCTGATGGTGATTTGTCCTTTATCAAGCAAGGCAGTGTCCGTCAGGTAAATTATATTGCCGTGAATCCGCAGTTAACCAAAGAAGAAATACAGGATTTGAAAATACAGTTAGTATCCTTACGTCCTGTGACCACTCTGGTTAAAAAAGCAGATGGTACTTATCAGTATCAATCGATTATCCAGTCCAACATTGTGAATACCAATGCGTTTGAGATTAAAGAAGCAGGCAGCAGTTATACTTTGCCTACTCAGCAAATCGGCGATTATTCACTGAGCGTACTCGATAAAAACAATACTGTATTGAGCCAATTAAAATTCAGCATCGCAGGAGCCAGCCAGCAACCGCTTGCCAAAAATGCTGAATTGTCGATTAAGCTCAATAAGGAAGAATATTTCGCTGATGAAGACATAGAAATTCAAATCACAGCACCTTACACTGGCTCTGGCTTGATTACTATTGAGCGAGATAAAGTCTACGCCTCACAATGGTTTAAAACCGATACGACCAACTCCGTACAAACCATTCGTGTTCCTGCCGACTTCCAGGGCAATGGCTACATTAACGTCGCCTTTGTCCGCGACTGGGAATCGCCTGAATTGTTTATCAGCCCTCTCAGTTACAGCGTAGCGCCCTTTACGGTAAATCATGATAAGCATGATATTAAAATCAGCTTGAAAACACCTGAAGTAGTCAAACCGGGTGAACAGTTAACTATTGATTACAGTACCGATAAACCTGGAAAAATCATTGTATTTGCAGTAGATGAAGGAATACTTCAGGTGGCAAACTTCACAACTCCTGATCCATTAGCCTTCTTTTTCCAGAAGCAGGCTCTGCAAGTGTACACACAACAAACAGTGGATCAGATTCTGCCTAAATTTATTCAGGATAGAGAATTATCTGCCGCGGGTGGAGATGATGGTGAGGCTGATTTGGCAAGCCGCTTGAACCCCTTCAAACGTAAGACTGACCTGCCGGTTGTGTTCTGGTCGGGAATTATTGATACCGATTCAACCAGCCGTCAATTGACTTATCAGGTGCCTGATTATTTTAACGGTTCAATTAAAGTCATGGCAGTTGCCGTTTCGCCTGACTATGTAGGTTCAGATGATACCAAGACTGCGGTTCGTGGTGATTTTATTATTAATCCTAACGTGCCTACTTTCGTAGCGCCCGGTGATGAGTTTGAAGTCAGTTCCAGTGTTGCGAATAACATTAAGGATTCAGGCGATCATACAGAAGTCACTGTCACCCTTAATGTGTCGCCAGAGATTGAAATCATTGGCTCGGCTGAGCAGAAACTGGAAATCAGTGAAGGCCGTGAGCAAACCGTACATTATAAATTACGGGCTAAATCTTTATTGGGTTCAGCTAAAGTAACCTTTGCCGCTGTTGCTGGAGATAAGACTGGATCAATGGATGCAACCTTAAGTGTGCGCCCTGCTAATCCGTTCACAACCTACATCAGTAGTGGTTTATCAAAAGACGCCAAAAAGTCACTGGACATCATCCAAACTCTGTTCCCAGAGTATCGTAACGTTAACGCTACTATGTCATCCAGCCCGTTGATTCTGGTATTTGGCTTACAACGCTACATGGAGAATTTCCCTTATGGCTGTACTGAACAGTTAACCAGTAAGGTAATGCCATTAATCGCGATGAACAGCCAGTCATGGTTTGCCAAAGATACGGCTCAGCTTAATGACAAGGTCAACACCACCATTCAGTTGTTAAGTCAAAGGCAAATGTCACATGGCGGGTTCAGTTACTGGCCAGGTCTTGCTGACAACTCTGGTAACAACTTTGCCTCAGTGTATGTCATGCATTTCTTAACCGAAGCCAGAGCTCAGGGCTTCAATGTTCCTAATGATATGTTCTTCAACGGAATAAATTATCTGAAAGAACTTGCTGGTAGAAATGTCTCTGATATGGATGCAGCACGAATCCAGGCTTATGCCATTTACATCCTCACCAGGAATGAAATGGTAACTACCAACTACCTGGCGAATCTGCAACTTTATTTGCAAAAAGATGATTCGAAAGAATGGCAGAAAGACATTACTGCAGCATACATTGCCGCCTCCTACAAAATGCTGAAAAGTGATGCCGATGCCAATCGTCTCATTGATCTGTATCAGCCACAAAGTAAAAAGCCCTTTGCTATGGACTTTTATGACAGCAACATTGCTGACGCACAATATCTCTATATTCTGGCTAAACACTTCCCGGATCTGTTGCCACAAAAAGGCGACAAGTTGTTAATGCAATTAGTCACCGCTCTTAATAATGAAGAGATCAATACCGTATTGGCAGGTTATGCAAGTCTTGCTTTAGCTGCTTATCCTGCTGTTGAGTCAACAGGAGCTGGTTTGTCTATGACAGAAACCAGAGCCGATAATCAGGAAAAAGCCATTCCTGCGGATAATGCCAATTATCAGCATTTGGATATTGATAGTGATGTCAAACAAATCAGCCTGATTAACCCTGATAAACAAAATTATTTTTATCAATTGGTACAAGCAGGTTTTGATAAAGCCTTACCCACTACCCCAGTAAAAGAAGGTATGGAAATTTTCAGGGAATACAGAGATGCTAATGGCAATGCGATTACCTCAACCGCTTTAGGTAGCGAGATTGAAGTGCATATTCAGATTCGTGCGTTGAATAATGCTTATTTGACCAATATTGCTATTGAAGATCTCTTACCAGGCGGATTTGAAGTAGTCCGTGATTCAGTAAAAGCAGATTCCATGGATTTTGCTGATGCACGTGAAGACAGAGTAAATTATTTCGGCAGCGTTGATTCAACGGCCAGAGAGATAGTCTACAAAATCAAAGCCATCAATCCCGGAAAATATGTCGTGCCCCCAGCCTATGCAGAAGCCATGTATAACCCGGCAACCAAAGCTCGTGGCGCAGTGTCAGAAATTACAGTTACTGCAGCAGTGAAATAGCTCAGACCCGGTCTGCTTGCAGCCGGGATGAGGGGCTCGATTGTGGAACCAATCCCGACTGCAACCAGCTGACTCTACTACATATCTTTTCTTTGCCATTCCCCGATCTACGTCGTCCTGAGCGCGTCTTTTTGCGCGAAGGATCTCCTGAAAGCGGCATGGTGCCGATATTTGGAGATCCTTCGCGCAAAAAGACGCGCTCAGGACGACGTAGATCATATATAGAAGATACAGCTGCTTGCAGCCGGGATGAGGCTATAAACTTTTACTGATTTCTGATATGCGATGCATCCTTTCTATTCTGGGATCCCATAATGAATACGAGTATTTGACATCAGGAAATCTGGCATTGCATTGCTCGTATTTTTTAATGAATTTATCCGCTGTATCCGCTGTCAGAATCTCGTAAATCATCCGTAATTCCTTATCAATATGATCGCGGCTGCCAACACATTCATCTTTGATACCTACGGCTATACTATGCGGAAGTCTTATCGATGCGCTAAATAGAGTATTCAGGCTTCTGGCAAAAATACCGGATTGTTCTGGCATGGGTTTGTCGAGGGTGCTCTGAATGTCATCCCAAATGCGATCACGTATGTTCGTATGGAGCATTTTGGAATCACTACTCAAGACATCGAATAAAGTGATTAATCTCTTTTTGGGATCGGTAGTACTGTCATCGAGTATTTTAAGGTAATCAGATATTCTGTGTGGCACCTGGAGAGATTTGGTGATGACCACATCGCCATGCCTGTAACTTGATTTAAACATAGTGACTGGCGATGAAAAATGGCCAACAGTTTCAACGGAGTATTTTTGTGATGCTTTGACTAAAAGCCATTTTAAATTATCACATAGTTCTTCCAAATCTCCTTTTTTTTCCAATACCTTGAGTATTGATTTGAACTTCATTTTATTTTCCATAATGTACTCCGTTGTGTGTAAATTTGATGCTTTGGCTAACGTCGTCCCCGATCTACGTCGTCCTGAGCGCGTCTTTTTGCGCGAAGGATCTCCCAATATTGGCACCATGCCGCTTTCAGGAGATCCTTCGCGCAAAAAGACGCGCTCAGGACGACGTAGATCGGGGTGATGGTGAACGGACATGAATCTGTTAAGGAGTGGACCCCTTCTAGCTTACCCCCAAATCAAAAAGAATTACATCCATTATTCCTTTAGTGCATATATCACAAAATGAGGCATGCGATTCCATAACACACTTGAAGCCTGGCTTATGACTAACGCCATGGTTGCTTACTGAGTCACCGTATCCTCCATGATAAGCTCCATACACCGGTGGTTTGGAATGCCAGTCGCTATCAGGAGTTGGAATTTGAGTTTGTTCGCTAACGAATGAATTCCATTTTAATCCTGAATAATTGGGCTCGCTTAAAAAGGTGATGTTTTGCGACCAGGGTTCTTGTATGTCCGGCGCAAATTCCAGTTCGGTGCGACCGCCTCCTTCATACTCTTCATTCAAACCAAAAAAATGACCGAATTCGTGGAGTAACAAGTAAGTGAAATAGACTGAATTGCCTGCGGGAATAGCGGTGTGAGACATGTAATTGCCTACTCCCCAGTAGCCACTATTATTCACCAGAACAATGGGGTAATCATAAGGAGCCGCAGCAAGTCCCTGCCTGAATTTATCTTCGCGTGTAGGATAAACAATATGATACCAACGGCCAAAATTATCCCAATAGGGATAATACAAGCCAAGAAAGGAATCAAACTCTGGAACAGGCGTGCCTAAGTCAACTGCCTCCCCGAGCCTTTTATTGGAAGGATTGAACACAGCATAAAAACTCATGTACTCCACTCCAGGAAAATGCTCGCCCTTAAGTGCAGTAACGGTTTTCAATGACTGTTGCCAAAATTTATTCTTGTCACCAGGAGCATAACCTTCTGCATATATATTAACTCGTAAAGAGGGTTCTTTTGCTGATAAAGACAATTCTTTCACTTCCAGGTCAGGAAAAACCTTATCATCCCGAACAGGTTCATTAGCACTGATATTTTTTTCAATGACCTTTTCCATTATCCCGGATTGAGGATTTTCTGCATATAATTCAAAAACCATGTCGCTGGTCGGCATTGGAAAACGCAGATTTATGGCTCTTGCCAATTTGCGGTATTCTTTACCCGTGCCCACAGAGTCGTAATACTCTTTACCGCTACTCTGGTCTTTGAGAACCCCCAAATAACTGCCCCATTTAGGTTTATGGATACTGCGTGCCAACAATGCTGGTGTCCCTGATGATTCAACAACCAGCTTACCTACAGAATAACTGTCACTCTCTTCAAGCCAGTCAATCTGGATACGCAAAACATCAATTCCCTTCTTTTGTTTTACAGTCTTTAACTGGTTCACATTGTATTTTATAAGTTGGGAACTTTTAAAACTGCTGTCCGAGGGAACTTTGTGAGCATCCCAATAGGGATTGGCATATGTGAGTTGAGTCAATGCTAATAGAATGATATAGAATATTGGCATGTCTGATTACCCCTTGGTATGGAGATCCACCGTTGTTGAAACAATGGATCTGGCATATTTAACAATTATCTTATGGCTGAATTTGGTGTATCAATAATCCAGGGTGGGTTTTCTCCAAGAAAGGCTACCGGGTCAAAACCTAAATCAGTAACTCGCTCCCACTCCCAATCCAGATAACGCTCCTGATTTCTTTCTGCTTTGGCTTCACTGGTAGCATCTGCAGTAAAGCAACCGTCAAAGGGATCATAAGTGTAGGTGTTACACACAGCTCCGGTCAGTTCAGCTACATTCCCCATTCGTCCATACCATTCGTCAACCAACATGGGACTATCAGGATTCAACGCGGGATCCAGTATATAAATTGTCCCCATATAATTTACTGCAGTTGAAACATGGTACCACCAGGTAACATAGCCTTCTTGTGAATATTTGGTTTGAACCATCAAATCACCAAAGGCGAAAATTTTTGCTGGGCGTTGCAATTGTTCACTTTCAAGTTTGATTCCAGATAAAGCGGCTCGTGCGAAACAGCCATCATCAGGGTAGAGCCAACTGATTCTTCGTGCAAAATCCGGTTTTTCCATAGTATGAAGAAAACGGCTGTCACGAATGACCTTAAATAAATGCATGAGTTCTTCATAACTGGCAACCATGGGTACAGATGAAAAGTCCATATCTTTAAAAAGAACTTTATTGCCCACCGGAGTTTCTCTTGGCCTCAGGGACTTGATTACACCCTGTGGCGCCTGCTGTTTAACCCGGGTTATCGCCTGTTTAAAGGTTTCATTGGTTAATCGTTTCGGCGAGATTGTAAATTCAGGGGACTGAGAAAATGCAATTAACGGACACATCAGCATTAAAGAAATAAATAATTTCATAACAGCTCCTATCATAGTGCGGCATTGAATCTCTATGACTTCAATATCCGGAATTCAGATCATCCTTGACCATTTTTATAAGTATCATGAAATATTGGAAAATACCAGTTACACGTCGTTTCTTCGCGCGTCTTTTTGAAAGCGGCATGATGCCAATAATGCTAAGAAAACCGAGCCGCGACCGTAAGGAAGCGGAACAGTTCGATGCACTCCATTGTGGATTACTCATTAGGTGTACTTCCAAAATTTCCGCTCCCTCACGGTCGCGGCTCGGTTTTCTTTAGGTTATGAGAGCATAAGGAAACAGAAGATGTAGTGCTGATAAATAAATCATTTTCGTGGGGATTCCTCCGTTCAGGACGACGTGTCACTGTGCCCTATTCATCCCCGGTTGCGAGCAACCGGGCTACCGATTTGCTCTCGCTGTTTTCTAAGTATAAAATAGAGCTCCCTTACTTTGAGGTGTGAACGATGTCTAATATTCTTGTAAGTATTCTCATGGGTTCCAAATCGGATTGGGCGATAATGGAAGAAACTGGCCGTATGCTGGACAAATTAGGTATTCCTAATGAAGCACGCGCCCTTTCAGCACATCGCACTCCCGATGCAGTGTTTGAATATCTGAAATCTGCAGAACAGCGCGGGGTTGAAGTATTCATCGCAGCAGCAGGCGGTGCAGCGCATCTTCCTGGAGTTATTGCAGCAAAGACCACTCTTCCTGTTTTAGGTGTCCCCATGCCATCGTCCACGTTCACGAATGGAATGGATGCATTACTTTCTATAGTTCAAATGCCCGCGGGTATTCCTGTAGGAACACTGGCTGTAGGTAAAGCGGGAGCAATTAACGCCGCCCTGCTGGCAGCGCGATTCCTTGGGAATAAATATCCTGAATATAAACGGGCTGTGGTTGCGCATTTGGAAGAGCAGGTTAAAACAGTGTTGGAAAATTCGCAATTGAAAGGTTGAACCCTTATTAAACCAGCGTAATTGATGCAGCGATAGTGCTGTATTAAGTAACACTCAGATCTATGCAGAATCGCCTTCCCCTCTCCGGGGGAAGGTGCCCGACAGGGCGGATGGGGGGATCAAAAGGAGTCTTTTATCAATAGGTTATGTTGTTCTTTTTGATCCCCCCACCCGCCCTGTCGGGCACCCTCCCCCGGGGGGTGGAGGGGCTACTTGCGTAGATCATCCTGTTTATTTGCATCCTTTTTACAGGGTTAAAATAGGAGAGGAACATTCAGAGCTATAAAGTAATCAAGGCTACATTATTTAGACTTTAGTCTTATAGCCTCAACCAATGCATCCCCCTCCAATGCCTGTACTCTGGCTTTCAATGATTCGGCATTATCGTCAGGTAATACCGGGCATTTCTTTTGTAAAATGACAGGTCCTGCGTCCACTTCCTGAATCACATAGTGAATGGTGCAACCCGTCTCTTTAACACCGGCATCCAAAACTGCCTGATGCACTTCCAAATCCATTTTTCCTGCGAAGGCTGGTAATAATGAGGGGTGGACGTTGATTACTTTATGATGCCAGTGCGATACAAAATCGGCGGATAAAATCCGCATGTAGCCGATTAATACCACCAAATCGACTTTATAGTTCATAAGTAATGTGCTGATTTGTTCATCGTAATCCTCACGGCTTAGGCCTTTGGGACTTAAAAACTCTGTTTTTAAAGCATGAGCCTTTGCCCGCTCAAGAATTATAGCATCGGCTTTATTACTTATGACTACTTCTATAGAGGCATCCAGCTGCTTTTTATTGATTGCATCAATAATGGCAAGCATGTTGGTGCCGCGTGTCGATCCTAAAATTCCAAGACGCATTATGAGCCTCGCAACCTGCGCATTGCTGCTATGCGCTTATTGATGAGTACCGCTGTACCTATATCTTTACGATGAAACAAGGGACCATTAATCCGACTTATTTCCTGCTCGGCTAACTGTTCCGCAGTCTCAAGACTGTCAGCAACACCTACATAAGCAGCCGTGCGCGAACCTGTTGCGTACAGCAGGCCATCAACTGCGTTAACCGCTGCCAGATAAAGAAAGGTTTTATCTTCTACTGAATTGATGTCTATCAATTCATTTCGTAAAGGATGCTCAGGATAGCCTTCAGGAACTGCATATTTGCATACAGTGGCTTTGCGGGAGAATTTAATCTCTGTTTCAGCTGCAGCACCATGAATCAATGAGGAGCAAAGTTCTGCAAAATCTGATTCAAGAATACTTAAAACATTTAAAGCTTCCGGATCACCAAAGCGGGCGTTAAATTCGATAACATAAACCCCTTTTGCAGTGGCGATAAAGCCACCATAGAGTATACCTATATATTTTTCACCCGTTTCAGTTTGTAAGGCTTTTACAACTGCCTGGTTAATTGCTAATGCATCGGTCACATCACTTTGAGATAAAAAGGGTAAGCTGTGATCGGCAGAAGAGTAACTTCCCATCCCGCCTGTATTCGGCCCTTTATCATCTTCATAGGCTCTTTTGTTATCCTGAATCAAGGGCATGGGAATCAACGTATTGCCATCAGAAAAGCACATAAAAGAAAACTCTTGTCCTATTAACTTTTCTTCAATGACCAGGGTTTGCCCCTGAGCAAAAATTTCGTCACAATAATCCATTGCTTCGTCAAAAGAATGAAGGTGATCACCCGCAACCTTTACCCCCTTCCCCGCCATGAGGCCATTGGCTTTAACTACATAACAGCCATCACCTAATTCACGCAAAAACTCTGCAATTCCCTGTGAATTGGTAAATGTTTTGTATTTGGGTAATCCTGCAATCTGGTATTGTTGCATCAGATTTCTGGCAAAACCTTTACTGGTTTCAATTTGTGCCAATGCCTTTTTAGGGCCTATAACCGGGATATCATGAGCCCATAGAGCATCTGCAAGTCCCTGCTCCAGAGGCGCTTCGGGACCAATAATGGCCATATCAATACCCCATTTTCCGGCTTGCTCACTGAGTGCAGCCACATCAGTGATATCGCCTGCCCAATAATTAAGGCACAGGACTTCGATGCCAGGATTATGTGAGGTACCGCAACAAAAAAGATTGGGTTGCAGTGCCGACAGCGATAAAGTTTTTGCAATAGCATGTTCGCGTGCGCCAGAACCTATAATCAGAATATTCATCAGGAAAGCTCTCCAATTTCTCTGTCAGAGCCATTTTCGCTGACTCTTTTTTTCTCCAGTGCTTTTATTTTTTCTTCGGTGATTTGACCGCAAATATAACGGCCATCCATACAGGCCATACAGGGCTTTTCCATATGATGTGTTCCTTTACGAGTGACTGCTTCGACCAGGTTTTCCTGGGTTTGATACAATAATTTATCTACCCCCAAAAAGTCACGGATTTCCTCTTCATTCATGTGGGCTGCAATCAGTTTCTTGCGGGAAGGAATATCAATACCGTAAAAACAGGGATTTTTAATAGGTGGGCAAGTAGAAACAAAATAAATTTCTAAAGCACCAAATTCGCGGATCATTTTAACGATCTCGCGAGAGGTGGTCCCTCTTACAATACTGTCATCGACTATCAGTACTTTCTTATTATTTATTTCTGTTTTTTGCGGCGTTAATTTATAACGTACCTGACGGGATCGTGCTTCCTGATTGGGCATGATAAAAGTACGGCCAATAAAAGGGTTTTTATAGAGGCCTTCCGAATAACGGATACCCAGTTCATTAGCAAAAGCCAAAGCGGCTGTATTTGCTGTGAATGGTGCGGGAATCACTACGTCAGGCAAGACATCAGGATAGTGTTCCTTCCAGGTTTTGGCCAGATTTTGCCCCATGCGTAATCGCGCCCGGTATACGCTGACGTCATCAAGAGTTGCATCGGGTCGCGCAAAATAAACGTATTCAAAAATGCAAGGGGTGAATTCTTTGTTCGTCAGTACTCTGCGGAATAATTTGCCTTCTTTATTCACATAAGCGACTTCGCCCGCTTTCAGATCGCCTTTAGGTTCAAAGCCCAATGCATAAAATGATGTGGTCTCTGAGGCGAAGATATAATCTATGCTGCCGTCTTCGCGGACTCGTTCGCCCCAGACTAAAGGACGGATACCGTGGGGATCTCTGAACGCAACCAGGCCTTTTCCTATAACGACGCTGACTACTGAGTAAGAACCCTCGACACGGTCATAAATGGTATTTACCGCATTACATAGCACATTAAAAAATTGCTCGTCATCGGTATCAGAATAGGAACCAACGGCCAGATTGTCAGCCAAAAGAAGCAAAAGCGCTTCTGAATCCAGTGAGGAATTCAAATGCCGGTGTTGTTTACCGCAAATTTCTGCAACGAGTTCTGGGTAATTCACCAGGTTGCCGTTATGCGCCAGGGAAATTCCTCGGGGGCTACCTATCCACAAAGGCTGGATGTCTGCCTGACTGTAGCCGCCTGCGGTTGGGTATCGTGCATGAGCAATGCCCACATTTCCTTTCAGGCGTGCAATATCATCAGCAAAGATAGATTCTCTCACCAGCCCCATGCCGTGCTTGGGATAGAAACGATCATCACAGGTTAAAATACCACAAGCGTCCTGTCCCCGATGTTGTAAATGAATCAGACTGTCATAGAGTTCAGCAGCAACGGGTTCATGACTGTAAATACCGACAATGCCACACATAAGGTGTTTTCTCCTGGACGCAATGATTTGATATTATAATGTAGGCCGAGTGGGTATCGATGTTTGCCCTCTCCCTAACCCTCTCCCGCGCTCACCGTCAGCTTTTTACACTAATTCCTTTCGCGGGCGAGGGAACTGCACTGTTCCACTGATAAGTGCAAACTTAACATATGAAATTTAGTACCACTCTTCCCCTCTCGCGCCAAGGAACAGCATCGTTCCAGTGTCTGGTTAAAACACAGCATCTCAAATGTTGCACAGTTCAGCCCCCTCGCCCGCGAAAGGGATTAGTGTAATAATCAGTTTCCTATCGCGGGAGAGGGTTGGGGAGAGGGACAGCATCGATCTTTGCCCTCTCCCTGACAGCGATCCTCCGCCTCCCGCAGCTTGTCCGCGGAACAGCAGAAGTCTTACCTCAACCATTGTTCAATATTATTCATTATCCGCTGATTTACAGGACCTGGCTTATCCTCATAAACAAAGGGTTCTTTAGTTATTGTCTGATAAAGCTGAATGTAGCGCGAAGCCAGGGTTACAATCAGTTCATCTGGAGCCTGGGGCAGCACTTTATCATTATAAGGATCGCAATGGTCCACAAACCATAAACGTAAAAACTCTTTGTCAATGTTCTCTGGTTCCTTGCCTGCATCAAAGCGTTCCTGATAGCCAGCGGCCAGCCAGTAACGGCTGGAGTCTGGAGTATGAATCTCATCGACCAGGACAATACGGCCATTAGCATCGCGGCCAAATTCGTATTTGGTATCCACCAGAATCAGACCATGCCTGGCAGCCACTTCCATACCATAGCGAAATAACTTCAGTGCCAGTTCACTCGCTTCATCCCAGTCTGCCTGAGTCATCCAGCCTTCAGAGACAATTTCTTTAGGGCTAATAGGACGATCATGCTCGGTTTCTTTAGTCGTAGGCGTCAGTATAGGCTCTGGTAATTGTTGGTTTTTCTTTAACCCCTCCGGGAAAGACAAACCACAATAGTCACGTACCCCTTTTTGATATTGAGTCCATAAGGAAGTACTGGTAGTGCCAGAAATGTATCCTCGCACCACAAACTCTATAGGAAAGACCTTACATTTTTTGGCAATGACCACGTTGGGATCAGGCACTGCAATCAAATGATTGGGTACTATGGATTCTGTATTCTTAAACCACCAGACTGAAGTTAAATTCAAGACCTGGCCTTTATAGGGAACTGAAGCCAATAGCCTGTCAAAAGCACTTTGCCTGTCGGTAGTCACCAGAATTAATTTATCACCCAAATCATAAGTATCACGAACCTTTCCTTTGTACCGTTTACCAAAGTCAAAATTCGTTTCAGTCAGACAAAACGGGAGAGCCGCGGTTATTGCATTTAAATCAGGAGTTTTTATATTCATAGCATTCATGCGCATGTTGGTTAAAAAATATATTGGTTTTTAAAAGAGTCTCTTTAAAATCCGCCTGGTCTGCTTCATCAGATTCAAAAAGCCATACCACACCGTGCTGTATGTTTTTTAAACCGGTTATTGCAAAGTGATCTTCCAGCATTTGCATCTTTTGCTGTCCCAGTAAATCTTCCCGGGATTGTACCAAATAAGCTAGTGAATAAGTCTTGTGCACCTCTTCTGGAGGAACCAGGTATTCTTTACGTTCATTGAACAAAACACCCGTCTTTTTTATTTGTTCTATAAGCTCTGGCGAATCACAATCAATTTGCCAATGCGTCAGTCGGCTGACCCGTACCGAAATACCGTTTTGCCTTAAGGTATTTTGCACCGTCAAGGCCTGATTGTCAGTTATCACCAGTTTCACCAAAAGTTCATGCGTTCCTGCTTTTTTACGGTACGCTTCACTGTTGCCAGAAGTCGGTGTATAGGATAAATGCTGTGGCCTGTATTCTTTCTTTTCCAGAATATAATCCCGCATGGAATGAAAAATGGGGTCACCCGCCAAAGTGCGCTCAGGATGAGGCATCATAGCCATGACGTTACCTGACTTATTCATTATTGCAGCCGTATTAAGCAAGGAACCGTTCGGATTTATCGGGAAATTATCTATAATGTTTCCGCTCTCATCGCAGTATTGAAATACGTTTAAACCTTCTGCTTCGACTTCACTTAATAATTCTGCTGGCATTACAAATCGGCCTTCAGCATGAGCTACCGGAACATGAAGTATAGACTCTTTAGTCAGATAGCGAGTGAAGGCATTAGTTTTCACCCTGTCACAAGGACGCATGTGAATCCAGCTGTTGTAAAAGCCTGTTCCCAGAATTTTACCATCAACCATGCGTTTGTTATCGGTAAGCGCCATGCCCAATTGATTGTTTTTCAAGCCCGGAACCAGGCCTGTTTCAACCAGAATCTGTGCGCCATTGCAAATACCCAATACGGGTTTTCCCTGTTCGCTTTGCAAGGCAATTTCGCGCATGACCGGATCAAGAGCCGCAATAATTCCCGCCCGTGAGCGGTCTTCGTAAGAAAAGCCACCTACGATAACGTAACCATCCATGTCTCGCAGGGTGCTGTGGGGTTCATTCCAGAGAAAAGCAACGGGATTCATACCCGCCCTTTTCACTGCCAGCATGGTTTCACGCTCACAGTTAGAACCTGGAAACTGGACTATGGCAATGTTCATTAGAATAATCTCACTTCAGATTTACCGGGCACCACGCTTCCTATCTGGTAAAGAGGAAATGCAGGGTAATTTTTTAAGGCTTCCCTCATTGTTGCAATCACATCGGGCGCTACCACCATGATTAGGCCTATTCCCATATTAAAGGTACGATACGATTCCTGATCATCGAGTTGTCCCAATGCAGATAAAACATCAAATACCGGTAGTTCAGGACAATTGTTCTTATAAATTTCCACACCACAGCCATCAGGTAAGATTCTGGGAATATTTTCCAACACGCCACCGCCACTGATATGAGCCATGCCTTTAACAGGTATATTCAAGTCGAGCATATGCAGTATAGGCTGGGTATAGTTAATATGCGGAGCCAGTAAGGTCTCACCAACGGTCTGATCCAAATCAGCTATTCTGGAATCAACCGTATAACCGCCTACGTCAAAAAACAGTTTTCGCGCCAGAGAATAGCCGTTGGTATGCAGTCCGCTGGAAGGAAATGCAACAACCACATCGCCAGGCACTATGTCCTTTCCTAATATAGCCTTTTCTTTTTCAACCACGCCCGTGATCACCCCAACCAGATCGTGTTCACCGTGCAAATAAGTATCTGGCATTTCAGCCGTTTCACCACCAACCAGGGAAATCCCATTTTCAAGACAGGCCTTACTCATGCCGATAATAATTTCTTCTATATTTTCCGGCTTTAAACGATCAGTCGCAATATAATCCAGCAAGGTAAGTGGTCTGGCACCCAGAACAATGATGTCGTTCGTTGTCGCACTGACCAAATCAATACCTATGGTATCAAATTTTTGCATCATACGTGCCACTATCATTTTGGTTCCTACCCCATCAATACTTTGCACCATAACGGGGTGTTGATATTGTTCCATCAAGGGTTTCAAATCGTACATGGCTCCAAAGCTGCCAATACCGGTTAATACCTGGGGAGAAAAGGTTTGTTCTACGTTACGCTTGATCCGTCGCACAGCTTCATTGCCCGCCTCAATATCAACACCTGCTGTCTTGTAACTGATGGTTGCCATTATAGTAGTCTCTCTCTTAAGCCTTGTTCCCATGCCCATTGGGCTTTACTCACTGCCAGATTAATACAGGAATTGATTTGCAAAACAGGTTCTGTTGTGGTCATGCCAATAGTGGTACATGTCACCTGATATTGGCTGAACAAGCGCTCAAGAGCAGCGCTGTTTTTCTTATCTGCTTCCAGAATAAAACCACCCGATTCGCTGAATAAGAGTTTATCCACAGACAGATTGCCTGGTATCTCCACCTTAAAACCAATCGCATTTTTAAAGCTCATTTCTGCCAGGGCAACAGCAATACCCCCTTCAGAAATATCATGTGCCGACAGGACTAAACCTTGTTGAATGGCCGAGGCTACTGCCTGCACTTCGCTATTGATCGTATGGAGATCAGGTTTTGGCACGTTCGCGCCTAAAGCATCAAACAATTGGTAATATACGCTTCCACCACATTCATCTTTGCGCTCACCAACCATCATTAACAGACTGTCACTTTGCTTAAGGGCATAAGTAACGGAACGCTCGACATCAGGCAAAGCACCCAGACAACTGATCATGGGACTTGGCGGAATAGAGCCTTTTACAGATTCATTATAGAGAGACACATTCCCTGCAATTACGGGCAAAGTGGCTTCAGGATGATTTTTTAATTTGATTGCGGCACAGGCATCGATAATACCGCGCACTGAATCAACAAACTCGCCCATCTGCTCAGGTTTTTCAGGATTACCGAAACAGAGGCAATCGGTTAAGGCTACCGGATTGGCACCTACTGCAGTAATGTTACGCACCGATTCGACTACAGCATTCACAGCCCCCCAATAGGCATCAATTTTATTGTAGCGAGGATTTTGATCCAAAGATAAGGCAATCCCTGTTTTACGGATTTCTTCAGGATATTTGTCTTCATTAAAGGGTTGCATGACGCCAGCATCAGCCCAACCGGCTTCTATATGAGTACGGCCTTGTACTTGCTTGTCATAGGTTTCAAATATGGGGGCTTTGGAGGCAATGTTTTCATGCGCCAAAAGAGTCAGCAACAGTTGGTTAAAATCGCCAACTGCAGGTAATTCAGGTTCCGCATTGTTCTGCGTTTTACTGGTGTAAGGCCTGTTATAGACTATGCCTTTTGTCACATCAGTTACTTTGGCGCGGACTAACTCTTTCCCTTTATAATTCACAACATACATGCCATCAGTGCGAATTGTTCCGATCACAGCAGCACGGGCACCTTCAGAGACCTTAGACAATGCAAAGGTTTCATTGTAATGATTTAAAATAGTCTCTACCAAATCAGGTGGGACAACCCACATGAAACGCTCTTGTGTTTCAGAACAAAGGATAACCGATGGCAGCAAATCAGCCATACCCACCGGCACTTTTTCCAAATCAATTTCAGCGCCGTAATGGCCACCTGCTTCGGCGAGTTCGATACTGGCACAGGCCACACCACCAGCACCCAAATCCTTAAAACCAACCTTATCGATTAGATTTCTTTCTCTCAAGAGCTCAAAAAGTGCATAGTTGGCTTTGAGCACGTGGCGTTGTAAAAAAGCATTGGGTTCTTGTACCGCCCCTTTATTTCGTTCCTTTGACTCTTCTTCCAAAGTAGTTGAGGCGAAACTGGCACCACCAAATCCACTGTTGTCAGTAGGTTTGCCAACGAGAATATACACATAGTCCTCTGCATTTTTGGGAGCATAGGAATGAATGATATGATCTTCCCTGACAACGCCTAAAGTGACTACGGTAACCAGACAGTTTTCGTTGTAACCTGAATCGTAATAAACATCGCCCGCAATATTGGGAATACCCAGAGGATTACCGTAACCCGCGATACCTGCAACGACACCTTCCTGAATCCAGTGCGTGTGTGAGCGTTTGATATCGCCAAAACGTAAGCTGTCAGCCACAGCAATTACTTCACCGCCCATGCAGCATACGTCCCGCACATTACCGCCTACACCGGTCGCAG
Source organism: Legionella shakespearei DSM 23087 (assembly GCF_000373765.1). Taxonomy (GTDB): domain Bacteria; phylum Pseudomonadota; class Gammaproteobacteria; order Legionellales; family Legionellaceae; genus Legionella; species Legionella shakespearei. Next base: position 29,190 of record NZ_KB892426.1, on the reverse strand, counting down.
CTCCTTCATAAGGAACAATTTGCGAGGGGTGGTTATGTGATTCATGACTGACAATGATTCCGTAACGATGGCCTTGGTTGTCTTTAGCCACAGCAACAATTCCAGCATCTTCTTTTGCGCCAAGAATGACCTCAGGACCATCCGTAATAAATTGCTTTAAATGCACTCTGCTGCTTTTATAAGAACAATGTTCTGAACCTTGAATTGACCAGAGGACACATTCAGCATGGGTTGGGGGGCGTTTGAGAAAGTCATTTTGGATAGTTAAAGCCTCATCAACAGAAAGGCTCAGATTATGATGGCGGAGCAGGTGCTCAATTTTTTCGCGAGATAAAGCTGAAAAATCGAGTGTTTCAGACAGCGTTTCCATGAATCCCTTAAATAAGAAAAGGTGGTAACTTATGAATGATTGGTAAAATCATTCGCCCAATTAACTTTTTTTCTATATAAAACGTATTAACTCAAGTGACGTGTAATTTCTATACAAGTATTGAGTTAATGTTCCCGCATTACGCTTCGCTAATACGGGCTACGAATCTTGGTATTTCGGAATCTGCGTGTATTGTATCGGGTAATGCTGTAATTTAGCAATTAAAAAATAAAACTAACTGATCACCCATTCAATTTGCTTTTTCAAATCAATCTCAATTTCAGACAACTCTTCAATATCGTGATCGATAAATGGATTGGCGTCAGGATTTTTTTCCTGATAAGCCTTCATTCGTTTGTCACGTTCCTGATGAAGCCAGCATATCTGTGGGGAAAACAAGCGGAGAAGCCCTTCCACCCATTTATCAAGTACCTGCCAATAAGGATCATCGGTCAGGGTCATGTTATATCGTTTCAAAAAATAAGGAGCATGTTGCGCGTCATACCATATTTCGGAAGTAACCCAACGGTTCACGGTAAACAAGCGTATAGGCTGTCCAAACTGGTTCATTCCAATGGCGATCAAATGGGTCATGGGGTTTTCTATATATTTATCCCAATCAGGTAAGTCAGCGGGTTTTATTCGTTTTGGAATTTGTTTGTAACGCATAAAACAGTGAAAATGGCCGTGTTCTGTGCTTTCCAGATTTTCCCTGTGGCAATGATAAAAATACTGGGATCCTGTGCTTTTATCTATGCGATCCCCTTTGGGATAATGACTAAAACGTTCATGCTGGGGGATATCTCTCAGTGTGTAATGAAGTATATTTCCACCTTCTTGAGTACTCATCTGTTGCTGAGCTTCCAACACTTGAGTCGCGTGGGTCAAAAATACTTTCTGTCGCCATTTACTAAGCCTGGGTAAAACAAAGTCTGAATCCATTGACATAATTAGCTACATATATAAGAAGAGGTATAAAAACAGGGTCTGTTAACAGACCAGCTGAAGCCAGAATATCAACAGACCCCGACTCTTAACCAGAGTTGTTGTCATTTGCTATTTAAGCCAGAGACAACATGCTCTGATTATTAATCACCACTGCAAGAGCTACCAGTGCAGCCGCCGCAACCTTTACAACCATTGCATCCTTTGCATCCATTACAACCAGCACAGCCTTTGTTGCCTTGGCATCCAGAAACTGCAGGAGCAGAAGAATCATCCGCATATGCCACAGAAACCATTGGAGCAGATGATAATGCTGTTAACAGTGCAGCTACTGCCATTGTTGATTTTTTCATGGTATTACTTCCTTGATAGTTAATGAGATTTTATGTTAACCCATTAAGATATTAGCAAACAATTTCAGTTTTATCTTCTATTTTTAAAAAATAAATTAGATTGATTTTAACTCAATTGGAAAGATATAGGCTCAAGGAACTATTTGATGTACGGATTGATTATATTACACCTCATTTCTTCGCGCGAAGAAGCTTCGAATACTGGCACCATAGCACTTTCGGGAGATCCTTCGCGCAAAAAGACGCGCTCAGGACGACGTGATTCGGGGTGAAGTTGCTCCGGAATAGCACAGTGCGTAGCCTGGTCTGCTTGCAGCCGGGATCGAGGAGGCTCCTGTGCCTCAACAAAAACTCCGCTTCCTCACGGTCGCGGCTCGGTTTTCGTGTGTTCGTATTGACTTCATCGTGCACCGGAAACCGAGCCGCGACCGTCAGGAAGCGGAACAGTGATACTGGCAGGGACTGTGTTTCTGCCCTGAATCCAAGGGGGTCCTTGCTCCGGACTTTCGTTCTGGAACTGCTTATAAAGTTCTTTGCCACTTCGATCCCGGCTGCAAGCAGACCAGGCTACGCACTGTGCTATTCCGGAGCAACTTCACCCCGAACCATGTCGTCCTGATCGTCTGACTTAAGACAATTCCTTCTTCGACAACAAAAGGAATAATTTATCGAGTAATCGGGTACTCAATATCCTTTTCAGAAAAACAAATAAATGAGCTGGAAAAGTAACTGGATATTTCGCCTTGGGTTTTTTGGCTTCAATCGCATGAATCAGTTTTTTAATCACCGCATCAGGCTTTTTAGTAAACATCGAATTGGTTTTCATAGCCTTGTAGGTAGTCAGCATGGCCTGGTATTGTTTTTTGAAATAGCTTTTTTCCATATCCACTTGCAACAGTGATTTATCGACTACATTATCTCTGAATCGACTTTCTATTGGCCCGGGCTCGACAGTCACTACGTGTATGTCTGAAGAATGCAACTCCAGTCTTAATGTGTCACTCAAACCTTCAACTGCATATTTTGAAGCATTGTAGGCTCCCCGAAAAGGCATACTGATGACGCCCAGAATTGAACTGATATTAATAATTCTGCCATGGCCCTGTTGCCGCATGACAGGAATAGCCTCGTTAGTTAGCTCCATAAGGCCAAAGACATTGGTTTCAAACTGCTGGCGTAATACATCTCGGCTTATGTCTTCGAGTGCTCCGGCTTGTCCATACCCTGCGTTATTAATCAAAACATCCAGATGGTTGTCGGTCATCGTTAATAGTTGGGCAAAGGAGTTTTTTATAGAGGCTGAATCATTGACATCCATAACTAAAGCCTCCAGACCCAGCTGCGATAGATGATCCACATCCGCTTGCTTACGGCAGGAAGCAATCACCCGGTGCCCTCTTTTCTTCAAAGCAAAAGCAGCTTCAAAACCAATACCACTGGAACAACCGGTAATAAAAATTATTTTAGGAATCATAGAACTGGCCTGAAAATTGATTGCGGTAATGCTACAGATCATCCTCAAGAAAAGCTATATGTATTCTGAGAGAAACACTGCTATTCAATTAAGAAGCAATTAATTTAAAATATAAAAAACTGTAGCCTTGATGCAGAGACAGCGTAATCAAGGCTACACCTATTTTTAAATAAACCCCTCTTGACTTAACGTATATGAGTTATGAATAAGAAAGTTATTTTATCCAGTCGTTACTTCGATGCCGTTCGGGCTGAGGAGAGGCGGTAGCCTCGTCTCGAAGCCTTGTACAGTGCCAAGGCTTCGAGACAGCGCTATCGCGCTTCCTCAGCCCGAACGGCATCGAAGTAACGACTGGCTCAAACAACTTTCTTATCTGAAACTCACGTTAACTTAATTACAGTGAAGGTTAGAGAAAGGGTAAATATCGATCTTGCCCCCTCTCGCGATAAAGATCTGAATGTTATAAGGATCGCTCAAACGGGCTACAATACTAAATGCTCACAAATAAAACTAACTGCCATTATTTAAACTATAATAAGCTTGAAAACTATAAAAAAAGGATTGCATCATGGAAAAAGTAACGAATCAGAATTCCAAATTACTGCCAATGCTTCTTATTTCTTTTATCTTATTTATTGGTATGTTCTTTTATACCGGTCTCACTTATGCCAGCACCAGTCCGTCGCAACCTCCAGGCACCCAACTGGCTTATTTCATTGGTTATCACAGTTATGGAGGACCTGGTTATATTTATTACGGTCCTAAATACCGTCCCCGAGGAACTTATTGGACTGGATGGAGATACATCGGGCATGGTTGTAAAAGAAGTTGCCTTATAGAACGCTGGAGTGGCCGGGTTATTCGCTGCACCAAGCGTTGCTATTAAAAATACTGAGTCCAGAAGTTTTCAACTGACTTCCCTCTTCTGTTCCAGAAGCAGGGAAGTAGCTCTGGCTGAACAAATCAGAAAGATTCCGAGACATTGTTGTAAACTCCTTTTTCAACAATTATGCAAAAAAATCGATTAATCCTTTAGGGGGTTTTTTGCTTAATGGCGACAATTGAATCTCTTCATCCCTGCTTTGAAATAATGCGTCTTGCCTTTCATTATTCTGTTGGCTAAACCCTTGAGAATTATCCCCTAAACCAACATATGCTTCAGAAAGATTTAAACCCTGTTCTGCCATCATCTCGCGTAAGCGATGCAATGCCTGGTCAACCACATCACGTACATGACCGCTGTGACTGACTATATTTACTGAAGCAGAATCCTTTACTACTTTGATGCTGATTTCCAGAGGCCCAAGATCTTCCGGGTTTATCCTAATCAACGCACTCTTAATGCCCTGATGCCCCAGCCAGACTATGTGTTCTGAAAATTTGTCGGCCCACTGAGAATTACCTATGTCTACAGGGATATCAAGTGTTTTGACCAGAGGTGGCTCGGTGTTTTGCCTGGCCTGCTGGACAGGTAAACTTGCCTGCTGATGCAGCGTTTTAGCGCTTTGTGCATTTTGTACCGCCATTTCATCGGCCTTGGGCTTATTTTCATTTTCTTTCTTTTCGTCTTTAGGTAAGGTAACTGCATTTTCAACGGTTAATTTTTTCAGTTTTTCATAAAGTTCATTACCTGATTCTGTACTTAATCCCTCAACGATGTCCTGCTCACCAAAAAACTCATCTTCAACGCCATTGCCTGATATTTCGGAGCCAGGATTAGTACCTCTAGTCAAATTCATATCCGGTGATGTATTTTTGACAGTCAGCAACTCGGCAGGTACTTTGTTTTGCTGTAGTGGATTATTACTCACCTGAGGGCGACGTTCCATAGTGTCAGATGGATTCTTGTTTTCAAGTTCAGGGGGTTGAAAATTGTCTGCATCAATCCACACCAAAGCTGCATTATTATTTATAGGAGGTGCCGGATTCTGCAGAGTTTCGATAATAGATGAATCTTCTGCAACCTTAGTGCCTTCATCTTGGCGTTCATTGATCCTGTCATCAGAATCAACTGATACAGAAACTGTCCCTTCATTTTCAGCAGTTTTTTCAACGGGAATATGTGACAACATATTTGCCATTAATAAGACAAAAGACTCTGGATCAATCCCTTCAACGCTATTATTTTGCTCATCCTGACCATCAAGCAGAGTATTTGCCACTTCCTTTCCCTGAATCGCAGACGCATCGGTGCCTGCAGACATATTCTGAATAATATTATTCAAATCAATCATGTAAACGCTCCTTGTCATACGAATTATTAACTAGCAATATCCATACCAAGTACAAATTGCTGCCTCAAATATTCAAGCGAGCCTTAATAAATATCCCATGAAAAATTATTAAATATACGCTATGATAATGGTTTTGATTTTGGGAGCTCTTTATGAAAGTAGGCCGTGACAGTCTATCAACAAAATGTAAATTGGATGTTGATGGAAAAACCTATCATTATTACAGCTTGAAAGAAGCTGAAAACAAACATTTTAAAGGTATAAATCGCCTTCCCTACTCTCTGAAAGTTCTTTTTGAAAATTTACTGCGCTTTGAAGACGATAATACAGTTACTACCAAAGACATCAAGGCTATTGCAGAATGGTTAGAAACCAAAACATCACAAAATGAAATTGCGTTCAGACCAGCACGAGTTCTTATGCAGGATTTTACCGGAGTACCTGCGGTGGTAGATTTGGCGGCCATGCGTGATGCCATAGTAAAAATGGGCGGTAATCCTGATAAAATTTCACCCCTGTCACCAGTAGATCTGGTTATCGACCACTCGGTAATGGTTGATAAATTCGGCACCAGTGACTCACTTGCAGTCAATACTGAAATTGAAATGGAACGAAATAACGAGCGTTATGAATTCCTGCGTTGGGGACAAAAAGCATTTTCAAACTTTCAGGTCGTTCCTCCAGGTACAGGAATCTGCCATCAGGTAAATCTGGAATATCTGGGCAAAACCGTATGGAGTAGTGACTGTGATGGTGAATTATATGCTTACCCTGATACCCTGGTAGGTACTGATTCGCACACTACCATGATTAATGGCCTGGGCATTTTAGGCTGGGGAGTTGGTGGTATTGAAGCTGAAGCAGCTATGTTAGGCCAACCGGTTTCCATGCTTATTCCTGAAGTGATCGGTTTTAAATTAACCGGTAAATTAAAGGAAGGGATTACGGCAACCGACCTGGTACTCACCGTGACTCAAATGCTGAGAAAGAAAGGTGTTGTAGGCAAGTTTGTGGAGTTTTATGGCCCTGGTTTAAATGATTTGCCTCTTGCTGACAGAGCAACCATTTCCAACATGGCTCCTGAATACGGCGCTACCTGTGGTTTCTTCCCTGTAGACAAAGAAACAATCAAATACCTGGAGTTAAGTGGCCGCGACAAACACACCATAGCTCTGGTTGAAGCTTATGCGAAAGCGCAAGGTATGTGGTATGACAAAGACAGTGCAGATCCTGTTTTTACAGATACTCTGCAATTGGATTTGGATACTGTAGAGCCTTCTTTGGCAGGCCCGAAAAGACCCCAGGATAAGGTGAATCTGAGTTCTTTACCTGTTGAATTTGATAAGTTCCTGCAAGAAACCGGCAAAAGCACTGAGAAAAATAAAGAATTTTCTGTCAAGAATAAAAATTATTCAATGAAGCATGGTAACGTGGTTATTGCAGCAATAACCAGTTGTACCAATACATCAAACCCCAGCGTGTTAATGGCCGCAGGACTGGTAGCCAAGAAAGCGATTGAAAAAGGGTTACAGCGTAAGCCATGGGTTAAATCTTCTTTAGCTCCTGGTTCCAAAGTAGTTACTGATTACCTGAAACATGCAGGATTACAGACGTATCTGGATCAATTAGGATTTAACCTGGTCGGTTATGGTTGCACCACGTGTATTGGTAACTCGGGCCCCTTACCTGATGTGATTTCCCATTCCATCAGTGAACATGACCTGGTGGTTTCATCCGTACTTTCTGGTAACCGTAATTTCGAAGGGCGTGTCCATCCACAGGTAAGGGCAAACTGGTTAGCGTCACCTCCTCTTGTTGTTGCTTATGCGTTAAGCGGAACGACCTGTTCTGACTTGAGCAAAGAACCCTTAGGAAAAGACAGTAATGGTAATGACGTTTATCTTAAAGACATTTGGCCAACCAATGCGGAGGTAGCGACAGAAGTAGCCAAGGTTACTGGCGGAATGTTCCGTAAGGAATATGCTGAAGTATTTTTAGGTGATGCTCATTGGCAAGCGATTAAAACAGGTACGGGTAAAACTTATGAGTGGGATGCTGATTCTACTTATATTCAGCACCCTCCTTTCTTTGAAGACCTGAAAGCAAAACCGGAAGCTATAAAACCTATCCATAATGCTTATATTCTGGCATTGTTTGGTGACTCGATTACTACCGATCATATTTCTCCGGCTGGTTCTATCAAGGCAAGTTCTCCTGCGGGATTGTATTTAAAATCCAAGGGAGTTGATGAGAAAGATTTCAACTCTTATGGTTCTCGTCGTGGAAACCATGAAGTGATGATGCGCGGAACTTTTGCCAACATTCGTATTCGCAATGAAATGACACCCGGACAGGAAGGCGGAATCACTCGTTTTGTTCCTACCGGTGCGATTATGCCTATTTATGATGCGGCTATGCTGTATCAGGCTGAACATCAGGATCTGGTGGTTATTGCAGGTAAAGAATATGGTACTGGTTCATCCAGAGACTGGGCAGCAAAAGGTACTAATCTTTTAGGTGTTAAAGCGGTAATCACAGAGAGTTTTGAGCGTATTCACCGTTCGAATCTGATTGGTATGGGCGTTCTGCCATTACAATTCTGTAATGATATGACGCGTAAAACCTTAGGTCTTGATGGTAGTGAACGGGTCAGTATTGATATTTCTGATGCTCTGAAGCCTGGCGCTATGGTACCGGTTACTATTGAGCGTGCTAATGGCCAGAAAGAGCAGATTCAGGCACTCTGCCGTATTGATACCGCAGATGAACTGGAATACTACAAAAACGGTGGTATTCTCCAGTACGTTTTACGTAATTTGTGCGCGTAATTCTCTGTCCCGGTTGCGAGCAACCGGGCTTACCCCTCACCCTGAACGAAACGAAGAACCCCGCACTGGCACAATGCCGTAGCCCGGTCTGCTTGCAGCCGGGATCAATGAACCCTAACATAACCAACATAACCCCAAGAAGCTCCAGAGCGAAAGTCCGGAGCAAGAAATAAAGTACGTACCCGTATAACTGTTCCGCTTCGTGACGGATCCACGTCGTCCTTCGCGCAAAAAGACGCGTTCAGGACGACGTGGATCCGTCAGGAAGCGGAATTTTTGTTGCGGCACAGATCATCTCAAATTATTGATTTTTTCATATAAAAATGATAATTTTAACGGTTGACTATCTATAATGGATCCAGGTGCGTGGACAATTTTTACTTTGCTAATATACATTCTCATTATAATGGTTACCTATTAATTAACCGCCCTTATTACTGCACCCATTAAGGATTAATTATGCATCAGTCAAAAAAGGTTTTAAACGTCTTTTCTTTGGTCATGATTAACGTTATCGCGGTTGATAGTTTACGTACCTTGCCTATCAGTGCAAAACTTGGTTTGTCATTAATCTCTTATTACATTGTTGCCGCACTGGCTTTTTTTATACCAGTAGCCCTTGTTGCTGCTGAACTAGCTACTGCCTACCCGAATACCGGTGGAATTTATGTCTGGGTCCGTGAAGCATTTGGCCGCCGCGCAGGCTTTATCACCATTTGGCTGCAATGGATATACAATGTAGTCTGGTACCCCACCATGCTCGCCTTTATAGCAGCGACACTCTCCTATTTAATAGCTCCTGAACTGGCTAATAATAAATTCTATCTGTTAGGCACAGCCCTTGGCCTGTTCTGGTTATTTACCCTGCTTAATTGTTTCGGAATGAAACTGTCAAGCATAGTCAGCATCATTGGTGCCTCTATAGGTACAATCCTGCCCATGCTGGTGATTATTGTTCTTGGCGCCATATGGATGTTCCAGGGACGTCCGGTGGCAGTTAACTACCCCTCGTCATGGCTTCCTGATTTTAGTTCTTTTGGTAACCTGTCCCTTTTCTCTGCCATATTGTTTGGTTTAATCGGTATGGAAATGTCAGCAGTCCATGCTGAAGAAGTAAAAAACCCGCAACGTGATTATCCAAGGGCTTTGCTGTATTCCACTATATTAATCATTTCTACTCTTTCTTTAGGATCTTTGGCTATTGTGATTGTTGTGCCCAATGATAATCTGAGCGTAGTTTCGGGCCTTATTGATGCTTATTCCGTATTTTTTAGTTCCTATCATATGCCATGGATGACTCTGGTTATTGCTGTATTAATCATTCTGGGTGGTTTAAGTGGTGTGTCAGCCTGGATCATTGGCCCAACAAAAGGTTTACTGGTTTCTGCTCGCGATGGCTCATTACCTGCCCAATTTGCCCGTGTTAATAAACATGGTGCTCCAGTTACCATCCTGATAACGCAAGGCCTCATCTTTTCTGTGTTAAGTACTATATTCATCTTGCTTGATTCCATTAACGCCGCGTATTGGATGCTCAGTGATTTAAGCGCACAAATGGCATTACTGGTGTATATTATAATGTTTTCTGCCGCTATCAAACTGCGATACAGCAGCCCTGATCACCCTCGTGGCTATACTATTCCTGGTGGAAACCTGGTGATGTGGCTGGTATCAGGTACAGGAATATTGTGTTGTATCGCGGCTATGATTGTAGGGTTTATTCCCCCATCGCAAATCCCGGTTGGTAATATATACCTGTTTGAATCCTTTTTAATAGGCGGACTCATTTTATTTGTATTAGTGCCCTGGCTGTTCTCTAAACGGCATGATGATTAGGAGCGTTATGGCTCATGTCAATTTAGCCTGCTTGTACTGTTAGACTTTCCTCTGGTTCATGGACAGCCCTGAAGGCATGTGTTAATTTTTCAGTATATGGCAATACGATAAACTCCATTCTTCTTGCCAGAGAGCCTTTTGGGTTTTCCAGATGAATAGCACTTAAGCGCATGACAAGTTCATCCATATTTTTGATGTTCTTCGCATCAATGTCTTTTACGATTTCATGCACTTCCTTAACATGGTGCCTGTTCCAATGGCCATGAATCAGTCGACTGAACAATGAATTATTTTTGGTGTAATCATTTAATATATTACGTGCATTCGCCAGACTGTTCGTTTGATCACTCATGCGATCATAAGATGAGGGATGTTCTGTTGGTTTGGGCAAACTATCAAATCGCTGGGACTCACCAAGTATGGTTTGCTTTTCAAAGTCTAAAACCTGTAATCTTTGATAGAGCTTTTGGAATTGGTAAGGATCCCTTTTAAAAGCAGCTTCCAGTTGCTCTCGTTTAATGACTGGTTGACAAACACCCATCATTTCATCAACGCTTGATTTCATTTCCTGTTCAAACCCGCGGCGGACGTCCTTGAGTATCTCTTGCACAACTACCTGGAAAAATTGCTCATCCTTTATAGGTTCCTGCTTTTCTATAGCGGCAGTAACTGTTTCAGGTAGACTATTAAAATATCGGGTTCTGATGGTGTCTTTATCCGGATCGGTTTCTCTTGCCAAACTGTTCAATATATTAATGTGCCTGAGCAGTGATGGTTCGTTCAGTGACGATTCAGCAGGCAATGTTAATTGCATGGCGTTTTTGCCTACGAAAGCACAATAAGCTTCCAACCGGCTGGCCAGAATAGCTGGTGTAGTTGTTTCCTGCGAAATCAGTTTATCCAGTTCATCCTGTTGACTGGTGTATTGATTGTAATTGGCAAGAGCATTGAGAGTGTACTCGGCGGAGTCTGCTGTATTGTTGCTGTTTACCAAATCTGACAGCTGAATCTGTGCTGCTTTTAGCTGTCTGTTGTAATGATCGATTTGATATACTAACCTTTGCGCAGACTTTAAGGCACCCAGTGGATGAATACCATGTGCTTTTAAATCCTCACCGGAAATGCTGACGTCAGATAAAGGATCGGTGAGGTTTAAAGGATTGTATTGAGTTTGATTTAAGATTCCATGTCGACCTTTATAGGGTTTAAATGCACTATAGAAAAAGGGCGTAATCATACCCGATTCACAACCAAGCTCCTTCTCTCCAACCCCGGGACTAATATAAGCCATTTCTACACCAGCATCCTGCAACGCCTTCCACATATCAAGAATCAGAGCTTTTAAATATTCGGGATCAGGATAATTCCCTTTGTAATATCCTGGATTATAACCGCTAGCCAAATGCTCCATATAGACACAAATTTCTTTTCCACGCTGGTCTCTGTCACCTCCTTTTAAAGAAGAATCCCAAGTACTCAGATCAGAGCTTTCTGATGGTAAAAATACTTTAAATTCAGGATGACGAGACCGTTTAAATTGTTGCAGCTCTTTTAAGGCATTCAGTGCTTTTATTGCATTGTTTCTTTCAGGTTTGATCGCTATTCTGAATTGCCAGAAGGGAATGATGTTAACATGATCACCGCTTGCTATGGATTCATCAGTAAGCCCACCCTCAACGCCAACCCAACTGTTTTCAATGGCATTAATTCTCTTTTCCAGGAGCTCTTGTGTAATAGGCATAAATGTTCTCAAGCGATTCCATTATTACAATATTAGCACAAATGGAATAATACTAAGTCATTGGTGACTTATTTTTATTTAACAGCGAGTGTAGCCCGTATTAGGCGCCAGCCGTAATACGGGATCGAAGTGGCAATAAGCTTATTCCCGTATTACGGCTGGCGCCTAATACGGGCTACACACCGTGCCGGAATTTAGATTTATGCTCTCTGTGCTTTGGCACGGTCTCTCGGAAACCCCTTGACCTAAGCGGGTCTTTTAGGGCGTTGTGGGGGTATCTTGAAGCTTATTGCCACTTCGATCCCGGTTGCAAGCAACCGGGCTACATCCGGCCTACCCCTCTTCTGGCAGGGACATTAAACTGGCGTTGCCTCCGGCTGCTGTGGTGTCTACTGTATAAGTGCGTTCATGGCATAAGCGTACCAGATAATGGGGGCCTCCTGCTTTGGGGCCTGTGCCTGATAATCCTTCGCCGCCGAAAGGTTGCAGGCCAACTACTGCGCCAATCATATTACGGTTCACATAGCAATTACCGGCGTGAATTCGGTGCCTGATGTACTCAACCGTTTCATTAATACGGCTGTGGATACCCAAAGTCAGACCATAACCGGTCTGGTTTATCTGATCAATGACCTTGTCCAGATCCTTTCTCTTAAAGGAAATAACATGCAATACCGGCCCAAAAACTTCTTTTTCCAAAGCATTAATTGAATCAATGGCAATAGCTGTAGGAGGCATGAAACAGCCCTTCTCAGTCTCTTCACCAAGCGCGCATTGATAAAGGATTTCATAACGCTTTTTCATCTGGGCAACATGCTCTTCTAATACAGACAGGGCATCCTGATCAATCACAGGGCCTACATCTGTTTCCAGCCAGCGTGGATCACCAATCACCAACTCAGCCATAGCTCCTTTAAGCAGTGCTACAGTACGAGGGTAAACCTCTTCCTGGACAAACAGCACCCGTAAAGCAGAACAACGCTGACCGGCACTGCCAAAAGCTGACACAACCGCATCAACAACTACCTGTTCCAATAATGCAGACGAATCGACTAACATGGCATTTTGACCGCCCGTTTCAGCGATTAAAGGAATAATTTCTCCACCACGCGTCGCTAAAGTCTGATTAATCAGATTCGCGGTAGCAGTTGAACCGGTAAACAATACCGCTTTAATTCTCTTATCAGATACCAGCGCCGCCCCAACAGTTTCCCCATCACCTGGCAACAATTGAACCGCACCACCAGGAAATCCGGCCTGATGCATCAATTTTACGGCATAAGCCGCAATAAGGGGCGTTTGTTCAGCAGGTTTGGCAATGACGCAGTTCCCCGTAACCAAAGCAGCAGCAACCTGGCCTGTAAAAATAGCCAGTGGGAAATTCCAGGGACTGATGCACAGTACTATTCCACGAGGGTGCAAACTTAATTCATTTAATTCACCCGTGTATCCATTAAAAGACTTGGGCTGAGCCATTAATTCTTGTGCCATTTCAGCATAGTAACGGCAGAAATCAATCGCCTCACGTACTTCTGCAACACCATCATTCCAGGTTTTACCCGCTTCAAGACAGGCCAAAGCCAAAAACTCAGCCATATTTGCCTGTAATAAATCAGCAAAACGTTTCAAACAGGCAGCACGCTCGGCAACAGGGGTTTGACTCCATGTTGCAAAAGTTTGCGTTGCTATTGCAAGAGCTTTTTCGACATCAGCCAAAGTAGCATTTTGCACTGCCCCGACCACTTGATCAGCGTTTTGTGGTGAGCTTACAGGATGTTGCGCATCAGAAGAGGCGCGACCGCCAATCACAGGCCCTGCCTTCCATTGCTTCAAATCAAGCTTATCAAGCTCTTGCTGCAATAAAGCCCTTTCATGGCGATCACTGAAATCAAACCCTTTGGAATTCTTTCTTTGCGGTAAAAAAATGGCGTCAGGCAAAGGAATATTTTTATTCATTTTATTGAATAATGACTTTGATTTACGTACCGGATCTTCAATCAGCTCACTGATAGGAGCATTATCATCAACGATACGGTTCACAAAAGAAGAGTTAGCTCCATTTTCCAATAACCGGCGCACCAGATAAGGAAGCAAGTCTTCGTGACTGCCTACAGGCGCGTAAATACGGCAGGCTATGCCATAATGTTCAACAGGCACAACTTGTTCGTATAATTCATTTCCCATGCCATGCAGACATTGGAATTCAAAATCACGATAATCCCCTACTATATTGAGGATCATAGCGACAGAATAAGCATTATGGGTAGCAAATTGCGGGTAAATAGCATCCGTCATGGTCAGGATTTTTTTCGCACAAGCCTGAAATGAAACGTCAGTAAATACTTTACGGGTAAATACAGGATACTCGGATAATCCCTGCATTTGCGTTTTTTTAATTTCACTATCCCAATAAGCGCCCTTAATCAAACGTACCATCATGCGGCGCTGTTTGCCACGGGCAAGAGCTGCGACCCAATCCAGGACATAAAAGGCACGTTTCTGATAAGATTGAACTGCCAGGCCAAAACCATTCCAGCCATCCAGGCTGTCGTCATTAAACACTTTTTCAATAACATCCAAAGATAAATCCAGACGTTCAGATTCTTCCGCATCCACAGTCAATGCAATGCCATAATCTTTAGCCATTCGCGCAAGAGTTAATAATTTAGGGGGTAATTCTTCCATCACCCGCTCGTATTGAGATTCGTTATAACGAGGATGCAAAGCCGAGAGTTTGATTGAAATGCCTGCCCGTTTGTACACGTCAGAATTTTTATCTGCCTGCTGGCCTATAGATTCAATAGCATTTTTGTAAGCATCGAGATAGCGGTTCGCATCAACTTCGGTCAGAGCAGCTTCTCCAAGCATATCATATGAATAACGGTATCCTTTGCTCTCTTTCTTTTTAGCGCGGGTTAACGCTTCGTTGATGGTACGTCCCATCACAAATTGTTTACTCATGATGCGCATGGCTTTATCGACAGCAGTTCTGACAACCGCTTCACTGCTGCGGTTAACCAGCTTCATTAATGCCTTGGTTAAGGTGTTTTCAGCCTTTTCCGGGGTTAATACTTTACCGGTCAGCATCAAGGCCCAGGTCGTGGCATTGACAAAAAAGGATTCGCTTTGTCCACGGTGTGACTTCCAATCGCCGCCAGCCAGTTTGTCTTTAATCAGATTATCTATAGTGGCATTATCCGGAACCCGTAATAAAGCCTCAGCCAGACACATCAGAGCAATACCCTCATCACTGGATAAAGCATACTCAGTCAAAAAAGAATCTATTCCGGTGCTCTTTTTACGCTCAACCCGTACTGATTCAACCAGCTTCATGGCTGTGTTTCTGACAGCAGCCATTTGTTTAGGTTCAAGCGCTGCTTTATCACAAAGTTCGGTGATGAGCGATAGTTCATCAGCACGATAAGCTTTATTAATAGCAGCTCTTAAACCTTCAGGTACATTAATGGACTGCTTTTCGAGCATAGTATTCTCCGAAATCGATATAAATTTAGTAACGAAAGATCATAGTGTAGAACCAAAAGAAATGAAATGCATTGGCTCAATTTTATGATAGATTATATGTCGAATGAGTGTTCTAATGAAGCTGAAAAGGGTTTTTGCAGCACCAATTTTAGTACAAATTAATATCAAAAAGAGTTAATTATTCGCAAAAAGATCTGTTTTTCCCAACCAAAATAGATCTAATTTAGAACCATCGGATCAAATATTTAACATAATATTTTCTTAAGGAAAAGCTAAGATTATGAATTGATTAATAAATCACCCTGATGGACAATGATGAATCTTATAATTTTACAATTACAACATTTGTTAATATAATCACCATCTTTTTAAGTGACCAATAACGGCGATTTAACAAGAAGAAAGGAGCAGTATGAATACCTTATTAACTCTTATTTCAACCGTTTTATTAACGAGTAATATCACATCAAGTGTCCCTTCATTTGCCAAGTCTGGACCCGATATTAACACCCAGGTGCAGCACCTGAGCAACAAGGCACCCCAATTAAACAAAAATGTTTTGAAACTGGCTTTAACTGCTTACACCAATGCAAGCAAAAGAGGTGCTGTTAAAAAGCCTGTATTAACCGTAATCGATTATTCTCTACCATCAAACAAGCAACGCATGTGGGTCTTTGATGTTCGTAACGAACGGCTTTTATATAATACCTACGTTGCACATGGTAAAAACTCCGGTTCCAACATGGCAAAAAGTTTTTCTAACCGGGAATCAAGCAAGCAATCCAGCCTGGGTACTTACATCACTAAAGACACCTATATAGGTCATAAAGGATATTCTTTAAACCTGCAAGGTCTGGATAGAGGCTATAATGACAATGCCTACAACCGACGCGTTGTGATCCATGGTGCCTGGTATATGGAACCAGACTTCATCAAGAAGGCGGGACGTGCTGGTTTGTCCTGGGGCTGCCCTGCTATTGCCCAAACCTTGGCTAAACCTGTAATCAATACCATTAAAAATGGTTCAGTTATATTTGCCTACTTCCCTGACAAGAAGTTTTTATCTCACTCAGGTTATTTAGTTGCATAAATATAGATTAGGTGGGATCTAGCCACTACCATTAAGTTAAGCTTTTGTAGCCCGTATTAGCGAAGCGTAATACGGGATCGAAGTAGCAATGAACTCATTCCCGTATTACGGCTAACGCCTAATACGGGCTACGAATCGAGGTGAAATTCCCTTTTACCATAAATAAAAAAAGCCAGGGAAATCCCTGGCTTTTCGCAGTCATCCGTATAAGAACTTGCGTTCTTATTGTCATCCTGACAAATCAGATCCGTCTGATTCAAATCCTTTTGTACGACTTATATCCTTACAAGTCATGATTAAAATGTAGCAAGCGGATCAGCTAAGCGCAAGGACGTAAATCGCTCTTTTTGAGAGATTAACGTTCATATGCACTCATAGAAATGATATATTTTTTATTTAAAATCAATAAGTTAATATTTTAATCGGTTAAAACATCATCAAATAATTGCTATTCTCTCTAAATGAATTGAGAAATTTCTTACACGAGATCGAGCAATAAATACCTATAGAAATTGGAAGTTATGGAAAATTCTTTATGCTGAGGAGACTTTAGCACCATGCCAAGGCTTCGAAGTAACGACTGGATAGAACAAGCTTCTTATTCATAATTCACGTTAAGTCAAGAGGGGTTTATTTAAAATAGGCGTAGCCTTGATGCAGCGATAGCGTAATCAAGGTTTTCATACGGAAAGGCTATAAGGCCATAGGAAAACCTTGATTACGCTATCGCTGCATCAAGGCTACAGCTGGATCCCGTGGGGCGGAGTAGCGCTTAACCCAATCACAATGGCGCGTTGGGTTTGTAGCCCGGTCTGCTTGCAGCCGGGATCGAAGTGGCACTGACCTAATTTCCGTATTACGGCCATGACCGATACGGACTACGAAATCTGTTTGCAGCCGGGGCTGCAAGGCGGCTCTGACTCTTCTACACATCTTCTTCGCCATTCTCCGATCCACGTCGTCCTGAGCGCGTCTTTTTGCGCGAAGGATCTCCCAATGCTGGCACCATGCCGTTTTCGGGAGATCCTTCGCGCAAAAAGACGCGCTCAGGACGACGTGGATCAGGGAGAGGGATGGGATGGGATGGGATGGGATGGGATGGGAATGCTATGCTTACCACATACGTATTAGATATGCTTATCACATGCGTATTAGAATTGAATCGTTATTCTTTTGTCGTTTACAGAGGCTCATGAAATACAATCTTGTTTCGACCCTGGCGTTTACCCTTTAACAAAGCGATTCTGGTATTAGACAGCAACGTTTCAGGAGTTGTCTTTTTCCCTGCAAAATAGCTAACCCCTATAGTTACATTAAATCCCAGAGAAGAACCATCGGGCAATTTAATTTCCGCTTTTGCAATGTTGTCTTTGATTCTGTCCACAACAATTTTGACGTGCTCCGGGTTGTCGGCATTAATGATGACAATAAAATCTTCATCATCGCCTCGCGCCAGTGTATCTGCATCACGGCAGGACTTTAATATGGTGCTGGATGTCAGGGTTAAATGCTCATCCCCGACTTCTTTACCGTATTTTTCATTAATCGCATGTAAATTATCAATATCGACCATAGCCAGTGCAAAGCCTGTTTTGTCTTTTTCACTTTCCATAATCTGATACCGCAGTATTTTCTTAAATCCATCAAAATTCCAGGCTCGGGTTTGCTGATCGGTGAAGTTATTACGATCCTCGGCGGAAATTTCCTGTAACAAGAGTTTTTGTGATTTGGATAAACGAAAATCTCTTATCACTGTTTCTATCAACTTAATGATATCGTTTAAATTGTTTAAATCAGTTAAGCCAAAAGAACGAGGTTTATAATCCAGTAATATTAAAGAACCTACTTTTTTACCGAGAGTGGCAAAAATAGGGCAACTGACAAAAAAACGAATTTTGGGATCGTGGGTTACCAAAGGATGATTTTTAAATTGTTCATTTTTAGTAGCATCTTCAACAACCAGAAGCTCTTCAGTATTAAATTCATTAAAAAAAGGCATGTATACATTAAGTTGCGATAAATCAAAGGACACTACAGGTTTTGCTAATTGCCTTTTTTCATCAAAGAGACTAATAGCAATCACAGGAACATCAAACATTCGCATCGCTATACGCGTTAAGCGATCAAAATTTTGTTCAATATGAGTATTAATCAAATTAGAAATCTGATTGGTTACTATGTTAAAATCATACGACAAATTATCACCCGTCACCTTAGGCTCCCTCATCAGCATGATAGCTTCCTTTATTTTTCAAAATCAAATAAATAGCAGTTAATCAGGTGTTTAATGTTTACTTTCGTTTAAATAAAAATTAGCAAAATCAGTGATATCCTTCTCCAGCTTTTCAATCAATTCGCCATATTTTTTATGATTTACCAATGAATCATCAAACTTCATCCGTCCTTGATGAACAGACATTATCGTTTTGCCATTAAATTTCAGTTTGTGATCCAGGACTTGATGAATACGTTTTAATTGCTTATCTATAATATTATTCACCGATTCCCGAATGCGCTTTTCTCCATATCCATGAGAAATTTTCTTGGCAATCGCCATCAAGGCCTCTATATACATTGTTCCTTTACTGGCAATCTGATTGATCACCGCCGCAGTTCGGGCTGAAACTCGAGAAATATCACCGACAGCATTCCATATTTCAATTGGAACCTGAGCAAAGGACAGATACATATTCAAAGTAGAAAGATTTATATTCAAACGTTCACTCAAGATCTCAGGCGACATTTCTTCAGTGTTCAGTAAGGTATTATAAAACATCCCCTTAGAGTAATCAGAAACATTTTCCTTTTCGTTTTCAGAGACTAAAACAGTAATTGCCTGTTCAAAAGTGATGTTTCTCACAATAGCCTGAACTTTCAAATCGTATTTTTTACAAGCCATCCATCGTCTGTAACCTGCTATCACAACGTAATCAACATTAGGATTGTCTTTAGGCTTAAACACTTCTGAAGCCTTTACCACTATGATTGGCTGACATTGCCCGCCATGATTGATACTCATGGCCAGCTGATCTATGTCTCCAAGTTCAAAGGGTTTCCTGTCTCTAAACACCCAGGTATCAATTTTTTCACAGTCAAGTTTGACTATGTGTTCAGAGTTTCCTAACTCAATTTCCGCATTTTGAAATCGCTCAAGAATGACATCAGATAAGCAAAAATTCTGCATCATTAACTCCTTTCACTAACTGGGTGGGAGGTTATGGAGGACCCCATATCATCTGACTTTTTTCCGTGCATACCTGCACTATGATTTATTTCTCCATGGGCAATGCCTATTATTTCATCAGCCAAGGCCAAAAATTCTTTATGACTTGAGCTACCACGACCGTATTTACCTACCCATTCCCCTTTAAATGGACTCTCTAAAATTGCTGCCTTATTGGAAATAGCGGTTTTAAAAGCAAGACCTGAATTAATTAATTCAGAGATCAGTTTAGTGGATAGTTTCTGTCTTTTATTTACTTTACATCCCAGTATTTTAAAAGGTTTCTGCGCCATTTTGGGTATGGATATAGCATCAGTCAGATTACTCTGATCCAAAAAGCTGGTAGAACAGGGTAAAATGATGAAATCAGCTAACATAATTGCCTTAAAGGCAGCCGGCATGTAATTGGGAGGAGTATCCAATATAATAAAATCATAGTTTTTTCTTAAATGATCTATTTTATCCAGCGGCTTTTCTTCGAACATTTCCACGACGAATTTGATACTATCACCCTGACCAGCCCAGTTAACGGCGTCTGGTTTGTCCTTATCCATATCTGCCAGTATTGCTTTATATCCCTTTTCTATCAGGGCACCGCATAGGTTTATAGCTGTAGTAGTCTTAGTGCTACCCCCCTTTGATTGACTTATCGCTATAACATACCCCATGATTCCTCCGGGCAAATTATGAATGTTTTTTATAATTATAGTACAGTATTTAGATATTTTGCTTAGACTTCTCTTTAAATAAGATGAACTTATGGGATAAAGACCTTTCTGGATTTAAATGAGCTAATAATTTGTTAACCTTTTTTTGTTACAGTACTCCTTTTATTGTGATGGAATTTGTTCAATATGACCTCTTTTTTCTCTTTGCCTCAAGATGTATTAACTCAAATTTACCTGAAACTTCCCCCTGAGACCCTGCTTCGTATGGTCACAACAGGTTCAGTTACTGCAAAGAATGAAACAGTTATTCGTTCTCTTTTTATGAAAAGAGACAATGAAGCAAAGCGCTATCAGGAAAAGGTAATCCAATCGTGGGATCAGGCTCACGGCGCATATCCTTTCCCTTTTGCTGGCAGACACAATGAATTCTGTCGGGCTCTTGCCAGACTGGGTGTAAGACATCAAATAATGGGACTATACCTCATGAATAAACCAGGGCATGGATTGCAGGCAGATCATTCTCAGGCTCAAAGCCCTCGGAATGAAAACAATTTGCCGCTTCACCATGCTGCAACAGCAACCGTCCAGACGAAGCCCATTTCGACTGAAGCAGAACTTACTGCACATATTAGCTGGATTAGTTTCAATCTGATAAACAGAAACAGTAAGGCACGACGGGCTTTAATCAAGCTGGCAAAAGAAATAGATGACAGATATCTCCCTCTTCTTTTGGCTCTGATTCAAAAGAAACTGGAATCCCAACCCCAGAATGAATACATCAAGCAGTACAACGCCGTAACAAAGGCATTAGCACTTATTGCACCAAGACTTGAAAGCTCACATCTGACTCTCCTTCTTACCTGGATTCAACAGGAACTGGAAAGCCTGTATGAGTCAGATGATGAAGATGATGATACGATGGATGAGGAAATTGTAGTGCATAGGGGATCCTGGTATGAGGATTTCCATTACATACACGATTCGTTAGATATTATTACACCATGGTTTCAGGAAGAACACCTCACCAATTTTCTTGGCTGGATTCAAAAAAAAATGACCTATGAGGATATAGACATTGATGTGCAAAAGGCTTTAACCACTCTTGCAATCAGACTGCCTAATGCACATCTCGCTACATTTTTTACTTGGATTCAGATTAATATTGCTCATTGGAATGCTGCGGTACAGATTAACGCGCATGAAGCTCTGGCCGCTGTTGCATCAAGGCTGGATGCACAGTCTATTCCCCTTTCTCTTATTGATTCAATTAAGGATCATCTGAATAATGAAAATGACAGCCTGCGTTTAAGTGCACAAAGAACTTTAACTGCTTTGGCACCCAAACTTAATGAACAACACATTGCCACTCTTCTTACCTGGGTTCAGGATAATCTCAATCTTGGGGATAATGAAGTCCGCAACGCACTGCAAATTTTAGCCGCCATAGGCTCGCATCTCGACGGAAAGCTCATAACAGCTACTTTTTTTGGGCAGGTTCAAGCTTCTCTGAGACACAGCAATTTTAATGTGCGCACTAGTGCACAACAGGCTTTAACAGCTCTTGCACCAAGATTGAATGGAGAATTTATTACAGCAGAGCTTACTGATACAATTCGTAGTAATCTGGAACTTGACCATAGTAGTGTAACTATTAGTGCATTAGAGGCTTTAGAAGCTCTTGCACCGAGATTGAAGGCTGTGCACCTGTCCCCTACTCTTCTAAGCCTGATTCAGGATAATTTACTGAATCCAGAGTACCTATTCAAGAATGGATCAAAAGACACATTAATGGCATTAATGCCGATCTTAAATGACCAGCAAATTGATGGCTTTCTTGACTGGATTCAGAATATTCTGGAACTTGATGATGACAGAATGAAAGCAGATGCATTACAGGCTTTAACCATTATCGTGTCTGGATTGAATACACGAGGCGTTTCTTCCCGATTGATAACTTTGATTCAAAGTAATCTGCTGAAGGAAAATCACCTCGCATTTCATGCACAAGAAGTTTTAGTCCCCCTTACGCCCAGGCTTGACGATCCAGATTTTGTTCAATTTTTTGACTGGATGGAAAATAATCTTGGGCAAGAGCTAAAACCAGAGCCTTATCTTGGAAACTTGTTAATCTATTGCCCAGTGGATGACACGCATGCTATCCCAATAGCAAAAAAATTAGTGGACATCATCAACGGGGAAGATAAGTATGAAAGTGAAATGGCTCTAAATTTATTGGGACAATGGTCTATGTCATGGATTCAGTATGTAGATAGTACCAATAAAGATGCGCTGCAAGACTTAATCGCATCATTGCAGCCTGATGTTCATAACAAAAGCAAACAATATGCTCCTGACAAAACCTGGAATATGTTGGCCAGATTAAGTGACCATAACATTAATCCGAATCCGTACTTGCTTTCCTTGTTAAGAGAACAACTGCAGCAATTTGTTGATACCCTGGCAGTAACGCTCACTGCACCAGCACCCTGACTGCTGAATTCCGTCGTCCTGAGCGCGTCTTTTTGCGCGAAGGATCTTCCAGATTTGGCATGGTCTGCACTTGGATTAACACAGTGCCACTTCGATCCCGGCTGCAAGCAGACCGGGCTACGCACTGTGCTATTACGGATCGACTTCGCTCCGGACGGCGGATTATTGCATCATCTTACTGGCAGTGACCTCACCCTGAGATAAATTGATATTTGAATATGTCGCAATATATGTTAGTTTATTGTCAATTTGATTTAATGTATTTGAGTAACTCTATGTCCCAACAAATAAATCCGGTTAAAAAAGATAAGCTGCAAATTATAGATTGGCTTATTGAGCATTTTCCCAATGCCTTTTTCAAAAAGGGAAATCAGGTTAAGCCGCTTAAGATCGGAATATTTGATGATATTATTGATTTTTACGAACGTCTTGATACTCCTCCTTTCAGTAAAAAATCGTTGCGAGAAGGCTTGAGCTATTACAGTGCCTCGCCTGCCTATTTAAATTGCCAGAAGCCCGGTGCTGCACGGGTAGATATTTATGGTAATGAGGTAGATGAGGTTAACGAAGAACAAGCCAAATACGCGCATCAACGTTATCAGGAACGGTATAATAAAAAGAAAGATGCGGTTTAAAGCAGAGTTTTTGTCGCATCACAATGCCTTCTTAATTCTTGGCAAATTGCCCAGTTAGTAGCCCCTCCACCTCCGGGGGAGGGTGCCCGACAGGGCGGGTGGGGGGATCAAAAAAACACTCATGAAATGCAAAAGATCCAAACAACATGACCTATTGATAAAAGACTCCTTTTGATCCCCCCATCCGCCCTCTCGGGCACCTTCCCCCGGAGAGGGAAGGCGATCCTGCATAGTTCCGAGTGTTAATCAATTTAGGCGAGGGGACTGTCCGTGCCACATTTTAAGTTTCGAGCCTTAGCTTTACCCTAGACAATTCGCAAATAATTTAGTCTTTTTTTAAGTTGACTGACTACGATAAAGCCAATAAATAATTCACACTGACATCATTATTCAAAGACGCGGTTCTCAACACCGGGTTGTAATGTAAACCACTCATATCAACGAGATTGAAATCATAAGCACGTGCCATTGCAACTAACTCGCTGGGCTTTATAAATTTATCATAATCATGAGTTTGTCTGGGCAATAAATTAAGCACATACTCGGCGAGCACAATAGCTCCGGCATAAGCTTTCATAGTCCGGCTTATCGTAGATAAAAAGAGAAATCCGCCTGGTTTGAGCAATCTTCTGCAATGCTCTAAAACCAATTCAGGATGGTGCACATGTTCCAGCATTTCCATGCAGGTTATGATGTCAAAACCTGAATGCTCGTATTGTTCAATGGGCGAATTCACGTACTCTATTTGCAAATGACTGCTTAGCGCATGCTCCCGAGCCACCAGAATGGCACTCCCTTCAGCATCTATTCCGGTAACCTCTGCACCACGTTTCGCCATGGCTTCACATAGGATCCCGCCGCCACAACCCACATCCAGCACCTTTAGCCCAGACAAAGGACCTTGGCTGCTGATGAAATCAAGACGTGCGTCGTTAATATCATGCAAGGTTTTGAGAGGTCCTTGTTTATCCCACCACTGCGCCGCATGCTGGGCAAATTTATTAACTTCCTGCTCATCTATAGTTGATACGATATTAGGCATATGACAATAAATCCAAAGGTTGAAAGAATTCAATAACTGCTTGATTGGTAATGAAGCTTACATTATATGGATGCTCAACTGCCAGCCCTACTGGTAATTTATCCTGAGGAACTGCTTCAGCAATCTTGCCTAATAAAATCAATTGCACTTCAGGCTTAATTTCTGCAAGCTGCTCCAGCAGGCTTTGCATAAAGGGCTTCCAATGTCGGGCATGATAGGGAATTTTCCCTTCTTCATAAATCAGACAGGCATTTAACAGTAAAATCCCTTTGTTCATCATGCCACCAAAAAAATCTTCGGCAGTTTGCACCAAAGCAGAGTTATCTATTTGAGCTATGGCTTGCTGTGAGGTGTCTGAATTTAAACTGCCTCTGGCTACTAATAACATTTTAAGCCAGTTGCGTAATGAAGTTGCCCTGTTCACTGGTTTGCTAAACCCCTGCGGACTCCAAAGGGAACCAACAGCATTATCCCAAAAGGCATAGCCATTTGCTGATTGACTACGTGGGTAAGGAGACTCGCCAAAAAGGACGTATTGTGTTTGAGACAGCGGCAAGCTGAATGCTGCAAAGACAGTGTCGAGCCCGGGAAGCCAGTCAGTAGCTGCGAGTAATTTATCTATATAGCTCTTATCCATCTTCTCGACAGCTGTTTCCAGCATGGCCTTCCATTCAGGATGACATGCACTAAAATCAAATTGCTTACCCATTGTTAAATCCTTTTCCTGCAGATAAAAAGGGACATTATAATGGGCTAACAGCACCATTTCCATTTAAATTAGTACCCGTATTGTCAAAGCGTAATCCGGGAAATTACCATTTCAGTCCTGTATTACGTTCCGCTAATACAGACAACAAAAATTCCGCTTCCTGACGGTCGCGGCTCGGTTTTCTGGTATAGGACATAGCTGATACGAACACACGGAAACCGAGCCGCGACCGTCAGGAAGCGGAATTTTTGTTATATCAAAGATCTTTACTTTTTAGAGTCATACCTGTTAAAATATTGACCAACATTAGATCAGGATGTTTTTACGATGTTCCAGAAAGAATGTAATAGTAAAATAACCAGCGACATGGTGCACAATCAGAATTGCCATGCCTACCTGCTGCAATTAAAACCATTCGTTAATAATGACATTGTGGCATTGCTTCCGCAACTTGAACCCTTATTCAATCTGGACAACGAATACAATCCCCAATTCCCTTACGGAACGCTTTATTCATCCATTATCAACTACCTTGATGCACAGATTGACTCCGTTGATCCGCAGCACCTGCACCTTCTCGATGAGTTACTTTTTGCCATTTATCATAATAACAACCATATCCTGGAAGATACCGGATGGATTAATCGGATTCTTGCCCAAACCCGGCCACTACATACAGATGCACACAAGATGATTGCCCAGGCTCTGACTGACGGAGCAGAAACTGTAAATCAGCTGTCGCCGGAAAAGGCAGAGAGTCTCTGGAACCGTATAGGGGGACTATTTTCTTCCGAATTTCACCCCCAACATGATACCAATCTGCCTTCATTAAAGAACTTCACCTATAAAGAAGCAACGGCTCCTGTTGAATACCGCTTCAGTACCCAGGCTCAGCGCCATCAGGATGTAGTGAGTATCAGTCCTCTTTTCAGACACTGGCTGAGAATCAATGCCCAAAATCATCCCCAGGAACAATCCCTTTGCCATATTTATTTTAACAATTTAGGTTTGGATAGAGAGCATTTCTTTGATCTGCCAGGCTTTAAAGAAAAGCAAATGAGTCTGGCGCTGCATGAGCTTGAAAAAGACCCAACACTAAAAGTTGCAGTCATTACTCTTCCGGCCAGCCAATCGTTGATGGGCGCGCATCATTACGAGCAAACAGGTGATCAATTATCGTGCTCTGATGTATTTGAGGAGTTGTTCCGTGTAGCCCAGGGAAACAGGCACCCCAGTGGTATTTCAGATTTTTACATCAGCCCTGCGATAAAAAATCTCTTGTTTACTGATGCCGCAGAGGAATCAGCAATTATAAAAGCATTACTGAAAAACAGCTTTGACCTCATGGGAGCACAAGAAAATCAAACAATATCCACTGCACAAAAGCAGGCTATCTGGCTGCATTTTATTAAATTCGAACTAACCGATTTTATTATAGAAAAACTAAGCCAGGATAATCCTGACCTCAGCTATAATTTTTCATGTAAAGATGCAATAGACCGCGGAATGCTCTCTTCTGTTTATTATAATTTATTCAAATCGTTTCAATTAGATCAGCCTATGCAACACGCTGAATTTGAAAGAGCCTTGCACGCAGGAGCGGCAACAGTGAAAGGACGCGGGATGAATTTTCACCACAACATCATCTGGAATGCCGTCGACACTCTGGTTAATGCCCAATATGATGTATTATTCGCCGATAAAAGAACATCATGGTTAATTTACTGGCGTGATATGAATTGTCCTCATTCTCGTGTGGAGCAACTACTTCCTATCAGACTGGAACAATGTGAAAAACAGTTTGCCACTTTGCCACGGGAGCAAGAGCAGATTAAAACAACAGGCCTGCGATTAATAGCTCAAATCAGGGAACAACAGCAATTCAGCGGACAACGTCTGTTGCTGGAAGTGGTATCCCGAACCGCTCGCATGCTAGAAGATAAACCCCAACCAGATGCAATAACAGACTATCAAAATCTGGCCAGTGAATTACGCATTAACCATCCGCTCTTACATGTTATTGGTGGTTTGATGGAGCTGTTACTTGGTGCCTTACTTTACCTGCCCTCTTTAGGTTATTCCCAGCCCCTTGTGAGTAAAGGCCTGGCTACTGCCAAAGCAGGATTTTTTGCCAGAGAAAGAAATCAACTCTGCGATGATGTCGTCGAATTAGCCTCTCAATATAATAATTGCCCGGTTGTTGCCTGACAGCTCAAAGTATTCTAACATCGATTTAAATGAATAATCGGGAGTGATTATGCTTTTGGCCAACTACAACCTGCCTGAACTGGTGACGGAACACATCAATAAATACCTTTCTTCCAGTGCCCTGTCTTTTTCCGAGCTCAAAACACTCTTGCTCAGTAAAGCGCCTATTCCTCAGGTGCACGTAAGCATCACCGCCCTTTTAACTGAAGCTAAAGAAAAAAATAAAGCCAAGGTGAAAACTGCCCTGGAAGCGCAGGCTTACAAGAATCAAATGGCTGAAGATAAAAAGCAAAAAGAGCGTGATGAAACAGAAGAAATTAAAGAAGATGAATCAAAAAAACGGTTAAAGCGTGAATTAGATCATATCCCAGGCAAACTAAAAACTTATGAAGCCGATTGCCGCTTACAGGAACGTAAACTGGCTCGTCTGCTTGCCTCAAGGCCCAATGTTGAAGTAACACAACATCCCGTCAAAGCTGGGGTAAAAAAATCATCTGCATCAAAACTCGAAGAACACGAACGCGCCGTTGAGCGGGCAAGAACCTCTCTGATGGATTATCAGGATAAAATACGTTCGCTTTATGTGGAACGAAATTCTATTGAAACCAAGCTTAAGGAAATAGAAACCCGCACCGAAGATCGAAAAGATCGGCGCCATGTTCGTTCAAGACGGGCTCAGGCCGGTGTGGGTTATCAGAACTCAGGAGAGGGAGTTGAAGATACCTTGTCTCAAAGGAATCGGGTTTTGCTGGCCAAGAGTATAGAAACCCAATACGATGCCCTTGAGAAAAAATGCGCTGAATTAATTCAGGATTCAGAGCAGATTAATTATCCTTTTTTTCTTGACGAATTACCCAAATATCTGGAAAACACAGAAGACGCAGTCACTGTTCAGGAAGCTATTGCCCTCAGAGCCACTTTAAAATTCATGAAAAAACACTTCGAATGTGAACAGCAGGCAGCCAGTTCCGAAGACAGCCTTAACAAGAAAAGACAATCAATAAGTGCCCAGATTGTTAAATTGCAGGAATGCAACAAGAGATTACAGTCATTGCAAAACAGTAATCCGGGGTTGACGACAGCGAATCAAAAGTTACGTGCAGAAAATGTTGAGCTTAAAACAGCATTGGCTCATAACAGCGGCTGGAAAGACAGTTTAGGTACTCCAACCTGGTTATTGGCGGGACTGACCTTTTTATTTGCCATCCCTTTTATTCTTACTTTAAGCGGCACCATTCCCTTTTTCATTGCCCCGGCTTTGCTCTATTCACTGGTATCGATTCCACCTGCCTTGTTGCTTCTGACGACCCTGGGTATGGGAATTGCGGCTATAGTGTATACAGTGAAAGCCTCATCTAATGAGTCAGCACTTAAAAGTAATTTACAGACTATTGAAAAAAATCAAAACGCCATGGGACGTAATTCTCAAAGCTTGAAAACGCTGCAGACAGTAACTATCCCCAATCTTGAAGCACAGATAAAAAAGGACGAAGCCCTGCGAGACAGACTGATTTCTTCTATTAAAGATTCTAAAGAGCGGGCAGCCGAGGCTTTAAAACAAGCCCGAGAAATCGAAACCGTCTCACTCTCTGATTCGCCCTTTATAAGCCATAAAAAGCCACCTAAAAGACCTGAAACCCCTCCGTCAGAAGAGCTTGATGACATAAGCGATGAAGAGGAAAGCACAGAGGAGGTATTGAGTACGTCAGCATGAAAGTACGTGCCAGTATAACTGTTCCGCTTCCTAACGGTCGCGGCTCGGTTTCCGCTGCACGATGAAGTATCTGCAAACGC
The DNA here is from genome assembly GCF_000373765.1 of Legionella shakespearei DSM 23087. Taxonomy (GTDB): domain Bacteria; phylum Pseudomonadota; class Gammaproteobacteria; order Legionellales; family Legionellaceae; genus Legionella; species Legionella shakespearei. The sequence continues at coordinate 67 of NZ_KB892426.1, read as the reverse complement.
ACGAATACCGAGCCGCGACCGTGAGGGAGCGGAACTTTTGCTGAAGCACAAAACCACTGTAGCCCGG
>NZ_KB892425.1 GCF_000373765.1 Legionella shakespearei DSM 23087 | reverse complement strand
AAAATGGGGAACTGGTTTAATTGAAACATCTCATCATCACTGTCAGGCAAGTCTTTTCTTGTTTCAGATGATTTAATTTCAGACGGTTCATGTCGCTCTGGAATGAAAGATTTAATAATATCTATGGCGTGTGCCTGAGTCAGGGGTTTAGTTAATACCGCATCCATTCCAGCCTCAATGCAACGTTGTTTGCTTTCATCACCACCGTGCGCAGTGAGTGCTATGATGGGAATATGTTTGGTTACAACACTGGTTTTTGAACGAATATGATGAGTGACTTCATAGCCATCTATACCCTCACCTAAGCCAATGTCCATAAAGATTAAGTCATAATCGATTTTATCATAAAGAGCCAGTGCATCAATCCCGCTGGATGCAACATCCACCTGACAGTCCATTCCTGATAAGAGTGTTTTGGCGACAGTTTGGGCAATGAAGTTGTCTTCGACAACAAGCACTTTGCTTTTTGTTTTACTTTCTGACATGAGTGAAAAGGCTTCTTGCTTATGCGTTAATGGGGAAAGATGGCGTTTTTCAGTTTTTGAGACTACTGTATTATCAATTCCTGAGTCGTCATCAAGCAGCGGTTCCTGCAAGGGAATTAAGCAGGTAAAAACAGTTCCTTTCTGTGGTTCGCTATCTACATAAATTTCACCTTCCAATTCATCGATGAATTGTTTGACTACATAAAGCCCTAGTCCCGCACCTTTGTATATTCCCTGATAAGAAGGAGTTAAGCGCTTGAATTGAAGGTAAATTTCCTGTTGCTTATCTTGGGGTATACCCATACCTGAATCACTGACCGTCATTTTAATGACTAAATGTCTTTGCTCTTTTTTTGCCAGTTCTACAGAAACCGTAACGTGACCATTGTCGGTAAAGTTGAGTGCATTACCAATTAGTTCAAGGGCAATACGGTGCATTCTGATTTTATCCCCTATGACATATCTGGGTAAATTTTTATCCACCGAAAGCGATAAGTTTAATCCTTTTTCTTGTGCTTTAGCGCAATATAAAGAAATAACCTGTCCTAATGTGTCGCATAAGTTGAATTTTCTTTTGAGTCTTGGAATTTCACCCGAACTGACTTTCACTGCTTCGAGTACTTCATCCATCAAATCAAGTAATGCATGGCTTGATGCTACCAGATTATCTGCGTATTCTTTAATTCGAGGCTGATTAGATTCGGATTTTAGAATCTCAGAGAAGCCCACTATTCCTGATAAAGGGGTTCTTATGTCATGACGCATATTGGAAAGAAATTCTGTTTTAGCCTGGTTTGCTGCTTCAGCCTTTTTTCTTGCCGCGATGAGGTCTTGCTCTAAAGTTTTTTGCTCGGTAATGTCCATTGATGTACCAATAATGCCGACAACTTCGTTTTTTTCATTATACAATGGGCTTTTTATAGTGATTTCTGTAATAACCCTACCGTCAGCTAATCGTACACTTTCTTCTCTTTTATACGTTTTTTGTTCGCGCATTACTTCTAAGTCAAAATCGCGCCATTCCTGAGCAAATTCGTTCCAACACAGGTCAAAATCTGTTTTTCCTAATAATTGCTGTGGTTTATCAAATCCTGCCATGCTTGCAACAAATTTATTACAGCCTAAATAACAACCGTCTTTATCCTTCCAATACACAGCTCCTGGAAGAGTATTAATAATCGTATTAATGTACGATTTCAAAGTATCATTTTTTCTATCAATAACTTTTAATATTACAGTATAACTATGTGTATCATGGGTTACTGATAACGAATAATTGTAACGAAAGGTTGGGTCATCATGTAACTCCAGATGTTCATAGAGAGTTGTTTTTGCTTGTTCTAACAGGGAAATAATATCGTTTGAATTAAGATTTAAATAATTAATTACTTCTATAAAGGGCTGTTGGACCAGTTTCTGGATGGAGCAATAGTACTCATTTGTTGATTTTAAAATAATTTTTTCTATGAAGTATTCATTGTTAACGAAAAAAACAAGGATATCGGATTCTTGAGAATAGGTCTCAAAAAATACAGCATGGTTTTTGGGGTTGGTATTTTTGTTTGATAATTTAGGTGTTCTACTGCTCATTAAACTCTCCTTCATCAATATCCTTTTTATCTGATATTTTGAGCAAATTTTCTATACGGGCAGACACTTTTTCCATGGTATTGTATTGATGAAATTCATGATAAGTAAGCTGAAGATGAAAGGTTTCATTGATTGTAGCTAAAAAAAAGTACATGGACAGCGAGGATACTCCGTGAGTCCAAAACTCTTCTCTAATTAACGCATGATCACCAGTTATATTGAGCCATATGTGTTTGAGTTGAGATAAAATGGAACCTTTATCTTTTTCTGGGTGATAGGTTGCTGGAAGTTGTAACTGTTTCCTATCTAATTTTCCATTAATTGTTTGAGGCCATTGTTCTATCCAAACATAAATGGAAGGATTAACCCACGACATGACGTGTTTTTTTACTTGTATTTTTATATGCTCGAAACAAAATTTTTGCAACCAGGGACTAAAGGGTTCTCTGCAATAGGAATGAATTGAATCATATCTCTCTTTTTGGATAGGACGAATTAAATAAGCCTCTCCTGAAATAGGGGTTAAAAGCATTTGTATGTACTGTTGAGGTGCCGCGGACTGATATTGTATGAAGCATTCCCATTTATCTACTGTTGCATTGAGCATTAAGCGCGCTTTTTCTTTATCCAATGTATCATCATTATGATGCGTAATTTTTAATAAATGATGTAAATATTTATTGTTTTGAAGTGAAAGGCTGGCACATAAGAACGGAAAATAATTATAAGGAATATTTTGAATCAAGAGAGGTTGTTGAATCTCTTTAATTAAATCATTCAAATTATCAATTGTGTTAAAAGAAATAGTATGACAATCAGTTTCTTTTACTGGCTTATCAATATGTAAAATTACATCATACCGAAAATAATTTAATTCATTAGGGTATTGGCCATGTTTAATATTGATATCAACCCAGCTGATTCTTTTAAATTGTTGTTTCAATGCATAAAAAAATAAAGGTGAGAGAACAATTTCGCTATCGCGCGATTTGTACAATAAATTGGGTGGACAGGTTTCCATATCCGAAGGGTGATGGTGTGAATGTTTAATAGCAAGATAGATGTCCAATAACTCCAGAGAGCGGACATCTCCGATGAGTATGGTCCCCCCTTCTTTTGTTGCTTTGATTAATTGCTTTAGTGAATCGATAAGTGATTTCACACTTGGCAAATACTGAACTACTGAATTGACTATGATGCAACTAAACCGGCTTACTTCATGGAGATTAACCATGGATTCAAGCTTAAAGATAATTTTATCTTTAGTCGTGTCAGGGATGAGGCTTTTTACATAATCTATGGCCTTTTGTGAAATTTCCATTACGGTAATGTTTTGAGCATGCGGTAAATAATCTAACAGAAGAAATCCAGTACCACACCCTATTTCAAGCACGTGTTCCAGATTGGAGTTTCTAATATATTTTTTAATGTGTTCATAGGACTCTAATAATTCTTCTTCAGGAAAAGTGCGGCCTGTAAACGAACTTTGCCAGCCACAGGTGTTTATGTTTCGATAGTCAAACTCATTTGCATGGGAATAGGTTTCATCATAAATCTTTTCTAAATAATAAGATGAATCCTCATTGATTACGTGAGTACCATGGGTAAACAGAGTCTCTTCGTCAATTTCCACATAAGCTGCCATGGTTTTGTAGTATTCATTGTGCTCATGAATTTTAACCACTGCTTTTTTAACAAAAGCCTCTTGCTCTATGATTGTCTCTATTTCCCCTGACTCGATGCGGATCCCCCCAAATTTTAGCTGATTATCAATCCTTCCCGCATAGCAAATATGGCCATCTTGAGAAGATACTAAATCACCTGTTTTGTAATAGCGTATTGTGTCTTTGTTATCGATAATGAATTTAGACTGAGTAAGCTCTACTGAGTTTAAATAACCGCGTGCAACACCTAATCCACCTATATACAGTTCGGCTTTTGTAGAGTCCTCTTCGTATATGAGTTTTAATTGGGTATTGGCAATAGGGTTTCCTAAGGGAACTGATTCGGTAGATATGTCACCTGAAAGAGGATAGATCATAGACCACATGCTGGTTTCAGTTGGACCATAGACATTCCAAACGTTGCCTTTCTCATAATCAAGTTTTAAAGCAAGACTGGTTTTAAATTGTTCGCCACCTACTAAAAGGCGGGTTATGCCCTTATTTTTCCAACCATTTTTAAGTAAAATTTCCCAGGTTAGAGGTGTGGCTTGCATGAAGCTAATGTCAAAATTATTGAGATATTGTTTTATTTTCTTACCATCAGCAACAGCACCATGCTCAGTAAGAACAATGGAGGCGCCAATAGTTAATGGCATTAATAATTCTATTAAAGATATGTCAAATGTATAATCGGTTAAAGCAAGAAATAAATCGTTGTTTGATAGGGAAAGTATCTCTGTAAGAGAAGAGAACAAGTTCATCATAGAACCATGCTCAATCATTACACCTTTCGGTTTTCCTGTCGAACCTGAAGTGTACATGACATAGGCCAGATCATTCATTTCACAAAAACTTGTGAAATGACTATCATCAATTTCAACAAGTGTATTAGGATTTATTAGCTCAGCTTCACTTGAAATGACGAATGATACAGATAAGTCACAAAATACCAGTTTTGATTTAGTTTCCTCTAAAATATATTCAATTCGTGAACAGGGAGAAGAAGGACTAATAGGTAAAAAGGCGCATCCGGCCTTTAATATTCCTATCATAGTAATAATGATCTGTGGTGTTCTCTCCAGTACCAGCGGAACAATTGTTTCTTTGGGAAGAGCTAATTTTGATATGAGCTTCGCTACGTTATCAGACAATCGGTTAATTGTGTGGTAGTCATATATCTTTGTATTGAAATAAAGCGCTGGTTTATCAGCATAATGATGCGCTGCAGTTAAAAAATGCTCTATGAAATGATTATTAATCATTATATCCCATTAGTTTTTTCAATTTCCATATTGGTAATTATATCATCATTTTGAAGTTTGTTGGGTTTCGTATTTTACTCCCGGTTGCAAGCAAACCAGGCTACGTTTGCTATATTTTCTATCCTTTGCACTTATGCAAAAGAGCTATTTCTGGTGCGTAAAACTCTTGCTCCGGAGCCTTTAATATGCGCCATTCAATAGTATTCCGATTTACTAATTTTAATTGAATAACGCCAGTGTCACCACTAATTCCTGTACGAATTGTTGTTTTAACAATGTTTTTTAATGGTTTTTCAAAACTAAATGCATCATCATTGTCATCTATTTTATTACCGCTTGAGGCCACAGAAGCATAACCGCCTCTGTATTTATTTAAAAACTTATTGATTGTAATTGAAAATGTACTATATTTACTATTCTTATCCCAGCACCATGAACCGGAAAAATCAATAAGTGGGGGAAGAGTAATCGCATAACACGTCTCCAAAATTAGAAAACTTAATAATATTAATAAGTATTTACGATGCATGATTTTACCTCTCAAATTTAATATTCTTTACTCTCTCAATCCAGCCGTTCAGAAACTCTTTCTGGCTAGGTTTTTCATGTACTCTATTAATATAGTGTTGAATTCTTTTCTGCTGATACAGTTCAAACAATTTCTGTGGTTCTATACTATTAATTGACTTAATTGTTTTAGATCCCATTATGTTATCCACAATTAGATCTCCACCCAAATCATTCACGGATTCTTGCATCTTTTTTACAGCATGAGCTGGAGCATTGACGTGAAAATCGTATAAAGTGTATGCAATACTCAATGATTTTATATCATCTGCTTTTAGAGGATCCCAAAAGCGCTTCTTATAAATTATTGTTGCCTGCTCCTCCGTTATATTTTTTAAGTTTTCTAACGTCGGTTTAATCCCCAAATCTGACTGCGCATATCTTTTGAATGTGTTTAGTGTTATTCCTTTATTAGTTGGTCCACCTAGATCATTTTTATTATCAACAAACTTTCCTTCATGTTTAAAAATATTATTTTGTAACAATTCAAAATTACTAGATTTATACTCAAATTCATTCAAATTCATTATTGAATCATCTAAAAATTGCTCTACTCCGTGTGATTTTTCATTCCAATAATGGTTTTTGGCAAAGGTCTCTGAACCTTTTTGTTTAAGATTTTGTGCTAAATAACTGAGATACACTTCGTCCTCTGTCCGTTCTGGGTGAATCATATCAAGAACGTTGTCGGTTAAATAGAGCGCGTCTGCACTTTTTAGTTCTTCTTCAGACATTAACGGGCTGTTTTCTCTGCCAATATCCACTATTGCTGAGCCGATTGCACTTCCTAGTGAGTGGGTTACGATGTCTGTTGCGTTGAAGTGGGTTCCTGTTGCTGCGGATTCGGCGGCTCCTGTTGCCAGGGCTTTTGCTTCTGTGGCCAGGATTCCAGATTGATGATCTATCTTTTTTAAGGTTGCGTCTATCTTTTTGCCAAAGGTGCCTCCCATGAAGCCGGCTGTCAGGCCTGCTATTCCTAGTTGCGCCCAGTCGAAGTGTTGGTGTTTTCTCAGGCTTAAGCTTATTCCCTGGCTTAATGAATTTTGCTCCAGCATGGTGGCGGCGCTGCTGATGCTGAAATTTTGGGTTGGGGATAGCTTGTCTGCTGCGCTCATCAGAGCTTTGTATTGTTTTGAT
>NZ_KB892424.1 GCF_000373765.1 Legionella shakespearei DSM 23087 | reverse complement strand
TCCAGTCGTTACTTCGATGCCGTTCGGGCTGAGGAGAGGCGGTAGCCTCGTCTCGAAGCCTTAGCACCATACCAAGGCTTCGAGACAGCGCTATCGCGCTTCCTCAGCCCGAACGGCATCGAAGTAACGACTGGCTCAAACGAGCTTCTTATCCGAAACTCACGTTAACTTACGCCCATTGATAGTGACACACTCTCTCCAGGCGTAGGAAACAACACCGAGTGGCTCTTTAAGATGTTTTCTATGATCCCAGTCACTTCATAAGGCAAATTCTCTGGATACTGATAAAGGTGATATAAGGCTTCATATACCTGCTCATCTGTCCTCACTTTTTCTATTAACTGACTCAGGCCGGGGCTTCCATGACGGAAAATCTCCCGTAACCAGCCACGTTTTTCTTGCATGTTCTGCTTATGAACCTCATGGAAAAACCCTGGCGTATAAAGTCCCTTTTGATTTAAATGTTCTTTAGGAATAGCAATTCCTGCCGCCTGGATAAGCGTCAGATAACAAAAAGTAAAATCCAACGGTGCAGAAACAGTGGGTAAAGGAGTGCTTTGCACCAGTTTATTTTTCACTTTATTGAGGTCATCGGTTGAAAGGATGGATTGAGAACGAAGCCAATCGAGCATGGTCATTATGTTGCTGACCTGTGAATCTGCCAGACAAAAAGTACTCCATATTGCAGCCAAATTACCAGGATTATTTTTAATATAACCAACCAAATCCCCCAGTACCTCTCTATTAAGACTGAGCATACTTCGTCTTAATAGCTCATCTGATTGCCGCTTTAGCAAAGGGGATTTGGATTTCAAGGTCAACCATACCATCGTTGTAATCATTTCAGTCCTGAGCTTACTCAGTTCTACTGTATCATCAATTTGAATTCTGTTTACAAATTGAGGATGACAGGACGGCTTATAATGATCCATCACTAATTTCAAAATGGCCACATTAGTAGCTAAATCAGTCGAGGTCTCGCTTAACTGTTGCAAAAACTTCTCTTTAATTCCGCTTACTCTGGTTTTGAATTCCTGTTCCTCCTCAGAAGATGTATCAAGGCAATCAGAAAAGGCATTTAATTCTGCTAAGGATACATCACGGGTTTCAGGTGAGTCCAAAGCGGTGACACATTCATCCACTAACCGATGAACCAATACTGTTTCAGAGGCCAATAATAAATCTCGTGAAAATCTCCCCCGCTGTTTTGGTGTTATTTCGGCACGTAAATCCCTTACTCCTTCTTCTCCAAAGCGGTTCATGAACTCTTTTATAATCAGAGCCATGGTAGCCTCATCCACCTCGTCAGGATTATTCAGCCAAAATTTAATATTTTTTTTCCATCTTTTCTGCGTCCAGTTTGCAATAACTTCAGGGTATAAAGGAAACAAAAGATGCGGAATCTCATTTTTATTAGGCAGCATCATGCAAGATGTTTCAAAAGTCCACGCGGATACAATTGCTTTCAAAGCTTCCCTGTCCATCCATTGTTCTGTAGAGTCAACTCCATTCTTTTGCATGTACAATACGATTAAGGCTTTTAATTTTGGAGACAATACTGCAAACACTGTACGGCGTTTTTGCTGTTCTATCTCATCCAGTGACCCTGTTTCAGCGAAATAAGGCCACAAAACAGCCGGACTCAGGGAAATATACTCTCTGGGCAAGATGTCTTGAACAGCAAGACGGACTCTTCCGAAATCGTTTTCCAGTAAAGCGATACTTTCTGCACTTAAAGGAATATTATTTTGGTAAAAGCTACGGAACAAAGAGGCTGAATATTGCCTCAGCGGATCAAATACAGAACTCAAGCTGCCATGCTCGTTATAATATGTATCTGTTTGAGGTAATGACGAAAAGCGTAATTTATTACGTATACGGGAAGTTAAACTTACATCTAACGTGACTTTGTTAAAAAGCGCCTCTGCGGCGAATACCGCCAAAGCAGGCATTCTCACCAGGTGCCTTTTGCCCGTATCCTTGTCCTCATAAGAGACAGGCACTGGCTTATGTCTCAGAAGCCATTTTACACGTTCATTATCAGGTACTCTTCTCGCTTTATCAATGAAGCGTTGATCAACTCGATGATCTCCGTAAGACACAGGGCGTACTCCAGTTTTGTAAAAATAGTCATTATTATACCACAAAATGAACATTATTTAACCACTAATATTTATTTACCCATTAATTATTTTTATTGAGAGGTACATCATGACCACCAGAATTAGGGTTTGTAGCCCGGTCTGCTCGCAGCCGGGATCAAGATGGCACCATCCCGGCTGCAGAGCACTATCGCTGCATCAAGGCTGCGGCCTATTGATTAATGAAGAAAACTGTTCCCTTGAAACCACATTGATGTAGAATCAAAGATATGGTTTCACATTATAAAATCGGTAATGACAGGCTATAAATGGATGAATCAGGCACATGTTCACTAAAAAGATGAAAGAGTCATGGATTATTGGGTTACAAATGAGCCTGTGTGGATTGATTTGCTTTTTTATTTCGCAAGATTTTCATTTTAACCAGGGATTTTGGTCTGTTGTCACTATTTCAGCCATAACGCGGCCTTCTTTTTCTGGTACCTTTGTTAAAGCAGGATTACGTCTTTGCGGCACTTTGTTTGGTGCTGGCACCGGTTTTTTGATGGCAGAATGGATAGGCTATTCCCCTTTTGCCCTGTTCGTAGCGATTTTTATTTTTTCGACAGTTACTGTGTACATCAGCTTGCAGACCAAACCTTATAATTATCTGTCTATAGTTGCGGGCTTTAGTGCGGTCATTGTCATCGAGGCCTTTTTACTGGATAACATTCGCTCTATTGCCTTATACCGTACTGTGGAAGTATGCATAGGGATTCTGGTGATGAGCATTATCAGCTGGATTATGGCACAATTTTTTTCCTCGCAAACCAATTTTTTTGATAAAGATATAGGGAAAAAAATAGCCACAGTTTATCGCTCTATCCATTTTTCAAAAGTCGATTTGGTCAATGCCCTGATTATCAGTTTAACCATCTCCCTCACCTTCCTCTCCTGGATGATTTTTCGCTACCCTCAGGGAATTTGGCTAACCATTACCTTGTTTGTCGTGATGGAAGACACTGTAGCAGAAACCCAAACCAAATCGTTCGCACGCTTGTCAGGCCAAATATTCGCTGCCATTCTGGGGGGGATGGTCGCTATTTTTTTCCCGACCAACATGCTGATTATCGGCCTCGTACTCGTTATTGGATTTTTTATTTGTGGCAGCGTCATTGGCTACGAATCGCGATTTACCGCTTCAGGAAATCACGCCGGCAGTGCATTAGCCATTATGCTACTGGCAGGTTTGCCTGATAACAGTACCGAGGTAGTAATGAACCGCTTCGTTAACGTTGTTGCCGGCATCATCATTGCCATGGTCGTTAGTCATTTTCAAATCAGCAAATCCAAGGCTACAGAATTATAGCTGTAACACTATATTTCATTTTTATGGCTTTACAGCTATATTTTGATTTTATGGCTGTAACGCTATATAATTATCGAAACACCAGAAAGAAGAGTACCCTGCAATGGAACAGCTTATTCATTCTTTAAAAGCCTTAGGCACCGTAATTAAACGTCAACGCAAGGCAAAAAAGTTAACCCAAACTCAAACGGGTATTGAGTTCAATATTGATCAAAGCACCCTCTCAAGCGTTGAACAAGGTGCTGAAGGGACTCGGCTTATTACTTTATTCCGTATTTTGGCTGCCCTGGATTTGGAAATGGTCATACGCTCAAAAGATAAGGGCAAGGCAGACAACAAGGAGCAATGGTAATGGCACGTTCCAAACGTTACCATGAGTTGTTTGTGTATATGAACGGTATAGAAGTTGGGCGCTTATCACGTGAATCAAGCGGCCAGTTGGTTTTTCAATATGCTGATAACTGGCTGGATCATGAAATCACACGTCCGATTAGCCTGTCCATGCCACTTACTGAAGTGCCCTACAAAGGAAGAGCTGTAGAGTATTTCTTTGATAATCTGTTGCCCGACAGTACTATCATTCGTACCAGAATACAAAAACGCTTTCATACCGAATCTACCCAATGCTTTGATTTGCTATCCTACATAGGGGGAGATTGCGTTGGGGCTTTACAGTTGCTCACTACCCCCTTAACAACAAATATTAAAGAAATCACAGCGACTCCCATTTCTGATGATGAAATCGCCACTTTATTAAAAGGATATCAATCAGCACCACTAGGAATGCAAGAGCACACTGACTTTCGAATATCGATAGCCGGTGCACAAGAAAAAACAGCTTTACTATGGCATAAAGAACAATGGCACCTGCCAAAAGATACCACACCAACCAGCCATATTATTAAATTACCTATTGGCAAAATCGTGCACGCGGGCATTGACCTGTCTGAAAGCATAGAAAATGAATGGCTCTGTTTACAAATTTTGTCGGCATATGGATTACCTGTAAACCAGGCCAATATAGTCAGATTCGCTGAGTTCAAAGCACTTGCAGTAAAGCGTTTCGATAGAGCATGGGCTGAGTCAAACCAATGGTTAATGCGTTTGCCCCAGGAAGATTTTTGCCAGGTACTTGCCATCCCTCCGGGCTTAAAATATGAATCCGATGGTGGTCCAGGCATTAAATCTATAATGAATATATTACAAAATGCCGAACATGCTGCGGCAGACCGTGAGCAGTTTTTTAAAACTGTATTTTTGTTTTGGGTATTGGGAGCAATAGATGGGCATGCTAAAAATTTCAGTATTTTATTAAAAGCCCAGGGAAGATTTCAATTAACACCAATCTACGATGTCATTTCAGCGTATCCCTTAGCAGACAAACACGAATTAGAATGGAAAAAATTAAAAATGGCCATGGCGTTAAAATCGTCAAAAAATCATTACAAATGGGATACCATACAAATTCGCCATTGGCTGATTATGGCGAAATCCTGCTATTTTCCAGAACAAAAAATGCAGGAAATAATAACTTCTGTATTTGATGAAATGGATGGCGCATTAGCACAGGTTGAACACAAACTACCCAATCATTTCCCGCCCCAGATAAAAGAGTCTATTTTCAATGGCATGCAAATGATTAAGAACCGTAGCCCGTATTAGGCGTCAGCCGTAATACGGGAATGAGTTCATTGCCACTCCGATCCCGTATTACGGCTGACGCCTAATACGGGCTACACTCGACTTAGGTATTTCCTGACAGACTCGGGGATTACGGCTTCGCCTGCATCAAGGCTACAGCTTCTTCCGGTTTATCGTTTGGCTTTGGTTTATAAAATGAGCCTAGACGGGTTATCATTTGTGCTCGTTTGGTAGCACTTAAAACATCCATCCACGGCATGAAATTGGTGCTTGCATCAAGATATGAAAATGAGCCTATTGGTTTTAGTTCTTTCGCATGTGCCATAAGAGTAGTACCTATTCCTTTAAAACGGTGAACAGGTGCAACAAAAAGGTGGTTAATAAAGAGTTCACTTTCAAGATCGGTAAATAAAATAAACCCAACGATTTCATTTTTTATTTTGGCAATAAATGCGTATTTGTATGGATCCGGTTGCATCGCATATTCTTTTAATTCCGAAAAAGGCATTCTGATACCATTCTTTTTAAAAAATGCCCAAAGAGCATTTACCTCTCCCGCATCAAGCAATGAATAATTGACCCGCGCCCTATAATTTACATAGGTATCATCTAAAAACATGTTGCCTTTTCCGATTGTAAAAAGGTGATTGTAACCCGTATTAGCGCAGCGTAATACGGGCTATACAAATTAAGACAAGGTGGAGGTACGGAGCCTGCGCGCACAAAGTCATTATTTCTGCTCAGGTCAATTGGTTCTCCTGGAAGCAGCTGCCTGTTCTGCATTAACTGCGAGTATGCATTGCTCTAAAGACATGGCACTGATTTGCTGTAAAATCTGTGCTGTAGCGGCATCCGCATGACCATCAAAAATTCCGTAAAATCCGGGTTGGTCGGATTGCAAGACAGATATATTGTCTTTCGAGCCTAAAAACAGGCTTAAACGCGTGAGAACAAAGGCTTGTTGACCATAATTCAGCCTTTGAAATCTGGGGTCGAGAATTATTTTTTGCAAGAGCTCAGGAGCAGCCGGGTTCCTTCCTGTCAAATCCACATTGAAATCCTGAGCTTCGGTCAAACCGTCACAGGAAGCAAGTACCCTGTCACCAGGCTCCAAAGTCATTATGTCAATCTGAGGCTCAACGGTTATCCCCAAGGGTCGGAAATACTCATCACCGAAGGCACCGGTTACTGCCAAAGCGCCCCCTACCCGCCCATGAGGCAAATTTGCCTGTCCGATGCGTTCGATTTCACGTGGATTTTTAGTACTGTGCTGATATTGGTTCACCCATTCCAACTGGCCATTGGCACGTTGTATAAACAACATTGAATCGCCAAGGCTTATACTGACCAGGCGTTTTTTTCCTGACTCCTCTGGCAAAATCAAGAAGCCGAGAAAGCAAGAGCCTGAGTTATACGCAGGATTATAAAAACCCGGGTTGTATGGTTTTTGCTGTGCTAAAAGGTTATCACACAGGACATGCAAGGCAGGAAACCAAACCTTGCTGATAAAATGCTGTATTTCCTCATTAGAACGACTGGAAAGCCCTTGCATTGTTTCTGATAAAGGCACAGCAACCATGCGATCTTCCTGAGTAGGCCTTGTACCTAGCATTTCAGCCATGCCAACGCCATTAACTGAAGCATAATAATCGGCATTACCTTGTTTGGCGTTTTGAAAGGTAGCAGCATCACAAGGCACATTTCCCTGTAGAGTAATCAAATGATAACTGGAGTCAGAATTTCCCGCTGCAGCAATCAATGAGTTAAATTCTGTTTCAAATTGTTGATTAAACGATGCCAGATACTGCTCCATCTGATGGACATACAGTGCACTATTTGGGTCAAAACCTCGATAAAGCGCCAGATAATTACTGATGCTGGGCTCTGCTGATGATGGATCATACAACGCATTAAATACATCCATACATTTTTGGTAGACAGCCATTTGTTGATAAACTGGCAATGCGTGAGCAGCCTTTAAATGATGAAAGATGCAGCGGGCAACAAAATCCGTTTGCAGCAAATGGTGAACCTGGCTTTGGTCACTGTTCACTTCGCTCCTAACAAAAGCGACGAAATAATCCAGACTTTGCCATGAATTCTGACAAATTTGTTTTATATTTTCGGGGTTAACCTGCTCTGCAGAAAAATCCGTCGTGTAAGTCCGAGCTTTATCCGAGTTCGAATCAAAATCGTGCCCCATAACCACCCCATTTAAGCAGATTATTTAAATTATAGTCAATAATTCCCCTCCTGCCGTGAGCCACTGCCCAAATCCACGTCGTCCTGAGCGCGTCTTTTGGCGCGAAGGATCTCCCGAAAGCGGCATGGTGCCACTGAGGCGTAGCCTTGATGCAGCGATAGCGTAATCAAGGCTACGCCATTCTATGTTTCGAGCTAAGAGATAAACGAGTAATTATCGAAAATGCAAAAAAGCAATCTTTTTCTTGATCTGAATGAAAAGCCATTCATACAATAAGCTCAAAATCGCAGTTATGAGGCCGACATGTCTGTTTTTACCCGTCAAAATTACACTGATCAACTCTTTACTTCCCTTGTACTGGAAAAGGAACAGCTTGAGCAGATTGAGTTTCAAAACTGCCAATTTAAGCAGTGTAAATTTCTTGAAGTAACCTTCAACAAGGTTAAATTCACCGAATGCGATTTCGAAGGCTGCGATCTCTCGCTCTCCCAATTCCCCTATTGCCGATTTTCTGAAGTATCCTTCAAAGATTCGAAATTGGTTGGGATAAACTGGACTAAGTTAAGTTGGCCCTTGGTACGGCTTGCCAGCCCGTTTTATTTTTATGGCAGTAACATAAGTCACTCCAGTTTTTATGAGCTGGAACTTCCTGATTTAATTCTGGAACAATGTAAGGCGCACGATGTTGATTTCAGAGAAGCAAAATTAAAGCATGTCAGCTTTACTGGCACTGATTTTCAAAACAGCTTATTTCAACACACCGATTTATCTCATGCCGATTTTAGCAACGCCATCAATTACATTATTGATATTCAAACGAACAAAATAACAAAAGCCTGTTTTTCTTTTCCGGAAGTCATTGGCTTGTTAAATAATCTTGAAATCAAGATAAAAGATTTGCCTAATGATAATGAAGATTGATGTAGCCCAGCCTACAAAAACGGCTTAAGTACGTGCCAGTATAACTGTTCCGCTTCCTGACGGTCGCGGCTCGGTTTTCGTGC
>NZ_KB892423.1 GCF_000373765.1 Legionella shakespearei DSM 23087 | reverse complement strand
TCATAATACTTCTTTATTTTCAGTACAATACAAAATGCCATCGACTCAGGATATAGAGATTAAGCAGGACATGCGAATTTATGCAATAGTGCCAGCATTGCTCTATTGTTCACCTAAATTTTTTTCTCAATATCCTACTGAAGCACGCTCAGTTTTATCAATGTTTAATAGTGCATCTGATTTTCTGCATTATTTATTAGAAGAAGGACATTCTTGGATAGCAGGAAGGATTTGTGGCGCACTTCAAAATATTGGCAAATNTCACGTGGCAGAAGAGATCAAAAAAACCATGNAGAGTGCCGGTTATCAAATACGAGAAGAAGATCCATTTTTAACAAATACACCGATAGATTTTTCCGCAACTTATAAGCCAGCGTATCGAAGTCGTTTGGAAGTTATGTGGCATGAGATGCGCGATATAGTTCGAGAAAACTTTCCTAAACCTCGTCTTACAACAATCGATATTAAAAAATATATAGAACAGGTAGACGAAAAGTACATCTCGGACGCTTACCATTCTCTATCTATTGAAGGTTATCAAGTAAGCCGCGACTTAATTGAAAAAGTTCGTTCTGGACAATGGAATCCCGATGCTACAGAACAAGATCGAAATCACCGCAGTGCATTAGCTGCCCGTGGATACTGGCAAGCATTCCAAGCAGTAAAAAAGAGCCTTATGGAAATATTGAATGGAGACAGCCCCGGAAAAATAATACAAAAAGAACATGGGGATTGGTATAGAGAATTATTTCAACCTAGCGTTGCTGTAGGGCTTTTAAAACCAACTGATCTGGCAGGATACAAACGCAGCCCTGTATATATACGTCAATCCAAACATATTCCTCCACGTTGGCAAATTGTTAGTGAACTAATGGAAGAGTTTTTTCAGTTAATAATTCAGGAAAAGGAGCCTGCTGTTAGAGTTGTTCTCGGACATTTCTTTTTTGTTTATATCCACCCTTATTCAGATGGTAATGGCAGAATAGGACGTTTTCTGATGAATGTTATGCTAGCAAGTGGCTATTATCCATGGACTATTATTCCTGTGGAGAGAAGAAACGAATATATGGAAGCGCTAGAGCAAGCTAGTGTTCATCAGAATATTGTTCCCTTCACTAAGTTTATTGCTAGTTGTATTCAGTAATAGTGGTAGATAAGAGCGATCGTTGTTCATCTTTTCGTGAAAATCTTTGGATGATATTTTTGAGTAGTCTTAAATAGGTAATTACATGAATTTTAACATTAGTAAAATTATACAAATAATTAAAAATAATGCGCTAGGACTCTGGTATTCCTCTTTATTACTAAGCTTGCTGATTTTTTCGATCTATTTCTTAGAAATAAAATATTTTCCTATAAAAAGTTATGACAGTTTAATTGCTCTCTCATTATTTGTCAGTTTTGTAATTGTAATAATTATATTTTTGCTCACCCTCCCTCCCTTAATTTCCAGTAATTTACAAAAAAGACTTATCAACAACGAGCATACATGCTCATTTCTTTTCGGTAATAAATTTCGTCATCTATTTGATAAATTAGTTATAAAGGAGAAAAAAAGAAGAGCAGAAATAAAACTCATAGGAAAACCGATAAAAACATTCCTTTTTTTACATATCATAAATGCAATACTCTTATCAATTATATTTTATTTCATGCCCATTACGGCTATGTTAATAACAATGATAATTCCTCTGATATCGATATTTATATTGCTGCCAAACTCAAAAAAAACGTCAAGTTCATCACCCTCTAAAATTACTCTTATTTTTTACACAACTATAATCATTACAACATCAAATTTATTCTTACTAATCACAACTGCATTAATAAATCATTTAGAGGAAATAACACCGGAAAGTGGCATAAACTATATAATATATACTTTTAGTACCTATTTTTGTCTATTGGCCTATTCAATCTTTGTTTTAATACCCCTTCCAGACATAAAAAGTAAGCTACAAAAACCGTTAATTCTTACATTAGTAATTCTTACATTATTAACAATTAACGGCAGTATTATAAGACTGCCCAAATTAATTATTGAAACATTTCGTATAGGTAACATTCATCAAACAACCATAGGTACGGATAAAAGAGGATGTTATTTATTCAAAAATAATGGATTAAAAATAGACTGCGAAGATAAAAAAGTTGTTTTTCTTATTCCCAACATTAATATATTATGGCGAGTAGATGAATATGTTATTAATTATCAAGATGTTAATGGGAATTTTCGTCATTTAATTTTGAATCCAGCAACAACTAAAATTTATGATATTGAGACTACGGGTTAGTGAACTCTTTACTCTTCATAACTCAATGGTCTCCATCATATGTTCCAGTAGAAAATTAGCTACTTGTTGCATGGGTTTCCTTAATCGTTCAACATCTTTCATGATATACCCATCTGTAACATCATTGTTCATTTTATGATTAAGCAAACGCTTTAAAGCATACGCCGGTAAGTCCAAACTATCGGCAACCGTAGCAAAAGTAAACGGTCGTAAGTCGCTTTTCATCAATTCAAAACTGATATGTCCACCTCATTACATCAACTATGGTATTACCTTTGAATAATTAAAAGTGACTTGCCCCCTTTACCTTTATTAGATGAAATGTTATTTATGTCTACCTCTTTTGTGCATTGTTATGAATAAACCGGGGCAAAACGTAAAGGCACGGCTACTGGCTCATGGAGAAGTGCTTATTCATCAGGGCTAATAGTAGAGCCAGCATTATTAGGTTTTCTTATGGAATATTATAACTATAATGCTTGTTGATAATTCCAGATTTTCAAAGTTATATGTAGGATTTCAATGAAAAAAATTATATTAACAGGCGATCGCCCCACAGGTAAATTGCATCTTGGTCATTACGTTGGTTCTCTAGCCAATCGAATTAAGCTTCAAGATGAATACGATCAGTATATAATGATAGCTGATATTCAGGCACTAACTGATAATTTTGAGAACCCTAGTAAAATGGTAGACAATCTTTACGAAGTAGCGTTAGATTATTTATCAATTGGTATCGATCCACAAAAAAGCACAATATTTATACAATCACACATTCCTGAGCTTGCAGAACTTACTGTTTATTATCTGAACCTTGTCACTTTAGGGCGACTCGAACGAAACCCGACGGTAAAAACCGAAATTCAACAAAAAGGATATGATTCATCTATACCCGCAGGTTTTTTTTGCTATCCAGTCAGTCAAGCAGCAGATATTACCGCATTCAAAGCAGAGGCAGTACCTGTTGGAGAAGATCAGGTTCCCATGATTGAACAGACCAATGAAATTGTAAGACGGTTTAATAGAATTTATAATACCGATTGCTTAAAAGAAGCAAAACCTATTTTAAGTAAAACCCCTCGCCTGATTGGAATAGACGGTCAATTTAAAGCAAGTAAATCTTTAGGTAATGCGATTTTTCTTTCTGACACACCCGAAGAGATAAAGCGCAAAGTATTTTTAATGTTCACTGACCCAACTCATTTAAAAATAAGTGACTCCGGTAAAGTTGAAGGCAATGTTGTGTTTGATTACCTTGATGCGTTTCATTTAGATTCACAAGAAGTGACTGATCTAAAAGCTCACTATAGAAAAGGGGGGCTTGGTGACTCCACAATTAAAAACATTTTAAACACTACTTTACAGAATATGCTTGAACCAATAAGGGAAAAGAGAAATAGTTTTAAGCGTGGTGAAGTAATGGATATTATAATTTCTGGTACTGCCGCAGCAAAAAAAGTAGCTGAAAAAACTCTTGAAGAGGTTCGGAGTGCCATTGGGTTACATTATTTTGACTAGAGCTTATTAAGATTTTTAAATTTTTTTATTCATTATGAAATGCCCGTCCTAGGTTCAAGTCCTAGTGGGACCACCAATTAAAGTCAGTAAAATCAATCAGTTACACTTAATACCCTAAATCCCAAGGAACCCCACTTCGGGACTTCTTCGGGATCTGCGTACACAAAATCACACCATCAAACACTTAGATTAATATTAAGTTTTGTATTATATAGAATTTATTTTAAGAAGCAGCGGACTAATGGTCCTCTATCTATAAAATCCATTGAATTTAGAGCAATACAGTTGTATAATGCAACCATATAATTGCAACCATCATCAAAAATGAATTTAACTGAAATTATTAAAATACGACAGTCATCTCGTCGCATAGTACAAGAGCTTGGTTTTTTAGATAACCAGTTTTCCAATATAGGTTCTTTCTCTGAATGCCATGCGCTTTATGAGTTGAAACAAAGTAAACGCTTAACTGCAACTCAAATAGGCAAACTACTTAAATTAGAAAAATCAACGGTGAGTAGACTCATCAAAAGCCTACAAGATAAAGGCTATTGCCTAGTAGAACCAGATCCACGGGATATTAGAAGCAAATTAGTGAAACTCTCTGAAAATGGTGAAAAAGCTGCACAGCACATTGACCGTGTTGCAAATCAACAAGTAGCCGTGGCATTGGAACTATTAAGTTCCGAAGAAAAAAAACAGGTAATGAATGGCTTATATCTCTATGCCAAGGCCTTAAAACAATCTCGTATCAAAGCCCAAATTTCTATCCGGTCATTACAACAGCATGATGTACCCATTATCATTGAAATAACGAAAAAAACCTGGCTTGAATTCGGGTTTGATGCCAATCATCCTGATGCTCCAATCTTCGAAAATGAACTGGATGAATTAATGCGTGTCCTCATTGAAGAAAATTCTCGTTATTATGTCATTGAACATGAAGGAATCGTTGTTGGCGGCGGCGGATTTAATCCCATAGGTTTGAAAAATGAAGAGACTTGTCAAATTCAAAATATGTATTTTTCACCCGATGTAAGAGGCTTAGGGTTAGGTTCAACGCTCTTAAAATTTCTTATTGAAACAGCTTCAACGCATGGATTTAAACAAATATATCTGGAAACTATGAATTATATGTATAGAGCTAATGCTTTATATCAGAATAACGGTTTTACAAGACTTAATAAGCCAAAATTCAATACCGGCCATGACTGGACAAATTGTTGGTATCTAAAAAAATTATGACTATAAATCAATTTCTATTCGAACTGAATCAAACACTCGCAATGAAGAAAATCAATTTTGAATTGTTTGAAGATAATCTAAATTTGGCGTCTGCACACGCAGAGGCCAATCAGTATGCTATCGATCCCTACTTTTATTTTACAAGTGGACGAAGCATTCATTGCAGTAATCATGCGTGGGGACCATCGAATCAATCTCAAAAAGATTAAAAATATATCAAATAGTAAAAAAGTATTATTCGCCACTCAGGAACAAATACAGCTAATGACAGGTGCTAATATTGGTTATGTTTCTTTATCTTGAAACATGGATAGATAATTCTATATTAGAAAAATCCATGGTTTATGGTGGATGTGGAATTAAGAACGTAACTTTAAAAATCTCTACACAGGATTTGTGCAGTATCACTAATGCCAAAATTGTGGATGTACATAAGTAGAGTAAATAATACACAGCAGTCATGCCTTGTATACGGTTAAAATCTTCTCTTCTCTAAATAATTTAAGTCAAAACATCGATATTGCCAAAGATAACAGGACTCTTTTGGCACAAAATTAATTATCATTGATTTTGAAAACAAAAATAAAGGATAATCGACGTTATTTATTAACAGACAAAAAAACCCCGGATTCGTCACTTGACCATAAGCCAAGGATAGGAGTTGTCCGGGGACTGTAGCTAAATTATAGGACAAATTTGATGTCAGATCTATACCCTTCTTTTTTTGACGAGCTCTCTATTATCTTCTCTGAAGAACGTTTAGATGGATATCTGAATCATACCACCTGTAACCACAACAAAACGGAAGCATTAGCAGCATACTCCTGGAATATTGAACTAAGCCAATCTTTATATCCAGCACTGCAAATTTTAGAAATCAGCTTGCGTAATTCATTACATCTGGCAATTAGCACTCATTTTGATACAGAACATTGGTTTGAGTTACCATTTTTACATCCAAGTGAACAAAAGCAAATTGCTCAAGTTATTAATGATCTTAAAAAGAGGAAGAAACCCATACAATCTGGACGGATTGTTGCTGAGTTATCTTTTGGATTTTGGACATCTTTATTTGATATCCGTTATGAGCATGGACAGATCTTATGGCCCAGATTACTCAAAACAACATTCCAGAATCTACCCAAAAGTCAAAAAACACGGGCATTTTTATCAAGAGAGTTGAATCGCATTAGGTTTCTTCGTAATCGGGTTTTTCATCACGAACCAATCTGGCATTGGAAGGATTTATCCCAACAACATCAACAGATCTTAAACTTAACCAATGGGTTATCACCAGCAGCATTACAATTTTTGAATCTTTTTGATCATTTCCCTGAATCTTATAATAAAGGCAAAGAAGACGTATCCAATAAATTGAAACAAATTCACTTTTAAGATTAATCGTATTAAAATCCCCTTCGGGAGATCGTCGTATTTGAGTACGACATCGTACGACACAGTACGCCATTTGTAGGAAAAACACGCGGCAAAATTTATAATAAAATCAAGTGCTTAAAAATTATTAAGATGACTCATAATCCGTTGGTCCTAGGTTCAAGTCCTAGTGGGCCCACCAATAAAATCAAGTAGTTACGTGCAGTTGTAGAAAATTCGAAAAAGTCATGTAGACGCAATGTAGACAGATTGATAGCCCTTTAAGTTTCATCTTACGATGAAAGCCTTCAGTGATGCCATTTGATTTACTAAACCGCCACATTCTAACAATCTCCTCTTGCCATAGATGGAAGGTTTTTACCAAGTGAAACCAGAGCGCTGAAGGAGCTGTTTAAAAGCGCATGAACCATGTCTAAAAATAATCACCAATTTCTTTTAAGGTAAATTGTCCACTTTAGTACGTAACTTGAATACTTTCATTTCTTGAGTGGACATAGGAGTCTTTTGATTGGCAGTTTCTTGTCTATTTGAGTTAGTAGACAACCCCTTACCTATGAACTATATAAACCATAAGCAGTCCTAAACTTACAACGAGGTAAGCAATGAAATTTTTCAACCCTAATGATAAGCAGGAAGGCACTTTTGATAAATGTATGGCAGAATACAGAAATCTTGTATTTGGTAATATAAGTGAACGTGTTGATCAATTAAATGAACGTGCACCAAACTTTAAACCAATTGATTTTGAAAGAGAACAATCAGTACAAGTTGGTGTGGGCGAATGTGCATTTATAAACGCTGATACAGAAGAACGACGGATCTTAGGCTCTGTAGGCGCAGGAACTTGTTTTATTCTAGCGATAGTTGATCCCAACAATAACTCTGCATGGCTTGCTCATGTAGATGTTTTAGTTTCTATGCCACAACTCAAAGAGATGTTAACAAACGTATTTACAAAAATTAATCCTAATTCTGCTGTAGCGCATATAGTTGGAGGAAATGATTCATCTATAGTACAAGGTATAGCAATTTGTAATGAATTAGAAAAAAATGGGGTAACGATTAGCTCAGCATTATTAAGATCAAAAATGGAAATGGATCAACTAAGCTTAGCCATAGATCCTAAAACCGGCACTATTTATGCCCCAGAAGCTAATAATCTAAAAGCACGTAATGATTTATGGCGTAATCTAAGCAATAGAATGACTAAAAGTAATGAAGTGGGCTCAATCGGACTTACAGAAATTTTACCACTTCCAATCGAATCAACTAGCAAGCATTATAGTGCCCCCCCTATTTGAGACAGTGGTGTGTACAGTTATAATTAAATGCGATATATCTGAACGAATAGTTGAATAGACAAGTTTACTGCGTCACTACATTTCCAGCAGTTTGACGCAAAAATTCCTGTCCGAAATACCCTAAACATCAGCAAGCGTAGCCTGTATTAGACGAAGTCGTAATACAGGATCTATCCCAATCATGTCATCGCCCTTTTCATTTCAATTTTATATAAACATCATCATTCAACTTAGAAAAGCTTTTTCATAGTACGATATCGTAGAGATTATTCACCCGGTACCACCTATTTTTCCACATTAACTTGATTAGACAGGCAATCTGACCACCTGTATTACGACTTCGTCTAATACAGGCTACAATTGCTATTGGACATTTTTTGAATACATGAGTATTATATGTCCACCTTCTTAGGCCAAACAAAGCACTTACTACAAATAGATAAAATTGCGACTTAGGTAAAATGAATGAAAGATAATTCACCCACAGATCATGCTAAAGCAAGCCGTTCCATCTCTATAGGTGGTGCGATTGTTTTTGCTGTTATTGCATTTTTTGGCTATGGNGCTTGGACAAAAGCTAGAACTNATAACTGCNTGCAAAATATTTATGAATCATATANGCAAGAATGGGCCAACACTTGCAAATCCCTTGCAAAAGTAGATAAAAAATATGACGATAGCCCAGACTGCTCACTACCCAGAGTTTTAGTTAATGAATTTGAAAATAGACTT
>NZ_KB892422.1 GCF_000373765.1 Legionella shakespearei DSM 23087 | reverse complement strand
GAGAATGTGGTAATAATCACCTACGTCCTGCGGCTTGTCCGCAGGATCCAGAAAATTCAGCGTAAATATGAAAGATATCAAATCTTTGTGCTCATTAGTAGATCGAACTGGATGCCGCGGACAAGCCGCGGCACGTAGAAAATATGGGCAAATTGTATTATACAACTTTCTCTCACGGTCGCGGCTCGGTTTTCTTTAATTAATGAGAATGAGTGTTGAAGGCTTAATTTTCTTTAATCTCATGAAACAATGGCTCAAAATATTCCTTGTACCTCCCCACCAGATAACCCAATTGAAAAGGACTATACACTTGCAGTTTCATTTTGAGTTGTTGTACGTATTTTTCTGTTGTTCTGGGAGATATTTGCAGAATCTGAGCGATTTCAGGTACGGATTTACCTTGGTGCAGCCAAAAGAGCGACTCCAGTTCTCTGGTGGTCAGGCTTGCCACTTGCTGGTCTTCTTGTGGGATGAGCCCATCTTTTAACAGGTATGTTGGTTTTTGCTCTGAAGGCAGGGCGATTTGGTTTTCAACACAGTGTTTTTGAATCAGGGGATGAACCAGTAACTGATGCTGGACGTATTGATCAATCTGGCGAAAGTGTTTCATCAGCAGATTATTTACCTGATGATGCCCACGTCCCAGAGCGATTTCAAAAATATCAACATAATCATTCTTTTTGTAATAAAAAACCAATTCAGAGGCTATATTAAAATCATCACGCAGAGGTTGTAATAACTGGTTGATTTTCTCAGGAGCAGAGGGCCAGGAATCCGATAAGGCGAAACCAGAGTTATAAAACTCATAACTTTGCTCATTCATGCCCAGTAAATATTTCTTTTCACAAAAATACCATTCCAGTGCATCGGGCCTGGTGGTCAGAATAGCCAGAGTATTGTTTTTGAATATTCGGGTCAGGCGAATAAAGCTTATGGGCAATTTATCCATTAAAGGCTGGCAAAGTGCTTGAAAATGAGGCGATTGATCAAGCGTGGATTTTAGCCAGGGTTTTAATTGAAATTCACTCATAATGCATCAAGCTGTAGGCAATGTTCAATGATAACACAATTCGAGTTGTTTTTAAATAGGTCATGATGTTTCTATTGTTCTCAATAATGTCGTTTTGTGGCATAATTATGTTCATATGTGGGACAAACAGTATTTACTTGGGAGAACTTATGCTAAAGGTAAATCTTGCAGACAAATTTGCCTTATTTAATGATTATTGGTCACCCAAAATCGTGGGAGAATTAAACGATTCGCATGTCAAACTAGCGAAGTTTAAAGGAGAGTTTGTCTGGCATAAACATGATTCGGAAGATGAATTGTTTTTAGTGATTAAAGGAACTTTGTTAATCAAGCTGCATGATCAGGACATACATCTTAATGAAGGTGAATTTGTGATTATTCCTAAAGGGGTTGAACATATGCCTGTTGCTGATGAAGAGGTTCATGTTTTGCTTATTGAATTGAAAAGCACTTTAAATACAGGGGATAAGCTGAATGAATTGACTGTGGAACAATTAGGGAAAATTTAGAGTCGTGCCCCGCTGCCGTAGCCCGGTCTGCTTGCAGCGGGATCGGTGCACCAATCGTGCTTTCTGATCCCGATTGCAAGCAAGCCGGCCTACGTCCGTGCCACAGTCTTGGTTGGTTGCTAATGCTCAGCGTAGCCTGGTCTGCTTGCAGCCGGGATTTCCTCCTTCCTGTCAGCAGCTAATTCACAATGCATATTCAATGCTGTCAGTGGTGATGGATTTAAAAGTGCCAGTGCCATGCGTACTGCTTTGCCGCGAACGAAGTCCGTATCTTTCTGCTCTGGTGAGAGGTTCCCACTTGCAATAATGTAAATCTTGTCGTGCTCGTTCAGCATAGCGGACAATTTATCAAACATCTGTAGTACTCCTGTATCAGAAAAAATGCAATGATATCCTTTTGTTCAAAAAGATCCATTGCTGTGAGGAGTTTATGTTAGTGTCACTGCCATTAAGTTAAGCGCTACTCCGCCGTCCCGCGGCTTGTCCGCGGGATCCAGAGATCTAAGTTCAGAGTGAGATTCCTGGATCCCGCGGACAAGCCGCGGGACGGTGGAACTCCTTAACTCGATCCCCGTCGTCCTGAGCGCGTCTTTTTGCGCGAAGGATCTCCGAAAGCGGCATGGTGCCAGTATCAGGAGACGGGGATCGGGGGTGTCGCAACAAAACTTCCGCTTCCTGACGGTCGCGGCTCGGTTTCCGGTGCACGATGAAGTATATACGAATGCACGAAAACCGAGCCGCGACCGTCAGGAAGCGGAACAGTTATACTGGCAGGGACTGTGTTTCTGCCCTGAACCCCTCGGACAAGCCGAGAGATGTCGGAATCAATGCCAGATTGCGTTTTCAGAGATGTGTAGAGCTGCAGACCGTTTTGTTTACAGCTTGACCCCTATGCCCTCCATGGTGTGCACTTCTGAATTTTGAATCGCTGATTGGGCAAACATTGACGATCTGGATACACGCACCTTTTCCTGGTTATTCTTTAAAAATGGATTGCCGGCACTTTTGTCAGCAGCAGTTGCTTTTCCGGAAATTTTGTTTAGCAAAAATTCAGCGGCCTTTGTATCTGGCTCAGGTAGAGACAAAGTTTTGGGTTGCAGGTAACTGCCTGTATCCAGCATGGTTTGAATTACCCCCAGACTATTGAACATGCGCTCAATTAAAAAGGGAATACTCTGCTGGACGTGTTGTTTGTCACTTAACAAAGCCGGGATTTTATCATCCGTCAGGGATTGTTCGAACCGAATCATTTCATGGTTTGCGGCAAAAAAATCAATCACATCAGAGGAACACTCATATAATCCTTTGAGCAGGGTAAAGGGGTGTTCAAGGTTCAAATGAGTTTTAACAAGTTCTGCTGCCTTATAAAAATCACAGCCTGTTTCCATCATGACTTTGGTACAAAGCAGTTCGTAATGACAACACAGTTTATTAAATGCCTGCTGACAATCGCCAGATGCCATGACCGATTGTAAAGGACTTGCCTGAAATTCTATCCCCAGTAACTGGCTGGTCGTTGCGGTGATTAACCTATGGGCATGGGTTTGAAATTTATTATGTAACAGGGTTCTCTGATACTCATTCAAATAAATATGCTGTGGCTTTTCAGCATCTGAAAAGTGTTGTAAGGCAGTTGCAAGGACTTGAGGATTTTTACTGTTTACTGCATCGTACAGCTCGGCAGAGCGTTCTGGGGTATAGGTTTTAGAATTAAAGACAAAGGTCTTGAACTCCGTCATCTGTTGGAATATGGAATACAATCCTGGAAAAGCAATTTCGGCAGGGGCAAAGGTTTTTTCTGTAAATTGATGAGACAAATGACCGGCCAGGCCTGCAGTGAATTGCTCATGAGCTGGCGTGCCATGCATCGCTACATATAAAAACTCGGCTGGGGCAGGTATTGTCTCCTGGCTTTGCTCATCATAGCGGCAATAAGATTCGACTGTGAGGGTATCGAATTCGGCGAGCACCAGTTCCGCATAGCCTTTAACCATGCTAGTAGCTTCCGGTTTATTATATAAATGGCTTTTCAATAAAAGTTCATAGCGCAAGCCATCCTGACTTTTAACCAGGTCATAAGTAAAATGTAAAATCCCATTACCTGCCTTTTCGTTTTGTACTATATCCTTCATTTCTGGTAATTGCCTGATGAGTTTGAGCCACTTATTGGGAACAATCAGTGGGGGTAATTCTGAACGGCTATTGTTTGCCGGGCAAATGAATGACGCTTCATTATCTGGCTTTTCATTTAATTGGTTCACTTGTGATAAATACTCATTGATATTGTTTTCAAGCCAGACATTATAATCTGATTCATATTGTTCAACCTGTGCCCTGTTTTTGTTTCTCGTTGAGCGTTTGTAGGGGGTACGCTGATCCTGGACTAAGGGAAGATTGATTTTATAGGGATTATCTATAAATGGCAGTTGACTGTAGTTGTCTGCAGAATCATAAATATTTTGATTATTTATTTTGATGAGAATTCGGCTCACTTGGTAGTATCCATAATCTCTACCCTCATCATGATGAGTATAGTGAAAGTCACCTTTAAAAAAATAGAGTTCGAACAGATGAGTGTTATGTAAGGGTGTAGTTCCATCCCATTTTTTTGAATAGTCATTGTATGGTCCCAACCACCAGGACCACTCTCGCGTGCCCAAATAAAAATCTTTATCAATACATTTTGCAATGGGTAGTTCATTCCTGTTGTACCATGAGTTATTTTCACCCAGGCTTTTTTTTGAAAATTCATTATTTTGCCAATAAAAAATCTGCATTACTGGCCCATCATCTCCATCAGCGTGTCTGCAAATCGAGTCAGCTTGATATCTTAACCCTTGTAATGATTTCCCTGTATTACAAGAGAGCGGATCACCATATGCGAACATAGAATAGTCTATGTTGACAGGTATGCTTAATCGGCTCGTAAAATTAAACAATAGATCGGGTTCAAGACAAAAAACCTTAGAGAAATAATATTTGCCAAAACCTGAGGCTTTATAGTGAAACAGGCCTTTTTCTGGATGCTGAAATGGTTTTAAAGCATCGTCAGCCTGTTTTTTCAGGTAACGGGCATAGTCACTGCTTATTACTTGCGTTTGTGTTTTGATTTTTTCCTTGATTGAGCTGTTCAGATGGCGATTAACAAGGCTTGAAGAGGAACGAATCATATCAAGATTCAAAGTAAGGCCGTTAGCGTTTGCTATTCTTTGATAAGATTTTTTGAAATCAGACAATTGGTTAAAAATCAAATCCCCAAATTGATAGAGTTCCTCCTGGTTGCTTTTAAGGCCATTCAGGTTCATGTGCGCAACCAGCCGTGCCATCATGTTAAGGCTATGTACCAGCACTTTGGGATGTACCTGGAATTCACCGACATGCTCCTGTTGCAAAAGATACAAATACAGCAAAGGATAATGAGTACTCGACAGCCCATTTTTCAAACTTAGCACTTCATTCAATTGGATGAAATTACTTAATTGAGGTGAATGCATCAGACTGGATTTGAACTCAGTAAGCAATTGACTGATGTCTGCAGGTTGCAGTTCCTGATTAGCGCTTAAATACTTGTTTTCCTTACGCGATAATCTGGTCAGTTCCTGTGTCATTGCAGTATCAAATGTGCTCAAGGCATTGGCGTCTGCTTTTGCCTCCAGATCATTGATTTTGGGTAGGTAGGGCAGAGCATGGCGCGTACTTTCCATGCCTTCATAAAGCGAATGCAATAACTGAATATTCTGTAAGCCAAGCTCATGTAATTCTTCAAAATAGATGCTGGTTATAGTACTAAAATAATTATGGGTTTTACTAAACATGTCTGATATTTTCTCCAGCATTTCCTGCATAGCCAAAAGTACGGGATCTTGCTTTTGCTCAATAACACCGGTAATTCTAAGCACAGATACCACACCATTGATTAATGAAAGGGCAGGGAGGACAAACTCTTTTGACAGTTGTGCCATGCCATAGGTTTTGAGATCTGCCCAAATATCACTCATTGATTTCAAACTTAAAATCGTTAGAAGGCCTTCTTTTTTAAAACTTAACAGCAGAAATGATTTTGTTTTCTCTGACAGTTTTGTAAAGTCTTTTAACGTACCAGCAGCCACATTTTTTAATTGCTCAATGGCCTCCTTTTCAGATTCAGTGTGTTGCACTATTTTTCCCAATTCGCCAATCAGTGAATCGATGCGGTCTTTATCGATTAAACCCAAAGCACTGGGAAAATCCTTGATACACAGCTGACTGGCTAAAAAGACGGAAAAGCGTTCAGCACTGGCAATAATGGATGATAAATCCCAGAGCATAGTTCCTGCCTGCTGCGCCAATTGAAGCGGTTGTTGTACTTTAGTTAAATTTAAGCCTGAAGCAATTTCTTTCAGTAGTACTAATACATTATCCAGAGTTTCCTTTTCTTCTTTATAACGGGTTTGTTGCTCCTCGTATTGGGTTCTAATCACGCCTCTGAGCAGATTTCGCTCTTCTGCCTTTCTGATTTCTTCAGGGGTACTGGTCGCACTCAAGCCTTCATAAGCCAATTGTCTTTCTTGTGCGTGGTTTCTTAAAGCAAGACAGGAAATCTGTAAAGAGTAACTTTGAGCATAAGCATTTAATTGTTCCTGAACATTTTCAAGATTTTCATTTAATTCATGGAGTCTTTCATTGTTTGCTGTTGCGGAAAGGACACTCATGCCCCACACCTCGTTTAAAGCCAGAAGTTCTTTTTCTTCGTCAGCAGTTAAACCTTCAGGGCCGCTTTTCTTCTTCTTTAAATCTTTGAGCCTTTTGTGCTGATTATTTCGTTCCTGATAACTGGAAAGGCCTTTTTCATATAATTCTTTTTTTAGTTGGAGATGGCTAATTTCCACGCCAAGTTTTTGTTGTTCTGCTTTAAAGGTATCAATTTGCTCATGCATCCCGACGAGATAGGCATAAGGGCTGACCTTGTCAGGATTTTGTCTGATAAATTCATGATTTTGCTGTTTTACATACTCGTAATACCTTTTACGTTCGCTATCCTTTTCATACCAGCGTAGAAATTGTTCGTTCTCATTTACTAACGAATTGGCTCTTTGTTGCAACTCATTGATTCGACGTTGTTTTCTTCGTGCTGATCGGGAACCAAAAGAAGAAAAAATCCCTCCCACAGCCATGCAGGCCATTCCTGCAATCGGATTGGAAAAACCAGCGACCGTACCTAAAAAGGTCATAGCACTGCTTGCTGCCATGGCGGTATTATTCAGATGAACATCCTGTATCTGGCTTAATAAACGGGAGATTAATACCCCATTAGTGCTTATGTGGCCTTTTAATTGTTTTTGTGAGGTATTTAAACGGCTTATTCTTTCTTTAAATACATTTAATTGCTTTAGAAAGTTTTCTGTCGTTTTTAAAGATTGGGTAATACTTCTTAAGCCCTGTATTTCCAAAGCACCACTCACATAAGATTGGATGGTGGGTAATGACCGATGCTGTAGTTCCAGTAAATCCGTTTCATTGATCCGTAAATTAAGCGCAGCACAACGGTTCGCGATGAACGCAATGCGTTGTTTTTTGTTTTCTTCAAAGGCTTCGTGTTGTGCTTCCATCTGATCTGCCTGTGCAATAGCATTCGCTATACCCATAGCTACCTGGGCTATTCTTCCGGCAATCATTTGTTTTGATACTTTATCAGGGGTTTTATGGTTTTCTTGCTCGGGTTCTGGCGTTTTATCGCTCATTTCATCATGAATGGAGGTGAGGAGATCATAAGCTTTTTTTGTTTCATCCAATACCATATCAACAGTAGCGATTGCTTTGTCTTTTTCTTCCAGACTCACTTCTGTCATGTCAAATTGAGCCAGGGTATTTTGAATGGCATCAATCCCGCTTTGGTTGTTCTGCGCAGTGTTGTTTAAGGTAATTAAATTATCGGTAATTTCATTCAGCGCAGCAAAATCATGTTGTTGGCGCAGGCTTTGCTGATGCGGTATGTCAACAGGCTGTAGTGAAGAATCATTGTGCATTAATCTTTTTTGAATTTCATAAGCATCATCAGCTTGTACAAAGGCATCTATATCGGAATACAATTGCGTTGCCTGTGTTTTTTCTCTTTTTTCTTTTAGTAGTGTGTTGATTTTATCGATGGTGACGTATGGGGCACCAAGACCGAATCCAGTACAGGAAAACGCGACAGCCCTTTGCTCTTGATGTTCATCAAAATATTTACCTGCTGCGATTTTAATCCAGTTCCAGTCCAGACCCTTGTATTTTTCCCAATCAAATTTGTTTTTTAACCCGTCAATGACCCCATGTTCTTTTAAAAATTTATCCAAAAACTCGATACAATTCAGTGCACCAACAGCTCCGACATTATATGTGGGGGGATTTTTTTGGTATTGCGCCATTCCTTTGGCCATACTAAAAAATTGTTCTTCAGTGACTCTTAATTCAGTTTTTAGCAGTTTTTCTTTTGACGTGCTGCGGTCTTGTTCAAAAATTTTGCCTTTGGCGACGCTAAACACCTCATAAAAAAGGCGGGTTGGATCGGGATCGAGACCAATCTGATTGGCCTGCACTACTCTATATTTATCCAGCAAAATTGGACCATCGATACTGACATGGCCGACTTTCCCATCCGTGTGAATGTTGAGCCAGACTTTTTTATTGTATAAAGTTTCGTAAAGTTCTCGAGATTTTTTCATTAAGCCATGCAGTTCATCTCTGTTGAATTGAAATGTCTGCAAAAATAATTGCTGTTCCTGGCTGCGGGTAAGGCTGCGTTTGATTTGAATAAAAGATTGATATTCCTGAACACGCTGACTTTCTTTTGAATTTAAAGGCTCCATAAAAAATTCCTGGTTTTTGAGTGTAGTTGTGATTGGCGTTATTTTAATCAAAGTGGCGTGTTTTTAGGTATTGCCCTTTTGGACAGGAAGGTTTTGAGTTAAGGAATTTTTCTTTGATTGGAGCACGCACTAAATCATGCTTTGTGCCGCAACAAAACTTCCGCTTCCTGACGGTCATTGCTTTATACACAAATAATTCCAAATAGAATAATATCGACCCATTTGAAGAAAAGCGTGGATATTAGTTATGGAAATGTCAGAAGATTGGGTTGAAAAAGAAGTAGAGGATGAAGATTTTGGAGATAAGCGATTAAATAAGCGTTTTAAGAAATTGCTCGGGAGTTTATTTAAATCGCCGGATAAAAGCATATCGGGCTCATGCAAGGGCTGGGATGAAACGATGGGAGCCTATCGTTTTATAGGCCATCATAAAGTTA
>NZ_KB892421.1 GCF_000373765.1 Legionella shakespearei DSM 23087 | reverse complement strand
TGTTTATGCTGTACTTAAAAAAACAAAACCTCCCCAAAAACCACCAACACTTCATGAGATGATTATTATGATAGCCAAATTAGGTGGCTTCCTTGCCAGAAAATCAGATGGTTTTCCCGGGCCAAAGGTTATGTGGCAAGGCTTACAGCGTATGCGTGATTTTTCCATGGCTTGGATAACTTTCCATGCCATGGATGAAAATTGAACAAATAGATAATAGTTGTGTATAACGCAATGTCCTGACGGTCGCGGCTCGGTTTTCGTGTGTTCGTGTTGACTTCATCGTGCACCGGAAACCGAGCCGCGACCGTCAGGAAGCGGAATTTTTGTTGCGGCACAAAACCTGTGTATGACAATCAAAAATCTTTGTGTTATAAATAACCATTTTTTACCCAAGGTGCAATATTTATGAAAGTTGTCATTAGTGCTCAAGATTATGGTTTCTGCCCTACTTCCTATGCGTTTCTAATTGCCCGAGAGGTTAAAGCGCTTTTTAATAATGTGACTTTTTCACTGATTGATACTGGAAGTGTGCGAATTTTCAATCAAAATAACCTGGACCTTGGATTGACTATTGAATCTAAGTCTGATTGGGCTGCAGTTGACTGTTTGATTAGTTTTTATGAACCCGAACAATTATTTGAAGCCTGGCTGCATAAAATTCCAACCCTATATTATTGCAATCTTTTGTCTCTATGGCTGGAAAACACGCGCCTGCCTATGAATCAAATATCAGAATATATTCTTGGTTTATATGTATTAAGAGAAGCAAAAGAATATGACGCAGCGCGAGACATGCTCAACTCATTAAAAGACAAAGATGTATTTGCCTTTCAATTAGCTGGCTATTTTCTGGCCGATAAAGTATTTTGCCGACCTGACTGGGAAATCACCAAAGACATTGCGCGCTTACCCAAATCTGTTCAGGAAAAAACCCAGGTTCTGGGTATTCCCATGATATTACCTGCGCCCAAAGCAGATCATATCCGCAAGAATGAAATTGTATTCCAACTGTCTGGTGGCACGTCACCAGAAGTCAGCGCACAAGATAAAGAAGCTTACATTCGTGGCTGTTATACCTTGCTGTTGGCTATGAAACAAGAATACCCTCAATATCGTTATCTGTTTTGTGCCAATGCAACACAGTTAAATGCGCTTAACCCCGCCTTGCCCTCAGCAGAAGGAGTTGAGATCAAGCCAACCATGGAACAAGCGGAATTCCAGCACCATCTTGCGGATGCAAGCGCCCTGTTCGTTCCTCCAGGTTTAGGCACAACTTACGAAGCCATACACATGGGAATTCCCCTGTTTTACCTGCCCTCACATCACCCGTTTCAAATGGATAATATTAACAGGCTGGAAAAGAATAGGCTTAAAATGGGTAAAAGTAATATAGGATTTGATCATCCTGAACAGGCTGGTTCCTTTGAGCGTTTACAGAATTGTTTAAGGGCTTACTTTGCCAATCCCCATCTTTTTATGGCTGAAGTAAATGCCTTTATGCAGAATATGGTCCCCAACTGGGCTCAAACAAAAAGTGACAATCATCAAGCCCTTGTTGAAGCATATCAGTTCCCGCAACCTTTTATCAGCAGTAAAAAATTCTTCCAGGTTATAATGAATCAATTATTTGCACTGCTGAGTCCGCAACAACTGTCTTCTATAAAGTTTTTCAGGCCAGCCAGAGCGGCTACGGTATCAACGGAACAGGTGGAACAAACCGAAATAGCTCAGCCTTAAGTTGTAGAGTCGTAGCCCGTATTAGGCGATAGCCGTAATACGGGAAATTGCCACTTCGATCCCGTATTACGGCTATCGCCTAATACGGGCTACGCACCGTTCGCTGATTTTCCTGTTCCGCAGTGGATAAACACTCAATAATCTTTTGCAAGGTCGCCATGTAGAGTTGCGGATTGTCCGTAGTGATTGCGCTGGCGAGCATGGATTGCAGGTGTACCAGCCCGGAATCGATGAGTTGATTCAACTCGTCTATGCCCTCTTCTACATAAAAAAGTTTTGATGCTTCAGCGCTGGCATTTTGTGGCATCAGCGTGGGTAACCAGTCTATGGCATCGAGGCTGCCGTACTGCTGGGCAAATAATTTGGCGTAGCTTTGAAAAACATGCACTTCGTCCTGGGGCATAAAACCCAGAATGTCGTGATCGCCCGGTGGGGAATTGGTTCGGTTGGCACGTTCCAATTTGGCATAGGCATAAAGGGCTGCATAATCCAGACGGCTTAAGGCCAGCAGCGGATCTTCGTCTTTGGCTGTGTAATCTTGAGGAATATTGCTATACAGTGTTCCAATAGTTCCAGTTTGTGACGCCAGAGCTTTGATCATGGCTTGCGCAAGGCACGCAGCCTGGCTTTGATAATCAGCCTGACGCATTTCATCCGGTATGGAATGATGCATATAACGAAGCAGTTCTTCACCAGTCATATGGTTGAATCCCAAATCATCAAGGGTTGAACGCGGAATAATAGTCAATCCAAACTCTTCTTCCAGTTGATGCAGTTGCCCTCTGATCAGCGCATCATGTGCTTTGATGGTTGCAACATATTCAATAAACAGTGTTTCTGACATCAGGCCATTCAAATAGTATTTCATCCCATACATTAAGTAATTCGTGGTGGGTAAGTCATAATACAAGGGAGCTCCCGGTTCCAAAGTACTTTGGATAAAGGGAATGGTTTCACGCAACATGGCGAAATTATAGTGTTCATAAACATGGGATGCGAAGGGGCAATCGATTCTGTCCATTCTGAAACCTGGCGGGATTGCCTCGTTGGGATGGGTTAAGCGTATGGATTGCACCACCTCTCCTTTGTCATTAAGCATGCGACCGTACAAAGTCGTACCTACCATACACGCACCGGTAACAGCCGCTTTGTATGTTGTTTTAGGGTCATCTTTGGGAGGAGCACCATAAGTTTTATAACTTCCCCAGAAACCGTGATGGCTGTATTGATTAGTGTCGAATGAAACAGGAATATAACGCTTTCCATCAGAAAGGATATTAGGAGTTTGCGAAGGCACCACAGGCACACTTTTTTGTAGGGCCTTATTGTCAAAAAACCGTGCACGGTTTGCCAGTTCAGAGGTAATTTTTACCGAAGAACCTGTCGGATGTTTCAAATCGCCCTTTTTGCCAGAATAAACAACTACCCCTTTCGATTGTTCTGATATTTCTTTCTTTTCTTTCTTTTTCTGTTCTTTTGGTTGTTCCGGCACATCTTTTTCGGGATTTGTTTTAGTATCTCGCTTTTTTGCCTGCACCAGCTCGCTTTCATTTTCTGCAATGGAAATTATCCCATGGGGAAATAATTTGAGGAAAAAGGGTTTACCAGTTCGTTTACTGCGAAATTGATATACCCTATCCAATGTTAACAAACCAAACAGATATTTCACGCCAGGTAATTCCATACTTTGGACATTTACCGATTGCGGGGAGTTTTCTATGCTTCCTATACCCTTAGTTATCATTCTTTGCTGGGCTTCCGCCAAAGGTAAATACAACTGTTGTAACACGCTGGAGCGAGGTATGTTCTCTCTTACAAAGTCCGCAACTTTTTGTCGTAATGCTAAATTGCCCGAGAATTTGTTCAGATTGGATGAAAGACTAAAGATTGATTCAAATAATGAATCCAGCGGATTCAAAAATCCTCGTTCCATAGATTCAGCAGTGTAATCAGGCATGAGATCCTCTGAAGAACTAATCACAGCTAATGTACGTTCAGAATGTAACATAGCTAATGCCTGCTCGGGATTATTAAGGATTGCCAGTAATAATTCACTGGATGACAGTTCATTTTTGTAGAGTGTTCTGGATACCAGATTGTTGTCACGTATATGGTTTTGCACTAAAACTAATGTATCCGGCTTAGAACACAATACTTTTAAAATTGATAGACTATCCTTGGAAAACAATCGACTCAATATAGACATTTGCCTTGCTGGTAGAGCGAAATCAGATGCGTAATTTAATACCGCATCCAAAGAAATATCTTTGTTACGGAAAATTGCCAGGCATTTTTCTGCTAAATATTCATTATTATCATCCACAGCGTCAATTAATCGTTTATAGACTAAGGAATTCTGAAAATTTTCTCTGGTAACTCGCTTGTTAGTAACGGGATGAGCTTGAAAAGGATATGTAAGTCCATCGATTAGACGCTTCCTCCGAGAGGGAGCTTTCGCAGTATTGGAATTTTGGGGAAGCTCAAATTTATTTTGAGCTAAACTTTCCATAAATGATTCCATTTTTTTGATAAATTTTGCATAAGAATACTGTAGCTGTTGCCTTGTTTTAAAATCAGAGTTTTCTAGTCCTGAAAAAAACTGCGGTACCTCATTCAGGTGTTTTTGAGGGCTAAAATGGCCTTGTTTAATAAGCTCTGGGTTAAATTCCTCTATTTTTTGCATCTCCTGTGGAGATAAGCTAAATGAGCTAATATCCTGAAAGCTGCGAACAAAAAAACCGCCTTCTACTTCTGTTTTAACTCTTCCTGTATCGGATTCAATCTTCTGCTGTATCGTGCGTATAAATTCTATAGGAGTTTTACCAGGAAGTTCTATGCCTAAATCTGGTAAATAAGCATACAGTAATAAAAGAATATCAATCCGATTTTCCTGCACTGCCTGATAAAGAAAGCTTAAAAAATCCTGTGCATCATAATCCCATCGCGAACGTACATCCTGAGTTAAAGCGATTAGATTAGCTCTCAAAACGTCATAATCATTATTTTTAATCGCCTGGCGAAATTTATTAGGAATTAATACTTCCAAAGGCAGTGGTTCTTTACGATGATCATATTCATCTTGATAGAAACTCCTCATACCATCCTTTTTATATAATTCGCCTGAAAGCATGTAATCATTTGAATCCACACTTACAGATACAAGAGAATATGGCGGTGGGTAAAAAGCAGTTTTTTTGCTGTAATTTTTGGCTGCATCTTCCAATAGAGCATGAACTGAAGGTGTTTCTGAAGAATGATAAACCTGGTTTATACCTAATGAATGAAACAATTCATCAAATGCACTGGCTTCAACATGGTTAGGATTAATAAAATAAACAACATGATGTAAGTGTGGCGAACTTTTTCTGATTGCTGCAAATTGAAACTCAAGTTGAGTGGGAGATGTTTGTTGCGGATCAACTATATGAACAACCATATGAATTCTTTTAATCCAATTTGGGGGTACATAATTATCATCCTCATGGCTCATACGATTTATGTTCACTAACATATTACTCATATTAACCAACATAGTTTCAGTAGTGCCCTCCTGTTCATTCTCATAATTTATAGCAACAGGCCCACGTTTGAATTCACTATGTTCATATAACTGTGTTCTGAACTGATTTTTGCTTTCGTCATCACCGACTACAATGGCAAGAAGAGACGGTTGGAATCCCATTTTATGAACCTTAATGAATATACTTAAAGTTTTTCTGTTGTATAATTATAACACAACTCCTTCTGTATTATCTGGTCTTACGAAGAACCACGTCGTCCTGAGCGCGTCTTTTGGCGCGAAGGATCTCCTGAAAGCTGGCAAGGTGTGTAGCCCGGTCTGCTTGCAGCCGGAATCGAAGTGGCACCATGCCGCTTTCGGGAGATCCTTCGCGCCAAAAGACGCGCTCAGGACGACGTGGTTCCAGGGGCGACAACTTAAAAACCTGACTGACAAATCTGATTCACGAACTCAAAAAGCTGGGCGCGGTTAAAAATATTTAATTTTATTTTTACGTTTTCCAGGTATTTTTCAACAGTACGGAACGACACATCAAAGCGTCTGGCAATTTCTTTAGAAGTTTCACCATTGACAAAATAAAATAAGGATTGAGCTTCTTTGGGTGCTAATCCTTGTTGGATCAATAAGCTGATTTTCTCTTCATTACTCATTTGAGGTATCATGAAAGAAGAACCAAAGATACCAATGACTTCACCGTCTTTATTGATTAACGGTTTTTTAGCAGAAACAACGGTAACCTTTTGGCCATTATTAAAACAGGCACGTTCAACAAATTGTTTTTCTTCTCTGGAATTAATGGTTAATGCGTCATTGTATGCAAGAAAGTCGGCTGTAGATGAATCACAGAGGTCATATACCGATTTCCCTAGTATCAAATTACGCTCTTGCAGGGAAAGTACCTGGGCTTGCTTCTCGTTACACCAAAGATATAGCCCCGCAGTATTTTTCACATAAGCATGACCAGGAACCGGTGAAAAAATAGTGTCAAGCGATACGGAAATAACCGTAGAAGGATCCAAAAATTCAAAGGGAAGCGCCAGACAACTCATTATTAACCTTACAAATGCATAAGACATGCGACACAATACCACAAAACAATCAAATAAAAAACCAATAGATTAAAATAAAGACAACCTGTAACCCGATCTACGTCGTCCTGAGCGCGTCTTTTTGCTCGAAGGATCTCCAAATACTGGCACCATGCCGCTTTCAGGAGATCCTTCGCGCAAAAAGACGCGCTCAGGACGACGTGGTTCCGGGAATGGCACAGTCCCGTAGCCCGGTCTGCTTGCAGCCGGGATCGAAGTGGCACCATCCCGGCTGCAAGCAGACCGGGCTACACCATTCCTTGTCACATTAAAACCTTGGCATAGTAACAACCTAACTGAAAAAGAGTGCAGCAGTTAATTTTTTGTTTAATATTAACTATATGCGCTTTAACAGTTCTCTGCTTTATATCTAATATCTGCGCTGTCATTTCAGCTGTTTTTCCTAATGCCAGCCAATGCAATACTTCTTTTTCCCTATGAGTTAAAGTCCTGTTTTCTGTATAGTTATCAGCGAACATAATGTCTCCTTTAATTCTGGTCCAATTGTCATTACAATTGCCAACTTAATTTATGCTCATTTTAATTAAATTTTAAACACAAAAAACCATGTATATCTTCGTATTGACATTTGCAAACATTTATGAAATTTGATCAGTAGCGCATATCGAAAACTGCTTGAAGAAACCAATAAACATGTTGTGCAACCGTCTTACCAGGATCTGAATAAACTGTACTAGGTCAGAGGAGCTCTCCCTGGTAGGGGCGCTGCCATTAAGTTAACGTGAGTTTCGGATAAGAAGCTTGTTTTATCCGGTCGTTACTTCGATGCCGTTCGGGCTGAGGAGAGGCGGTAGCCTCGTCTCGAAGCCTTAGCACTGTGCCAAGGCTTCGAGACAGCGCTATCGCGCTTCCTCAGCCCGAACGGCATCGAAGTAAACACTGGCTCAAACAACGTTCTTATCCGAAACTCACGTTAAGTTAAGGAGCTCCTGAATGAGTTTTTACCCATTTTACAACCGCTATTTTGTCATCACTACAGGCTTGTCAAAACTATAAATCACGCCCAAAGCAAGTTGTGCTGTGTTTGGGGTAATTTTGGCTGTTTTTGCTACCATTCCAAAGGGATCATAAGTATAACTGATCAAATGAGAATAATTGATTTGGCTGTAATCCATCATGAAAGACCATTGTGGTGTAAAGGCGTGTCTGATACCTACACCATAACGAATACCATTGGCATTTTTACTCATGCTCATGATCGATGGATCAGCACCTTCAGAGATTTTCACCTGTCCATTGCTGTAACCAATACGTCCGTAAAACAGGGTGCTGTCTGAAAGGAAGAACCCAGGCAATAAACTTATGCCTTTACTGTTTCTGATTCTGAAGGTTGTTTTGGCAAAATTGGAATGAATGTACTCATCGTTTGTTAATTCGTATTTAACAGAGCTGAGATTGCCATTGATTTCGCCGGCAAGATAATACTTTTGCGAATGCCAGGCATAACCACCAAAAAGACTGCCAAAGACTCCGGTTCCTGAAAAATGATTGGAAGCCCCTACTTCGAAGACCCCTGCGGGGGCATTTGTATTATTACCAACCACATGAGATTTTTGAGAAAAAGACGCTCCTTCAGGCCCAACAGCTCCACCCACATAAAATCCTGCAAAACCAGGCGAAGTAAACAGAACAGATAAAACCCCTGCACGACCTATTTTCCCTAACATGATATTCCTTAAAATGAGTTTTAATTGGAAGGCAACAATTGAGACAGACATCACATCAATAGAATATAACTTTCTGAGCCATCTGAATAGTGTGCTATTTTTACAGGTCTGAAAGCCTCTCAAAAACCCGGTAGGACTGTAGCCCGTATTAGGCGCTAGCCGTAATACGGGATCGAAGTGGTAATGAACCAATTCCCGTATTACGGCTACGCCTAATACGGGCTACGAAATCCCACTGAATACTGGCAGGGTTTGTAGCCCGGTCTGCTTGCAGCCGGGATCGAAGTGGTAATGAACCAATTCCCGTATTACGGCTACGCCTAATACGGGCTACGAAATCTCACTGAATACTGGCAGGGTTTGTAGCCCGGTCTCAATTCAGGATAGACTAATAGTCCTACGCAACGTCATTCATCTGTTAAGGATTGATACATGAATAAACTACTAAGCATTATTTTAATGATAACCGCCGGGGTAATTACCGAACCCTTACAGGCCAATTCTTTATCATTAGCCGATCCGCAAGCTATTGGGCAATTAATAGGGACACATGGCGCTCCGGTCTATTTAGCCCTGTTTTTTGGTTTAGGCATCTTATTGGCCTTTACCCCCTGTGTGTTACCCATGATCCCCATTTTATCCGGTATCATTGTTGGCCAGGATAATTTGACCACCGGCCGCTCTTTCCGCTTGAGTTTAAGTTACGTTATGGGCATGGCTATTACTTATGCTGTGGCTGGCATGCTGGCGGGATATTTAGGAAGTACCGTGCAAACCCTGATGCAACAACCCTGGGTGATTATCAGCTTTAGCCTGGTGTTTGTGTTGTTGGGCTTATCCATGTTTGGTTTATTTGAAATTCGCATGCCAGCCTGGTTACAACCGCGCATGCGACAGGGGCAAGGTGGTCTTATTGCCGCTGGACTCATGGGTATCTTGTCCACACTGATAGTCTCCCCTTGCGTTACCGCACCGTTGATTGCGGTCCTGACCTTCATTAGCCAAAGCGGGCAAACGGGATTAGGCGGTTTGCTTTTATTTGTCATGGCCTTGGGCATGGGTTTGCCCTTACTTCTTGTTGGCGCAGGCTATGGTCGCTTTTTACCAAAATCAGGC
The DNA here is from genome assembly GCF_000373765.1 of Legionella shakespearei DSM 23087. Classification (GTDB taxonomy): domain Bacteria; phylum Pseudomonadota; class Gammaproteobacteria; order Legionellales; family Legionellaceae; genus Legionella; species Legionella shakespearei. The sequence goes on along the minus strand of NZ_KB892421.1, from coordinate 1,694 downwards.
GCCTGGATGATACGCATCAAGCAATTGTTTGGCATCATCATGTTATTGCTGGCGGTATGGATGGTCGCTCGAGTCATGCCCATGCACACCCCGACTCCCGCAGGCTTTACCATGGTCCACTCCATGCAGGAATTACAACAGGAACTGGCACATGCCAAGGAAAAGCATCAACCTGTTTTTGTCGAGTTTTATGCCGGCTGGTGCAGCGATTGCCGCGCTATGGATGCCAAAGTATTTAATCAACCGGACATTGTTCAAGCCATGCAAGGGTCAGTTAATCTGCGCGTGGATATCAGTGACAAATCACCTGCTGTTGCATCGATACGCCAGATTTACGGCATACTGGGCGTACCCGCCATGCGTTTTTACAACAGTAATGGTGAATTAATCCCAGACTTGTTGTCCCACAACCAGCTTGATAAACAACAAATGCTGGGCTTGTTAAATCAATTCGCAACCCGCGTAGCCCCGTAGCCCGTATTAGCGAAGCGTAATACGGGATCGAAGTGGCAACAGTCCCATTCCCGTATTACGGCTCCGCCTGATACGGACTATGAGTTCTTCCTTGTTAATTTATTCTTAAGCAATCACGAAGCTCTGTTTGTATTATTGCTACAGGTTGAAGGGAAGGAACTGTTTGTTGAAGGTAAGCCTTAGCTTCTCTGTATTGTCCCAATCCACGGTATCTCTTTAATGGGTCGATTATGTCACGTAATACTACTCTCCCTCTCCAATCATTAAGGCTGTATTTGATTAATTCCAAAACATGAATCAAATCCTTTAATGTCGGTACAAAATCCTCAAAGTCTTGTTGAGACAATAAGGGATTATTGACCAGCGAATGAATCAGACTCTCTTTTTTCATTTCCCGATTTCTTGATAAAGTGCTTTTTATTCTTTGCGAGACGGCCTGATAAGCGCTTTTATTTGCATCATACATATGAAATGGTTCAGTAAATTCCAACAGATGGGTATTATCCCGAATGGCTAGTTCCAGCTCTTGCAACCCATTCACTGTTATCGGGTTCCTACCCAGACTTAGTGACAATAGTGGTGGATTGCTGGCCAAATATTCAGCAATTACTCTAACCCCCTGATCGTCAATCTGATTCAACCATAAACTGCACTTTCTCATACTGGTATTGTGACGCAAGCCCTCAAAAATTAAAGCAGCCTCCTGATTGCCGAAATTATTGTATTGCAAGTCCATATCCTGGAGTGTAGTTGTTGTCTCCAGCAACTCTTTAATGGCTCTGGCGCTTTCCAAACCAAGGCGATTCTGAGGTACATACAGTGATTCAAGAACGTTTGAATCCCGAAGACTTCTTAACAGGTATGCTCCTGCTGTATCTCCAAGCTGAAGATAATCTAATCTTAGTAGCTTGAATCGCCCCCTTCTGTCTGCAATTTGCTGCATCTCGTCGACGGATAATGGTCGATTTAAAATGGAAATTATATCTTCCATTAGCGCCGGGTTGTTCTGAAAGAAGCGAGTCATGCCTATTACTCCAAAAATTTTAGGAGCGATTGATTTTAATATAAAAAACTGTAGCCTTGATGCAGCGATAGCGCTGAGTGATCCTCTCATATTGAGTACCATTCAGAACTATGCAGGATCGCCTTCCCCTCTCCGGGGGAAGGTGCCCGACAGGGCGGATGGGGGGATCAAAAAAGGAGTTTCTATCAAATAGACC
>NZ_KB892420.1 GCF_000373765.1 Legionella shakespearei DSM 23087 | reverse complement strand
TTACCCTACCAACTAGCTAATCGTACGCAGGCTAATCTTAAAGCGCCAGGCCCGAAGGTCCCCAGCTTTTTTCCATGGAAATTATGCGGTATTAGCTTGAGTTTCCCCAAGTTGTCCCCCTCTTTAAGGTATATTCCTACGCGTTACTCACCCGTTCGCCACTCGCCATCTATCTAGCAAGCTAGATAATGCTGCCGTTCGACTTGCATGTGTTAAGCATACCGCCAGCGTTCAATCTGAGCCAGGATCAAACTCTTCAGTTCAATTCCTGTGCTAGACTCGTCTAGCTTCTTTACTTCTTTGTTTCTTTATCAAGCACTCAAAGGTGTTCAAAGTGCCCACACAGTTTGTCTTCTCTCTTCTTAATGAACGTTGCCCCGAAGGCGTGCTGCGTATTCTACTGATTTCGACTTCAGTGTCAAACACTTTTTTACTTTTTTTTAAAAAAAGTTACTTCGTAGAAATAATACGAGGAATGTTTAATGCAGATACATATTATAGTATAAATTTGGGTAATATGACCATTTTTATGAAAAAAAATAACACAAAACTAAAATATCGCGTTTAGAGCACATCGCTGCATTAGGTTAACCGCCTGAATTTACTTGAAGTTATTTCAGAACACATTAGGACATGCCATGACTAATTTTTTTTCATTTTTTATGAATTATTAGAAAAATCCTTGTCAGGTATGGTGATTTTCCTTTTTTTTTGTTACTCTTCGCAATTCAACTATGGTGGCTCTATTGGTTCCCTCGCGACGATAGATTGTGAACCCCGTCAGGCCCGGAAGGGAGCAGCGGTAACGATTGATTCGGGCGCCGAGGTGTAGCTCTTAGAGCTGCCACCCAACTTGTGAAAAATTGTATGAGCTATCTGGCACTTGCCCGTAAATGGCGACCACGCACGTTTTCCCAACTGGTTGGCCAAGAGCATATTAATAAAGCATTGATTAATGCTCTGAATCAACAACGCTTGCATCATGCCTATCTGTTTACTGGAACCCGCGGTGTGGGGAAAACCAGTGTTGCACGTATTCTGGCAAAAGCCCTTAATTGTGAAACAGGAATAAGTTCCGAACCGTGTCTTCAATGTGATGCCTGTGTGTCCATCGAACAAGGACGTTTCATTGATTTGATTGAAATAGACGGAGCATCCAAAACACGCGTCGAAGATACTCGTGACTTGCTGGATAATGTGCAATATGCCCCGGCTGGCGGCCGCTTTAAAATTTATTTGATAGACGAAGTGCATATGCTGTCACAGCATAGCTTTAATGCCCTGCTCAAGACGCTGGAAGAACCACCCTCACATGTTAAATTCATTCTTGCAACAACTGATCCGCAAAAATTGCCAGTCACCGTACTGTCACGTTGTCTTCAATTCAATCTCAAACATTTGGCAGCAGAATTGATCAGTCAGCATTTGCAACTCATCCTGAATGAAGAACAGGCTGCATTTGAAATTGCAGCTCTGGATATATTAGCTCACGCAGCTCGTGGCAGCATGCGTGATGCGTTGAGTTTGCTGGATCAGGCCATCACTAGTTGTGATGGCATGCTGACAGCCAGTGATGTCAAAATGATTTTAGGATATACGCAGCAAGATTACGCACTAAAGCTGCTTTCTGCTCTGGCAGAGCAAAATGCTTCTGCCTTATTGACATTAAGTCAGGAAATAGCTGTTGAAGGCAGTCATTTTCAATATGTTCTTGATGAAATGCTGAATCATCTTCACCACATTACGGTTTACCAGAGCATAGGCGATAATAATCCGTTAATTAGCCCAACGGAGCATATTAAATTTCTCGCGAAACAATTTTCCCCAGAAGACATTCAGTTATTTTATCAAATAGCCTTGAAAGGCAAGGAAGAAATACATCTTGCCCCAACTTTGACAATAGGCTTTAACATGACCCTATTACGCATGTTAACGTTCAGGCCGGCGCCTAAAACACCAGTACCACATTTGGCTTTTCAGGAACTGAAACCTGAGCACAGTACAGTGAATTCTGTCATTGCAGAAACAGAGACCGTTACAAAGACACCTGATGCAGCTGAAACAGCAGTTATCAGAGAAGAAACACCTGCTGCCGAACAAATTGATGCAAGAGAGCCAGTGGATTCCAATGATGATGTAAATACTCCTTTGGAACAAAAACCAGCAGTGCCTTCCCTGGAAATAAACAGGGACTTGACTATTGATGCAACAAACTGGATCCACATCATTCCGCAATTAAAATTATCTGGCTTTGCTTTGAATGCTATAGAAAATGCAGAATTTGTAAAGCGCGATGGGCGTGAAGTCACCCTCAGAGTAGCTAAAGGACATGAATCGTTGTTTACTCCGTCTACTCTGGCACGAATTGAAACAGCATTAGCTGATTATTACCAAAGCCCTGTAAAAATTATTCTCAACAGTAAAGAGGCAGTGCAAGCTTCTCCTGCTCAGCAAAAGGAACGTGCGACCCAACAGAAACAACAAAAGGCAGAAGAAGCGTTACATAACGATCCCGTTTTTCAGCAGCTGCAACAAGAATTTTCAGCTGAATTGGTCAAAAATTCTATTGTCCCGCTGAAAGATGACTTATAATAGTATAACTAACCCTAAAAAATGAGGCCGTGATGGATATTAATCAAAATCTTGGTAATCTGATGAAAGAAGCGCAAAAGATGCAGCAACGCATGCAAGAAGCGCAGCAACAATTAAGCCAGTTAGTAGTCAGTGGCGAGTCAGGTGGTGGCATGGTCACCGTTAAAATGAACGGTCGTCATGATGTGACTGAGGTTAAAATTAAACCTACATTGATGGACGAAGATGTAGAAATGCTGGAAGATTTGGTAGCAGCAGCAGTCAATGATGCGGTACGTAAAATCGAAAAAGCATCTAAAGATAAAATCAGCCAATTAACAGCCGGTCTTAATATTCCTACTGATCTTATGGGTGGCGATAAAGGCGATGAAGGCGATAAAGAGGAATAAGCCTGAACATGGATACACTCAACCGCCTGGCAGAAGCTCTTCGCTGTCTTCCAGGCGTAGGCCCAAAATCAGCACAACGAATGGTGTTCCATCTTTTGCAATACCAAAGAGAGCGAGGCTTGCACCTCGCTTCTTGTTTAGAAGCAGCAATGACAGGCATCAGCCATTGTCAGCAATGCAATAATTACACAGAACACCCCCTATGCTCTCTGTGCCAGAATTCTGAACGGGATACAACCATGCTTTGTGTTGTGGAAAGCCCTGCAGATGTTTCGGCAATAGAGCAAAGCAATGCTTTTCAGGGAAGATATTTTGTCTTAATGGGAAAAATATCACCTCTTGACGGTATAGGCCCTGATGATATTGGTTTACCAAAGTTGAAAACCCTGATTCTTGAGCAGCAAATCCAAGAGGTTATTCTTGCTCTTAGTCCCAGTGTTGAAGGACAGACAACGGTGCATTTCATTCATCAATTATTAAGAAATGAATCAGTGAATATCAGTCAATTAGCACATGGAATACCTTCTGGTGGTGAATTAGAATTTTTAGATGGGAATACCATTGGTAGCGCCCTGAGAAACAGAGCGGCAATTAATGTTTAATCCTGGAAAAAATAATATCCTGATTCAGTTTAGCCTGACCCTTCTATTGTTTCTCAGCGCGGGCTTAACTTATGCATCTTTTCATAAAAGTTTATGGCCTACATGGGAAGTGAATAACCCACTTTCCAAAGAAACCATTTCTCATCAGTTATGGCAAGAGTTCCTTAATAAGCATGTATCTGTTAATGATGAGGAAATTAACCTGGTTGATTATGGAAATTTAAACCAGCAGGATTTGGATTCACTCAAGGAATACATCAAATATCTGTCTCAAATAGACATTTCCAATTACAACCGACAAGAACAACTGGCGTATTGGATCAATCTCTACAATGCATTAACAGTACAAACAGTAGCCAACTATTACCCTGTAGCCAATATTCAGGAAATTAATATTTCACCAGGATTATTCAGCGTAGGCCCATGGGGAGCCAATCTTATAACCATTAATAATACTCCATTAAGCCTGGATGATATAAATAATCGTATTATCAGACCTATATGGAATGATCCACGTACCCATTATGCATTAAATAATGCAACCATAGGGGCACCGAATTTGAACAAACAAGCTTATTTGGGTTCACAAATCGAAGAACAACTCAACACATCAGCTACTTCATACATTAATTCATTCCGCGGAGCCCAGGTAATAGAAGGCAAACTGATAATCTCCAAAATCTATGACTGGTATGAGGAAGACTTTGGTGGAACCAAAAAGGATGTCATTAAGCATTTGTTACAATTTGCCAGGGAACCGTTACTAAGCCAGTTAAAACATACCAATACTATCGACAGCTACATTTATAATTGGCATATTAACTCCTTTTCCGATCCTTCCCCATGAAACAATCGCAGAAATCCATTTCCTCTTTTTTGCATTTTGCATTATATAATTTATGTTTTTTGGGATTACAGTTAGCCCTGATTTACTCACATTCAGGCAGTCTGGTTCATTCGATACCACTTCCCTGGGAAATTTATCTGGAATTTTTTGGTACCTTAATGGTACATATCAGCTTGTATCTGATGCTCTCAGTCATTCAAACCTGGCTGTTAACAGGTATTTTAAACCGTCCCTGGCATCATTTTTCTTTGGAGCAGTGGCAGATCATTATCTGGTCTTTATTCGCAGCGGCTATACTCAGCGCCAATACTTATTTCTTTCCCCTTAGTATCTTCAGTAAACTGTTTTCGCCCCCAGTTTCAGAGTTCTGTATTTTAATAGTGCTCTATTTTTCCCTGCTTGGTTTAAGCCTTTTATTACTGAATAACTTATTTTATCGCAGTACTCTGCGTATCCTCATTATTGCTATTCCCATTGTGGTTTGTTTCATTTGGTTCGATTTAAAACCTGTCGCAGGCACAAATCGTAATACCCAACCTAATATTATTATCCTGGGTATTGATTCGTTAAGCCCGGAAAGTGTGAATAGAAAGAATATGCCTTTTCTGTCTCAGCTATTGGAGAGCAGTGTTCAATTCACTAATGCCATTAGTCCTTTAGCCAGAACTTATCCCGCCTGGTGTTCTATACTGACAGGTCTGTATACAGAACATCATCATGCCGAAGAAAATCTGGTCGCTAAAAATACGGTAGACAGTCAGGCAAGTATCATTTGGCAATTAAATCAAGCAGGCTATAACACGATTTATGCAACTGATGACAGACGCTTTAATAGCATTGACAGAGATTTTGGTTTTCAAAAAGTTATTGGCCCCAAACTAGGGGTTAACGATGTGATATTGGGTTCTTATAATGATTTTCCTTTGGGGAATTTGCTGATTAATTTTCGGGTAAGCTCATGGCTGTTTCCCTACAATTACTCTAATCGCGCCAGTTATTTTTCTTATTATCCTGATACTTTTAGTGAAAAACTGGAAAGAGATCTGTCGCTGCAACCTAAAAACAAGCCTGTTTTTCTGGCAGTGCATTTTACCCTTCCACACTGGCCTTATGCCTGGGCCAAATCCTTACCTGAGGAAGTCAATAATGAATTTAGCCTTACCAAACGGGATAAATTGTATCAAAGTGCGCTGAGAAGAGTAGATAAGCAATTCCATTCCTTTTACTCTTATCTGAAAAACAATGACTATTTCACTGACAGTTTAGTCATTATTCTTAGTGACCATGGTGAAGCCTTATATTATCCTGGTTCAAGACTCACTAATTATCAGAACTATCAAAGCCTTTTAAGCAGCAGATTAGCAGAATATTTCAAAAATAAAACAGCCACAGAACTGGATAAAAGTGCCGGCCATGGTTCTGATATCTTAAGCCCCAGGCAATACCATAGTGTTTTAGCATTTAATATTTATAAAAATGGCAAGATGCTAACCGGGACAGGAACAATTAAAACCAGAGTAGCATTAATTGATTTAGCCCCGACCATACTTGCGTTTTTAAATATGCAAAGCGCTGCAAATATGGATGGCATTTCATTATTGCCCTCAATAATGAATCCCCGCCAAAGCGTACCACAACGTACTTTTTTTATAGAAAGCGGTATGTACCCCAATCAGGATTTTTCCAAAGAGAAGGCTATAGAATTAGGTCACATTCTGTTTCGGGTCAATCCGGATAATGGTGAACTTGAATTAAAGCCCAACGAATTAATCAACATTAATAATAATAAATTATATGGTGTAATCCAGGGAGATTGGATTCTGGCACTTTATCCAGATGACACCAGTTATATCCCGGTAATCCAAAATCTTTCCACAGGGGAGTGGATTGATGATTTACATAGCGACTTTGCGCAAAAAACTCCAGCCGCGGAACTGACCAAAGAATTGCAGAAATTTTATGGTAAAAAATTAGTGCTCCCTATTCCTTAGTCAGGCTCTCACAGGCTCTGTAGCCCGTATTAGCGAAGCGTAATACGGGAATTTTCCAGGAACTTCCGCCCCTCCTCCAGATCTACGTCGTCCTGAGCGCGTCTTTTGGCGCGAAGGACGACGTAGATCTAGCTGTCTTCCACAAAGCCAAATAATTTTTCTATGGCATCACTCACAGTGACGGTTTCTCGTCCATAAATGGCAATTATTCTGAAAACAGCATCCCGGTTGCGTCGCCCAGCCTGAAGATAGGGTTTTGCCAAATCATAAACATAAGGCTCTGTAGTGACATGCCGGTTTTTTAATTCCATCCGCAATGCCTCCATCACACATTGCAACGCCTGAAATACAGAAGCTACAGCCTTTTTCTCAGCCATGTTAAGCTCAGGAAGCCAATCAATGGGCTTGCCCTGAACTATGGTAAACAAGGTATAGAGCAAATAGCGACTGTCGTTGTTAGCAAAGTATCCATATAAATTCAAACAATCTGTGGTCGTCAGCTGACGGTATAAAAGAAGCATTTCCTGACGAAAAGCAGAAACCTGCTCCGCCGCATCAACACAGTCACTCGTTAACCGTTGCTGTAAAACCATTACGGCGTCAATCAAGCGATTAGGATTAAACCAAAATTTATAAGCACGTCCCAAATCATGTAATCGTTCTATAATAGTTTCTTGCTCATTTTCAGCGGTTACTTTTACTTTAAGAGATTTTACGGCTAACTGGATATTCACTCTAAACTCCTGATTCACCTCAATCATAATTCCTTGCGGTAATTCATCACCATGAAATAAAAAATCAATTCCAGGTTTTAAACCATGCTGGAGAGCGGTGCTGTACAGCTGTCTTTGCAAAAGTTCTATAGTCTCGTGCAACAATCCCAGGCGCATACGGACTGATACCAGCTTTTCAGGATGAATTAACTCATTAAATAATTTATCCGGATACAATTTATAGAAAAAAATGGAATTGGCGAGATTAACAAATTCCGCATCAGCAAAAAAATCTAATGCACTTTGCTGCTCTTTTATGCTCCAGTCACGAAATAATAAAGAGGGCTCCATGCCCCCAATGTGATTTTGATTCCAAAGAGTAACCAGCCCGGACAACCAGTGATTTGAATCATGGTGATGAAACAGGCGCAACAATTCATGAGCAGGCAGCTGAATGACAAAACCAGGCTCTGGCGGTAATGCTGTACTGCTACTTTGTGTGCACTGGTGGTAATGAGAGGCAATTTCAATAATCAGTTTTGTTTCTTCTTCCAAACTGGCTGTTTTAGATAATTGCTGCTTTAAACAAACGATTAAACTATGTCGCTCATGCCAACTCATTGTTTTAACTTGTTCTGACAACTCAATAAAATCGACGTTACCAGGAGCATGAATCAATTTCAGATAATCCATATATCGACTAGCCAAAGTGCGACATAAAGAATCCACTTCATCGGGGCAATAAACAAGTTCACTATGAACATCTAAATACTGGTGAAGGCGGCTCTCCAGATGTTTTAATTCATATTTAATTTGCGCTTTGGCCCGATAATCATCCTTAACAAACCAATGCGATAAACCAGGTGTATTTTGAGTCATCCATTTCTCCTCAAGCATCTTCCTGTAGCTCGAACTTTAACAATAGCATTGAAAAGAAAAATTTGCGCTATGATCTTCGCTAAACAACGCAAATACTTGAATAAAAATGAACTATTCACAATAATTATCTAAAATTAATTGCAAGATAAGGATAATCTTGCCAAAATTAAAGCACTATTTTAACCGTGAGGAGGAAATTGATGACGCAGCACCAGTATTTGCTGATGATTGACACTACTCCTGTCAGTGCGGACTTAAAAGATTATTTTGCCAAATTTAATTTAGGTATAGTGGAACAAAAAACGCTGCATCCTATACATTTAGAACACGGCTTACCTACAGCCATTCTGATTAATTGGTCTATTTTAAAAAATGAGCCGGATACTATCGGCCAGTTCTATAATAATTATCCTGTGCCATTAATCATTATCAACGACAATCCTGATGAAGAAACGTGCATCACTATGCTTGAAGCAGGCGCAGATGATTATATGACCAAACCACTTTATCCCCGTGAATTGCACGCTCGAATTGGGGCAATTACCCGGCGCGTTATCAGAGCACAACAAAAGGCAGCTCATGGCAAAGAGGTGCTTATGTTTACCAATTGGCGCCTCTATCCGGCATCACGACAGGTTTTTGGAGAAAATAATCAGGAGCTCTTGCTCAGTGCGGGGGAGTACGACTTGCTCCTTACTTTTGTACAGCAACCACAACGCGTTTTAGACAGGGAATTCTTACTTCAAATTACTAAAAATACCGATCTCACCCCTTTTGACCGAAGAATCGATGTACAGATTAGCCGCTTACGTCAGAAAATAGAAACAGATGCCAAAAAACCTGCCTTGATTAAAACCATTCGTAATGGTGGTTACATGTTTACAGCCCGAGTTGTTACTTTAAAAGAAAGTGATGCTGAATAAACACGACGTTCTTTAATCCACACATAAACCTGAGTAAAACGCTGATTAGAAAATTTGCTGCGATTCATGGAAAAATAGGTAACTATACTAAATACTTAATAGAGAAGATTGCCCATTAAATATGATGAGAGAATAAATAATGATAAAACAAGTCATACTCATCGGCTGTGTCATTTTTGGATTTGTATTATTACTCATCTATATCTTTCAGCGGCACTTAATTTATTTTCCCGATCGCCATATTCCTGATTTAAAGGCTTATCATGCCCAGGATATGGATGTAGTGACATTGAAAACCAAAGACAATCTGACACTCAAATCCTGGTACAAACCTGCAGCAAAGAATCAACCTACCTTACTTTATTTGCATGGCAATGCGGGAAACATAGGCTATCGTATGACACTGGCACGAAAATTTCTTAAAGCAGGCCTGGGAGTCTTCTTACTCGAGTACCGTGGTTATGGCGGAAACAGGGGCAGTCCTAACGAACAAGGATTTTATGAAGATGGGCAAACAGCTTTAGACTTTTTGCAGGAACAAGGGATAAAGCCCTCTCAATTAGTGCTTTACGGTGAATCATTAGGAACTGGAGTAGCCACAAAATTAGGCAGCGAACATGCCGCTTGTGCCATTATTCTGCAATCTCCATTTACATCGCTGCCCAATGTGGCTCGCTACCATTATCCATGGGTGCTCATGGAACCCTGGGATAAATATAATTCATTGGAGCGTATTAAAACAATTCACACGCCACTGCTTGTTTTACACGGAAAACTGGATCGTATAATACCTTACACTGATGGATTAGCGCTGTTTGATGCGGCAAATGAGCCCAAAAAAATGCTTACATTCCCCAACAAAGATCATAATAATTTATGGAGTGAACGCAGCTTTTCTAACGACATTATCCAGTTTATTGAAGAACACTGTAATTAATTAACAAATTCCTCTTGTGTAACTGTTCCGCTTCCTGACGGTCATATCTTTATACACAAGTAATCACAATTAGCATATCATTCGCTCATTCAAAGAATGAGCGAATAAATAAATATGTATAATTGGGCTGAGTTAGAGATTCAAGGTGAAGATTTTGGAGATAAGCGATTAAATAAACGTTTTACAAAGTTACTTGAGAGTTTATTTAGTTCACCCAGTAAAAGCATCCCTGGAGCCTGTAAAGGTTGGGATGAGACGATCGGTGCCTATCGTTTTATAAATCATCATAAAATAACGCCGACCAAGATATTAAGGCCCCATCGAGAGGCCACTTTATCCAGGATAAAAGCGCAAGAAGTGGTACTTATTCCGCAAGATACCAGTGACGTTGATTTTAGTGGGCATGAATCCAAGATTAACATGGGTTATCTAACCCAAAAGAATAGCCGTGGCTTTTATATTCATCCCAGTGTTGCCTTTACTCCTGAGCGATGTTGCTTAGGGACTATAGATTTACAACTATGGATACGAAGTGAACTAGGCACGAGAGAGGATAGAAAGAACAGAGAAGTCGAAGAAAAAGAAACGTATTGTTGGTTAAAAGGCTATGAAGCGGCTAATGAAATAGCAAAAGCTGCACCGAACACCGTAATCGTAAGTATCTCTGACCGTGAAGGAGATATTTACGAAGTCTTAGAGAAACGACCCAACGAACATAACAAAGCGTATTGGTTGGTACGATGCCAGCATGACCGTAAAGTGCTTAATAAAGATACCGGTGAATTTAATGCAAAATTGAGACAGTCTGTTGAGGGTGGCGAAATAAAAGGTCATATTGAATTTGAACTACCTGCCGGAGAGGTGAATAGGAATAGTAAGGCCAGGCATAAACGAAAAGCCCGCCTTGTGAAACAAGAAATACGATTTAGCCAATTGGTGCTGAGCCCTCCCAAAAGAGCTAATACACCCCTTGAACCAACTCCAGTCTATGTGATACATGCCAAGGAAATTAATGCTCCTGACGGCGAAAAGGCCATTGAATGGTACCTTTTGACCAGTTATCCCATTCAAACAGCGGAACAAGCAACAACACTGGTAAATTGGTATCTATGCAGATGGCAAATAGAGATATTTTTTAAGGTACTAAAATCAGGATGCACGATTGAAGAGCTTCAATTTGAATNGTTAAGAAGCACGGCAAATAGTCTTGCTCTTTATATGATTGTCACTTGGAGAATCTTGTTTTTAACCATGATGGGAAGGACTTGTCCTGAGATAAGTTGTGATGTCTTCTTTGATGAATGTGAGTGGAAGTCTGTTTATGCCGTGCTAAAAAAAGAAAAACCACCCAAAGTCCCCCCCTCTCTTAATGATATGATTATAAT
>NZ_KB892419.1 GCF_000373765.1 Legionella shakespearei DSM 23087 | reverse complement strand
ATACTTCTGGCTTCCATTCGTATCCTCATTCTTTGGATGATAGGATTTGCAGCAGAAAAAAGGAAACTCCACCTTCATTTTCAGGCAAATACCATTCGTACTCATCGGGTGCTGTCTTTTATCTCGTTAGCCAAACAGCTCATAATTCACGGGTTTCCCCAGTTCAATATAAGAAAATTCAGCCGTATTATTACCTTGTTTCAGTTAGAATTTAATGAAAATTCCCCTTTTAATCACTTAATAAAAGGGGATTGAAAAAAATGAGAGGATCACTCAGCGCTATCGCTGCATCAAGGCTACACCCTGTAGCCCGGTCTGCTTGCAGCTGACTATTCTACACACCCCGATCCACGTCGTCCTGAGCGCGTCTTTTTGCGCGAAGGATCTCCTGAAAGTGGCATCGTGCCAGTATTTGGAGATCCTTCGCGCAAAAAGACGCGCTCAGGACGACGTGGATCGGGTAATGGCAAAGATGTGAAGCATCAGATCCCGGCTGCAAGCAGACCGGGCTACAGCAAACCAGACTACACAAGTGAGGGTTAAACGGCAATTTTTGGTAGGCACCGGCAAAAACAGTCACTCAAATTCAGCTGTGAAAATGCTGATAGATACGTTCTGCCAGACTTTTACTGATTCCCTGTACTTTGCCAATCTCTTCCAGAGAAGCCTTAGCCAGTTCACGTAAACCGCCAAAACGATGGAGCAAGGCCTGTCTGCGTTTCGCGCCTACGCCTTCTATGTCTTCAAGTGTCGATTCCAGCCGTGCTTTTTGTCTTTTCTTACGATGGGCAGTAATTGCAAAGCGGTGCGCTTCATCACGTATATGCTGCAAAAGATGTAATGCGCTGGAATCCTCAGGTAAGGTAAATTCTCGTTCTTCATTCACTAAAATCAATTTTTCCCACCCGGCTTTGCGCGATGGTCCTTTTGCTATACCTAACAGGATAAGATCAGAGATATTCAAAGCAGCTAAAACGCGCTTTGCTACCCCCACCTGCCCCATACCGCCATCAATAATTAACACATCAGGCAAAGATTGAGTTTCCAGCAAACGCTTAAAGCGGCGGGTAATCGCCTGTTCCATGGCGGCGTAATCGTCCCCGGCAGTAATTCCTTCAATATTAAAACGCCGATACTCACCAGGACAAGGTCCCTCCTCATCAAAAACCACGCAGGAGGCAATGGTTGCTTCTCCCTGAGTATGACTGATATCAAAACATTCCATACGCTCTATAGGTTTATCCAGCGACAGCAAGCGCTCTAAAGCCTGATAGCGTGATTTGGTTGTAGCGTGTTTATTGACGAATTCAGCAATAGAAATGCGTAAATTATTCTCCGCAAAATCCATCCATCGCGATTTTATTCCCCGTGGATTAATCTGAATTTTACAGGACTTTCCTCTTTGTTGCGTCAGCACATTTTGCAAAGCATCATGATCCACAAGATTTTGGTTAGTTAAAATCAAGGCAGGAATTCGATCTGCCTGATCCAGATAATAAAAACCGACAAATGCTTCAAAAGTCTGTTGCCATAGATCTTCCGTATCTGATTCTTCGTTTAAATCTTTTTGAGGCACGGAAGGAAAGAAACTGCGACTGGCTAAAACTTGCCCTTCCCGTATGGTAACACACTGAATACAGGCAAATCCTGGACGTGCTTCAATAGCAATAACGTCTGCATCGCCTCTCAGTTGCACCACAGCCTGCTGTTCCTGTACCAGGCGCAAATTCTTAATCTGATCACGCAATACTGCCGCTGTTTCAAAATTTAACTCATTTACGGCCTGTTCCATACGCTCGGCCAGTTCCGCGAGGATTAACTGGGATTTACCCTGTAAAAATCGCATTGCATCGTCTATGGATTGTTTGTAATCCTCAGGACTGATGTAGCCGACACAAGGTGCCGTGCATCGTTTTATTTGATATTGCAAACAAGGGCGTGAACGCGCATTAAAATAGTTGTCACGGCAATTGCGAATTTTAAATACTTTCTGAATGGTTAAAATAGTATCTTTTACTGCCGTACTGCTGGGATAAGGCCCAAAGAAATTACCAGTTAAAGGCTTCTTTTTACTGCGGTAACTTTCAATTCTCGGGAATTGCGGATGAGCAGAAAGATGGATGTAAGGATAAGATTTATCATCTCGCAACAAGACATTATATTTAGGTCTTAGAGACTTGATAAGATTACTTTCCAGCAATAAGGCTTCGGTCTCGCTGCGCGTGACGGAAATTTCTATAGAAGCAATCTGACTGACCAGAGAACGGGTTTTGACACCTGAATTATTCTTATTAAAATAGCTGGTAATCCTTTTTTTAAGATTAGAAGCTTTCCCCACATAAAGTACTGTCCCCTCGTCATCAAGCATGCGGTAAATGCCTGGCTCTTCCGGGAGTTTGGTAAGAAATAAAGTTAATTCGGCTGAGGGTTGTTTATTCATGAAAATTCAAAATTCGGTACAAAGTCGTAGCCCGTATTAGCGAAGCGTAATACGGGAATTCCAGGGAACTCCACCCCCTCTCCAGAACCACGTCGTCGCGCCAAAAGACGCGCTCAGGGTGATGTGGTTCTGGGGCAACTTAGAATAATTTCACTTAATCCTAATCTTCCTGAATGATGTCATTAGGATGTTCAATAATTTTATGCTTCATTGCCAGATAAGTCAGTTCCACATCATTTTTAATACCCAGCTTTTCAAACATACGATAGCGGTAACCATTAATTGTTTTACTGCTTAAAAACAAACGATCGGCAATATCTTGTACATTCATGCCACTGGTAATCATCAACATGACTTGCATCTCTCGCTCAGATAACATATCAAACGGAGAATCCTGCGCATCTTGCAAACTGTTAATTGCCATTTTCTGGGCTATTTCAGCACTGAGGTATTTTTCGCCTTTGGCTACTTTACGAATAGCTGCTGCCATTTCTGCGGCCCCTGACTCTTTAGTCAGATACCCCATGGCACCTAATTGCAGCACTCTGGTAGGCAAAGGATCCGAACACATTGCAGTTACTGCGATGACTTTAACGTGTGGGTTTGATTTTTTTAATCGGCGCGTGACTTCCCAGCCGTCAATTCCAGGCATTTTCATATCCAGGAGGACGACATCAGGACTATGGGTTTTTACAAAGGCCAGAGCTTGCTCACCGCTTTCCGCATCTGCAACAACATTTACATCCGACATATCTTCAAGCAATCGTCGAATACCCATTCTAACCAATGCATGGTCATCAACAATTAATACTTTTATCAAATCATGCTCCTTGACCAGCCCGTCAATGAACAAAGCGCGTTGGTCGATGTTAACAAGAGTCGCCTGCCATTACAATACATACGTTGCCCATACCACATCTAACAAGCCCTGATATGAATATTGGGATTGTTAAAATCCACTTCAAAAAATGGTGGAAACTCACCCAACTGACGTGTACGCGCTAATAAATCACTGATATCAGACAGCACAAAATC
Source organism: Legionella shakespearei DSM 23087 (assembly GCF_000373765.1). Classification (GTDB taxonomy): domain Bacteria; phylum Pseudomonadota; class Gammaproteobacteria; order Legionellales; family Legionellaceae; genus Legionella; species Legionella shakespearei. The sequence continues at coordinate 12,852 of NZ_KB892419.1, read as the reverse complement.
ATATAAAGTCTGGTAATTTTCAATAACAAAATAAACTGGCTGCAACATATCAATTCGATATGGAGTACGAAAGGCCACCACAGGCTCAAATAAAATTCGCGCAGGGACATCGCTCTCCACACAATACACTGTTTCACTGATGGAAGAGAGTATCCCTCCTCCATAAGCTCTCAATCCTTTGTCCGTATGAATCAAACCAAACTCCACGGTAAACCAGAACATTCTCTGTAATAAAGGCCAATCCGTTTCAGGAAAAGTCAAAACCTTACAGGCATAGTCATGAACAAAATCAGCATAAACCGGATCTGTAAGCATGGGACAATGGCCAAAAATTTCATGAAAAATATCCGGCTCCTGGACATAATCAAGCTCTTCTTCACAACGAATAAAAGTTGCTGCAGGAAAATTTCTTTTTGCCAAAAGCTCAAAAAATTCCCGCGCAGAAATTAAGGCTGCAACAGGGACAACTTCCCATCCTGTTTTTGCCTTTAATCTCTGACTGACTTCAGGTAACTGAGGAATTGCTTCAGAAGTAATGCCTAAAGTCTCCAGCCCTGCCAAAAACTCATCACAGGCTCTGCCTGGCAATAATTTAATCTGTCGTTCAAACAGGATATTCCAGATTCTGTTTTCTTCTGCTGAATAATTTATCAAGCCCTGAGCGTCGGGAACATGAGCAACATAACGACTTGAAAATTCCATAATTTCTCCTTCACTCATTTAACCTGAAAAACTGAGCCTGGCTTCTGCAACTGTATTTTCCAGTTTTAAATCGGATATTTTTTAAAAAAATTTAAGATCATAATTTTTAAGTAATTACCCAACCGAACCCTAAATGTCAACCTAAATGATTCCCTAAGAGTTCTCATTTCTGCTCTCTTGGCCAAAATGGACAGATTTTCTGCGATCCTGCTGCAGAACCACAAAATGTTAACAAACCCATATGATAATTATTACTTATTTTTCAAATTCTGCTATAGAATTCAGATCAACAAAATAATATTTGGAATATCTCAGATGACAATAGCCATTTTAGCTACGGGCGATGAAATAGTTCATGGCGACACCCTTAATACTAATGCGCACGCCATTGCTCATATCCTTAGCTCGGAAGGTTTATCCCTGGGCTTGCAAATGGCGTGCAGTGACAAGGAAGAAGACATCATTAACTGCCTTCGCTTTCTGGCAGAACAACACGACATTATTATTTTAATCGGGGGATTAGGGCCAACAACGGATGATCTTACCCGTTTTGCTCTGGCCAAATATGCGGGTGATACCCTGGTACAACATGCAGAGGCATTGGAACATATTAAAAATCGCCTGCAAAGGGCAAAAGTCATCATTAATGAGGGAAATCTGCAGCAGGCTCTGTTCCCGGCAAGTGCCGTGCTCTTACCAAATCCTAATGGCTCGGCAGTAGGTTGCTTATATCAGTGGAATAATAAAACCTTTGTTTTACTTCCAGGCCCCCCGCGCGAATGTTTGCCCATGTTTAATAACCATTTGCTCCCTATGCTGCAACAGACCCGACACAGCAGTAAACAAATCCTTAAATGGCGAATTTTTGGGGTAGCGGAAAGTGAAATAGCACAAACACTTGAAGACGCCCTCGCCCACTTAAAATGTAATACAGGATACAGGCTGGATACACCTTACATAGAGTTTAAAGTGCGCTGCGCTAAAGAATTGGTAAATGAAATAACCGCAATAGTAGAACCCATTTTAGCACCGCATATCATCACTACGGGCGATAAAAAGGCATCGGAAGAACTACAACAACTGATTATAAAAAATAACGAGCCAATCACTATTATTGATGAAGCTACTGGAGGTTTATTGCAATCCCTGTTAGTAAAACCAGGGATTCAGCACTTGATCAATTTCCACAATCTGAAAGAAACCAAACTTTATTTTCATATAACGGGTCTGGATGAATACTGGTCGCAGGCATCCACTAAAGGGACGACGCAATTAACCATTCATTATAAAAACAATAACCAGGAAGGCGGTGAAACTCATCAGATTCCCTACCGCAGCCCCCTGGTTGTGCATCATGCAGCAGAATGGTTATGCTTCAGACTCTTTCATCTCATCAATCAATTGCATCAGTGAATAGCATAGTTGCTGCGTTCCCTGACCACTGATTGCGGAAATTGCGAATACTTTTCCTGTCCACTGCAGGCCATCTACTATGGCTTTTATCCGCTCTTCGCGGCTGGCCTCATCTGGCAGCATATCCATTTTATTTAATACCAGCCAGCGTGGCTTGTTCAGCAGCTCTGGATTGTATTCAGCCAACTCATTAATGATGGCTTTGGCTGAAGCTACAGGATCGCTGTCGTCCAAAGGAGCAACATCAATAACATGCAATAAAACACAAGTTCGAGACAAATGTTTCAAGAATCTATGGCCAAGTCCTGCTCCAGTAGCGGCACCTTCAATAAGGCCAGGAATGTCAGCCATCACAAAACTTTTATGCGATGAAACACTGACCACACCTAAACCAGGATGCAAGGTGGTAAAAGGATAATCAGCAACCTTGGCTTTTGAACTCGAAACAGCACGAATTAAGGTGGATTTTCCTGCGTTAGGCAAACCTAAGAGCCCCACATCGGCCAAAACCCTCAATTCCAGGCGTAAATGGCGAGACTCTCCTGGGCTTCCGGGGCTTGATTGTCTTGGTGAACGGTTAACACTGCTTTTATAGCGAGTATTTCCCAAACCATGAAACCCGCCCTGAGCAATAAGTACTGGTTCACCAGGTTTGCTAATGTCACCAATTAATTCGCCAGTATCCACATCATAAACCATGGTACCAACAGGAACCTTAAGGGTTAAATCAGCGCCTTTTTTTCCACTGCAGTTACCGCCCATGCCTTGCTGGCCATTCTCTGCCTTATAATGACGCATGTAACGAAAATCAATCAGAGTATTCAGATCACTGCTTGCTTCAAAATAAATGGAGCCTCCATCACCGCCGTCACCGCCATCAGGACCGCCACGGGGAATAAACTTCTCACGCCTGAAACTGACGCAACCGTTTCCACCATTGCCAGCGTCTACTTTGATAATTGCTTCATCGACGAATCTCATGACTAACCTTATTAAACCTTAAAATAACTTTATTTGGAAAAACGCAAAAACCCCGTTACCGGGGTTCAAACTAATAATAAATAATTAATTTTCTTTATCTGGAAGAAAATCAAATTAACTGGCAGCTTCTTCTCTTTGTTCCGCTACGATAGTTACATATTTACGATTTTTTTCACCCTTGACAGTGAATTGTACCAGACCTTCAACCAAAGCATATAAAGTGTGATCACGACCACAGCCTACACCTGCTCCTGGATGGAAACGTGTTCCACGTTGTCTTACCAAAATTTCACCGGCATTTACAAACTGACCGCCAAAACGCTTTACACCAAGAAACTTTGGATTCGAGTCGCGGCCGTTACGAGTACTACCACCTGCCTTCTTATGAGCCATTGCTATCCCCTCTTACTTACCTATCGCAGTAATTTTAACTTGCGAATAATATTGTCTGTGCCCCATTTGTTTCATATGGTGCTTACGACGACGGAACTTGATAATTTTAACTTTCTTATGACGACCGTGATCAAGAACTTCTGCCTTGACTACAGCTTTAGCAACGAAAGGTGCGCCGCAAGTGATTTTATCGCCATCAGCTAACATTAATACTTCTGTAAATTTAATTTCATTGCCAACATCTTCAGGCAGCAATTCAATTTTTAAAATATCGCCTTCTTTAACGGTATATTGCTTACCGCCAGTCTTGATTACCGCATACATAACTATTCTCCAATTCGCCTGATTGGCTATCACAATTGCAACAAAGTGGCATATTCTATGAAATTATGGCTATGACTTCAAGTTCATTTTAAAATATTGTATACTTCGCCACCCTTTCCCGATTTTTTATTTAGATTTCGGGTGTTTCGATCTGGTCGCGGATGAAATAAGGGAACCTTAAATTTTTGGAGTTTATAATGTCAAATGTATTATTAGAAGCCGAATCAAGAACGGATATGGGGAAAGGTGCGAGCCGCCGCCTACGTCGTCTTGAAAATAAAGTACCCGCTGTTATTTATGGCGGTGATAAAAAGCCTAAGTCTATTCACTTTATGCATAATAAAGTAATCAAAGCTCTGGAAACCGAAAGTATTTATTCCAGTGTTTTTGATATTAGTGTAGACGGAAAAGTAGAACATGTGATTTTAAAGGCATTACAACGCCATCCTTACAAGCCACTTGTAATGCACATGGACTTACAACGCGTTTCTGCAAAAGATGTCCTGATCAAGCTGGTACCAATTCATTTCACCAATGAACAACAATCTCCAGGCGTGAAAGCAGGCGGTATTATTAACCACACTATGACTCAGGTTGAAGTTCGTTGCCAGGCAAAAGACCTGCCTGAATTCATTGAAGTTGATATGTCTACTGTGGGCATGGATGACATCGTTCACTTGTCTCATCTGAAATTGCCTAAAGGTGTTCATTTGACTGTTGATGTCAGTGATATCAGCCATGATGCTCCTGTTGTAAGCATTCACGCAGCTAAAACCAGTGCAGTTGAAAATGAAACAGAAGTTTCAGCATCTGATGTACCTACTACCAAGGAAGACAACGCAGAATAATGCGTGCATTCTGATTCACTTTTGGCTGATAATCACTGAGTTTATCAGCCAAAAACACCAATTATGTAGATTTGCCGCAACAACCAGCTATCCAAACAGGATAAATCCATGGCCATTAAACTTATCATTGGTTTACGAAATCCAGGTTCAGCCTATGAACATACCCGACATAACGCGGGCGGATGGTTAGTCATGGCCTTAGCGCAAAGGCATAGTACCCATTTTAAATCTGATAAAAAAATGCAGGCGGAATTAGCCGAGCTTGAGCTGAATCAAAACCAGGGTAAACTGGCTTTACCGTTAACGTTTATGAACCATAGCGGCCAAACCACCAGAGCAATCAGTCAATTTTATCGTATTCAACCCGAAGAAATTCTCGTGGTTCATGACGAACTGGATTTGCCCCCGGGACGAATTAAATTAAAAACAGGCGGTGGCCACGGCGGGCATAATGGCTTAAGAGATATTACGGCACAATTGGGCAGTAGTGAATTTCACCGTTTGAGGATTGGAATAGGCCATCCTGGACACAGAGACCTGGTGCATCAGTTTGTATTGGGCAAGCCTTCTGTGCACGACCGACAACAAATTTATGATGCTATAGATAGAGGTATCGCGATTATGCCTCTGGTATTGTCTGGTGATATAGCCAGAGCAATGAATCAACTAAACACTTAATTCTGAACCGGCTAAGGTCTAGGCTAATAAATGTCATACCTTACCGCCTTAAATTTCAGAATAACAGACAAGAGGTAAGACTCATGGGATTTAAATGCGGAATTGTAGGATTACCCAATGTGGGTAAATCAACCCTGTTCAATGCCCTGACTAAAGCAGGCATAGAAGCAGCAAACTATCCTTTTTGTACTATTGAACCAAATGTAGGCATCGTGACAGTACCCGATCCACGTCTGGATGCGTTGAGCGAAATAGTAAAACCGCAGCAAGTGCTTCCTGCAACCATGCAATTTGTTGATATCGCCGGCTTGGTCAAAGGCGCATCAAGTGGCGAAGGCCTGGGCAATCAGTTCCTGGCTAATATCAGGGAAACCGATGCCATTGCCCATGTGGTACGCTGCTTTGAAAATACTGATGTCATCCATGTGGAAGGACGTGTTGATCCATTGAACGATATCGAAGTAATCAACACAGAATTAGCCCTGGCTGATATGGATACTGTTGAAAAGGCCATGTTAAAAGCCGGCAAGAACAGCAGAAGCGGCAATAAAGAAGCCATTTTTGAAATGAAAACACTGGAAAAAGTGAAAGCACATCTGGACGCAGGACACCCTGTCCGTACTTTAGATCTGTCTCCCGAAGAAGAACTGATAACTCGCCGTTTATTTTTACTGACGGCAAAACCAGTCCTTTATATAGCGAATGTCAATGACGACGGCTATGAAAATAATCCTCTCCTTGAAAAAGTACAAGCCCTTGCAGCTCAGGAAAATGCCAGTATTGTTGCCCTTTGTGCAGCAACTGAAGCAGAACTGGTGGATCTGGATGAAGCGGATCGCCAGGAGTTTATGGAAGATTTAGGCTTGAGCGAACCTGGATTGCATAAAGTAATCAGGGCAGGATACGAGCTTTTAGGTTTACAGACTTATTTTACAGCAGGTGTTAAAGAAGTAAGAGCCTGGACCATCCATAAAGGGGCAACCGCACCGCAGGCAGCAGGAGTAATTCATACTGATTTTGAAAAAGGCTTTATTCGAGCAGAAGTCATAGCTTATGAAGCGTTTATCAGTTGCCGAGGTGAACAAGGCGCTAAAGAAGCAGGAAAATTACGTCTTGAAGGGAAAGAATACATAGTTTGTGACGGCGATGTCATGCATTTTCGCTTTAACGTGTAAGTAACCTTCATTAGTACAGCGGCACAATTTTTGTTCTATAATTCTATAATTGGAGTGTCGGAACAAATCTGAGGTATTTAAATGCCGCTGTTTAGCAAACGCCCCTCTAGACGGCAGGAGGAATATGATCCTGCTATTGATGAGTACAATAGAAAATATCGATTATTACATACCTTAACATTGGAATTATTGGTATTAGGCGTTGCTTTTACCTATTTAAACATTTATCTGAATTTCTGGTTTGTCAGCTACCTCCTCTTTGCTGGAAGTTGTATTGCCTTGGGCAACCTTATCCTTCTTAATAAAGGATACAATATAGAACTGTGCAGCCATGTGGTGAATACTCTTTGCCTTATCATGATGACTATAGGTAACTTATGGCTGGGAGGAATATCAAATTCCTACATCGGATGGTTTTATGTATCTCCTATTATTGCGGCAGCAACCATTGGGATTAATGGCTTGATTTTTTATGGATTCTTATCCGCAGCCTTAATTTTTTTCTTCGTCTTTCAAAATATTCCGCCACTTTATCCGGTTCCTGTCGGTTATCTCTCACTGCTTAATGCAGTAAACCACTTTTTTATTTTCCTGCTTATTTTTACTACTCTTTATAACCTTTTATTCGAAAATAAGCGTTATGAGTCACTATTGAAAGAAAAAAATTTTTTACTGCACTCAGACAAACAGAAATTTCATTACCTGTCCAATCATGATTCTCTAACCAATTTACCCAATCGCTCTTATTTTAATAGTCATCTGCAACACCTGATAGATACCACTGATACCACCTGCAATTCCATCACCCTCTATTTTATGGATCTGGATGGCTTTAAAAAAATAAATGACCAAAGCGGCCATGAAATAGGAGATATGCTCTTGCTGCAGGCAGGCAAGCGTTTGCAAAACTGCTTCAGGGAAAATGATTTCATTGCCCGGCTGGGCGGTGATGAATTTACCGCGATAATCCTCCATAACCCCAACGATACCGTTGCTGAATCATTAATCCAACGAATAGACCATGAATTCCAACAACCTTTTATGATTAAAGGACAGGAAATCAAGTGCACTATCAGCACAGGTATGGCTAATTGTCCCGCCGATACACTCTATGCAGATACCTTGATAAAAATGGCTGATGAAGCGATGTATCAAAATAAACGAACGAAATATGCTTCCAACCCACATCATTAATTAAAGCTTCTGGGCAAAATTCCTGCTTCTACTTGACAATTCGTATGACCCACCTTAGGATTCAGGCATTAAAATGGTAGAGGATAAAGAATGACTATTGACCGATTAAGAGCGCTGGTAAGTGAAGATTTTGACGCGGTCAATAATTTGATTATCGATAAAATCCAGTCTCAAGTGGGGCTGATTCATGACCTGTCCCAACATATAGTTGAAAGCGGCGGTAAACGGCTTCGCCCACTTCTGGTTCTTCTCTCCAGCAATGCCTGTGGTTATAAAGGCCGTGATCATATCTCCCTTGCAGCCATGGTTGAATTTTTTCACACCGCAACTTTGTTACACGATGATGTGGTGGATGAATCAACCTTAAGAAGAGGCCGTCAGACAGCTAACAGTATCTGGGGCAGCAAAGCCAGTGTTCTGGTTGGTGATTATCTGTTTACTCAGTCAGTACAATTAATGGTTGAAGTAGGCATCACTGAAATTCTTAACCTGCTTGCCAATACCTCGCATCAAATCAGTTGTGGCGAAGTAAAACAGTTAGCCAACAGACATAACCCAGCCTTGAATTTTGATGATTATTTTGACGTAATCCGTGCAAAAACTGCCTTGTTGTTTGCTGCAGCAGCCTGTATTGGACCTATCTTAAGTGAAGCACCTCTTGAAGTGCAAAACAGCCTCTATTCTTACGGGTTACATCTTGGTAATGCCTTCCAGCTGATTGATGATGCACTGGATTACTGTTCTGATTCCGCCACTTTAGGCAAAAATATTGGTGATGATTTGGCGGATGGTAAAGCGACCTTACCCCTGATACATGCATTACAGCACGGCACCCTCACCCAACAGGAGCAAATCAAGGAAAGCCTGATGAAAGGTACTTTAAGCTATCTTCCAGACATCTTAATCGCCATAGAACAAACCAAAGCCATACCATTCACAAAACGCATTGCAGCCCAGGAAGTAGATGCAGCCCTTTCTGCATTAACCGTACTCCCCGAGTCAGAATACAAGACAGCTCTGATAGATCTTGCTAATTTTGCGATAGAAAGAAGTTATTAATCGCCTATCAAGAACGCCACGTCATCCTGAGGAATCCCCACGAACAATCCCCTTGAGCCTGTATTGTGACTCGCTAATCAAGAGTACAAAAGAGCATCATGCCAGGAAAACCGAGCCGCGACCGTGAGGAAGCGGAACAGTTCGATGCACTCCATAGTTGATTGCTCATTAGGTGTACATCCAAAATTTCCGCTCCCTCACGGTCGCGGCTCGGTTTTCTTTAGCTTATGAGAGCATAAGCAAACAGAAGATCCAGTGCTGATAAATAAATCATTTTCGGGGGATACTTCAGCTCAGGACGACGTAGATCTGAGAATGGCCTAGCTTTTGTATACCATTTTACCATCCACTCCCCACGCAAATTTTCCACCAGGCCTCTTTCATAATTCCCTCATTAATGTATGATGAAAATCGAAATAATTTTGTTAGGGAAAATATGATGTCTTTCGATGAATTTTTAAAAAAAACCAATGATTTCTTATTCGAACAAAGTGGTATGATTAATACCCTGTTCAAACACACTACCGAAGGAAAACAAGGTTCTGTCTCTTCCTTATTTTTCCAACCCTACCAATCCAAATCTGATTTTATGTACAGAAACATGAGTATCGTTACCGCTCCTGTTTGTATGTCACTTCTGGCACTGGAACTCGCGGTTGCATCCTTTTATATGGGCTTAAAATCCATGGCCAACCTGGTAATGCTGGATACTGGCGCTGCAAAACGATATGCTCAAGAGCTACTCCTTTACTCTGTCTTTTCGTTCATCGCAACAGTCGCAGCTATTGCAAGCCCATTTGTCAATCTGGTGGATATGGTAGGAAGTGTGGTTACATCCATAACACATAAAGATGAAGCTGGAGAAGAAGAAGCGGCTCAACCAATGCAAGCCACTTTATAATTAAAACGAATCTACGGAGTGTAGCTCAGCCTGGTAGAGCACTGCCTTCGGGAGGCAGGGGTCGCAGGTTCAATTCCTGTCACTCCGACCAATTAAATAAAGGGCAGCAATGATTTTAAAAAAATTTTCATCACTTATAATTTTATTAATTACTTCACCATTGGTGCAAGCAACCCCACCAGTGGAAGTTATATCTTCATGCAAAAGTGGTAAAGCAGATAGGCCATTAGTAACGTTTACTCAATTGGAGGGTCCTTATGCAGCAGCTCAAGAAACTGATTGCGATGATCATATTGAAACCACTGAAGCAGGAATTACATATGGAGGAATTTCTTGCGGTACTACCTCCTATTTAATCATTAACTCAACTAGACTTGATTTGAATAACGCTGAAAATTACTCAGTCAATCCATCAATAAAACCCAAACATAAGATTCCCTATACTGCTCATTGGTCAAAAATTGAATTCAATAGCAATGCTTATCTTTGTTTAGAAATGTCTTTATCAGACTCAGGTGTTGGAGCAGGTATTTCCCAATATTATATCGTAGAAAATGCATATAATTTGAACCCACCTACCGTTTATTTTTATTTCTTTGATAAAGATATTATGCCTGTTTCATCTCTATAGATAAATAATATTTCAGCACCCTTCACTTTATAGCGTTCCAAGATCTCAAGAGTACAATTATTTTTAAACGATTCAACAAAACCAAATTCTCTTAAACAATTTCGTTTGTATTTTGATATCCAGCCAATTGCTTTAAATGTGTCATTGAACTTACGACGCACTTCAGCAATACATTCTTGCGGTGTTTGGGCATTTTTAAATTTCCAGATAGGCTCGTGATGAAACAAGCGATTTCTAATCAGTCTTATTTCTTCAAATCGCTTGGAAATATTCTTTCTATCATCATGCCCTCTTGCATAATGGGGGAAAACCGAAGGAATTAAGTCAGGCCATAGTCGATTTGGATTAAATTGATCAGTGTATGTCTTTTGTTTTATTAAATTTGTCCAAAATCCAAAGGTTAATCCTGCAACAATATCTGACGCTGTTACTTGCCCAAATCTACGATGTAAATCATTTTTGGTATCTTCAAGAATTGCTCTTGACTTACCATCAGTTACAACGATATCGAACCAAAATTCATTTTCAAATTTCTTGGTTGCTGCGTTGTGAATTGAATTACGTAATGCAACTTCTACTGAATGTATGAAGGGATAAAATGCTTGGCTTATCAATAAATTCCAATGATAAGCTCCTATAATATCCGTATCCACTTTATTTGGACATAATATTTCATAGCTTGTAAGCCTATCTATTGATAATGCACTTATATATTCTTTCATACACAGTCCTGTTGCATCAAATTAGTAAGGTTATCCAAAAAACAACCAGAAAAATTTGACATATCCACGTAAAATGACTCATAATTATACCGTAAGCTTTTAGGGATCCGCGAAAGCGCCCCTTTTAGCAGTTGACCAAGAACCACCTTTTCGGTGGTTTTTTGGTTTATAGCGCCCGTGAAATTCTTCTACTGCTTAATCCTTGCTTTTTTAATACCCTGAACTTTATCATAGTTAATATCACATTCATGTAATAAAAAACCTATTTTTGAATTACAGGGTGCAAATTGTTTATGTTTTATTAAAAAGAATATATCTGGAATGATGTGTACCTATATATGATTTAAAATAAAACAGTAAATACCGTATAAAAAACTGTAATTAATGTGAGTTCGAGATAAAAAGATAGTCCGTTCGGACTAGGCGGCTCAAGGTGGACACGTCGCTATCGCACCTTTACCCACCGACTCGGCCTTAAGCACTTGCACCAACGTTCCGCGGCCGAAGGTCCGCGGAATCCAGAGTTCTTGGCAGTGTGCTAAGACTTCGATACAAGACTGGCGTCTCACCTCTTGGAAAAAACAATGCATGGCCCTGCAAAAACACATCTATTTAACTTTTGCACAATTTCAGATATGATTGAATTGTCAGGTTTCCCACTTCCTGGCATTGAAGTAAGATTTTGGATAGACACTCCCAAATCAACATCTTAAATAAGGAAATTTGAGAATGAAATCAATTGTAGTTCCACTTTTATTAGCAAGTTCAGTTTCTCTAGCCGGAACAATGGGTGCTGTATCTGCTTAGCCCGATTACAGCTTATTTATTGGTGGTGCCGCAGGAATCGGTGCTGTTACCGGGGACCATTATGCTGCTACAAGCCCGCTACCCAATGGCAGCCTGGATATTCATGGTTCCAAACCTTCAGGAAATTCATTTCTAGGCGGTGCACTTTTAGGAATTCAAAAATATTTTTATAATGACGTGTATCTAGCGCTTGCAGGTAATGCTTTATACAACAGCTACGATACTTCTATTCGCCTGTCTACTTCTGCTACGACTGGTGTTACCACTATGGATGTTAATCTGAGCAATGATTTTCAATATGGTCTTAATGTTCGCTTAGGTAAACGATTTGGAACAGCAACACCTTATCTTTTGGCTGGGGTTGAAGCTGGCAAGTGGGATATGACACTGACAAATGCTTCAAATGTTTCAGCTCGAGGTTTGCTAGCCAACAGCAGTACTACTTTTGGCAAGACCAGAAGCGGTTTTCAAGCCGGTTTGGGAACTTTGGTAAGTTTGAATGACAATTGGAACTTTGGTATAGAATATGCCCATACCTGGTTTGGCACTATATCGAATAATGGTAGTGTACCAAGCCAAAACTACTTGCATGAAGCGAAGATAGAACAAGATCAGGCATTGTTCTCATTAAATTATTTGTTTAACGTATAAGATGCTGGATGTGTTGACAATTGTTGTAGCGATTGTCAACACTGTTTCGAATTCCTCATAAACCCTTTCCATTCTATGAGAGGGTGTTTCACGCTTTGGCAAAAGGCAACGCTCCCTATGTTTTTAAAAACTGTAGCCTTGATGCAGCGATAGCGCTGAGTGATCCTCTCATATTGAGTACCACTCAGAACTATGCAGGATCGCCTTCCCCTCTCCGGGGGAAGGTGCCCGACAGGGCGGATGGGGGGATCAAAAAAGGAGTTTCTATCAAATAGGCCATGTTATTTTAGACCTTTTTACCTTAAATAAGTTCTCTTTTTGATCCCCCCACCCACCCTGTCGGGCACCCTCCCCCGGAGGTGGAGGGGCTACT
>NZ_KB892418.1 GCF_000373765.1 Legionella shakespearei DSM 23087 | reverse complement strand
GTGGGAACGATTGGTCACGTAGATCATGGTAAAACGACTTTAACAGCTGCGATTACCACGATTATGGCAAAGAAATTTGGTGGTACAGCGAAAGCGTACGATCAGATTGATGCAGCACCAGAAGAAAGAGAGCGTGGAATCACGATATCGACAGCTCACGTTGAATATGAATCAGCAAATCGCCATTACGCTCACGTAGATTGCCCAGGACATGCTGACTATGTTAAGAACATGATCACTGGAGCAGCGCAAATGGACGGAGCGATACTGGTAGTATCAGCTGCTGACGGACCTATGCCGCAAACAAGAGAGCACATCTTATTATCACGTCAGGTAGGCGTACCGTATATTGTAGTATTCATGAATAAAGCGGATATGGTTGATGATGCGGAATTATTAGAATTAGTAGAGATGGAAGTACGTGACCTGTTAAGCAGTTACGAATTCCCCGGCGATGACATNCCAATTGTTGTTGGTTCAGCGCTGAAAGCACTGGAAGGTGATACAAGTGAGATTGGTGTGCCAGCGATTGAAAAATTGGTTGAAACACTGGATGCNTATATCCCTGAACCAGTAAGAAACATAGACAAATCATTCTTATTACCGATTGAAGACGTATTCTCTATATCTGGTCGTGGAACAGTAGTCACAGGCCGTGTTGAGAGTGGAATAGTAAAAGTTGGTGAAGAGATCGAGATTGTAGGTATCCGTGATACACAGAAAACGACTTGTACTGGTGTTGAGATGTTCCGCAAACTTCTTGATGAAGGCCGTGCAGGAGATAACGTAGGTGTGTTATTACGTGGAACGAAGCGTGATGAAGTTGAGCGTGGCCAAGTATTAGCTAAGCCAGGCACAATCAAGCCGCATACAAAGTTTGAAGCTGAAGTGTACGTATTATCAAAAGAAGAAGGTGGACGTCATACTCCATTCTTCAATGGATACCGTCCACAGTTCTACTTCAGAACCACAGACGTAACAGGTACTTGTGACCTGCCCTCTGGAACAGAAATGGTAATGCCAGGTGATAACGTACAGTTAGTTATCAATCTGCATGCGCCTATCGCGATGACAGAAGGTTTACGTTTCGCAATTAGAGAAGGTGGCCGTACCGTAGGTGCTGGTGTTGTTGCGAAAATCATCGAGTAAAAGTGTTAAAGTGTGTTGGCATAAGATAAAGATCTTATGCCAATAAAATATAGGCCAGTAGCTCAATTGGCAGAGTGGCGGTCTCCAAAACCGCAGGTTGGGGGTTCGATTCCCTCCTGGCCTGCCAACTACCAAGTAAATATGAAGAGTTCAAACGAAGATCAAAGTAAAATGAAAGATATACTCTCTTGGTTGGCTGTAGTCCTCGTGACTGCAGGCGCATTTTTTTGTACCTATTACTACACTTTTTCAGGCCCGATACAATCTATAGTTTGGCTTTCATGGTTTGTGATAGCTCTATTTCTTTTTTATATGACAACATCAGGTAAACAAGTTTTTGCTTTTGCTCAAGAAGCAAAAATGGAATTATTAAAGGTTGTCTGGCCTACACGGCAGGAAACAGTTCAAACTACAACTATAGTAATGGTTATGGTTACATTAACCGGATTTATTCTTTGGGGAGTAGATTCGCTAATGATGTGGGCAATAGCTAAAATAACACATTTAGGGTGAATATGGTGGACGAACACAAAACAAAGCAGTGGTACGTTGTACATGCCTATTCAGGATATGAAAACTTTGTCATGCGTGAAATAGTGTCACGCGCAGTACATCATAACTTGCAAGATAAAATAGGTGAAGTTGTCGTACCCTCAGAAGAAGTAGTTGAAATGCGTTCAGGACAAAAACGCAAAAGTACACGTAAATTCTTCCCAGGTTATGTGTTAGTAAATATGGTAATGGATGATCAAACCTGGCATATGGTTAGAGCCATACCCAGAGTACTAGGATTTATTGGTGGTACGAGTCAGACTCCTACGCCAATCACCGATAAAGAAGCACAAGCTATCATGCAGCGTGTTGAAGATGGTGTAACTAAACCAAGACCTAAGATTCTTTTTGAACCAGGTGAAGTGATTCGAGTTAAAGAAGGTCCTTTTGTAGACTTTAATGGTGTGGTTGAAGAAGTAAATTATGAGAAAAACAGATTAAGAGTAGCTGTTCTCATTTTCGGACGCTCAACTCCAGTTGAACTTGAGTTTAGCCAAGTTGAAAAAACCTGATTAGTACGCCAAAGAATTCATTTAATCTATTTATAGAAATAATTAAAATAGAGAGTAACGATTTTTAAAACCGGGGAGCTGGAACTTGATAAGGTAACTAACCGATGATGTGCAGTTATCTATAAAAGCCAGTGCATGACCCATAAGGAGTAACCATGGCAAAGAAAGTAGAAGCATATATTAAATTACAAATTCCAGCGGGTAAAGCGAACCCAAGTCCACCAGTAGGTCCAGCATTAGGACAACGCGGTGTAAACATTATGGAATTCTGTAAAGCATTTAACGCTGCAACACAAAATATGGAGCAAGGTCTTCCTACTCCTGTTGTTATTACCGTATACAGTGACCGTAGTTTCACCTTTGTTACTAAGACACCTCCTGCTTCAGTGTTACTGAAAAAAGCTGCAGGTATTCAAAGTGGCAGTGGTACACCTAATACAAAGAAAGTAGCCAAGTTAAACGTTAGCCAACTCGAAGAAATTGCTAAAATCAAAGAACCTGATCTGACTGCAGCAGATTTAGCAGCAGCAGTAAGAAGTATAGCAGGTACGGCTCGTAGCATGGGTATTGACGTTGAAGGTTTGGAATAAGGGGTTACTAATGTCTAGTTTATCTAAAAAGCAAAAAAAGATTAATGAAGTAGTTAAAGCGAATCATTTATACACTGTGCAAGAAGCCGTTGCTGTACTACAACAGTTTGCTTCCAGCAAGTTTCGTGAAAGTTTGGACATCAGCATCAACCTTGGTGTTGATCCACGTAAATCAGATCAGGTTGTTCGTTCATCAACTAATCTGCCTAAAGGAACTGGTAAAACAGTTCGAGTAGCGGTGTTCGCTCAAGGCGATAATGCAGCTAAAGCTAAAGCAGCTGGTGCAGATATTGTTGGTTTTGAAGACTTGGCCGACCAGATTAAAGCTGGAAACATGGAGTTTGATGTGGTTATAGCTACTCCTGATGCAATGCGTATTGTCGGTCAGTTGGGTCAGATTTTAGGTCCAAGAGGATTGATGCCTAATCCTAAAGTAGGGACTGTAACAACTAACGTTGAAGCAGCTGTTAATGATGCCAAATCTGGTCAGGTAAGATATAGAACTGACAAAAACGGTATTATTCATTGCTCCGTTGGTAAAGCTGATTTTCCTGCTGATGATATCCTTGAAAACATAACAGCATTAATTATTGATCTGAAAAAGGCAAAGCCTGTATCATCTAAAGGTCAATATTTGAAGAGAATTTCATTATCTACTACAATGGGACCTGGATTGCCTATTGATATTTCGTCAATACCTGTGTAATATAGCATCCCATTTTCAAGAATTCACGGCATAGATTTGGTTCCATGCCGTCGAAGACCGCAGGTGCTTACGCTTAATTCCCTGCGCAGACGGTGAACCGGCTCCTTAAATAAGAGACGGCCACCATAACTGTCAAATCCTGGTGATTTGTACAAATTAGGAGGTCAGTAACGTGACATTAAATTTAGCTGCAAAAAAAGCCGTTGTTGAAGAAGTGACTGCAGTCGCATCTAAGGCTATTTCAGCAGTAGTTGCTGATTATCGAGGTTTAACTGTAAATCAAATGACGCATTTACGTAGCGAAGCACGTAAATCCGGTGTTTATCTTCGAGTTGTAAGAAATACTTTAACTAGAAGAGCTTTTAAAAACACTGAATTTGAATGCTTGAATGACCTTTTGGTAGGACCCTTGTTTATTGCATTATCTTTAGAAGCACCAAGTGATGCAGCAAGACTGCTGAAAGAGTTCGCTAAAACATTTGACAAACTGGAGATTAAAGCTCTTTCAGTTGGTGGAAAAGTCTACAATGCCAATCAAATTGACGCTGTAGCAAGCCTGCCGACCCGTGATGAAGCGATCGCCAAGTTAATGTATGTAATGAAAGCGCCAGTTGAGAAATTTGTCCGTACTCTTGCAGAGCCACATGCTAAATTAGTGAGAACTATTGCAGCAGTAAAAGATAAAAAAGCAGGATAACCCTTTAATCGTTATTAATTTATAATTAGGAGCTAGTAATGGCTGTGTCAAAAAATGATATTTTAGAAACAATCTCCAACATGTCAGTAATGGAAGTTGTTGAGTTAATCGAAGCTATGGAAGAGAAATTTAACGTTTCTGCTGCCGCTGCTGCTGTAGCTGTTGCTGCACCAGCTGCTTCTGCCGCTGCTGCTGAAGAACAAACTGAATTTACAGTTGTTATGAGCAGTTTCGGTGCAAACAAAGTAGGCGTTATTAAAGTAATCCGTGGCATTACTGGTCTTGGTCTGAAAGAAGCTAAAGATTTAGTAGAAGGTGCTCCTTCAACTGTTAAAGAAGGTGTATCTAAAGACGAAGCTGCAGCAATCAAGAAAGAGCTTGAAGAAGCTGGTGCTACAGTTGAAGTTAAATAATTAAGCTACATATGTAATATAGGAACCCAGCCATGTTTACATGGCTGGGTTTACGTGTTTGAAGTCATCAATAATTTACAGAGGAAACACCATGGCCGTTGCAGAAGCTAAACCTCAATATTCACATGCTGAGAAAAAACGATTTCGCAAAAGCTTTGGTAAGCAGGCCGATAAAATGGCAATACCAAATCTGCTTGAGATACAACTTAAATCCTACAGGGATTTCTTGCAGGCAGACAGTAAATTAAATGAACATCTGAATACCGGCTTGCATGCCGCTTTCTCATCTGTATTTCCTATTGAAAGTTTTTCTGGAAATGCAAGATTAGAGTATGTTGGTTATAAATTAGGTGAACCAGCTTTTGATGTTCGTGAGTGCAAATTAAGAGGTCTTACCTACTCAGCACCACTAAGGGTGAAAATAAGACTTGTAGTTCTTGATAAAGATGCAAGCGACGAACCCAAGCCAGTAAAAGACATTAGAGAACAAGATGTGTTCATGGGTGAAATCCCTTTGATGACTGATGTTGGTACTTTTGTTGTCAACGGAACAGAACGTGTAGTAGTGTCCCAGTTACATCGCTCTCCTGGCGTTATATTTGAACATGATAAGGGTAAAACTCATTCATCCGGGAAATTGCTGTATTCTGCACGCATAATCCCTTACCGTGGATCATGGTTAGATTTCGAATTTGATCCAAAAGATTGTGTTTATGTACGTATTGATAGACGCCGTAAATTACCCGTTAGTATTTTGCTACGCGCCTTAGGCTATGAAGCAGAAGATATTCTTGGTGAATTCTTTGAGATTACCAGCTGTCATCTTAAAAATGGTGAATATCATATTGATTTGATTCCACAACGTTTACGCGGTGAAATAGCCTCATTTGACATCCTTGTTCCTGAAACAGGTGAACTCATTGTAGAACAAGGTAGAAGAATAACCGCTCGCCATATCAAGCAAATGGAAAAGTGCCAAATGCAGGATCTTATAGTTCCCAGGGATTATCTGATAGGCAAAACACTTGCTAAAAATGTCATAGATACTTCAACCGGTGAGTTCCTTGCTCAGGCTAATGAGGAGCTTACGGAAGAGTTACTCGATACTATGGCTAATAACGGTATTCTGCAAATAGATATGATCTATACCAATGATTTGGATCATGGTTCTTATATCTCTGATACCTTAAAAATTGATCCTACTTCTTCACAATTGGAAGCTTTAGTTGAAATTTATCGAATGATGCGTCCTGGTGAGCCACCAACAAAAGAAGCCGCTGAAGCATTATTTAAAAATCTTTTCTTTGTTGATGATCGCTACGATCTGTCTGCAGTTGGGCGTATGAAATTTAACCGCCGTGTTGGCCGGAAGAATGATGATGGTCCAGGTACTCTGACTAAAGAAGATATCATGTCTGTTATCAAGACTTTGATCGATATCCGTAATGGTATTGGTATGGTTGACGATATTGATCATCTTGGAAATCGAAGAGTTCGAAGTGTTGGCGAAATGGCAGAAAACCAGTTCAGAGTTGGTTTGGTACGTGTTGAGCGTGCTGTTAAGGAGCGTCTGAGTCTGGTTGAGTCCGAAAATCTGATGCCTCAGGATTTGATCAATGCCAAACCTGTATCTGCTGCTGTTAAAGAGTTCTTTGGTTCGAGCCAGTTATCACAATTTATGGATCAGGTTAATCCTTTATCAGGTGTGACACACAAGCGAAGAGTTTCAGCATTAGGCCCAGGTGGTTTGACACGTGAGCGTGCCGGATTTGAAGTTCGTGACGTACATACAACTCACTATGGAAGAGTATGTCCTATTGAAACCCCTGAAGGTCCAAACATCGGATTGATTAACTCCCTATCTGTTTATGCCCGAACTAACGACTACGGATTCATAGAAACTCCATGCCGTAAAGTAATTGATGGCCGAGTAACAGACGAAATTGAATATCTGTCTGCTATAGAAGAAGTAGACCAATATATTGCACAATCCAGTGTAGCTCAGGATGAACACGGAAACATTCTTGCAGATTTGGTGCCATGCCGACATCAGAATGAGTTTTCATTAACTACTCCTGATAAAATTAACTATATGGATGTTTCACCCAAGCAGATCGTATCAGTTGCTGCCTCATTAATTCCTTTCCTGGAACACGATGACGCGAACAGAGCATTAATGGGGTCAAACATGCAACGTCAGGCTGTTCCAACTTTACGGTCTGAAAAGCCACTGGTTGGTACTGGAATGGAACGTATTGTTGCTTCTGACTCTGGTGTATCAGTTGTCGCGAAGCGTGGTGGAGTAATCGACTTAGTTGATGCATCGCGTATTGTGGTACGTGTTAATGATGATGAAACTACTGCGGGAGAGACCGGGGTTGATATTTATAACCTGACTAAATACTTCCGTTCGAACCAGGATACTTGTATTAATCAGCGTCCGATAGTAAGTACTGGTGATTTTATTCAGCGAGGTGATGTACTTGCGGATGGTCCTTGTACCGATATGGGTGAGCTGGCATTAGGTCAAAATCTTTTAGTAGCTTTTATGCCCTGGAATGGATATAACTTCGAGGATTCGATCCTTATTTCCGAGCGTATAGTTCAAGAAGATAGATTCACTACTATCCATATTGAAGAATTAACCTGTATTGCTCGTGATACAAAGTTAGGTACTGAAGAAATTACCGCGGATATCCCTAACGTTGGCGAGTCAGCCTTATCCAACCTTGATGAATCAGGTGTGGTGTACATTGGCGCAGAAGTTAATGCAGGCGATATTCTGGTTGGTAAAGTGACACCAAAAGGTGAAACTCAATTAACACCAGAAGAAAAATTATTACGTGCGATCTTTGGTGAGAAAGCCTCTGATGTGAAAGATTCATCCTTACGTGTTCCATCCGGTATGAACGGAACAGTAATTGACGTACAGGTTTTCACCCGAGATGGTCTGGATAAAGATGCGCGTGCCAAGAGTATTGAAGAAGAACATCTGGCTCGTGTTAGAAAAGATTTGATTGATGAGCGTCGTATTCGTGAAGAAGATATCTATCACCGCGTTTCTAATCTTCTGTTAGATAAAGTTGCAACTGGCGGTCCTGACAATTTAAAACCAGGCACCAAGATTTCTCAAGACTACTTACAAAAAGTGGCTAGAGAGAAATGGTTTGATGTGCGCCTGGACAATGATTCGATCAGTCAGCAACTTGAGCAATTGTCCAAACAGTTAGAACTGTTGTCTAAAGAAATGGAAAAGCGTTTTAATGACAGTCGTAAGAAAATCATTCAAGGTGATGATCTGGCACCTGGCGTTCTGAAGATTGTTAAAGTATATCTTGCTGTTAAAAGAAGAATTCAGCCTGGTGACAAAATGGCTGGACGTCATGGTAACAAGGGTGTTATCTCAATCGTTGTTCCAGTAGAAGACATGCCGCATATGGAAGATGGTACTGCAGTTGACATAGTACTTAATCCCTTGGGCGTACCTTCACGTATGAACATTGGTCAGGTATTGGAAACACACTTAGGTTTAGCTGCTAAAGGTCTTGGACATAAAGTTGCTGAATTGCTGGATAGTAAAAAATCAGCGGATGAAATTAAATCATTCCTGCTGAAGATATACAATCATGATGGAGTACAACGTGTTAATCTTGATTGTTTAAACGAAGAAGAACTGTTCCGATTAGCTGACAATCTACGTGCCGGTGTTCCAATGGCAACGCCAGTATTTGATGGTGCTTCAGAAGACGAGATTAAGAGTATGCTGCAATTAGCAGGATTATCTCCTGATGGTAAGACTACTCTCATCGATGGAAGGACAGGTAATAAGTTTGACAACCCGGTAACAGTCGGATACATGTACATGCTCAAATTGAATCACCTGGTCGACGACAAGATGCATGCGCGATCAACCGGTTCGTATAGTTTGGTAACCCAACAGCCACTAGGCGGTAAAGCTCAGTTTGGT
Organism: Legionella shakespearei DSM 23087; assembly: GCF_000373765.1. Classification (GTDB taxonomy): domain Bacteria; phylum Pseudomonadota; class Gammaproteobacteria; order Legionellales; family Legionellaceae; genus Legionella; species Legionella shakespearei. The sequence goes on along the minus strand of NZ_KB892418.1, from coordinate 8,017 downwards.
GGACAGCGTTTCGGGGAAATGGAAGTCTGGGCATTAGAAGCATATGGTGCGGCATACACATTACAGGAAATGTTGACTGTAAAATCAGATGACGTTGGAGGTAGAACAAAGATCTACAAAAATATAGTCGATGGAGACCATCGCATGGACCCAGGAATGCCTGAATCGTTCAATGTATTATTGAAAGAAATCAGGGCACTGGGAATTGATATCGAATTAGATCACGATTAACTGTTCAGCGATACATACTGACTAACCAATTTTTGGAGGCATAGACTTGGCTACTCTAAGCAACGACCCAATGAGAAAAGCACCTGTAATGAGTGATTTGCTTGGTATTCTCAAACAACAAGGGCAAAGTGAAGAATTCGATGCAATTAAAATTGCATTGGCTTCTCCTGAGCTGATTCGTTCATGGTCTTACGGTGAAGTTAAGAAACCAGAAACCATTAACTACCGTACATTTAAGCCTGAGCGCGATGGCTTATTTTGCGCTAAGACTTTCGGACCAGTAAAAGATTACGAATGCTTATGTGGTAAATATAAGCGATTGAAACATCGTGGTGTGATTTGCGAAAAATGCGGTGTGGAGCTTGCACTTGCAAAAGTAAGACGTGAGCGTATGGGGCATATTGAACTTGCGAGCCCGGTTGCCCACATCTGGTTCCTCAAATCATTGCCTTCCAGAATTGGTTTATTACTGGACATGACTCTTAGAGATATAGAACGTGTTTTATATTTCGAAGCATTTGTGGTTGTAGATCCTGGCATGACCGAGCTGGAACGTGGTCAATTACTGAATGATGAAGTTTATCTTGATGCAATGGAACAGTATGGCGATGAGTTTGATGCTCGTATGGGCGCTGAAGCTATTCGTGATCTGTTACGCCAAATCGATTTAGAAGAAGAAATTAAAAACTTGCGTGAAGAGTTACCTACAACCAATTCAGAAACCAAGATTAAGAAAATCACAAAACGATTGAAACTGCTTGAAGCATTTTATGAGTCAGGAAATAAGCCTGAGTGGATGATTATGGATGTTCTCCCTGTCCTTCCACCGGATTTACGTCCTTTAGTTCCATTGGATGGTGGTCGTTTTGCTACGTCCGATCTCAATGACTTATATCGTCGTGTTATTAATAGAAATAACCGTCTCAAGCGATTATTAGATCTTAACGCACCAGACATTATCGTACGAAACGAAAAAAGGATGCTGCAGGAGTCTGTTGACGCATTATTAGATAATGGCCGCCGTGGACGAGCAATTACAGGAACCAACAAGAGACCTTTAAAATCCCTCGCGGATATGATTAAAGGGAAGCAAGGTCGTTTCCGTCAAAACCTGTTAGGTAAGCGCGTAGACTACTCTGGCCGTTCTGTAATTGTGGTTGGTCCTACTTTAAGACTGCATCAATGCGGTTTACCGAAAAAGATGGCATTAGAGCTATTTAAACCCTTTATATTTTCAAAATTGGAATTCCGTGGTTTAGCAACAACCATTAAAGCAGCCAAGAAGATGGTTGAGCGGGAAGAGTCCGTTGTTTGGGATATTTTGGATGATGTTATTCGTGAACATCCAATCCTGTTAAACCGTGCTCCTACTTTGCATAGACTAGGTATCCAGGCATTTGAACCAGTATTGATTGAAGGTAAGGCGATTCAGCTTCATCCTTTAGTATGTACCGCATATAACGCTGACTTCGACGGGGACCAAATGGCGGTTCACGTTCCTTTAACTCTTGAAGCGCAGTTAGAAGCACGTTCATTGATGATGTCTACGAACAATATTCTGTCACCAGCCAGTGGTGAACCAATTATTGTTCCCAGCCAGGACGTTGTACTTGGTCTGTATTATCTGACTCGTGAAAAAGTGAATGCACTAGGTGAAGGTAAAATATATGCCAGCGCCCAGGAAGCTCAGAATTTTTATGAGGCAGGTCACCTTGATATCCATGCGAAAATTAAAATTCGTATGCTTAAAGAAGAGGGATCTACCGAATACCATCTGGTTGAGACAACAGTTGGTAGAGCAATTCTGGCTGAAATACTTCCAAAAGGGATGCCTTTCGCTCAGATCAACAGAACGATGACTAAAAAGGTAATCTCTAAAGTTATCGATACCTGTTACAGAAACTTTGGATTAAAAGAGACTGTAATCTTTGCAGATCAGCTTATGTATACCGGATTTAAGTATGCAAGCCGTTCTGGTATTTCTATCGGAATTGAAGATATGGAGATTCCGGAAGATAAGGCAAATATCATCGAGCATGCGGATAACGAAGTACGTGAAATTGAATCACAATTCCGCTCTGGTCTTGTTACCAACGGTGAGCGATATAACAAGGTCATTGATATCTGGTCAAGAACTAACGAATTAGTCGCAAAATCAATGATGAGCAAAATTGCTACGGAAGAAGTCATTAATGCGAAAGGAAATACAGTAAGGCAAGAGTCGTTCAACCCCATCTTTATGATGGCAGACTCAGGCGCGAGGGGTTCTGCCGCTCAGATTCGTCAGTTGGCAGGTATGCGGGGACTGATGGCTGCACCAGACGGCTCAATCATCGAGACCCCAATTACAGCGAACTTCCGTGAAGGTCTGAACGTATTCCAATACTTCATTTCTACTCACGGAGCACGTAAAGGTCTTGCAGATACTGCGTTAAAAACTGCGAACTCAGGATACTTGACACGACGTCTTGTGGATGTGGCGCAAGATGTTGTTATTACGGAAGACGATTGTGGCGTTGATACTGGAATCTTAATGCAGCCTCTGATTGAGGGGGGTGATATTGTTGAGCCATTGCATGAACGTGTTCTGGGAAGAGTAGTGGCAGCCGATGTGTATATCCCAAATCAGTCTGAGCCAGTGGTCAAAGCAGGAACGTTGCTTGATGAAGATTGGGTCGAAAGCCTTGAAAAACAAGGGGTCGATCAGATCATGGTTCGTTCGCCTATTACCTGCCAGACACGCTTTGGTTTGTGTGCGAAATGTTATGGCCGTGACTTGGCTCGAGGACACCTGGTAAATACCGGTGAAGCAGTGGGTATTATTGCTGCTCAATCAATCGGTGAGCCAGGAACTCAGTTAACCATGCGTACCTTCCATATTGGAGGAGCTGCATCTCGAGCTACAGCTGCGAATAATATCCAGATTAAAACGAAAGGGGTTATCCGTTTACATAACATTAAAACAGTAACGCATGAGAATAAGAATCTCGTAGCAGTATCTCGTTCTGGTGAAGTAACGATTGTAGATGAGTTCGGTCGTGAAAGAGAGCGTTATAAATTACCTTATGGTGCGGTGATTTCTGCGCAGGATAATTCAGCGGTGGAAGCAGGCCAGGTAATTGCTACCTGGGATCCTCATACGCATCCAGTAATATCTGAAGTATCCGGTAACCTGAAGTTTGTCGATTTGATTGATGGAATTACCATGAACAGACAGACTGACGAGCTGACTGGTTTAAGTAACATCGTTATTATTGATGCGAAGCAAAGAAGTGCTGCAGGGCGTGATTTAAGGCCCATGGTTAAACTGGTAACGGCTGATGGGGAAGATATATTCCTGGCCGGTACTAACGTTCCAGCACAATATTATTTGCCTGTAGACGCAATTGTTAACTTTGAAGATGGTGGTCTGGTAGGAATTGGGGATGTCATTGCCCGTATTCCACAAGAGCGTTCCAAGACACGTGATATCACCGGGGGTCTGCCAAGAGTAGCCGACCTGTTTGAAGCACGTAAGCCTAAAGATTCGGCAGTTATGGCTGAAGTTTCAGGATTAGTTAACTTTGGTAAGGAAACCAAAGGTAAGAGAAGACTGATAATTAACGTTTCGGAAGATCAATGTCATGAAGAATTGATTCCTAAATGGCGTCATATATCAGTCTTCGAAGGAGAACATGTTGAACGTGGAGAGCTAATAGCTGAAGGTGCTCTTAACCCTCATGATATTCTACGTTTGCTTGGTGTTGGTGCGTTAGCTAATTACATAGTAAATGAAGTACAAGACGTATACCGTTTACAAGGTGTAAAAATTAACGACAAGCACATTGAAACAATAGTACGACAAATGCTACGTAAACGAGTTATCACTTTCGCAGGAGATTCAAAATTCCTCGTTGGTGAACAGATAGAAGAAAGTGTCATGTTACAGGAAAATGACAAACTTATTGCTGAAGGAAAGCAAATTGCTAAAGGAACTCCAATATTATTGGGTATCACTAAAGCATCCTTGGCGACAGAATCATTTATTTCTGCTGCTTCTTTCCAGGAGACAACAAGAGTTCTAACTGAAGCTGCTGTTAGTGGCAAGATTGATGATTTACGTGGCTTAAAAGAAAACGTGATGGTTGGACGTCTGATTCCTGCGGGAACAGGTTATACCTATCATCAAGGCCGAAAGGCAAAAAGAGCAAGGGCTGCAGCAGGTGGTGACCATGCAACACATACAGTTACTGCAAGTGATGTTGAGCACGCGTTAAGTGAAGCATTGAACGCGGATAATCATGATCATTAATCTGGATTCAAAAACGGCGGATATAAACTTGACAAATCCGCCGTACCTATATAGAATCCGGCCTCCTTATGCATTCGAAATAATCACAAGAGACAGATCGGAGTTAAGTACAAATGGCTACTATTAATCAGTTAGTAAGAAAGCCTCGTGTGGACGTAAAGAAGAAAAGTAACGTACCAGCACTAGAGTCATGTCCACAAAGACGCGGAGTATGTACTCGCGTTTATACTACTACACCTAAAAAACCTAACTCAGCTATGCGTAAGGTTGCTCGTGTACGTTTAACCAATGGATTTGAGGTTTCATCATATATTGGTGGTGAAGGCCATAACTTACAGGAACACTCTGTTGTTCTTATTAGGGGTGGTCGTGTTAAAGACTTACCTGGTGTGCGTTATCACACAGTCAGGGGTAGTTTGGATACATCAGGGGTTAACGATCGTAAACAAGGTCGTTCTAAGTACGGTACAAAAAAACCTAAAGATAAAAAATAACTGATTGTAGGAAATAGACATGCCAAGAAGAAGAGAAGTACCCAAACGCGAAATTTTGCCTGATCCTAAACATCATAGCGAACTGTTAGCAAAATTTATTAACGTGTTAATGGTCAGTGGAAAAAAATCTACTGCTGAAAAAATTATTTACGGTGCTCTGACTGTTATGGAAGAGCGTGTTAAGAAAGTTAAAAAGACTGATGAAGAAGGTGGAGATTCCAGCACTGGTGGAAATGCCGGTTCGGTTCTACGCTACTTCGAAGATGCTTTAAACAATGTTCGCCCAAGTGTGGAAGTTCGTTCACGCCGAGTTGGTGGAGCAACTTATCAAGTACCTGTAGAAGTACGTCATGACAGAAGTATTGCTTTAGGTATGCGCTGGATTGTTCAGGCTGCTCGCTCTCGTGGTGAAAAGGGTATGATGTTGCGTCTGGCTGGTGAACTGATGGATGCTTTTGAAAGCAAAGGTTCGGCAGTGAAAAAGCGTGAAGATACTCATAAGATGGCAAAAGCCAACCAAGCCTTTGCTCATTTTAGATGGAATTAAGGGAGAGGTAGGTCGTGTCAACTCCATTAAAGCTATACAGAAACATAGGAATTGCTGCTCACGTAGATGCTGGAAAAACCACTACTACTGAGCGTGTCCTGTATTATACAGGCATGTCTCATAAAATTGGTGAAGTGCATGACGGTGCTGCAACTATGGACTGGATGGTACAGGAGCAAGAACGCGGCATTACCATTACCTCTGCAGCAACAACGTGCTATTGGCCCGGTATGGACAAGCAGTTTGAACCACACCGAATCAACATCATTGATACCCCAGGACACGTTGATTTTATGATTGAAGTTGAGCGCTCTTTAAGAGTGCTTGATGGAGCTGTAGTTGTTTTCGATTCCGTATCAGGTGTTGAGCCTCAATCGGAAACTGTTTGGCGTCAGGCGAACAAGTACGGCGTTCCACGCATAGTATTTGTTAATAAAATGGACAGGATGGGTGCAAACTTTTTGCGCGTTGTTAGCCAGATCAAACAAAGGCTAGGTTCAAACCCTGTCGTTGTACAGTTGCCAATTGGTGCTGAGGAAGAATTTAAAGGTGTTGTTGACTTAATCAAAATGAAAGCAATTCATTGGGATGAAGACAATAAGGGTATGACCTTTGAATACAAGGATATTCCTGCTGCCATGCAAACACAATGCGAAGAATATCGCGCGATGATTGTTGAAGCAGCTGCAGAAGCCTCCGAAGACCTGATGGATAAATACCTCGAAGGTACCGATTTTACAGAAGAAGAAATAAAAAGCGCATTACGTGTTTTAACGGTTTCTAATCAGATAGTCCCGGTATTTTGTGGTTCTGCATTTAAGAATAAAGGTGTGCAGGCTGTTTTGGATGGTGTTGTAGAATACCTTCCGTCGCCTACCGATATTCCTGATATTCAGGGCACAGATGAGTATGGAGAGGAAACATCTCGGAAAACAAGTTATGATGCCCCCTTTTCAGCACTGGCATTTAAAATAGCTACTGACCCATTTGTTGGGACTTTAACCTATTTTAGAGCGTACTCAGGTATTTTGAAGAGTGGAGATACAATTTATAACTCGGTTAAAGGTAAAAAAGAGCGAATTGGTCGTCTTCTGCAAATGCATGCTAATTCTCGTGAAGAGATTAAAGAAGTTAGAGCCGGTGACATTGCAGCAGCAGTTGGCCTTAAAACAGTGATGACCGGTGATACTTTGTGTGATGCGGATCATCCAGTTATTCTGGAAAGAATGGACTTCCCTGATCCGGTAATTGCTGTAGCAGTTGAACCTAGAACCAAAGCTGACCAGGAAAAGATGGGGATAGCATTAGGTAAGCTGGCTCAAGAAGATCCTTCGTTTAGAGTCCACACTGACGAAGAATCAGGTCAGACCATTATTGAAGGTATGGGGGAGCTGCATTTAGAAATTATTGTTGACCGCATGAGACGTGAGTTTAATGTGGAGGCTAATGTAGGAAAACCTCAAGTTGCCTATCGTGAAACATTGAAACAATCAGTGGAGCAGGAAGGCAAGTTTGTAAGGCAATCAGGTGGTCGTGGTCAATTTGGTCATGTATGGCTGAAAATTGAACCGCAGGAACCTGGTAAAGGTTATGAATTCATTAATGAGATCGTAGGTGGTGTTATTCCTAAAGAATACATCCCTGCAGTTGATAAAGGAATTCAAGAGCAAATGCAAAATGGTGTTATTGCTGGGTATCCGGTTGTAGATGTTAAAGTAACCTTGTTTGACGGTTCTTTCCATGAAGTGGATTCCAGTGAAATGGCGTTTAAGATTGCTGGTTCGATGGGCTTCAAGCAAGGTGCTTTGAAAGCTAAGCCAGTTATCCTTGAACCTATTATGGCCGTAGAAGTAGTTACTCCTGAAGACTATATGGGCGATGTTATGGGTGACCTTAACAGACGACGCGGTTTGGTTCAGGGTATGGAAGATTCTCCAGCAGGTAAAATTGTCAGAGCAGAAGTTCCGCTTGCAGAAATGTTCGGTTATTCAACCGATTTACGTTCTGCTACGCAAGGAAGAGCAACGTATACGATGGAATTTTCTAAGTACGCTGAAGCTCCAAATAACATTGCTGAAGCAATTATCAAGAAACAATAAAAAGTTAAGATGAGGTTATTGAAATGGCGAAGGAAAAATTTGAACGTAAGAAGCCACACGTAAATGTGGGAACGATTGGTCACGTAGATCATGGTAAAACGACTTTAACAGCTGCGATTACCACGATTATGGCAAAGAAATTTGGTGGTACAGCGAAAGCGTACGATCAGATTGATGCAGCACCAGAAGAAAGAGAGCGTGGAATCACGATATCGACAGCTCACGTTGAATATGAATCAGCAAATCGCCATTACGCTCACGTAGATTGCCCAGGACATGCTGACTATGTTAAGAACATGATCACTGGAGCAGCGCAAATGGACGGAGCGATACTGGTAGTATCAGCTGCTGACGG
>NZ_KB892417.1 GCF_000373765.1 Legionella shakespearei DSM 23087 | reverse complement strand
AGAATGTGAATGGAAGGCTGTTTATGCTGTACTTAAAAAAACAAAACCTCCCCAAAAACCACCAACACTTCATGAGATGATTATTATGATAGCCAAATTAGGTGGCTTCCTTGCCAGAAAATCAGATGGTTTTCCCGGGCCAAAGGTTATGTGGCAAGGCTTACAGCGTATGCGTGATTTTTCCATGGCTTGGATAACTTTCCATGCCATGGATGAAAATTGAACAAATAGATAATAGTTGTGTATAACGCAATGCCCTCACGGTCGCGGCTCGGTTTTCTTAACTTGACAGTGGTCTTGAACGCATTTTTTACGAAGGCTCTTATAATGTAGGCATGTTTTTATTGCGAGTTCTGTAATTGATCACAATGACTCATTTTGATATAATCACATCAGTTTTATTAAAAGGATGTACTATGCCTGATCATACGTTTAAAAACTTCAATCCCTACGCAGAGCTTGGCTTAAATAAAGATGCAGATCCGGACACAATCAAAAAAGCATACAAGAAACTGGCAAAAAAGCATCACCCTGATCGAGGCGGTGATGAAGAGCAATTCAAACGTATTCAGGCAGCTTATGAAATTCTTACCCGAGAAAACCAGGAAGCGGAAGGAGCTTCCGGGTATGGGTTTAATTTTGATTTCGATGAGGAGGCGTTAGCGCAAGAGTTTGTTGATGAACACGATAATATAATATTTGATTTTACCGGATTTCTTTTTGTTCTGACTAATACCCTTGAAAAAATTGATGCTGACATTGACGAAGCTGTCATCACTGAAATCAAAAAATTATACATCAAAACACGATCGATTCAGGAATTTTTGCGTAATGAAGACACAAGAGCTTTCGTCATTGATAAAATCAGCAGGGAATTAAAAGAGGCTGATGAAGAATTGTCGGGAAAAGAGTTTGATGATTTTATTGAAGATTATGAAGATGTTTTAACTGCTGCTGAAAATGCATTTTTAGGAGCAATGGTTCTTTTTGAGACTTTAAACCTGTTTACTCATGTGTTCCGCTCATTCACTTTCGATTTTAAATCAAAATTTCCCAAGGAATCCGAACCCTCTGCAGAGAAAGAAAAGACCAATAAAAAATACCGGGACCAATATGATCTTGAACGTGTCTTGCGCAAATACCCTGAACGCAAACGGCAAATCATCGATGAACTTGGCGATGATATTATTTCTTACTTTACTCCCAATCATTATGATGAATTGCTGGAGTTGCTTGATGAAACGCAGCGGGATCACATGTTAACCAGGCTGGATTGGTCTAAAGTGCAAAACCATAAATTTGAGTCAGTTTTCGCCACACTGAATCAAGCACAGCAGCTAATCGCTATCCCGTTATTGAATTGGAAAAATGCGTCATTACTTTTTTTGTTTACTCTCGTTAATTCATTATCAGAGGCAATCCTTCAACCTGTTTTTAAACACATGATAAAAGCAAACCCGCAAAGTTTCGCTGATAATTATGAAGCTCGAATTGCGGCTGCAAAACTTGATGCAGGTGCTTTTAGACTTTATTTAGATACGGCGAAAACAGCATTAAGCAAAAATTATGGTTTTCCATTAGCTGTTTTAAAGGCCTCTGGCATCACTGAAGAAAATGCTCAGGTCTATGTGGATTTTTATCAACCTGAAATTAGAGCATTTTTAAGAAAGAACCCTGTTCCTGCATTAGATATCAATCCTGTAGCCTTACCTTTTGTAGTGGCTGAGCTCTGCGAGTCTATTAAAACCTTGTCTGATATTAAAAGATATCTTGATTACGTTAACACCTTACCTCAACCACAGGTGAGTTATATTAATCTGTTAATGGAGCGGATTGATGCCTGTAATTTAAATGTGGATCAGATGATTTCTTTGTTGAAATTAGAGCGTGAAGGATTGTTTCATCAATGTATGGTGGCATACCTGTCTAGTGAATTACCTGTGTTCACCCTGAGCCCTAAACATCTTAGCGAGTTAAAGGCAGTCCTTAATACCACTGAGTTTGATGAATTATCTCCGAAATTTAAAATGGAAAAACCTGTGACTCCGGAACCAGTGCAACAAGAGAATAAAAATTTCTTCTTTTACCGCAATTTAGTCCGGGATCCTGTACTGCAAGATAGAATTGAGCGAGTATTGGATGCGTTGAAGGCATAAAATAGACCGCTAAGGGGCACAAACCGGCTCCATGTAGTCCCGATCCACGCCGCCCCCATCTACGTCGTCCTGAGCGCGTCTTTTTGCGCGAAGGATCTCCCAATTCTGGCAGGATGCGTAGCCCGGTCTGCTCGCAGCCGGGATCAAAGTGGCACCATGCCGCTTTCAGGAGATCCTTCGCGCAAAAAGACGCGCTCAGGACGACGTAGATGGGGGCGGTGTGGATGGGGACGAAGTGGATCGGTGTAATGCGAAGGCCATTCCCTGAAAACGTCGCTCTCTTGTGATACATTGTTTTATTATTTCCAGATTTTAAACTATGCTTATGATTAGACTAAAAAAGAGGGAAGAATCATGAGTGATGTGATTAAAAAACTGGAAGTAGCACTGGCTGATACTTATGCCTTATATCTTAAAACCCAAAACTACCATTGGCATGTGAAGGGGCCGCAATTTAAAAGCCTGCACGAATTATTTGAAATGCAATACAAAGAATTAGCGGAAGCAGTAGATCAGGTTGCGGAGCGACTTTTAATGATGGGGCATAAAGCACCAGCTACTTTTACCGATCTGAACAATCTGAAAACGATTAAAGACGGTAATTCCAGCTTAAGTGCCAATCAAATGGTGACTGAACTGGCCAATGACAACAGCATATTAGTCAAAGACTTGAATCAGGCCATCAAAATAGCCCAGGAAAATAATGACGAGGGAACTATTACCTTGTTAAGTGATCGTATAGCCGCTCACCAAAAAGCACATTGGATGCTGGCAGCTTCTATGGATATAAAATAAGTCGGGAAAATATCATGAGTTGGAAATCCAACTCATGATTAGAGGTGTGGAGACGGTTAAATCGATTACATTGAGGCAGGCGCAGGTTGAGCTGTCTCTTCTGCTACAGGTTGAATTTCAGCTTGTTTAGCACGAGGCACTCTGCATGCTATGTCCTCTTTAGTACGTACTGGTTCAATAGTCCAGCCTTCAGCTTTTAATCGGGTCAGCAGACCGTATTCTTTATGCATCAGAGGACCCTGGGGAACTACGAATAAAGCCCCGCCATTTATCAAGCCAGAATCTTTATCTACTGCCTGAAAATAAGACTTTTTCAGTAAGCCTTTATCACCCAACAATGGGGTCTTGGTCATTGGTGTATCTTGTGGTCCCTGATAACCACGTTTGCACCATTCATCAACACTTTTAATGGCCAACTCTTCAGTAGCAATAGGATGTCTTGCCATCAGTTCTTCTGCGTATTCAAAGCGGCCTTCCATATAATCATTGGCCAGACTTTCCCTGTCTTTTTTATCATTCTTGAAAGACATTACTATTCTTCCAATATTTGCAGGACCGGCAGCCAAAAACTTGACAATATTGTGAGGCTTGGTAGCAATTTTAAAGAAAGCAGTCAGTTCATGTACTGTAATGGAGTTTTTGGTTTGCATGGTAAACACAGGCATTTCGCGCTGATCTGCCATACTCACCAGTGTTTGGGTGACAGATTCTTTGGCATTAATTGTATTTTTCACACGATGGCATGCAAAATGTTGTGCATGTGGCGCCTCTTCGCCATGATGTTCTATGTTGTCCAGATCCTGATTATCATGCTCAGTACGCGCAGTCACTTCAAAAGGAAAATCCTTCTTCTTATGGTAGGTTCCAGCCTGAACAAAAATCATGGAAATTTCATTCATTAAACCAATATTTTGTATTGAGTCGCACACTTTTCGCACTTGTCCTAATTCCAGATGATTGTTAGTCGCAAGAAAATAGTGAGTCTGGTTATTGGGACCGATTGCTTTATACAGAACCGGAGTTGCAGTTGTTGCAAAAAAATTTGGTTTAGTCATAGCATAATTCCTTTTCTAGTGGTTAAACATAACACTGAGATGATATTTTCTGGACTACGTGATTTACTATCCGAAACGTCTCAACAGCGATGTTCTGATGCGTCCTTGCATCACGGGAATAGTATTACTTTTTTTTAAAATGAAATGCAATATAATATATATAAAAATCAATAACTTAATTTGAACTCTCAGCCTATAGAAAGTTCACTCTGTCAGGTCAGGTAAATTTGTGCCCGCTTATAAGCCTTAATGAAAAATAATAGGGTTATTCATTGTTATTTAACAAAGTTCATTTATAGTAAGGGTCGTTTATTTTATGGCACAGACTTGTAGCCCGGTCTGCTTGCAGCCGGGATCGATACAACAATCGAATTCCGTTGTTCCGGTTGCAAGCAAGCCGGGCTACAGGATTGCAATATTGACCATTACCCGATCCACGTCGTCCGGAGCGCGTCTTTTGGCGCGAAGGATCTCCAAATACTGGCACTATGCCACTTTCAGGAGATCCTTCGCGCCAAAAGACGCGCTCAGGACGACGTAGATAACGTTTATCTATATAGCAAAGGATTATCTTGTGTTGCGTTTTTTCTTCCCATTGAGCCTGTTTTTAAGTGCCGTACTCTTATTCAGTATTCAACCTATGGTTGCCAAAACGTTACTGCCTGTTTATGGCGGTACGCCGGCAGTCTGGACTGTATGCATGTTGTTTTTCCAGTTTGTATTGCTGGTTTCTTATGGTTATGTCTGGCTGCTAAGTTTTTTTGATAAGCCCATGGTCTGGCGGTTGATACATGGATGCGTCATTGCTTTAAGCCTGATAGCTGTCCCTCTCGCCCTTCACCCTGAAGCCATGAATGGGAGCCCTGAATGGAGTATTTTATATGACTTGATAAGGCAGTTGGGGTTGCCTTTGATTGTTATTGGCGCTTCGGCTCCACTCTTGCAGTTTGCTTACAGTCAGACTAAAGCAAAGGGAGCATCTGATCCTTATTATCTCTATATAGCCAGTAATCTCGGTAGTTTGATTTCCTTGCTTGCTTACCCTTGGCTTGTAGAGCGTTTTATCGGCTTACAAAAGCAGTTTTCTTTCTGGAGCATAGGCTATTTTACTTATTTAATTGTCTTGCTGATACTTTTATCTGGTATTCGCTATCAACCATTGCAGCGTCCGGCAGACGATAAACTGGAATGGCCCTGGCGTTCTATATTCTATTGGATTTTTCTGGGGTTTGTACCTTGCAGTTTAATGTTGGGGGTCACTTTATACATTAGTACGGATATTGCAGCTACCCCTTTGTTTTGGGTTGTGCCTTTGGCCTTGTATTTATTGTCCTTTGTCTTAACCTTCACCTCTCGACCATTCAAAGTGACGGAATGGCTGAAACGTAATTGCCTTTTCCTTCTTGTTTTTACCTTGTTGGGCTTTGTTCTTGGTATCAATCAGGTCAAAGCCTGGCAAGTGATTCTATTTAATTTATTAAGCTTTTTTGCTTTGGCACTTTTATGCCATAGTCAGTTATTTCAGAGCAGGCCTAAACCGCAATTATTGACGTTGTTTTATTTTTGTCTGGCTTTGGGAGGTGTTTTGGCTGGGGTATTTAATGGCATTTTAGCCCCGCGGTGGTTTAATCAGGTTTATGAATATCCCTTGGCCCTTTTATTAAGTTTATTGGTTCTTCCTTTACCCAATACCTTCAAGGGGTGGTGGGTTCCCGTTCTGGTGCTGATACTTTTATCGCTGCATTATGTCTTACCAGACATCCAGTGGCCTTTAGCGCTTTCACCATTTCAAATTATGGCAATCGCAGCTTTAGCCGTAGTGGTTCTATACCACAAAAGCAAAGGCAGCCTGATTTCATCTTTATTGATTTTATTCGTATTTATTTATTCCCCTGTTCTGCAGGAAAAAAGCATCCTATTACAAGAACGAAATTTTTATGGAGTAAAACAGGTATTATATAAGGGGGGTACTCATGTATTCATCAGCCAGTCTACGGTGCATGGTTTACAAGTCATTGATGAAAAGAAACCGCTGAACGGGTTTCGTGCTTACTACGGGGCTATAAAATCAGTGGTGGAAGCGATGCAAGGGGAGAGCAGTTCTCTGACGGTTAGTATCCTTGGTTTGGGAACAGGAACCATGGTATGTCAGTTTCGGGAGACAGATCATTTAAATGTAATTGAAATAGATCAGCAAGTGATTGATTTGGCAGAAAATCCGCAATTATTCACTTATTTGCGTGATTGTCCGGTACCCACTCAGCTTATTAAAGATGATGGCAGGCTGGCTTTAAATAAACTACCCGATGCTTCCCAGCAATTAATTATTTTGGATGCTTTTAATTCCGATGCTATTCCTGTGCATTTGATGACGCTCGAAGCATTCACTATGTATAAGAAGAAGAGTGCGGAGAATGGGGTGATTCTGGTCAATTTAAGCAACAGGCATTTGCAGTTGCTTCCCGTATTGAATGCTGTAGGTCGCTCGCTGGATATGATGGTATTTTACCTGGTTCATAAAGGCGATCCCAAATTAGGGCAATTCAATTCGGAATGGGCTTTATTGACCATGAACCAACCCTTGGCGATGAAACTGATGCAGGGAACAGGGTGGCGCTTTGTGGCTGATAACGAGCAGTTATTATGGACCGATGATTATTCGAATATAGTCCCTTTATTCAAATGGTAGCTCGGAAAGGGAGAACATAATCCCGGTTGCAAGCAAGCCGGGCTTGCTTGCAACCGGGATGGGAAACGGCTTACACTTCAGCCAGGTTGCCCTTGGTTTCCAACCAAATCTTCCTGTCACCAGCCCGTTTTTTATTCAACATCATATCCATAACCGCTTCAGTGCTTTCCTCATCATCCAGAGTCAACTGCACCAGACGGCGTGTGTTGGGATCCATGGTAGTTTCCCGCAACTGAATGGGATTCATTTCACCCAGGCCCTTAAAGCGTTGCACGTTGACCTTGGCTTTGGTGGTCTTATTCAAATGGTCAATGATGCGAACTTTCTCTTCATCATCCAATGCATAGTGAACAATTTTTCCGGCATCAATACGATACAGGGGCGGCATGGCAACAAACACATGGCCTGCTTTTACCAAAGGTTTGAAATGGCGTAAGAACAGAGCACAGATTAACGTGGCAATATGCGCTCCATCCGAGTCCGCATCCGCAAGAATGCACAATTTTCCATAACGCAAACCAGCCAAATCATCAGAACCCGGATCAACACCTATCGCAACGGAAATATCATGAATTTCCTGCGAAGCCAGTACTTGCGATGAGTCAACTTCCCAGGAATTCAGAATCTTTCCTCGTAAGGGCAAAATAGCCTGATAATCTTTATTACGCGCCTGCTTGGCAGATCCACCAGCAGAATCCCCTTCCACTAAAAACAATTCTGCCTGGCTTAAATCGGTTTGCAGGCAATCTGCCAGTTTACCTGGCAGGGCAGGGCCCTGACTTACTCGTTTACGTGCCACCTGTTTGGCTTGTTTCAAACGCTTTTGAGCACGATCAATGGCCAGAGCCGCTATGGCCTCACCCTGATTTCTGTGCTGATTAAGCCAAAGGGCAAAAGCATCTTTAATCACATTACTGACAAAAGCGGCTGTCTGGCGTGAACTTAATCGCTCTTTGGTTTGTCCGGCAAATTGCGGTTCTTTCATTTTCACTGATAATACATACTGACAGGGTTCCCATAGGTCGTCTGCCGTCAGTTTCACGCCACGGGGCAGCAGATTACGTAATTCGCAAAATTCAGCCATGGCATCAAACAAGCCTGACCGCAAGCCATTGACGTGAGTACCGCCCTGAGCGGTCGGGATTAAGTTGACATAGCTTTCATTTAATCCGGTATTGATTGTATCAGACCAGACGAGAGCCCAATCAACAGTTGCCTCATCATTTTTAAATTCACCTGAAAAAGGCTCTTCCGGTAAATAATTGTCTGGCAGAGTTTGGCTAAGATAGTCGACCAAACCATGTTCATAACACCAATTTGTTTCTTCGTTGGTGGCTTTGTTGATAAAGGTCATAGATAAGCCAGTGCAAAGCACCGCCTTGGCTCTCAAAACATGTGTAAGATGTTTTACGGAAATTTTGGTGGTATCAAAATATTTGGCATTAGGCCAGAAGCGGATAATGGTTCCGGTATCGCGCTTTTTCGTCACTCCGGTTTCATTCAGTTCACAGAGTTTATCGCCATTGGCAAAGGACATTTCATAGACAATACCATTGCGCTTAATCGTCACGTCTAATCGGTCTGCGAGAGCATTCACCACAGAAACGCCAACTCCATGCAAACCACCAGAGAAACTGTAGTTCTTATCAGAAAACTTGCCGCCAGCATGCAAGCGGGTCATAATCACTTCCACACCACTCAGGCCCAGTTGCGGATGCAAATCTACAGGCATGCCGCGGCCGTTATCTTCAACCTCCACTGAACCGTCTTCATGCAAGGTCACACGGATATGGCTGGCAAAACCGGCTAGCACTTCATCCACGCTGTTATCAATCACTTCCTGAGCCAAATGGTTAGGGCGTGTCGTGTCGGTATACATACCAGGACGCCTTTGCACGGGTTCAAGGCCACTTAAGACCTCAATGGCTTCTGCAGTGTAGTTTTCTGACATAGCTAGTCCACTCAATTTAAATTTGGCATATTTTAGCATACATCATAAGCGAACGGGCTGAAAATGGGTGAAATTGAAAAAAAATCGAAGATACGTAGCCCGTATTAGGCGTCAGCCGTAATACGGGAATTAGCCCATTGCCACCTCGATCCCGTATTACGGCTGACGCCTAATACGGGCTACACGCTGATACGAGCCGAGGCATTGACCATTCCCAGATTACGCTGTCCTGAGTAGGTTCAAGGTTCGAAAATCCCCCACCATCGCAACTACGTCGTCCTGAGCGCGTTTTTTTGCGCGAAGGATCTCTCGAAAGTGGCATGGTGCTAATATTTGGAGATCTTTCGTGCAAAAAGACGTGCTCAGGACGATGTGGATCGTAGCTTTATTTGTTGCGAGCTATTCCATTCTCTTGCTACAGTAGGGGATTATTATTTTTTGGCTAATCCATGCAAAACACTGCTGAAATTAATCAATTGTCAGTTGCTTTTCACAGTCCGGGTAAAACAATCACTGCTCTGGATGATCTGAGCTTTGTTCTACATCCTGGTGAGACTTTGGTTTTACTGGGGGAGTCGGGGTGCGGAAAATCGCTGACTTCTCTGGCTTTGATGCGTTTATTGCCTCGTTCCGGAGTTTATGGGGTTGAGAGCCAGATTATTGTTGATGGCGAAAATATTTTAAATTTGCCTGAACAGATGATGCGGCAACTGCGGGGGCGCAGGCTGGCAATGATCTTTCAGGAACCGATGACTGCTTTAAATCCGGTTATGACTATTGGGGATCAAATCTCCGAAGTCTTGGTACGGCATCGTGCGTTAAGCAAAAATGAACTGAGAGAAGAGTTGATTTCTCTGCTCACTGAAGTAGAAATGCCCGATCCTCATATCCGTATTCACCAGTACCCCCATCAATTATCCGGCGGCCAAAAGCAAAGGGTAGTGATTGCCATGGCTTTGGCCTGTAATCCTGATATCCTGATTGCTGATGAGCCCACAACGGCACTCGATGTCACCATACAAGCCCAGATCTTAGCCTTATTAAAAAAACTACAAGCCAGTCATCAAATGAGTTTGTTGCTGATTACCCATGATTTAGGGGTAGTAAAAGCTATGGCTGATCGGGTCTGCGTCATGTACGCTGGGCAAGTGGTAGAGCAAGCTCCAGTTAAAGAGTTTTTCTCACGTGTACAACATCCTTATGTCCAGCAATTGTTGGCCTCTTTACCTTCTTTTGCCAAAAGGGACGAGAAATTATCAATTATTACGGGCAATGTACCCACTCTGGATGCACTTCCTTCGGGATGCCGCTTTCATCCGCGCTGTATGTATGCCTTTGATCGCTGTTCCAGAGAAGAACCACGTTTGCAGGAAATAAAAGGGCGCGTTTTACGTTGCCACTTATACCCTGAGATTCAGCAATTACCGCCATTAGATAAAAAGAAAATGTCCTGGGGGGCGGCACGTGAACAGTCTGAAACTATTTTTCAGGCACATGATTTATCAGTATATTTTACCCAGAAAAAAGGATGGTTTGGTGCGAATAAAAAGCTATTCAAAGCAGTAGATGGCTTGTCCTTTTCTCTGCAGAAGGGGAAAACTCTGGCTTTGGTAGGTGAATCTGGCTGTGGTAAAACTACGGCCAGCCGTGCTGTATTGCGTCTCTTGCCTGTTGCGGGTGGAGAGGTGAATTACAGAGGGCAAAATGTTTTGGCTTTGAATTCTCGTCAATTGCGGGAATACAGAAAGAAGGTACAAATTATTTTTCAGGATCCTTTTTCTTCTATGAATCCGCGCATGACTGTCGGGGAAATCATCGCCGAGGGCATGTATGCCCAGGGTATGAATACTTCAGTCATTAATAAAAAACAGAAACAACTGATTCAACAAGTGAATTTGCCAAGCACTTCCCTGCATCGTTACCCCCATCAGTTTTCAGGAGGGCAGCGACAGCGCATTTGTATCGCCAGAGCCTTGGCTACAGAGCCTGATATTTTAATCTGTGATGAGCCAACCAGTGCGCTGGATGTGTCTGTGCAGGCACAGATTCTTAATTTATTGAAGGAATTGCAGCAGGAAACAGGAATATCCTATCTCTTTATCACCCATAATATGGCCGTTGTTTCTTATATTGCTGATGATGTGTTGGTGATGAAAGAGGGGGTAGCTGTGGAATACGGCTCTTGTGAAACTATTTTAAAACACCCCACTCATGCCTATACCCGTCAACTGCTTAGTGCGGTTTTGGATTAATTCGATCTCTATAAGCTCAGGACTTGTAGCCCGGCCTGCTTGCAGCCGGGTTTCAGTGTATAGGTGCAGGAAATAAAGTACGTGCAGGTATCACTGTTCCGCTTCCTGACGGTCGCGGCTCGGTTTTCGTGCGCTCGCAGATACTTCATCGTGCATCGGAAACCGAGCCGCGACCGTCAGGAAGCGGAATTTTTGTTGTGGCACAGAGCCTGATTTAGTGCGTAGCTCAGTTCATTGCCATATGACGCCAGATTTTTTCCTTCATGTTCTCTTAAGCATTAGTATGTTATATTTTCACACATTTATCTATTTTATATTCAAGAGGTTCTGGCTGTATGACTCGGATTATAGATGCATTAAAGTTTAATACTATCGATGAAGTAAAAGATTATTTACTTGGCCAGCAAGTACCGCCACTGTCTGAAGAGAAAGAATACACACTCAGGATTTTATTGGCTTTAAGCCAGAATGCCAGTAATGACGATCTGAAATTAATCAGGGAAGTACAAACCAATCTTGAGATCAATCGGATTTTATTAAAAGATTTGGCTGGATTATTTGATTATCCCCCTTACCCTAAACTGCAGGATTTTGCTCATGAGTTGAGTAAAGATTCTCGTGAGCTGCAAGCTTATGTACGGGCTTTTGATAAAGATCCTGTAGACTTACGCGCTCCAACCCTGAATAAAAACAGATTCGTCAGCAAAACCACTTTGACTATTTTAAAAGAACAATTTGATATTGATGAAGTAAAACGCGTGGTCGCGGAAATCAGAAGTGTGACTGATGGTTCCTCATTATCAGCCAGACAACAGTTTAACCTGGTGCAACAGGTCATCTACATCAATGCTATAGGTAAAGATTTTCCTTTAAATGTAGCCAACCAATCGGTAGAAGATTTAACTTCTGTAAGCAGGGCTACATTAAGGCGCTTGTCGGATGCATTAATTGCACAGGTGAAAGAACCCTTGCTCGGCAGTCAAATACGATTAAAAGCCCAATTAAATTTATTGGCTGTAATGCGTGAACAATATTACCGTTGTTCCGGTGTGTTTCTTAACTCAACGCAGATTATGTCACTTTTACTGACTATTAATAACTTTCAATACCATCAATTCATTGATGTACCTTCAGAGGCAGATAAAGACAGTTTGCGGGTTTTCCTGGCAGCATTACAATGGGTACACGCACGTGACAGCAAAACCTCTGTTGCGGTACGCACCGATTTGGAAATTGAACGCGCCAAAAGCAAAAGTTCAAGTGACTTTTATACTTTTATGGGCATTCCTTCAATGCCAATGGACAATAGCGAGAGCATCCATCAGGTAACTGCGACTCCATTGGAATTGATTGGTCTTGGTTCCAGATCAGATGTCAATTTTGCTTACCGTATTCCTGCTCATAAAAAAGGTTCACAGGAGTCTGCGGAAGGTTCCCTGATCAATCACCCCGAATATTTATCCAAAATAAAGGAAGCGTTAAGGACAGCAAAAGATGGCCAACCCATTTTATTGATCGCAAAAAATGCTGCAGAAGTGGTGGCATTGACTGATTTGTTAGAAGAGTTCCTAAGAGATGAATTGGATGACGAATATACTGTTGAAACCTTTACTGGCACTGAACCAGAGAAAGTTCGCCGTCAGTGGTTGAAGGACAAAGCAGGAAAAACCAGCCATCTGACGATTACTACTCCGTTTTTGGCAGGGCGGGCTGATTTTGATACTGATTATAAAGAAGGCTTTCTGGCCATTCAGACCTATATTGGCCGACCTAATGAAAACCGCAAAATTATAGAGCAGTTCTCCCGAGAAAAACCAGTTCAATACATCGCCCTTTATGAAGATAATGGTTCCATTGAGAGCTGTTCTGACAGCTTTGTATCCAAGCGAGGCAAAGAAGTCTTTCTTGAGGCACTGGCAGCACGCCATCGTTTGAACAGTGAAGAAGCTGCTGTAAAACAATACTATCAGCAATCAGCATCTACCATACAACAAGTCGTTTTACGGCAATTTGATGAATGGAAAGCCTTTTTGCATTTGGTTTATCCTCATTCTGAATGGAAGGTTCTGGATTCTCAACTGTCTGTCCAAAGAAAAGCTTTAGTTGATTTATTGGATCAGGAGTGGACACGCTTCCTCACGGCAACAGATCCTATGCATGTTTATGCCAGTCCTTATATACGGCGTAACGAGGATAACAAACTGGAAACAGCCGTCCTGGATCTGGCTCTGGATGAATACGGGCATCACGCAGAAGCTCTTTGGAGTGCTGAGCGCGGACAGCTTAAGTCAAAAGTAGAAGGCAGAATTGCCAAGGGCTCAGTGAATGCATTACGTTGCCAGTATCTGGAACAAATTGAATTAAATCAGCAATTAAAGCTGCATAAACTGGAAGTTCGGGCGAATAAAAAAAGTGTCGCCCAGGAAGAGAAAAAGGCTCGCAAAGCAGTAGAGTCTGCATTGGATGTTTACGGTGCGCTGCTTAAATATTCTGATGACACTGTGAGCTCTTACAGACAACCTTTCATCCAAAACCAAATCAAGTTGCTGGCCAATGATCTGGGTAAAAAGATCAATCAAACATCGCTTGGTTCGGGAGTGAAAGCTTATCTGTGCGATCAAGTGAACAAAGCAACCAGTTTCCGCGCTTTGGCACTGGTTTTGATTGAATACGATCAATTATGGAAAGATAAAGACAAACCAACTGAGAAATACCGTATGCAGCCGGTGATTACCGAATTGTTGAGAGTACATCAGCAATCAGGTGTTGGAGATGATGCAGAGTTACAACGCTTGAAAGCACTCTATTTGGATAATGTTGCTACAGATATCGTTGACCAATTGGAAGAGGCACTGTCCTGGGCCAAAGAAGAAAATAGAGGCTTTTTATATTGGATTGAGCGTACTGCTGTCAAAGAAGCTGCTCAGGATTTGCTGAATGCCGTGGAAGGGGTGAAACGTTCCAGAGATCCGGTATTACAACAGGCTGCAATTAAAAATCTGTATAAAAAATTAAATCAGCACCAGGCTCAGCTTGAAGATTTATGGATTTTTTCTTTTGGCCACAAAAATACACGCGATTTGATCAATCAAACGCTTGCTACTTTGAATGATGTGACCGTTATGGGCAGTGGACGAGATGAATTGGATGCGCATTTCATCAATGAATGTAAAGAGGAAGCGCATAGTCATGTAATAAAACAAAAGTTCAAAACTGCCCTGAGAGAACTGGAGGCACTTAATGCACCATGGCTTGCAGAAAATAAAGAATGGCAGGCAATCACTGACAGGCTGAGATTTATTCAGGGCAAGAATGCATCCCTTTATGCCATTGATGAAATGTATCATTTTGTCAATTCGCAAAGTAAGAGTTTAGCTCAATCCACATCACCCATTTTTGCTCCTTTAATTCAGTTGCGAGGTACCTTGCGTACTCTTTGGAATGACATAGAGCAAAAGCACTCTGATTTGCTCCAGGAATCAGGCCATTTTGATCTTAAAGCAAAACAAATTAAAGAACAGTTACGTACTCTTAAAGGTTTTACTGTTAAATCAGTGGAATTGAGGACTGGTTCTACAGGTTTTGCCGATTACTATGATTTGCTGATTAAGGGCACTGGTTCACATCCTTTATTGAATAAATTCACCAGTTATAATTCGCCTCTTGGTCTTTGGACTAAAGAAATAGAGAGTTTGTCACAGAGTCTGGATTTGCTTAAAGTACGCCGTTCAAAGCTTATTGATTTAAAAGAGGAGCAATTGCCTTTACTGAAGTCAGCTCCTGATACCATTAATCTGGCATTATTTTCAGATCAGCACCAGGATAAAATAAGAAAAATTGTAACTTTAAAAGAATATGCTGAGGGTAAAGTACCTACCGATTTGAGCGCGTTCTCTAAAACATTGCAAGATGCTTTTTTTGACAGAAATCTGCTAAAAAACTTTAAGTTAGATAGCTTTACTTTAGCTCAAGTGGCCCGTTTAAAAGATGAGCGACTAAAAGAAGAGCTGACAGAATTGTATCGCAAGATGCATCCTGAAACAGATCCTGCAGTGCAAAATAGAACCTGGTATCAGCGTATTGCTTCATACCTCACCAGTCCTTTTTCATTGCAGGAAAGTGCAGAAGACTGGGCTTATCAGCTTACAGCCATAAAAAATTCTGTGCATAGCTATGTAGTACAAGAATTAAATCTGGAAATTGTGCGCGAAAGTAATGCTTTGGATGCTGAGATAGCTGACATGTACGCCACCATGGGGACTGAAATCCAATCCCTGGCGGAGCAAGTTACATTTCTGCAGGAACGAATTACGGAAGAACAGAATAAAGGCAATGCTATGGTACGCCGATTTAATAGCATGAGTGACGTTTATGATTTTGAAGCTGAACTTTATCGTGATGAGCCAGGCCATCAAATTCTCGAAACAAGTGACGATTCGTTTGATTTTGATAGTGAAAGCGATGAAGAGGCAGCTTCAAGCCCAAGAGTATTCTAGTGCTAACTTAAGAAAAGTGATCTCAGAGTCCTGGCAAATTGCTTAACTAAGAGGGGTTTATTTAAAATAGGCGTAGCCTTGATGCAGCGATAGCGCTGAGTGATCCTCTCATAATTTTAATCTCGTAAAAAGATGTAAATAAACAGGATGATCAGCGCAAGTAGCCCCTCCACCTCCGGGGGGCTACTCTGCGGACATAAGTTTGTACAAATTCCAACCACAGAACATTTCATGAAATTTTTTAAGCCCTCGAGCGAGGATAACGGGTCCAGGAGGTCCTTCACTTTTCGTGTAACAATGCCATCCCCCTAAACGGGCAATAATCCAAGCAGCCCAAGCTAAATTATCTTCTGGATAAGGATTTTGCTGTTTTATGGTTTTGCCTTGGATTCTGACTAACAATCCTCTTAAAAAGACTTGCTCATCGGGTGTAAAGAGATCGGATGTTTTTAATTCGGTAGAGCCATCTCGTGCTGTTACTAATTGAATCACCTTGAGTGCCGCAAACAGGGCAAATAAAGAGAGCTTCATCAATGACTCCCCTGATTCAACCTGACTTTGCTCTATATCGAACCCTTTTGATTTGGTGGTACGGAATACTTGTTCTATGTTCCAGCGCATCTGGTACCATATAATGATTTGCTGCGCTTGCTCAAAGCTCGCTACGGGATGGCTTGTATACAAACGCCAATGAATGGGGTCTTGTCCAGCAGGACATTCTATTTCTTTTGCCTCAACCACCCATAGTTTTATTGATGGTGAAGCACATTTATCCGTGCACTTTTTAGGCCGTTTAATCTCTATTTCACCATATTTGATGCTGAGTAACGCTTCTCTTTTTTGTCGCTCTATTCGTTCATCCCCACGAATGCTAACGCTTATCCTGCCTGCTTCTTTTGTATTATCAAGATAATCATACAGCGTTCTATAATCGCTATGTACAATAAGCCTATCACAACGGGTTCGAGTGATGATGTGGGTGTTTTGTTTAGGAATACGATCCATATATTCATAGATATCGCTTTCTCTGTCGCCTATAAAGGTGACTGAGGCTGCTTTCGACAACACTTTTGCCCCTGATTCAGCGGTACTAATCCAGCGATAAGATTCTTTTTCTTCTATCGGCAACTGTTGGTACTGTTCATCCGCTTCTTTGGTGCGATTCCATACAGTCACTTCAGCACATCCAATAGCACCTCCTGTATGAGCATCCAAAACAATTAAAGGGTGCAGAAAAAAACCAGCATCTGTTCCATTACCTACTGTACCTAAGCCTTTAACCCGACCTGCTTTAGATTGATAATTATTTTCTGTGGTATCCTGGATAGCCAAAACATGGCGCTCACTAATCAAGGCTTTTACTCGGGCTTGCTCTGTATGAATAATTCTATTGGGAGTCACTTCAGGATGCCTTAGAAGTCGTTCAAATCGTTTCTTCTCCGCGCTATTATCGCTTAACTCTTTTATACATACCGTTATTCTTTCTACTATCCTTTGGAACAGCAACGATGAACTTTTTTTAAACGTTCTTCTACAAAAGAGCTTACTATACGAAATTCCATGACCACATCACGTCATCTGCTCAGTTAAAAAAAACAGAATACTCCTTTTTTCTCTTAGTACAACCAGTTCATTAAAAAATAAACCTCATTTTTTTAATGAACTGGTTTTATACAGACTTATGTCCGCAGAGTAGC
>NZ_KB892416.1 GCF_000373765.1 Legionella shakespearei DSM 23087 | reverse complement strand
CGAGTGTAGCCCGTATTAGGCGCCAGCCGTAATACGGGATCGAAGTGGCAATGAACTCATCCCGTATTACGGCTACGCCTAATACGGGCTACAGATTGTGAATCCTGGCAGGGTTTGTAGCCTGGTCTGCTTGCAGCCGGGATCATGCAGAACCCAACCCCAAAATTCAGCTTACCACGTCAGCATATAAATCATAATCATCGCTGTCGGTAATCATCACTTCAACAAAATCACCCACTTTAACACCCGGTGTTGGCTTAAGATAAACCAGGCCATCAATTTCAGGGGCATCACTTTTACTGCGTGCAACAATATGTTCAGCAGTGATTTCGTCAACAAGCACTTGCTGAGTGCTGCCAATCCTGGCTTCCAGCTTCTTACGGCTGATTTCCGCCTGTAATTGCATAAACCGGTGATAACGCTCTTCTTTAACCTCTTCTGGCACCGGATCAGCAAGTTCATTCGCCTTGGCACCTTCAACGGGGGAATATTTGAAACAACCCACTCTATCCAACTGTGCCTCTTCCAAAAAGTCCAATAATTCCGAAAACTCTTCTTCCGTTTCACCAGGAAAGCCAACAATAAAGGTAGATCGTAAAGTAATATCAGGGCAAACCTCTCGCCATGAAGCAATGCGCAACAGGGTATTTTCACTGCTTGCTGGTCTTTTCATTGCTTTCAAAATACGTGAATTTGCATGTTGTAAAGGAATATCCAGGTAAGGAAGAATCAATCCATCTCTCATTAATGGAATAATGTCGTCAACATGAGGGTAAGGATAAACATAATGCAGACGCACCCAGATTCCCAGTTTACCTAACTCTTCGCACAGTTCATAAAAACGAGTATTAACGGTTCTGTCCTGCCATTCTACCGGTTGATATTTGGTATCCACCCCGTAAGCGCTGGTATCTTGAGAGATAACCAGTATTTCATTGACGCCGGCATCTTTCAATTTTTTTGCTTCGCTTAAGACCTGAACCAAAGGATAACTTTGCAGTTTTCCGCGCATGGTTGGAATAATACAGAACGTACATTTCTGATTACATCCTTCCGATATTTTTAGATAAGCATAATGGCGAGGAGTTAACTTGATGCCCTGTGGGGGGACTAATTGCGTAAAAGGATCTGCGGGTGGCGGCAAGTGTTCATGCACTGCATTAAGCACCTCTTCATAAGCATGTGCACCACTGATGTGCAGAACATCAGGGCACGCTTCTTTAATGATGTCCGCTTTGGCTCCCAGACAACCGGTGACTATCACCCGGCCATTTTCAGCCATAGCCTCTTTAATGGTATCCAGAGATTCCTTGACTGCGCTATCAATAAAACCACAAGTATTAATAACAACTACGCCCGCATCCTGATATGAGGACACCAATTCATAGCCCTGGGCACGTAATTGGGTAATGATTCGCTCGGAATCAACTAAAGCTTTAGGACAACCCAAGCTAACAAAACCGACTTTATGATTCATAAAACTCTATCTGTAAAAAAAGTGAACGGATTATATCAATGAAAAGGGTATCTTGTCGACAGTATAACGATTTAATGACGCCTTAGGAGCACTATGAATCAACTTATGAATGGTTTTTTAATAAGGTTTATGAACCCCCCCATCGTTTATCAGAAAAATTAGATATTTCCAGAAGGGAATAGCTATATTTCTGTCATTCGTTTGTGTTAATTATGATTTTTGTGTAGAATAATAAACCATCTTGATTGGTATTGGTTTATTTCTCTGCAGCAAATGAAATGCCGTACTAAAGATTAATGTACTTAAATAGTGCCATTCTGAACTTATTCCGATAAGGTAAAGTAAATGATGATTGATACATTGCAACAGAAAAAAAGACATCCCATTGCCTCACGTATACCCAGACTCATATGGATAAAAAATTTTTATGGTGTCCTGAATTCAGAGCCTCTTCCTGAAATAGACTTGCTTGGCAAAACAATTCGTACAGATAATTTACCTCGAGATAAAAAGCAGGCTCTCATTGTTGCACTTATTTGTTTTCCTGCAGTTGCACCGGAAGAAATTATTCAATTTGCGCAGAATCATCTTAAGCTGACAAATCAGAATATTTTTTCATTAGTTACAGCTATGGAGCGTTTGGATCTTTTAAAATGTCTTAAAGATCAAAATCAGAATGCATTTCCAGGTTACATACGAGCTAATAAATACCAGTTCATGCTAACCCTTGCAGAGCATGGTTGTCTTGATATTCTACAATGGTTGGAAACATGGATGCCACCAGATGAGTTTAAAGCTATGCTGGGATCCCATAAACCTTTTATACGTGCAGCTGAAAATGGTCATCTTCACTTACTGAAATGGCTTAACGAACGAGCAGGGGAACATTCCCTGGCTTTGAGGGCTGAAGGTTATGCAGCATATTGTTATGCCGCACAAAACGGTCACACGGACATAATGGAATGGATTACGGCTTCGCTTTCTCCTGAAGAAATAACCGAATTGCTTCAAACAAAGGGCTTTGATATTTTGAGTGGTGCTGCTAATAACGGGCATGTTAACACCTTGATTTTATTAAGAGATAGCCTAAAGTCTCAATTGTTTTTAGAGATGATTAGGCAGGATGGTTATGCAGTTTTTCGTCTGGCATGCCAGAATGAACGGCTGGAAGTTCTTAAATGGCTGAAAGAAAATATTCTTAGCGAATTTTTGGCAATGATCACAACCAATGATTATGGAGCATTCCGTTATGCCTTTAGTGAAGATAACCGTGAAGTTTTGAAATGGCTCATCATGAATTCAGCCGTGTGTTTTTCATATCTTGAGATGCATGGGCATGAATACGGAGCACTGATGGTGCCTCTCATGGATGACATGATAAGGGAATTAAACCATGAACGTGAACATTTTCGCTTAACTAGACCCAATGCTGTTTTCGATATTCAGGATGAAGAACGTGTTAAAGTGATGTTATTTGTCATACGAAATCTCATCAGGCAAAATAACAGCGCTCACAATGAAATTCTCAATTTTTTAATTGAAATTCCGTCAATACGAGCCCGGCTTCATGAAACATTAACTGATCAACCCAATGAATTGGTACATCTGGCTTTGACTACAGGTAATACGCACGCAGCTCGTATTCTGTTAAGTGTCGATGCAGTGAGAAGAATTGCCGCACAAAATAATTTTTACCGCATTGAAGCGACTCATGGTATTGATTATCGTACTTTGACGAGAGATCACGAATCGTCAATGCGTAGCTTATCCGAAGGAGAGCAAAAACGGTTAGAAAAGGCGATCAACTATTATCAGCCTACGATTGATGCAAGAGGTGCAGATTCAATTATTGACGAATTGAAAACGACTCTTGCAACGATCTATGTAAACTCACCCGCACAAATCGAGGTGGATGGACAAACGATAACCCTTCCCCTCTACTTTAATGAACTGACACAACTCAATCTAAAACCTGGTGATTATCAGAATGCACTTAAGGCTTATTATCAACACAAGGCACATACTGTTTTACGATATCTTTCCATTCCTAATCACTGGATACATCCGGATGCCTCCTATGTCTGTACCGATCCATCGAATCGAAGATTAAAATATGCTGATTTTCAGGGATATAAACCGGTAATTGCTATGTATTACCTCGCCGTAGTTGATAAATCTATTCCTCCTGCAGCCGGACATACTTATGAGGGCAAGATGGAGCATTTTATTAATGAGCTGGCGTTGATTGGTCGAGCTCATAATTGGGATAAAACACGAATAAGGAATGGTAAAGAGGAAGAGTTTGATGATTTGGGTGGAGATAGGCCCAGTTGCTATTCAGGAGTAAAAAAGCGTCTGTTCCAATCGGTTATTGGACATCCCTTTTTTGTAGTTTTGAATTTAAATACACTGATAGAAGAAATTAAAGAATTTGCTCGCAACCATTTTACAGTGCAGATAACAACAGAGAATAAAGCAGTCGCTTTTGATGCCTTTAATTATTATGTAACCATGCTTGATCTTGAGGCAGAACATGCCGAACAATTAAAGATCTTTAATATACCCAGAGAAAAGCAGAATGTATTTATTGATATGTTAAAGCAAAAATATGGCACCGCATTTACTGGCGATCCTGGTTTTATTTCTTATGTTGAAGAGGTCTTATCTTTAAAACCAAATTCCCCATCACCTTTGGACAGCTATCATGCATTGAAGCTGGATGGAATTACAGGATTGTATCAAATGCTTGAAAAAGTAAATCAATCTGAGGTTAATGAATCAAGCGCAACTACGGCTGAGAATGGTTTATTCCTATCAGGACATAAGCGAACACGAGACGCATTAGATAATTTGCCTGAAGATGATGTGCAAGAAGAATGGGGTTTTAGAAACTCTTAAGGATAAACCGTACCAAGCTTAAGGGATTTCACTTTGATTCGTAGTCCGTATTACGACTATCGCCTAATACGGACTACAATGCCACAGAACCTAGCCACCAGAAAAATAAGACGATCTATAGGAATAATCCGGTTGCGAAGGAGCTGCTCTCATAAATGAATAGTCATTACGAGCCGGTGAGGTATAAACAGGTGTCGATTCTACCGGTTTTTCTATCTCTGCCTTTGGAAATTTTACAGCAGCATTCAGAAATGCGCTTTGCCATAAATCATCAGGTGTTGCCTCAGAAGGCTCAGCTTGATTCATGGTTTTTTCTATCTGCCCGCGTAATTTGGCATCTTTTAAACAATCATCCAGCATATTCCATTTCTTTTTCTTGAGTATCTCAAAATCACTGGGTACATCATCAAGTGCTGACTCATCGCAAATCATTACAAACTTGTGAGATTTACCTAGTAGATCCTCATAATTTACAAGAACAATGACTGCATGATCCATCAATGTCCGGGTAATTGGGCACCAGGCCAAATCCCTAAGATTAACGGGCACAGGGTTCAGAATAAATTGTTTGAGGGCAACAAAACTCACTGGAAAAGAGGAGTCTTTGCACTGTTCCCTGGAAACAGGTGATGTATAGTATGAGTTCCTTCCACGTAATTTCTGAACATCCGTTTCATCATAAACATGTAAATCTTCACCAATGACTGGCTTGGACATTTGTTTGAAGGATATTGGGGATTTTAACAATTGCTCAACGGGACTTTTCATTTATATTTTTCCATGCTTTCTTTTTGTGCATACTAAATTAAATCAGCTTTGATTGCAATAAATAATGCAGTTACAGAGCGCATCTTTTTTTAAAAAAATGAGATTTATAATCAGGTCTGACTGACACAGACTTTAAATAAGTTTCTATAAAGTCAGAGCGTTTTCCTTCCTGGTTCCATAGCACGGGATAAAAGCTTTCTTCCATTGAAGTATCATTAAATTTGCGAAAACGTCCTTGAGCAAAGGCATGATTGGTAGGATGGAATTGCGCTATGTCTGGCATACAGTGTAAGGCAATGGCTCGCCTGTCTGTTGTAGTGGTATTTTTACCCGAACCATGCCAAAGACGCGAGTGATGAAACGCAGCCCCGCCAGCCGGAACTTCAACGCTTATAATTTCAAGAGGTTTGCCTAGCTGTGCCGCCAGATTTTTTATACTGCTCTGATGATCGTCCGGATCATGAAAGCATTCTGCTTTATGTTCTATCAAGGGCCATTTATGTGAGCCTTTGGCATATTCCAATGTGCCGCTGTTTTTAAATGTTTGATCTAAAGCTACCCAGCAGGTAATCATTTCATTAGGAACGATCCATTGCGTGTACTGAATGTCCTGATGAAATTCCAGTCCATTTGCACCTGGCGGCTTCCACAAGCAGCCATCCTGATTTAAACGGGTACCGGACCAACCAGCCAATTGTGCACAGAAATAGCCAATTTTTTCATGAAGAGCCAAGGAAGCAATAGTAGTATTAGACTTCCACGCATTCCAAATCATGCGGGTTACGTCATCTGGATCTCTACCTTCCGCCCAACGCCATTCATCAGGTGGAATAGTTGTCTCAAAAAAACCATTAAAAATGAGCGGGAAAGATTGAGCAACTTGTTCAACCAAGGGCAAGTCCATGAATTTTTCGATGATCAAATAACCATGTTCCTGAAAAAAATCTATTTGTTCTTTATCTATATGAAGCATGGTTCTCACTCATTTTTCCGCACTTATCAATAAACTGCCTGCTTTTCGATAAAGATCTAAATGTTCTCTGTTTTCAAACCATTTTCCATTATATTCCGCAGGCAAATGAGACGGATCATATAATAATTCTGCGTCAACATGTTTAAAACCAGAATGTTTAAGCATGGTGATATAGGTTTGTATGCTGCGATTGTATAGTGTAGCTGATAAATGGTTCTGCCAGTTTTGAGTATGTGTATTCTCTTCAAAATAGCTTAGTGCAAATGCTAATTTTCCTCCTTTTAGTAACAGATGAAAGAGATTATTGAACAACATCTGGAGATGTTCATCACTGGTATAAAAGAACGTTTCTATAGAATAAATGTGAGTAAACTGTCTGCTGATAAAGGGCAGCTGATTCATATCCTGATTTAAAAAAAGCACCTTGGACCATGGGTTCGCTTCAGTAGCTTTTTGTATCATTTTTTCAGAAATATCTACTCCAACAGCAAGTCCGTCTTTGATTAAAGTAGAAATATGCCGGATTGCCCATCCTTGACCACATCCCAATTCAAGGACTTTTGAGTCAGATTGCAAATTCAGTGATCTTATTATTCCTTCAAGTAGAAACTGATGCCTGTGCTCCATCCATTCATAGCAATTACTATCAACCCAGGTATTAAATTCATTTTTAATTTGTAATGAAACAGACATTGCAACCTCAAATAGCATCGATTGGAAACGGATTTTTCATTCGCAACCGGTAGTGTTCATTGAATACATCAAATAGCGCTTCATTGCCAAGTAAGCGCTTTTTTCTATGACCATTCAATAATTCATTTATAGGAATGGAATGAGTCAATAACATTTCAGTATAAGGACTGCCTTCTGCAATTATGTTTCCGTGCGTGTCTAATATGCAGGCAAATCCAGGGCAAAGTAGATTATTTTCCTCAGATTCATACCAAATAATATCGCTTGCTACAAACCAGCATTGCGTATCATAAGCACGGGCAATGCAATGGTTTTTCCTGGCAAGACGCTGCATTATATCAGATTCATTCCTTATTCGGTTAAAACTTGGACAAAATAATACATCTGCTCCTTTTAAGGCTGAAATTAAAGCGGGTTCACGAAACCAGCTGTCGTAACAAATAAGAATACTGTATTTCACGCCACGCTTTGCAAAAACAGGGAATGAATTGCCTTGCAAAAAATAATCGCCATCATAATAGGCTTTACGATATTTCCCAACACATGCACCTTTATCAATCACAACTACTGTATTGTATAAAGCATTTCCTTCACGTTCATTTAAACCGAGTAATAAAGTAGTTTTTTTGAAAACAGAAAATTTTTGACATAAAGATGCAAATTCGGTGCTTTTTAAATCAATCGAAAACTCCAGCGCTTCCTCTTTGGTGGCCAATAATCCATGCAGAAAAGTTTCTGGCATGCACAGAATATCAATATCCTGGTTATTAGCTTCATTCATTACGTCTATTGTTTTTTCAAGAGAAAGGTCAGGTGATTTTTCAACAATCGGCCCCTGATAGGCTGCAACGCGAAAGTAGAGATCATCGTTCATCATTAGAGTCTTCATTTAATTGGGTCAAATGCCGTACATAATAATTACAAAAATCATAGAGACTGCATTGCGAGGAAAAGCCAAGATATTCAGTCAAATGAATAAAGGGTGTATCACAATGTTTAATAAGTAATTCTTTGTCGGCGCTGTAAAATTCCAAATTCAATTTCCACACAGCAAGAGAAAAACTCAAATTATCTTCGGCTGGGCATTGAATGCGTTGCGAGGGTAAAATAAAGGGATAAAGATAAGGAACTCTTGCCAGTCGATTGTCAGGGAGAACCATAACCAGACCACCGAAGTTGGTTCCTACAATAAAATCTCTGAAATCACCTATTTCAATAGTACTTCTGTTGCACACTGAACTCATTGCAAGACAGGTTTCATTCACAGGATATTCTTCTTTTAACAGTTGTTTTACATAATTTAATGTTTCTCCTGTGAAACTGTCGTCATCGACCAGACAATAAGATTGTTTTGGTAATTTGCTTATTTGCAGTTCCAATGGTTCTGATTCTGGACGAGCGCCAAAACCTAATTTGATATCTGGAAGACCAAAACGAAAATAACGGGAAACACCCAGATTGAATTCAGCTTCATAACATGGGTCAAGGCTAAGTATGGTTTTATGAGATGTTGCATTTCTGATTTCTGCAATTTGTTGTGCAGCAGATATGATTTCGATTTTAAAATCAGGGTTATGTTTCGTATAAGTAGCTTGTATTAGCTCCACAAATTGACACAAAAACCGTTCTGCAGTTAATAAAAGTGATTGCTTGGGGTGATTTTTTATCCAATGTCTATAGAAGATTTCGTCCGTTCTTAAATAAAAAATCTGGCATTTTTTCCCTGATGTAAATTGTTTTTTTTGTCTGATTTTTTCACTGGATAAAAATAGAGGGGTATCATTTTTTACAAAATAAAGATTTTCGTTTCCTTTGATTAGAGGTGAGTTTCTAATTGTTTCTTCCTGTGTTTCTGCGCCAGCTCTTTCAACGCAAACAGAGATGCCCCTATCGATAAATGCATAATGAAAACGAGCATTATCTCCTCCAAAAACATACGCTACTTTTATGGCTATGGTTGTTTTGATATACAAGGCGAGTTCTTTTTCCAGACGTAAAATGACATCTGTAAAATTAATAGGCTTTCTATGCTCCAGATATTCCCATAGCCATACATCCAGCCATGAACTCTCCGAGACAGAATCAATCAGGGTGTTTATATGTTTTCTGGAACAATAATCAGTAACAGCGGATTTGCTTTGAATGTAATCCTGGTGGGAAGGGGAAATGAAACCTGCAATTACTTTTTTTCCCTCTGCTTCAAGCGCTTCTCGGGCTTTTTTCATCATGACCAGGTGTTCTTCATGAATTGGGCAAAACCCTCCCGTTGTTAATAGAACAACATATTCTTGTCCGGATTGAACAGGTTCATTGGCTAATGACTGCATCAATTTGTGCAAGGGTAGAGTTGGCCAGGGGCTCTGATAAGAAATTGTCGCGTTATCAATAAATCCTGCTGCAATGGTCTGGTCTAATGATTTTGTTTTTAAAAAGTAACTTTTATAAAAACGATCATTCATGACTGATTGATAAGTTTCTTTAGGTAAAGTTTGTTTTTCATCTGGAAAGTCAGGTCCTAGTGATTCATACACAATATCAAGACGAATAACAATACGATCTTCATAAGACAAGTTTTTAGTTACGCCGTGTCTGATACGATGAGCCAGAAGTAAAGCATTACCGGCTTTGGGGCGATTGGTATGTAAAATGTCGGCTTGGTGAAAGGGAGTCGCATCATCGGGAAAAGAGCGCTCACTTAATGGCTTATTACGCTCAGGATCCAGTAGAATAACTGTTTCACCCCCACTTTCCGGCTGTTGCGAGGTCAGATAGATGAGCAGACTGTATAGGGTTTTTTGCTTTCCGTCCTGATAGCCTTCATCATAATGTCCAACCAGTTCTCCCTCATGAGTATAAGCGATAAAGCGAAACAAAGGACTTAAACCAGCAAGTTTCCACACGGTATCTTTGCCGCCATCAATAGGTTGATAGCCGTCATCAAAAAGATAAGGTTCCAACAAGGGTTCCAGACGTTCAAATAAAATCCCCGCCAATGCCGGATTATACGTACTGCCTCGATATTGTTGCCCATGATGACATGGTTTACCATGTATATCTGCATAGGATTTTTCCTGCTTTTTAAGCACATCAAGAAAAAAGAGGATTTCTTGCTCTGTCAAAAGGGATTCAATCTGATGAACGTAAGGAAGTATGGTTTTTATTTTTATATCTTTATGATTGGGCTGTTTAAACAGCACAAGAGACTCATTCTTTAGTACAAACAAATTATGAAAGGTACTCAGATCTATCTGTTTTTTTATGCTGATTTCAGGATGCCATCCTCCAGGTACCGATTTGTCATACACATCAAAATGCAATCCTTGAGGTGGAGTAAAATATTTATGGCGATTGTTATTATGTCTTTGCATCGCTAATTCTGCATAAGTCGCGAAATAGCTACGGCTTTCGTCATCCATTGCTCTTACTAATGATTCTCGTTCCTCATGGCTCATATTGAGATAGTAGCTATACCACTCTAAAAAATCGTAGCTGAAACCAAAACTTAATTCATCCAGAGCGCCATCATAGGTATTACCGGTCGGAGGTGCGTTGATGATGGATTCTGGTATGTTTAAATATCTGGCTAATTGGTATACTTCGCTTTTATGTATATCAGAAATGCACTGAATATCAACCATGGCATCTGATGCCTTACCAAAAAAACCAATAAAAGCACCTTCATCGCGATTAATGGTACCTATAACCGCGGCTGAAAAACCTTGCTCATGCAATTGGTTGGCAATTTGATAAAATACCGGGGTTCTCAAATTAGAGACTAACTGTCCCTGACTCCAGGCTGTGTCTGTAAAATTAAAGGTTTTATTAACGCACTCATACAGGATGTTATGAACAGGTGTCAAATCTAAAACGGATGTTTCCATCCCTAATACCTTAACCAGTTCTGTTGCGCGTTGTGTTGCTATATCCTGATCAGTGGCTCCATCACAATCATAAAATGGAAGGCACAGGGGGACTATTTTTTTAAGGCATGATTGGTTGCTGTCTTGCAATCGCTTCAGGATTGCAAGGGTTACTGCTGAATCTATACCACCGCTCACACCAATCACTGCGGCACTCAGATGTGTTTTTTTAAA
The DNA here is from genome assembly GCF_000373765.1 of Legionella shakespearei DSM 23087. Lineage (GTDB taxonomy): Bacteria > Pseudomonadota > Gammaproteobacteria > Legionellales > Legionellaceae > Legionella > Legionella shakespearei. Next base: position 6,810 of record NZ_KB892416.1, on the reverse strand, counting down.
ATAACGGCTTAATAACTTTAATTTGGCTTTCAAATAGAATGATGGAGAAAATGCTCTGCTATTTCGGTAAGTGTTTAGCTGCGAGGCCATCTGCATTGGAAGTGGGGGGTGAATACAAGGGTTCATAAAAAATTCTTATTCATATGGGGTGAGGTATTTTTTGCAGTAACACAAAACTGTTTTTTGTTTCCCGTAAAGAAAAAGCCTCATTCGTCAAACGGCAAATTACCTTGTTAAAAAAACGGGTTATAAATTCATACCACTGTTCAAGCTCAAGAGCTTTTTCAGTAATTCCCTGGTAATGTCTGAGCAGCAAATATCCACCAGGTCTAACCAACGAGTTAAAACACTGGTCTATACATTCTTCCAGTTCCTGCGTGTCAAAGGCGTTAATAATCTCGTGGGTAGTACGAATCATACTGCCTTCACTTTCATACACCTCAACAAGTGAACGGCCTTGTGCCCGGCAAAAACCATCTAGCATCAAGTCATCAAACAAATGGTTGGCGGTAACCACATCATATGTTGCGCTTTGGACTAAAAATAAATCATCACAAATACAATTTAGTTTAAAAGGAATTCCAGAAAGGGCGAGTATGTCTTTCAATCCATTCAATGCTGATTCTGATTTGTCTAATACGGTTAAGTTTCCTTTGAAATTCAATAATTTTAAAGCCAATTCAATTTTAGGTGAAAAGCCAGGACCAATATCGAGTATGGACAGTGTATTTTCACTAATGATATTTTGCAGCATCATTTTCCAATGAGTTGCCTGCTCATAGTATCCTTTAATGTAAGAGAAAAACTCGTAGGTTCTCTTTTGGGTGTCAAATCGATTGCGATTTAACAATTCGGTACTCTGGTATTCTCCGGAATCAATAGTGTTGGATACTAATTGCAAGTCTCTTTTTATATTTTCTTTTTCAATATCAGAGCAAGACTGAATCTGGTGTTCGATTTTAGAAAGGATTAATAACAGCGCTTCATTATTCATTGGTACATTTTGTCTCTGGAAATAAAAGATCAACAATAGGATCAAGAACGTTTTGCGGAGCTCCAATTCCAGGCATATGATGTAATGAAAAGCCTGGACCTGTATTAAACTCACAAAAGATATAACTGTCTGGGGAGCAGGGTGTAACTGGATCCTTTATCAATAAATCAACACTGGTAAAACCGTTTTCCGGGAACAGTTTATGGATGCTTTTAGCAAGTTCTACGTAACTTGGGTGGATGGAGTTGGTATCAAGCGCTTCACATTGAGCCCCCCAGGTTACATTGGCATTGTAACGCAGCAGCACTACTCTATCTTTTTCCGGGATAGAATCGAGAGTTAATTGTTGATGGTTCAAGGCTCTTAATCCATCTGTGTCCTGTATGAAAATTTCTGTCAGGCAAGTAGAGCGAGGATTTAGCCTGCGATGATTTTCTTTTTCGATAAGACTTTGAATGGTGGATACACCATCACCTACTACTCGTGGAGCGGTACGCCGGACAATAAATGGCTCTTCAACACCATTTATTATGAGGAAGCGATAGTCGTCTCCATCAAAATGCTGCTCGACCATTATATTGCATTGTATTTCACTTTTGAGAATATCTTCAAACGCCGTTTTTAACTCATGCTCTGTTTGCAGGTTAGGATATACAAAAAATCCTTGTGAACCATTGGTTTTCTTTAGTACAACTGGGTAGCCTATCTGACCTGCAAAAGACAGAGCCTCTTCGATGCCATTGTGATCAAATACCCTGGCTTTGGGAACAGAGTATCCCTGATATTCCATCAGTTTTTTACTGTAAAATTTGTCATCGAGTATGATATAGGAATTACTGGGGGTAATACTGGTTTGATAATTAACGAGATATTCGATATGAGCTTCTTTTTGAGCTACAACTATATCAGTGTTAGGTAATAAATTTAATTCAATTCCTCTGTCTGCTATGTACTTTAATAGAAGCGAGAAATTAAAAGAGAACATGCTTGTGTCAAACATCAACTCATCCAAAACGTGTTTTAATTTTTCAGATAACAGTATCTTTTTGCAGTAGAATTAACCACCACCGCCACCATCTGGTCTGCTGTAATGGGATTGATATATACCTTCATGAGCGGAAATGTTCTTTTTCTCAGGTCGATGATAAAACCATGTATTGGGATTGTTGGTCTTGTGTTCCGTTTCTTTAATCTGTATATCAAGGTTCACTTCAGCTTTAAAATTAGTAGTTATTTCCATATATAAAGAATCCAATTACTGACTTGGTGCCATATTATTACATACCTTAAAATGGTGCAAGCTATTTTAAGCCCCTTAGAGAGGGACATGCTCTGTTTTAATTGACTTGCTTCAATATTTTGGTGAATTCCTCTGCAGAAATTTCCCCAACCAGTTTTAATTGCTTCATTTCCTCCCCTTGAGGATTAAAAAACACAAAGGTTGGCGGCGCAATTACATTAAACTGATGCATTAAGGCTTTATTTTCAGCATTATTAGCTGTGACATCAACCTTTATCACCTGGAAATGACTCAGGAGTTCTTCAACGCGACTGTCTTTAAGCGTTGTCGCCTCCATCATTTTGCAAGACGCACACCAGTCAGCATAGAAATCAAGCATGACGGGTTTACCTTTGGCTTCTTGTATCGCACTTTGAACACTGCGCACAGTACTAGGTTGCATAGCTACTGGCGATTGGGCTGCAGTTGCTTGTGGCAAGTTGTTTAAAGGTTGCAAGGGATTGCTTGAACCCATGCTGGCGCCAACCAGAATCAGTAATCCATAGCCCAGCAAAATAATACCAGTCCCCTGACGGAATTTTTGCTGATTGGTGATGGCCTGATTCAAGGCTCCGGCGTAAATTCCAGAGAAAATGAGCAGGCAAGCCCAAAGCACCATAGTAAGGCCTGTAGGTACAATACGTTCCATCAGGTATATGGCAACACCAAGCAGTAATACACCAAAGAAGGCTTTGACTGAATTCATCCAGTTGCCTGACCGCGGCAACCATTTTCCTGCTGAGGTGCCTATAAGTAACAAGGGCGTACCCATGCCTAGGCTCAAGACAAATAAGGTCAATGCGCCAAGAAGTACATTTCCAGTCTGGGCGATGTAGGTCAATACGCCAATCAGGGGGGCTGTGACACAAGGCGATAAAATCAGGGTAGAGAGGCATCCCATAATGGCAGCACCTATATAATGCCCGCCACGCTGGGAATTGCTGGAGCCGGCTATTTTTGCCTGCCAGGCATCAGGAAGCTTAAATTCATAGAAGCCAAACATGGACAAAGCTAATAGAATAAAAATCAGGCTGAATATACTAATGGCCCAAGGTGATTGCATGCTGATTTGTAAATTGGTACCCAGCAGGGCCACGATTGCGCCTACTGCGGCATAAGTCACTGACATGCTCAGCACATAACTTAAAGAAAGAAAAAAAGCTTTTCGAGTCGTAACCTCTTTTCCATGGCCGATAATGATGCCGGATAAAACCGGTACCATGGGTAAGATGCATGGGGTGAACGATAGGAGCAAACCAAAGCCAAAAAAGATGAGCAAGATCATTGCCCAATTATGGTTGGCGAATACTTGCGCGATGTTATTTTCACTTTGCTCATTGGTGGTTGGGCTTGCCTTGACTGCTGTTTGGCTGTGCTCTAAATCAACCATGGACAGAGCTAATTGATCATCTATAGCAAGTTTGATGTGTTTTGTTTCTGGCGGGTAACAAAAGCCGTCGTCGGAACAGCCTTGATAATGTAATTCCAGTAAGGTTTCACCAGGGGTGTCTCCCAGAACAGGGACGGGTATGGACAGCTGATTGCGATACACCGTATAAGTATGCCCACGCTTGTCTGTTTTCGTCATGGTTGGTGGAAAGCGTAAGGTCCCCAGATGAATATTGCTATCAGCTGGAGCGGTAACACTGATGCGGTCACTGTAGAGAAAATAGCCTGGTTTTATATCCCATTGCACAACAAAAGTATTGGGATCTAATATTTTAGCCTCAACTTGAAATACTTCAGCTGCAGGAAGGGGGGTTGCCTGTGTGACGGCGCTAATAACGCAAAAGATAAAAAGTAATAAGCATTTTTTCATTCATAGGCCTGTGAGCATAGATAATAGATACTATTGTAGTGTGAGCCGGGGCTTGAGGCAAACCTGTATGTTTGTAGCCCGTATTAGCGAAGCGTAATACGGGAAATAACCTCCCCACTCCGATCCTGTATTACGCTTCGCTAATACAGGCTACAAATCTAAAATAATTTTCATATAAACCCTTGAAACTTTATTTTACGTCCCCATATGCATGTCATCAGGATGGTTTGCTGCAAATCCGTCACGATTTACACCTTATAGTTTAATTTAAAATCAGGAGATACAAGTATGAAAATTCGTCCTTTACACGATCGCGTAGTTGTTCGTCGTATGGAAGAAGAGCGTACCACAGCGGGTGGTATTGTGATTCCAGATAGCGCTACTGAAAAACCTATGCGCGGTGAAATTATTGCTGTTGGTGCAGGCAAAGTTCTGGACAATGGTGATGTACGTGCATTAGCTGTAAAAGTAGGCGATGTAGTACTGTTTGGTAAATATTCTGGTACTGAAGTTAAAGTGGATGGCAAAGAATTAGTTGTGATGCGCGAAGACGACATCATGGGTGTAATTGAGAAGTAATCTAAATCTAATTGTTTAAGGAGATTGAGTAATGGCTAAAGAATTACGTTTTGGTGACGACGCTCGCCTGCAAATGTTAGCTGGTGTTAATGCATTGGCTGATGCGGTTCAAGTAACTATGGGTCCACGTGGCCGTAATGTTGTTTTAGAAAAATCTTATGGTGCTCCAACGGTTACTAAAGACGGTGTGTCTGTTGCTAAAGAAATCGAATTCGAACAGCGCTTCATGAACATGGGTGCTCAAATGGTTAAAGAAGTTGCTTCTAAAACTTCTGATACTGCGGGTGATGGTACTACTACTGCTACTGTATTGGCTCGTTCTATCCTGGTTGAAGGAAACAAGGCAGTTGCTGCTGGCATGAACCCAATGGATCTGAAACGTGGTATAGACAAAGCAGTATTGGCTGTAACCCAAAAATTACAATCTATGTCCAAGCCTTGCAAAGACACTAAAGCAATCGCTCAGGTTGGTACTATCTCTGCTAACTCTGACGAAGCTATTGGTTCTATCATTGCTGAAGCGATGGAAAAAGTAGGTAAAGAAGGCGTTATTACTGTTGAAGACGGTAATGGCCTGGAAAATGAATTATCTGTTGTTGAAGGTATGCAGTTTGACCGTGGTTACATTTCTCCATACTTCATCAACAACCAACAAAGCATGACTTGTGAACTGGAGCATCCATTCATTTTATTGGTGGACAAGAAAGTTTCCAGCATTCGTGACATGCTTTCTGTTCTTGAAGGTGTTGCAAAATCTGGCCGTCCATTATTGATCATTGCTGAAGATGTTGAAGGCGAAGCTCTGGCAACTCTGGTTGTTAACAACATGCGTGGTATTGTTAAAGTATGTGCGGTTAAAGCACCTGGTTTTGGTGATCGCCGTAAAGCCATGTTGCAAGACATCGCAATCCTGACCAGCGGACAAGTTATTTCTGAAGAAATTGGCAAGAGCCTTGAAGCTGCTACTTTAGAAGACTTAGGCACTGCAAAACGTATCGTAGTTACCAAAGAAAACACAACCATCATTGATGGCGAAGGTAAAGCTGCTGAAATCAATGCGCGCATTACTCAAATTCGTGCTCAAATGGAAGAAACTTCTTCTGATTACGATCGTGAGAAATTACAAGAGCGTGTTGCCAAATTAGCTGGCGGTGTTGCTGTAATTAAAGTAGGTGCTGCGACTGAAGTAGAAATGAAAGAGAAGAAAGCTCGCGTAGAAGATGCTCTTCATGCTACTCGTGCGGCAGTTGAAGAAGGTATTGTAGCTGGTGGTGGTGTTGCTCTGATTCGTGCACAAAGTGCTCTTGATTCAATCAAAGGCGACAACGACGACCAAACTATGGGTATCAGCATTCTGCGCCGTGCTATTGAATCTCCATTGCGCCAGATCGTTTCAAACGCAGGTTATGAGTCTTCTGTAGTGGTGAATAAAGTTGCTGAAAACAAAGACAACTTTGGATTCAACGCAGCTACTGGCGAGTACGGTGATATGGTTAAGATGGGTATTCTTGATCCAACTAAAGTAACTCGTATGGCATTACAAAATGCTGCTTCTGTAGCCAGCTTAATGTTAACTACTGAGTGCATGGTTGCTGATTTACCCAAGAAAGATGATGCTGTTGGCGCTGGTGATATGGGCGGCATGGGCGGTATGGGTGGCATGGGCGGTATGATGTAAGCCAGGCTATCCCTTTAAAAACCCGCCACCAGGCGGGTTTTTTTTATCTTGAAGAATCCAGGCTTGCTCCCATTCGCATGAAATCAAGGAAACCGAGCCGCGACCGTGAGGGAGCGGAGCTTTTCAGATTTGTGAATGAATAAAAAACTTGAGGTACATAATCCGCAATGGAGTATATCAAACTGTTCCGCTCCCTCACGGTCATTGCTTTATACACAAATAATTCCAAATAGAATAATATCGACCCATTTGAAGAAAAGCGTGGATATTAGTTATGGAAATGTCAGAAGATTGGGTTGAAAAAGAAGTAGAGGATGAAGATTTTGGAGATAAGCGATTAAATAAGCGTTTTAAGAAATTGCTCGGGAGTTTATTTAAATCGCCGGATAAAAGCATATCGGGCTCATGCAAGGGCTGGGATGAAACGATGGGAGCCTATCGTTTTATAGGCCATCATAAAG
>NZ_KB892415.1 GCF_000373765.1 Legionella shakespearei DSM 23087 | reverse complement strand
CGTTCGCCACTCGCCATCTATCTAGCAAGCTAGATAATGCTGCCGTTCGACTTGCATGTGTTAAGCATACCGCCAGCGTTCAATCTGAGCCAGGATCAAACTCTTCAGTTCAATTCCTGTGCTAGAACTAACTAGCTTCTTTACTTCTTTATTTCTTTCTCAAGCACTCAAAGGTTTTTCAAAGTGCCCACACAGTTTGTCTTCTCTCTTCTTAATGAACGTTGCCCCGAAGGCGTGCTGCGTATTCTACTGATTTCGACTTCAGTGTCAAACACTTTTTTGTATTTTTTTAAAATTGTTTTTTAAATTAAATCACTCTAAACCATATCGATTTTTGTATGTTCATGTTGAACATAATTTCTCCTTAAGATATCCTGTCTGCTTCCAATTTTAAAGAGGTTTTTATGCTAAGAGTCATTTCCTGTTTTTTATTATTACTGTCTGTACAGGTGATTTTTGCCCAGCAAATTATTCATCATCATACTACGGTTCACCAACATCTGCGCTCACCTTTAACTGATGCATTAAGAATTGGTGTCGATACTGATGGCAAGATTTTATTTCTTTGTCGCGCGAAACTCTTTAATAGCATACAACCAGGTAAGACCTGGGCAGGTTATGACCGTTGTAATGTTCCATATGGCGGTAAGGAATATATAGTAGATCAGTTTACAATTCCTAATCAGCATGAATTCGGTCACTATAATTGGGAGCGTCCTGGTCACGGTGCAGTGCCGATTGGCAGAGATACCAATGGAAATATTTTGTTTGTCTGTCAGAGTAACTTCCGTAACAGTATTCAGCCAGGTAAAACATGGCGAGGTCATAAACACTGTAATATAAGTTATGCGGGCAAAGAAATAATCACAGATAATTATCGTATACTCAGCAGGATGCAGGATATGGTTGTACATTCTCCTGCGCCAAGAAGAACACACTCATATTATTAATTGAATGGGCTATTATTTAGCCCTTTTTTATCATAGGTAAGAAAAGTCATATCGTACTTGTTTTTTTCATCATGTTCACGGAACACCTTTTCGCTGCATACCCATGTTGATTCATCTATATTAGGAAAAAATACATCTGCGGTGAAATGATGATGTATACGTGTAATATACAATCGGTTCGCTATATTCAAAGATTGCCTGAACAAATCTGCCCCACCGATAATCATAATTTCGGCAGCATTGCTGGCCTCTGCAATAGCTTTATCTAAAGAATCTACAACAACAGTTCCATCAATTTGTTTCAAAGATCGACTTAATACAACATTCAATCTGCCCGGAAGCGGTTTACCTATGGATTCAAAGGTACTGCGTCCCATGATAATTGGTTTTCCCATGGTAATGTTTTTGAAATGCTGTAAATCTGCAGGTAAATGACAAAGCAACTGGTTATTGATGCCTAATCCATTCCCCTCATCTATTGCGGCAATCATACTAATAATTTTCATTACTTCATCCTTGTGCGCGCCATATTCAATGCCATAGTTACTGCGGCTAACATGCTTCCCGAATCAACACTGTTTTTTCCTGCCAATTCCAGGGCAGTTCCGTGATCGACTGAAGTACGAATAATGGGCAAACCTAATGTAACATTAACTGATTGACCAAAGCCGGCATATTTCAAAACCGGTAATCCCTGATCATGATACATCGCTACATATGCATCACAACTGTCTTCGTTAGTAAACATGGTATCTGCAGGAAGAGGCCCCTTCACGTCAATTCCCTGTTCTTTTAATTCAATTAAAGCTGGTGTAATCACTTCAATTTCCTCGCGCCCCAAATATCCTGACTCCCCGGCATGAGGATTTAACCCTGCAACTTTTATTCTGGGATTTTTTATTCCAAAATCATTTCTTAATGATTGATGTACCTGATTAATCACCTTACTAACTAATTCAACAGTTATTGCCTGAGATACCTGGCTTAAAGGAAGGTGCGTAGTCACTAATGCAACTCTCATTTGTTCACAGGCAAGCATCATTACCACATCATCGATATTAAAAAACTCTGCCAGAAACTCAGTATGCCCGGTAAACGGAATTCCCGCTGCGTTGATGTTAGCTTTGTGTACAGGGGCAGTGACAAATGCAGAAAACTCGCCTTGAGAACAAAGGGTGATTCCTAAAGTAAGCATCTCAAGAACGTAAGCAGCATTCTGAGGATTCAATTGACCGCTGATAACTGGAATAGGGCAGTAAACTGGCAAGATGGTTAAATGTCCGGGTTCAGTATGTATGGTCTGTCCAGATTTATATTCATGCAAATGAACTGTTATATTGAGTTCACGTGCCCTGTGTATCAAAAGATTATGATCCGCCAGAACAACTATGGGTAAATCAAAACCAGCAAGTGTCAGGCACAAATCTGGCCCGACTCCTGCTGGCTCACCGCTGCTGATAAGCAGTGGCTTCACGCCAGATCCTTGTCTACTATATTGACGTAAGCTTCAGTACGTAAATGCTGTTGCCAGTTTTGTACTGCTTCAGCAAATTTGCGTTGTTGTAAAAATTGTCTGACTTGCTGTTTCTTGAAGGCTTCGGAGTCATCCTTCTGCTTGCGGGCAATTACTTCAATCAAATGCCAGCCAAACTGAGTTTTCACCGGATGACTTACTTTATGCAACGGTAAATTATTCATGGTTTTTTCAAATTCAGGAACCAACTCACCTGGATTAACCCAGCCCAAGTCGCCACCTTTAACAGCACTTGCTGCATCCAGGGAATATTGCTTGGCCATGAGTGCGAAATCTTTTCCTGATTTTATTTGTTGATAAATGTTATTCACTTGCTTCATTGACTCGGAAGGCAGCATGCTGGCATCCGGTTTTAATAAAATATGACGCACATGAGTTTGGGTAATCACGTGATGTTGGTTGTCTCCACCAATGGCAACCAATTTTATTAATTGAAATCCATTCCCGGTTCTCAAAGGCCCTGCGACCTGACCAACTTTCATATGAACGACTTCTTTTGCGAAAATTTCAGGTAGCTCAGCCAAATGCCGCTCACCCAAATCACCGCCTTCCAATGCGACTTCACCACTGGACTCTTCAATAGCTAAACGACTAAAGTCTTCACCCTTTTTGATTTTGACCAAGAGTTTTTCTGCATCCGCTTTAGCCTTTTTGACCTCTTCAGACGTTGGCTCTTCATTTAAAGGTATGACTATATTTTGCAGATGGAAAGTTAACTCGGTATTATCCGTTTTGCTGGCTGTTTTTAAATACTGTTCTACCTGTTCATTAGTGACCTGAATGTCTTTTCCTACCGCTTTTTGCTGCAGACGGCTGAGAATCATTTCTTTACGGATATTACGTCTGTACTCTTGCCAGCTGATACCTTGCCGAGTAATTTCCTCACGTAACTGGGAAATATTGATGTGATTCATGGTTGCTATTCGTTCGATAGCGTTATTCAACTCCGTACTATCAACGGTAAGACCGTGTTGTTTCGCCAATTGCATTTGCAAATCGACATCGATTAAATGCTGTAATACTTGCTTGCGCAACACTGATTCTTTGGGCATTTGCATTTTCTGAGCAAGAATTTGTTTTTTAGATAATTCAACCTGAGCATTCAGCTCACTGGAAGTAATAACGCTATTGTTAACCAATGCAACCACTTTATCTAATAATTGCTTTCCTTCAGCAATACCCATTACTGAAAACAAGACGCATACCAATGTTATTCTTTTAAACATGCCTTAACCCTCATTTACTCTTAGCCGGCAATTTAGGTTATTCTTAACCAAAATACAAGCAGATTTGGTTAATTTATATCCTAATTCACCTGCGGAATGGATCATTATATCCCGGAATATAAGTAGTCAGTATATTATACGGATCACTATTTGCTACCGTACCTAATCCTTTTAACAATAATTGCAGGTATACGTTATTATTGTATTGTGGCTCGTATCCCGCATTTAAACTCTTAAAGGTTCGACCTCCAAGCACCCTGACAGCCCAGCAGCAACTATCATATTGCATGCCAAATAATGACATCATACTGTAATTTTTACTAATGTTATGACTGTATGCGCCTATGGTGCTCCATCTATCACTTACAGGCCATGCAAATGCCAAAATGGCCTGGTGCAAAGCATTATTTTCAGAGGCTCTATGCCGTACCTGAGTTATATCGCCATTGACTAAATAGCTGTAGCCACCACTGATTATACCATTCTCTACGGGTTGGTAATGTAAATTTAAATCAGCATTATTAGTGGCTTTTGTAGCCGTGTCCCAGATGTAATCACCTGTAATTCGCCAAACAGGATTGAAATAATAAACCGCTCTGGATGCTATGGGTGATGTTCCAGAGGTTGACGATAAATTTCCAAAGGTATAAGGACTGTCAATGCAATAACCCGTAGGGCTTTGACACAACTGCACGCGGCGGTCTGAAAAATATTTGATTTGCCCTATAGAAAAATTGGCTCGCTCTATACCTGTATCTTCAGATAACCAGCGGGTAGTCAGAGCGTAAGCCAGCTGATTTGCGTCACCGATACGGTCGAATCCTGAAAACCGGTTGGTCCTGAACAATTGATCCATATTAAAAATCATCAACCCTGAATCATAAACAGGGATAGGTGTTTGATTTTGGTAAGGTACCCTTAAATAAAAGAGCCTGGGCTCAAGTGTTTGTGTAAACGCACTTCCGCCCAAATGGAGATCACGCTCAAAATACAAACCACTGTCTACACTATATCGTGGGATAGTTCGATTAAAATCGACATGACGTTGCCACAGATAATAATTATCAAGGTTATAATTATTTTGTACTTCATAATAATTTTCTACGAATTGTACCGAAGGCGTAATATATCCCCAGGGTTTGGTAACGGGTACTGACAATATGGGATTAAAGTGAAAACGAGGCCCTTGTGGCATTCCGACCAGTGGATTATTCCATCTGTCACTGGGCCAATGAAATTGATCATATTGTCCCAAAATATTCAAATTGGCATTAAACGGTAAATCATAATAATACCCACGCGCCATAAGTTGAGGTAAGCGTTCGTACACTGGTGAGACAGGTGTTTCATTGACTGGGTGTAAGGTCTGGTAGCTTTGTCCCATACCTCTAAAAATCCAGTTTTCTGTGGAATAGGTTAAATCAGCCTGGCGCAATAATTGTCGCTGGGTTATGGTTGCCAGATTAGTGCTGAAGTCCTGCAGATAATAGTCATCAGAAACTTGTTGCACATTAATATTTAATTGCAGATTGGGAGTAAATCGTGTTTGCTCTAAAACCCCAACGGACCAACGGTTGGTTGACTTGCCTTGTAATCCGGGGAATAACACTTCATTATTTTCCAGAAAATGCTTGTAGGCTTTATCGTTGGGCAGGAAATTACCGCTGAGAATGCCACGGCTGTCAGGAGTCAGAAAACGGTATTCTCCACCAGCCATGACACCACGTTTGGTGTATGCATGAGGAGTAAAGGTCAGGTCATAATTAGGAGCCATATTCCAATAATAAGGGACTCCAAAATCAAAACCGCCGACATTGGACATACCAACAATTGGCATCAGAAAGCCTGATTTACGCTCTTTATTGGTTGGAAAACTTAAATAGGGCGAATAAAATACTGGCCACTCGCGTATTCTCAGTTTAGCATGACGCGCAACCCCTTTTGCGTTGGCATCATCTATAGAAATGGATTCAGCCTGTATGTCCCAGGCTTTGTCTTGCGGGGCACAGGTCGTATAGGTTGCCTGTCGTAATAAGTAGTCCTTATTCGCGAAACGCCTGATAAAACTTGCCCGTCCCCAGGCTGATAGTACCGCTTTATTTTTTTCTGTATTAAAACGGTAAAGCACATCTTCTGTTTCACCGGATTTATCTTGCGGATTAATTACGGCCTTACGGGCAATCATCAGCTTATCAGGCTCCAGATAATGCACTTCGCCCAAAAATTCAATTTTTGTAACCTGATTGGTTTTAGAATCACGATACACATAGGCAGTCTGAGCATTAACCACACGCTGCCCTTGTTGAATTTCCACATGTCCTGAGAGCGTAGAACGCTGATCACGATAAAAGGAAACATTATCAGCGAGAATACGGATTTCATCTGGATTAGATAAGGGTGTAACGGCTAATGGCTGGTAAGCACCAAGACATATTGGAGAGCTCTGATCAGATTTCCAGCCCAGGCATTGTGAAAACTGGGACCTTATGGCATCAGTTAAATCGACATCACGTGCAATGACACAAGCCAGAACAGGCTCGTCAATAAACTGAGAGGCATGTGCCATAGTATGATGAATAATGAAAAGCGGCAGAGAAACAGACACTCCAACCCCCATCAATATCCATTTTTTTGAAGCAAAAGTGCTTTTTTTCAATCCTGGCAACGATCTGAAGCCATAGAATAAATCCCGCCTAAAAGCGATGGATGAAAAAAAACTGATTAGCTTCTTATAAAACGTCATGTTCACAGCTAACAAAATGCCTTATTATGCACACCATGAAGCTCATTGATGATGAGTACACTCATTGTATGCCTGAAATAAAAGATGGGAAGTATAGCATGTATGATCGAGAAAACGCACTGAAAGAGTGGCTGGTTAGCATCATTCCACAGAAAGATTTTATTCTGACCTCATTGACAGGTGATGCCAGTTTCAGGAGGTATTTTCGTATTCAATACAATGGGTTAAGCCAAATTGTCATGGATGCTCCACCAGGGAAGGAAGACTTGGGTCCTTTTGTTCATGTGGCCCAGACACTTGCTAAAACCGGGGTAACAACCCCTGCAATTCTTGCTATGGATTTGCAACAGGGTTTTCTGCTGTTGAGTGATTTTGGTGATGAGCTTTTACTGGGTAAGTTAAACTCGAATACTGTTGACACTTATTATCAGCAGTCAATAAACACTTTATTTAACATCCAGGCCTGTTCTATTCATGATCCCATGCTGCCTGACTTTGATAAAGAATTTATGCTAAAAGAAATGAATGTATGCAATGAATGGTTCTTCGATGCTTACCTTAAACTGGATCTGCAAAACAGTGAGGTGATGCTGGTTAAGGAAACTATGGAACGGATCGCTGAGGAAGTATCGCAACAACCGCTGACATTTATTCATCGCGATTATCATTCACGTAATTTGATGATTATTGACAATCATCATGAATCTGCTCTGGGAGTTATTGATTTTCAGGATGCCATGCGAGGACCGTTGACTTATGATTTGGTTTCACTGCTCAAGGATTGTTATATTTCATGGCCAAGAAATAAAGTGCTGCAATGGGTTCAGTTTTTTTATGAACACAGTACCGTAGCCCAAACACACTATTCTTATGCTGAATTTATTCGCGCTTTTGATCTGTGCGGATTGCAAAGGCATATTAAGGTGCTTGGTGTTTTTAGCCGCCTGTTTTTGCGTGATGGAAAATCAGGGTACCTCAAGGATTTACCCTTAACTCTGAATTATGTCCTTGAATGCTCTGAAATTTATGAAGAATTTCATCCTTTCTTTAATTTTCTCCAGAAGAGAGTTTTATTACCATGAACGTTGCAATGATCCTGGCAGCAGGACGCGGTGAACGCTTAAAACCGCTTACAGAACGCATACCTAAAGCACTTTGCATCGTAAACGGTAAACCGCTGATAGAGCACCATGTCATCAATCTGGCAAAGGCCGGTTTCGAAAAGCTGGTCGTTAACCATGCTTATCTTGGTGGCAAGATCAGACAGTATTTAGGGGATGGCACACGTTATGGAGTGACTATATCTTATTCGCCAGAACCTCCAGGAGGCCTGGAAACAGGTGGAGGGATTGTCAAAGCACTCCCATTATTGGGGGATTGCCCTTTTCTAACAGTTAATGCCGATATTTATACTGATTTTGATTTCACCAGTCTTAACATGGAACAAGTGACCTCAATGCATCTTATTCTGACGAATAAAAATCCCTCATTACAGCATCATGGTGATTTTAGCCTGGTTAATGGGAACCAACTGAATAATGAAAACCCCGAGTATACTTTTGCAGGAATTGCCGCTTATCATCCGCGGATTTTCTCGACCTGCAAACAGGGACGCTATTCTGTTGCGCCGTTGATTCGCTATCATACCGCTCAAAACAAAGCCACAGGCTCACTCCATCATGGAGCCTGGTATGACATAGGCTCCATGGAACGATTGATTGCCGCGAACAGATTTTTCAGTCAATAAGCTTAGATAGAAGCTTCTGACGGACCAGCACGAACACCTTCTTCATCCGCCATGCCTTCTTTATTATCCGTACCAGCTTCTATAGCAGCCTTCACATCCTGCTCTTTCTCTGCTTCACTGCGAGCTTCTGGGTATTTATGCTGTTGAATGGTAATTGGAATACCTTTATCTTTCAGGTACTTGGCAAAACCTTCCTGATTATTAGTTATTAATTCTTTGATCTTTTCTACCATTTTCTGTTTTTCCGCCGGATTCTGTTCCTTGGCCTGGCCATTTTCATCACATTCATGCAAGGTGCTTCCTTTACTCACTACCTCATTCTCCGCTAACCAGGCATTGAATAATTTATCCAGCAAATCAACTGCTTTAGAATCTAATGCTTTCCCATCGGCAGAATATCCCCGCAACAACTGAGCCATATCATTCAAAGCCATATCCAGTTTTATATTGCCATTGATTTCGCCATTCTCAATTGCACCTTTTAGTTTCGTTGCTGCATCATCAGCTATATTGCTCTGCATGTTGGCAAAGTTGCTTTTCTCTCCAGCCTCTCCAGACCAGGGCTGAGATTTGGAAAGCAATTTAAACTGGACGTATTTTGCAAAATCTTCAACTTTTTCCAGGATGTCCTTCGATTTATCCAGCATCTTGGCTTCAGTTAATATCTCTTTAAATCGCTGTACCAAATAGTTGGCTGCATCTATGTCATTTTCTGCGACTTTCATGGCGGCGAGTAATTCATCTTTAAGAGGCAGTCTAACCATAATTGATCTCTCTAAATATCACTTTGATAGGCTATTAATTCACTATGCATAATTCAAACCGAGTAACCTTAGTATAGCAAACCAGCGCCATTTTACTGGCAGCTGGATTTTTAATAGCTGTTAAAAGTATGTAAATTTTATAGCAGTGGAGACTTAATTGTATCCGTTACTGAATTGAAGGTTTTCTTCTTCATTGAATCAAAAGTAAACTCATCAACCAGGATAGCATCCCAACGTGCTTCTTCAGTCGCCAGCAAATCATTCATTTCCTGTTGGCTCAACTCATTGTTGCTCACTTTTTCCTGCAGTTTTTCTTTCAGATTACCAAATTTCAGTCGTTTTAAATCACTTACCTTTTTGCTTAATCCCTCGTTTTGAATGATAAGCTGCAATGCATGTTCCATTCGATCTACAGGTTGTGAAGGATCTCCTGCAAGGTAAATGTATTTTTTCAATCGATCACGGTAATGGTTATTGGTTGTCATTAAACGCGCCAGTTTCTGATCCAGTTTATCTGTTGGGTATTTCATGGTTTGCCCAAAAGGAAAAGCAATCAGGCGTGCAAGGAAACCCAATAGTTTGGAAGGGAAATTATGGCAAAGAGCGATTAGCGACTTCTGTGCATGATAGAAACAATAAGCAACAGCCCATTGCGCATGTACTTGCTCATCTGGATGATCTTGATTTAACTCTACATTACGTAAAGCAGCCATGGCCATATAAAGATAAGACATACCATCCGCAAGCCGTGCTGATACTCGTTCTTTACGTTTTAAATCACCGCCCAGGTAAATTAATGACAGATCCGCAAGCCAGGCATAAGCATGACTTAAACGCGCCAAACGCTGGTATTCTCTCTTCATGGAGTTGGCAGGAGCAGAAATGAACCGGCCGCCAGTCCAGGCAGAACATACGGTTTTAGCAAAATTCTGCATAAAATAATGGATATGCTTCCAGAGTATGTCCCTGAATGCTTCTTTATTGTCACTGGAAACCGCGTAAAACTCATCACGGATGTAGGGATGGCAAGCCATAGAGCCCTGACCAAAGATCAACAGGTTTCTGGTCATGACGTTCGCGCCTTCAACCGTAATTGAAATAGGAACACCCTGATAAAATCCGGTTAAATAATTGCGGGGACCAACCACAACCGCACGTCCCGCATGAACATCCATAGCTGAATTCACTACAACTCGTGCCAGTTCGGTATTAAAATATTTGGTAATCGCCGATGCTACAGATGGTTTTTTGTGTTCATTTACCGCTGCTACAGTTAACAAGCGAGTGGAGCTGATTAAGTAATTTAATCCGGCTATTTCCGCCAGTTTTTCAACTATACCTTCAAACTGGGCAATTTCCACATTGAACTGACGGCGAATTCGGGCGAAAGCCCCTGCGGTCAGATATGAAATTGAAGAAGAGCCAGTACCCAAAGCAGGTAAGGAGATTGAACGGCCGATGGAGAGGCACTCTACCAACATTTGCCAGCCAGCTCCGGCTTTCTTTTGTCCGCCAATGATGGTGGTGATTGGTACGAAAATATCTTTACCACGTAAAGTACCGTTCATAAACGGTTGGTCAGCGGGTAAATGCCTGTTGCCAATTTCCAGATTCTCAGTGTCTCTGGGAATCAGTAAACAGGTAATTCCCTCTTCGCCTTCACCTTGTAACAAGCCATCAGGGTCTTTTAAATTAACTGCAAGGCCAATTAAAGTCGCTACTGGCGCCAAAGTAATCCATCGCTTGTCTAAAGTAATGTTCAGACCTAATACAGACTTTCCATCAATTTTCTTCTTAACAACAATAGCATCTGACTGAATCGATGTTGCATCAGAACCTGCGCCTGGCTCAGTCAAGGCAAAACAGGGAATATCAATACCCTTGGCAAGACGAGGAAGATAATAGTTCTTCTGTTCATCCGTTCCGTAGTAATTGATTAATTCGCCTGGGCCTAATGAATTGGGCACCATGACTGTTACAGCAGCCACACCTGAGCGGCTGGCTATTTTCATTACAACATCAGAATGCATGCGCGCTGAAAACCCTTTGCCACCGTACTCCTTGGGAATTACCAGTCCTAAAAAGCCATTCTCTTTAATGTAATTCCAGACTTTTACCGGCAGATCGCGTTCCTGACTGACTTCCCAGTCATCCACCATACTACAGAGGATTTGAGTTTCATTATCGATAAAAGACTGTTCTTCTTCAGACAGTTCTGTTGCAACATGTGCAAGCCGGTCCCAATCAGGTGTTCCTGTGAAAATATCCTGCTCCAGCCAGGTATCACCAGCATTTAAAGCCTCTTCTTCGGTTTTAGATAGCTTAGGAATGGATTTGCCTGCGGTTTTATAAAAATAATCAGCAATAAAAATACGTACAGGCTCAACCTGAATGACTAAAACGGCAATAATCACAGCAGCCCAGATCAACAAGCCTATTATCCAGGGAAACCCTAAAACGAAGGTAGCTGGAATTAAATAAACTATACTCCCAATCTCCCAAACCAGAGGGTTCACTGCCCGATAGAGAACAACAAGAGTGAATGCGAGATAAATTAAAAAGAATAGAATAGCCATTAAATACCTTCCTTTGCTTTTTTATTATTGCAGATAAGATTCGTAGTATATACTCTTTACGCTTCATTTTGCGAGCATCCATCCATATGCTTTGAAAGATTAATATCAGGAGGTCAAACTTGCTAAATTTGTGTTCATCATCTAGCGTAAGTATATATGCATGGAAGAAATAGTATGATTCAACGACTGGTTTGGAATTTTGAATTTTCGCACAAAAAGGAAATCCCTCTATCGGGTCTTGTGGATAATGAACAAGACGACTTAAAATGGGAGAGGCGTTTTTTTTGGCCGGCAGATCAGATAATCAGCTTGTGCAATATCGATGATTCCTTATTGGATCTGGCTAATTACCATCAAAAGCACAAAGAGGATACCTATTATCTCCTCCCCCACAGTGACTACAACATCAAAACCCGGCGCGATGAACTGCAATTCAAACCTGTCATCAGAAAAACCTCTTCAGCAGCAGGATTTGGAATTAAAATCAATCTGGATGCAGACGATAATAGCCCAGAGTTACACGAAATGGCCCATCAGGCCAGAAAAGAAGGGAGAGCTGTTTTTGTTAAAAAAGAAGCGTTTATTTATAAATTCCATACCCATCCCAATATTAAACTTGAGCTGGCACGACTTGAAGTAAAGGGTGCAGTCTATTTTAGTGCCTGCGTTGAAGGAAAATCCCTTTTTTTAGTCGAAACCTTAAGTGAACTCTTGCTGGGCAACCAGGTTTCCTGCGAATATGTAACATTCCTGAAAAACATAACAAAACTATGATCACAACGTTGTTACAAATCATATTGAGCTTTGGAAAAATTGGCATCATTTCCCTGGGTGGTGGGAACTCGATGTTAAAGCTGCTCGAGTATGAGGCTGTTGGCTACAGACATTGGGTGGGTAATGAAGAATTCATAGGCATGTTGGGCACCAGTTTTTTGTTTCCGGGATTAACCGCAGTGAAATTATCCGCGCTTATTGGCTATAAAGCGGGCGGCCTTTTGGGGTCGACTCTTGCAGTCATTTGCCTGAATCTGCCAGGGCTGGTAATGGCAATCCTGGGCTATCACTGGCTTGCCACCCATAATGGGCCCACAACACGTAAAGTAATGATCGCCGTACAATACGGCGCATTGGCATTGCTGGCTGCGGCAACCTTCTCCGTAGCGCAAGGGGTAGTCGATATGTATTTTTCTATTTCTATAGCAATCGTCAGTATTCTTTTTTTTATTGGCCTGGCCTTTTTTAATGTTTCACCTTTTTATGGTTTTCTGGGTTTTATCGCGGCCTGCTTTTTCCTGGTGCGATAATGCGCTGTGGCTTGAGTTTTTCCTGATTAAGCTCTAACCTGAATTTAACAGTAAACAAATGGAGTTACCCTTGGAAATAGCGCTGGATAATCCAGAGTATTATATCAACAGAGAATTTTCTGCCATAGCCTTTAATCAACGGGTGCTCATGCTGGCCAATGATGAACGCGTCCCTCTATTAGAGAGAATGCGGTTTCTTAGTATTTGCAGCAGCAATCTGGACGAGTTTTTTGAAATTCGCGTTGCCGGACTTAAAGAAAAGATTGCCCTGTCATCAGGCAAATTAACCATAGACGGGTTACGCGCTGATGAGGCCTTTAGCCATATCAGTCAAAAGGCGCATGAATTAATCGATCAATTATACGGTATATTTAACAAGCAGTTGTTGCCTGCATTGCGTAAAGAAAACATTCACTTTCTCGACACTCATCAATGGACGGATGACATTCATTTATGGGCCAAGCATTATTTTAAACATGAAATTCTGCCAATTATCAGCCCTATAGCGCTTGATTTGGCACATCCATTACCCAGGCTTATCAATAAAAGCCTTAACTTTATCATTGCCCTGAGCGGTAAGGACGCCTTTGATCGTAATATTAATTATGCAGTCATTCATGCGCCCCGCTCCATTCCACGCATGATTCACTTGCCGTCTGAATTATGTGGCGATGCACATTATTTCGTTTATCTCTCTTCCATTATTAAAACGCATGTAGCCAGCTTGTTTCCTGGAATGGAAATAAGCGGTTGCTATTCCTTCCGCCTGACACGAAACAGTGACTTGTTTTTGCGCGAGGAAGAAATTGATGACCTGGCCAAGGCGGTGCAGAGAGAAATTTTCTCTCGTCATTACGGCCATGTGGTTCGATTGGAAATTGAGAATAAGTGTCCTGAAAAAATTGTTGATTTCCTGTTACAAAAATACCATTTACGTCATGAAGACACTTATTATTGTGATGGGCCGGTAAACATTCAAAGATACATGAGCGCTATTAACAGCATTGACAGGCCAGATTTGAATTATCCTGTTTTCAATGCCCAATACCCCAAATTAAGAAAATCTGAGCGCAATTTATTTAATGTCCTCGACGAACAAGACATATTACTCCATCACCCTTACCAAAGTTTTAACCTGGTCATCGATTTTGTCCGGCAAGCAGCGGCAGACCCCAATGTTCTTGCGATAAACCAGACCCTTTACCGAACCCACTCTGAATCAGTCATGGTGGATGCCCTGGTTAATGCCGCGCATTCAGGTAAAGAAGTAACGGCCGTAATTGAACTGCGTGCCCGTTTTGATGAAGAATCCAATTTGAAGCTGGCTAATAAACTGCATGCCGCAGGCATTTTGGTTCTTTACGGTGTGGTAGGTTATAAAACTCATGCCAAAATGACTCTGGTGGTGAGAAGAACACACGGTAAATTAAAACGCTATGTGCATTTAAGTACCGGTAATTATCATGAACAAACAGCCAAACGCTATACTGATATAGGTTTATTAACCTGCGAACCCACTATAACTGCGGATACCCAATTTATCTTTCAACAATTAACAGGCTTAGGCCGGGTTGTTAAATTAAAAGCCTTAAGTCATTCTCCGTTTACCCTGCAAAAAACTCTGCTGCAGCATATAGAACGATGCAGTCAGGCTGCTGCGGAAGGCGTTGATACCGAAATTATGCTGAAAGTGAATGGGTTAACCGATAAAGTAATCATTCAGGCATTGTACAAAGCCTCTCAAGCCGGAGTTAAAATTAATCTTCTCGTGCGGGGAGTATGCTGTTTAAAACCAGGCCTTCCTGGAGTATCAGAGAACATACGAGTTCTGTCCTTTATTGGCCGCTTCCTGGAGCATCATCGCATTTACTACTTCCGTATCAAGGAAGAAGAGCACATTTACTGCGCCAGTGCAGATTTGATGGAAAGGAATTTATATAACCGTATTGAGATTATGTTCCCTATTCTTGATGAGCAATGTAAAAAGCGCATCAAGAATGAAATCATCAAAAATTACCTGAAAGACAACAGTAATACCTGGGAAATGCAAAGCGATGGTACTTATAAGCCTAGTATTCAAGGTAATAATTGTGCTCAGGAGAAGTTAATTGCCCTGTATCAGGAAGAAGACCACGTGATCTGACTACAATAGCAATGTTTTACTTGCCTTTCCTGGCTCTTCTCGAGCCAGGCGAGGTAATAAATATCCGGGTAAAAGAGTTTGCAATTGATGATAAATGGCCTGAACGCGGGAAAAAGGCAAATCAAAATGAGCTGCTCCATTTACCTTATCAAGAACATGCAGGTAATAGGGCATAACCCCATATGCAAAGAGGGTATGGCTCAGAGCAGCCAAAACATGTGGATCATCATTTACTCCAGCCAGTAACACCGATTGATTCAACAAATGACAGCCGGCATTCTTCAGGGTCAGGCAAGCCTGTTGCACACTGTCATCCAGTTCCTGGGCATGGTTACAGTGCAGAACCACTACTTTTCTTAACCGGCTGGTATGCAGCATTTGCACTAATTCATCATGGACACGCTCAGGCAACACCACGGGAATACGGGTATGAATGCGCAGGGTTTGCAGATGGGGAATGTTCTCCAGATTGCGAATCAATTCAGCTAAAACCAGATCAGAGGCGAGTAAAGGATCACCTCCACTTAAAATGACCTCGGTAATACTCGGATCGCGGGCGATGTACTCATAGACCTCATGCCAACCGTTGCGACCGGGATTATTAGCCTGATAGGGAAAATGCCTTCTGAAACAATAACGGCAATTCACCGCGCAAATACCAGTTACCGTGAGCAGCACTCGCCCATGGTATTTATGAATCAAGCCTTTCACTGGGTTGGCATCGGCCTCAACCAAAGGATCGAGTACATACCCCTCCACTTGCTCCAATTCCGCTGTGGAAGCAAGAACCTGTAATAACAAAGGATCCTGAGGATTGCTTTTTTGCATCCTTTCGGCAAACCCTTGCGGAATACGGCTGGGAAATTGCTTTTCGGCAAGGCCCGGATCCTGTATTGGCAATTCTAAAAAAGTTAATAAATCAGTTGCAGAGGTGAATCCCATTGCTAATTTTTTTTGCCAACTCAAAGAGGTATCTCGCATTAATTAAACAGACTTGATAAACTGTGCGAACTGTAGCGAAAATTGAGCAAAATCTCAACTGTGGAGTTCTAATGGCAATTTATAGTACCAATGAATTTAAAAACGGCTTAAAGGTAATGGTTGATGATGCCCCATGCAGCATCCTTGACTGTGAGTTTGTAAAACCCGGTAAAGGCCAGGCATTTACCCGTATTAAAATTCGTAACTTAAAAACAGGTCGCGTGGTTGAACGTACCTTTAAATCAGGCGATACCTTACCTTCTGCTGATGTTGCTGATGTTGAAATGCAATATCTGTACAATGATGGTGAGCAATGGCATTTTATGGTTCCTGAAAACTTTGAACAGTATGCACTGAATGAAGCAGTTCTTGCAGATGCAGCACAATGGCTGAAAGAACAAGACATTTGTATCGTTACTTTATGGAATAATGATCCGATACAAGTAATGCCACCTACTTTCGTTATTTTAGAAATTGTTGAAACGGATCCAGGCCTTAAAGGTGATACTTCTGGTGGCGGTGGCAAGCCTGCCAAACTGGAAACAGGAGCAGTGGTACGTGTACCTTTATTCGTTCAGACTGGTGAATTGATTAAAGTAGATACCCGTAAAGGTGAATACGTATCTCGAGCCAAAGAATAATACCCGCCATCGTCCTGAGCGCGTCTTTTTGCGCAAAGGATCTCCTGACTTTAGCACCATGCCACTTTCAGGAGATCCTTCGCGCAAAAAGACGCGCTCAGGACGACGGGGTTCTGGGAGTGGGATTGGAAGCACTACCATTAAGTTAAGCACTACTCCGCCGTCCCGCGGCTTGTCCGCGGGATCCAGGAATATCACTCAGAACTTAGATCTCTGGATCACGCGGACAAGCCGCGGCACGGCGGAACTCTTTAACTTAATTGCAAAACTGGCTATTTCAATACCCGTTGTAATAACCACCACCCCAATAGCCGTAATTATCCCAATAGCTTGAATAATAATAGTTATTTCCCCAATAGGGTCTGTTATTATAATAGCCAACGGAATAAACATAATCATTGGTATAGCCTGGATCGTAGGCGACTGTATCAACAACTGAAACTGTTTCTACAGCACATCCCGATAAGAATACCAAGGGCACACTGACAACAAGAGCAGTAACTAATTTTTTCATGATAGCATCCTGGCAATGATTGTCATTTAATTATACGACATGTTCAATATTTACTCAAATCACCTCAAGGAAAAAGCATCCGTTGAGTGGCATTTTTGGCAAGCCTGGCGGGAAATTTAAGGTTGAAATAGTACAGGTAACGACATCCCGTATCTTGAGCCACGACCAATACGCACAATGGAGATTTATGCAGAGCTTAAGGTTTCCTGCTCTATTGCAGGCTTACACACCACTCTCCAAAACAACCTCCCAATCTATAATTATTTACTGGTTCAATCGGGATTAGTCATTACCTATATGTAGTAATAATAGACCATTATTACTCTTATTGGCAAATTTTTATACAAATAAAACTGTAATTTACTTTTTATTTCTAGCCATATGATTGGCAGAGGCTTGTACCGTAGGCATGATTATCATTTCTTCTATGGTGACATGGGCCGGGCAAGTGATGCAGTATAAAATAGCATCAGCAACATCCTCCGCAGATAAAGGCTGAAAATCCTTATAAAACTCACGCGCGCGTTCTTTATCCTTCCAACGGACTTCACTAAATTCTGTTTCTACCGCTCCTGGCGCTATTTCTGTGACGCGCACTGCTTTTCCTAACAGATCAAGGCGCATGGATTTAGACAAAGCATGCACTGCATGTTTCGTTGCCGAATAGACATTCCCATTAGGATAACATTCATGACCAGCAATAGAACCAATGTTAATCACGTGCCCCGCATCACGCTGTACCATACCGGGAATTACCTGACGGCTAACATAAAGCAAACCTTTTATATTGGTATCAATCATGGTGTCCCAATGATCTTCAATACCCTCAGTTAAAGGTAAAGTATCTAAGGCCAGACCGGCATTATTAATTAAAATATCTATAGAAGACCATTCTTCAGGTAAAGAACCCAATTGCTGCTTTACCTGGTCTTTATTACGGACATCAAGGGGGACAATATAGTGTTCTTTATGGTGTTTCTGACTCAGCTCTTTAGCCAAAGCCTCCAATCGCTCTGAACGGCGGGCGCTCAAAATAAGCCTGGCGCCTTGAGCCGCCAATACTCTGGCACATGCCTGGCCTATACCGCTGGAAGCTCCGGTTATAAGAACGATTTTGTTGGTCAAACTCATATTGATAACACCTCTTTGTTGACATGACTCTTTAGCGTTGCATGAAGAGTCACGTTCAAATCTGACGGGAATTGCAGAATAATTACAGACTATCTAAAGATGTTCAATAGGAAATGAATAATTACCAAGACAATAATAACCAAAGCAGGAACCAACAAAGACATAGAACTGTTATTGATTGGTTTTGAGCCCTGATTCACATTAACACTCAAGCCTTCGGCATTTCTGGAATCATAGAAGGTATCTTTATCTACGACTATAGCCTGAGGAGGCAGTTGTTCTGATTCGGTTTTAATGCGGGATGATTTTTTTACCGCGGTGCCAATGGCAAAAAACTCGATCAATCCATTCCCTAATTGGTAGACATAAGTTTTAACCCCTACTACATCATCAGCACCTATGGATCGTGCTTCTTCATTAATAATTGCAATGGCATTTTCGCGGGCATCGTAAATCATACGGGTTAATTCATTGATTTCACCCCTGACAAAAGACTTTAAGGTAGAGGTGATGCCGCCAAGCAGCCCCAGAGAATATACGGACGTCCCCAATAATAACTTCATAGGCGCATACCCCATATTCGCCATGTTCCACATTTCTATATTGGTCATGTCACTGGTTACTATATCATTACCCGCATCTGTGTTTAACTGCTCATTGTGCGATGCAGTACCAATCATCAGCATTTCATTAACCCCTCCGAAGGGTAAAACCGTTGTTTTAATCCCCAACACCGCATTGGCTTTATAGGTACGGGCATGATCAATGATCCGGTTTAAAGCCAGATGCCGTGTCTTGTTAAAGATATCAGAAAACTCCTTGATTTCGCCTCGCCCCAAAGTTTTTAAACCACCCAAAAGGCCGCGGCCCAGCCCCATAGAGTAAGCAACATTACCAAAGGAAAAACAGATGGGCCTATAGCCTGCATCCAACTGTGCATATAATTCTTGTCCATCAGCAGAGGTAGAAAATTTAGCCCTGTCGGCACCATTTACAGCGTGAATTACTGATCCTATGGATAGAAATTCAACATTACCACCGTGGATGATTAATTGGCTGGTTACACCGGTGATGCCAGTCGCCTCATTAGTAACCGCTTCTTGTAACATGCGTTTATAGGCTGTTTCTCTTCCTTCTTCTATAAGGCTGGTAATTTGTTGTAATTCACCTCCTAACATCGCTTTCAGGCCTGAGCCAACACTGCCGATGATGCCCAGGGAATGAACGCTATTACCCACAACTATAGTCCCGGGTGCATAATTTTTTAATGCCAGACAAAATAATTCATTACCTGATAGACCTGTAGTCACGGCCATGATTCCCCCTGATAATTGGATAGCCAATATTTTCGTATGTCCTGGGTATAAGTGTAGCCACTTTTTATAAAATCAGTTTTTATGGAATAATTAGGTCAAGAGTGCTCAGCACGCTCAGCACCTTCGGTACTGTTTCCTTCACTGTATGAATGAGAGCCCACGCCAGCTAAACGCCCATTGTTCACAATTAAATACTCATCTCTGATGGGCTTATTATTAAACCAACACTCCAGAATTTCTCTGACTCCCGCAGCATATCGTGCCTGAGCAGACAAGGAAGTACCTGAAGTATGAGGTGTCATCGCATGATGAGGCATGGTTCTCCAGATATGGTCATTTGCTGGAGGTTGAGGGAACCAGACGTCACCAGCGTAGCCGGCTAAATGGCCTGACTTAAGCGCGTCAGCAACAGCCTCTTTATTGCAGATTTTCCCGCGGGCCGTATTAATCAAATAACTGCCGCGTTTCATTTTTTTAATTAATTGCTCATCGAAAAGATGCTCTGTCTCCGGGTGGAGAGGACAATGGATGGATACCACGTCACATACCTTGACCAGGGATTCAACTGTAGGGTGATAAGTTAGATTTAATTCTTTCTCCAATTCCAAGGGCAAGCGATGTCTATCCGTATAATGTAACCCTACCTCAAAAGGTTTCAAGCGTTTTAAAACAGCTAAACCAATTCGACCTGCAGCCACAACCCCCACCTGCATTCCTTCCAAATCGTAGGAACGACTTACACAATCAGCAATATTCCACCCGCCATTCAGTACCGTTTGATATTGAGGAATAAAATCACGCACTAAGGATAAAATCATCATCACTGTATGTTCTGCAACACTGATACTATTACAGAACGTCACTTCACATACCGTAATGTTATGTTCCATGGCTGCCGCTAAATCGACATGATCCGAACCAATTCCTGCAGTAATGGCCAATTTTAAATTGGGAGCACTTTCTATACGTTCGCGGGTTAAATAAGCAGGCCAGAACGGCTGAGAGATGACTATATTGGCATCTTTCAATTCTTTGGCAAATACTGAATTAGGGCCTTCTTTATCACTGGTCACTACAAAACGATGTCCCTGATGTTCCAGGAAATGTTTTAAACCTAAGCCACCACTTACAGAACCTAATAAATCACCAGGATTAAAATCAACTGTCGATGGCGAAGGAAGACTTTGGCCATCTGGGTATTGAGCCAATTCAGGAATGAAATCACGGGCGTATTGGGGTGGGAAACCGCTTTTTGGATCATCGTATAGAACACACACTACTTTTTGTTGCGCTTGATGCGACATGCAATACTCCTTTATTAAATAAATAATTCCTGTTATCAGGCACCGCTGTCATACTAAATGAAAAGCAGGTATTGAGACCAGATCTTTTTATCCTCTACACATTGGACTTTTTAATTCGCGTAGGGCTATATTTATCAATTGATTATTGAATTTTAAGGGAGTAAAGATGTCTGAACGTGATTGGCCGGCTAGTGATTATGCGATTGGCTCTTATATTCAAGCAACAATCGCCGATCATTATGTATCCGATTTAAGAATCAACCCATCGGCTAAAGTATTGGATATAGGCTGTGGCAATGGCAGTTACACGCGCAAGATTCTTGATAAGGTACCTCAAGGTTCAGTTCTGGGAATTGATGCCTCGGAAAATATGCTGCAATTGGCTCAGGAAGTCTGTGAAGATTATCCCAATTTTTCTCTGAAAAAGGCTGATGTACTTAGTATGGAGTTTAACGCACAGTTTGATTATCTTGTCTCCTTTTGGTGTTTACAATGGGCTAATGATATTCACAAAGCCTTTACAAACATGGTTAACGCCCTGAAACCCGGAGGAAAATTCTTTACTCTTTTTCCGGCCGGTGATGATCCCTTTATCATGGGTTATTATGCGCTCAGAGATTCAGGACAATTTAAAACCTTGCATGATTTTAAACCACCTGTGAATTATTCCAATCTGGAGAATCTGGCGAAAAGACTGGAAACTATCTCCTGCAAAAATTTGAACGTGCAATTATGCCGTGAATCCATCACCTTGCCTTCGCTGGATGTTTTTAAAAAATTTGTAAATGGTATTGCCTTTTACCAGGGGCAACTTTCTGAATCAGAAGTCAGGGAAGTAAATGACGCACTGGTACGCTATTTTGATGATGAATGTCAGAAAAAATATGAAGGGGAGTATCAGTTTAATCTTACTGTTTATTTGGTTTCGGGGGAAAGGTAATTTTAGGGAGTGGCTAAGCGAAGTGCCTAATGCTATTAAGTTGTCGGAGTTCTAGAAAAGAAGCAAGATTTTTGCATTGGCACGCTCCGTTCGTGCTGAGGAGGCGCGGCTTTTTGCGCCGTCTCGAAGCACTGGCACAGATTTTTTGTCCTGAGTATGCTTCGAGACGGGGTTACCACCCCTCCTCAGCTCGAACGGGCCGGTGAGTGGGATGGAATAAGAAAACCCTTATTTGGAGTTCACATCAGTTCTGAATAACACTGTAACTTTTTTTGCCCTCGCACAATCCGTTCGCGCTGAGGAAGTGCTGCTTTTGGCGCTGCCTCGAAGCACTGGCACAAAGCTTTTGCCCTGAGTATGCTTCGAGACGGGGTTACCACCCCTCCTCAGCTCGAACGGGCCGGTGAGTGGGATGGAATAATAAAACCCTTATTTGGAGTTCACATCAGTTCTGAATAACACTGTAACTTTTTTTGCCCTCGCACAATCCGTTCGTGCTGAGGAGGCGCGTCTTTTTGCGCCGTCTCGAAGCACTGGCACAAAGCTTTTGCCCTGAGTATGCTTCGAGACGGGGTTACCACCCCTCCTCAGCTCGAACGGGCCGGTGGGTGGGATGGAATAAGAAAACCCTTATTTGGAGTTCACATCAGTTCTGAATAACACTGTAACTTTTTTGCCCTCGCACAATCCGTTCGTGCTGAGGAGGCGCGTCTTTTTGCGCCGTCTCGAAGCACTGGCACAAAACCTTTGCCCTGATGCATGCTTCGAGACGGGGTTACCACCCCTCCTCAGCACGAACGGGCCGGTAAGTGGGATGGAATAATAAAACCCTTATTTGGAGTTCACATCAGTTCTGAATAACACTGTAACTTTTTTTGCCCTGGCACAATCCGTTCGTGCTGAGGAGGCGCGGCTTTTTGCGCCGTCTCGAAGCACTGGCACAAACTTTTTGCCTTGGTGCCTGCTTCGAGACGGGGTTACCACCCTTCCTCCGCTCGAACGGGGCAGGGAGTATCTGAAAACTAAGATGCTGCGATTAATTTTTTTACTTTGGCCAGGAAGGTTGGGCCAGGATCGGTTTTGTCTGTTTGATAATTGGGGTCTTTCTCTAACCATAATGGCGTGTTTTTATAGCTCAGATAATCATTATGGCCTATAACACGTTCGATAGTCGGGTATTTCTTCTTTAAATAACAAACAAGAAAGGCATTTGCCTTAACTTGTTCAGGGGTTAAATCATCTTTACCATCAACGCCGCCAATATTTTCAATGCCTATTGCATAATGATTGAGGCCTATAACATGTCTTGCCATCCAGTTGTCTGGCATGAGCTGATAAATACTGCCATCTCGATCGACCAGATAGTGGCTGGAAACGTTCAAATCGCCTGGCAGTTCACTTCTTCGCGGAGAACTTTTAGGTAAGGCAGATGGATTGAAAATTCGGAACGTGACATCAAGGGATGAGATGCATGTCCAATGCAAGACTATCATTTTAGGCTCAATTTCAATTGATTTCGAATTGATGCCGTAATGGGTCAATTGGTATTCGCGGGTCAGTTTAATGCGCTCTTTATCAAAGAGTATGGGCTTTTGTTTGATCGTTTGCGGATCATAACAGGAAAAGGTATAGCCCAGGTTGCTTATCAAAAAGCAGGTGATTGCAAGGATAATTTTCATGACTGGAAGTGTATCACGAGCCAATTAATAGAACAATAAATTCAATGAGTTAAGGAAACGGAACAGTTGGCTGTATTAAAAGAGACTGTGACAGCAAATGTCTGTTCCTTCCCGGATTCACATCGTTCCTCGATCTACGTCGTCCTGAGCGCGTTTTTTTGCGCGAAGGATCTCCCTGATTTGGCATGGTGTGCTACTTATTTTGTAGCTGTAATATGGGGATTGGCTCATTGCCACTTCTATCCCGGCTGCGAGCAGACCGGGCTACGCACTGTGCTATTTCGGAGCAACTTTTCTCTGAATTCACGGGCACAGGCTTTCCATTTCAAGCAAATACGCTTTGGTATCAAGCCCTCCTGCAAAACCACACAAAGCACCATCAGAACCGATAACCCGATGACATGGGACGATAATTGATATCGGGTTTTTACCATTAGCAGCACCTACAGCACGCACCGCTTTGTCATGGCCAATTTGTTTTGCTATCTGGGCATAAGTGCGCTTTTCACCAAAGGGGATGGTCATTAATGCATGCCAGACTTTCTTTTGAAATTCAGTCCCTGACATGTGAAGAGGCAGAGTGAATTGCTTTAACTTTTGCGCAAAGTAATCGTTTAATTGCTGTTCGGCGTTGAGGAGTAAAGGGAGCTGCTCATTTAATTGCAATTCTTTTAAAGGAATCCGGCCAGGTTTGTCATTTTCCCACAGCACCGCTGCCAAGCCGTGTTCCGTGGCAACCAATTTCAACTCACCCACTGGTGATGTCATCATTTTGTAACAATAATTCATTTTTTTCGTCCTGCTGGTAATCTCTTTAAATTATAATGCAATGTACTCATTTATCTCGCCGTTTTCGGACATGGAAACTGGTATTCTATTCATGTCCGAAAACGGCGAGCCACGTGATGCTGTGTGTTCTAAACTTAGATAAGAACCTCTAAATGATTAGCTGTCATGATTGATAATAATGTAGCTTATAATGCCCTGCTATCACGTGATATTCGCTTTGATGGCGTTTTTTTTACTGGTGTTACTTCCACTGGTATTTATTGCAGACCCATTTGCCCTGCCAAAACACCCAAACAGGAAAATTGCCGGTTTTTCAATAGCCGTGAAGCAGCTGAAAAAGAATCGTTTCGACCGTGCCTGCGTTGTCGCCCTGAACTCGCGCCAGGTAATGCCCCTGTGGACAGTACGCGCCGTACCGCCCATTTAATTGCCCAACGCCTGGAAGAAGGGCAAATCATTGATGCGCTCTCTATTGAGGCAATTGCCCAGCAATTTGCAATCAGCTCTCGCCAGTTACGTCGTATCGTTCATAAGGAGTTTGGCACATCCCCAATTGAATTAATTCAAATTCGCCGTTTGCTTTTGGCGAAACAATTACTTAGCGAAACCTGCTTGCCCGTTATTAGTATTGCTTTTGCCAGCGGCTTTAGCAGTTTACGCCGTTTTAACGAAGTATTTCGCACGCATTACAAAATGCCGCCTACCCATTTTCGTAAAGCAATTACCAGGGAAAATAAAGAGCACGACTTACCCGCTACCTTAAGTTTGCAATTGAACTATCGGCCACCTTACAACTGGATAAGCCTGCTCGAATTTCTTAAAGCCAGAATGATAAAAGGGGTTGAACAAATCAGTGAGGACAGTTACATGCGCACTGTGCGCCTGGGCTCTTATAAGGGATGGATAAAAGTAACTCATGCTCCTGAACGTTATGCATTAAAAGTAGAACTGTCTTCCTCCCTGACCCCGGTATTACCCGCCCTGCTATGCCAACTCCGCCATTTATTTGATTTAAATGCACGACCCGATCTTATTGCCGCACATTTGATGAAAGATCCTCATTTGTCCTCTGCAGTGAATAAAAATCCTGGCCTTCGAGTCCCTGGAGCTTTTGATGGCTTTGAAATGGCAATAAGAGCGGTACTTGGCCAGCAAATCACCGTTAAAGCAGCCACCACGCTTTCCTGTCGATTTGCCCAGGCTTTTGGTGAATACATTGAAACCCCTTTTCCGGAACTCGACCGCCTCACCCCCTTATCAACAGATATAAGTAAAAAGACGGTCAATGATATTGCCGAACTGGGGATTATCAGTACACGGGCACGATGCATTCTTGCTTTGGCAGAGGCTTACAGTTCCGGAACCCTCTGTCTTGATGGAGGCATGAATCCGGAGCTCACTATGCAAAAGCTGGAACAACTGCCAGGCATTGGCCCATGGACAGCACATTACATAGCTATGCGTGCTTTGCGCTGGCCTGATGCCTTTGTTAAGGAAGATATAGTAATCCGCAAAAATCTGGGGGGTATCAGTGCAAAACATGCAGAAGAACTATCACAGGTCTGGCGCCCCTGGCGCAGTTATGCAACGCTGCATATTTGGAATAATCCCGGGATGATTGGGTAAGACGGGATCAAAATTTCATCTGATGTTCCTGAGATGAATTAGCATCTGTTCCGCATATCCTGGAAACCCAGACCATCAAATTATTGTTTTTACTTTGTGCTGCCAAATCCCACAGCGTCTGCCCTTGACAATCGGTTGCGTTCACATTCGCCATCTGTCCTACCAGCCATTGCACTACAGGAAGATTTCCACTTTTTGCAGCACTCAATAAGGGTGTCATCCCAAAAGTATCGCGGGCTTCCAGAGATTTCTTGTCCTTAAAACAAAGAGCCGCAAACTCTTCGGTTCCGTATTGAGCAGCATAATGCAGTGGCGTACGCTTTTCTGCATCCCGGACGCCACTCATCTCGGGAATAGACATTAATTTTTCGACAACCGATAACTGGCGATTTAAAATGGCTACATGAATGGGGTATTTCAAAAAATTATTAGTAACAAATAAAAGATGCCGCGGGAGTTCCTGGATCAGTGTGTCAAAACCGTTACTTGCCATTAAATGCGCCACCGTATCGCCATTAGTATCGACAGCGTTCACCAGTGCAGGCATTTTGGCAAGCAACAAACGAAATATCCCTATTTTGGTTTGCTTCAGTTTTGCTTCATATATTATAGGTAAAACTAACGCCGTATAAAGTGGAAATTGCTTATTGTTATTTATTTTGTCTGGCAAAACGCCTAAAGACAGTAATTGGTTAACCGTATAAATATGCCCTGCTAAAGCAGCCAAATGCAAAGGAGTCATCCCTGCAACATTACCTTTGTTAAGCAATTCAGGAGAGAACAGTTCAGCTTTCTGTGCTAAAAAGCGATCGTAACCTTTATAGGCCGCATATTGAATGCAGTTCATATGATTCAGGGCAGGATCCACAGCGCTGAAATCTCGGGATGCCACAGGTAAAAAAACGGTCAAATAGTGTTCGGCCAATTTCATGTAAGCTGTATAGCGTTCTTTATCAGTACCTGTAAAGACAACATCTTGTGATATATGTTCCTTACACCAGGAGGCCAAATCATTCAATTGTTCCTTGCTCGTAAATTGTTGGCTTAAGTTTAACTGCCTGCGTAAGCCGTCAAATGTTGTAATCATGATACCCCTCAATTGCGTTTGCCTTTGCCATGAGAAACAGAACTATCGGCTTTATCCTCTTCTGAATCTTTGAATTCTGTATAACGCTCCTTCAATGAGCGAAACGAAGAGGACGCTTTTTTCTCATCAACTTCTGTGCGGCTGGCTTTTGCTGCTTTAGCTGATCCAGATTTGCCTAAAGCAACTCTGACTGCCACCAACTCTGGCACGTCCTTATATTCAGGCTCAATTGAAAAAACCTTCCCTCGCAGTTCTACCGGTACGTTCAATAAAGCAGTTTCGATTTGCTCAGCCTTGTTTTTCTTGCCTGAAGAAAAAAATGATTTAGACTCGTTACGATAACGGGCAATAATGCCTTTGATTTGCTTCGCTACAGAGGAATCCATGGCTTCAAGTTGATTCTGCAACTCTCCTTTAAGCTGGGACAAAGAGTTAATTGAAGCAGTACTGAAAATCCTGTCTTCCAATTGCCCCCTGTAGGCAAACATAAGGGTGTCATCTGCCTTGATTTTATACTGGTCCATAGCCATGGTCAGTTCAAAGCATTCTTGCCTCAACTCTTGCTGCGCCGTCAATACGGCAGCATGCTTTTTCTTTAATACAGTCATTAACTTATTTATTGCGATAGCATCCTGGTGCGTATCCAAATCCTTAACCTTTGCTTTAAGACGCTCGCTCAACGCACTGTCGTCAATGTCATTAATAAGCGTTGCCAAAGTACGACATTCTATTTTTCTTAATTCGTAGGTCAGAGCAAGTGCAGAATGTAAATCACTTACTGCAGAGATTTTTTTATGCAGACCACCATCCAAATCACTATCAGGGTCAAGCCTGGTTATTTCATCCAGTATTTCCCGACAGGATTTTTTCATGCTTTTTAATTCAGCTTTATCGTCTTCGAGAAGTTCATCCAGTTCTTTTTTCAATTGAATCAGCTCCTGAATACTGTTAGCTTCAGTAAACTTCTGCTGATAATCGCTTGTCTGTAAATCCGGATCAATAGCAATTAATTTTTGGAACACATCGCTGCATTTATCTTGTGTATCCTTAAATTCCTTAACTTCCAATGCTCTTAGCTCTTGCAGAGCTGCAGCAACTGACAGCCGATCAGCAGGTTTCGTTTTAACGAGCTTTGTTATCAGTGCTATCAAATCCTTTCCTGAAGCGGTTTGAAATGCATCAGACGAGAAATCAAAATCTTTTCCCTCGTGTTTATATGCTAAATACTCATCGTTACAGCCACTGACGTATTGGTACAAATTTTTTCCCAACATGTAAGCATGCATGGCATCAACATCGATTTTATCCTTGTTCATTTCAGGTGGTTTCATATACGCAGTACGAATCAGATGGTAATGTCTTTGTTGATTATCAATTACTCCTCCTGGTGCCGAAAGAAAAGATTTACCATCGGCAATTTTCAACTTTTCATTTTCATCAATCAACCAGTTGGTGTTTTTAGGATCGGGAAAAGCATTACCTGAAATCCTGACTTTTTCAAAGATTTCACCCATCTGAGAATAAATATCATAAGCAGAACTTAACCGACTTTTGTTATCTTTGATTCTTTTGCCATGCGATTCAAGGTCGCCGCCCTTACAGAACTCTGTAACCACAAGCCCTCTGGTTTCTGTCTGTTGGGTGTTTACCTCGTGACCTGTTTTCTGATTTATTTTTCTGTAGTTCTTCGTGATCACTGTTGGTCTGCTTGCGTAAGTAGCAGTCAGGGTGCCACTTAATGCATTTTCAGCAAGATAAGTCTCCACTTCTCTTGGAACACCCAGTCGATTTTCTATTTTCAGCACCCATTCAACACCTGAGCTATTTTCTATTACTTTAAAGTTTTTAGAATTATTGCCCCCGAGAAATTCGATACGGTGAGCTCCTAAAAACTGCATAAATTCAGCATAACCTTTATCTTTTGGACCATATAATTTTGCCAAATTGTCAATTTTAAAATTGGCTCCTTTGGATAATTCAAGAACAAGATTCGTTGCTTTTGTGGGACTCATACCAGAAATCACATCAGGAAGGCTTTGTGGTGCTACAGTTTTCTTAATTATATCATCAGGATATACTTGTTCCAGATAAGACAATTTTGTATTAATCGCAAAGATTAAGTTCCTAAACTGATCTGCACGCTCTGGGCGCAGATCTATCATGGCAATATTTAATCTTAGCATTTTCTTTAATTGCACCAGATCTCTGTACATTTTCTCTGGATCCTCTTCTCCGGCTATTTTTTGTACAAAATTATGGATATTTTTTTTGTATGGAAAATTCAATTCTCCCAAAAAATATTGAGTGCTATCTGGTGTATGATTTAACATTGAGTCCAGCATAATAAGATCAGTTGAATGGGCGGCCTTGAGAGATGACGTTCTATCGAATTCCGAGACACTAAAATTATTAATATTATCCAGCCCCTGGGCTTTAAACTCTTTCTTCAGTTCACGATACATTGATTCATATAATAGCTGTGCGACATGAAACTCTTTTGCTATTGAATCCCCAGCATATCGCTCAGTAATATATTGATGATAATAATAAATTTCGATCAATATCTCGTTCTTTAGATGATCAGGTGCGACATTGTATTCAGTTATCAAGCGGTTTAATGAATCAATATCTTCATTTAGGTAAGTAATAAATTTTTTAAATGATACATCTTTGGATTTAGTCGTTAAGGTGTCAAATGTTTTCATGAGCAAACAGCTCCATCAAATCTAACCCCGTGCTGGTCAGAGAATTTATAAAATCCTTTCTTTGTAGTATAGACAATAATTTTTATAGGGCGAGTAGACTCATTCACGACGTCCTGAGCGCGTCTTTTGGCGCGAAGGATCTCCAAATACTGGCACCATGCCGCGCTCAGGACGACGTGGATCTGAAGCGCTTTGGATGTAGCACAATGCCGTAGCCCGGTCTGCTTGCAGCCGGGATGGTGCTACTTCGATCCCGGCTGCAAGCAGACCGGGCTACACGCCTGCCATGGGTTTCGTTGTCGATTTGTGATAGAATCTGCGAAAAAAGTACCTCATGAGATCGCTATGCCAAAATCTGTTACTACCTGGGCTGATGTTTTAGGCGATGAAAAACTGCAGCCTTATTTTAAATCCATATTGCACTTTCTTGCGGAAGAAAAAAAAGCAGGAAAAGTAATATATCCTGCTCAAAATGAGCTTTTCAGTGCGTTTAAAGAAACAGCTTATGCTGAAATTAAAGTAGTTATTATTGGGCAAGACCCTTATCATGGCCCAGGCCAGGCACATGGACTTTCTTTTTCAGTGAAACCCGGTGTTCCCCCTCCGCCTTCACTAAAAAATATATTTCAGGAATTAAAAAATGATTTGAATGTACCCATTCCCAATCATGGCTGTTTAAAATCCTGGGCGAACCAGGGAGTATTATTATTGAATACCGCCTTAAGTGTGGAGCGGAACAAACCCCAATCGCATGCCAATATAGGCTGGACAGAATTTACCGATAACGTCATTCGTAAATTAAATCTTCATCCCCAGCCACTGGTGTTTTTACTCTGGGGGGCACACGCCAAAAACAAGCGCATGCTCATTACTGACAAAAAACATCTTATCCTTACTGCAGCCCATCCATCACCCTATTCAGCAGATC
The DNA here is from genome assembly GCF_000373765.1 of Legionella shakespearei DSM 23087. Lineage (GTDB taxonomy): Bacteria > Pseudomonadota > Gammaproteobacteria > Legionellales > Legionellaceae > Legionella > Legionella shakespearei. Next base: position 181,091 of record NZ_KB892415.1, on the reverse strand, counting down.
AAGGATTTTTTGGTTGCCGCCATTTTTCCAGGGCGAACGCTTTTTTACAAGAGCGGGGACGTACTCCCATAGATTGGACCTTGTAAGATTGAGCATTAATTTTTAATCTGATTTGCTTCAGACAAAAACAGAAGCTATGTTAAAAAGAAGGCAATTAACGCGTTGGGGAAAAAATCATGATAATCTGGGCTTACATATGCTTAGCTATATCAGTTATCGCAGCATGGTTTGCCTATACACGTCCCAAATCGACTACTACCTTGATTGCAAAGGTAATTTTATATTTTTCCTTAATTCTTTTTTTTGGACTTATGTACGCATCGTTCTTCTCTTCAGCTCCGCCTGTAAGCAATGAGCCAAATCTTCCCGTTTAAGACAAAAGTGCGGTTTTTTCCGACAGTTGACTTAATGTGAAAAAAAATAGATAGTGTCAAATTAATAACAACATTACTAAGAATATTATCATGGCGTTAACATCAGAATCAGAAGCAAAAGGCTCTTTTATAAGCTGGTTTTATCATAATCCACTGCGTAAGTCCCTTACCCCGTCACAAGAATGGGATAAAAAGACCACTGAACCAGAAGTTAATGCGGTAATAGCAGGCAGTAAAAGCATAAGAAAATTATACAAGCAAACAGAGAGGTCTCTTGCCAATGATTATGCTCAATTGCTGGACTTTAAATTACGTGAGGCGTTCCAAAATATAGACAGGAAGGATATAGCTAATCCAGCCGGTTTTTCTGACATCAGTCGTGCCAGCCGGGAATTAAAAAACTTTTTTGAATGTCGGAAAATATTTGAAAAACTGATCGCAGATGACATTGCCGGACATAGCGAAAGAGCGGCTCAAATCAGTGCTTATTCAAGATGGGTAGTTATTGCCAAATTGCTACTGAAAAGGCATAACTATGAAGGAGCCAGCCTGGTTTTATTGCGCCTGTCTCAAATCGACATGCGTTTAGGCATTAATAAAGAGCTGTCACCCGGCACGCAAAAATCTCTGGACTCATTGAACAAGCTCATCTTCCCTCATAAAAATTTTAAGGACATGCGCGAATACATCAGGTCTCATCAAACAAAAAATGATTTGCCCCCTACGTTTTTATTGTCCAAAGATATGACCTTTCTTAATGAAGCATTGGGAAATGACAGAGATCTTAGCAGCAAGAACATTCCCAAGAGTCATCCTTCGTATCGCAATGTAGTACGCAAAGAACGCATGCTTAATCAATTGTTTAGCGCAAAATCCACTGCAACAACTGCCCTGTCAACCCATCAGGAAGCCATGTTTAAATCGTTTAGTGAACGCTATCAACAACAGTTACTGCTAAGCCAGGAAGATAATTTACCTGCCCAATCAAGGCAACGCAGCAGATCAGCTAATGCCACGCTGCAAAAACCGGCGACAACAACACCTTCACCCGTGCAGGCCATTGTCAGAGAGCGCAGTAAATCAATGGATGAACGCAGTCTTAAAAAAGCAAAAAACGAAGAAGCAAAGGAAAAGCAACTCGATAAGGATCTGGCTTCTGCCAAAATTCCTTCAAGCCTATCCACTTTGTCTTTTTTCTGGAGACCCGAGCTGTGTTCTCCGGATGTTCTTATAGCGATGGCACCTTTTATCAAGCCCTTTTAGTTAAGTTTTTGTATTTGTAGCCCGGTCTGCTTGCAGCCGGGAACTCATCTGAGTCTATGCCCTACACCAATGCTAAATCAGTCCCTGTGCCGCAACAAAAATTCCGCTTCCTCACGGTCGCGGCTCGGTTTCCGGTGCACGATGAAGTATATACGAACGCACGAAAACCGAGCCGCGACCGTCAGGAAGCGGAACAGTGATACTGGCAGGGACTATGTTTCTGCCCTGAACCCCTGGAGCCTTCAGACAAACAGAGGAATATCGGAGTCAATGCCAGATTGTGTTCTCAGAGATGTGTAGAAGAGTCAGCTACAAAGCTGACCGAGCTACAACCAAAACACTCGTACCCACAAATACAAAACAGTCATTCCTATCACTGGAATAATCAAAAAACCAAGGAAAATGCGCACCTGCGTTCTGTTTTCCGCAGAGGCCCGATAAAATTTCAGGAACTTCTTGTAGCGTTTTTTGATCATTGATTATCCCGTCTATTAAAGCATTTACTGTCTAAAATTTAATTGCCTGTATTCGGATGCATCGAAGTGTTTTATAATCGTCTGCGAAAACGCAGGGCTTTTCCAAGGAACTCAAACCCGGCGATACTTCAAATGACATTATATGGAATTGTATCTGAAATGAAGAATAAAGCTGAAATAAAAACAAATAAAATCCCTTCCACTTTAAAAGCGGAACAGGCAGCGAAGCCAGACCATTTGAAGCGTATTGCAGGTGTTGGCCTCACGCTGATTGGCGGTTTAGGCTGTATCGTCACCTCTCCATTGCTTCTATTAGGCGGCGGTCTAGGACTTATTACAGGAATGTTCTGGCAGTCGAATCCATGGGAGTCAGGATTACAGGGAGCAAAAATTGGCTCTCTGGGTGCGATTTTTACTATGCTGCTGGGGATAGAGCTAACTCAAGCCACAGTAGAAGCAGAAGAGCAGCCTGAAGAAAAGTACCCCCTAATGATTGAGGAACAACCCGTACCTGAAGCAGAAATACCTGAACGTGCTCCCACTCCAAGTGATGACAAAAGTGTAATTAATGAATTAGCATCCCCCACTCAGAGTGAACAACACACCTCACCTCTTATTGCTGAACTTGCTGAACCTGAAAAGGCATCACCAGATCTAAGCCAACCTGAACCCAGGCCAGCTAGCCCGGTTATTGTAAAAGAAGCTAAAGAGCCCGCTTCAACGCCAGCCCCTTTCTTTCCACCACCACTCAACAGACATAGATCAACACAATCGTTTAATTTTAAAGAAAGGCCAGAGCAAATTGCTGTATTTACAAAAACAGTAAAGGAGCTGGTAGCTGAGAATGAGTCTAAAGTTCAACCTCGCACACAAGACGATGCCTCCCTTGTTTCGGAACGTTACATCACCACACTCGTTGAAGTAACTACAAATTCCTTGTCTTCAGAAGACGACTTCTGGGGTAGATTGGAACAGATGTCTACTCAGGATATTAAAACCTTTGTTGGCAAATTAAATCCAGATAAGACCGGTGGCGTGCGCGTTTCAAGCGAGCTTGATTATTTATGGCGTCGTTTTAAAGGGGTAGAATTCGAATTATCCAAACAAGAAGATAAACGGAACAAGTTTGCTGTAATGCTTGAATCACTTTCGGCTGAGCAATTAAAAGCTACCTTTAACTCAGCTGATTTTCTAAATATTATGAATCAGGATGTCTACGTGGAAACAGCGGCTAATACCTTAACCAGCGAACAATTGAAGCTATTTGCTGCCAATAATCCCAAGCATGATATTTTAAATTTAATGATTAAAAAAATGAAACCTAATGACTTTTTATTGGGTAAACTGATGGCCATCATGCCTTATGCTACTGCAACGGTGAAGTCGGCTTTACTCGATCAACTGACTCACCTGCCATGCCCTGCTTCATTCAAAGTGGAGTTGGCTAAATTGGCAGAGTACCATATTGATTTGAACAGGCCGTACCGCAGAATGATACGCCAGGCTGAGGAAGGGGTTGTTCCGGTTCAGCCAACAATGTGAACGCGGTAATTTCTCGGCTCCACGTCGTCCTGATTTGGTACCATGCCGCTTTCAGGAGATCCTTCGCGCAAAAAGACGCGCTCAGGACGACGTAGCTTCGGGAAGAAGTTGATCCGGAATAGAACAGTGCGTAGCCCGGTCTGCTTGCAGCCGGGATCGTGTAAGCACTGCAGGGCTTCAATCTGACACTATGCTACATTCAAAGAGATCCTTCGCACAAAAAAGACGCGCTCAGGACGACGTGGATCATTTTTTCCTGCGAGACTGATGAAAAATATAATATAAGCCTGGTAAAACCAGTAAAGTAAGAAAGGTGGATGAGATAATGCCCCCTATGACCACTGTTGCCAGTGGTCGTTGCACTTCCGAACCAGTTCCCGTAGCCAATGCCATAGGCACAAAGCCTAAAGAAGCGACTAAGGCGGTCATGAGCACCGGCCGCAGACGCGCAATGGAGCCTTGGATCACGGCATGTCTCAAATTCAGATGCTTTTGTTCATGCAGTTTCTTGATAAAAGTAATCATGACCAATCCATTTAATACCGCTATCCCAGAAAGCGCAATAAAACCAACGCCCGCGGAAATAGACAATGGAATCCCACGCAGCCAAAGGGCAAAAACACCGCCAGTCAACGCAAGAGGAATGCCCGTAAACACCAGCAAAGCATCGCTGACACTGCCGAAACTCATAAACAGTAAAAGGAAAATAGCGATTAAAGTAATTGGCACAACAACTTCTAATCGTTCTGATGCAGATTCCAATTGTTCAAATTGACCTCCCCAGGCAATCCAGTACCCGCTGGGAATCTTGATATTTTCTACACTTGTCTTTGCTTCATTAACAAAAGAACTTAAATCACGATTGCGCACATTAGCACTGACCACTATGCGCCGCTTACCGTTTTCACGGCTTATTTGATTAGGGCTTTCACTTCGCACCAGAGTAGCCACTTCACTTAGAGGGATAAAATGCCGCTCGCCATCTTTAGCTACAGGCAAGGGGATCAGCACTGAGCGCAACACGTCCGGATTCGTTCTTAATTCCTCAGGTAAACGAACAATCAAATCAAAACGCTTATCACCTTCAAACAATTCGCCACCCTTTTTGCCGCCAATAGCGATTGCAACAGCATCCTGAACTTCAGCAATTTGCAGCCCATAACGTGACAAGGCTTTGCGGTTAATCTCAACCGTAATCAAAGGCAAGCCACTGACCTGCTCTATTTTTACATCAGCAGCGCCATCTATATTTTTCAATTGGCTACTGATTGCGGCCGCAGTTTCCATTAAGGTTTTAGTATCATCACCAAATACTTTCACCGCAACATCGCTGCGTACGCCTGAAATCAATTCATTGAAACGCATTTGAATGGGCTGGGTAAACTCATAATTATTACCCGGTATTTCTTTTACTGCTTCTTCAATTTCAGTCACCAGTTGCTGCTTCATCTTTTTAGGATTAGGCCACTTCTTACGGCTTTTGAGCATAATAAACGTATCTGCAACATTGGGGGGCATGGGGTCGGTCGCAATTTCAGCAGTACCGATTTTCGCAAAGACTCGTTCTACTTCGGGAAATTGTTTAATCCGCTCTTCTACCAAATGTTGCATGGTAATAGATTGGCTCAGGCTGGTTCCTGGAATCCGCATGGCATGCATTGCAATATCCCCTTCATCCAGGCTGGGAATAAATTCTCCACCCAGATTAAAAGCAAGGATTACACTGATAATGACCAGCACCAGTGCTGAACCAATAACCTTAAGGCGTGCATAAAAACAAAAACGCAGCACTTTTTCATAACCCAAGGTTAGATAATGAACCAGGCTGTTTTCCTTTTCCTGAATTTTACCCGTGAGAAACACCGCAATTGCCGCAGGAACAAAAGTAAGGGCAAAGAGCATTGAGGCTAAAAGCGCAATAATCACTGTTTCAGCCATAGGCAGAAACATTTTACCTTCCACCCCAGTCAAAGTAAGAATGGGCAAATACACCACGGTGATAATGAATACTCCAAAAATACTGGGGCGAATCACTTCAGATGTGGCGTCACCAATCACTTTCAAGCGTTCTTGCTGCGTCAGTGTCCGTTGATGTTCTTGCTGGCTCTCCCCCAAATGTTTCACACAGTTTTCAACAATAATGACCGCGCCATCGACGATTAGGCCAAAATCAAGCGCCCCCAAACTCATTAAATTGGCACTGATTTTATTGCCAACCATTCCGGTAATAGTAAGCAGCATAGACAGCGGGATGACCATGGCCGTAATCAGGGCTGCCCGGATATTGCCGAGAAAGAGGAATAAAATAATACATACCAGTAATGCCCCTTCCAGCAAATTATTTTTAACCGTATTGATGGTGGCATCAACCAGAGTAGTCCGGTTATAAACCGTAACCGCTTCAACGCCTTCTGGCAGCGATTTATTAATGTTCTGCAATTGTGCTGCAACCCGTTCGGATACAGTGCGGCTGTTTTCGCCCATGAGCATAAAAACCGTCCCCAGCACGACTTCTTTTGCATCCTCAGTAGCAGCCCCGGTACGCAATTCGTTACCTAATTGGACATTAGCCACATCGCTGATGCGAACAGGCGTGCCCTCAAAACTGGTAATCACAATGTGTGCAATATCACTGATGTCCTTAACCTGCCCAGGAACACGAATCAGATATTGCTCACCATTACGCTCAATATACCCTGCTCCCATATTGGCATTATTACGTTCAAGTGCCGTTACCAGTTCGTTTAAGCTCAAACGATAACGCACCAGCTTCATTGGATCGGGTAAAATATGAATTTGCTTTTCATAACCACCAATGGTGTTCACTTCAGCGACACCGGTGACATTTCTTAATTGGGGTTTAATAATCCAGTCTTGAATCGTGCGTAATTCGGTAGCATTGTATTGTTGATCAGCAGGAAGACCAGGTTTATTAGTGACAGTGTACATGAAAATTTCACCAAGCCCTGTGGAAATAGGGCCTAATGATGGCTCCACATCAGGAGGCAATTTGTTTTTTACTTCCTGTAAACGTTCGTTAATTAACTGCCGTGCAAAAAAAATGTTGGTGCCATCTTTAAACACCACCGTCACTTGTGATAAGCCATAGCGTGATAAAGAACGGGTATAATCCAGTGCTGGCATGCCACTCATAGCGACCTCAACAGGAAAAGTCACCCGCTGCTCCACTTCGTAAGGAGAGTAACCTTCTGCCTGAGTATTGATTTGCACCTGAACATTAGTAATGTCGGGAACGGCATCAATAGGCAGTTGTTGAAAATTATAAACGCCCAGTGCCGCTATAATGAAGGTGAACAATAAGACAAACCAACGATGGGTTAAGGAAAAGCCTATGATCCGCTCAAGCATTTTGCCTCCTGATCCTAGTGCTCATGCTCGGCCCCTTCTTTGCCTATGTCTGCCTTAATAAAAAAACTGTTTTGGCTGACGTAGCGTTGGCCTGCCTGCAAACCGGATACGATCTCAACCCATTGGTCATCTGACTCACCAATAACTACCGGCGTTGCTTCAAAAAAATCACCTTGCTGCACAAATACCACGTCACGCTCATTCATGCGTTGCAAGGCTGTAGAGGGTACTGCAACAGCAACAGTTTTCTCACCAATGGTAATCGCTGCATTCACATACATGCCAGGCACCCAGCTGTGATCTGTGTTAAGCAAAACAGCACGCGCCAAAGTCGTCTGACTGTCTTCAATACCTAGTGGCGAGATGTAACTGATGGTGCTGATTGACTGCGGTTTGCCATCATCGCCCGTCACAATTACTTTCATTCCCTGTTTCACTAAGGTGAGATCTTTACGGTACAAGGTTAAGTCCGCCCACACGTTAGCAAGATTGGCGATTTCATAAATCGGCTTGTCTCCTTTTGCCAGCTCACCTGTTGTTGCGTATTTTTGTACTATGGTGCCGGTGACAGGAGCCATGATGTTGTAATTTTGCAAACTTTCATTACTTTCAACCGTAACCAGAATCTGTCCTTTACTGACTTCATCGCCAAGATTCTTGGCCAGTGCCTTGATGATGCCCGAATAACGGGGATAAACCGGCGCCAAGGTATCGCGGTTGGGCATGATTTTACCCACAACCTTCAATTGCTTTTCAAGCGTGACTCCTTGCGCAATAGCGGTTTCAATCTTTGCAGCTTTCAGAATAGCAGGCGCTATTTTCACCCGGCCTTCATAGCTTGAAAAATTCCAACTGTATTGTTTTCCTTGCTCTTTTAATGCAATGCTCACGTCAAAAGAATGGGGTTCAGGAATGCTTTCATTGCTTTGCAAAAAATCATCCACTGGTGAAAAAGTAACCGTATCAATTGCTCCGCTGAAACGCTTTAAATGGATGACCAACTGGGCATACTCTGGATTAACCGGAGCATTATCATTGTATAGGTAAGCGCGAAAATGGGGAGGCATGCCTCGCTCAAAAACGGTCAATTCCAAGGCAAAGTGATCTTGTTGAAATAAGCGGCCACCATGAGGCCCGCGAATCACGGTTTCGTGTTCGGTTTCTTCTTCAGTTGCATGATCCCCACTAGCCCACAAGGGATAACTTATAAGGCAGCTTAGCAACACGAAAAATTTTATCCAAAGCGTCAATGATAATACTCGTTTCAATTGCTCTCCCTATTGGCTGTCAAAGCCTAAAATCCCGTTAATCTGCATTAAAGCTTTGTGATAATCAGCATGTGCCTGCTGATAATGTCGTTCTTCTTCAAACAAGGTATTCAGCGCTGTAGATAGTTCTATATAGGTATAGCGTCCCATTTGGTAGCCTTCTTTGGCAAGCCCTAAGGATTTGCGTGCCAGTGGCAATAAACTGCTCGTTACCAGATTGGATTCATAACGTCCTTGTTCGGCTTGTAAGAATGCTGTGTATAAATTTTGTTTTACTTCAAGCTGGGTGCCTCGCAATTCATGAATAGCTTGAGTGAATTGAGCCTCTGCATTAACAATTTTACCCTGATTACGATCATGAACAGGCAACTGGGCAAAGGCGGAAACTACTGCCGCGTTCTCATCGTCATCGGAAAAGTGGCGCGCACCCAGCTGAATGTTTAAATCGGGTATCACGTCCTTTTTGACTGCAGTAATGGTGGCGCGTTTTGCATTGGCTTGCAGTTGCTTTTCCAAAATTTGCGGGCTTTGGTTCATGCTTTTTTCTAACTTCGGCCAAGCCCAATGACTGTGTTGCAATCCTGCATCCGTCAAGGTTTTTCCTGTCTTAAAATCAGCCCCCAGAAAACGGGCAAGTCTGGCATGTTGAATCAACGCCTCTCGTTCTGCCTTATTTTTTTGAATTCGCACATCCCCTAAACGTACCTGTGCCAGACGTAAATCCAGCTCTGTTCCCGCACCTGCATCAACGCGACGCTGGATGGCAGCCACTATGTCCACATTGACCTGGGTCAGTTTTTTGGTGACCTGGTACCATTGGTCAGCGTATAAAGCATCAATGTACGCATTGCCAACCGATACATACAGTTGTGTTTTATTTACTTTAATTCGAGCTAAAGAAGCAAGGTAATCACCATAGGTCGCTCTTTGCAAATACTTAAGCCGGCGTCCTAAAGGAATGGGTTGAGTGATGGATAAGGTGGTTTCAGCCGATTCATAGCCCGAATAAGCTCCCGAGCCGCCAATATTTTCAGCTGTTAAAGCCAATTGCGGGTTAGGATAAAGCTTACTTTGGATAAACAAGCCTTTCATGGCCTGCGCTTTATCTATTTCTGCCTGCAATTCAGGATTGTTGCTGTAGGCAATTTCCAAAGCCTGTTTAAAGCTTAGTGTCGTATTTGCCTGAACACCATAAAATAAAAACGTCATGATTACTAAAGACGCAAAACGCATGTAACTTTCCTTGGTAATATAGACCGTCCGATTGAATTTCTATGCCTGTTGTTATTGATATCATTACATATAATCCTCTCCTTGCCTACCCAACATAAACTTTATACAATGATCAACAATTAATCACAATGTCATGTGTTTTTATTTTTTTATAAGGAATTGATCTGATGTTTAGCAAAGCGTTAATGAATGCCACATACAAAAACGGCAGGCCAGGACAACTCACTGCAGAACATGAAAAGGCGGAACACCATCGTTTTAAATCAGAGTTTTTATTTAAAAATCCTGCGATTCCTAAAAATGTTTATGTCTCTCGTCTGATTCAGCATTTTCTGATTATTAAAGCTCTGGAAACACGGTTACAGCAATTGCCAGAAACTGCTCAGGCTGATGAAATCAGCGCTTTTTTCGCCCTGTCTTATCTGGAGCAATTATGGCGGACTCCCGGCATAGCAGAGGATTTAAGACAGTTAGGCGTTTCACCTGATGAAATTAAGGAAGGTGAAATCGCAAAAACAACTAATGCCTACCTTCAAACGATACAAACTCTTTCATCAAAAGCATTATTGGCGCATTTTTTACTGCATGTTGCCGGCTTTATGCATGGTGGAAACATCATTCAAAAAAAATATATTGATCCCAGTAATGAATTAACTGCTTACAAAATACCAGCGAATCAATATGATTTTTCCGGAATTTATCCGTTTTTACCTGAAGGACGCTTATCGGCACTCAATGTTTATCAGGATATGATGAAACAAATAGACAATATTGAGCTGAATGAGGATGAGTTCGCTGAGCTATTAGAGCAATGTAAAAGTGTCTATGACATCATGTCAGGGATTTATGATGATTTATGTGATCTGCATACCCAGCAGCTTAAATCTGCGGTTTATTCACCTGCAGGAGTTGCTGCAGGAATAGTTGTTATTGCTTTGATCTTAAAAATTCTGGTGGATTTCTTACCTGTGACACCTGGTTTTTCACCGTCGCGTTAGGGCTCATTGCTACTGTGTCCCCGTATTACCATCTATCAAAAAATCAATGACAGTGATGCTTTGAAAGGGGAACAAAGAAGAAACATGGAGTCGAAACAGTAATTCCTGTGTTACAGATTTTACAACGCTCTTAACTCTGAAGCTCCTCAAAAGCCATTTACACATAACCTAAGTTCATGCTAATTATATTGTATACAGCATGTATACTAGAAGCCAGCGGGGTGTTTTTATTCCTGTGATGATTTCGCCTGCGCGGGAGGAAACCCGCGCGAAATATTTTAAAATGGGATAAAATCTTAAATGAATCCGGTGAACGTTAGTGACTTTAGGGTGTTGGCAAAGCAAACTCTTTCAAAGAGTATCTTTGAGTTTATCGATGGCGGAGCGTGCGATGAAATAACCAAGGAAAATAATAGAGCTGCTTTGGATTCAATAAGCTTAAGACCTTTATGTTTGCGTGATGTTTCTAAAATAGATACAACGGTTACCTTATTAGGTTCTAAACACGCTTCCCCGATTATGATAGCACCTACAGCCTTTCATCAATTAGTCAATCAAGATGGAGAAATAAGCACCGCAAAAGCAGCTAAATTATGTAACTGTTCTATGGTTGTCAGTTGCATGTCCAACCGCTCTTTTGAGGAAATTGCCGAACAATCATTACATCATCAATTGTGGGCTCAGCTTTATATTTTTAAAAAAAGAGCACTCACTGAGACCTTAATTCGTCGAGCAGAAGAGGCAGGTTTTAAAGCGATTGTGTTAACTGTGGGAGTCCCTCGCAGTGGGAAAAGAGAACGTGATCTTCGAAATCAATTTTCTCTTCAATTACCACTGACAACAGCCAATTTTAAAAGTACAGTAAACGACAAGGTTATTTATGATTTTACAGCAGAAGAGTTAGACCCTTCATTAACCTGGCACGATATTGAATGGCTAAAAACCAAGACACAATTACCTATTGTTCTTAAAGGAATTTTAAATCCTTTGGATGTTGAAGAAGCGTGTCGTTTAGAGGTTTCAGGCATTGTAGTGTCTAATCATGGAGGTAGGCAACTTGATACAGCAGAGGCTGCAATCAAGGTTCTTCCTGATCTTGTTAAGGTTGCGGCAGGACGAACTACCGTACTTATAGATGGAGCTATTCAACGCGGAACAGATATATTAAAAGCAATAGCTCTGGGGGCAGATGCGATCCTGATAGGCCGTCCCGTTCTTTGGGCACTGGCTGTAAATGGAACAGAGGGGGTTTTATCGATGTTGACCGTATTAAAAGATGAATTTGAAATGGCTATGAAATTAACAGGGTGCAGAACTGTCCAGGAAATTAAAAAGTACAGCAGTAGCATCATGGTTAGCCCCTATGATTTATAAAGCAGGTTTAAATCGAGAGAGTGAGGCAGTAATTAGCGATCACTTTATGCATAGAATCAATCAAGATTTAAATTTAGAGCGTTATCAATCTATTGAATTTTCCAAACGAGCCTTGGTCTTAGATTCGAACCAGCTCATAGAACAATTAATACCTTCTCTTTTAGCAGCTTCAGAACAGTTTATTTTAAAGCGGGTATCTGCCACAAAAATCAGAGCCCGAAAAAATTTTAAAGAATATGGAGTTAGCAATGCTAATGAACTAGGCCTTGTAGAATTGATTACTGAGGTGATGTTTGACAGACAATTTTTAAAAGGTCCAAAATTAAATTGTTCACGACTGCTTTTGGCAGAAAAAATAAAGGTATCTGTTGAAAAACAAGAAGTTATAAAACTAGTTATTCCTGCATTACCCTATAAATCGTCTTCACCTCTAAAATCACGAGGAACGTCCCCTGATCTCTCGGAAATTAGTTTTTTACTTGGATTGGCTGAAATTGTTAAAACAATGTCATTAATTTATAAAGAAAAAATTACAACGACCAATGAAACCATGGCAATATTTACAGTTATTTCCGATGGTTCTCGTTTTAATACTTTTTTAAATGAGCCGCAAGAAGCAATAAAAGCATATCAAGATCAACTGCGTTGGTGGATCAATAAATTAAATTTATCGAATTTTATTAAGATTCTGGACTATCAATTCGTTATGGAGAATTATCTTTCTAAAAAGCTGTATCTTGAAAAAAAGCGTATCAGAGACGAAGTGCGTCAGCTCTATAATACTTTAATGGTTCCATTGCTTAACCCTCAGAATATGCTTCAAACACTCTCTAAAGCCATTAGTTTGGATCCGGATCCTGAGTCTTGCAATGCAGAAGGTCGATTTATTCCTTTATTTAAGTCTCTTATTTATACAATAAGATATAAGATCTTAATACGATATGCGAAGCAGAATGAAGAGCACTATCTGGCTTTATATTCTGATATTACCAAACACCTGTTTGAACCTTACACTCAGCTAAAAGAGGATGATCTGGCACGGGTCGAAACATTTATTACAAATCCTCAACAACAAAGTAGAGTCACTCAAATTCAATGCTATGAATATTTACGGCAAGCGATGCTGAAAGAAGTTTGGCAAGCGACCATTAATTATATTGCTGAAATCAGATCGGATCGCGATCTTGCGGTGGATCCAATCTCAAGTTGCTTTACAGATCACATCCGTTGGACTATACACGCAAAATCAGGGCAGATGGCAATATTAACGACTACCGCAACGGGTGATCCCATTCAGCCTTGGCATGGCACAGGGGTGTTTAAGCTAACAAAAAATAATAAAATCAAGATCTACACACTGCCTGTTTTGTTATTAGAAGGAGAAAAGGCTGTACCCGTTCTCATCGTTAATAAGGGACTCACCCCCGATTTTATAACTCAAAGCCAGCCTTTTTTTTATATTCACCGAGAACTCACTTATAAAAACGTTAACGAGCTATTAGATAAAATAAGTAAAAACATCATAAGAAATAGAAAGTTGTAATGCCATAGGCTTCGTGAACGAATTTTCTAACGTATCCGGCTCCTGCCTTAGTCAAGGGGAGTAAATCGTTGTAATTTTCCAGAAGGAAGATAGTTAATATTAGATACCTCAACAATTTCAACTTTAGCATTCCCAAGACCTAAATTGCTAAATGATTGTTGAATGGAATTAATAATTTTATCTTTTTTTACTGGACCATTGGAAACCAAATTGATTTTAACCCCATTAATTGTTTGCATCACATGAAACTCAACAACATAACCATCAGCCAGAAGCGGAGTAGAAAAATTTAAATAATGAACGGAGATATTTCCTGGGTATACAAAGTCATTTACTGTACGTCCTTTCGGTTCTTCAATTACAGGATGAGGGTTTCCACAGGAACATGGCTCCGACATGAATCGAATTCGATCTTCTATTTCGTAGTTGATTAAAGGAATGGTAAAATAATTAAGGTTTGTATAAATAAGTTTATCACACCAATCGCCCATATTGACAGTTTGATTGTTCTTGGTTACTGGAAAAAACATCCTATTGGCAATGTAAAGATGCATGTATAAGATATTAGGTTTGCAATTTGTTGCCACAACACCTTCCGTGGTCCCATAAGTATTAAATAACAAAACCTTGGGCCAGGTTTGATAGATCAGTTCTCTTATTGGTTCGTACAAAGGTTCAGCGCAAACAGAAATTACCCCTGGATTGATTTTTAAATGACCACTTTTAGCACTTTGACAAAGCTTTCGAATGGTTGAGGGCAAACCGGATATCATGTGAGGTTGCGTTTGATTTAATCCTTCTATAATTTCTTCTATGTGTCTGGTAACAGGAAAATAATAATTGACTCGATCATTTTGATTGGATAATTTTGAGAAGGCATACATTCCATGAACAGAATTTTTAACCAAAACCTGAGCTACTTTAGGTCTTTCATTTGGCTCAAGATTTAAAAATACTTGCAGTCTTTTTCTCGAAAATCTCTCTTGTGCCTCAATCGTCTTTTTAACTGTCTCATAATCATAGACAAATATTCCTTTTTTTCCGCTAGAGCCTCCTGTAGATAGAACAAGATATTTGTTATCTAGCGGCAGTACCTCTTCTGTCTGACTCATTTTATCTAAATGCTTGATAATTTTATTCAGGTTTAACGATCTGTCCGTAACAATTTCATCCCAGTGTTCCATAAGCGTTGTTTTGGTCAGGATTGGCAGATCCATCAAATGTTTCTGAGTAAAGGATTGTATTGGTACATTTTTTAATAGTTTTTTGTACCAAGGGGAGCGATCGCGAGCAAATGTTAATAGATACCTTAAAGCAATATTTTTTTGATTTTGTATTTGGGCATCATTTTCTTTGATGCCGGATTTGGAACGAAAACGATTCAGAATTTTCCTAATAAACACTATTGTTTCCCCTGGCATAGATAACCTCAGTTCAACGTAAGAATCGAGGTTAGATAAGTTGAGTATAGACTCGAAATGCCACCGTTCAAAGAATCGGGTTGTATAAATCAAAAAATACTTTGTAGGTTAAAGGACAAGATAGTCAACGAAGGCTTCATCAATGCCCATAAAAGCAAGCATGAAATTTAGCACTCATAAATAAATCATTTTGTGGGAATATTTCTTGCGCCCAATATCTTTTTTAGAGTCATTATGCGCATTTTGTAATCTTGGAGTATAATTAAGTTACGAAACACTCCAAGGATGATTATGAAAATAACAATTCTAAGTTCCTTATTATTCTCTTTTATGTTTTTGACTGGTTGCGCCAGCCAGACGTCAATGAACTCTAATTATAAGGCGGCTTATATTTATACAGAGGACGACAATTTACGCTCCAAGCGAGTAGACTATCTGGGCTATGGCCTGGGTGGAAAAGGCTTTGGCGGGTATGGCGTGGGAGGTTACGGCCTTGTGGGGTATGGTGGGCAATTTCCTGGATCCTGATGAAACAGGCACGTCAGTTTCGTAGTCCATATCAGCGAAGCGTAATGCGGAAAAGTGCCACTTCGATCCTGTATTACGCTCCGCTAATACAGGCTACAAACTGTTCCGCTTCCTCACGGTCGCGGCTCGGTTTTCTTTAAATTCCAGATAACTGTATGAAGACGGATGGATCAATTTAGACCAAACATCAATTCTCAGGCGAGGTTCAGTGCTTCTTTATACTGCTCTTCGTCAAAACCCATTGCAATTGTCTTCCCGTTTTGGACTAACACAGGTCTCTTGATGATGGATGGGTTTGCTATGATAAAATTGATCTGTTCTGTTTTGTCCAAAGCCTCAAATTGATCTTTGTATTTTCTATAGGTGGTGCCTTTTTTATTGACAGGAAGCTCACCATAGTAAGCACTCCAGGCTTCTATTTCGGCAGGTGTTGGCGGTGATTTCTTGAAATCTATAAATTCATAGGCCACTTTATTCTCTGCAAGAAAATTACGGGCCTTTTTTACCGTATCACAATTAGGTATTGCAAACATTGATAGCATGTTGATCTCTGAGGTTGATGATGTACCCGCTATTATATAGATCAATCAGGGCTGGCGCGACGGCTATCAAAGCTCAATCAAGCCCCTTGCCTGTGGTCAAAAGTATTTTATTATGCAGGTTCTGATAATCGGCACCTGTATGAAAACCTTGATTTCGCTATCGCTGCATCAAGGCTACACCTATTTTAAATTAATTCTCTTAACTTAATTAGCAGAGAGTGATGCATTCTGATTAGAGACTGCGTTTTCTCCGAAAGCGTTATCGACAGGCTTTTCTATTGGTGGAAGTCTGAATTTCAAGATGAATTCCGCACCATCCCAGAGAGACAAGGGCGTTTTTCCTTTATTCACGGTAAAATTAACCGGTGAATAAGGCAAGAGGGCAATATAGATGGCAACAATAAAGACTATAGCCAGCCCCTTATTCCCATCTTCAATTATTTGCTGCGCCTTTTCATCAGAAAAGAAAGAGCTATAGGCGTACACCCATCCTAAAAAGAGAGCGATGGTCAGATAGATTATTTGATGGAATGCCAAAGACAAGTTACCAAAGGCATAATAGCAGGCAATAAGAATCATAACGAGCAAAAGAACTTTATAAGCCTGTAAAATCACTGTAAGCCAATCCATCCCCCGGTACTCTTCCTTTCCATCCTGATAGTAGAGATTTAAGAATAAAAAACTGATCGCAATCAGGATTAAAAACGCAGTGACAATGACATTTGCGCTTTGATTGTTGCTAAACCAGAAGAAAATGAAGTACACGATGACGCTGAACACTAAAAATGGCAGACAATAATTCATGCTCTTTAAAAGTACTGTACGGAAGCCTTTCAGTTCGTCAATCGCACTTTGGGCAATAGCCACACCAATAAAGAATAGTATGATCATAAATAAAGTAGCAATGACTCGGCTTTGATCCAGAATCATAAATAAAAGGGGATTTTCTATACTGTTCAATAGCAGGGAGATGTAATAGACAAATTGAAAGCTCGCCAGCATAAACAGGGTTGCGATAATTAAGACGAAGAAGGTATTCCAAGCTGCTTCGAAGAGCAGTGAATACTTAAAACTCCACTGGCTGCCATTATGATGGTAGGCATAATGAAAACAATGCACCATGTAGACCAGGATGGAGTAGAAAATACCGGGATTAATTTGACGAGTAGCATTTCCATCAACACGAAAAGGCACAGACAATACCAAAGCAACAAAAATACTGCTGGCCAATAGCTGCAAATTGTTCTTCCCATCATAAGACAGCGCGAATAAAAGACCAACTAACACGGGAAAGACCACAAAGATAAACGATTCGAGTTCTAACATTGCATCAGCCACATAAATCAGAGCAACGATTACCCCTATCAGGGCGACAACCCATGTCTTTTTATCAGCTTGCAAGCTAATTCTCCTTAATATTCAATTGCCATCCAGTGCAAAACTTAAGGCGCGTACAATCCCTTAACTGATTTAATCATCCTATCCTAATTTATTATTAATTCAAAGGGGACAGTCCGGTACGTACTGCCATTAAGTTAAGCTTTTGTAGCCCGTATTAGCGAAGCGTAATACGGGATCGAAGTGGCAATTAACTCATTCCCGTATTACGGCTAACGCCTAATACGGGCTACGAATCGACAGGGGTTTCGCCTGACTTGTAGCCCGCATTAGCGTCAGCGTAGGATTCATTACCATTTCGACATGGTCGAGGATGCTGAAGGAGTCATTATGCCTTTTGCAACTAAATCATCTTGCAAATCATCAAAATGATTTATGGCATAACGAACCATGTAGTATTCTTTTGCGGCATGGCCTGAAGCCTGATTGTTTCCGACTACCCCCGCTATCATTCCTAACAGTGGCAATTCCTGTTCGAGCCTTTTAATAACTACATCACGTGTGTTATTTTCCCCTGCATAGGCGAAAATAATTGTCATTAGCATTTCTTTGTCTGGAGATAATATATTCCTGTGAAGCAAGTCAATTTCTAATTCATCAAAATGTTTAACAACATATTCAGCCATTTCATAGGCTATTAGAGCCCCGGCAGTTAATGGGTTATTGTATACGCCATAGACTCCTTTTAATGCACCAAACGTTTCCAAATCTTTTTTGAAACGTTCAATAATCTCTTCCTTTGGGCAATTTTTTCCCATATATGCTTCAATTTGTGATAATAGCTCATCATGTGTAAAACGCATTTCATTACTCCTGGTTAAAAAAACAATATAGATTCAATATTGATCATTTTAATTATTTTTCTATCTAAAAGTAATGATCGTAAACGGACATTGACTAAAAATTAACTCCATCGGGAAATGAATTATTAATGGATATGCATGAAGAAGCACACTCAATTACCGTAGGTTAACTTCAATCCACTCGTTTACCTGTAGGTTTGCCGCTGATTTTTTCTGGGATTAGGTTATTAGTAATACGGGAAACTGCCTTGTCCACCCGTCGTTGCAGCATGATTTCAACCATTACCGTTTCATTGGGATGAAGAATCTTGTTAATGTCAGCGAGCGAAGAATGGAAATCAAGTAATCTATAATAGGCTAAAGCCTGGTTGCTTGCCTCAGGGTATGCCTTGATACGAAATCCCAGATTACCCTGCATTGCGGGGGTGTTGATTCCTTCTTCCATAACATCATAATCCAGGTAATAAGTCAGTTTTCCCTGATTATGCTGATTTCTCTGGCGATCTACGAAAAATCCTCTTGGCAGCGCCCCCTCACTAAATTTTGGACCGGCTGTGAGATAAAGATCATAATCGACAAGATGACTGCCCCGATCATCAATAAGCCGAAAAATAATCATGGAATAGCGGTTGGTTATATATTCGCGCTTATAGATTAGTGTATTAACTGCTTCTACATGCTCATTTTTCTGGGTTTCTTCTGTAAGCTTGTCCAGTTCTTTTGCCAAAGCATGATACGAATTCCGATTTTTTACCTGCAGGCAGCGTAAAACCCATGTTGCTGTGGGATGAGTTGCCGCATTGGCCATAGTCACACTGTGTATGATCCCGAAATTTTTACCAGAATGGGAACACTCAGGCAAAATTCCAAATGCCATAGGATTTGTCCGCCTCATGTTGGCAACTACAAGGCTTTCACCGTTATTTCCCTCCTGATGTAACTGCAACACACTGTAATTCATATTGGTAGCAGCCACCCGCACCACGCCATCAGAACCGACTTCGCCGGTGTAGGAATTAAGTGCATCGTAAAGATGGCGATCAATTTTCTGCCCGGTAAGCACGAAGGAATAAATTCCATGAGCGGTGCAATCGTAATCAAGCCAGCTTTCATTCAGTTGCCAGCTCATATCACTTCCAAGTTCAAGCCAATCAAGCACATGTTGTCCTGGCTCTACACCTTCAAAAAAACTTTTGATACGCCCTAATCGAGACTTACCCAGTTGAGCCAAAGCGGAACCATGGTTGGCAGGAGCTAACATAATAAGATGGCTCAGTGGGCATTGGGATAGCTGATTTTTAAAGTATAAATCCATCCATTTTCGTACCACAGGCCCGCCGGTAGAGTGCGTAATACAGGCAAAACGCTCACCATCAGCCAGCTTGTCCGCAATTTCATCGCGAACAGCATGATCAAAGGCTCGGGCAATGTCGTCAACGGTTACTGTATCATTAAAGCTGATATAGCGCCCGAGATAGATATTCCCCACCTGTATATTCAGACTTCCGTTTTTGCCCTGGCTTTCCAGCCATTGGGGAAGTTCCCCATAAATATTGGTATGGGTGACACTCCAGCCATGGACGAATATAACAATCATAACGCTCCCTAAATGATTGGTGCTAAACAGCGGATTGTTGAATTCATCGATGATATGCGATTATTAATTAAAGCACTAGCCTATATAATTGTGTCTGGACACATAACCAGCCTGTGTTATTATGCATGCCTTCAAATTGAGGCATATTATTATCCTCATTTTCCAGGGAATGGTTATGGTGCATAGAATTATTCGATGTTGTTTATTGTTTACAACATTGTTCTTATCAGGTTACAGCCCTTCTATTTATGCGGATCACCCTGCCGAAATACCCTATATTATAGATACAGATATAGGCGGGGATATAGATGATGTCCTGGCACTTTTACTTGCAATCCATAGTGATAGCAAACCCCTTGCAGTCACCACATCACACATTGCTCCTCTTGAAAAAGCCCAAATTGCCAAGTTAGTTTTAAGTGAAACAGGCTATGGGAATATTCCCGTTTATGCCGGAGAAGGAGTTAAGTATGATGCGCCCAAAGAAGCGTTTATACGCATGAATCTGTTATGGCCGCCTTTCTTTGGTTACCCCAATCCAGACCCTGGCGAAAAAAAATGGTATGAAAATCAGTCTGTTGCTTACAGGGCAAGTTATGGTGATTTATTTGAGCAATCCACAGTTGAAAAAGAAAATGCTCCCGAATTCATAGCAGCATTGGCAAAAAAATATTCTCCGGATCATCCTCTGACTATTGTCGCCATTGGCCCCCTGCATAATATTGATAAAGCGCTGCAACTCGATAATAGCATCAAAGAGAACATCATCCTGTATTCCATGGGCGGTAATTATCCCAAAGGCTATAATTGGCTGATTGCTCCGGACGTCACTGCACGGGTACTGTCCCAGGTAAAAACGGTTTGTATTTCCAGTGCGTTCATTGAAAAAAATGATTTTTACATTACCCCTCAGGATTTCGATGATTTTGATAAAATGACTACATCCCAATTGGGTAAGACCATTGTAACTGACTGGAAAAACTGGAAAAGTGCCAGCAAGGTTAGTACCAAAGCCACCCAATTAGGTGATGTTGTTACCCTGTGGGTTGCGCTGCATCCGGACGAGTTCACAGGAATGAGTCAAGAGGTGTCGTTTCCTTGTCTGGATGCTAATGGCATGCTTAAAGGCGAATTTGCCGGCTGTTGGTATTCGATGCCAGGGTTAGAAGGCAAATTAATCACCATCCATGACTCTATTGATAGCCATATTCAATTTGTCGAAACAGTGACATCACCACTATCAATAAAAGCACGGTTGATGGACGCACTCTCAGCCACAACCAAATAACGTATAAAATACGGTATTTTTATTGGTTAAAAAACAAGAAAATAGCTCCCCGACAGCGTAATCAAGGTTTTCCTCTGGTTACCACTTCGATCCCGGCTGCAAGCAGACCGGGCTACGCATAGAGTTAAAAAAACCAAGTAAGTGTCATTCGGGTCAAACTCGATTGATTTCCTGATAATATCAATCGAGTCTGTCCCCATTGGTGTTATTTGATTCTAAGGATTGAGAATCAGCATCTCCAAAATGATGTTGCAAAGTATCCATAATTTTCTCATTTCCAGGTCGGGATGCAACTACATATAAAAAATCATGCTCTGGCACCGCCCCTCTGTTAATTAATTCGAGAAGCATTGCATTATTTCCAATCAATGCGGCGCCAATCAGATGTTCATTTCCTGGCTTTAGATTATATCTGTCCAAAACATCTCTAAGCACATCTACCTGTCCAGATCGAATGGCGTATCGAATTGAATTATAAGTGGGCCTGACTTGATCATTAACAAATTGATTCAATGCATCACCAATATAAGATCCCGATAATAATGCAATATTTAATGTTTCTATATTTAATATGCGCCCTCTATTATCATGCAACTCTGATAATACATTTTTTGCAGAAAAAAATGCGGCAATTAATTGCAATTCTTTCAAATCATCAGGAGAACATTTGTTGCTTTCTTTTGCAAAAAGAACAACGTCATCATTAATAACACTATTTAATAAGTCACTGCCCCAGCCAATTCTCTCAATAAATAATCGTGTATGTATTGAACTCAACGAGCTTGAAGTTAAATGACGTAAGTCATCTAAAGTCTTGGGTTGTGTTGGTTGTTCCTGATAATATTCCAAATCCTGGTCTGCGGAGAAAAACGAGCCGTTAGTTATCATGGTGATTTCGTTCCTTGGGTTGGAGCCGGACCTGCAGCTGGTTGAGTGGGTTGTTTACTGCTGAAAAATGCATACTGACTTCTTGGCTCAACTGCTAATTGTGATTTTAATTGTTGGTATATGTCTGCAACAGCTTGTGAAGTCATATCCATATTTTCTTTAGGGTATTTTAAAAAAAGTGCTTCTCTCATTTCCTTAAAATGTTGTAACATTTCTCTAACATTCACCCCATTGTAACTCGTGATATCATCCGGGTCTTTACAACATTCAAAAACCTTTTTATATTTATCCAGTAATTCATTTAAGTTTTTATGGACTTCGTCCAGAAAATCGGAGTGCTCATCAGCCTTTTCAGCTGTCTCGTCACGCCATTGATTTACTTTTTTAATCAAAAGACTTATGGAAGCAATATCCCCCTTATGTTTGTTGAAATCTTCAAAGTTTTTTACAGCATCTTTCACCCTTCCTTCACGCATTAAAATCCACTTCTCTTGTGTTTCTCCAACTTTGTCTAAAATAGCACGGGCATGAGCATGATAGGCGGCTAAACATTTTCCTAATTCAGCGTCAGGCATGCTCATAGAACTTAAAAACTCATCAAAACTTGATGCTTCTCTAATTCCTGTCTGTGCGCCTGTTCCTGTAGTATATAAAGGATTTTTCCGAGAGTCGCCCATAAAAAACATGGCACCGGTCGTTTCCTCATGAGCAGTATCGCCACAAACCCGTAATGTCTGGTTGAGATCACCCAACAGAATATCAAACATCGATACTCTTAACTGATCTTGCTTTTTTCCAAATGATGTAGTTACATCGTATGCTGTGTCTTGTATACGATCGATGTATTCTTGGGGTAAATGATCTCTCATTAACAATTTCCCGTACTCTTTTGCTTCCTCTTTAGACAAATGAGCCGGTATTTCTGCCCCTATATAGATTACATCGCGCGTTGCCAAGACCTGGGAATGTGGACGATTGTAGGCTTGCCAACCATATTTATCTCTTAACTCAGACAATGGACAAGGGTCTATTACTCTTTCCGGTAAACTACCAGTTGCTTCCACAACCTTTCGTTCCGGACCAGTTGATTCTGGAGCTACTTTCATGTGAACACATGCTTGTGGTGATGTACCTTCAGGAATTCTAAATATTGCCACCACATGCTTGGTATGCGGTAGAGGATGTTGTGTTGTCACATCAAATATTGGTTCATCTTCACCTAAAGATTTTGCAATACTTCTTTTAGCGCCATCAGCCCCAATAAGGTATTTAAATTTTAATGTAGTTTCAGTCGGAGCAGTACTTTTTCCATTCGTGCCTATAGTTTGCATTGTGATTGTTGTATTTTGCTGATCAATTTGGATTGCATCAGCACTTTTTTGACCTGGCCCAATTTTTTTTGCTTGAAACAGGTCAAAATGTACTCCTTCCTGGTAATTATTTTTCAGTGCTGTAAACAATAATTTTTCTAAATCTCCAGTAGTAATAAAAAAGCCACTTTGCTTTCCCGGAGTGATCGTCAGTTCGGCTTTATATAGTTCGATTAAATCGGTTCCTACCAATTTCGTCAAAAAATCCAAAACATCTTGATCTATATACAAAATTTGCTCACGAATACCAAGCTCCTCAAGACGATCAGCAACAATAGCCACTTTTTCATTTTGTTTACAATGCCTTAAAGCAGACAGAGCTGCAGCAAGTCCGATAGGTCCAGTACCTATAGCTACTGTTTGATAACCTTCTGCATCCAAAGGCTCATGCTTTGCTTTCATATGCCCACCATGAATCAAAGTTAATCTTATGGCTTAATTATAGAACATATGATTTGTTTTTTTCCAAATAATTTTACCGAGCGTCAATGGCTCAGGCCTGAATGACACTTAGTTAACATGAGTTCGGGATAAGAAGATTGTTTATCCCGTCGTTACTTCGATGCCGTTCGGGCCGAGGAATCCCCACGAACTTCCCCCTTGAGCCTGTATTGTGATTCGCTAATCAAGAGTGCAAAAGAGCATCATGCTAAGAAAACCGAGCCGCGACCGTGAGGAAGCGGAACAGTTCGATACACTCCATTGTTGTTGACTCATTAGGTGTACATCCAAAATTTCCGCTCCCTCACGGTCGCGGCTCGGTTTTTCTTTAGGGAAGAGGTACTGCTGATAAATAAATCATTTTCGGAGAGCTACTTCAGTTCGAGACGAGGCTATCACCTCTCCTTATCCCAAACTCACGTTAAGTCAAGGAGCTCCGCCGTCCCGCGGCTTGTCAGTTAAAATACGCAACATCGGTAAATCATCATGGCTTTCGAAGAAGAGAAGCACTCCTTTAAGACTGATCACTTGCATGGCGTAAAGCATCTTCTGTAATCAACAGTCCCTGGCGTTCATATCGTTTTCTGGCTTGACTGAACTTGACTACCACTGCAAAATTTTTTGAATATTTTTTTGCCCGTCTTATTAATAAAGCATCTCCTGCCGGAAGATATACGTGATCCTTATACGGGGAACAGGTCATACAAAAGGGTTCGCTATTATCAATCATTAAAAAACTGCCTCTTGGTATCTCCTTTTGGCATTTAGAACACCTGGAATCTTTGACTACTACATAAACGACAGGTTCAGGGGCTTTTTCGATCTTTTCAATAAGGCTTTGTTGTTTTTTATCTGACAACATTGGAGAGATATAATATGTTTTATAATACTGTTCAGTCTCGTTCTTTGCGTTTTTGCTAAATGTTAAATAATTAGTACTAGTGCTCGCTTTCTGAATATAGCTTCTTTCCCGCGGAATTAATCCTTTTTGATTCGCCCACTGATGAAAAAATTGGATCGCAAAACTTAGTTTTTCTGAGCCGACTTGCAGACCATTTTCCAGATAAGAAAGGCGCCCACGATACCAATCCTCCAAAATAGAGGGCGATAAATAACCTAACCCCAATAAAATGTCTATGGTAGAAACATACTGATGTTCATCAAGAATATGGCTTGCCAGGTTAACAATTTTAAGGGTTAACTGCTGCTGATTCTTCACGTGTTATTACCTCTCAAAATTAATAATAGGAATATTGTTTTGGCGCTTTGCCTTCTTTTTCTACCACCGTTGGCTTTTTTATCTTTAATTCAGGATCTATTTTTTCTATCTGGACTTTGAATTTCCAATCATCACCAAAATCATAGTGAAATTCAATGAGATCACCCGGAAGAATATCGATATCACCAAGCAGCACTTCACAGGCATCAGGTTCCTCCTCACAGCGCGGATCGGCAACGATTTGAACTATTCCAAAACTATCGGTATAGCTAAATTGATATAAATGCTCATCATCAAAATTAAAAGCGTCTAATATAGCTAGTGCCAAAGTATCTAAACTTTCTGTACCTTGAATTTTAATCCGCCGCCATATGGTGTCAGATAAAGATGCTTTGATGAAATAACCTCCTTTATCCGTTGTTTTTCTAAGCGGCTTTATGCAAATGTTCCAATCCGGGAAAAAAGGTTTTAAGCGCTGAAAAAAATCATCCGCCTGGTTTTCTTTGTTATTTAAGTAATTCATACTTTCCAAAAGTTTTTCAATAAACTGTTCGTCACTCTCTATTAACTCTTTTTTAAATAAAGAAGTGAATCGCTTACCTGCTTCGGTAATGGACATCTTTGAAATGGACCATCCAGGAACATCGGCTGTGCTATTATCTATTACCTCAATAAGATCAAAAAGTTCCAATAAAGCAACATCATGTATTTTAATTGGATAAAGCCCATACTGTTGATCAACAGGTTTCTTAAATAGCAGCGACTTTTTTAAATTTTTAGTCAAAAAAGTTAATATATCGTCAAGAACTGCATGACGTGAATGGCAATCACGAGTAATAAGCCGATCATCACTACGAAAAAACCAGGTTTGCATCAGGTTAAAATATTTTTCAGTATCGTTTAATTCGTTCCAGGCCTTTCTAACGGGTTCATTAATTGCCAAATGGCGTTTGGATTTGGTCGCTTTAATTTGCAAAAGCCCACTTGTTCGGGCTAATAAATACAAACCGTTAATGTGAGGATAAGAAATTTGTTGTTGTCTTTTTAACTTCAGGGAAAGAGGCTTGCTCATTAATGAATTAAGGGCAGGGATCACCGTGTTAGGTAACAACCCTTTATTTCCGGATACGTCTAAATGATTTGTCTCAATAAACTGTAAAAAAACTTCTAAGTCTTTTAATATCCTTGGCGCTTGTATTTTCATAAATCAAAGCCTGTCGTAATGTGCAGCGAATATTCTCGTCACCGGATCCTAACCGGTGGTACTTTGTTTTACAATCAATAACTGTGAATTTATATTCATACGTCAAATCGACGTCCGACTAGAATGGCACTAAGTTAAAAAAGCAGATGCTGTAGCCCGGTCTGCTTGCAGCCGGGATCGATCTAATGAAAATCCTAATCTATTGTTAAACCGTTATATTTATATGCATCCGCTACCTCTAACCGGATTATATTTTGAACCCACTTATCGACTACAAAATCATTTTGCACGAAGAAATAACACTGAAGTTTTTGATCTGGGATGAATTCGCTCCTCCGTTTCAAAGAGATCCGGCATCCCCCTTATTAAATCACTAAGTTTTTTGAACCCATAGAGTCTTGAATCAAATTCGGGCCTTACTTTTGTCAAATAATTACCAAAAGCTCCAATATATACCCATCCACTGTCATCATATGAATTATTCAAAGCCTCAATGAGAAAATCTTTAGGAAAAATAGATGAGCTATCTGGAGATTTGCATTCATTTGAAGATGGTTTTAACTTTGCCGAATTATCAGAGGGTATCGTTTTTTTAGAATGATCAGGGAATAAAATCTCTGTAAAAATGAATTTGTTACATGCATTTCTAAAAGAAACAGGCGTTTTTCTTTCTCCAAAACCGTAAACCTGCAATCCTTCCTCCCGAATTCGATTTGCAAGACACGTAAAATCACTATCACTTGATACAATACAAAAACCATGGAACCGATGAGTGTAAAGTAAATCCATGGCATCAATAATCAAAGCACTATCAGTGGCATTTTTCCCAGTCGTGTAAGCAAATTGTTGTACTGGTTTGATTGCGTGTTTATTAAGCACTTTTTTCCATTGTGTACTCTGAGAAGACGCAAAATCACCATAAATCCGTTTTACAATTGCTTCACCATAGGTAGCTATTTCGGTTAATAAATACTCAACACCTGAAGCATGTGCATTGTCTGCATCTATAAGCACCGCCAGTTTAATCATATTTTCATCAGAAATGATTTTATTATTCATTAATTTTAAATTTCTTATTTAAGTCCATTTTAAAATAGTATAGATGAATTTCTCAGTTAGATTCTAAATCTATCGTCACAAAATCATCTATATCCAACGTTCATAACATAATCGCGTAATAGCGAGCTTTCAAACTCTGCTTTTTCCATAAGAACCAAAAGAGCATCGCGTGCGTTAATTACCCCTAACGGTTTGAAATTCTCGTCCACGATAGGGACATGCAAAAGATTTTGTTCTTTCATAGTCGTCCATACATCTCGCAACAAATCGGTTGGACGGCAGCAAATAACATCTTTAGTCATCATCGTCGCAACAGAGACGGTACAACCACAACCCTGGCAAACTGCCATCATGCGAACAACATCCGTTCGAGTAATGATACCAACCATTGCTCCATCCTTGTCGCAAATCACGACAAGATTGATGTGTCGGCCATCAAGAAATTTAGCAGCCTCTAATAAAGGAGCATCATCTCTAATGGTTATAAGACGTTTCTGCGCTACAGGGACTATTTCCTCTACAAATGCTTCTGAAAATGGCATATTTCCACCTTTCTGTAATTATTGATGACATCTTTACCCTTTACAAGCAATGCATAGTAATATGCTGATAATTATAGTCTATTGAATAAAAATAAATAAATTCGTCATACAAATAAAATTGTAAATTATAAACGGATAGGCGATACACACACTCGTTATTCGAAGCAACTATAACTATTAATTATACACATTCTTTTCTTGCATACTGAGTCAGTTATTCGTACAAATAATTAACTATAATATATATGTAGCTTCTAAAATTTTATCATGCAAAATTTTTCGATAAGGATGGCGCCATGTTGCAAATCAAAAGATGGATAAATTGGATCATGGGTTCAAAATTGGAAAGAAATCAGGCGATTATAAATGAGTCTTCAGAGGAATCCTTTCCAGCAAGCGACCCACCCTCTTGGGCAGCTGGAACACATGACCTAAAACATCATAGAACCTCATCAAACCTTGTTCTAACCCATGAACTCCACAGAAGCATACAACAAATCCTTTCAGTCAACGGAAATGAATATCATTACTACAGCTTGAAGAAGGCAGAACAGGGAGGATTGAAGGATTTATCCAAACTGCCCTTCACTTTAAAAATCCTATTGGAAAATTTACTTCGTCATTTAGATGGACACACCGTTACACTAGATGATCTCAAAGCAATTATTGAGTGGTTAAAATTAAAATCGTCCGATCATGAAATAGCTTATCGTCCTGCACGTGTCTTAATGCAGGATTTTACTGGTGTTCCAGCTATTGTCGATCTCGCTGCAATGAGAGCTGCTATTAAAAAGCTTGGTGGAAACTCAGAACAAATTAATCCACTTTCTCCTGTTGATCTGATTATTGATCACTCCATACAAGTTGATGAATTCCTTACTCCAAATGCGTTTACAGTCAATGCACAGATGGAAATGGAAAGAAATCATGAGCGATATGAATTTTTACGGTGGGGACAAAAAGCATTTAAAAATTTCCGCGTTGTACCGCCTGATACCGGAATATGTCACCAGATCAACTTAGAATACTTGGCTAAAACGGTTTGGACAAAGCAAATCAATGGAAAAATATATGCCTACCCTGATACGCTAGTAGGTACAGACAGTCATACGACCATGATTAACGGTCTTGGGGTACTTGGGTGGGGAGTTGGAGGTATTGAAGCAGAAGCGGCTATGTTAGGACAGCCCATTTCATTGCTCATTCCCGAAGTCATTGGGGTAAAATTGGTAGGACAGTTACAAGAGGGAATAACAGCAACTGACTTAGTGCTTTCTATCACCCATCTTTTGCGTGAAAAAGGGGTCGTTGGTAAATTTGTTGAATACTTTGGTGATGGGCTACGTTATTTATCCATTGCAGATAGAGCAACGATTAGTAATATGTCACCTGAATATGGTGCTACATGTGGCTTTTTTCCTATTGATGAAATAACTCTTGATTATTTACGTTTAAGTGGACGAGAGGAACAAGACATTGCTCTTGTTGAAGCTTATGCGAAAACTCAAGGACTATGGCATGACCCTCATCTTGAACCTGTTTATACCGATATAGTGACACTGGATTTATCCTCGATTAAAGTGTGTGTTGCTGGCCCAAAACGCCCACAAGATCGCGTTGAATTGTCCTATCTGACGAGTACTTTTAATCAATTCTTAACAGAAAATAACCGTACTGAAGAAAATGGAAAATCGTTTATTACCGATTCAAATTTTGAAATGCATCATGGAGATGTAGTTATTGCTGCAATTACCAGTTGTACCAATACATCTAATCCCAATGTGCTTGTTGCAGCAGGATTGTTAGCAAAAAAGGCGGTGGAAAAAGGAATAACACGAAAACCATGGGTCAAAACCTCATTTGCGCCAGGCTCTAAAGTAGTCACTCGCTATTTGGAGGAAACTAACTTACAAAAATATCTTAATGAAATAGGATTCACATTGGTAGGTTATGGGTGTACCACGTGTATTGGAAATTCCGGACCACTTCTCGAATCGGTAGAAAAAACGGTAATTGAACATGATTTGATTGTTTCAGCGGTCCTTTCAGGTAATCGTAATTTTGAGGGCCGTATTCATCCGCTTGTTAAAGCAAATTGGCTTGCCTCACCACCGCTTGTTGTGGCTTTTGCACTTGCAGGGACCACATTGATTGATTTGACAAAAGACCCACTTGGAAAAGATGCATCAGGAAATCCTGTTTATTTAAAAGATATATGGCCAACAAATGCTGAAATTGCATGTGAAGTAGCAAAAATAAGCAGAAACATGTTTCATGACACTTATACACATATATTTGAAGGAACAGATGAATGGCACGCGATGAAAATTTCCAAATCAGCTACTTATGCCTGGCCAGAGAATTCAACCTACATTCAACACCCACCCTATTTTGATGAAATGAATGTGAGCCCCGAAAAAATTAAAGAAGTAAAAGGAGCTCGAATTTTAGCACTCTTTGGAGACAGTATTACTACCGATCATATTTCACCTGCAGGCTCCATTAAACCGGACAGCCCTGCAGGAAAATACCTACAATCGAAAGGAGTCTCAATCAAAGATTTTAACTCTTATGGATCGCGTCGCGGAAACCATGAAGTCATGATGCGAGGAACATTCGCTAATATCCGTATTAGAAATGAAATGACCCCGGAAGTTGAGGGAGGTTTTACAAAACATATTCCCAGTAATGAAATCCTACCCATATATGATGCCGCAATGCGTTATGAAAAGGAGCGCACCGCATTGGTTATCATTGCAGGGAAAGAATATGGAACGGGATCTTCTCGAGATTGGGCGGCAAAAGGGCCAAAGCTTCAAGGTGTGGTAGCCGTCATTGCAGAAAGTTTTGAACGAATCCATCGTTCAAATTTGATTGGGATGGGAATTCTGCCTTTAGAGTTTCCTGAAGGGGTTACCCGTAAAACACTGCAAATTACAGGCTCTGAACTCATTGATATTGTAGGTCTTACTGAGGAGATGAAACCACGTATGCCAGTAAAAGTTATTATCCATAAAGAAGATAATACTCAAATTGAGGTTCATCTAATCTTGCGAATTGATACTTTAAATGAATTAGATTACTACAAAAATGGCGGAATTTTACACTATGTACTAAGAGAAATGTTAAAAACTTAATAAGCCATGCCATCTCCCAGGGTCAGAGACAATGAATATTCATGTGAAACGAATTTATAGTGGTTATCTCATTGATAGTTATATTGATAAAGCTATTGGTATAACTAATAAAAATGAACATGGAAAAATTAGTGTTACAGAAATTACATTACATCCCAAAATTAAATTTGGTGGCGCTAAACTTCCTGACGACAATGCTCTAAATAAAATGCGTGAAAAAGCACATGAATATTGTTTTATTTCGAACTCAATTAATAGTAACGTGAACATAGAAATAACCATTAGCTAGACCAGGACTCTAAGATTGTGAACTTAATATTCGCTCAGCTCTCATTTTAAAGCCTTATAGAATTTTATTGACGTTTACGCTAACAAAGATTACCCAGGTTTTTAAGTGATTGCTTGAGATCAGCAGTTCTTACTTCATCAAGACGGCAAATGGTTTCTAATTCATTTACGGCCCGCAGTGCCGAGCCACAGCGCCGAACTCGCACTGCCGCTGGTCGAAACCGGCCACGAATCAACGCAAAATCAACACCAAGACCAGAAGAGTCAGAAATAACCAAAGGATACAATGAGACATCACAGCGTATATGATGATCGTAATAGGTGATAACTCTAGGTAATTTATCTTCGTCAAACAGCGGCAATGGATAAAACGTCCGATCCGGCCTGCAATATTCATTAATCACATGAACAGGAAGATCACGCTGGGCTACCCCTACCGCCATCCAGGCCTTTTTTCTCTCATCCCAATTCCAGTGGGCAAATCCCTGAATATATTGTTCCAATGCTGTTTTGAGTGGAGTAAAGTCAAAATGCTTTGTACAATACTGCATAACATGTGGGGCTCCATCAACTGGTGTAAACTCTTGGCTGTACTTCAATCCATCCTTCTCTACCGCTTTGCAGCGTTTTAACAGTTCTGACTTTGTATTCTTGTTCATATGTTGTTCCAGCATCCGGCACATGTGTGTATCCTTTGCCCAATAGGCATACTCATAAGCAGTACATGCAAATGTTCGATCTGAATAATCGGTGAATGTTTCTTGTGCTAACAACAGATTTTCATAGCTGCCATTTTTTTGTACTGGTATATTCAATAGACGCACGGCTTCTTCCTGTTCGCCTCTTGCAACACAATGCAAAAAATCTGACAGACTAAGTTTGGATGCATTTAACTGTAATTTTTTATCGTCCTGTTTATCTCCTGATTTTTTCATGGCTCATCCTTTAGGAAACTATTTATTAACTTAGACCATCTGATAGTTAGGTTTAAATTTAGTATAGACTGAGTACCAAGTTGTTAAGTAAACCACTCTATATTTTACTGAAAAGATAATGTGCTAAGCTCATTACCTCTTCGTGGTCTTCTTTGAGACTATGTCTTATGCTCATTGCAGTAGGGATATTCATGAGTTGATTCACCAAACGCTCACTCAATTCATTTAAAACACTCTGTTGACATAGCCCCAAAGAAAGTTTTTTCAACGCCTGAACCAACTCTTTTTGTGCTAAATAGTGCATTTGGTTACGATAATCACAAATCAGATTTTTGGCTTTAAGAGCTCGCTGCTTCTGAATATATAGATTTAATTCATCTTCTATCAATTGCTCCGCATGTAATGCCGCTTGGTGTCGTTCATCCATTCCTTTTTCGATTATGACTTGCAAATCATCAATATTATAGAGATAAACTGGTGCTAATTCGTTAATCTGAGGCTCAATATCACGAGGAACGGCTAAATCTAAAAAGAACATGGGTGAATCATTTCTTTGTAACAAAGCATCTTCTACCAGCCTTTTATTAATAAAAGGGATGGGGCAGTTTGTGGCAGAAACAATTACATCTGCTTGTGGTAGAAAATGTGATAGATCATGAAGTGCAATGGCTTTTCCATTAAAATCGTTGGCAAGTTTTTGGGCATGTTCTATTGTTCTACTGGCGATTAGAAAACGATTAACACCTTGTTGATGTAAATATTTTGTAACTAAGGAGGCTGTCTCACCCGAGCCAATCAAAAGGACATTGAGCGATTTGTAGTCTTTAAAAAGCCTACCGATTAATTGAACTGCGGCATAGGCAATGGAAACAGGGTTTATACCTATCCCACTTTGAGTGCGCACACGTTTTGAAGCACTAAAAATAGTTTCAAAAATAGGACGTAATTTGGTTTTAATTGCGCCAAAGTTACATGCCTGTTGATAAGCCTGTTTCATTTGCCCCAAAATTTGAGGTTCACCAATCATCATGGAATCCAAGCCACTCGCAACGCGGAGGGTATGTTTTATTCCCTGGTCATGTTGATGCAGGTATAAAAAAGGGGCTAAGGATTCAAGGGGCAATTGATTTGTTTGTGCAAGCCAGGGAGCAAGGACTTGCGGATTATGGGTATCGCAGTAGATTTCTGTGCGGTTACAGGTAGATAAAATTGCCGCTTCATTAATATCAGGAAGACTCAATAGGCTATGGAGCAAAAAATCTTGGATAGCCGAAGATGAGGCAACTTTTTCACGTACATTAATTGGTGCCGTTTTATGATTTAATCCGCAAACAACAAGCATTATCTTATTACGTTCTTTTGAGAATCACACCCGCAACTTTTCATGATTTCCCTACCATGCCAAACTGTAATGATTTTCCGATTAATGAAGCTTTTTGTATCATTTCATTGGCGGCATCAGAGGGAAGGTATTTTACTGCTTCTTGCTTAAATAAATCGAGCCAACGACTAAAATGTGCCTCATAAATAGGAGTTTTTTGCCCAATGAGCACATGTTTTTCATACGCATTGCCATGGTATTCATGGGTTTTTAACATAATACTGCTCCAAAATTGAGAAAGCAGTTTGATGTGTTGATCCCAATTAACTTGTGCCATGTCGTTAAATATGGGACCGAGTAATTCATCTTTTTGTACCCTGAGATAAAAATGTTTTACCAGTTTCTCAATATGCTTTTTAGTCAATTCGCTCATCACAAACACCTGCATTTAAATCTCAAGACGATGGGGCACCTGATATTTTCTGAAATTTTTTGGATTAAAAGCCTAAATGTTAATGCTTTAAAATATCTGCAAAAACCTCCATTAATGATAGCCAACATCAGCCCGAACTTTTCCACGAAATACCCAATAGGACCAAGCGGTATACATAAGAATTACAGGCAATAAAAACATTGTTCCCACAATTAAGAACGTTTGGGTTTCCGGAGGAGATGCTGCTTGCCATAAAGTATATTGATGCGGAATAATCATGGGGTACAAGCTAATACCAATCCCAATGTAGGAAATAAAAAATAATCCAACCCCACCAATAAAAGAGCCAATTTCAGAGTTATTGTTTAACATCCGCCATTCAAAGACGGCCAGGAGAATGGTGATAACCGGTATAGGTGACAAATAAGCCATATTGGGCCAGGAAAACCAGCGATGTACGATGTCCTCATCCATCAGTGGCGTCCAAAGAGTTACAATAACAATTGCTACAAGTACGCCCAGAAAACACCAGCGTCCTTGCCGACGTGCAGTTTGTTGCAAATCACCTTCAGTTTTAAGAATCAACCACCCTGCACCCAACAAACCATAACCAAAGACGAGTGCAACACCGGTAAATACAGAGAACCAGGTGAAGCAATCAAAAGAACTGCCCACAAAATGACGCCCATCGACTTTAAAACCCTGAATAAATGCTCCCAGCACAACTCCCTGAGCAAACGTTGCAATCATTGAGCCGTAACAAAACGCATGATCCCAAAAGGTCACATGAGCTGCGTCTCTGAAACGAAATTCAAAGGCAACACCACGAAAAGCCAAGGCCAACAACATGACTAAAATGGGAAAATAAACAGCGGGAATAATAATGGCGAAGGCCAGTGGAAAAGCGGCAAGTAAGCCAAGACCACCAAATACCAACCATGTTTCATTGCCATCCCAAATAGGTGCAATAGAATTCATAATTAAATTACGGGTTTTTGTGTCTGGAGCCAGGCCATAAAGCATGCCCACGCCTAAATCAAAACCATCAAGCAAAACATAGAAAAACACTGCAGCAGCAAGAAGAATAGTCCATAAAGGAACAAAATCAATTATCATCATAGGTGCTCCGTGAAAGTAATAGGGCTTGCATGTTGACCACCTTCTATAGGTAATTCAATGTCTTCTGGTTCGGCAAATCCTTTGCGAACAATTCGTGCCATTAAAAAAGCACCGACAGGAAATATAATAAGGTAAACAACTATGTAACCAAGCAGAGAAAGAAGAACATCACTACCTGTCAGTGAAGGAGTAACCGAATCAGAGGTGCGCAGCAACCCATAAACGGTCCATGGTTGGCGACCTACCTCCGTGGTTGCCCAACCTGCAAGTACTGCAAGAAAGCCAAGAGGAGCCGCAAACTGGCAGGTACGTAAAAACCAAGGAGTATCATACAAACGACGACGTATTCGTAACCATAAACTGATGGCAATCAAGACAAGCATTATAATGCCTAGACCCACCATAATACGAAATGAAAAGAATGGTATTGCGACTGGAGGGCGCTCGTTAGCCGGCCATTGTTTTAGTCCTGGGACCTCTCCATTGAGTTCATGCGTCAGAATAAGGCTCCCCAACAATGGAATTTCAATCACCGCACGATTCATTTCGTTCTTTTCATCAGGAAGAGCAAACAAAATAAGCGGAGCCCGTTTTTCTGGTTCCCAATGCGCTTCGATTGCTGCAAGCTTTGCCGGTTGATATTTCAATGTGTTTAACCCGTGTAGATCGCCTAAGACGATTTGCAGCGGTACAAGAAGCGTTAAAAGCCAGAATGTCATTGAAAGCATCACGCGACTTTCGGATACAAATTTATTTCTAAGAATAAAATAAGCAGCCACAGAAATAACGACCAAAGCGGTAGTGATGTAAAAGCCCGTGACATTATGCAAAATACGGTAGGGAAATGAGGGATTAAAAATAATACTCCACCAATCTGCCGGAAAGAAACGCCCATCCACAATCTTATAGCCTGCTGGAGTCTGCATCCAACTGTTCGCTGCCAGAATCCAAAATGAGGAGATGAGTGTACCGGATGCGACCATCAATGCAGCCCCAAAATGAGCCCAACGAGGAACCAATTTACGACCGAATAAGAGCACTCCTAGAAACGCTGCTTCAAGAAAAAATGCGGTAAGCCCTTCATACGCGAAAAGTGGTGAGAGAACATTGGCCGTGGAATCTGCATAACGACTCCAATTGGTACCAAACTGAAAAGGCATGACAATACCCGAAACAATCCCCATTCCAAAAGAAATAGCAAAAATTTTCGTCCAAAAGGTTGAAATACGAAAATAAATTTCGCGTTTTGTTATAAAATGAACGCCTTCAAGTAAAGCAATAAAAGAAGCAAGTCCTACAGTGAACGCGGGCAACAGAATATGAAGGCCAATAACCCATGCAAATTGCAGGCGTGACAAAATAAGTGGATCAAGATGCATGGTTTTGTCTCCTTATAAATCTCTGCACCAAACTACATTCATAATACAAAAGTTGCATTTAAAATACAACTTATAGCCACAAGGTTTGTATCTCTTTTAAAATAAAGAAATTCACGAGTACTCGATGAGGTTCCAGGTACACATAATTCATCTCAAAATGAATACCATAAAATTTATACTATTTCTTATTGATGATATTATATCTTATTATAAAACAATAACTTGTTTTGTTCTATTGTCAATAGATAGAGCAATTTGAGTCATTTGGGTTGGGTATAACGAATTATTTTGTTATAAAAATAAAATCACACCCTCATGCAAAAATAATAAAAGCACCAAGGGAAGAAATTTAATGAGTCAATGCGATGCAAGCAATGGAACGCCTAATAACCAAATCGATCCTGTTTCAAATATTTTAAAATGCTTTGTTTGGTGCGTTTGGTCTGCTTGGTTTGGGATTGATTTATTTTTATTTACGTTATGCTGCGGGTAATCGATTTCCCTGGAGTGACCGTTTAGGCACTTGGGTATTTTGGTTCTATAACATAGGCCTGGTCCTGTGGATTGTGTTGAATTTCTTTCCTATCGGATGGGCACAATTGATGGATGTTTATGAGCATGGATTTGCCCATGCACGAAGTCTTGAGTTTTATAATACAACGTTGTTGTGGCAGTGGTTACGCTTGCCAGGAGATGTTGTTTTTGCGCTAGGCGCCTTGTTTATGGCCTACGATTTTATTATAAAATTAAAACCTTTTTTCCCAAAATTAGCACAAATTAAACGCATAGAGCCTCAATCTGCAAATGAGGCCTAAAAACAATAAACGAGCTCAATTAAAGTAACAGATAACAAAGTACGATGAAGACAAAAGAGCAATCAGCAAATAATTGCCAATACCATAATCTCAGATGTCGTATTACAGAAAAACATCACTGTAAATTTTTGCTGAAGGGACTCCTGCAAGAAAAAGTCGTGTTTTTAACTTGTTGGTCGTCTCTTTAGGGCCGCACACATACGCTTGAGTTTGATTCGGATCATTCAAGTGGGTCAATACCCTTTTTTCAATTGAAGCTTCGGGATAGCATCCTCTCTGACTTTGAAGTACACAGGGATCATAATAAAAGTTAGGAAATAACAAAGACAATGTTTCAAGCTCTTCTTTGTAATAAATGTCCTCATCAACCAAACCTCCATGTACCAAGGTGATGTTTCCTTCATGTTTTTGGCTTAATGCACTTTTGATAATTCCAATGAGCGGGGCCAAACCTGTTCCTGTTCCTGCTAATAATAAATTAAATGAAAGATTATCCGGGTTGTAGTAATAACACTGACCAAAAGGTCCTCTAAGCGTAACTGACATGTCTTTTGTTGCTTTTTGCGAAAGCCATTGCCCCATAGCTCCATGGGAATAAACTTTAATATGCAACTCAATATATCCATCCTGGGCAGGAATATTAGCAATTGAATAATTGCGCATGGTTCCCTCAGAATTAATAAGGGAGAGGTATTGTCCAGGGATCCAAAGGTCAAGCTGCTCAACCTGTAGTTTGACTTGTATCACATTATGATTGAGTCGTTCCAGGCTTATGATTTGAGCATACACCTCACATTCTGCTGCATCAGGTGAGGTCACATAAAGCGGTGCGGCTGGTTTTGCAAGACAAGCAAGAAAATAACCTTGAGCTTTAAGCACTTCGGGTAATCCTTCTTGCCATACCGGGTTCACTTCACCCTCTTTGGCTTTAATCAAGCACGTTTGGCAAATTCCTGCCTGACAGGAGTTAGGATAATCAACTCCATGGCGCAAGAAACACTGTAAAAGGTTTTCGTCAGGCGCCAAAGTGTACGACTGATGGTTGAATTCTACTGTATTCATGAGGCACGCCCCAAAACCTCATCGCGAACACTATTGGCAATGACAGCAACTTTTTGAATGTCTTCATCATGAGCACCCAGCTCTTTTAACGTTGCCCCCAAATGTTCAAGCACAATATCCACATGTGAATCGTTTAATCCGCGTTCCAATAAATGACGATGCCCTTCTTGCATGCCCTTTCCGGTGTAGTGATTGGGTCCACCAAAAACCATGGTTAAAAATCCTTTTTGTTTGAGAATTTGATGCTCCATATCAATATCATCGAAAAAATAGTTTACTCTTTCATCCAGTAACATTTTGCGGTAGAAGATATCTACTGCAACATTGACAGCATTTTGTCCGCCTAATCGGTCAAATAGCGACTCAGACATGGTATACTCCTATAAGATGTATTTGAAATGCATCTTATAAAAAGAAATAATAGGTGTCAATAAATTTAACAGGAATTTTTATGCAACTGACTCAATTTACCGATTACACGTTACGCGCTTTAATTTATATTGCGCTAAGAAAAAACTCATGCACTATTAAAGACATTACAGAAGCTTACTCCATCTCCATCAACCACATGATCAAAATCATCCATAATTTAGCAAAACTTGGGCTGATTAAGACCATACGCGGCAAGAATGGCGGAATTCTAATGGCAGCTTCTCCCGAAACCATTAATTTGGGTGAGTTGATCATTAAACTTGAGCCACACTTTGATTTGGTTCCTTGTTTTAATAAAGAAAAAGCAAATTGCTGCATTGCTCCGGTATGCAAACTCAAAAGTATTTTACATGAGGCACAAAGCGCCTTTATCAGTGTTTTGGAACGCTACACTTTGGCAGATGTATTACACAATAAAAACGAGTTATTTGCTTTGCTGAGAATCAATCAATAAACAAAAAACCAGGATTGATTCAATCAAATAATTTTTTGAGCGAGCAGCACACCAAATAAACCGGGTATTGGCCTACCGACTCTTTATACTTCAATACAGACCAACCACGATTCTGGTAAAAATGATAAAGCTCCTCGTGTTTTGGTAAAAAGGTAAATGAATTAGGTAATGAATAGAGTTCTGATTGAACAGGAAAAACCAAAAAATGACAACCATTCTTTGCTGTTGCCTCTTGCAACTCCGTTAGTAAAGAGGGAATACGCTTAGCATTTAAAAATTGCAGCGTTACTGTAGAGAACACAAAGTGATATTGTTCTTTTGTGAGAGTTAGAGATTGACTCCACATCCTGTAACAAACACCTGGAAGATTTTTGCAATGCGATACGCTGTCTAATTCAGGATGATGAATCATATGTCGTGCCAGCAAAACTTCCGTCATGTAAATTAATCTGGTTTTATGCGATGTTTTATTGACAAAACGGACTTGATAAAAAAAATTAATTTGGAAACTTGAACAGTTTAGTAAAATGAAAGGGTGTCTTTATATTCAGTTAGATACCTTTGATTTTCAGGCGCGTCCTTTTTATGAAAAATTAGGATTTGAATGTGTGGGTACGATATCAAAATGGGTTGATGATCGAGATTGCCATTTTATGAGGAAAATATTGGATTAATTCAAACTTCGCACTTTTATAGTATGAAATTAATCTTCCTATAGAATCATACTGATTTTTTTTAGAAGTCATTAATGTGGGAATTCACGGGTGTTTAATCCGCTTTTTGCGGCCGTGTATGCTTTTCCCTGAGCCAGGCCTATGCCGATTAAACAGCATTATCCATTCTTGCGAAGGCAATTAAATTGACGCTGGGATCGGTAACTACTGCGGATATTGATAGGTTAATTTTATATGCATGGTCAATGGCTAACAAAAAACGTCTATTCGTAATTTAATCATCTTTGTTTGGTAAAACTTAATATAACTTAAGCTCTAAACCGTTTCTTCTAATTTTAAATATTGATACAGTGTTTCACGGCTAATACCAAAATCTTGGGCGATTTTTGTTTTCGTATCACCCTGCACCACCCTTCTCTTTAATATATTAATCTCATCTGAGGATAAAGAACGTTTTCTTCCTTTGTATACCCCTCGCTTTTTTGCTAATGAAATCCCTTCTCTTTGGCGCTCTTTAATTAATGAACGTTCAAACTCCGCAAATGCCCCCATGACGGATAACATCAGATTGGCCATTGGCGAATCTTCACCAGTGAATGTTAGTTGCTCCTTAACAAATTGAATAGCGATACCCCTTCCGTTGAGATCTTTAACAATTTTTCTTAGATCATCTAAGTTACGTGCCAGCCTATCCATACTGTGAACATGTATAGAATCGCCCTTTCTTGCAAATTTAAGCATCGCTTCGAGTTGCTCGCGTTTAGTATCTTTACCTGAAGCTTTATCGGTAAATACCTGGTCAAGCTCCATTCCCTCTAACTGACGCTCAAAACTTTGATCTAAGGTGCTGACTCTGATGTACCCAATTTTTTGTCCTGGCATGATATTCTCAATTTTTTGTCAAGTTAGATTCTAAGACCTATTAATCCGTGTGTCAATTAATGCAAAATATGAATCTATTCTGACAATAAATTATGAGGGAACCTGACATCAGATTAGGGTATACTTTAAATTGACATAGAATTTGCTAATCACCAACTTATAAAAAGTTAGACATGTTTGAAGCTGAGATCATGATAACTGGATATAACGTTTTGGGAGCGCAAAAAAAATTGATGGCCTCTAAAACTTCATTAGTTGAGTTAGAAAATGAACAATCGACCATCTTTTGGGGCTTCCAAAACATGAAATTGTGCCCATACATGTTCGGTAGTGCCTATTTGTATGGTGTAGGGGCACAGTAGAGTGTAGTCGCTACCGATTATAAAGCACTGCACAGGACTTCAAACCTCATTTACCACACCCCTTATTTATTAAATCGGAATTCCATTTCTACTTGTTTGAAGTTTCTTGATTATATTTTTAGCTTCTCGTGAAAATTCAAGAGGTAAATCTGTAATCCATGGTTCAATATGATCAAATCTACTTTTAACAGAGGAATGGGTGAAAGCCTCATAGATCCTTTGTGTATCAGAGATTATTTCCAACAATTCATCATCATCTGATTCATAATATATATATGAAAAATAAGAGGAAAGATATATGTAGTTCTTGGAGTAATGATCATCAACATTCATCATATATTCGACCATTTTTGAAAGGTACTTATCTCTGAATAAAGGTCTTTCTTTTAAATCATAAAGGTATTTTTTGGGAATTAAAAACATTATCCGCATGTTTTGATTGATCTTAGATATTGCTGTGAAATACCTTTCATCTGGAATTTTATTAGTTAAATAAGAATTAATTATTATATGTCTGACAGTGCGAGCCATATTTAATAAATCCATGTAATCAGGAGTCGTACGCTGAATTTCAGCATTCATTGCCTCAAAATAACCAATTAAAGCTGCTGGTTCATTATATGCACAAGATATTTGTTTACATAAGGTCCTCATAGTGTCATGTGCAAACTTATAACTATTTTTTAGGTCGGTACGTTCTTCCTCAGTTAATGATATTTTAGTTATGATACTTTTCTTGTTAACAGAAAGAGTGTGTTCATCAAAATAGTATTGCATATATAGTTTAGGCACCATGTAAACAGCTACGATACTGAAATTACATCCCCCTGGTCTTTGATATAGATCAATGGCTTCTAATACTTCTATGTTCTTTAAAACTGCCTCCAAAGCGCGATCTTTTAGAAAGAGTTGATCATGAGCATAGTTAAGTTTGAAAAATAGATTACTGCCCTGATCTGAGCAATAATCACCTAAGTTTTTCTTGATATAAGCGATATTTTTTTTATATATATTGTCAATTTCAATTTTAGTCATCTGAGAGAAAGCTACAGAATGATGCATTAAATATATTGTGAGCAGTGCAATGATTTTTTTATACATAATTACTCCATAAATAAACTGTTAAATCTTAATTTATTAAGTTTTTGTTACTCATGACGGAGATTTTATGCAATTAACAGAAAAATTTATATACGAATTTACATATGCTTTGAAACGCAGATCATAAGATTAGAATCGATTGATTAAAAGGTTGTTTTAGAGATTAATAACTTGAGGCTTGCTAAGCGTTAGAGAATAATCAATTTAGTGCTCCAGTTCAGTATAGACAAAAAAATTTCCAAGTTTAAGAAGCAGCAATAAATAAATCTTATCCATTTCAAACCTTGGGCTTTTTAAGTTGAGAATTTCTATAGAACAATTATCCTCACCATAAATATAATCCCACGCCAAAATATTTACCTTAAAAAGTTTATGAAAACCTATCCTATAATTTTCTAATATAAATAAATACCGGATTCAAACATGCCACAAATAAGTGCTACCTTTTCATGGGACAATAGAATTGAAATTAGTAATGATGAGCTTAATGTTTTAAAAAATGCAAAAGAATATTTACAGAATGCTTTAGCTTTCGAAAGGAACTTTGAATTTCTCATATTCAATTATATTGAATATGAATTTACAATCGCTAAAATATCTATTAAGGATATGGCAAACATTACTTTTGATAGAGCACTATTCAATAAATATATTACAGAGATCAATGTTAGATTATTAAATCTTTTCTCTACCTTTAAGGCATATAGAGATAAAAGTCCTAGTTTAGTAAATAAATTATGTAAAGATAAGAAGTTATTTGATGACTTATGTTCTTCAAAGTATGACAACTTCTTTAGTTTTCGCTTAATCGACCTTTTAAGAAATCATGCACAGCATAATGATAATCCTATGTCGCTTTTGACTTTAGGAGGGGAATGGAGAGGAGAATATCAGACAACTCAGGCAAATTCGGAACATTATACAAATCCAATCGTAGACACGGAGATTTTAAGAAAAAATAAAAAAATTAAAAAGAATATCCTACCGTCCCCTGATGATAAATTTCATCTAACCTTTTGCATCAAGCAATATATTGAATGCCTTTCATCTGTTCACAAACAGATTTCTGAAACAATCAAAACACAAATAATATCTATCCAACAAGAAATTTTAACGATTTTAGAACCCAAGATGAAACTCTCTGACGATAAAATTATCTTTGTATATAAGAATAACAATTACGAGACTTACTATCTTAATTGTGATACTTATTTCGATTTAAATAGAGAACATATCAATCTTTCAAATTTAAGTAATCATTGTATTAACACCAAAACCCCTAAAGAAGAGAAGGATAAAATATCTCAATTAAATAAATACAATCCCAAGCCATAATTGTAGAATGAAGTCTACACTGATTTTCATCTACTAAAGAAACTTAAACTTAGTCTATGTAGTCCAAGAGATGTGTGGTAACCAATCATTTTTTTCATATTTTATTAAAAACTTTTAAATTTAATGGGTTTTAGATTATTTGATTAGGATATGACAATTTAATAAATTTTAACCTTGAAACAAAGAAGGATTTATCACGTACTTCGAATTCAAATCTTGATTAATTTAAAAGTCTCATAAAACGGTCGTTTTCTAATACTTGGCGATAGAATATATTTCTCTGTATGAAAATATGATTATTCTGTCTCATTAGGGGCTGCTGATAATTACTTATTCATCGATTGATGATAAAACTTAACTCCACAACCCCCTATTTCTGTAAAATTAAACAGGTGAAAGAGCCATGAATTATATTCCAGATGAAAATATAATTGTCGATGAAACAGAGAACTCAGCTATCTATAAGATCATAAAGCAGGGAATCGTTGACTTTAATACGCCTTACTTCGGCTCCAATCCTTCACAACCCTTTATTATATACATAAAAGACAGTAACTCAGACGTGATAGCAGGTTTAACAGGTTTTTATAGAGGGAAATATGTTCGTGTTGATTTATTTTGGGTTCATGAACATTTCCGCAGCCAGGGATTAGGTAAAAAATTAATTTGGAAACTTGAACAGTTTAGTAAAATGAAAGGATGTCATTATATTCAGTTGGATACCTTTGATTTTCAGGCGCGTCCTTTTTATGAAAAATTAGGATTTCAATGTGTGGGTACGATATCAAAATGGGTTGATGATCGAGATTGTCATTTTATGAGGAAAATATTGGATTAATTCGAACTTCGCACTTTTATAGTATGAAATGAATCCTCCTAGAGAATCATCCTGATTTTTTTAGAAGTCATTAATGTGGGAATTCACGGGTGTTAATCCGCTTTTTGTGGCCGTGTATGCTTTTCCCTGAGCCATGCCTATGCCGATTAAACAGCATTATCCATTCTTGTGAAGGCAATTAAATTGACGCTGGGATCGGTAACTGCTGCGGATATTGATAGGTTAATTTTGTTTGCATGGTCAATGGCTGCTTGGATAAGCTTTGATGCTATTTCGTAGGTGATGTGTTTTTTATTTATTGTTATTTGCATGATTTGTATTTTGGAAGAAAGGAATATGAAATGAAATTCAGTTATTTAATGAAAACCTTGATTACGCTATCGC
Source organism: Legionella shakespearei DSM 23087 (assembly GCF_000373765.1). Lineage (GTDB taxonomy): Bacteria > Pseudomonadota > Gammaproteobacteria > Legionellales > Legionellaceae > Legionella > Legionella shakespearei. Next base: position 136,400 of record NZ_KB892415.1, on the reverse strand, counting down.
TGCATCAAGGCTACATCGTTTAAATATATTATGGGGAGGTGGAAATCGAACCCGCGATAATTTATCTTAACTTATTGATTTATATGTTCTTAATTTTTTAATTACTAATTCTAGGGCGTCAATGGGACTTTTTTGATGCTCCTTCTCCATCACTTAAAATTATAAGCCGTGATCTCACATTTAAGTCTATTAACCTTAAACAGTTTCTCAATTTATGCAATTTACTTATTATAAAGGCAACTAATTATTTGAATTAGTTGACAACCAAAGGCAACACTATTTTATGCAAGGCATCTTGTAATAAATTGTTTAATGTATATTATTATTTGCTTTAAAGACTTTAATGATAATTATAGTATGCATTAAAATTTCTATTGTTTGCTTTTTTTATTAATGTATCTTATTATTTTCGTTAAACAACATAATGTAAAATATAAAATATATTAAAGGTTATAGCATGAGCAAAAAAACACATTTACCCATTCCAGTACAGAAAGTTTTAAGAATATTGGGCAAGAATATTAGTGATGCGCGCCGGCGTCGTCGTATAGCTATGGAGCTAATGTCTGAACGTTGTGGTTTTTCTCGCCTCACTTTATCCAAAATTGAAAAAGGCGATCCAAGTGTATCCATGGGTTCGTATGCATCTGCTCTTTTTGTTTTAGGCATGTCTGATCATTTGGCGTGTGTTGCTGATGCCTCTCACGATATTGTCGGGCGCGAACTTGAAGAAGAAAGCCTCCCTAAAAGAATCAGAACGCCACAAGGCAATAAAGGGGGAGCACATGAGTAGCCAAGAAATTTATGTTTCGATTGATCTTGGCGAAAAAACGCACAAGGTTGGCAAGCTATGGTTTCATCAGCGTGGCGCCAGGCAAAGTGCATCTTTTGAATATGATCCTGACTGGCTGAAACATTCAGAAAAATTTGCTCTTGATCCTGCTCTTCAATTAACCTCTGGCGCATTTCATACCACACCAGACCAGATATTATTCGGTGCTATTGGTGATTCGACTCCTGATCGCTGGGGTCGTGTTTTGATGCGCCGAGCAGAAAGTGTGCGTGCAAAATCGATTGGAGAGTCAGCAAGAACACTGTCAGAAGTCGATTATCTGTTAGGTGTTAATGATGAAGCTCGTCAGGGCGCTTTACGTTTCTCGCTAAAAGATGGCGGACCCTACTTAACCCCCAAAGATAAAGAAAGCATACCACCTTTAATCGATCTGCCTCGATTACTTTCTGCAACTGAACATTATCTTAATGACGAGGAAACAGCTGAAGATCTGAAAATATTATTAGCCCCTGGGTCATCTCTTGGTGGAGCGCGGCCGAAAGCATCAGTTAGAGATAAAGATGGTCATCTTGCAATTGCTAAATTTCCAAAAAAAGATGATGAATGTAACGTGGTTGTCTGGGAAGCGGTTACGCTGACTCTTGCAGAAAAAGCGGGAATTAAAACAACCGATTGGCGTCTGGAAACAATCATGGACAAACCGGTTCTGATTCTGCGCCGTTTTGACCGTCACGCAGGTCAGCGTGTTCCATTCTTATCTGCAATGAGTATGTTAGGTGCAAAGGATAATGACCCGCACAGCTATCTTGAAATCGCTTATGCCATTACTCAACACGGCGCAAGTCCAAACAGTGATTTAGAAGAACTGTGGCGGCGTATCATTTTCACCGTACTGATTTCAAACACAGATGATCATTTAAGAAATCATGGTTTTTTATATGAACGTCATAAAGGTTGGCGATTGTCACCAGCCTATGATATCAATCCTACACCGGTTGAAATTAAAGCACGGATGTTATCAACGTCGATAGATTATGATGATCCAACGGCTTCTATTGATTTGGCGCTTTCTGTCATTGATGAGTTTCGGATAAAGAAAGTAAGAGCACTTGAAATTATAAAAGAGGTTGGGCTAGCTGTAAGGAAATGGCGAACTGTTGCTACCCAATTTGGTTTGACAAAAAGGGAGATTGACCGCATGGCTTCAGCTTTTGAACATGAAGATTCAAAGAAGTTAGAATCTAATTTGCATCGGAACAAAATGCAAGTCAAGAAATAACAATTCCTCAACCTATTGTATTTAAAGGTTTTTGTTTGAGTCCAAAAGGTTAAATAGGCTTTAGAATCAAAACCCAATCAAGAAAATTACTTGGGACTATTTTTCAATTGGCCAGTCAACGGCGAGGACTAGTCATTGACTGTTGTATATCCTGTTAAAGTCGCTATGGTGCCTTTTCATTTCAATGTCTTTACCTGATATTACCATTTCGTTGTTTGGGCTCCTACAGCAAGGGGATATCTATTTTTTATATCACACCATTTGAATTCATGGAATGTTCAGGGAGCGCAGAGATAACATCCCAATGCTCTATAATTTTTTGATCCTCTATACGGAAAAACTCTGCCACAATCTCCCCACAATCATCTGGATATTTTTTTGCCAACACATGAAGTACGACCATATTTTCATCAGCAATAATGCGCCTAATTTCTACATGGCTTAAGGGATAGTCTTGAAAGTATTTCTCAAATAATGTGTAAAATGCCTCACGTCCATCAGGTGCATTTGGGTTGTGTTGAATATAGGATTCATGTAAGTATCGAATTGCAGCTTCTCTGGGTTGATGTTGATTGAATGTTAATTCGAAAAAATTCATCACAATTTCTTTGTTTTTTTCTAGCATATAAATTCTCCTAACCAATAAAATACTACTTCATGCTTAATGATATTGTTGGGCATTATCAATTTATCCAAAAAGTTATTAATTTCATTTAGTGCTTCATTTGAAAAATTGCTATGGTCATTCTGAAGGAAAAAAGACAACATGGATAACCATTCCTGGCTTCCTTTTTGGGGCATATAAATTGGGCTCTCAATCACATCTTTTTGAAAGAGGATATTGTTTCTATTCAGTGTTGTTTCAATATGTCGACTGTAATACAGTTTCTCTTGTTTGTTACCTAAATAACGCTTTAATCCATGTTGAATTTGATAAATCCCAGTGTCGCTTCTTATGACAATACAAGTGGCACGGCCATGTTTATTAATGGATATCAAATCATTTGCTAAATCTTCAGACCAATATAAACATTGAGACGCCAGAATAACATCAAATTTTTGTTGATGATGTTTAAAGTAGTTTTCTAATGACATCTGTATAAAACGTGTTGAACGACTCAAATGACTAATTTTTTCTAAAAACTCATCTCGAGTATTGGCAGGATCGATACCAACGATTCGCTCTAAGGGCGTTGTTATTGTTTCTTGAGATAATATCTTATCTAAAAGATCTCCAGTATGACAACCAACATCCAACAAGTTGTTGAATTGAGATAATCGCAGGATTCGGGAGGGAAGCATGTCGGCCAATACCTTTTTTTCACTGGCATGTTCAAGATATGTTTGAAAGTAGCTTGGATGATTATAAATTGACATATTCAAACTCCTGATTGATATCATTGGTCAGGTCGTAAAGGTAATCAGTACGCCCTGGCCATATCCAGTTAAAGTTTGGATAGTGTGTATTGGCTGTTTCCAAAAATTGCAACGAGATACTTTGTCGGCTTTTAGATGAAAAGTTGGCGGGGCTTGCATGCACAAAGTTACCATGCATAATGAGAGCGCTTCCTTTTTTCACTTCCAGCGGTTTATATCGCTCTATTTCCGTTTCAAAGTTTGGAATTTCAACGTCATTGATTTGATAGAAAGTTCTTTGTTTTCGATGTGAATCTAGCTTTGAGATATATTTCAAAGGCCAATGGTTGCTACCCGGTATCCCCCATAGACATGCATTTTCGATGGTGGCATCTTCAAGCGCAATCCATAGGACAAGAGCACTGGTGGGTTCTGAATAGGCAAAGGTATTTTCCTGGTGAGGTTTTACTTTGCTTCCGAGGCCAAAACCATATTTTGGAATATAAACACTTAAATGGCAAACGGGCCTAAGATAGTTTAAAGCTTTTAAAAACTGAATCATTTTGTCATTAATTAAAGAACCTAAGCCAGGATAATTGGTTTCTTTATGTAAGGCGTGACCGATACGATTTATCTGATAGGTATTGGCAATTTTTTCATAGAAAATATGTGATTTATCTTTAGACTCCAGAAAATAGGGCTTATTTGCAAAGTCTTCATCAGGAGATTTTTTATGATGCTTTTGGACTGAATAAAAACAAATCTTCTGATTGTTCCAATCATTAATCAGGTCTTGTTGGGCTTTGTCAGTAACAGTTTGTATTTCCTCTAATATTTCATCAACCCTTGTCTCACTTATATAATCTTCGAGGGTAATCACGCCATGAGAATGAAACTCATCAAGTAATTCTTTATTGGATGGATAACTTTTATCATTTTCAAGGATAGTTTGGGACATATGGATACCTTTTATTAATCGTTATTAAGGTATCCCTCGGCTGAAATGACCATCAGAATATTTTATCCGGGAGGGAACGAGAAGATAAAAAGTCATTTCACACTACAAGAACTATTCTATCAATAATTAGATACAACGGTAAAATAGTTTTATGGGAATGATCCTGACTTTAGGAGCAAATTTTATTTGTCAGGAAAATATTTAATGAAAATTTATTTTAAATCAATACGTTGGTGGAGGTGTCGTCCCAAAATTGGAACCGGTTCAATTCCCATATTTTGGAATGAGGAAAAGAGCTTTTGGAACTGACTGCTTAAAGAAATACTGTTTCTTTTGAAAGAAATTTATACGTGTATATTACATGGATTAAATTTATCCCGATTAACACCCTATTTGTAATTTTCCCTAAAAATGAATATAATATAAGTGTTACCTGCTCGGCAATCAGGCATTCAAGACTGCACAAAGGTCCGCCCAGTGCAGCTGGCCCAACAAACGGAGACGACAATCCATGTTGACGCCATTTTTAGGCTTCTTCGGAAGCCTTTGTCGTTTAAAGGTCCTTCAATCGTACCCTTAGTTTCATCAATATACTTAACAATATAATTTAATGAGTTCATTCACCCAAGCAATAAGTTTAGCTGTGCCTGATTTTGATCTTTAATTTGAAAACCGTGATGAGTTTGACCGATTGATATTGATGGCATTGTCGTTATGCTATGACAAATTTTTCCTTTACTTAGACTAAGATATAAAGCCTCGCCGCCAAAGGTTTGCTCAATATTATTTAAAATGCTATCCAACCCACCATCACGCTCTTTGCCAAATAAAGCAGTAGCCTCTTTTCTAACCCTTAGTTCTTGTTTCAATGATTCAATTGCCGATAAAGCAACTTGATAGGTTAATGTCTGCGTTGTTTGTTTCTCTTTTGTTGGTAACGACAGTTCACCCTCATCATAAGCCAAGAGCAAATCCCACGCTTTGGTATATGCGATGATTTGAATGGCTTCTCGTCCTAAATCATTAACCAACTCATGATTGATTAAAGTTTTTTGTAATAGCTCAACAGCCTGTTGTAACTCATGGATGCCTTGTTGACTTAAACGCCTTTCATTGGTTGTATAGCCACGCACCAAGTGTTCTTTCAACACATGACTAGCCCACTTTCTGAATTGAACACCTTCTTTAGAGTTTACCCTATAGCCAACAGAGATAATCGCGTCTAGATTATAGTATTCTATAGCACGTTCAATTTCACGATCGCCTTCTTTTTGAACTGTTGCAAATTTTGCAACAGTTGATTCTGGCTCTAATTCGCTGGTCTTAAAAATGTTATTCAGTGTCGTGAAATAACGGATTTATCACGCCCAAATAGCTGAGCCATTTGATTTAAGGTTAGCCAAACGGTCTCATTGGCTAGATTGACATCCAACTCAATATGCCCATCTTTAGCGGTATATATTACTATTTCTAACACAACAACCCCTTTTTATTTATTCATAAGGCTCAATGTATGATTCTATCGTTAAGTTATTGAAATGGAAAATATTATATGTAAGCAAGTTACTGGTGCCATTTGTTCTAATCTCCAACAATAATGCAAAGAACATCTAATACCCGCCCAATTTGCCTTAAAATGATTCATAATGTACAATTAACACATCCAAGAGTGTAAGGGTTACTATGAAGGTATTAATTTGGGGTTGCGGCCGTATCGGTGGAAGTATTGCTAAGTCTATAAATGCATTAAATAAAGATGAAAAAAAGATTGAAATTGATGGATATGATGAGAATCCTACATTAGATTCTGGCCTAGCATCCCAACTTGGTTGTTTCTCTAAGTTACATGATAATATGCCCGATTCAGCTTCACTTTCTGAATATGATGTCATATTTATCTGCACTCCTATTGATTCATTTGAAAATATCGCTAAATATCTACAAGATAAAGTGGGTGATAAGACTGAAGTTGTCGACGTTGGTTCCAGAAAATCTCAATCTGTTGATTTAATAAGAAAACATTTGCCAAATAACTATTTTCCTATCCATCCGATGGTTGGAGGGTCCGCGCTTAATGTAACCAATAAGGTAACTATTGTCTCTGATTACGAAGGGTTCTCGGCTCAATTTTTCGACAAAAAAACTATATTTACTTTTCCTAGCAGTCAAACTTGCCAAGGAGCACATACACAAGAGTTAATAGAGCGCTTGGGAGGTCGATTAGTTAACACCACCACCCAAGAACATGATAGTATCTGTGCTTTAACATCACATCTTCCGCAAGCACTAGCCGCTGTTTTTTGGTTTTCTTTTTCACAATCATCAATACATCCTAAAGATAAATCATTTGACTTCACCTCTAAAAAAATTCTAGATCCAATGTGGCTCCCCATCTTTTTGAATAATGAATTTATTGCACAACGTTTTAAAGAGTTTCAAATAGAATTGCAAAGACTTAAAACTCTTCATTTGAAGGACAACGCTTTTAATGATCAGGAGCTTGTCCGCCCTACTGAAGTCAAAGCTTTAGAAGCATTTATAGTCAAGACGATTGAGAACTTAAAAAATTCCTGTGATAGTCCGATTCGAGATAATGCTTGTGGTAGAGGTTATCAAGTGTTTATCGAAGCTGGTTTCTCCCTATTAGAGCAGTATATTGCTCAGGCAGATAAAAAGTCACTTGCCTTGGTGTTACACAATTTTACAAATGCAATTGATATATTTTTATCTGTCATGAAGAATCAAGAACAATTAAGAGAATTTTTAGAAGAAGCTCACGCTTGCTATGACTACAAACCCATTTTAACGAAAAATACATCTCTGGATTAAATAGAATAAGCCCGCTTGAACCCTTTGAGAAGAAAATACAAAATAAAACCATTTAAAATCAATAACTTATGGTGGAGGCGGCGGGAATCGAACCCGCTACACAGGATTTTGATGATGATCATAAAAGACAACCAAAGACCACGAAAAACAAGAAGAAATAAGGGGTTATCTGTCCAATGTTTAAAGCAGTCTGTTGTCTTTGGTTATCTCTAATTGTCAGAAGATGGTGCCGGTATGGTGCCTTTTTCATTTGGCTAACAATGTCATGGCAGTCAAACAACAGTCAAACAACAGTCAAACAAATTAAATTCACTAACATATTGTAAATCATGGCTTTTTACAAAAAATATAGTAAAAATGTTGCCAACCAATCAAACAACAGTCAAACAAATTAACCTACTCTATACAACCCACCATGGCAGATATTTTTTAGCTTTACTTCCAACCGAGTCATCATAACATCGGATCTTTCCAGCCCCCAATGCATCTCGGATGATTCGAGAGACCATAGCACTGTTTTTCGGATCGATACCAAAACGATCCCTCAAGGTGGAATTAGTCATGTAGTCACGCTCTACATATCGAAGACAGGCATGCAAATAACAAGCCCATATCCTATCTTGCTTATCCATATCTTTCAGATCTCGATGAGCAAATAATACTACACGGGTATGCTCTTCAACGGCTTCAAAAATAGGCGCTGGTAATTGGTAGTACTCAATTTCAGAGATTACTTTATCAATTCCACTTCCCCGTTCCTCGCAAATACCAAAACGGCGCATTAATGCTGCCAATGCTTCATTACGTGATTTAGGCGGTGTATCCAAAAACCTTTCGGTTGAAACAAGGGGTAACCCGGGATTAGTTATTTCCATTCTATTATCAAAAATTTCAATCATTGGTCCAGCACCCGTAACTTTGAAATCTTGATGGGTTAAAGCATTGGCAACAAGTTCACGTATTGCCAGTTCTGGATACATGGGGACGGTCTTTCTGAGTGCAGTTCCAATAACCTCATTGGTCGGTATTAAAGCCATAATATATTCAATAAGTCCTTCAAAACCAACAGCATAGCCTTTGTGTTCAATATGCTCCCTCTGAGTTTCTATTCGATTGTTACCTTTATAATGAATAATGCGTAAAGCTTTTCGCCTTAGTTTAAGGAAATCTGAAAGATTTTTGGCAAATAATACTGCTCCAAGGGTTGTGATGTTCCAACCGCCAGCTTCACAGGGAGTAATCAGTTTCTCTGTTTTTAGTGCATCTAATATAGCAGCACGCCCATCAGGCAAAGGTAATCCTAACAAATTAAAATATGCTGGATAATCAATTAGCATTAAAACGGTTTCATCAGATACTTTTTCTTCTGCTACTCCATCCTCAAAAGGTTTGCGATCCAATACCCGCCATAACGCCTTCTCTTTTTCCGGGTGATCGCTAAGTTTCTTTTTATATGAACCAATACGGATGAATTTTTGATTTTTAAATTGAACGGGATGGCTGGTTTCTGCTTCTATTTCAAGAATAACCAGTGCTTTACCATCCATGTTGATACTGACAAAATGAAAATTTATCTTGGGCGATAACAACCTTGCAAGCCAGCTTAATAATGCTTCATTACCAACTTTTGTTCCATTCGGTTTAAAAGTAGTTCCAACAATATCATGAGTACTATTATCAATACCCCAGACAAGATATGCGCATGGTTTATCTAAAAGCAAAGCAGAATTAACCAAGGCTGAACAGTATTCACCGATTTCTTCTGGCTCAGCTTTATTATGTTTAAATTCAAGCCACTCTGTTTCCGATGGAAGTTTACGAAGTTCGTTAATCAAATCCTTGTAGTAATCAGCAGGACGACTATTTACTTCTACATGCATAATTATTCTACCCCTTTTTGATTACGAACTCGCTCATACACGGCCTTTACTAAATAGCTGGCAGCTACCTCATGGAATTTGGGATCATTCATCAATTTTGCAAATATTATGCTAATTCTTTGATTAGCATAATCTCATCTTTCATGAACTTAATTTTTCTTGTTTATGGAAAATTAGAGAAAATAATGGAAATATAGCAGAGATTCAACCTTAATGAAGAAAAAATATTGGAGCATAGTTAAAACAGACGATATTCTGCATTTATACCAAAACAATTGTACCGACCTAATTTATGAACAAGTTTTCACCGATTGAAAGTGAAACGGGGTCAAATCTTTTGATTAGCGTATTTTAATTCCAACACAATAGAAATATTATCGACGATGAAGTGGTCGATTGTGTTAAATATTTAGGTTATGCCAGTGTGTTTTCTATGGGCTGATATACAGCATTCTACAATTAATTTAGATATATAAAAAATCGCCAATCAAAAGACTTTCTAATGGGTGACCCCTACCTCTTGACCGATGATAGAGAGAAAAGCCTTAAGGATGTTATTACCCAACTTGAACCAGAGCTTTCAAAAAGGTAACCGGCTTAATCGTCAAAGATTTTGAGCTTTTAGTTAGTCTGGGAGTATTTAATAGCGCCCTCATGAATGATGTTGTTTACAAATTCAAGCGGTATGAGGACGCAAGTCTAATATACACGGGTATTAACCGACACGAAAATGAAAGCGTTGGTTTGTATGAAACGGTCATTACTGCCGAGGAATACCGTGAAGGTCTTTCCAAATAAGCTATTTCAATTTTAGGTGCTGAGTGTATCTTCTAAATTCATAATTTTCCCTAATGGCAAATAAAATCCGCCATCATCAGTATGCAAAAGTACATTAAATAATATTCGACTAATGATTGATTGGGGCAAATTATGATCTCTTCGATACCCTTTCACATCCCAATTTTGGGTATATGCACGTTCGAAATTTTTTTCTATGTTACCAACTACTGCATTAGCCGCTTGCTTTTTACTAATACTCCCTTGAGTCCTCATATAATAAGCAGCCGTACTACTTACAGCAGTCCATATAAAACCATAGACTTGTGCAACTGAATACATTTCAAGAGCCTTACTCAACACTAATCTGGTTTTGTCTCCAGGTGTAAAAGGAAGCTTATGTTCATCCATTTTATATTTTAAATAGGCTAAACATTCTTTCAGTGAAATATCTTTACAAAAGTCTAAAACTTCATCGTAGCTAGCTTCAAGATAATCTGTTGATGCTAATTTAGCTTCTAGGAGCATGATAAACTCTCTAAAAGTCTGTCCTTCAGATAAAGGTAAAAGCCATTTGACAGATTTGGGGTAAAAAGAAAAATTATTATCTTCTGCTAATGTGAGTGTATCGGGGTGAGAAAATGGAGCTATTGATATACATCCACCCCTGTAGAGCTCTCGTATAAAATCGATATCATCATCGTCATCAGGAGAAAGACGATCTGTTCTATTTGTTAAATATTCATTTATAAACGTTAAATCTTCATTAGCACCATAACGAATTAGAGACAACAATAGTATGGACAATCTTACGTTTAATCGCTCAATTGAGAGGGGATGGTTTTCCTGTTGTTTAGTAAATTCGTGCGATAAAACAATTTGTTTCTTTTCATTAAGGAGCATTTTTTCATTGGCCAGGCAATCATTGCAAGTCCAACAGTTTATTTCAGTCGTAGATTGATAATCTGTTCTATTTACATATTGATATGGTATCGAACAAGAAGAGCAATAAAGTGTGCTTGAATAGGCACAGCTATACTCTTTTGCTATTTGAGTGATTTTATTGGCAGAGAGCCCGTATTTCTTTCCGATTGCGCTGGTGTTATGCAAAAACTCCCCATTATTATCAATTTCCCAATAGTCAGCACATATTTGGATGATTTCTGGTCTGTTATCAAAACAAGTTACTTTCATTATATTTCTCTTTTTATTTATTTTATTAGCACTCTCCTTGTGTCGGTACAGTCTTAACAAGAACCAATACCCCTATAATCCTAACTCTCGGAGTTTATAAAAAAACCAATAAATGTCCAGTGGAAATTAAAGAGAGGTAAAAAATATAATGGAAAAATACGTAAAAATAACAAAAATGAAATCGTCTATTACCGTTTCCATTTAATTCTGATCGATTGAAATGGGCAGTTAGTTCGATTACAGAAGTTATAGTTCGCTATTGAATAACCATGCCATGCTTCAACAATATAAAGAGCAATCCTGTGTTGAGTTAAGCTTTAATTTCATGAAAAATAATGTTTTCCAACAACCTTCATTTTTCCTGAAGATACCTGTCAATCATTACCTTGATGCATTGAAGCAGCTAAATGTGCAAGTATGACGGACTTATTTGCGGGATTATCAATTTTTAAATGAGTAAATCTATCTCTATTTTGCCAATAGGTACATTGTGGGCATTGTGTTTCTTCGGGGTAATCAATGCCTTCTTCATGTGGGCAACCAAATATTTTTTCCATTAAAGTAATCGATTTGATTTTATGGCTGGCAAATAATTTTGTGACTTCTCCGAGAATCCTGGCATGGGATCTGATATCAAATGCTTCATTAAACCACTTGAATAACATCGGCTCGCTCTCTTCACTATAGGAAATGCCAACCACCAACTTTGTTGCCATGTGATTTGTTGGACCATAAAAAGCCATAGAGGCAGTAGGATAGCCATTAAATCCTTTTTTAGATTTTTTTATAAATGGTTTTAATTGAGAGAAATTTTTCATTTTTTAAATAAACTTATTATAATTAACAAGTTAAGTGGTGGCGGCGGCTATTGAACTAATCGATTAACCTATTGTTATTTAATGCTTTTAAATTTATAAAAAATTTTGTTGCCCCCAAAGTTGCCCCCAACGATGAAATCTTATACTCGATTGTAAGTACGCCAGGGTGAATTCAATCAATTGTTACTTTCTTAATTCATAGTATTTAGACAGTAGACGTAACTATCCAAACATGACTCTTTATTCATGTGGGATATAAATAGTACTAGTGAATTATCTTCAGGGATACTATTATATAGCTATAATGTAGATTAAACTTAAATTGGCGCAAAATGGCTAAAGCAGAACAATTAATTCAATTACTTAGAAGCCATATAGAAGGTAACGATGAGTACTTTTATACTGTGGCAATGCAAGTAGCCGCCCACGAAGCTCGCATGGGACACTCTAAACTCGCCCAAGAATTAAAACAATTAATCGATAAAGCCAAATCAAAGAATGAACGTAAAAATAAAGTTATCAACCTTGTTAGACATACCCATGAGTTAGAGGCATTCCTCTCGATAAGTGAACCTACAATAAAATTAAATGAGCTTACTTTCTCAGATAAAATTAAATTAACTTTTAAACGGATTATTTTAGAATTTAGACAACAAAGTAAACTTCGAGAACACGGCCTACATCCAAGACGTAAATTCCTATTATACGGGCCACCAGGAACTGGAAAAACTGTTACAGCATCTGCTTTATCAAGTGAATTAAATCTTCCATTATTCACCATCAGACTTGATGGGTTAATTACGAAGTATATGGGAGAAACCGCTAGCAAACTTCGACAAGTATTTGATTCTATGCGTACTGCACAAGGGATCTATTTCTTTGATGAGTTTGATGCAATAGGCTCCCATAGACATTCACCTAATGATTTGGGGGAAATTCGACGTGTTTTAAATTCTTTCCTTACATTTATGGAAGAAGATACTTCTGACAGCCTTATTATTGCAGCAACAAATTATATTGAGTCGATTGATTTTGCTCTCTTTCGCCGTTTTGATGATGTTATTCCCTATGAACTGCCTGAAAAAAGTAAAATCAGACCAATTATAGAGAATCGTCTTTATAAATTCAAAATGCCAGAGATAGATTGGACTGTTATAGAAAGGGAAGCGAGTGGATTAAGCCATGCAGAAATAACAAGAGCATGCGATGATGCAGCAAAAATGGCTGTTTTAGAAAAAAATGGTTTAATTACCACTGAAGAAATTTTCTCTATGATTCAAGAGCGAAAAACCGCTAGCCACAAGAAGAATTAAGCAATGACGCATCAAAAATTTCCTCACATACTCCTGCCTGAGATTAAACAGACACAATCTTATAAGCCCAAGGCAGGAGGTAGTTCATCTGATTATAGTATCCCAGATCAAATACCTGCTATTCATGGTAATGTCTTAAAAAATGCCTATTCCGTAGCGTTACAAAACTACCAGCTTTTATGCGAACAAAATGGTATAAAGGATGCCGTAGGTGATAAAGGATTTGCTATTGAAGTTAATGCTCCGGAGGGGATTGGGCTAGAATATATTAGACTTGAAAATAAACAAGGCAAAGAACATATTGAGGTATTAAATGTAAAGTATGATGAGAATGGGGTTGCGAGTAGTGCTGTAATTTATATTCCTCCTTCTAAAAAGGATAATCTTCCCAATAAAATTCTGGACTATCAAGACGAATCAAAAAAAACAAAAAATGGACACCCAAGGAATCGGGAACTTTTTAATACTATTGATAAGATAGTTGCTGCAGAATTAAAGGATTTTTGGGCCGATAATTTACCCTTTCCAATAGAAGATAAATATTGCAGTTGGGAATTATGGCTTAGAGAAGGCAGTATTGAACAAGTAAGAGCCTTCATAAAAGATGCGGACGATATTATTATTTCCACCCACCACTTATGTTTCCCTGATCGCCAAATATGCACCATTGCTTGTAATCTAAAGTTTCTTCAAAAATTACAATTAGCTACAAATACTCTCACTGGCTTTCGTTATAATCGTACACAATCAAGTTTTTTTGACTCTCTTGAACCTCGTGAGCAAAAGGAATGGCAGGAAAATCTTGCTAAACGAATTATTTATAACATGAAAAACAGCAGCGTATGTCTAGTAGATACAGGATTACATAGTGAGCATAGCTTACTTAAGCCAGCTATTAAACCAGAAACTATAGATACTTATCATCCTGATTGGGGAACTGATGATCATGATGGGCATGGTACCGGAATGGGAGGTCTTGCTCTTTTAGGTGACTTAACACCCATATTAGAAGCTGATGATACTATTGAAATTCTACATTATCTTGAATCAGTAAAAGTTTTTCCACCCTACGGAAAAAATGTGCCTGAACATATTGGCTTTATCACCGAGCAGTCTATTTATAGAGCCGAAACTAATGCTCCGAAATTCGATAGAGTATTTTGCCTATCCTGGACTATTTCACTTGAATTAGATGGTGTGTATCCATTAACTATGCTCAATGGCCAGCCCACAGCTTTATCAGCAAAAATTGATCAAATGGCTTTTGCTGTAGATTATATCAATGAATGGCAAATTGATGATGAAATGAAGCGATTATTCTTTATATCTGCTGGCAATATTAGGGATCAATTAAAACATACAACTTATCTTGATTATAATGATCTGTCGGAAATAGAAGAGCCTGCACAATCCTGGAATGCCATCACTGTTGGTGCATATACAAATAAAATTTGGGTAAATGATCCAAATTATGACAGCTGGGAGCCTATTGCTAAAGCAGGTGAGTTATCCCCTAGATCACGCACAAGTGTTAGCTGGGGGAAAACTCCTTGGCCTATTAAACCTGATGTTGTTTTGGAAGGTGGAAACCATATTGGTAAAGATAATTTTCCTCCAGAAGACCACCCTGATTTGCACGTATTAACTACTGGGAAACAAACGCCATTTTGTCACAGCTCCGATACAAGTGCTGCTAATGCGCAAGCTGCTCGTTTAGGTGCAATAATAAGGGCAGAATATCCCCATTATTGGCCTGAAACGGTAAGAGGACTCATTGTTCATAGTGCAAGATGGACTGATGCGATGCTTGCCCAAGCTCAAACCCATCCTATAAATAATGCCAATATGCAGGAAAAAATTAATTTATTAAGGCGGTTTGGGTATGGTGTCCCTAATGAAGAGTTTTTATTAAACAGCTTTAAAAACAAACCTTGCCTTATTATCCAAGATTACTTAAAACCCTTTAAATTAAGTATCGATGAATTAGGGCACAAAAAAGGAAGTGATGCCATATATGATGAAATGAATTTTTATGAGTTGCCCTGGCCAAAAGAACAGCTAGAGCAATTATTTGATCAAAAAGTAACTTTAAGAGCTACTTTGTCATATTTCATAGAACCTAGCCCATCTGAACTACCACCTAAAACAAAACATGGATACGCATCCCATGAGCTCCGTTTCAAACTTAAAAGGGCGAATGAAACCACGGAGGCATTTTTACAGAGGATTAATGCTGAGCTGACATTAGGAGAAGAAATAGACTCACAGGAAAATATAAATAATAGCCGAGGTAAAAATAGTTGGTTACTTGGACCAAAAACACGCGACCGTGGATCATTAATTAGCGATATATGGACAGGAACAGGAGCTGAATTAGCAAATCAAAATATTTTAGCGATAATCCCTCAAGGTGGTTGGTGGAAGTATCGAGTAGGATTTCCTTCAAAAGAAAATCCCCGGCTAGAACAAAAAGTACGTTACTCACTTATCATTAGCTTGGAGTGCGAAGCCGATATTGATATTTACACGCCCATTACACAACAAATCAAAATCCCAGTTAAAATCATCGTTTAGTCCCAAAGCAAAATTATAGACAGCTTTTTTAGAATGCTAAAATTGAGCCGATAACTAAAAAATGCGTCGGCTATCAAGAGGGAGAGGCTCATGCTCAACAAAGGGGGTAGGCTTTGTCACGGGACATACCCCCCCCTAAAACTCATACATACTCACGTGTCATCTGGTGAAATGGTTACCTTGACTGAGATGTAGACCTAATAGCTTAGCTACTCTTAGCACTCCAACAGTTTGGACAATTTGTTCCATTGAATCGATTATCAATAGTGGCTTGCCATTCATGTAAATGTTTACACAACCACCAAACTTTTTTATTACTCTTGGGTAGAAACATTTCTGGTCTAAGTTCATTATTCTTCGCTGGATGCCATTCCTTAACTAACTCCGGACTTTGTACTGCCAAATTATTATCATGAGTTGGTTGTTTCCCACTACAATATGGGCAACCGGTGCCTTGTGGTCGGGTTCTGCTATTTGGGGTTGCTTCCCATTCATGCTTCTTCCCACATTGCCACCAAACTTTGATTTTTGAACCATAGGATAACTGTGTTGGCTGATAACTGTTTTTATTGGGATGCCATTCTTTAAGTAAATCTGGATTCCCTGCAATAGAACTTTTTATTAAGGGGCTAGGGAGAGCGGATATAATTGCATTGTACTCCCCCTCACTTTGATATTCATTTGCACTTATATACTCATCAATCTTTTTTGCATCAATTTCAGTCAGCTCCAATGTCCTCCTTATAAAGGTTAAGACATTAACAATAACAGCGAGGGGATTTCCGTTATTTACATAAGGAATGGAATTACTTTCGTTTACTTCCAATCGATCATCCATAACACGAATTAAAGTAATCCCATTATTACCAAGTAAAATTTGCTTGGCATTATCAGCCTTTTTTCTTTCATCGCTCTGGTGCCAATAAAAGCCATCTACCTCAATCCCTAGTGTAAGGTGGGGAATGTAGACATCGATTTCTCTCGTATGAATTTTTTCTTGCCACAATACATCTTCAAAGATGCTTTTTAACTCACAGTAAAGTCTAACTTCAAGACGAGAGGTTCTGATGTTGCACTTTGGACAATTATGGCCATTAGCTCTCGTATGAACAACGGCTGGCCACTCATGATTCCACTTGCATTGCCACCACACTACTTTTTTTGAGCCGGGGGTTATGTTGTCTGGGGTAAGAGGCTTATTCTTCTCTGCATGCCATTCTGAAATTAAATGAGGGTGCTTTACTGCAAGGTTATATTCTGCAGAAGGCCTTTTACCCATACAGTAAGGGCAATTAGTTCCTTTAAACCTAGCGGCAATATTAGTTTTCCATTCATGCCCTTTTTCACACTGCCACCAAACTCTTCTTTGACTGTTTGGTGTAACCTCAAAAGGTGTTAAAGGGTTGTTTTTCTCTACGTGCCATTCCTGGGCTAATTGGTTGCTTTTAACAGCAAGATTATATTCTGATGTAGCCACTCTTCCATCGCATTGAGGGCACCCTGTACCCATATATCTGTTCCCTGTTGTAGCCTGCCACTCATGACCTTTCTCACACTGCCACCATATTATGTTTTTCCCTCTGGGGGTTACATCAAATGGAGTTAAAGGCTCATTCTTAGTTGGGTGCCATTCTTTGAGCAAATGAGGACATTTAACTGCTAAATTATTCTCCTGAGACAATTTCCTGCCACTGCAAACTGGACACCCGGTTCCTCGGTATCGATTCCCTACAGCAGCCTCCCATTCGTGACCTTTTCTACATATCCACCAGAACTTTTTGTTCGACGAATATGAAACCTCATAAGGTGTCATGGTATTTTTATTTTTATGCCATTCCTCTATTAAATGAGGAGCTTTTTCTGCTAATGAATTCATTTTCATACTTCACTTAGTAATTAATAATTAATTTAACTAATTGAAGGATTTTCAGTATATCAACGGCCTCATATAACCAATGACTGGTTAAATCTCATCCTGTGTAGTGCTTATTTGAATCCCTGCAAATTGAGACAAAACGATAATAAAAACCTTCCACCAAAGACTAGCACACAAAAATGGTGCTCATAGTCCGTGGTGACATTATCACCTTTGTCTTAAATTATCAAACATGAAAAAAGACCCACAGCTCCTAAAATTAGGTAATAAAATTCGAGAAATGCGTAAAGCACATGGGTTCTCTCAAGAAGCTTTTGCCTCTGAATCAGGGGTAGACCGCAGTTATATGGGTAGTGTAGAACGTGGCGAAAGGAATATAGCTGCTCTTAATTTAATTAAAATTGCTCAAGCTCTTAATGTGGAAGTAGGCGAGCTATTTCCACCCATCGAAAGTTTTAAGAACATTTAACAAAAATAGCTATTCGTCGTTGTATAACTTATATCTTGTATAATTAAAATTAGTTTTATGAGGTCATTATGAGCAACGATTTGATTGATATGAAGAAGTCATCGCGATCCCTGAATAGAAAACTTTGGCTGTTAATATTTTTATCCATTATGTCTTTATTAAGTAACATCTGGTTTACATTACATCCCGCTAATAGAGAGAGCAACATAAACCAAGATAAAAATTATTGTCACTGCATGAAAACAGAAAACTGTAATTCAAATTAAATCAGTTTCACCTTTAGTTACCTAACCGCTGAGTCTAATAGTCGCGGGTATATTTAACATCAAGATCAGCACTTAACTGCCGTAGTTCCTCAGACATTCGGCTATCGCTTTCAATGTCAATTTTATTACCATATACCCTCGGCACTAGCTTGCATGCCAACCACTTACGTACATCTACTTTTAACCTTGCTCTATTTATAGCCGATGGATTAGGGACTAATGCCCCTAGCTCATTCACATACTGATCCTGGGATTCATCATCAGAAATTTCTAAAATTTCATCAACCAGCAACTCAATCTGGCATATTTTGGCTTGCGCGTATTGCTCGGAAAATTCAGGATATGCTTTTAACCAAGTGAATAACGTATCTTGACAAGGCCAATGTGAGTGCTCCAAACATAACTTCTTTGTACCTTTACTTGAGGAAGCAATAGTATCGCAAATCTCATTTGCCAAAGTATCGTTATATTTCGTTGGTCTACCTTTTTTCACTGATAATTCAGTCATTTTATACTCCTTGTTTAGCTTGAAATTAATCCATTAACTTTTACTGAATTGCTTGCAGTGCCTTTCAGAATAACGATATAAAGGCATGCGTCCTGTAAACTCTTGAGTCCATTTTATACCTAATTCACAATTACCAATACCCGCACCATCACCAATTTTATCAGGTGTAAATAGTTCACAAGTATTGCAAGTTACCATTTGCAAATCGGGTTGCTCTCCAACTGAAACCGAATTCTGTGATCCTATTTTTGGTATTAGTTCTGAAGGTGGAACTACTGCTAAAACTGCTAATTCTGCTAAGGAGGAAGGGCTTACTATAAATTCCTTAGCAATTTTAGCAGAATTAGCAATAGCAGTTCGTGTTCTAATTTCTTTTCGTAGAGAGTCAATAGTCATCTTTATTCCTCACCGAACCAATAAGCAATGCCGGATTAATTTCAATATAATTATATTTCTGACTAGTAATTAATCTGGCACGGTCAAGATCTTCAAGCTCTTGTAATGCCGCTTTTAATATTAATGATTTTCTAAGACGGTTTGGGCCCAATTGTAGTACTTTAGAAAAAGGAATTTGCTTAATCTTTTCTTTCTGGCAATACGCAATTAACCACTCCTCGAGAAGTAATGCATTTGCTAACTCAGGAGGCAATGTCAATTCTCCAAAGAATCGTTGAGCTTCTCCTAAGTGCCACAATATAATCAGACTGGCTCTGTCAAAAGAATCGTCACCTACTTCCCCATTAAACCCATGCTCAAGTAGATGAAATAGACACGCCAATCGTGCTGCATTGTCAGCAGCTTTGCTGGCTACATCACGAACATCATATAATTCCCCTCCTTTATGTAACTCACTTTCAAGGCCGTCATGAAATCTTACCCATGCTAATTTTGCTAAAGCTGCTAATGTCATTAATTTAGGCGTTAAAATTCCTTCACTATCAATGGGGGGCGATGTATTTAATATTCTGGAGAGCCTCTGATTAAATTCCACCAAACATGGCCAATTATCTGGTGGATCAGTATAGAACCGACTGCCTTGGGTTGATTCAGGCCAAGAAAATAATACTCGGGCAAAGAATCCCGTACCACGAGCTAAATTGCCTAATTGTGATGTAAATTCTCTAATTGTTGCCTCCTGAACCTGAATACCCATAGTCAGTCGGACTTCTTGTGTACCTAATGACGCAGAGGATATGCGATCAGTGGGAACGCTTTTACCATCCCAGCATTGATTATATGTTGCAAGATTCCTCATTACTGAGTCTTTATTCATACCGTGAGCACCAAATACAATACCACCCTCGCTTGATACAATGCTGGCAGATGGCCAAGTAGTACCTAAATTAAGTTTTAATGCTTCTGGTGTAATATCGCTATAAACAAGCTTGGGAACTTTAAGCAACGTTGGTTTAATAAATTCAAGATTGAGTAACTCTTTTTCTTGGATAGAAGTATCATCACCTGCTCCAGCTAATTGACGTATTTTGGTTTTGACACCATCCACTTTAGACTGCCAGGCCGTCAATTTTGCGCTATGTTCTTTGATTAATGGTTTGGCGGTATCTTCTTTGTTTTTCACGTAATCATGAATTGCTCGGGTAAAGAAACCATCGCAAGTTGATTTTCTTTCTCCTGAATCAGCAATAGTGATTAAAAACAGTCCGGTAGGCCCAGATAGTTTTTCAGCACGTTTTATATCAACGTAAGTTTGACCGACCAATGAGAGTGCAGTAATTGCAGATGCTGCAACAAGTGGAATGGGTGCCTTTGTGAAACTCTGTACCTCTATAACAGCTTTTCTTATAGTGTCAGGCAAGGCATCCAAGGGGTATGGTTCCGCTGCAATACTCGATTTTATTGGCTGTGGATCTGGCCAGATATTAAAAACTTTGTTCTTTAAGGTGTCGTTGATCATGGGTTCAATTGCATTCGCTATTGCGCTCTGTACAGTTTCAAGACCATATAATTCAGCCATGTCATTAAAATCTGTTTTATTATCTGGCCTGTTAGTATCAAACGTTGGCACTGCTAATAAACCGTTAACATGCTGCGCAGCTTCAGTCGCTCTAGTAAGCCCAGGATTACCATCTACCTTAAAATCATCATCTGCACAAAGAATAAGAGTTAACTCGGGAAATTTCTCACGCATAACTGTTGCGACTGCTAATAAATTGCCAGCATTAAACGCTACAGCAATTGGATAATTTGTTGCTTCATGAATAGTTGCGCCAGTAGAAAACCCCTCAACGATGCAAAGAACTTTCGCATCTTGAATAGAGCCAATACTAAAATAGCAGCCAGATACCCGACCACCTACTAGGAAGCGTTTTTCTCCATTTTCGTTGATAAATTGAAGTGAATGTAATGTGCCATTTTCGTCCCTCAAAGGGAGCACTAATGCACCGTCAATTTGTTTCGCACTGTGAGTCGTAATCCCTTTCTTTACCAAATAAGCATGCGTGTCAGGGGCGGGGCTTGCTTTTTTCCACATCGACAGTGCTTTAGCTTGAGCTTCGGCTTTAATTAAAATCTCTTCGGCTTGACGTTTTATTTGCATTTTTTTTATTCTATCTCTATGCTCTGCTTCCTCAATAGAAGATAGAGAACGGCCAATATCAGCCCGCCAATTTTGATTTAGCCCTGTACGCCAATCCCCAAAACAACCAGCAGGAATACCATCCGAATATAGTAAATACCATCCAGCTTTATCTTGAGGTTTTCCACTACTAGAAAAGCGATGTATTTTACTATCGCATTCAATTGCAGTTGGTGGGGTTAAGCCCGACTGTTCAATTGCATAACGAAATTGCTCAATAAATTTATGCATGCCGTAACCCCAAACAATGTATTAGTAACTCGGCCCTCTTACCAGAAATTATTTCCCATACAGCTAACCACACAATAATTTTTTTAACTGGGGTAGCTATAAAATAGGGAAGTTTAGAGTAACCTTTTTCCTCAGGAATATTAGAGCCCATAATTATCTCCAATCTACCGGGTCACCACCGTTTTCAATTAATAGGCGAATATCCTCTACACGCCATACTGTAATACGGGAGGAAAGTTTAATCGGTTTTGGAAATCGACCAACTTTAATACCATTCCACCAAGTAGATTTACTAACCGGAATTAAGGGTTTAATTGGAGGAGTAACTTTCGAGTTACCGATAATTTGTGGAAGACGTAAAAAACCTGTTTGTGGCAAATGAGACATAATGGGCTACTCCTGTTTAATAAAGAACAAGAGCATCCTAAAGGGTTTATTTAAAAAAATTGGTGATTGGAAGAGCCTGGACATGATTGTCTTAAGTTGGACGAGATTGTCCTCGATTGGTCATGTTAAGATCTTATTTCTAGTGTCTGCTGGAAACTATTGAACTCCCCGCTTGTAACGTTTAAGCCTTTTTTTAAAGTTTGGAAAATCTAATAGCTCACCTTCTAAAAGCAAAGTCTTCCCCTGTTCAATTACTTGATACTTTTTTGTGGGGTGACAATGCATAAACCTCCAAGCCTCTAAGTCCTCAGGGCATTTCTTATTTAAAGAGATATACTCGGTTAAAAAGTACTTAATTACTTCCGCTGGTATATCAGGCTTTTGAGGAAATGATGGGAAAAAATCATCAAAAGACAGTACGGTTTCATTGCCTTCTTGAATCTTAGGTTTAAACTCTGATTGATTCTCAATTTGCAAAATATTTTCCATCCATGTGTATTTTTCTGCTGCTATAAGCTTAAAAGCAATAGTCATTTTTTGTAATTCAGGATGTATTGGAATACGATTATCCGCAAACCATTCAAGAAAAACTTTTGGAGGACCAGTATCCTCAAGCAACGGATCGCTAAAAAGGATATCCCTTTGTTTTTCAAAATCTTTAATAAAGATTGAGTCTGATGGTGGATCATTGACAGGTCTATTTTTTCTATAATTATTTAGAACATCCATATTAACAATTTTAGGGTTTTTACCAAAACTAAGAGCAAGAGCTTCATCTTTAGTCCAAGTTTTTTTCTGACAGTGGTGAATAAAATCAGCCTTAGCATCAGATCGATTAAAGAAACGGAGCTTATCATCTCGAACAGCAAGCAAGGCCATTACTAATTGCTCACGCCTTTTTTCTTGATCATATTGGGACACCAACTCCTCAAAAGCATATTCTTTCAGGCTGTTAAAATAGGCATTAACCGCATCTAATTGCTTACCATACTCCCCTACACTTGCTTCTATCAGTTCTAAATCTGGAAATTTACGCTTCAACAGGTATTGAATTATTTGTTGGAAGGTCAGTGGCGCATTTTCGTCTTTTTTCCCATCTTTAAATGATTGAGGTAAACTCCATACTTTTGAAGATGCCCAATCGACTAACGACTCAGGAGTAAATAAAAAATTACGTTGGCTCGGAGGGGTGCTCAAATTAATGATTGAATTGACAGGTGTCAGCTTGTTTGCGGCAACGGCATTGTAGAGCAGCTCCCTAAAAAAAGACTCATCACCGATATCTTTGTTATAAGCAGCCAATACTTTTGCAAAGTCATTCTTATACCATCCATCCTCATGCTGCATTTGCCACGCCAAATCATTTATATCCATTTGAAGCTCCATAATTTAAGCTTAACTTTTATTGACTATGATTTCTGTTTTAAGCTTTTCTAAATAATCAGCCCAATCCTGCATCATTTTCTTACGCTCTACTAAATGGGCTGTCCGATTATAAGCGCGCCCATTAGGATCGCGCACAGCGTGAGCTAATTGATGTTCTATCAGGTCAGGACGAACCCCTAATACTTCATCTAACAGTGTCCTTGCAGTCGCCCGAAATCCATGACCAGTTGCTTCTTCTTTACTAATACCTAAGCGCCGTAAAGCTGCCAATATTGCATTATCACTCATTGGGCGGTCATTACTCCGCGCGCTTGGGAAGACATATCGACCTTGGCTAGTTAAGGGATGTAACTCTTGAAAAAGAGCAATTGCTTGTTTAGAAAGAGGAACAATGTGAGGGGTATTAGTTTTGGTAACCATATAACGCCATTCTGCTTTTTCTAAATCAACATCAATCCACTCCGCGCTCCTTAACTCCCCAGGCCGTACAAAAAGTAATGGGGCAAGTCGTAATGCACAACGGACTGTCAGAGTACCCTCATAACCATCAATTGCTCTTAGTACCTCAGCAAAACCTTGCGGATCTGTTTGGGCGGCAAAATGAGTTCCCTTTACAGGAGGCAGAGCACCTCTTAAGTCTTGGGATGGATCACGATCCGCCTTCCCTGTTGCGACAGCATAGCGAAACACTTGCCCACAATTACCCATTGCTCTATGGGCAGTTTCCAAAGCACCGCGCGCTTCAATGCGTCTTATGACCGAAAGCAATGCGGGCGCTGATATTTCAGCAATAGGAGTTGCGCCTATCCAAGGAAAAATATCACGCTCAAAACGACGAATAATTTTATCAGCATGGCTTGCGACCCAATTTGGTGAGTGTTTTACAAACCATTCACGAGCAATAAGCTCAAAACTATTAGCTGCGCGATCAGACGAGGCTTGCTTCATTATTTTACGGTGTTCACCTGGATCAATCTCCTTAGCCAGTAATTTGCGTGCGTCGTCTCGCCTATCACGTGCTAAAGCCAAAGAAACTTCAGGAAATACACCAAGTGAGATCCTTTTTTCTTTATCATTGAACCGATATTTTAGTCTCCACCATGTTTTACCTTTAGGAGTAATTTCAAGATAAAGACCTCCGCCATCAAAAATGCGTTGAGTTTTATCTGTTGCTTTTATATTACGAAGTGAGACAGGAGATATAGGCATTTGGGGGCAACTCATTTACGGCTATTGGAATTGCCCCCAATGTTGCCCCCAAAAATGATGGATGTCAACGGACGAAAAAAGACCTTAATGACCTTATTACTAGGTTAACTATGTTGATTTTAAATGATTTTTGGACTTTATCGGATGGTAAAAAACTTTAAGTTGGTGGAGGCGGCGGGAATCGAACCCGCGTCCGCAAATCCTCTGCCTTTAGCTCTACATGCGTAGCCTTGTCTTTTGGTTTAACTGTGGACACTCCGACGGGCAGGATGGTACACAGCGATTCCCTGAATTTCGCGTCTTAACTCGGGATTCATTAAGAAGCTAGCTTATCTTCTATGACCGTTGATTCGATACCAATAAGCGAGCTCGGTCAACGGGGCACCGGGGTTTAGGCCAGTACACGTTGCTTTTAACTATTGATTAAGCAGCAATTGCTCCATCAACGTTATCAGCGAAGTTTGCATCGTTTGCATTTATATTTTTTGAGTCTGATTTACGAGAGTTCTCATTCTCGGCATGCACTTCCGGTTTCGCAACCCACGTCGAAGCCAGGTCGCCCCCAATTTGTACACTTTAAGTATAACATAAAATGATGGGAGATATGTAATATTTCTTGGGATAGGGAGGATTTTAGGGTGAGAAAACCTGGATGAATACCCATGCAGGCCTTCTCCCCTACTGTCATTAATTTAAGCGCTACTCCACCGTACCGCGGCTTGTCCGCGGTATCCAGAGATCTAAGTTCGGAGTGAGATTCCTGGATCCCGCGGACAAGCCGCGGGACGGCGGAACTCCTTAATTTAACGTGAGTTTCGGATAAGAAAGTTGTTTGAGCCAGTGTTTACCTCGATCCGTTCGGACTGAGGAAGCGCGATAACGCTGTCTCGAAGCCTTGACACTGTACTAAGGCTTCGAGACGAGGCTACCGCCTCTCCTCAGCCCGAACGGCATCGAAGTAACGACTGGATAAAACACGCTTCTTGTCCGAAACTGACGTTAACTTAATGGCTGCGGCCTTCTCCCCACTCCCACTGCCATTAATTTAAGTTTCGATCTTAGCGTAACTTTTTTAATTCGCTTGCGGGAGAGTATTAAATCAGCCGGGAACCGATGCTCGTTATACAGCCGAAGTTCGAAGCAGACTCCATTCCCGGCTGCAAGCAGACCGGGCTACACAAGCATCTTGGTGGCATTCAAGCCTGCCCCCAACTCCAGGGAATCGGCAATTAAATCCTGTGAGCTTTGTTTTGCGTTAATTGTTCCAATATATCATTCGCATCGCTTAATTTTCTTTTCGCATTGTCTAAATCTTGAGATTGCCTGTGTCTAATTAAGTGCAATGCTTCCATTTGCTTTTTCAAAGAGTCTAATTTTCCATCTGTTTCTGCCAATGCATCACTGAGTCTTTGTACAGCGCCACTTGCAGCAGCGACTCTTTCTTTAGCTGCCAGCTGCTCGCTGTCCTCTTGATATAGTGTCTTCAAGATTTTAATGTTTGTAAGATTTTCCAGACGTTCTTTTGCAGGGTATGATTCATATAAGTCGTCATAAAATTCCTTTAAACACTCTTTAACTTTTTCTTCAAACTGCTTTTGATCTAACTCTGGGCTCTCATCAAAAATTTTGAGGCAATCCTGAATCAAGTAAGTATATTTGGCACTAAAACCAGATTTAAAATAATCCTCACCATTTTGTTCATAGCATTCAACACCAGCCGCTCTTGCTGTGTTGATTGCTGTCAGAAAAACCTCAGGAAGGTATTGGCCAAGAATAAGAACATCGGATTTGATTTCATTATTAGTCACGACTGAAGGATCTTGACCAAGCTCATAAAGTGCTGGTCTTAGAAGTTGTGATATTCCTCTATAATGGGTGTTGATGTACTCATCAGACAATTGGGTGGTGAGTTTCTGTAAGACAAAAACATAACGAGCTCTCTCCATTTCAGGATACTTAAGTAATTGCTCTATAAATTTTTCACCAAATGGGCTTTCTAATGACTGCAGGACTCCCGCTTTATGATGTGTCTGTTTATTTAAATGATCTAAAAGATAAGCAAAAGGCGCTACTTTTTTTGGCTTATCATAACCATTAATCTTATTAGGCTGCGCTTCAAATTCTCGCACCATAAAATTAGCTGGCATTTCTTCTATTATTTTCTTTGCATCACGGGACACAGAAGCACTTGCCAATGCATCCAGATAGGCTTGTTGAGTACCCATAAGTTTTGCGATTTGAAACCTGGAAAGGCCGCGCATTTCCATCAGCGCTTTATTGTTTACTAACACTTGATGACGTTCTTTACTATCAAAATAATACTCTATAATTTGTAACACCTCGAATAAGATTTCAGGATCTGTAGTGTTTCCGGTTGATTCTAAAATTAAGGTGATGCAAGTGGCATGCTTATCCGTTAAAGGGTTTTCACTGCTACCTAAATGCTTCCATACCCGATTGACTGTACCTTTGTTTGAAGATTCCAGTATTTGCTTTAGGGTGGCTAAATCATTTTGGAAGAGCCACAGGTATTTATCTCTATTGAGTCCATCAATTATCTTGCCTCGCTTTGAAGCATTAACTATTTTCACGCCTGACTGTATTAATGTATGAAGGTGGCTTGAGTAGTGTGATAAGGGTATCACATGTTCTCGCTCGTTGTGGTTTGGTATCACGGCAGAAACTGTTTCTATCTTATCACCTGCTTTTCTATTATATATAATGACTTCGTCAGGCTGGCTAAGTAGTGTTTGTGCTTCATCATAGGATAAAGGCACAATCGGGAAAAATTCAAATTTAACCTTCATTCCTCTTAACAAGGATATTACCTGGTATAATTGGAAAAATTCTTCAGAATCCAGACTCCAATTAGAGCCTATCTTCTTCATCATAAAATTATAATTTAGTGTGTAATAGCGAGTAATAATTTCTTGTCTTGCTTTTATCGCTTCATTTGAAGTACCTTGTTGATTTAAAAGCGCACCAACACATTCAGCAAATGTTCTACCTGCGTGTACCACTAATTCTGCACTTTCTTTTCTTATATCAGTATTGCGAGATTGAGATAACTCATAAAAAAATTGATGTAACTGACACAATGCCAAGTGGTCTAGCGCGTGCTCCTGATTGTTGACAAACAGTCCATTTTTAGGGTTTGTTAAAGTTTGCAAATACAGTTCAAACCAATAACGTGTTGTTCCTCTGGGTTGTATGCCTGCTTGTTGTCCCATTAGAAAGACGAGTAGTTTACGACCATTGTCTCCACGATGAAGCAAATGCTCGGGTAACCATTCGGTTTGATGACCAAATGTCACTTCAGCATTCGTGGCTTTGAAATTAAATTGTTTCAACAATACAGGCCATAAGCTCTCAGGTTTTTCGAGCATGAAATGAATTTTTCCTTCCAGGCTTCCAGGGATTCTTTTCTTATTTTCAACGTCAATACCTGCAGAGAACTCATGAAACCAGGAAATTTTAACTGTAGGGGCTTTGTCATAATAAGATTGGAAATAAAAATGGGGTTTGAAGAAATCTTTTTTAAATTCTTCCAGGGTCACGAATAAGTATTTCCCATCGCTTTCGAAACGCTTCCTGATGTCTTCAAACAGCTCTTTAGCTGTCCGTGTCATAGCTTTTTTCTTTGTTTGCTTCAAGGACGATTAATGATTCTTTAATGGAGCGTTCTGTTTGTTGTTTCTCACTAGCCGCCTCATTTTTATAGCGGTTATAGGTGCG
The DNA here is from genome assembly GCF_000373765.1 of Legionella shakespearei DSM 23087. Classification (GTDB taxonomy): domain Bacteria; phylum Pseudomonadota; class Gammaproteobacteria; order Legionellales; family Legionellaceae; genus Legionella; species Legionella shakespearei. The sequence goes on along the minus strand of NZ_KB892415.1, from coordinate 107,966 downwards.
TTCCGTAAAATAGCGCTTGAATTCAGCTAGCATGGTGATAGAGTGTTTTCTTATATTTTTTTAATCCGCTTACGGGGAGGGCATTAAAATCATTAATGCCCCTCTGCAAAATTACTGTATCCCGTTGTGACGGAGTAATGCATCTACTGTTGCCGGGCGGCCTCTGAATTCTTTGTAGGCTTCGGAGGCTTTTTTGGAGCCGCCTACTTGCAGAATGAATTTCAGGAAGTCGTGGCCGGTTTTGGGGTTGAATATTCCCTCTTCTTCGAAACGGGAGAATGCATCGCTGGACAGGACTTCTGCCCAGCTGTAACTGTAGTAGCCTGCTGCGTAGCCGCCGCCGAAGATATGGCTGAAGCTGTGTTGGAAACGATTGTAGGGTGCCAGAGGTATTACGCTTGTTTTTGTCCTTACATCATTGAGCACATCACTGACTAATGAATTGCGGCTGCTGTCGAATTCCTGGTGAATGCGGAAATCAAAGAGAGAAAACTCTATCTGGCGTAGCATAGCCATTGCGGATTGGAAGTTTTTCGCTGTGATCAGACGGTCATATAATTGAGCAGGTAGTGGCTCGCCTGTATCGACATGTCCGGTCATTAAAGCCAGCGCACTTTGTTCCCAGCACCAGTTTTCAAAGAATTGGCTGGGCAATTCCACTGCATCCCATTCAACGCCATTAATCCCGGAGGCACTGAGATAGTCCACTTGGGTCAGTAAATGATGTAAACAATGGCCAAACTCATGGAACAAGGTGACTACTTCATCATGCGACAGCATGGCGGGCCTGTTTCCTGAAGGTTTGGCAAAATTACAGGTTAAGGTAGCAATGGGTAACTGAATGGTGCCGTCTTCCAGTTTTCTTCTGCTTTGCAAAGAATCCATCCAGGCACCGCTGTGTTTGTTAGGTCTGGCAAATAAATCGGTGTACACGTAACCGCGCACTTGATTGTGTTCATCAATAACGCCGTAACATTGTACGTCTTTGTGCCAAACATCAACGCCTGGAATTTCTTCAAGCGTCATTCCGTATAGCTTTTTGACTATGGTAAATAAGCCTTGCATGACTTTGGGCTGTGGGAAATAGGGGCGTAAATCTTCCTGGGATAAAGAAAATAAATCCTGTCTTCTTTTTTCAGAGAGATAGGCAACATCCCAGGGTTCTACAGGATCAAGATTAAACTTCTCAGCTGCGAACTGTTGTAACTGTTCGAATTCACCGCTCCCTTGTTTTCGCGCCCTGTCAACCAAATCAATCATGAACTCCATCACTTGATCAGTTGATTCCGCCATTTTGGTAGCTAAAGACAATTCTGCGTAATTGTTAAAACCCAACAGTTGTGCTTTTTCATGACGCAAGGCAAGAATTTCATTGATTAAATCGGTGTTATCAAAAGCGCCCGCGCTTGGTCCTACGTCTGATGCTCTGGTGACATAAGCCTGGTACATTTTCTCACGTAAATTGCGATCTTCGGCGTGGGTTATCACGGCTTGAAAACATGGATACTCAAGGGTCAGCAAATAGCCTTCCAACCCTTTTTCAACGGCCAGTTCTTTCGCAGTGTTTAAGGCATGTGCGGGCATACCTGCCAGCTCTTCCATGTCCAGTATGTGGACGGTAAACGCTTGAGTTGCATCGAGCACGTTATTTGAAAAGCGGTTGGATAATTCCGCAAGCCTTGCCTGAATTTCTTCAAAGCGCTTTTTCTTTTCTTTGGATAAGGCTACACCAGATAATTCAAAACCACGCAAGGCATCGTCAATAATTTTTTGCTGCACTGCATCCAGAGAATGTCTGTCTATTGATTTAATCGCTTCATACAATTTATGGTTGTGGCCGATTGCCGCTTCATAAGCAGATAATAAAGGCAGGCAGGCGTCATAACATTCACGTAAGGCTTTGGAATCCATCACGGAATGTAAATGCGACATAGGTGACCAAAAGCGCTCCAGTTCGTCTTCCAAATCATCGAGAGGATAAATTAAATTATCCCAGGTGTAATGATGATTTTGTTTCAGTAAGTCATCAATGCGTTCCAAATGATCTTTCAACATCTTTTCAAGATGTATTTTAAAACCATCGACATCAATACGACTGAACTGTGGTAATCCAACGAGTGCTGACATGTTTAACCTTCAAATTGATGTATTTGTTTGAAAGCATAGCATATCCATTAGCAAAGGCTCTATACCTTAGCTCATTAGAGGTTGTACTTCTCCAGACAGCTCCTCTTCATCGAACAGGGTGGGATCGGGCTCATCGACAGGAGCTTTCTTCGGAGCAAAAAAGCCTGTTTTGCCGACAGATACGGGTTTTTCCAGATGTTCATCAGGCCTGTACTGCTCCAGCATCTGCGTCAAAACAAAAGCAGCAATCCATATTAAAATTAATAAGACAGCACCGATTAAAGGCAGTACGGGATTGGTTGCCAAAGCAGGGATGGCAAGACTCATTGCCAGCAAGACTGCAACCGTTCCGGCAAGATGCAAGCCCAAGCGTAATTTTTCAAAATTGACGCGATAATTCAAATAGTTTTGATATTCTTTTATGGCCTCTCTGCTTTCGTCATCTTCTGCCTCAAGATACATTTGCTGATAGTCATCTTGTAATTCATACAGGCGATTGAGCTCAACATAAGCACGCAATGCGGAGTTGGCGATATCAAAAGCAAAGGCGAAAAGGGTTAAATAAACGCCTAATGGGGCTAACACTCCGGTCAATATAAAACAGGTACTGAGCCCGACGAAAACCCAGACTGCGTCATTGCCTAACTCAAACCATCTTCTTTGAATCTGCGCTTCAAATCGCAAATACCAATCCAGCGCTTTTTCCTTATCATCCATCCAGGGCCATGGAATAGTATGCTTCACCATTAAAAAGAGGTTGGTGATTAAACGTGGCAGGAAAAAACACCAGGCCAAATAAGCGAAAAAGGGATTGGTATACTCATCCAATAATGAGACAAAATCATGAAACATCGGTGAATTGGTTACAACCAAATCGAGAAAGTTCAGTACCCGTTTGGATCGTGTGACCAGCAAGCGGTACCAATTAGCTAATGCGGTATTATCGCGAATTAGTTGCGTTAATGACCAGCCTACTGACACAGGTTTCATTTCTGGAAGCCTTGGAGAAAAAGTATAGCCACCCATTTCGGTCAGCAAGTCACGGTAAACCTGTTGTTGGCGGCGCAGGCGTGCTACTTCTCGTGGCACAATTAAATAGTGTTGGTAAGTATGTTCCAGGAGTTCCGCGAGACATAATGCCGCCGCTAATTGCTCCATCGCCTGATCATGGCTGATTTGATCCGGAAAGGAAAAACTGTGTCTTAATTGATGGCATAAAACGCTGTATTCCATGTTCAGGGAAAGATGAAGAGGAACTACTTTACTGTAAAATTCAGGACCAAGCGCATTAATCTGCTGATCAAAAGTCCAATGCAGGGAGTGTTGCGCTGCGGGTAAGGGCAGCTCTGGAAAAATACTTCGTAAATGTACGATTACTGGATTCATGCCTTTCTGCAACACTTCTTAAAGGTATTAATTTATTTTCGTTTGATCTCCTGATCTTTTTCAATCCCTCAGCATCATGCTGCACCGAAAAAACGCCCATTATTACAAAAAATAGACAAAAAGTAAAATTTTAAAAACATTCCCATATGAAATTTACATGAGTTCTTACTAAAAATGAACGCTTTTCTTGCTGATTTTTTTCTTCTGAGCGACAATAGCACCTCACTTAAATGCAGAAGAGTACGCATGAATCTTTCCAAAGAATTAGCCAACGCCGTGCGCATGTTAAGTATCGATGCGGTCAACCAGGCACAATCAGGTCACCCGGGTATGCCCTTGGGAATGGCTGACATAGCCACCGTTTTATGGAAAAAATTCTTAAAATTTAACCCTAAAAACCCCTATTGGTTTAACAGAGATCGTTTTGTACTATCCAATGGGCATGGTTCCATGTTGCTCTACTCCCTGCTCCATTTGACAGGATACAGCCTGCCCATTACTGAGCTGCAAAATTTCCGTCAACTGCATTCAAAAACTCCAGGCCATCCCGAACACGGACATACGCCAGGAGTTGAAACCACCACAGGGCCATTAGGCCAAGGTCTTGCCAATTCTGTAGGTATGGCTCTGGCAGAAAAAATTCTCGCCAGCCAATACAATAAAACTGATTTCAATCTGGTAGATCATTATACCTATACCTTTACCGGTGACGGCTGTTTAATGGAAGGTATTTCCCACGAAGCCTGTTCTCTGGCGGGAACTCTGGAATTAGGCAAGCTCATTGTTTTTTATGATGATAACGGTATTTCCATTGATGGCAAGGTAGAATCCTGGTTTACGGATGATACTGCAGCCCGTTTCAAAGCGTACAACTGGCAAGTCATTGAAGATGTCGATGGCCATGATATGAATGCCATAGAACAGGCCATTATTAAAGCTCAGGCGAATAAAAAGCAACCTACCCTTATCATGTGCAAAACCATTATTGGTTTCGGTTCTTCAGTCGCCGGCAGTGAAAAATCACATGGCTCGCCCCTGAGTGCTGATGATATAGTCAAAGTTCGTAACTACTTTAACTGGCCGCATGCGCCCTTTGTTATTCCTGACACCATTTATCAACAATGGAACCACGTAGAAGCAGGAGAACAAGAAGAACAAGACTGGCTGCAATTACAACACGAATACCAACAATGCTATCCCCAGGAAAATGCTGAATTTTTACGTCGTATTAATGGTGATCTTCCTGATGACTGGCAAGAGAAAACAAAAGCCTTCCTGGAACAATGTCGTGGTAATGAGAAAGCGATTGCAACACGCAAGGCATCACAGCAATGTATTGAATATTTTGCCTCGTTCTTACCGGAAATGTTGGGTGGCTCTGCAGATTTAACCGGCTCCAACAATACTGACTGGTCAGGCACCAAGGCTATTTCTGCTGAAGATTGTTCTGGTAATTACCTGTATTACGGGGTACGCGAATTTGCTATGGCAGCCATTATGAATGGTCTGGCCGTACATGGCGGCTTTATTCCTTATGGTGGAACCTTCCTTGTTTTTGCTGATTACGCCCGCAATGCAGTGCGTTTAAGTGCCTTGATGAAGCAACGGGTCATTTATGTCTTTACTCATGATTCTATAGGATTAGGTGAAGATGGTCCCACTCATCAACCCATAGAGCATGCCGCCATGTTGCGTATGACGCCTGGTATGACTGTCTGGAGACCCGCTGATTTGATGGAAACGGCAGTTGCCTGGGAATCGGCTCTTGAACATCACAATGGCCCTTCATCCTTATTGCTTTCAAGACAAAACTTACCGGCTCTGCCGCATAAGCAAGATGCTGGCGAACAGATCAGAAAAGGTGGTTACATTATCGCTGATTGCGCTGGAAAGCCAGATGCTATCCTGATCGCAACGGGTTCTGAAGTACAATTAGCCCTTGCGGCAGCAGAGCAAGCAAAAGGATTAAAAATAAGGGTAGTATCCATGCCCTGTGGCGAACGATTCCTGGAACAGGATGCTGCATACAAACAGCAGGTATTACCCGATGACGTTCGAGTCCGTATAGCAATTGAAGCTGCAAGCAGTGCCTATTGGCATCAATTTACAGGATTGGATGGCGCAGTAATCGGCCTGGATTGCTTTGGCGTTTCAGCCCCGGCCAGCCAGGCTTATCAATTTTTAGGCCTTACAGTTGAAACCATAATCAACACCCTGGAAAAATTAACTAAGAAAACACTTGTGTAACCCGCTATTCCTACAGGGGTTGTCACTGTTTCGATTTTGCTTAAGATAAGAAATGATGACAGTCCCAGTGAAAGCCAGGACACCTTAACTCGGAGAAGTAGCATGACAATACGAGTCGCAATTAATGGCTATGGCCGCATTGGCCGTTGCATTTTAAGATCGATTTTTGAATCCAACAGACAAAATGAATTTGAAGTAGTTGCAATCAATGATTTATCAGGCATTGAAGTAACCGCGCATTTAACCCGTTTTGACTCAACACATGGCCATTTTAATGCGGATGTGTCTGTTGAAGGCAACAACCTGATTATCGATGGTCACAGCATACAGGTTACTGCAGAACGCAATCCTTCCCATTTACCCTGGAAAGACTTGAACATTGATCTGGTTTTTGAATGCACAGGCTTCTTTACCAGCAGAGAAAGTGCCATGCAGCATATTACTGCCGGCGCTAAAAAAGTATTGATTTCTGCTCCTGGAAAAGGCGTTGATGCCACTGTAGTTTATGGAGTAAACCACAACATACTGAAAGCATCAGACACTATAGTATCCAATGCTTCCTGTACTACAAACTGTCTGGCTCCAGTAGTCAAACCCTTAAATGATGGTTTAGGGATTGAACACGGCTTATTGAACACTGTTCATGCCTATACCAAAGACCAGATGCTTTTAGATGGCAGCCATAAAGATTTACGCCGCGCCCGTTCTGCGACCCAATCAATTATTCCTACCAAAACTGGTGCTGCTGCAGCAGTTGGTCTGGTATTACCAGAACTGGAAGGAAAATTGGATGGTTTCGCCATGCGCGTTCCTGTTTTAAATGTATCGGTTGTTGACCTTACGTTTACAGCGAAACGAGATACTACCGTTGCCGAAGTAAACGATTTGGTACGTAAAGCCAAAAGCCGCATTTTACAAATCAATGATGATCCATTAGTTTCCTGCGATTTTAACCACAATCCCGCATCAGCTATTTTTGATGCAACCCAAACCAAAGTGTTAGGTAATTTGGTCAAGGTTGTAGCCTGGTATGATAATGAATGGGGATTTTCTAATCGTATGCTGGATACCGCACACCAAATGATGAATTGCTAAGGGAATTACATGAACCTGATAAAAATGAGCGATATAGACCTGGCAGGTAAGCGGGTTTTAATTCGCGAAGATTTAAATGTGCCTATCAAAGACGGCATAATAACCAGTGATCAACGCCTGCAAGCGGCGTTGCCTACTCTGGAGGCAGCCTTGAAAGCGGGAGCTGCTGTTATGGTTCTGTCACATCTTGGCCGCCCGGAAGAAGGACGTTTTGAAAAACGCTTTTCCTTACAACCAGTCGCTGATTATTTAGAGCAACACTTAAATTATCCCGTCAGGTTTGTCAGCACCTATCTTGATGGCATTGAGGTCAAACCAGGTGAGTTGGTCATTTGCGAAAATGTACGCTTCAATCCGGGTGAAAAAAATAATGACGAGCATCTGGCCAGACAAATGGCGAAGCTCTGTGATGTTTTTGTCATGGATGCCTTCGGTACGGCTCATCGGGCTCAGGCCTCTACCTATGGTGTGGCCGAATACGCCCCTGTGGCAGCAGCAGGCCCTTTGCTGGTAAGAGAACTTGAAGCCTTACACGCTGTTCTTAAAAACCCGCAAAAACCCATTGTTGCGGTTGTTGGTGGAGCAAAAGTATCATCTAAGCTGACTTTGCTAAAGCAATTAGTTGGAATGGTGGATTTTCTTATCCCCGGAGGCGGTATTGCGAATACCTTCCTTAAAGCTCAAGGCTTTGAAATAGGAATCTCTTTATACGAGCCTGAATTACTGGATGAAGCCCGCGCAATTCTGCAATTGGCTGAAGAGAAAGGCTGTAAAATTCCTCTACCTACTGATGTAGTAGTAGGTAAAACCTTTAGCGATACCTGCCCTGCTTTTAATAAAACATTGGCCAATGTAGCCAGTGACGATATGATTCTGGATATAGGTCCAATGACCATTAGTGATTATGTGGACATTATTGATGAAGCAAAAACCATCATCTGGAATGGTCCGGTTGGCGTGTTTGAATTCCCTCAATTTGCTTACGGCACTCGAGCTCTGGCTATAGCCATTGCGGAAAGCGATGCCTTTTCCATTGCCGGAGGTGGGGATACTTTAGCGGCAGTGGATCTTTATGATCTCAATCAGCAAATATCTTATATTTCAACTGGCGGTGGAGCATTTCTCGAATATCTGGAAGGGAAAACCTTACCCGCTGTAGCCATTTTGCAGGAGCGCGCCAAAGATGTTACGTCGAACTAAAATCGTAGCCACTCTGGGCCCGGCCAGCAATAGCCCGGAAACACTGCGCGCCATGTTGGGCGCAGGAGTTGATGTAGTCAGAATTAATTTTTCCCATGCGGATGCCACTGCCATACAACTGATTGCTATGGTGCGAGAAATTGCAGCGGAATTGAACCACCCTATTGCCGTCATGGCTGATTTACAGGGTCCGAAAATACGAATAGGACGTTTTAAGGATAAATCAGTTCATCTGGTTGATGGCCAGTCGTTTATACTGGATTGTCAGACCGAAGACAGCATGGGAGATATCCATGGTGTTTCAGTAGCCTACCCTAATCTGGCCAATGAACTTCAGGCAGGCGATCATCTTTTGATTAATGATGGCTTAATCGAGTTGGAAGTCACCAAAATCACAGGCTCTCAAATCCACTGCGTGGTCATTGAAGGTGGAGTTCTGACGAATCTGAAAGGATTAAACCGTAAAGGCGGTGGCCTTGCGGCCAGAACTTTAACGGATAAAGATCGCCAGGATTTGCGCATTGCTATTGCCGCAGAGGTTGATTACATCAGCCTGTCCTTTGTCAAAGACGCGGAAGACATTCGTAACACCCGCACCTTAATTAAAGAATACGGCGGACACCCCATACCCATTATTGCCAAAATCGAACGCACAGAAGCATTGGATCACTTGTCTGATATTATTCTCGAATCGGATGCCATTATGGTTGCACGGGGCGATTTGGGCGTTGAAGTGGGAGCCGCGGAAGTTCCAGCCATTCAAAAAAGAATCATAGAGCAAACACGGCTCCTGGATAAAGTCGTCATTACCGCAACACAAATGATGGAATCCATGATAGCAAACCCACAACCTACTCGTGCTGAAGTTTCGGATGTGGCCAATGCGATACTGGATGGAACGGATGCAGTGATGCTTTCAGCGGAAACTGCAAGTGGCCAGTTCCCGATTAAAGTCGTTTCTATGGTCAATAAAATTTGTCTCAGTGCAGAAAAGCATGCCAGTTTTTTCTATCGCAACGATCCGGAAACCTGTCATTATCAACGCGCTGATCAGGCAATAGCCATAGCCACCATGCATGCAGCCAATCATTTTCCTATCCAGGCCATTATTACGCTTACCGAATCAGGTGATACGGCACTGTGGATATCAAGGCAGCATAGTACTGTTCCTATTTTTGCAGTTTCTGCTAACAGGAGAACTGTGGGACGATTAAGCCTGGTCAATAATGTATTCCCGATTTTCCTTGATTATCATCAATTGGATCAGCAAAACCTGAACCAACAGGTGATACAGGAACTTATCAAAGCTCGTTATATCGATAACAAAGGTTTTGTTTTGTTAACACGAGGCAGAACTATAGGAACGCCTGGCGGTACTAATTGCATGGAAATTATTGCTATATAATTTGAAATAGAAACCCAAAATTCGCGTTATCATAGGGACTTTGGGGTTGTAGCATGTATTGTGACTCGCTAATCAAGAGTACAAGCTAAGAAAACCGAGCCGCGACCGTAAGGAAGCGGAACAGTTCGCTGCACTCCATTGTTGATTACTCATTAGGTGTACATCCAAAATTTCCGCTCCCTCACGGTCGCGGCTCGGTTTTCTTTAGGTAACTGAGAGCATAAGCAAACAGAAGAGGTAGTGCTGATAAATAAATCATTTTCGTGGGGATATTTCAGCTCAGGACGACATGGATCTTCCTTTCTTAAGTTGACTCCTATGCGCTAATACGGGCTACAAAAAAAAACCAATTCTTGCTCAATAGTCTAAAATATAATCAATAGAATCCTTCCTGAGAACATAATGGTCAGCAAACTTATTGAAAAGAAAGTTGATATTTACCAATATCCTGAGGAATTTGAAGGTAACTCAGGTTCTATAACCATAGGCGATCTCCACGGTAATGCGGTCAAATTAGCTCACGTATTGTTTCGTCATAAAATTATTAAATTTAAAGATGAAGTCAGTAATCCCGCAGAGCAATACAATCAATTTGTTACAACTTATGAAAAGATGGCTGATTATGTCAGTCTTTATGATGAACAACTGCTTAAACTGTATACTCAGAAAGAAAAAGCTGAAGAATATGAGAAGAGCATTGAGCTCTATCACCGTCTCAAAGACAAGGATCCACGTACTCCAGATGAAGAGTTTCAGTTAGCAGACCTGGATATAACCATTCTTACTGATTCCCTGAAAGAGTCAAAAAGGATAACAGACGCTGCAAACAGAACTCTGAGCAACATTGTGGCTGAATACAAAACCATGATTGCTCAATTTAATCAGTTCATGGGTACACTTGAAATTGATGACCAAAAGGCATTAGTACGCTTAATTGGTGATGAATTCGCAGATCGCGGCAGTAATGATTATTTTACATTACGATTATTAGGGTTTCTCCATGATAACAAGGTTGAAGTACATACTTTAATCTCCAATCATGGCAATGAATTTGTTACCGGATATGAAAATCTGATCAACAGACATTATCTTGAAGAGGTGGGTTATGTCCATCCCCAACAAAAACCTTCTTTTGCCGGCTTGCGTATCTTGCTTGATGAACAGGTCATTACAGAATCTGAGGTCACGTCCCTGATTAACAAGGCATACAAACCATCGCTGAAGATTTTGGATTACACGTTGAATGAGGATGGGATCACTTTATTCACTCATGCACCGGTTCGTTTTGACAGCATACAGGATATTGCCAGTCAATTAGGTGTAGATTACGATGATTCAACTAAGGAAGCCCTTGCTAAAACCATTGATAAAATAAACCAGCAATTTGCTCAAATAGTAGAAGAAAACAGGGTTCATGAATATTGCACTGTTGATGACCCAATGGATTTGGCTGATATGAGTTTAGAAGAACGAAAAGCTTATCCTCTGATTTATATGATCTGGAATCGATGGAATGAAAACAAGGAAACGGAAGATGCAAGACCAGCATCCAATAATGATTATAAAATTCATTACGTCCATGGCCATGATCCCTTCCAAAGCCCCATGCAACACATAACAAATCTGGATACCCCAATTGGTAAAGGGTCACGTAAGGACGTAGAAGTCACAAGAAAGCACCTCATGAAGATGCCAGATTCGCTTGAAAAAGATGAATTGTTAGAAACTATCAACAATATTATGCGGTACAAAGTTCTTGATTCAAGTGACAAAGGATTAACACAAGAACACGATGCAGGGCATACCGCTCCAACAAAGTCAGGCTCACTTTCTGATTATCGCACAAGCATCATTTTGGGAATTTCTTCTGCTGCAGGATTGCTTCTAGGAGGAGCTTTAGCTGCAACAGAATTAGCTCCAGCAGGTCTGGCAGTGCTGGGGACTGCGGTTTTCACCGGATTGATAGGTTACGGTATTGCAAAAGTGATTACAGCAGCTCCGATTGATACCTTAAATAAGGATTCAGAGAAAGAGCAACTCATACAAGAACAGCCAGAAAGCAGCAGTAGTACCGCCATATTAGAATCACTGAGAGGGACAGAGAAGACCCAATCCATGGATAAATCACAGGAAGATGAGAAACCAGTACCTCATAGCCAACTCTTTTCTAAAGCCGAACCCGACAAATCCCCATCAATCACTTCCAGTGAGGAGTCACAAAAGGCCATGATAAACAGACAATAAGTAAAGGAGCGTTACTTTAATACCATAAAATAGGCGGCTACATAATCTGGCAACGTTCGAGTCGCCTGGGAAAATGCATCTTTACCAGCATAACTGCCAGCCAGATAATCTACCTGATATAAATTATCCGCAAAAGCTCCTCCGGTATCTGCAAAAATTCCAGCTTTTGAAATAGTAGTGCCTGATGGGTCACGATATTGGATCAGTAACACTTTACCTAATCCAAATTGATTTAAGTCGGCTGCAAAAGTGGCTTCAGGATTGACGGTGATTTTATGGTCTGCATCTTTTCCATAGCCTTTTATGCCATCAACCTGCTTGAAATACCAATAACGCTCTTGCTGGTAAGGGTTTTTAGTTCGATTATACGCAATATTATTATTGCGATGCACATTAAAGATTTTCCTGGCGCCGCCGAAATCGGCAACAACAGTCCCCTGTAACAAGGCAGATTCAAGATCGTCTCTACTGAAATATGCCAACGCAGGAACAGATTTGTTTTTAAGTGCGCCAGCTAAAATGGCCTGCTTTCCATAGTGAAAACGCACGAGCTCCGGATGCTTCTCGGCTTCTTCAAGTGTTAAATTCTGCTCATCTGCTGGCAAACCATATAATGCATAGGGCTTTTGTGCGTTTTGTTTCGCACTGGCCTTGGCTAAATGGACGTAATATTTAGTCATTAAAATACGATCGTCTGGCAAATGGCGCAGTAAGGACTTATTGGTCGCTAAAGATTTGGCATGACTGACGTCTGGATACCAACGGATAAATTCAAAGTGCTGCTTAATAAAAGCAGGATCATTCATCTTGTCTTGATTCTGACAAATAAACAGCAAGGTCGCTTTCATTCGCGCCAGAGGAATGCTTAGTGCCTTACCATCATGAATGACTTGTGGATCATAAGACGCCCCTTTATTTAAGTAAGCTACTGTCTGTTTTGCTGTAGCACAAAGTGCTGCAGAATCGAGACGGTAAGCCCCCTGAAAATCAGGGGAAGAAGCAACAAATCGAGGTGCGGCCACAAGATGTTGCATCAGGAAAAAACTTAAAAAAAGGAGTTTGGTTTTCATTATTCTGCCGTTTCTTTTTTCTCTTCAATGCTGCGTGATAAGCCCAGTTTTTCTTTTAAACGGGCTACAGCACTGGGATCATACTGTCTTGTCGTTTTATGTTTCACTACCACTGACGCAGTTCGTACAGGAGTCGCTGCCACATTTTGTGAACTATAGGCTGGAGCTCTTGGCGGATAAGTCGGTAAATAATCATCGCTGGCAGATGCTGATGAGCTGTACGCAGATGATTTGGCAGCATAGCCACTGCTGCTTGCAGAAGAACTGTTAGTCACAGGTTTGGCAGCTAAAACTTTACGTGCATTCCTCACACTTTTTTCAACGCGTTTCTTTATTTTTACCGCAGCATGCTCCGCTTCTTCCTCGGTCACTTCGCTCACCACTGTGCCTTGTAAATCGATTCGCATTTCACGCGCTTTGAGGCAAGTCAGATAATCAAGCCGGCGGGTAAATAAAACCACGGCTTCCCTTAATTTACTTTTGGAAATACCTGCTTCGGCCGCTTTATCCGCATATTGCAAAAGGTCATCCATAATACCTGTTTTTAACGGACGTATACGCAATGAATTATCAAAGGCAGCAGGAAAGTTTGCTGCAAGCCATGTCAATGCTTCTGATCGGGCTTTCTTCGACTGATTTTTTTGCGCTTTATTAATGACAGCGGTACGTGGATGCAGCTCCTGTTTTCTCATTGTGATACCTTTGTTATATAAAGTCTAATAGGATTATAATTTAGGGTCTGATTTAAAAAACGTGATGCCCCTGCTTTATTGGTTGTCATGTCTGGAATTGGATAATTGAATAATATGTATATTCGCTTTCGGAATGAGCGCACAATGTACAATGTTTAATGAGCGTTTGCAAGTATTCTGTATGATTTGGATCACAAACAAAAAACTGGGAAATAAAGTGTATAATTTGTATCAAAAGAATAAAATGAAGTAAGATTAGAGCTTACAAAAAATTCTTTCGGCCAGGGACTGTTAACAGTTCCCATAATTTTAATGGTGAGTGCGTATGAAACGAATAATTATGTCAATTCTTGCTGTACTTTTACCGTGGTTGATCTTATTAATTAACGATAATCCTGGGGGTGCTCTTGTAGCCCTGATCATGCAGGCTACGGTAATTGGCTGGCCTTTTGCATCCATTTGGGCCTGGCGTACACTATTTCCAGCGCGAACTGGCCATATCCCCAAAGAATAATTCACTTATGGCTTAGGGAACATGGTTCCCTTACCGTCTGCCAAAAACGTCCCAAGGAGTACTTATGTTAACTCGAGTTATTGTGAATGGCGCTAAAGGAAAAATGGGCTCGCTTGCCTGCGACACCCTGAATAATCACCCTGACTTTGAATTGGTAGCGCAGCTCACAAAGCAAGATAATCTTGGCCAGGTGATCAAAGACACCCATGCTCAGGTGGTTGTCGATTTAACACGAGCTGATTCTGTTTATGAAAACTCTTTAACCATCATTGAGCATGGTGCTCATCCTGTTATTGGTGCATCAGGCCTGGTCACTGAGCAAATCAGGGAATTATCCGCGGCATGCGAAATAAAACAATTGGGTGGAATTATCGTACCCAATTTTTCAATTGGTGCAGTGCTCATGATGCTTTTTGCAGCAAAAGCGGCAGAATATTTGTCTGAAGTTGAAATCATTGAGATGCATCACCAACAAAAACTGGATGCGCCATCTGGTACTGCTTTAAAAACGGCTGAAATGATAGCTGAGGCAAGGAAGCATCCTAAAAATAAGCTTGAGTTGAAAGAATTGGTTGCCGGAGCACGTGGTGGTTCCCATCATGATATTAATATCCACTCTCTGCGTTTACCGGGGACTCTGGCACGGCAGGAAGTATTATTCGGTAATCAGGGAGAAACGCTGTCTATTACCCACAATAGCATAGACAGACAATGTTTTATGCCAGGCGTGGTTTTGGCATGCCAAAAAGTGAGCGCCTTAACCGGTATGGTTTATGGTTTGGAGCATGTTCTCTAGTAATGGTAGCCCGGTTGCAAGCAACTTGACTCTTCTATACATCCTTACATCCTTGCCATTCCCCGATCTACGTCGTCCTGAGCGCGTCTTTTTGCGCGAAGGATCTCCTGAAAGCGGCATGGTGCCAGTATTTGGAGATCCTTCGCGCCAAAAGACGCGCTCAGGACGACGTGAATCAGCTTGCAACCGGGCTACCATTTAATACACTAACAGGCTGTTGTCCCTTTTTGAGTCTTCAAACAATTGAGACCATTCAGTAACAGCTTCTTCAGCAACTTTATCAAGATTAAGCCCTGATTTAAGCGGCCTTAGCATATCGCGAATGCGCGAATAAACGGAATTGGTTTCCTTGGTACGGGAAGAATCTGTTTCAGGGCGACTTAATACGGCAGCAAATATTTTTTCCATGCGGTTCACATTGTTTTTTCCCGCATGTTCATCAAGCATGAGTCCGCGAATGGATTGTATTCCTGTAGGAGTTGCCCCACTTTCTTTTTTACTGCTATCAAACCAACCCAGACTCCATATATCCTTCTTCGGCTGAAAACGACGTTCCTCATTAATCAGGGCACTCAAAGAATCATAGAGCCGAGTACACAGTACCTCGCCCAATTGCCTGGCCATCAATTTACATAACAGGTCATTTTCCGGTAACAGATAGTTTTTTAATTCTTTACTAATATTCTTCACTTCATTATCAGTAGCCAAGCGATCATCATAATCAAGGCCTTTTTCTGTACCCAGGTGTTTATTAATCGCCTCAGCCACATCCGCAGGTAAATACATGCCAGGGGTTTTAATGCCTTCAGAACCTGGGGCATTTTGTCCCGCATGAACATGCTGATGTCTGGACATGTACAAATCAGTTAATATCTCAACAAAGTTCACCCGATCTGTTTTCTCTTTGGGATCACCAAATTTAGGCCAGGCTCCGTATTTTGCTTTATACAGAATCATCGCATCAGTATGCATTAACTCGATTGCTTTTCTGTCTTTACCGCTGACACAAGAACCATAACTATAGCCACCAAGGGTGAGAATAATTAATTGTTCCAAAGAACTTAAAAACAATTCCCGCCCATCATGATCCAAAACAGTAGCTGTTCCCAAAGGTGAGTTCAGTACATTTTCATAATCCGTCAAAAGCTCTTTTAAACCCGGAATAGTTGAAACATAGTTTCGTGCGATCTCCAGTAAAAGCAGACTGTCAGGATCATTAAATTCAGTATAATAATAGCGTTTGGCTACATTAAATGGGTGATTATGCTGTAAGGTTACTAAGGCCTTTTCGCTGCGCTTAACTGCTGCGCGTGCGATTTTATATAATTCTAGATCTGGTGGTAACTCTGGCAAGTAATCAGTAACAGCACTGGGCACATAATCCAGAGCATGTATGGGGCTGATTAAGGTTTGCAATAACCGGAATTGCTCTGCATGCGCCTTGGACATAACCTGAGCCAGGTTGGCATCACAATGTCTTTGTTGCACCGCTTCGGGAAAATCCAGGCCGTCACGGCTCGCGATATGGCTCGAACGGAAACGTCTTCCAAAAAATACTTCCGACTCGCCTTCCTTATTCAGTTTAATCAGGCTATGGGCTGCAAAATTTGCGGGCAGAGGTAAAGTACGATGCCTGCTGGATACAAAAGAAACGGCATCCTCTACATTTTTTTCTTTTTTAAGTACCTGAGCCAAAAAAGCCTGCTGCGTTTTTGGCAATACCCAGTACCATTGTGGCAAGCGTGGGATAAGACTAAGCGTTTTATTGTAGGCCAGTTTTGTAGCTAATTCGATTAATGTCTTTTTAAATGACCTTAAATGAGAATCAAAACTCGCAGGATCTTCGGACAAAACCCTCACCATAGCCTGTTGCGCCACATTTAAAGAATTGAACCAGTTAGGATAAGGCGCTGCATGGGTTTTAATTTTATTTAAATCGCTTGCCAGACTGAGAGAATTCTTTTGAGTGCTCTCCCAGACAGACATAAAACTGTTGAAATCCTGCATCACAGTTGTCGCATCAAGCTTTTTCATATCCAAATTGCAAAAATAAGCTTGCTGATATTCAGAAAGATGGCGGAACCAGGCAGGTGTTCTGGGATAATTATTTTCCTTTAATGTTTGTAACTCAGTTACTATTTGATCATAGTATGGAGGAAGAGACTCATCAAACTGTAAAACGTACTCTGTCTCAGTGCCAATCTGTATTGGTGTCAAGGTAGCCAAATCGGGACGGCCCCTGCCCATCAGCACATATTGCTCTGCCTCATTCAGACAGGCGATTGACTCTTTAACCGCTTTACCCTTTGGCCATTCCCAGGCAACAGATAAGACATCAACTAATTTAGCCGTATATTTTTCCAGCTCTTTATGTAGTTCCTCCACCGAACCTTTAGTCAAATCACAGTTGTCTTTACACAATTGTGCATAATTTCTTAAGGTGTCTGCATTAAGGTTGGTGAATTTGGGATCCAGGGGATAGGCATCGAGAATAAATAAAAAAGCATCATAAAGACTGTTTATGCGACGCTCTATACTCTGAGCATAATCAGGTTTGTTCTGAAAATATTCTATTTTATGTTTAGGTAATAGTTCTTCTAATGTACGAGATAACTCAGGAGATAATGCCGTACCGTCCACAACACGTAAAATTATGCCTTTTCTCATAGCTTAGTCCTTTACTGCTTTTGATTTTTCATTATTGTATAAATAATTTTCTGAAACAATGCCCTGTATTCAATATTTAAATTATTTAGTCTGCCTAAGATATCAGGAAGTTGATTACCTTAATAGTTTTACTTCGTGCTAAACTATATTTTTTTTGAAAAATTATAAAAGGATGTCTATGAAAAGTAGCGAAAATTTTACAGGTTTTTCAGAAGAGGGTATTGATGATGCAGTACAAAATGCTCTTGAAAATGCAGGGAATCCCACTGATTTTGAAGTGATAGAAACAATTGGAACCCACAATAATACAGACAATCGTCACTATAAAGTGGTGTTAAAAACATTAGAAACTGCTGACATTTCCTGACTTGAATTAAGGAAAGCCGGCAGTCGTGGCGGCAAAGAATTAACTACTAAAAGGAGTTTAACAAATGGGATACAACGTACCACATTATATTGGCGGGCAGCCAGTTAATGAAACCAGCACAGAAGCTCAATCCATTTATAACCCCGCATTAGGTGAAATAATAGCTCAGGTACATTTCGCCTCAAAATCAACTTGTGACAAAGCAGTAGCCACAGCCAAAGAGGCTGGCATTGAATGGTCACAAACTCCAGCAATAAAAAGAGCCCGCATCCTCTTCCGTTTCAGGGATTTAATGGAAAAATACCAAATGGATCTGGCACGCATCGTAACCCGGGAACATGGTAAAACTCTGGACGATGCCAAAGGTTCGGTCGCACGCGCTATTGAAGTGGTTGAATTACATTGTGGTCTGGTCAATCAACTCAAAGGAGATTTTTCTGCTGACGTCGCAAGCCATATTGATTGCCATACCTTCAAACAGCCTTTGGGTGTCTGCGCGGGAGTTTCTCCTTTTAATTTCCCGGTCATGGTTCCGGTGTGGATGATGATACCGGCTATTGCCTGTGGCAATACCTTCATCCTGAAACCTTCAGAACAAGATCCATCAGCGCCTGTACGTTTGTTGGAATTATTGAGTGAAGCAGGCTTACCTGCAGGTGTTGCCAACTGCTTGCAGGGTAATAAAACCACTGTGGAGCAATTATTAGCGCATCCGGATATTGCCGCATTTACCGCAGTTGCATCAACACCTGTAGCACAATCCATTTATTCCACAGCGACGGCTTATGGCAAGCGCGCGCATACTTTTGGTGGCGCTAAAAACCATTGTGTGGTGATGCCCGATGCCGATCTGGATCAGGCCGCAAGTGCTATTGTAGGTGCCGCATACGGTTCTGCTGGTGAACGATGTATGGCTCTGTCTGTTGCCGTCACAGTTGGCGATCAGACTGCTGATGCCTTAATTGCTAAAATGGCACCGCAAATTCGCGCAATGAAAATTGATGCAGGAGACATTGCCGGCACTGATATGGGACCATTAATCAGCAGCGCTCACCGTCAGAAAGTACTGGCTGCAATAGATAAAGGCGTGAGTGAAGGCGCACAATTAATCATTGATGGCCGCAGCTTTAAACATGAACAATACCCGCAGGGATTTTTCGTTGGTCCTTGTCTGTTTGATCACGTAGATGAAAACATGTCGATTTATCAACAGGAAATTTTTGGTCCCGTGTTAGTCATCGTCAGGGTAAATACTTTTGAAGAAGCCCTGGATCTGGTGAACAGACATCAATACGGTAATGGTACAGCTATTTTCACCCGTGACGGCTTTAGCGCCCGTGAATACAGCCAACGTGTTCAAGTGGGTATGGTAGGAGTCAACATTCCTATTCCTGTTCCCATTGCCAATCATCCTTTCGGCGGCTGGAAGCGTTCTGCCTTTGGTGATACCAACATGCATGGCGAAGAAAGTATTCATTTCTACACCCGGTTGAAAACCATTACCAGCAAATGGCCAGTGAACCAAGTGAAGGAAAATGCGTTTGCTATGCCTACTCACTAATACAGGATGCAGGGAGAACAAAATGGCAAAAATAGGATTTGTAGGATTGGGGCATATGGGATTGCCTATGGCCATCAATCTGGTTAAAGCAGGACATCAGGTGACAGGGTTTGACCTACAACGGTCAGCTCTGGATCGTTTTGCAGAACAGGGCGGCCTGGTTGCCACCAACTTACAGGAAGCGGGTAAAGGGCAGGAAATTATCATTACCATGCTGCAGACCGGGCAACAGGTACTGCACGTTTGTCTTGGTGTAGATGGATTACTGAGCAGAGCGATCCCAGGGGCTTTGTTTATTGATTGTTCGACTATAGACGTCAAAACGTCTCGCGAAATTCATCAACTGGCCAAAGAAAGCGAGTTACTCTCCATAGATGCCCCCGTATCCGGTGGTGTGGCAGGTGCGGCTGCAGGTACATTAACCTTCATGGTGGGTGGAAATGGAGAAGCATTTATTGCTGCTCGGCCAATACTCGCTGCCATGGGGCAAAAAATCATTCACACCGGTGATGCGGGCAGTGGCCAGGCTGCAAAAATATGCAATAACATGATTCTGGGTATTTCCATGGTTGCTATTTCAGAAGCCTTTACTTTGGCTGAACAATTAGGCCTCAGCGCTAAAAAATTATTTGAAGTCGTTTCCAATGCCTCTGGACAATGCTGGGCCATGACCAAATATGTCCCTGTTCCCGATATTCTGGAAAACGTTCCGGCGAATAATGATTACAAACCCGGTTTTGCCGCGGCCATGATGCTGAAAGATTTATTGTTAAGCCAGAACACTGCTCAGTCAGTACATGTAGACACGCCGCTAGGTGCCAAGACCACAGAACTTTATCAACACTTTATTGATCAGGGTCTGGGCGAGTCTGATTTTTCTGCCATCATTAAACTCATAGCCAAGACTGACGGAGTATAAATATGAGTAAGT
Organism: Legionella shakespearei DSM 23087; assembly: GCF_000373765.1. Classification (GTDB taxonomy): domain Bacteria; phylum Pseudomonadota; class Gammaproteobacteria; order Legionellales; family Legionellaceae; genus Legionella; species Legionella shakespearei. The sequence continues at coordinate 87,664 of NZ_KB892415.1, read as the reverse complement.
CTGATGTAATCCATCCTGAACTGACACCTGCAGCAGCATCATTGACCGAATTCTGGGCGGAAATTGCTACCCAGACGCTTGACTGGATACGCCCCTGGAATACGGTTCTGACAGGCAATTTAAAGCATGGTGATGTAACCTGGTTTGAAGGTGGATTACTCAATGTAAGCGCCAATTGTCTGGACAGACATTTGCCTCATAAAGCAAATCAGCCTGCCATTATTTGGGAAGGCGATGATTCAGCAAAACAAAAAACCCTGACCTTTGCGCAATTACATGCAGAAGTGTGCCGCATGAGCAATGTGTTGAAACAGTTAAAAATAAAAAAAGGGGATACAATCGCTATTTATTTGCCGATGATCCCCGAAGCTGCAATTGCCATGCTTGCCTGTACACGAATTGGCGCCATTCATACCGTTGTTTTTGCCGGATTTTCAGCCCAGGCTTTAAGGCAACGCCTGATTGCTTCCGACTGTGCCTGTTTGATAACCGCTGATGGGTTTCATCGCGGTGGTAAAGCAGTCAATTTAAAAGATCAGGCGGATGAAGCCACGAAAGATTTGGATATCAGAATACTGGTTGTTAAAAACGATAGCAACAGCATTAGCTTTAATCCTGAAAAAGACTACTGGTGGCATGAACTGAAACAAACCGTTGCTGCGGAATGTGCGCCAGAACCGATGAATTCCGAAGATCCTTTGTTCATTCTTTACACCTCGGGAAGCACAGGAAAACCCAAAGGCGTAGTCCATACTACCGGCGGTTATTTAGTGCAGGCAGCGTATACGCACCAATTAATATTTAATTGCAAACCTGAGGAAGTCTTCTGGTGTACAGCCGATGTTGGCTGGATTACCGGCCACAGTTATGTGGTCTATGGCCCCCTTTGTAATGGGATTACCACGTTGATGTATGAAGGGATTCCTACCTGGCCAGATGCAGCAAGAAACTGGCATATAGTTGACAAACATCAGGTCAATGTTTTTTATACCGCCCCCACTGCCATCCGTTCTTTAATGCGAGCCGGTGATCAGTGGTTAGCTTCCAGTTCCCGAAAATCACTGCGGTTATTAGGCTCCGTAGGTGAACCCATTAACCCTGAGGCATGGAATTGGTACGAGCAGGAAGTTGGCGAAGGCAGATGTCCTGTAGTGGATACCTGGTGGCAAACAGAAACTGGAGCCATCATGCTGAGTCCACGTGCCGATGAGCCTGTAGCAAAACCAGGATCTGCCAGACAGCCTGTTCCAGGCATAGTTCCTGTATTGCTTAATGATCAAGGACAAGAGATTCATGGTGCTGGTGAAGGGTTCTTAGCTATTAAATATCCCTGGCCGTCAATGGCACGGACTATAGCAGGTGATCATCAACGTTATTGCGCTACTTATTTATCCAATGGCTATTACATTACTGGCGATGGCGCCAAACGTGATGAAGATGGGGATTACTGGATCACCGGTCGTATTGATGATGTCCTCAATGTCTCTGGACATCGTCTTGGAACAGCCGAAATTGAAAGTGCTTTAGTAAGCCATCCTTCCGTTGCCGAAGCCGGAGTAGTAGGAATTCCCCATGACATCAAAGGACAAGGTATTTATGCTTTTGTTACTTTGAAGCAAGGCTATAAAGCGGATGAAACCTTGCTGGCTGAATTGGTTGAAACAGTAAAAAATGAAATCAGCGCTATTGCAAAGCCGGATAAAATTCATTTCAGCCCTGATTTGCCAAAAACCCGTTCGGGTAAAATTATGCGCCGGATTTTACGTAAAATAGCGTGCAGGGAAGTGAACCATATTGATGAGTTGGGGGATTTGTCTACCTTGGCTAATCCACAGATTGTTGCTGAGTTGATGAAGGATTTAGGGGAATAGCTGCTGATTCATGCTGGTTACAGTACAGCCCCAGACCGAAGCACGTCGTCCTGAGCTGAGGAATCCCCCCGAAATATCCCCTTGAGCCTGTATTGTGACTCGCTAATCAAGAGTACAAAAAAGCATCATGCCAAGAAAACCGAGCCGCGACCGTGAGGGAGCGGAAATTTTGGATGTACACCTAATGAGCAATCAACAATGGAGTGCATCGAACTGTTCCGCTCCCTCACGGTCGCGGCTCGGTTTTCTTTAGGTAATGAGAGCATAAGCAAACAGAAGATCTAGTGCTGGCGGTTGTGTGCTAGCCTAATTCAAACCAGTTATTTAATAAGGCAATCAATTCATCAAGGCCTTCTTTTTTTAAAGATGAAAAAGATTGGACGCTTACTAAATGACTGGCCAACTCATAATGCCTGCGCACTTTCAGAACCGTATTTTTGACCTCGCTACGGCTTAGTTTGTCTGATTTTGTTAAAAGGATATGGACGGGTAGCTCACGATTAAGTGACCAATCAACCATCATTTGATCCAAATCTTTTAATGGATGACGAACGTCCATTAATAAAATCAGCCCTTTGAGGCTTTCCCTGACTTCAAGGTAATGCGCCAGATGTTTCTGCCACTCCATTTTGACTTGCAGAGGAACCTTGGCATAACCATAGCCCGGTAAATCAACCAGACGCCGTTCATCATCCAAAGAAAATAAATTAATTAACTGAGTGCGCCCTGGCGTCTTACTGGTACGTGCCAGATTTTTTATAGAAGTAAGGCAATTTAATGCACTGGATTTACCTGCATTGGAGCGACCGGCAAAAGCAACTTCATAACCAATATCCGGAGGTAATTGATCCACACGGGCTGCACTTTTTAAAAATACTGCTTTAGAATATAAATTTGGTAACATTAGATAATTCTTTTTGGGATTTTGACCTAAGCAGTGTACCATTAAATTACTTATTTATTATGAGATAGCGATGAAAAAATTAGCACTCGCCATTTTTTTATGCTCACCACTGATCATTTATGCTCAGGAAAACGTGCCAGAAGCGCAGAATAAAGCCGCTGTTTGCACTGCCTGCCATGGGCAACAAGGTATCAGTACGAATCCAATATGGCCCAATCTGGCAGGTCAGAGTGAAAAGTACATGGTGAAGCAATTGCTGGATATAAAACAAAACACCGTAAGAACCGTTCCAACTATGACAGCAATTATGGCAAATCTTAATGAACAAGACATACATGACTTGGCTGCATATTATGCTAAAATGCCCTTGGCAGAAGGGTCAACACCTAAAAAGTACATGCAACGCGGTGAGCAACTGTATCGCGGCGGTGATTTTGAAAAACACATTACCGCATGCATTGCCTGTCATGGTCCCAAAGGAACTGGAAATGCTCAGGCGGGATTCCCGGTACTTTCGGGACAACATGCTGCATACACAGTACTGCAATTGCAAGAGTTTAAAGACGGCAAACGAAAAAATGACTTAAACCATATCATGCAAGACATCAGTGGCAGAATGAGCCAGGATGATATGGAAGCAGTAGCACATTATATTGAAGGTTTATATTAAGGAATATCACATGTTAAGAAAATTAGTTTCCATTTTATTACTGGTACCTGCTCTGGCATTTGCGGCAGTATTTACAGAGGGTAAAGATTACCAGGTTGTTTCCAATCCTCAGACAACAGATAATAAAAGCAAGGTTCCTGTAGTGACCGAGTTTTTCAGTTATGGTTGTCCCTGGTGTTACAAGATTGAGCCTACCGTTAATGATTGGGCCAATAAAATGGGTAAAAACGCCCAACTTGATCGCGTACCTGTCGTGTTCAAGCCAGAATGGGAACTTTATGCCAAAGCCTATTACACAGCGAAGACACTGGCTTTAGCCGAGAAATTAAGCCCACAATTATTTAAAGCCATTCAGGAAGAGAGAAAGCCTTTATCATCCAAACAATCCATGATTGATTTCTTTACTGCGCACGGTGTAGACAGGGAAATAGCAAAAAGTGCTTTTGAGAATTCACCCACTATTGATATGCGTGTTCATAATGGCATGGCTTTAATGGCCAATTATCAAATCAATGCTGTTCCTGCTTTTGTGGTGAACAACAAGTATAAAACGGATTTGCAAATGGCTGGCAGTCCAGAGCGCCTGTTTCAAATATTGGATTATTTGATGAAAAGACCTGCGTGATTGGATTGTATATTTTATAGCAGTAATACGTAGATTAGTTCATTACCACTTCGATCCCGGCTGCAAGCAGACCGGGTTACACACTGTTCTATTCCGGATCAACCTCTTCCTGAATCCACGTCGTCCTGAGCGCGTCTTTTTGCGCGAAGGATCTCCAAATACTGGCACCATGCCTCTTTCAGGAGATCCTTCGCGCAAAAAGACGCGCTCAGGACGACGTGGACATGTACTGCGGCCTACACAAATGTACTGCGCCCTACAATGCTTTACCTGGGTTTTCCAGACTTAAAATACCGGTATTGAAATCGTAAGCAAAAATCTCGGCATAACGTCCCCAGTCAATCATGGTTCTTAATACCCGCTCCGCTTCTTTTTCACTTAAATAATCTTCGAGTTTACTTAAAAAGCGTTCTTCAGATACACGATGTCCGGTCTTTTCGTCCAATACACGGCGAATGTAACGTGCCAAAGGTACTTTTTCTAATAGCCTTTGGGCGAATAATTGCTTACGTTCTTGCAAGTCGGCTTCGGAAAACTGCTTGCCTAAATCGCTAAGCTGAATGTCTCCCGCTGAAACTTTGGCAAAACCTAAAATTTCCAAGGTCTCAAGAATAGGGAATAGATCATCGATGTTCATCATCAATTCATCAGCCAGTTCTGGCAAATCAATGCGCTCTTCAAAGGATTTCATGGTTTCAATCAAACCCGATAATTCTGACGGCTCTACATCAGGAAGCCGGTACCCCAAACCAATCTGACGTTCCCTTTGCGCCCTTTTGGCTTTTTCTTTAGGTCCAGTCGTCATCAAGGTATAAATCTTGTCCACCAAAGCACGGAATTCTGCTGTTTCAGGATCTCGAGGCTGGGGCAAAGTCACCGGCAATTCCGCACGAATATAACCGGGATCATTGCCAAATATGACTATCCTGTCCGCAAGGGTGGCCGCTTCTTCAATATTATGGGTTACCAATAAAATACCATTGGTATTGGTTTTCTTTTCTTTCCATAATTCCAGCAAGTCAGACTTTAAGTTTTCAGCAGTCAATACGTCTAACGCAGAAAAGGGTTCATCCATCAATAAAACATCAGGATTGATTACCAAAGCCCGGGCAAAACCCACCCTTTGCCGCATACCTCCAGATAATTCTTTGGGAAAAGCAGATTCAAATCCATCCAAACCGATAATATCAATGGCTTCAATCGCCCTGTGCCGCCGCTCATCACGGCTTACACCTTGTGCTTCCAGACCCAGCTCCACATTTTCCAGAACGTTAAGCCAGGGCATCAAGGCAAAGGATTGAAAAACCATGGCAATGCCTTCAACCGGACGTGTCACCGGCTTGCCTCTGTACGTCACAGAGCCGCTGGAAGGAGCAACCAGTCCGGCGATAATCCGGAGTAAAGTTGACTTTCCAGAGCCCGACTTACCCAGCAAGGCAACAATTTCACCTTCCTGTAATTTAAAATTGACGTCTTCAAGCACCAGTAAATCTTGTGCAGAAGCCTTTTTAAATGATTTTCGCAAATTTTCTATGGCAATAATGGTTTCAGACATGGGTGCCTCAATTAAAATTAAAACGCTCTTCGGCCAAGCGGTAAAGCGGACGCCAGATTAAATGGTTAAATGCCAGAACGTACACACACATCATTGCCGTACCCAGCGCAATCTTGGGAAAATCACCTGCTGTGGTGCTGGCTTGTATGTATTCACCCAAACCAGTCGCTTTCAGCGTGACATTTCCCCAACTCACCCATTCAGCAACAATACTGGCGTTCCATGCGCCACCCGCTGCGGTAATCGCGCCAGTGATGTAAAAAGGGAAAATACCTGGCAAAGCCAATCTTTTCCACCAGTTCCATCCTTTCAGACCAAAATTATCTGCAGCCAAATACAAATCGCGGGGAATGCTTGAAGCTCCGGCGATGACATTAAATAAAATATACCATTGGGTGCCCAGAATCATGAGTGGCGTTACCCAGATTTCAACGCTCAGATTAAATTTGACAATCGCTATAACAAATAAGGGGTAAAACAAATTGGCGGGAAATGCCGCAACAAATTGGATAACGGGCTGTATTCTCTGAGCGATTCTCGGTCTTAATCCAATCCAGACGCCTACCGGAATCCAGACTATAGAACTCAGTATAATCAATACAATAACTCTCGTTCCCGTAGCAGCACCCAATAAAAACACATGCAAGATATCACTGACTTTCAATTCAGCAAGGATAAAGCGCAGTAAAGCCCAGCTGCCAAACACAATAAAGAGTAAAACTAAAGCCCCCCATAATCGGTCTAAACGCTTTTGTTTTTTAAAATCAATTTCCTTTACAGCTCGTGGTTCGCTTATGCGTAACCATCGGGCATTGACAAAACTGTCGGTAAACACATTCAAAGCCTTGGTCACCCGCTTCATTAAACGGCTACCCCGGATGAGATCGATTAACCAGGATTGGTACTCTGAATCATCAGGCGATTGTTCCACTTTGAATTTTTCTGACCAGGCAATCAAAGGTCTGAATAATATCTGATCATAAAGAAAAATAACGATAACCATGGTTAATATGGCATAGCCCACCGCATGTAAATCTTTTTGCGCTATAGCCAAGGCTATGTAGGAGCCGACTCCTGGTAATCTTATGTTTTGATGCGCCACTGAAATTGCTTCAGACAAAACCACGAAAAACCAACTGGCGGACATGGAAATCATCATATTCCACAATAGGCTGGACATGGAAAAGGGCACTTCAACTTTCCAGAAACGTTGCCAGGCCGACAAACGAAACATGGAGGACACTTCTTTCAAATCATGGGGTAACGTTTTTAGTGACTGGTAAAAACCAAAGGTCATGTTCCATACCTGAGCACAGAAAATAGCGAAGATAGAAGCACACTCAGGCCCCAGTAAACTATTGGGAAACAGATGAATAAAACCGGTTACGGTGATTGATAAAAAACTCAATACCGGAATGGACTGCAGAATATCAATGGCGGGTATGATGATCTGCTCCGCACGGCGGTTTTTAGCAGCCAAGGCTCCCACAATAAACGTGAATAATATGGAAAAAATTAAAGCAATAAACAAGCGCAATACGGTCCGCAAAGCGTAAAAAGGCAAGTTTGAAGGAGCGAGTGAAATGGGAATCTGATCGCCTAATTGATAAGGGGTCGCCATTTGCGAACCAGCCCACCCCAAAAAGAACAGCACGGAAAAAATTAAAATGATTAAGAGCATGTCCCAGCGATTAATAAATCTGCCGACCGTATCAGGATTAGCGAAATAAAAACGACTGTTACGAATCATGCCCTTTGTACCTCAAATTGAATACGGATTTATTGATTAATTTAATATCAGCTACTGAATAAGAATAATGAGACAACCCACATCAAGTGATTTTTGGGGATATGCAGGCCGCTACCTTATAAAATACCATAAAGATGCGCTGCTCGATACCTGTCTATGGTGCATAAACCGCTGAAAACCAGTGATAAGCCTCATCAGATAATAGCCATAAAAAAATTTTTGAATAAATAGTGAACTTTTTTATAACTCAGGTGTCTAAGTATATGAGCGTTCCCCCCCGAACTGCTCAGTCCCGCGTTCCCCTCTTTTATGCGGGACAGTGTTTGAATGCACTCATTCAGGCACACAATTTTCCCCGGTATATTAACCGGGGTTTTTTTTATCTGATTCCCGCATTTTTCTTATTAAAAAATAGCTACAATAAAGCTATATCCTTTAAATTTTGAGAATAGACTCATGAACAAAAAAATCGGCTTCCTTTCTGTTGTACTATTATTTCTTGGCAGCCTGGGCGCCCATGCAGAAGCCCCGGATAGAACCCAGTTAGCCGTTTGGGCTAATGAGGCCATTGTTGCCACCTATACTTTTGACTACAAAAATTATCTGCAACAGCAAAAGGAAATTGCCAAATATTTCACTGCTGACGGTTGGATGGCCTACAGTAAAGCACTTAACGACTCCAAGCTTCCTGAAGCCGTACAAAAAAATGCTTATGAAGTGACTGCAGTTGCGACACAGCCACCTGTTATAACCACTCTTGATCCCACTCACTGGCAAGCCACCATGACCATACTGGTAGTGTATAAAAATCCACAATACCAACAGCAGCAAAATTTAAGAGTGGTGTTGAGCTTTTCACCCGCAACAAGCGGACAAGGAGTCCGAGGCTTTGCAGCAACAAGCCTGCAATCGAAAGTGATTAATCCTCCTTGCGTTTGCCAACCTGAAGCAGCTACAGCAACTACACAAGAAGGTGGAAAACAATAAAGCCAAGATGGAATAGGATCAGAGCACTGATTAAGGCGAGAATCACATTTAATTTAAGCGGGATAGTAACATCCAAAGCAGACTGATCTGGCTGGTTAGGATTATAATAGACATCTATTTCTGAGTTTTCCTTGAAGGCTACGGCCGCTTTGTATGCAATATTACGGGCATATTTAGAGTTGGGATTATTATGTGAAGTATCCAGAAAGAGATACTCACCGGTCAGTTCCTTATCATGCACCTCATAGTTGTATTGAATTTTAGGCCAAACGCTATGGCCCACTTTAGTCCATTCGCAATGGGTAATATGCCCCTTAACTTTTAGCCAGGATTTAGACTGCACTAACAGCTTTCTGTTCTGCCAGAAATGCCGCAGGAGAACCAACAGCAAGGCAAGCCAGGTCAGATCAAGCATCCATCGCCAGGAATTGAACCAGTTCATTAGAATGATCTTATCTCGTAAATTTATAGTATATATATATTTCTTCCAATAAGGTAAAAAATACTGTTGCTTTCATGACTATCTGGTCGGGCGTTGCATCAATCGAAAAGGGCAATAAGCATAAAAAGTGCATTTCAAAGTACCCACCGTATATGTATAATCATTTGCATCAAGGTGATAAAAAAAGGAAGTGCAATGATTGCTAAGACTCCACTTCACGCGGCACACATAGCTTGTGGCGCTAAAATGGTAGATTTCCATGGTTGGGATATGCCCTTGCATTACGGCTCTCAGCTGAATGAACATCACATCGTGCGTCATGATGCAGGCATGTTCGATGTGTCCCACATGACTATTGTCGACATACTCGGAGCGGGTGGCCGCCAGTTTTTACGTAAATTGTTAACCAATGATGTTGACCAGTTAAGCCATAACGGTAAAGCGCTTTACAGCTGCATGTGTAACGAACATGGCGGCATTATTGACGACCTGATTGTTTACCAGCGTGCCTCGGACAATTATCGCGTTGTCCTTAACTCGGCAACGCGTCAAAATGACATCAACTGGATTCGCCAGAAAAGCGAAGGCTTTGCTGTAGGACTCCAGGAAAGGGGGGAGCTGGCTATGCTTGCCGTCCAGGGACCTGATGCAATTACCAAAACCCTCAGCATATTAAACCCCGCTCAGATTGATGCCGTATCCACATTGACCAATTTTGAATGTGTTGACGTAGACAACTGGTTTTTTGCCCGCACCGGATATACTGGTGAAGACGGTTTTGAAATTATCGTACCCAAAGAAATCATTGGCCAGCTATGGAGCGACCTAATCAATGCGGGCGTTAAACCCTGCGGACTGGCAGCACGTGATACTCTTCGGTTAGAAGCGGGAATGCTGCTCTATGGACAGGACATGGATGAAACCACCACGCCACTGGAATCAGGACTGGGCTGGACCGTTAAATGGACTCCTGAAGATAGAGGATTTATTGGCATGGGTGCCTTGTTTTCCCAAAAGCAGCACGGTGTGGAGCGCAAAATGGTGGGCTTAACTTTATTAGATAAAGGAATTATGCGCCATGGCCAGAAGGTCATCATAGAAGGCTGTCCTGATGGAATCATTACCAGTGGCAGTTATTCGCCAACATTGGAACAATCCATTGCTTTAGCACGTGTTCCCGTAGAAACTGGCGACAGAGTGATGGTTGATATACGAGGAAAATTAATCCCTGCTCAAGTAGGAAAACCTCGATTTATAAAACAAGGTAAAGCGATTTAACCTGATCCCGTTCCAATGCCGGATCAAAATATAAAAATAAGGATAAGACAATGAATGATTTAAAATTCACCGCAACTCACGAATGGTTACAATCAGGTTCTGATGAAGTCACCATTGGAATCACTGATCACGCACAGCAACTGCTTGGTGATATGGTGTTTGTTGAATTGCCTGAAGTAGGTGATGAAGTTAATGCCGGACAGGAGTTGGGCGTTGTTGAATCGGTAAAGGCAGCTTCTGATTTTTATGCGCCAATCAGTGGCGTGGTTACTGCCGTGAACGAAGCAGTTTCTGAAAACCCGGCTTTGGTTAATACCGAACCTTATTCTGCTGGCTGGCTGGTGAAGCTCAAGCCAACCAATCTCAGCGAAATGAATGACCTGTTAAACGCTGATCAATATCAAAATGAGATAGCTGAGGAAAAATAATCATGCCTTATATCCCACATACTCCAGAAGACACCAAGCGGATGCTGGCCGCCATAGACGTCAACGACACTCAGGCTTTATTTGATGAAATTCCCGCCTCCTTGCAATACGCCGGATTTCAGAATATTCCCGCGGGCGTTAACGAAATGGACATGCTCAAAGAAGCACAGCAATTAGCAAATAAAAACCATAATGGTATCTGTTTTATTGGTGCCGGATGCTATGAACATCACATCCCGGCGGCGGTGTGGGATATTGCATCACGAGGTGAGTTTTTAACTGCTTACACTCCTTACCAGGCAGAAGCCAGCCAGGGAACGTTGCAATTACTCTATGAATATCAAACCATGATCTGCGAATTGACAGGCATGGAAGTATCCAATGCCTCCATGTACGATGGAGCAACGGCACTGGCCGAAGCAGTATTAATGGCGGTCAGGGTAAACAAACACAGCAAAACCAATCGCGTATTGATTGCTGGCACAGTACATCCTTTTTATCGTGAAACGATAGAAACCGTAGTCCGTAACCAGCATATTGAAGTCGTTACCCTGCCCTTTGATGAACAACAGGGAATAACTGCCCTTGCAACCCTTGAACAATATTCCGGTGAAGACATTACTGCGCTGGTTATTGCCCAACCTAACTTTTTTGGTTGTCTGGAACAGGTGGATAAACTGACCAACTGGGCACATCAGAATAAAACCATCAGTGTGGCCTGTGTGAATCCGGTGTCACTGGCTTTGTTAAAGCCACCAGGGTTATGGGGTGATCATGGTGTTGATATTGCCTGTGGCGAAGGCCAGCCTTTAGGTTCTCCTATGGCATCCGGAGGCCCTTATTTCGGGTTTTTAAGTACTCGTATGGCACACGTACGACAAATGCCAGGACGATTAATCGGTTGTACTGTTGATAAAGACGGCAAGACCGGTTTTAGTCTGACGCTTCAGGCGCGTGAACAACATATCCGCCGTGCTAAAGCTACGTCCAATATTTGTACCAATCAGGGATTACTGGTTACTGCAGCGACCATTCATATGAGCCTTTTAGGCGCTGAAGGCTTACGTCAAGTAGCAAGTCAATGCCACCAAAACACTCATGAGCTGGTTAAGGCATTAACTCAGATTGAAGGAGTAGAGGCCGTATTCAACGCACCCTATTTCCATGAAGCCTTACTTAAGTTGAATCAACCTGTTGAAGCAGTATTAAAACAATTAGCAGATGCAGGCATTGCTGGTGGTTATGCTCCAGCTGCCCATTATCCGCAATTGGCGAACACTCTTTTGGTATGCGCAACCGAAATGCGTACGGCAGATGATATAGCCCACTATGCCAAAACACTGAAAGCCATTATGACCAAAAGAGGTGCCTGATGTTTATAGTGCAATTAACTTATATAGCCCCTATCAGCGAAGTGGATAAGTACCTGCAAGCCCATAGGGAGTTTCTCGATTACTATTACAAACAGGGTTTGCTGGTTGCCTCAGGACCGATGAAACCAAGGACTGGTGGAATTATTATCGCGGCGACTAACGATAAGGCTTATCTGGAATCTGTGTTCCAACAAGACCCTTATGTTCTGGCTGAAATAGCGGACTATCAATTTATTGAATTCACGCCGGTAAAGCATAGGGAAGAACTTAAAGAACTTATTCAAAAAACGGAAGGCAAATTATGTTAATTTTTGAATTATCCAAAGAGAATCGCCAGGCAACAGCCCAGGCACCTAAAATTGCAACCAGCAGTTATGCCATTCCTGAAGAGTTTCAACGCAAGGCAGCGCCGAGAATGCCTGCTTGTTCTGAATTACAAGTGGTCAGGCATTTTACCCGCCTGTCCCACAAGAATTTCTCTATAGACACCAATTTTTATCCTCTTGGCTCTTGTACCATGAAGTACAACCCGCGTGGTGTTCATAAGGCAGCTTCTTTACCAGGCTTTGCCAACCGGCATCCCCTGGCGTTGCAACAGGAAAGCCAGGGCTTTTTAGAATCCATGTACCATCTGCAAAATAACATTGCTGAAATTACTGGTATGGCAGGTGTTTCTCTTACGCCAATGGCTGGCTCTCAGGGAGAGTTTGCCGGTGTGGCGATGATAAAAGCCTATCATCAGTCACGAGGTGATACTGCCCGTGATGAAATGCTTATTCCTGATGCAGCTCATGGTACTAATCCAGCGTCTGCGGTCATGTGCGGTTTCAAGGTAGTAGAAATAGCTACTGCAGCTGATGGTGACATTGACCTTGAAGAGCTAAAAAGTAAAGTAGGCCCGAGAACTGCTGGAATCATGCTGACTAACCCGTCAACGCTGGGCTTGTTCATGCGTCAGATTAAGGAAATAGCATCCCTGGTGCATCAGGCTGGCGGTCTGTTGTATTACGATGGAGCCAACCTGAATGCTATTTTGGGTAAAGTACGTCCTGGGGACATGGGCTTTGATGTCATGCACCTTAATTTACACAAAACCTTTGCTACTCCTCATGGTGGAGGCGGCCCTGGTGCTGGTCCGGTAGCGGTAAGTAAACGCCTTGTACCCTTCATGCCTCTTCCTGTAGTTAAAAAAACGGAGGCAGGTTATGAATGGGCAACCCGTCAGGATTACCCGCAAAGCATTGGCCGTTTGTCTTGCTTTATGGGAAATGCGAGCATTTTACTGCGTGCTTATTTCTACATGGTGGTGCTTGGTAAAGAAGGGCTATTAAGAGTGTCTGAATACGCCACACTGAATGCCAACTATTTGCTTAAGGAATTGACCAAAGCAGGATTTACCCCTGCTTACCCTGCCAGAAGAGCGTCTCACGAGTTCATTTTGACCTTGAGCCCAGAAAAGAAAAATTACGGCATTACGGCAATGGATTTGGCGAAAAGGCTGCTGGATTATGGTTATCATGCCCCAACAACCTACTTCCCCTTGCTGGTTCCAGAGTGTTTATTGATTGAACCTACGGAAACAGAAAGCAAGGAAGCTCTGGATGGCTTTATTCAGGCTATGAAAGCAATCAGGGAAGAGGCAGCTAAAGATCCTGATATCCTGAAAGATGCTCCGCATACCTTGCCTGTTAAGCGGTTGGATGATGTTAAGGCAGCCAGAGAGCTGGATTTAAATTATTTTGCCAAGCAGGATTCAATGCAATAATAGCATCGCTCCCAGGCCTCGTCGTCCTGAGCGCGTCTTTTGGCGCGAAGGATCTCCCCTTTCTGGCACCATGCCGCCTTTCGGGAGATCCTTCGCGCCAAAAGACGCGCTCAGGACGACGGAGTTCGGAGGAACAAGAACAAGAATTTGAAACCCTTCATTTCTTAAGTTGGCACTTATCCGCCAATGTTGTAAAGACTGCTCATTTCACGTTTTATGAAAAAATCCAGACAAAATATCAATAAAAACGCACTATCACCAAAAACCCGCAAAAGTGATATATAATATAAACAAACAGATATAATAATAAGCGTGTAAATTGAATCAGCCACTAATAAAAACATTATTAGCAAGACAGGGGATCTACAACAAGGAAAGGTCGGTGTACGCCTATGAACTGTTATATCGTAATGGTGATACGCCTACTGCCAATGTAGATAATATGAATCCCTTTTCAGGTGACGCAGCGACTTCATCAGTCATTACACAGCTGTTTACCAATCTTGATATGGAAACAATATTGGGTAACAAACGGGCTTTTATCAATTTCACTCATAATCACCTGGTACAGCAAATACCCAATTTACTGCCTAAAGAACGGATTGTCATAGAAGTATTGGAAACAGTGAAAATCGATCAAAACCTCATTAAAAATTTAATAGCGCTCAACAAACTAGGTTATAAAATTGCCCTTGATGATTTTATTTATCGCGATGAACTCAAACCACTGATAGAAATAGCGGACATCATTAAAATAGATGTACTGAATCTCAACAAGGACCAAATTGCCAGACAATTAGATCCTCTGAGTCATTTCAGAGGCAAATTACTTGCCGAAAAAATTGAAGACAAAAACCAGTTTGGCCATTGCGTCGATCTGGGCTTTCATTTCTTCTAGGGCTTTTTTCTTAATAAACCAGATCCTTTAAAAGGACAAGCGATCACCGAAAACAAGACCAATCTTTTGCGTTTATTAGCCGAATTGAATGATGAGCAAGTTCCAATAGAGCGAGTAGAAGAAATCATTTTACAAATCCCCAAATTAAGCTACCGCATTTTGCGCCTGGCCAACTCAGCGTCACGTTATATGGGCAGAAAAATTGATTCACTTATGGATGCAATAACCCAATTGGGATTAATACAAATCCGCAACTGGTTAAGCCTTTTATTACTGGCCAGCATGGATGATGTCGTTCCTGATCTGCTGGAACGTACCCTGATACGCGCTAAAATGTGTGAGTATTTATCCAGGGCTGATGGTAAATCTAACCCACACCAAGCCTATACAGTGGGCATTTTATCCACCCTGGATGGTATTCTCAATGAGCCGATGGAGTCTTTGTTAGCTAAAATACAATTAAGTGAAGCACTTAACGAAGCGCTGCTCAACCATAATGGCGAATTGGGTAAAATACTGAAATTTACCATTGATTACGAGCAAGCCAATTTCAATAAATTAGAAAATGCCCCTATTAATCAAGAAGACTTTACCCGTTCCTACCTCCAGGGAATAGAGCACGCCAATAACGTCATCAGCATTATCAACAAATAAACCCTATTTTACCCCTAACTCTACCAAACGCTCGTGCAAATACTCACCTGCCGTTTTTTCAGGAGACAAGCGGACTTTAGTATCCGGATGCAGAAATAAAGGCATGGATAATCTGGCCTCCTGATTTGCATCGGGATTAATAACCCTATGAGTAGTTGAGCGGTAATAATTATCAGTAGCCAAGGCCAGCATATCGCCAATATTAATTACTATGCTTTCTTTAGCACAGGGAACCTCATGCCAATTGCCATGATTATCTTTTACCTGTAATCCAGAGCTGGTTGCACCCACAAGTAACGTGATGAGATTAATGTCTTCATGTGCAGCAGCCCGGACAGCGCCAGCGGGTTCGTTTCCAGATAAAGGCGGATAATGTAAGATGCGCAGCATGGTTTGATTGCTGTGCTCAATCATGGCTGACAAAGGCATGGATAATTTGCTGGCAATTGCGGCGGGTAATTCATCTTCCAGCCAGGATAGTAAAGTCGCAGCTAACTGATTCAATTGCTGGTATAGCTTTTTGGTATTGTCACCCAGGTTTTTGGGATATTGCCCCCATGGATAATACTGATAAAATTCTTTCAAATCACGCTGTTCGGCCCCTTTTGCCTTTTCAGAAATTGAAGCGGGGAAATAACCATCCTGAGTTTCCACAATAAATTGATAATTAAATTTGTCTTCACTGTGAAAAAAAGTCATCCATTCTTTATAAATGTCATCAATTAATTGAATGTCTATAGGGTGATTTTCCAGAACAGCAAAACCAGTTTGGTGCAAAGAAGAGGCGAATAAAGAAACCGCATCCGATTTTTCAAAATCAATTCTTAATACATTCATGTTATCGATTCCATCGTTTTATAAAGATTATCCGGCAGACGCTAAAATTACTATTAAAATTCCATCCTGACAACCTGTATTCTCTGTCCCTGAGCGGCATGCTGAATATGGATATTTGCTCTATAATTCACCTAACCTGATGAAAAATAATTAATTTTATAAAAAAACTCTTTGCTATTGAAAAAAAATAAGTTATAACAGTCTTACCTGGTTCAAGGATTGACGGGTAAAGTTGTTGGTCAGCGTCACTGAAAAGAGATGCTGGGTTAGCTATTTTTTCATGGAGTGAGAAAATGAACAGTAAAGTGTTTTCACAACGCTTTAATCGCGAATTAGCATCACTGGGATTTCCAGAAGAATTAACTGAAAAAACCAAGGCCGTATCTAAAGTTTTTGGAGTAACCCGCCACCTGGCAAATTCCATGATTTTCGGACATATACTTCCCAACAGTGACACTCTGGATAAAATAGCGGAAATTCTGGAAGTATGCCCCCAATGGTTGGGTGGAGCTACAGACCGGAAAAAAGCGTATCCAGGCCGTGAAACCGCTGAAAGCGTGTAAAATTATTGGATTTATTGTATACTTTAGTCTAATAGATGGCGTTTGCCACAACAAACGCCTTTTTCAAATTGCTGGTTATCATCATCATGGAATGCTTAAGTTTTTGTGTCGCAAAATCAATAGACTTGTCACGTTTGGACAATCATTTTAAAAACTCTGCAACTGTTTACACTTCGGTGAAAACACGCGATGTGATAAAGCTCAACCCACGAAATAACAAAGAGCATACGGTATTCATTTTTAAGAATGGAACCGTGGTTTCCTGGGGCGTCAAACGGTACCAGATTAATGATTACCTCAACACCATAAAGCTCCTGATCGATAAGCCGGTGACGCTTTTAGTCCATGATGAGTTTCATTATCAAATCAGCGATAAAACAGCCATAGAACCGCATGATTTCTATGATGTAGATTGCCTCACTATGGAAGATGACAGTGATGAGCTTAAACTAAGCCTTTCTTACGGGTTTTCACAATCGGTTAAATTGCAATATTTTGAAACCATCATTGATGCCTTGATTGAAAAGTATAACCCTATGATTCAAACCTTATCGCACAAAGGTGAAATGCCGATCCGCCGCAAACAGATTCAACAGGTTATCGGAGAAATTCTGGGTGCCAAGAGCGAATTGAATTTAATCAGTAACTTCCTTTATCATCCCAAATATTTTTGGCAACATCCTACGCTGGAACAGCATTTTTCCATGTTGGAGCGTTATTTACACATCCAAAGACGGGTAAATGCAATTAACCACCGTCTGGACACGCTCAATGAAATTTTTGAGATGTTTAACGGTTATCTGGAAAATCGCCACGGCCATAATCTGGAAATCATTATTATTGTTTTGATTGCTATAGAAATTATTCTCTTTATATCCAATTTCCATTTTTAAATTTTGAGGCTGTAGCTATAAGGCTTTAACCCGATCTACGTCGTCCTGAGCGCGTCTTTTGGCGCGAAGGATCTCCTGGAAGTGGCGTGGTGACAATGTTTGGAGATCCTTCGCGCCAAAAGACGCGCTCAGGACGACGTGGATCGGGGAATAGCCGGTGTCGTAGCCACTGCCGTAGCGAGCGTAGAAGAGTCAGTTGCTTTAAAACCTATTCAGTATACAATCTTGGTTGCAAATAGCCCCTCTCTTTGTGTAGCATTAGATTTTCCTATCCAGGCTCTATCCCATGAACACTCTAAAATCCTATTTTCTTAAGGGCACAACTCTGAAAACAGAGATTCTGGCTGGAATCACTACTTTTTTAACCATGGTTTACATAGCCTTTGTTAACCCTGCTATCTTGCATGATGCGGGTATGGATCAGGGGGCTGTATTTACTGCGACTTGTCTGGTAACAGCTTTTGCCTGTGCCCTGACGGGCATTCTGGCCAATACACCCATTGGTGTTGCACCGGGAATGGCGCTCAATATTTATTTTTCTTACAGCGTAGTACAAGCCATGGGGATTGATTGGCAACATGCCTTGGCTATGGTGTTTATCTCGGGATTACTCTTTTTCCTGGTAACCCTGACCAGTTTAAGGCGGTTGCTAATAGAAGCCATCCCCTATAATCTGCAAATTGCGATTTTAATCGGCATCAGCTTACTTATTGCCTTAATCGCTTTACAGACCAATCAAATCATCATTGATGATTCACACAGCCTGATGAAACTGGGCGATATCAAACGCACTGAAACCGGTTTGTTCTTTTTAGGGTTTTTACTTATTTTACTGCTTGATTACTACAGCATACCAGGAGCCATTATTCTTGGCATATTGAGCATCAGCGCTTTGAGTCTGATACTTGGCCTATCATCATGGCAAGGCCTGGTTGCCCTGCCGCCTTCGATGGAAGCAACATTCCTGAAACTTGATTTTTCAGGAATGACCAGCCCCGATGCTTTAAAAGCCACCTTTACTTTTTTTCTGATAGCCATATTTGACGCCACTGGCACTTTGATTGGTTTGCTGAACCCAACTGTGTTCAAAAACCAGGAAAATTTTCCTAAACGTCTTGGTTACAGCTTGACTGCTGATGCTGCAGCCTCTTCTCTGGCTGGACTACTTGGATCAGCAAGCACATCACCTTACATAGAATCAGCAACAGGGATAGAAGCAGGGGGACGAACCGGTTTAACTGCGTTGGTAATCGCTGCAGGCTTTATCCTGATGCTCTTTTTCTTCCCCCTGGCAAAAATGATTCCCAGTTTTGCGGTAGGCCCTGCTTTGCTTTATGTTGCCTGCTGCATGATGAAACATTTAACGGATATGAAGGTTTCAGACATCAGTGAAACAGCGCCTTGTATGGTTACTATTATGATGATTCCTTTTACTTCATCTATTGCCAATGGCATAGGGGGCGGGATTATTCTTTATACTTTGTTGAAATTACTTACACGCCAAAACATTAATCCTTTAGTGGTAGTTTTGAGTTTGGTTTTTGTTGTTTTCTTTTTGATTAGTTGAAACAGCCCGGTGTGCTTGCAGCTGTCTCTTGATCACATCTTGGTTTATGCCCTAGACCAATGCTAAATCAGGCTCTGTGCCGCAACAAAAATTCCGCTTCCTAACGGTCGCGGCTCGGTTTCCGGTGCACGATGAAGCATCTACAAAAGCACGGAAACCGAGCCGCGACCGTTAGGAAGCGGAACAGTTATACTGGTAGGATTCAGATTTCGTAACTCTCTGCTGCTCTGGCACAGTCTTTCGGAAACCCCTTGCCGCATTGATCCCGGCTGCAAGCAGACCGGGCTACGCACCCTGCCAGGATTTAGGTTTCAGCGTATGATTTACTTTAAGCGCTGGTAGCTTTCTAAAGCTACTTGCCGTGCTGTGGCATGGTCTACTATTGGAGCTGGATAATCAGCAAATGTGCCCTTGGGGGCATTCCAGGGTTGGTGTATCCATTGTTTTGTTGCGGAGGCCAGCTCAGGAACCCAACGCTTGATATACTCCCCTTGCGGATCAAATTTCTCGCCTTGAACGGTGGGATTGAAAATACGGTAATAAGGTGCCGCATCCGCGCCTGAGCCCGCCACCCATTGCCAACTGGCGGAATTATTAGCCAAATCAGCATCCAGCAAAGTATCCCAAAACCAGGCCGCCCCTCTGCGCCAATCAATCATTAAATGTTTGGTTAAAAAAGAGGCCACGATCATTCTCACCCTATTGTGCATGTAACCCGTGTGCCAGAGTTCACGCATGCCGGCATCGACAATGGGATATCCTGTTAAACCCCGTTGCCAGAGCCTTAATCCTTCTTCATCATTTTGCCAGGGAAAGGCATCAAATTGCGGCTTGAAATTAGCCTCCATCAATTGAGGGAAATGATAAAGCAATTGGTACGAAAATTCCCTCCAGCCCAATTCAGCCAAATAAGTTTCGGCAGAAAGCAAATCACAACCCGGCTCTCGCATAACCTGCTGTATCGCCGCCCAGACTTGCTGTGGACTGATTTCACCAAAATGCAGATGAGGGGATAGCCTTGAGGTGCCAGACGTTCCTGGTTCATTACGGTGCTCTTTATAGCCAGACAAATACTCGTCAATAAATAAATCCAGATTAGCTAAAGCCCCCTGCTCACCGGGTTGCCAATAAGAAGCAAAGCCCACAGCCCAATCAGGCTTTTTAGGCAGCAAATTCCATTCATCCAACGGGTCAGAAGGGATAGATTGGCTTAAAGGCCATTTGGCAACATTCATTAAAGGTCTGGGTTGCATCTGACGTAAGCATTGCTTCCAATACGGAGTAAATACTTTAAAATAGTTTCCACTTTGGTTCATCACTTCCCAGGGCTCGTGCAACAAACTGCCGTTACAGCTGATGACCTGAATGCCCATTGCTTTTAATTCAGTCTTGATGGCCTGATCTCTTGCGCTGTGCATAGGCTCATAGCAACGATTCCAATACACTGCCTCTACCTGATATTGGCTAATTAGCTCTTTAAACAAGGTCATGGGATCGCTTTGCCGCAAATACAAATCCAGATTGACTTGCTGCAAATTGCTTTTTAACGAAAGCAAAGAATGATGCAGCCACCAGAGTTGTGCTCCACCCATGGCCAACGCCGGTTTTATTTCCTTGATGTATAAAGGAATAATCTTCTGATGATTTTTACAGGCAAGGGTTAATGCAGGATTATCATAACACCTGAGATCTTGTCTAAACCAAAAAATTGCTGTTGACATAAGTTCCTTCGCTACTACTGGTTAAGGCAAACAACTATTCTATCTTTAATGCAGCAAGCAATTAAAACTTTTTTCTAAAAAATAGGAAAAACGGTGCAAAACACGCTAATCTTAGCAGTAATAAGTATTAACTAAAAAAGCCCCATTATGATTAACCATACGAATCAGCTTAATGCATCGCAACTGCAAGAACTGGAACATTTAGTAGCCCAGTGCAAAAAAGTAGATGGCAGTACACCCAATGTGTACACTCATATTCTGAATCAGGCCAGAAGCCTGCCTGCAAGCCTGCTTTTTTATAAGGAAAAAGAACTGGTAGGTTTTTTAAGCGCTTATTTTTTTTATGAAGATGCAGTAGAGATCGCAACCCTGGTTACCCCTTCTATGCGTAGAAAAGGAATTGCCAGACAACTGATTCAGGAAATTGTACCGCTGATTCAAAGCCAGAATTATGAAAATCTTATCTTTTCCAGCCCCTCTCACCTGAATAACCAGTGGCTTACTCAAAAGGGACTGTCTTATCTGCATAGTGAATATTATATGGAAAGGGATGATCTCAATCCTTTACTGGATTACAACCAATCCCTGACCTTCCGTAAGGGAACTATGGACGACATTCCCGTTTTATGCAGCATAGATAAGCACTGTTTTCCCATGCATCATGTGGATTCTGTGGCACGATTTGAACATATATTGAATGGCAGGGAATATCAGATCGTTATTGCTCTGCAAAATAACCAACCCGTAGGAAAAGCGCACCTGCGCTGGCAAGAGAATGGCGCCACACTGTCTGATATCGCGATATTGCCCGCACAACAGGGTAAAGGCCTGGGCACAGCATTAATTGCTCACTGCATCAATCTGGCTCTAAGCGAAGGCAAACCGCATCTTAACCTGGATGTTGAAACCCATAATTTAAGGGCTCTTGATCTCTATACCCGACTTGGCTTTGTCACTCAAAATGCCTGTGATTATTGGGAAATCAAGCTGCATCAACTGCCTCAATAATCGTGCATTAATTCATAAAGACTTACAAAAAACTCTGACGAAATGAGTTTTTCGTAAGCCTGTCCATATAATTCTTGACAGGATTTAAACCTCACCTTTAGTATTGCTGATGTCTATTTATGGAAGGCTTAGATAACCATTCACCATAATTCTAAAAAACGCAATTGGGTGTTTTTAAAGGAGGTTATCTCAAAACGCGCCGAATATGGCTTTTTTATTTGATAAAAAGGACTATGAATGAAAAAAAGGGTTGTTATAACGGGCATGGAAATAACATCTTCCATAGGCACTGGTATAGAAAAGTTTTGGGATGCTGCACAGCAGGGACTTTGTGGTATCAAACGTATCCAGGCTTATGATCCATCACCTTATACAACTCAAATTGCGGGGGAAGTGACTGATTTGTCACTGGATCATCTTCCCGAATTTAATAAGAGCAAACGCTACCCAAAAGCGGCTCAGTTTGCCTTATATTGCGCTCATCATGCCATAGAGCGCTCAGGACTCGGGGCAGAAGAACTCGCAACGGCAGGAACCTATATTGGTACCAGCCTTGGTGGTCACCCTGAAATGGAACTGGGCTACAAAATCTTTTTCACCGAAACCTGGAAAAAAATCCCGCCACTGAGCATCATCAGGGCAATGCCTAACTCGGTTGCCAACCATGTAGCAATTGCCTTTGGTTTAGGAGGCCCTAATTCGACCATTTCTAACGCCTGTGTTTCTTCCGGAGAGGCTATTGGTACAGCCTATCAGCAAATTGCCCAAGGCAACCTCACCACAGCCGTCTGCGGAGGCACTGAGTCATTGGTATGGGAATCTGTTATGGCGGGATGGTGCAAATTACGCGTGATGTCTACCAACAATGAAAATCCATCACAAGCCAGCCGCCCATTTGATTTGAACCGTGACGGGATGGTAATGGCTGATGGAGCCGGAATCCTGATTCTGGAAGAATTACAACAGGCTAAAGCACGAGGCGCAACAATTCTTGCCGAGATTATTGGCTTTGGTGCCAGCTGTGATGCCTTTCATGTAACCGCCCCCAATTCACAGGGACAAACCCGTGCGATTCATGCGGCATTAAATGACGCACGCCTGTCGCCAAATGATATCCATTACATTAATGCGCATGGAACAGGAACCCAATTGAATGACAGTACTGAAACTCAAACCATCAAAGCCGTTTTTGGTGAGAGAGCTTATGAAATTCCGGTAACCGCGCAAAAGGCAATGACGGGGCATACTATTGGGGCGGCAGGCGCTATGGAAATAATTGCCACTACCTTGAGTTTACAAAAAGATATGTTATTACCTACTATCAATTTGCAAACGCCTGATCCTGAATGCGACCTTGATTACGTAGCTAATGAGGCACGGGCTAAGCCCATTGAAATTGCCCTATCCAACCATTTTGCTTTTGGTGGGGCGAATGCGGCGTTGATATTGCGTAAGTACAGAGGATGATGATCTACGTCGTCCTTCGCGCCAAAAGACGCGCTCAGGACGACGTGAACAGCTAAGTATACAAGAAGCTTAAACTGAACAGTAATTGATGATTATACATATGGGTTAAACGCGGACCCGTTACCAGTGTAGCGTTATCGTCACCTAAAAAGCTTTTACCCAAATCAGCAAATTCATACCCGACGCCAACCTGCCAATGCTTGCTAACCATTGTTTGAACACCTGCCCCTAAACTATAGGCGAAAGCAACGGTAGTATTTGATTCAAACCATGGTGGCAAATACAGATTAGGATCGATATAGCCATTGCGGTAATCGTGTGAATTATTAAACCCGACGCCAAGGCTGCCACTGACATAAGGCTGTACTGGCTGACAGGTATTACCAATCAGTTTACCTTTTAATTCTATACGGACATGGTTTACTTTATATTCGTAACCATAAAGATCCGGGAACCCGTTTACATTCACCGTACCGGTTACTTTTGCATCACTGACACCCGCCACACCAAGACCCAACTCACCCAGCATATAAGGAAGAATGGGGCGTTGCAAGCCAAAAAAGATTTCCGCATTGGCCATAGTGCTTGTTGGTGAATTATAAGTATAAAAATTATACATCGGGAGTGGTGAAGGATATAAGTATTGATTTTGACCTGCTGTTCCCCAGGAAGGTCCACCACTTAAAGTAATGATTGAGCCCCAGGCCAGAGGCAGGTCAATATCATAAATAGATTGACCTGCTGCAACACTGAGGGAAAAACTGGCGCCAACTCCTGCGAGTATTATTTTTTTAAACATATCCCGTCCTTTTGAGTTCAAAATAAGGCAATAAAACCAATAAATTAAAAGCTGATTACCCGATTTTATACTCAAATTCCTGCAAAATGCCAGTACTCTTTCAGAGCAGAAAAGAATGATTGTATTTTTCTGGAAAAGACTTGACCTGTTTTTCAGCATTATATTTCAAAGGTACTGTAACGAGTATATAATCAGCCTATTTTGCGGCATTAAAAAGGTTCATGAATGAATAGTTCACTTCGGGATATAGCAAACCTGGTTCAAGGGGTAATAATAGGCGACGATTCAATAACCATTTCGTCATTAGCGCCTATTGATGATATTGTCTTTGGATCTTTGGTTTTAGCCGAAGGTGATGAAAACATTAAAGCTGCAGAAGCATCTGATGCAGCCGCAATTTTAGTTAATGGCTCAATCACCCAATCGACAAAACCACTCATTCAGGTAGCCCATCCTTTTAAAGCCTTTATCAAGTTACTTAATCATTTTAATCCCCCGAAAAAAAGGGACAGCGGCATACATCCAACCGCCGTCATTGGTGAAGGAGTAATCCTCGGAGAAGAGGTTTTTATAGGGCCTTATGTAGTCATTGAATCAGGGAGTACCATTGGTAATCACAGCATCCTTAAAAGCCATATCCATATTGGCCATGATGTGACTGTAGGTGAACACAGTACCATTCACTCTCATGTCACCGTTTATGACAATTGCCAGATTGGTTCCAGAGTAACTATTCATGCATCAACGGTTATTGGCTCTGATGGCTTTGGCTACAAGTTTGTCGATGGGCAACATCTTAAATTCCCCCATCTGGGACATGTCGTTATCGAAAATGATGTGGAAATTGGCGCCAATACAGCGGTAGATCGCGCAACGCTTGGCGCAACCCTTATTGGTGAGGGTACAAAAATTGACAATCTGGTCCAAGTGGCGCATTCAGTCAAATTAGGCAAGCATAATATTCTCTGTGGATTCACTGGTATTGCCGGCAGTACCGTCACTGGCAATCACGTGATATTCGCCGCCAATGTTGGGGTAAGCGACCACGTCCGTATTGATGATGGCGTGATCTTGGGTGCCCGTACAGGCGTACCACCTAACAAACATTTGAAAGAAGGCACTGTCTATCTGGGTAATCCTGCACGACCGAAAGATCTGGCCATAAAACATGAGTTATCAGTCAATCGTATTCCTCTGATGCGTAAAAATATTAAGACCTTGACCGAGCAGGTTGCGTTACTGAACAAGCGCATCACCAGTCAAGAGGTAGAATAATTATGCAGGCACCGCTGATTTTAATTGATGGCTCTTCTTATTTTTTTCGTGCTTTTCATGCCCTGCCCCCTTTGACTAACTCCAAAGGCCAAGCCACCGGCGCAGTGTATGGCGTGGCAAACATGATCAAAAAATTAATTAAGGATTATCAGCCCGAAGAAATTGCCGTAGTTTTTGATGCCAAAGGGAAAACTTTCAGAGATGAATGGTACCCGGAATATAAGGCCAACAGGCCGCCAATGCCTCAGGAATTGAGTTCGCAATTTCAACCATTAATGGAACTGCTGCAGGCTATGGGTTTGCCTTTGCTGATTATAGAAGGCGTGGAAGCCGATGATGTCATTGGTACTTTAGCCAGACAGGCAACCGAGCAAGGAATTCCAGTCGTCATATCCACAGGTGATAAGGATATGGCACAATTGGTTAATGAGCATATTTCGCTGGTTAATACCATGAGTAATTACAGCATGGACATTAATGGCGTTAAAGAAAAATTCGGGATAGCCCCAGAACAGATTATCGACTATCTGACCTTGATTGGAGACAGTGTAGATAATGTACCAGGGGTAACCAAATGTGGTCCCAAAACTGCGGTCAAATGGTTGTCCGAATATCAGTCGCTCGATAACTTAATTCAAAATGCCCATAATATCACCGGAAAAATCGGGGAATATCTGCGTGCCAGCATCCCCCAACTCCCTTTATCAAAAAAATTGGTTACCATTAAAACCGATGTCGATTTGCCTCTAAATATTAACGAACTAAAACCCAGGGCTTCCGATAACGAGCGACTGCTCACATTAGTCCGTGACCTGGAGTTTAAAAACTGGCTGAAGGAATTATTGGGGCAGGAAGAAAATAAAGCCACTGGAGTCGAACAGTCAGCAACTGCAGCATCGCCCTATGAAATGGTCACCACATTACCACAATTGAACCATTGGCTTAACCGCCTGGAACAGTGCAGGCAGTTTTGTGTTGACACAGAAACCACTGATCTTGATGTGATGAATGCTGAAATTGTAGGAATTTCGCTGGCCATCGAAGAAGGCCATGCTGTTTATATACCTCTGACTCATACTGATGGCAGTCCCCAGTTGAATCGTGAAGAGGTGCTGACCGCATTAAAACCAGTTTTAGAGAATCCAGACATCGGTAAAATAGGCCAAAATATTAAATACGATTACGGAGTATTCAAGAATCATGGCATCAGCTTAAAAGGTATAGCCTATGACACTATGCTGGAATCTTATGTTCTTAATAGTGGGGCAGGCCGACATGATATGGACAGCCTGGCCTTGAAATATCTGGGCCATAAAACCATCAGTTTTGAGGACGTTGCAGGCAAAGGAGCCAAACAACTTCGTTTTGATCAGGTTCCTGTAGAGAAAGCAGGCGTTTATGCAGCTGAAGATGCTGACGTTACCTTACAGTTGCATCATAAGCTGTCTCCGATGATGGATGAATCCTTACGCCAGGTTTTTCACGACATTGAAATGCCCTTGATTACTGTTCTGGCGGATATGGAACGACAGGGTGTACTTATCGATCAAAATACTTTAGAACTGCATGGAGCGCGTTTGAAAGAGCGTATTGTGGCTCTTGAAGAAGAAGCGCTGCAACTGGCAGGCAGACCCTTTAATCTCAACTCACCAAAACAATTACAGGAAATTCTGTTTGATGAACAAAAACTTCCTGTCATTGCCAAGACGCCAACAGGACAACCGTCTACAGCGGAATCGGTTTTGCAGGAGCTTGCTTTTGATTACAGGTTAGCCGCGGTTATTCTGGAATACCGGGGATTGAGCAAACTGGTTTCGACTTATATTGATGCCTTACCCAAGAAGATTAACTCAAGGACACAACGGGTTCATACTTCTTATAATCAGGCGGTAGCGGCTACAGGGCGTCTGTCGTCCAGTGAGCCCAATTTACAGAATATTCCTATACGCAATGAGGAAGGAAGGCTTATCCGTACAGCATTCATTGCTCCTCCGGGATACGTCCTACTGGCAGCAGACTATTCGCAAATCGAATTACGTATCATGGCTCATTTATCGCAGGATGAGAATTTATTAAAAGCCTTTGCCAATGGCTGGGATATTCACGCGGCCACTGCCAGTGAAATCTTTCAAACACCGCTTGATGACGTCACCCATGAACAACGGCGCAGGGCTAAAGCAGTCAATTTCGGTTTAATTTATGGCATGTCAGCCTTTGGCCTGGCAAAACAGATTGGTGTAGATCGGCATGATGCGCAGCATTATATTGATACCTATTTCCATCGTTACCCTAAAGTGCTTGAATACATGGAACGAACGCGTAAGCAGGCTCATGAGCAGGGTTATGTTGAAACGTTGTTTGGCAGAAGATTGTATTTACCGGAAATTAATGCCCGTAATATCATGCGCCAAAAGGCTGCTGAAAGGACTGCTATTAATGCCCCTATGCAAGGTACAGCAGCGGACATCATTAAAAAAACCATGTTAGCCATTGCTGCCTGGCAAAATTCGCAAACCAACCCTCCTGCGCGAATGATCATGCAGGTTCACGATGAATTGGTCTTTGAAGTTAAGAAAGAAGAATTGGAAGCCTGCACACGCATTATTCACAATCTGATGGAGCAAACCGTACATTTATCGGTACCCCTGGTTGTTTCGATAGGAACAGGTGATAACTGGGATGCCGCGCATTAATCGTGGTTTATCTTGCAGCCGGGATCGAAGTGGCAATGAACTTTATAAGTAATTCCAGTGCGAAAGTGTGGAAGTGTGGAAGTTCAGAGCAAGAAACCCCTTGACCCCGCTTGCCTTTTAGGGAAACCTGCATCCATGCGGTCGATGTGCGCGTCCCTGCGCACAACGCCCTAAAAGGCAAGCGGGGTCAAGGGGTTTCCGAGAGATTGTGCCAAAGTTGCAGCACACTAAAAATCGAGCCGTAACCGTACGTAAGAAGCTCGAATTAGATCTGTGTTATCACAATGTTATCACAGTCCTACGTCGTCCTGAGCGCGTCTTTTTGCGCGAAGGATCTCCTGAAATCGGCATGGTATACTTGGAGATCCTTCGCGCAAAAAGACACGCTCAGGACGACGTGGATCGGGGAAGGGGCTACAGACCTTGAATCCTGGCAAGGTTTGTAGCTGGGGCATGGATTGGGTTGTGGTGACCTAATCATTTGACGGTAATGATACCCGGATGAGTTTTGAAAAATCGGGGCTTTGATCCGCGGCTTCGGCGGCGGCATTAATCAAAGATCGGCGGCGTAATTCGTCAAAGGTCAAGTCAGTATCTAACCATCCATGCGAATAAAGATAACCATCAATCAGGCCATTTAAATAATGGCGGATATTCATGCGTCCTTCACGCCCTGCTTTATTAGCATAACGAATAATATTCACGGTACAGCTATTACTTAACAAATTATAAAACTCGGCCTTATCAGCAAGCTCATTAATTCGGTTCAGATACACCATGAAGAGGTTACGTGCATTTTCTCTGGTAATATTTAAATGATAAAGATAAACCTGTTCACCACGATAATTAGTGCGCACCCGCACCAGGTCTCGTTCATCACCAACCACGTAAATCAGTTCAAACTGCTTAAACATGGATGCAACGGGAGCAAATGATTCGCCTACTTCAGGTCTGGTTTCAATAGAAATACTCACGGGAGGAGCATTGTCAAAAATGAAACTTACAAAAGTATGGCCAACTGGTCCCTGCATAAAATAGGAAATATAAAAATCCACTCCTGTTAAATGCGCAAGGGAGACTTCGCGTTCTTCATAACGAGGGGTAAAATCATTACGGCTGCGGTACTCAAAATTGCGAAATCCGGTAAAACGTACGGTATCCCCATTGATAATCGCTCTGGGCATAACAGCAACTTCAGGCCGCCATTCACGATCGTGAGAGGGTAAAATCGTGCTCCACCAGATGAGAATCCCAATAAATAAGATGAAAAACACGATCACGCCGCGTGGCTTTTTTGTAATCCAAAATGCCCAGACACCAAAGAGAGCAAAAGAAATACCCATGATGATGCGTGTAGAAACCCAAGGTAAATTCGAATAATAAAGAGCAAGACTCGACCAGGAGATGATGGCCAACTGGCAGACAACACGAATAAAGGCCAAAAGCCAGTAAAAGGGCTTCCAGTACCAGGCAATCGCTTGTTCAGACGGAGTTGATTCCGCAGGAGTCATAGATAAATGAACCTTTTTTCAGATGAGGTCATGATAAACATTAGACGCTATTGGCACGCTTTACAAGACTGTCGTTTAAAATGACGACAACAAAATACACGCTGGTTGCAGCCAGGAAATGTTTTAAAGTATGTCCGCTCAGTACATGGCCTAAGTTGTAGATGGGTCTATCAAAATACTCAGCCATTTTAGCCAGACCATAAAAAAGGAACATCCATAAATAACGGTTTAACGGTGGGTAGGGTTTAGGAAAAAGAAGCAACACGAACATGATGACAAACATGGAATAAAACTGGGTGATGGCGTAAAGCCTTATGTCCCCCTGCCCTGTCAGCTCAGTGTGATGCCAATACAACACGGAACAGATACCGAAAGCAATCAGTGGAATCAATAGCCAAAAGCCCAAATTTAAATTAACTCTCTCCATTATCGTTAAAGACAGCAGGGACATGAACACTACAGTCATGGGAATTCTATCCCATACCAAAGTGTTATTATCTGGAGCCCAATGGTAATAAGAGGATCCCAAACCTATAAAAAAGGCACCAAGGAACAGGATGAAAAAAACAATGCGTTCCTTTTTATTTAAATAGTCCGCCTGTTTTTTTAATGAAATAAACCCGAGTATGCTTATCAGAATAAAAGGCAGATTCGATATGACATTCCAGAAATTTGGAATTCCCCAAAAGGTTCGGGTATCAGCAAAATGATGGTAGTCAGGCCATTGTGGGATTCTTGGTGTAAATAAGACAATAAGA
Source organism: Legionella shakespearei DSM 23087 (assembly GCF_000373765.1). Taxonomy (GTDB): domain Bacteria; phylum Pseudomonadota; class Gammaproteobacteria; order Legionellales; family Legionellaceae; genus Legionella; species Legionella shakespearei. Next base: position 57,372 of record NZ_KB892415.1, on the reverse strand, counting down.
GTAAGGGAGAAGACAATTAAAGCGATGAACAGCATACGGGCATATGCTGGATTATGAGTAATCGCACGATAAAGAGTCCCTGATCGCATTTGTTCTCCTGTGCCTGACCGAGTCGCGACCGTAAGGAAGCGGAATTTTTGAAATGGTGAATGAATAGATTTATAAAAGATAACAGATCATTGTTGTGCAATCTACGGCGCTCCAGAGACCACGTCATCCTGAGTGCGTATTTCGATCCCGCATTACGTTTCGCTAATACGGGCTACGATTCATTGGCAATAACTGATTCTGGAAGGCGTGAGGAATGCGGCACTTTGCCCACCCATGAACTCACCAAAATAATAAGCCCAGGTTTTGCAGATGCGCTCCAGGCTGATTACTTTAGTCCAGCAATTGTATTCATTATAAAGACGGTCATAATGTTTAAAAACAAGAGCAAAAGCATCGCGCATGGATTCTGAATCAGACCAGGCAATGATGGGAAGATGAGGATTTTTTTGCAGGATAATATGCGCCAACTCAGGGCCATTGCAATACGCACTATCGGATACAGCCCCCAGATCACCATCAATAACTACCATATCAAAAGAAGTGTTATTAATATGAGTCATTGCGGCCTGACTGTTATTGGCTATAGTCACCCCAATGGATGCGACCACTGATTCTAATAAACGGCGTAAACAAAAGGCATTAAAAGCATTGTCTTCGACAATTAATACACGCATCACTGCTCCCTATTTCTCTGGCCATGAGTATAAAGGGTAAACCTTAAGAAAAACTTAAGAATTAAATGTTGAACGATAAAGAAATAAACAGATAAGTGTTTGAATAAGAGAAGCCTTCCCTGGCTTGTAAGAAACTATTAACAACCGTATCCATAATCATAGTCATAGTCTTGAGATTCATCACCACAAATGGCATCCGCAACTGTAGCAAGGCTGCGTGTTACTATGCTGATGCAATTAGCAGGAATAGATACTACTGCAGCTAATAATGCAACTAAGGCAATAGCAGCTGAAACTGCAGCCGTAAGGATAGACAGCGCGGATAATGCCAGTCCGGTAACAACCCCGTCTTCAGAACCACCAAGAGCGGAAATACCTGCAACGCCGGCAAAAAAGGCACTTGCAGCCACTGCTGTCAAGGAAAGTGCAGATGCTGCGGCAAAAGCGATGCTGTCTACAATTGGTTCAACAACTGGTGAAACCAGAGTAGAAGCAAAATCACTTACAGAACGATAGGGAGTAAAAAAGCCTGTTCTGTAATTCAAATATTCATTAACACCATCTTCCAATTCTTGTATCAGATTATCAAACGCTGTATCTAGATCATTATCATTATCATTAAAAGCACCTGGCATAGGCATAGTATGTTCCTCAACATTAAAAAGAATGCCATTATACAATAAATGAACACAAAATATCAATAATGATCAACAAGGTTTTTTTTATTCTTTTTGTGGGTTAAATATCCAAGTCATGAGCCAATAAACGCCTGTTCGCGCGAAAATAGCTAATCGGTGAATGTTCCAGAAAATCTGCCAGTTTTTCCATATAAATACAGGCAAAGCGATCTACCTGATAGGCAAAATAGCTTTCTTCTGCTCCTGCACGGAAAACACGCTCCCATTTAGGATTATAAAAGGTACTTTGCTCTTGCAGCAATTTGGTGATTTGTAAATCCAGTTCAGAGATTTGTGCTTGCAGATCATGAATTTGCGTGGCGTATTGATCGGACTCTTCATCAATGCTTTGAGTGCAAAAAGTAATGTATTGTTGCTCCAGAGCCTTTTTCCGCTCCATGGTTTCAACAATTTTTTTCTCTATAGGTAATGCCCTAATTTGTGCTGCAATTTCTTGTCCAAGCTCATCAACAACCAGGGCAGTGCGCCAGTTACAGTCTTTTTTCAATCGTAAAATATCGCCGTAAATATGATCGCCAATATAAAGAATTTCATCACCAGCAATGGCCAAATCCTCAGTAAATTTCTTGGCATTTCCCCCTTGATAGACTCCGGGAGTGATAGGCCCCAAAACATTGGTCATCGTCCCTTTTTCAGGATCTACAGCTAAAAAGCGTAAATTATCATAAAAAAAGCGGGGTTTATTCGCCAGAGTAATGACGAATTCAAATAAATCGCCCCAGGTTTCACCAGCATTTAAAAAAGGACTAATAGCATAATCCAGTAATAATTTGGTGTAGGTGTATTCAGAATTGGTGAGAATAAAAATTTTCTTGCCGTGGCGAATAAAATGTTTTAATCCTTCCACCACTTCCTTTTCTTTGATCACGTATTTTTTTAAATCTTTACTGATGATCTCTTTCAGGCTGCCGTCTGAATGTACTTTATCCACACAATACTGAACGTCCAGCGCTATGTTGTGATAATTAGGCATATCATCTGGACGGGCATCTTTTAAATCAATTAATTGACCATAGAGAACGCAAAAGGCAATGGAGAATGAAGTATCTATGGCCATATAATTCGGATCACCCAAATCCACATAGATACTGCGGTAGATTTTTTTCTGTTCACTAAAACTGATAGGCTGAGTACCGTGATAACTTTGCCTGATGGCGCCATAGCGGCTCAGTTTCAAAATATTGCCGTTTTTGCTGTCTATGACCAAACCACGGATGGCATCATGAAAGTTAAATTCAAGATCTTTAATTTCTTCGGGATAATGTTTGATATCTACCAGTTTTTCTTTGATTAACTGATACACCAAAGATTCGAAATTCTCTGCATTATATCGAATTAAAGTATGATCCATATCCAGACCTATCATCTTGATTTTTTTCATATTGATAATTCGATTTACAAAAACTTTATGTGTACTCATCGTATTCCAATCCTGGTTTCTGACAATTCTTATTTAATTTCTTTAACGCCGTCTTGCCCTGCGACCAATATTTTGTCAGCAATACGATGGGCAAATACACCATTTTCCACGACACCGGGAATCAGATTGATACTGTCTTCCAGAGGTATGGAACTGGTCATTTCCAGGTTAAATACATCGAGAATAATATTGCCGTTGTCGGTAATAAATCCTTCCCTGTATTCAGGATCACCACCTAATTTGACCAATTGCCTGGCAACAAAACTCCGAGCCATTGGAATCACCTCCACAGCAACAGGAAAAGCACCTAAATGAGTGACTAACTTCGATTCATCCACTATGCAGATGAACTGTTGTGCCACATTTGCTACAATTTTTTCACGGGTCAAGGCGCCGCCACCGCCTTTAATCATGGCGCCGCGGGAAGTGACTTCATCGGCTCCATCAATGTAAATGGGCAAATCGGATACTGAATTTAAATCAAGTATGGGGATTCCCTCTGCACGCAACAAGGCTTCTGTCGCCTTTGAACTTGCAACGCAGACGTCAATTTTATGTTTTATAGTGGCCAGTTCTTTTATAAAAAAATTTACGGTGGATCCCGTACCTACGCCTACAACCATATCGTCTTCTACATAGGCCAGGGCGGCTTTTGCAGCTTTAATTTTTAATTCACTCATGGCTTACCCTTTTTGTCTTTGCCGTATGACTTCATACAATGAAACACCCGTGGCCACTGAAACATTCAAACTGTCTACAGTGCCTGCCATAGGTAGAGAAAACAATCCATCGCAGTGTTCACGCGTCAAACGCCTTAAACCCTCTCCTTCTGCGCCCATGGCAATAGCAACGGTTCCTGAGCAATCGATTTGATAAAGCGTGCCATCTGCTTCTCCTGCTGCCCCATAAATCCAGACGCCCTGCTCTTTTAAAATCTCCATGGCCCTGACTAAATTGGTAACCCGTACTAAAGGGACAGACTCTGCGGCACCACAAGCAACTTTGCTGACAACAGGGGTAATACTGGCACTTTTGTCTTTGGGAATCATTACAAAATCGACACCGGTTGCATCTGCGGTTCTCAGACAGGCACCCAGATTATGTGGATCGGTAACTCCATCGAGAATAAGAATGAGGCCTGGTTTTTTACAGGATTCTAATAATGAAATTAAATCAGACTCACCATAATCAGGTAATGGTTTTGCAACAGCAACCACGCCCTGATGGGTAAAATCGGCAAAGCGCTGATTCATTTTTTGGGCGCTAAGTTTTTCAACGCTTAGCTGTGCTTTCTCTGCCTTATCCAGTACTTCTTGCAGTCTTTTATCTATTCTGTCTTGACTTACAAAGAGCTTATTTATAACTCTATGGGGATTGTCCAATAAAGCCGATACTGCATGCACCCCATATACAAACTGCTCACTCATTGCTAACTTCTTCCTCTGCAGGCTCAAAATCTATTTTACGCTCATCGAGATCAACTCGCGCCACCAAAACCGTCATTTTATCACCTAAACGATATACCTGTCCGCCACGAGTACCAATTAAACGATGTTTCACTGAATCAAAAGTATAATAGTCATTCTTCAAAGACGTGACATGCACTAAACCTTCAACATAGATTTCATCCAGTTCAACAAAAATACCAAAACTGGTTACAGCAGAAATACGTCCTTTAAAGACTTGTCCCAATTTGTCCTGCATGTATTCGCATTTCAGCCAGGTAACTACTTCGCGGGTGGCTTCATCGGCGCGTCGCTCGGTCATGGAAGAATGTTTACCCAGACGATTCATGTCATCATGAGAATAACTGAATTCATAAACCGGATGATTATCCAGTAAATGGCCTATGGCACGATGAATTAACAAATCAGGATAACGTCTGATAGGCGAAGTAAAATGAGTATACGCTGAATAAGCCAGGCCAAAATGCCCTTCATTGGCTTCCACGTATTGAGCTTGTTTTAAAGAACGAAGCATTACTGTTTCAATGAGATGCTTTTCAGGTCGGTCGCCAATGACGCTCATAGTGCGCTGAAAATCTTTGGGAGTTGGCTTTTTGCCACCACCTAGCTGCAAGCCTAATTCACCTAAAAACTGTCTGAGCGCAGTAATTTTATCCTCTTCGGGAGCAGCATGTACCCGATATAAAGTAGGAATTTCTGCTTTTTCCAGAAACTTTGCAGTGGCCACGTTTGCTGCCAGCATGCATTCTTCAATTAACTTATGTGCGTCGTTGCGAATGACCGGCACTATGCATTGGATTTTTTTATGTTCATCAAACTCAATGCGCGTTTCAGTCGTTTCAAAATCCATAGCGCCGCGCGCTTTGCGAGTCGTTAACAAAACATGGTACAGCTCGTAGAGGTCTTGCAGCACAGGCCATAATGGTTGATGTTTTTCATCCGTTTTACCCTCTCCAAGCCAGGTGCCAACCTGAGTATAAGTCAAGCGGGCATTGGAATGGATCACTGCACGATAAAATCGTGAACGCGATATTTTACCGTCATTGCTAATGGACATTTCTGCAACCATGCACAAACGATCCACGTGCGGATTTAAAGAGCATAAACCATTGGACAAAGCTTCGGGCAGCATGGGCACAACTTTTCCGGGGAAATACACTGAATTACCACGTCGAGAAGCCTCTTTATCCAAAGCTGAATCTTGTGCCACATAATTGCTGACATCCGCGATGGCAACATACAATTGAAAACCGCCTTTGGGCTTTTTATAGCAATAAACCGCATCATCAAAATCTTTGGCATCTTCGCCATCAATGGTCACGAAAGGAAGTTTGCGCAGATCAGTACGGCCTTTTAATTGCTCTTCAGTGACTTGTTGGGGAATTTTGGCTACTTCTGCCAATACATCATCTGGCCATTCAAAGGGTATGCCGTGAGCATGTATAGCCACCTGAATTTCCATGCCAGGAGCCATGTGATCGCCTAATATATGGATCACTTTTCCTATAGCCTGGGTCCGTTTATTGGGATAGGCGATGAGCTCTACCAAAACCATTTGTCCGTTTTTAGCGCCACCAGAAAGCTCTTGAGGAATAGAAATATCCTGAGTCAGGCGTTTACTGTCTGGCAAAACAAAATTGACCCCATGGTCAGTAAAGAAACGACCGACAACGGAAGCATTGGCATGTTCCAGAACTTCATGAATTTTACCTTCCGGTCTACCGCGCCGGTCAACACCCGCCTGGTAGGCAAGAACCACATCCCCATGCATGACCGCCCGCATCTCTTTGGCGGAAAGAACCATGTCTTCCCCGCCTTCATCGGGAACAAAAAAACCAAAACCATCGGGATGCCCCTGGACGGTACCTCGACGTAAATTAATTTTTTGCAACAGGCAGAAACGCCCGCGCCTGTCTTGCATGATTTGTCCATCGCGCAGCATGGCCTTCAGCCTGAAGCCGAGTGCCTCTTGTTTGCTTTCTTCGTTCAGATGCAATTTGTCAAACAATTGATTGCGTGACATGGGTCTGCCGTATTCATCAAGAATTTCCATGATGAACTCACGACTGGGAATAGGATCTGCGTATTTTTCACTTTCGCGTTTAAAAAAAGGATCTTTAGATTTTTTGCTCACCGTTCACCACGTGTATGTATTTATTTATAGGTTATGTTTAAGCATTACTTAAACATATTTTTCTCTGTTCTACCACTTATCTATTTAAGTAGCAAGAAAGTCAGCGGGAGACAGTAAGCATCAAACCAGGTTTACTTCGCTGTCGGGAGAACAAAACCTCGTCCACCGAGCGCTGCAGTCAATGCATCTAGAGACATATCTTCTCCTGCCCAGAAAGTACCTTCTTGCCCGGAGGGAATTTTTACCCCTTTCCATTGGCATACTGCGATAGCACCTTCACAAGGAACTTGTTGTTCATGACCTGGCCGAGACTCAATACAGGTTAATTCAAACGGAGGCTTGTCTACTGCCAGTGCCGACCAATTACCAGCCTGAATCCGGGTAGTCCATCCCGCACTTGCTCCTGGATTGGTTACTGGATGGGTAATCCATAAATCAGCAGTGGTCAGATTATGGATGAATACCAATTTACTGTTCTTCGATTTTAAAGTAACAGACTCTCCTTGCACCGTAACAGCCTGGCAACCCGCAGGTAAGGTTGACTCTGCAAACAGCATGGAAGAGCTCAGCAGTAAACAAACAGTCAGTAAGCATTTCATAATGCACTCCAAAAGTTATTTTAAGGTTATCCAGGATAAGTTACGGAATAAGCCGTTTGAGGTAGACTTTATCACTTTTTCTGATCAAACAGTAGGGGTAGGCATTATTCGAGCCTTAGCTTGACGCCAAAAGACGCGCTCAAGACGACGTGGATTCGGGAAGAAGTTGCTCCGGAATGGCACAGTGCGCACTGCCATTAAGTTAAGGAGTTCCGCCGTCCCGCGGCTTGTCCGCGGGATCCAGGAATCTCACTCCGAACTTAGATCTCTGGATACCGCGGACAAGCCGCGGTACGGTGGAGTAGCGCTTAACTTAATGGCAATGGGCACAGTGCGTAGCCCGGTCTGCTCGCAGCCGGGATCGAAGTGGCAATGAGCTAATCTCCGTATTACGGCTACACAATCTGCAATGCGCACCATGCCAAATCGGGGAGATCCTTCGCGCAAAAAGACGCGCTCAGGACGACGTGATCCAGGAATGGTCCATTTCGTAATTCGGATTTCCCTGGGTCTAAATAGCGCTTACAGATAATTCATCTGCCTTGACTCTGTTATTTTGTTTTTCGGCAGGTACATATGCAGTAGCACCAAACAGAGATTGCTTACCGTGGACAGGGAGGGTTGCAAATGACTTGCTTACACTACTGCGTTTCACCGTATCCAAAAGGTTGATTAATTGTTTTCTTTTTATTGCAAAGCCAGGATAAGTACCTGATTCACGTGCACTCTTTGCTGGAATCTTTACATCGTTCAAAGCTTTATCACGTTGAGGATTGGGTGAGTCGTCATCACAGAACTTCACTATCCGCGATCTGTTTTCTTTGGCATTAAAGCCATAGTTCCACCATCGCTTAATCAATTTGAGCAAACCAAAATAGAAACGGCCAAGTCGGGTACTTAAATCACGTTCAACTTCTGCTTCATTTGCCCCTCTTAATAATCGCTGCCGCAGTTCCATATTCTCACAATCACGGGCTAACTCGTCACATCCTTTTTTAACCAGGGCGTAGTGTTTGCATTGTCCCAGATAGATCAAAACATTTAATTCCGCCTGCGGGGATTTAACGTCCTGATTCGTCTTTTTAGCAAAATAACAGGCCATATCACTTAAGGTATTGCTGTCCAGAAGATGCGGATTTTTTATCAGAAAGGCTTCCAATACATCAAAAATAACCGCACTCACATCACGCTCGGGAAAGTCTTTTAACAATTTCGTGACCGGATAAATATAATTCATTGTATGTTGAAAGGAATTAAAATAATCGTTCAATAAATGTACTAAAGCTTTTTTTTGCCCCGAATAATTTAATAAATAAGCACAAATCATGGGCAGTTTCTTTTTATTAATTTCCCGCCAGGTCTGATGCACCAGATGCCGCCAATCCTGAACGACCTGATCTTCCCTGAATTCATTATGTAATAAGGACGGATCCTGAAACAGGGTTTTGATGCGAGATACCTCATCGACAATTTGTTCCTTGACACCCTCGGGAATCCAGAATTTAGTCACCAGACGTTCTAAAAAATTACGTCCAAATGACAAACGGGCAAGGGAAGTATTAAATTTTTTACCCGCATAAAATAAAGAGATTTGCCCAAGACGAGCGCTCCTGAAAATCAACTCCCCTAAAACACGATGCCCGATAATAAAATCATGGTCAAACGCACGCTTTTTACTTAAATGGCGGTTAACAAAACGCGTTAAATCATTTAATTCATTGCTTTGCCAATTCTGGTTTGCCGCAAACAAAACATCATGTTGTTTATCAAGAATATAAAGAAAAAATTTATATTGTGATTTTTCTTGCCAATAAGGAGTGCTATTTAAATGGCGCAAAGCATGAATGATGTGCTTTTTCTGAAAATACCCCATCACTTTATCGATTTCAGCATTATTTATCTGAGCTTCAGCTTCATTTTGTGGGGCCAATCTATTGCGATCGTTAAAAAACTCCTTTAGCACGACAGTAGCACAGGCCTCCGAATCAAGAAGTTGCCGAAGAATGGCATCACCTGTCACCATTGCGTCTGTATTCTGTTCCTTTTCATCAAAAAGTAAGGCCAGGGAATCGCTAAGCAAATGTTTTGTTTTACGCTTTTTGCCGTAATAAGCAAAATGCATCAAGCCTTCGGCAAACCAGGGTGTATCATGAAAATGCATCATATAGTCAGCAAGACATAAGGCGGAACCATGGCGATCCAGAAAATGCTGGAAATCTGATTCATATAAACCACTAAATAATAAGGCGCGCGTTTTGTCGTTATTCAGGAGTTCATGAAACAGTGCTAAAGCATTTTCTTGATGCTGAATCTTGCCCAATAAGATAAAAATGGACTCATCATTTGCATTATCTAGAAAGGAACTCAGCGTTTCTGTGGCAACTTTTTTCTCAGTCCTCTGCAGCACATCTGCAAGCCGTCGATCCAGCCATGGCTTTTGGATAGAGTCTTCACCATAAAGAACCCCAATAGAATTTTCAAAAAGGACATTGTGTAGTAATACATCAAGCCCTGCAGCAGGTAGCTGCAACTCTTTTTCAGAAAGCCCGCGGATTATCTGGGCACTGGCATTTTGAGTTGCCTCATCAACAGAGCGGAGATGGCCTGATTCGGTAAACAAACCAATGGTAGCACCATCCTTATCATATACACATTCATTAACCTGAACAGAACCTGTATGAATAAGCAGTACAAGTTCTTCATCAACAAAAGTCACAGCCTGATTCGATTCATTAAGAAAGCCAATTTTTTGTCCTGCAGAATCGAACAGATACACTCCGTTCTTGCGTGCTATTTTTTGGTCTGCATCGAATTCCGGGGAACAGAGCTTCTGCCAATACCGCAATAAATCACTACGAAAATCAGGATAAATCTGTTTGTAGTATTGATAAAGAACTGCCAAAGCTTTTTTTGCTGTCTCCGGATCCTCATCTTGTAGTAAGTCGCATTGTGTTTCCATCTGGAACATGAATGCACTGAGACTGCGTTCAATGCTGAATTTTAATAGCTTATTTTGTTTCACTATTAATTCTGAATCAGGTTCATCATGGTTCAATCCTTTCTGGGCCAGATTATGCATCTGTTCCTGTATTTCTTCTGCATAAAAATCCTGTCCCTGCAATGAAGCCAGCAAACTGGCATTTTCAAGAGGGCTCAAAGTAAAACGCAAAAGCCTGTAGCGTTCGCTTAACCGTTTTACAATCTGGGGCGTACTAGCCGCAATAAATCTTGGTGACGCGAGAAGCTGGCCTATCCATTCACCGCCCAATGACGTCTTGACCGTGCTTTTGGTTTCTGCAAGAACATCTTTTGCCAGTTCATATAAGGAAGCTGAACCAAACAAATGTAAATCGTGTCGGCCAAGGCTTTCCCTTATTATGCGTAAATAATGATCGTCAAGCAGATTAATTGAGGAACAAAATAAATCGAGTACATCACTGTAAATGTGTCTCTGCCCCATCTCCTCTGCACTTCGTTTGAGACAATATTCAATAACCAGTTTTGCACGATCCGGGCCAAGCTTCTTGATAAACTCAATTTTTGCTGTCGCATTCATTCCATGGAGTACATCATGAACTAAAGAAATAAAAGCGTCTCCCTCATCTGAGCTGTGCTGCTGCAAGTAATGCTGATACACATTGCATATGGCCAGAAGGACTTGCAAATCTACAGGACAATGGTAACTGGCAACATGCTTTTTTAATTCCAGCAATTGTTCTAAATGGTTAGAACATGGTGCAGAAAGAAAGGATAATAATTTCACAGACAAGGCTATAGATGCCTGGTTGGCAAGCGCATCAAGGCATCGGTGCATGATTCCCGAAAAATCAGGTTGGCGTAAAAACTGAATTAACTTGTTTCTGTTTACAGCCTCCAAATCGCGGCTATTGTTGACCAGAAAGGTTTCAATCAAAAGATTTAAATCACGACCTTTATTCAGACGGGCAAAAGCCTTTAACGACTGTTCATCCGCTTTATCCAAAACCCTGATGAGGTAATTAATCCCCTGCTTTTGTAATGCATCAATAATTGGCCATGCAGTCTGATAGTCGGTCAATTGCTCATTGAACTGCTCGCCCAGACCAATAAGATGTTGCACATCGCTTACTTCAGGCCATGGAGCATAATTCTGCAGTTTCTCAGCCAATTCCTCTCGCAATGGTAGTGGGAGGTAAATATAAGCAAGGGACAAGACTGATAAATGTGGAGGAAATTGAATCACTGAAACAGCATAATGTAATTGGGAGGCAGAAGAATGATGTATTTCACGGCAAAACAATTCAGTTAAATGGTTCGCCTGCTCATTAAAATGGCTTAACAACCAAATTCTTAATTCAGGAATATCTAATTGCTGTATCTGTTCTTTTATGATTTCTACAAACCGCATCATTAAAGCTCTTCCTTAAATCTTGCAAAAACGGGTAGATTGCTGCCATCACTCCCTGACTCAATATACAATTAATCTGATGATTTGAAAACGACAAAATAGGATCAAGGCACTTTCTATTGCACTCCAGGAACTGCTATGATCTTTTCTTTCAATCCAAGGATTACTAAAATGCATATCTGGGTGGATGCTGATGCCTGTCCTAAAGTCATAAAAGAGATATTGTTTCGGGCAGCAATACGCACAAAAACCCCGTTGACTCTGGTAGCAAACGCAGCGCTCGGTTATCCAGGTTCTCCTTTCATCCGCGCCGTGCAAGTGGAAAAGGGCTTTGACCGGGCAGACCATTATATAGTCAGCCAGGTGCATGCCAATGATTTGGTGATTACTGCAGATATTCCTCTCGCCGCAGAAGTGGTCGCAAAGAATGCTTTGGCGATAAATCCTCGTGGTGAACTTTATACAGAAAACAACATCAGGCAGCGATTGAATATCAGGGATATGAATGAACAATTGCGCTCAACCGGAGAACGGGTTGGCGGGCCAGCGGCGTTAAGCATTAAGGAAAAAACGGCTTTTGCTAATACTTTGGATCGTTGTTTGGCTAAAAAATAGGTTGATGAGTAGTCAAGAATTTTATTTGATTCATAGATTCGTAGCCCGTATTAGCGAAGCGTAATACGGGGAATATCAAGGTCCATGAATACTTCGATCCCGTATTACGCTTCGCTAATACGGGCTACGAAACTGTGTCTTCCTCGCAAATCCACGTTAGGACGACGTGGATCTTACGATTTGACAAAAATGTGCTTCACTCCTAGAGTTTGTTTATACTCTACATGGACATGACAGCATGAAACGCTTTGTTTTCATTATTCTTTTCCTGTGCAATTTCCTGGTTCATGGAAGTCCTGTCATTGTAGGCGTTGTTCCCTATGCACCGCCCTTTTCATCAAAGTCTGGGTCAGGTGATAATTACTTTGGATTTGCCATAGATTTAATGAGCCAGATTTGCAAACGCATTAACATGGAATGTGTTTATAAAGCGGCACCCGTAAACTCTCAACTGTCTTTACTAAACCAGGGTACCGTTGACGTAGTTTTTACTCCCCAACCCATTACCGTTTTGAGTAATAATGACTATTTGTTCAGTCTTCCCTATCTAGCCAGTGATGGCCAGTTTTTAACTTTGGATGCCAATAAAAGCATCAATAGCGCCCAGGATGTTACAGGAAAACGTATAGGGGTTTTGAAAAATACACTTTATGATTCATTATTGCGAACCAATCATGCTTCAGACAGTACCATTACCCAATATGGCGCCTTTGAGGATATGATGACCGGACTCGTTAATAAAGATGTAGATGTCATCATTATGAACTACAGTGTGGCCCATTATCTTATCAACAATAATGTAAATAGCTTCAGATTAGTGGGGAACAAAATTCCTGTCGGTGAAGGTTATGGCATTTTAGCCCTGCAAAAAAATGCTGCATTGATTAAACAAATTAATTCTGCGCTCTTGAGCCTTGAAGAAGACGGTACCTATTTAGAGATTTATAAGCAATATTTTGGTAATCAAATATGAAGGTAAAGTCGGTTGCCAGTACATCTGGTGCCGGGTTACACTATGAGCTTTGTTATTCTGCAGGATAAAAGATGCCTCACCACATTGATCCCACTCTTATTACCGAACTTCACAGCAAATGCATCGTGCAATGGAAAGCCAATGGTGTTAGCTACCAGCACACTCAATTCCAGAAACTGGTTGAAGAAAACCATGCCTTTAATTATCAACTCTGGCACGCTGAAGACAGGGCACGCCGTGATGATATGGGTTTTGAATTTGTATATAAGGCGAAACGGGAAATAGATTCGTTTAACCAGCAAAGAAACAATCGTATGGAAGCGATGGATGAGTGGATCTATAACACATTACAACCGGCCAAACCGACTGATTGCCCTGTAAACTCTGAATCACCCGGTATGATAATTGACCGGCTGTCCATCCTGTCATTAAAGTCATATCATATGGCTTTGCAGACAGAACGCCAGGATGTTAATGAAGAACACCGAAAAGCCTGTAGCCTGAAATTGGCAACCATACACCAGCAATTAGAGCAATTATCATTGTGCCTGCAGCAACTATTAGATGAGATACAACAAAAAAGGCGCACCTTCCGGGTGTACCACCAATTCAAAATGTACAATGATCCTAGCTTAAACCCTGAATTATATCGCTCGCGGGGCTAAGAGCGGTTAAATCAGGCTCACTAACCGAATGGGGTAGGGTTTCTTTACGTTTTGATTCTGTTTCGAAGAGGCCTAGAGAAGAGAGAAGAGAACTGGAGCGAGGTAGAGAATCAGGTCGGGATTTAACGGGTTGGCTTGATTCTCTGGAGCCTTCCGCTTTCACAACTACCTCGGCTGTTTGCTTCATATTGGCAGGCTGTACTTCAACCTCGTCCGCGGCCAAATCGACTTGTCCCAGCTGAGAGCGTCCGAACCCACGCGCCAAAGCCCTGAGAGCCAAAACACCACCAAAGGTTAGAGCGCTGAAGACAGACAAAATATACATAATGGGCGAGTCCTGATAATGTCCCATATCATCGAGTTCCTGTAGAGGGTTTCCAGCAAAATCAACAAATTTTTGTCCTTTTCCAAAACCGGAAAACAAAGAACGGAACACTTCAAACCATTCCTGGTAAAAAAACTGCGGAGAGGGATCAAGAGTTAAACCATCTTTAATCGATGCATGAAAAGACTCACCGTCCAGATAACAATCATAATCCCCTTCCAGAATACCTCTTCGCATCTCATCCAGATGGAGATAAGGACGCTCTTCTTCAACTTCGTCTTTATTGTTATACAAATAGGTTGTAACCACTGAGTGAATTGCAAAACCAATCATCAGCGCCAATCCTAACAGCACACAAGTCACCATAAGAGCGGGGGGAAAAGCAGTCCCCGTCAACACAAGAATTGTTCCCACCAGGAATAGCAGGCTGGCTAAAGCACTGTAAGCGTACAATCCATTCTTGATACCAAATAATACCGCTGAAAAATAACTCCTTGATGATTGATCCATCAATACTTGTCGCTTCTCTGCAAAATCCTTAATATATTGGCAGACGTCTTCTTCCAATTGCTTTATTGCCATTAAATCATGTAGTGTTTTATTCGCCTTGTCTCTTAAAAATAATAATTGTGCGTAACTGGTTTCAACCAATTTACTGAGTAAAGCAATCTCACATTTAGTCTGAGTGATTAACAGGCGTTGCTGGAAATCGTATTCTTCATAAAGACGAGTCACAATGCAGGCAACGGTGTAAATCGCACAAATGCTCGCCATTGCCATAAACACAGGATGCGAAAGAACCGCAAGCCCCAACACACCAACGTAAAGATACAAACCATCAATCAGCCCACCGGCTGCAACTGAAATATAGGCCATAACACGCGATGCGGTAGACTGGTTTTGTATCTGGCGTAAATAAGTTTTACTTTCTTCAAGCGACAAGGAGGGTAATTTTTTGATTTCCAGGAGCAGCTCTGCGTTAGCGGTCATCATCACCTTACGCGCTTCAACCATGCTGCGCAACCAAAATCGATTGGCTGCGGCAAGAACACCGAGAACCAGACCGACTGGAGCAATAAGATAGTTAAGGTTTGTCCCGCCTAACAGTGCAATCGCAACTACTGCACTACGCCATCCTTTATAAGCATTTTTCAAGCCCTTCATCACATCACGAAAATAAGGCCATGCTGCCGCAATGAATTTTTTAAAGTCGTCGTTTTTTTCACCATCATAGTGAGTTGCCAAGACAGAAAAAGTAACCAGGAAGACCGTTTCAATCGTGATACCAATGATTCCACCGGGGGTCATCATGATATCGTGCATGGTATTGGGATCATTATTTGCGAGAAACACGTCAAAGAAATATTTGAACATGCTGTAAGAGGAACTCAAGGAATCTAAGGCCGCGTAGGCATAATAAATTCCGCGGTTTTTATCAAGTTCCTGGGCCAATATTCTGCCTTGCGCGTCAATACGACCAGCAATTGCTAGAAGAAAGACCAAATCTATTGGCTTATCTTGATTCTCATCGCTCTCAGGAGGCATTGGGATACATTTGGGCCGGCAGCTAAGATTGCGCGTATTTTATGTATTATTGTTCTTGATGTCAATTAACTTTTCATCCTGATTTAAAAAAATACAAAAATAATCCGGCAACCTGCAATTCTAACACAACCAAACAGGAAAAATGGAACAATATTGCAAATTTATTTCACTAAACGCGTTGACAGACTGTGACTTAAGGCGCAAATCTGCTAGGATATTGCACTAAAATACAATCAACTCAGTATGAGGACTAGATGAGATCAAGACTTGCTCTCTTAATTTTTACGTCACTATTGACTGGATCACTTATGGCAAAAAGTTTAGCGCAAACTTATGGTTATGTTGAAAAGGCAACATTGATTGATAAAAACCTTACTTTATCAGCCAAATTGGATACAGGTGCCAAATCAGCATCATTAAACGCAACCAATATTACCGAAATTGATGTTAAAGGCATACCTTACCTGCGTTTTACCGTTCCAACCAAAGAGGGTGATTACGTTTTTGAATGCGAATACATAGGTAAAGTTAAGATTAAAGTCAGAGCCAATGAAGGCAACCCGGGAGTTGCGAGCTCCGCCCCCATTAAACGCCCCGTTGTACTGCTGAATGTTAAACTGGGCGACAAGGTTCGGGCAATTCAGGTGAATTTAACCAACCGAAAACGCTTTATCTATCCACTTTTATTGGGGAGAGATGCAATTATTGATTTTGATGGAGCAGTCGATCCTGCCCTTACTTTTACATTAAACCCAAAGAGCCTTAAGAAATAATGAAAAATAACTCGCGCCATGTTTACGGACTGATCCTTACCTTATTTCTCCTGGGGTCAGGAATTTTTTTATACAGGCATATTGTTTTAGATGTTCCTTTAACTGACACAGAAACAATAAACAGCTGGATGGTGGAATCCAATTTACGCTTTGTTGCCGATAACAATACGCCAATAAAAGCGAGCTTTAGCATCCCCTATTTACCCCCTCACTTTGCCATACTGGATGAATACTTTGTTTCCAGAAGCTATGGGGTAACTACTAATTTAAATGGTTATAACCGTGAAACAGTCTGGTCTATAAGACGCGGCCATGGGTTACAGTCACTTTATTACAGAGCCATTTTTCGCCAGACAGACGGTGATGAATCCTCACTACCCAAACCCTCAGTAATAAAATCACAACCGCTGGCTGAAAATCAGAAATCTGCTGTTGAAACCATTACCAATCAGGTCAGACAATCCTCCGCGGACATTCAAACCTTTGCTCAAAGCACGATCAAGGAATTGAATAAAAAAGATGGCAATGCCAAATTACTTGTTGGTAATGAATTTACCGATGAAAGCATTATCAATGCGACCGTCCTTTTGCTGAACCAATCCAAAATTTTTGCCATGCCGGTCAAAGGAATTTATTTAAACCAGCAGAATAAAACAGATTTCAAATCCTTTTTAGCAGTCTTTAATGGTAAAAACTGGATTTATATTAACCCCAGAACAGGTGGTGCGGGCTTGCCTAAAGATTTTCTCATCTGGCAATACGGTAATGATCCGCTCTTTGATGTGATTGGTGGCAATAAAGCCCAGTTTTCGCTTACGGTATCGCCAACGCCTATTAATGCGCTGAGTGTTGCCAAATCGAGAGGCCTGCTTTCAGACTCACAACTCTTACGCTTTTCCTTATTGCAACTTCCGGTCAATGTACAGGAAACTTATAAGATCTTGCTTACTGTACCCATTGGCGCATTTATTATTTTACTCTTGCGTAATTTTGTCGGAATAAAAACCTTTGGTACCTTTATGCCAGTATTGATTGCTTTGGCATTCAGAGAAACCCATGTGATATGGGGTATTAGCCTCTTTGTCATTATTGTGTCCTTTGGTTTGTTGGCCCGCTTTTATCTCGATCAATTGCGGCTGCTTCTGGTGCCCAGGCTTGCCGCCATTCTCACGGTAGTCATCTTGCTGATGATATTCATCAGTGTCGTCAGCCAAAATCTGGGATTGGATTCGGGATTATCGGTGGCCTTATTCCCCATGGTCATTCTGACTATGACTATAGAACGCATGTGCATTACCTGGGATGAGCGCGGCGCATCTGAAGCAATTAAATCAGGAATCGGCAGCCTGGCAGCGGCGGTCATCTCGTATTGGGCTATGAGTTATGAACCCGTTCAATATCTGGTCTTCGCCTTCCCTGAACTCTTGTTGATTCTTTTAGGCTTTATCCTGTGGTTTGGTCAATACCGTGGCTACCGCTTATTTGAATTAAAACGCTTTAAAGCATTAGCGAGTGCCATAGAATGATTAGCCTGTTTCGCCGCCTGAAAAGCCATGGGATTTTGAGTATTAACCAAAGGAATACTGATTTTGTCCTGCGTTATAATCCCAGAAAGTTATTTCCTTTGGTAGACGATAAGCTCAAGACCAAGAAACTGGCCTTAAAGGCAGGAATTGCTGTTCCGCCACTTTATGACATCATAGAGACGGAGCAACAAATTAAAAGCATTGAAGAACGTTTTGCCCCTTATAATGACTTTGTGGTGAAACCTGCTCGAGGTTCGGGGGGAGATGGAATCCTGGTATTCAAAGATAAAGTCCATGGCCGTTATCGCCAGATCAATGGCAAATTAACAACCGCTCAGGAGCTCAGCTACCATTTGTCTTGCCTGTTATCAGGTGCATACAGCCTTGGCGGCTCTTCTGATTACGCCATTATAGAAAAACGCGTAGTAGTCGATCCCGTTTTTGCTGAAGTCAGTTATGAAGGTATTCCCGACATCAGGATCATTACCTTATTAGGGTACCCGGCCATGGCCATGGTACGGCTGCCTACCCGCCTTTCCGGTGGTAAAGCCAACTTACATCAGGGTGCTATTGGTGTCGGAGTGGATCTTGCTACAGGCAAAACTCTGGGTGGTGTGTTTCAAAACGACACGATTGATTATCATCCTGATACCCTCAACTCCATAGTAGGCATTGAAGTACCTTACTGGAATCAAATCCTTGAAATTGCCTCCAGTTGTTATGATTTGACAGGATTAGGTTATCTTGGTGTGGATATTGTTCTCGATAAAGACCAAGGCCCTTTAATGCTCGAGCTCAATGCACGGCCAGGCTTAAACATTCAAATCGCCAACAGAGAAGGCGGTTTAAAGCGTTATCGCGCTATAGAATCCCGTTTTAAAGATAACCTGACCGAATCAACCGCAGATAAAGTAGCGTTTTGCCGTGAACATTTTGCGCGTTGAAGAGCGAATCACTTCTACTGCCATAAAAAGCTGTAGCCTTGATGCAGCGATAGCGCTGAGTGATCCTCTCATATTGAGTATCACTCAGAACTATGCAGGATCGCCTTTCCCTCTCCGGGGAAGGTGCCCGACAGGGCGGATGGGGGGATCAAAAAAGGAGTTTCTATCAAATAGACCATTTTGTTTTAGAGCTTTCTACCTTAAATGAGTTCTCTTTTTGATCCCCCCACCCGCCCTGTCGGGCACCCTCCCCCGGAGGTGGAGGGGCTACTTGCGCTGATCATCCTGCTTATTTGCATCTTTTTACAGGTTAAAATTATGAGAGGATCACTCAGAGCGATAGCGTAATCAAGGCTACGCTTTTTTAAATTAACTCTCTTAGCGTGGTAGCAATGAGTCTTGTAATACCTTAAGCGCCAGCAGCATGCTGAATGAACAAACGCTTGATGGGGGAAAAGTCATTGCAGAAACGCAAACCCAATCCTCGCAGGGAAATGACTGGAGCCTGGGAATTACCAAATAATCGTTTAAAACCTTCCATCAGCATAATCGTTTGCCAGACTGCATGTTTGCGCTCTCTTTGATATGCACCCAGAATTTTACCAGATACCAACGTGTTTTTGCTTGTATCCAGGCATTTGAGCCATGAGCTAATATCGGCCAACCCCAGGTTTAATCCAAGTCCGGCAAGAGGATGAATGGTATGTGCGGCATCTCCCAGAAGCAGCCAATGACTGCCTGCGTATTGTTTTACATGCCTCATGTGCAAGGGGAATTGGTGACGAGTGCTTAACAATTCAATAGTCCCTAATTGATGAGCAAAAGCCCGAGTTAATGCGGTATTAAACTGTTCTTCATCTAATGCCATCAAGTTATGACTACGTTCCGAGTCTGTTGACCAGACTATGGAGCAATGATGCGGATCGGTTAATGGCAGCAACGCCAAGGGACCATCCGGATTAAACACCTGATAGGCTGTGGACTGATGTGCTTTTTCTGTCTTCACCATGGCTACTATGGCATGTTGTTCATAAGGCCAGCTGGTTAATGCAACATCAAGCTTTTGACGGCTGGGCGAATTGGCACCATCGGCCACCATAAGCAATTGCCCATCCCAGACACAATCTTTACTGCTAATCCTGATACCCGAATCCTGGTTCACTACGTCTTCAACAGAGGACTGAGCAAACAAGTGGATTCGCGGTTCATTGCCAATGTGCTCTAACAAGGCCTGTTTCAAAACAGATTCTTCAATAATAAAGCCCAGATTTTGCGCGGCTATCATCCGCGAATCAAAATCAATATACGCACCATTAACACCATCCCAAACATGCATTTGCCTGTAAGGAGAAATACGGGAGCCATCCAAATGCTGCCACACACCCAATTGGGTTAATAAAGATTGTGAGGCTTTATTGATTGCATAAACGCGTAAATCCTGTTTGTCTGCAGTAACGGTCAAAGAGCCCGCATCAATCACTGCTACCGAATAGTTGCGTTGTGCCATGGCCAGGGCAGAAGTTAAACCGACAATACCACCACCTGCGACAAGCACATCAAATTGCTGGGTCATTTTACTTCTCCGGAATTTAACGCAATATCACAAACCAAATCGGGAATAACACCGCCAAAACCACGGGCATAACGCGCCAGTAAATTTTTTAAAGGGGCACAATTATCCAGAACAATTAAACCCAAGTCGCGAGCTAAACCTACGCCGGGAATACGGCTGGAAAATAACTGAACCAAGCCATCGGTAAAACGAGTAATGATCTGTTGATCGTGGTTTCTTAACTGCAGATAGTCATCAAGCATCGCAGCGTTCAAACCTTGTTTGGCAATGCACTGCGCCAAAGTTGCCACATCACGCAAACCCAAATTGAAGCCTTGCCCTGCGACAGGGTGTAAGGTATGAGCCGCATTGCCAACAAAAACCACAGGCCATTGAGCCTGCCTTTGCATCAATACCTGTCTTAAGGGAAAAGAAACCCGTTTTCCAGTTTTGGCAAAGCGCCCTAGCCTGTAACCAAAAGCTTGCTGTAATTCTTTAAGGAAGGCAGCATCATCCAAGCTCATTGCTTGCCTTGCTTTTTCAGGTGTCATAGCCCAAACCAATGACATGCGTTTCTCAGGTAAAGGCAAGAGCGCCAAGGGACCATGGGCAGTAAAACGCTCATAAGCCTGATGCTCATGAGGTTTGCTTAAACCAATATTGGTGACAATCGCATGTTGGTTATATTCTTTAGTAGTTGCGGATAGATCACAGAATTTACGTACCGCAGAATCAGTACCATCAGCAGCAACGATGAGCTGCGCTGTAACCTTTATTTCACCATCTGCCATCATTATGGTGGCGGTATTATTGTTTAAGTTCAGGGAGTTCAGTGTGGCCGGAGCTAAAACCTGATTGCTGTTCAGAACTTGGTGTAACGCCATGCTGATGTAGTGCATTTCCACAACATAGCCTAAGGGATTTTGCTCATCACCCTGCAAACGGGATGCCCCAAAACGATATTGGTCGGACACATGAATCCGGTGAATGCCCATCGCGTATTGTTTAAGAATATCCCAAACACCTATACTGCTTAAAATGCGCTGGCTGGCTGGAGATAAGGCCAGGGAGCGGGCATCAAAATCAGGATTTACCTTATCGGAAAATGCCCTGCTTTCCACTAATAAAGCGCTATAGCCCAAACCTTGCAAAGCAAGCATAAGGGCAGCGCCTGTTAAACCACCACCAACTATAAGTACATCTACCTGTCTGTCAGCCACGCATTAAAGCCTCAATTTCATCTACATCAACGGGCAAAGCCGCAGTTAACACTTCATGCCCGGTCTTGGTGACCAGTACGTCATCTTCAATCCGGACACCGATATTCCACCAACGCTTATCAACACCCGGCGTGCCAGCACTGATGTATAAGCCGGGTTCAACGGTTAATACCATTCCAGCTTCTAAAGGCCGCCATTCATTATTTACTTTGTAGCGCCCGCTATCGTGCACGTCCAGACCTAACCAATGTCCTGAATTATGCATGTAGAAGGGTTTATACGCTTCTTTGGCAATCAGCTCATCAACTGAGCCGTGTAAAAGTCCTAATTCGCACAGGCCTTCAGTAAGAATACGCACTATAATCTGTTGCACGCCATTCCAGGGCAAGCCCGGTTTGATGGCTGCAATTCCTGCTTTTTGTGACTTAAGTACCAATTCATAGATGCTTTTTTGTTCTGGGCTGAACTTACCATTAACAGGAAAAGTACGTGTGATGTCCGCCGCATAATTACCGTATTCGCCCCCGGCATCAATAAGTACCAGATCGCCGCTGCGTAGAGGCTGATCATTATCTGTATAATGCAGGATGCAGGCGTTTTCACCACCACCCACTATGGGATCATAAGCCACGCTGCGACACCCATGGCGACTGAATTCATGAATCAGCTCAGCTTCCAGCTGATACTCATGCTCCAGGTTTTTGCATGCTTGCATGGCCCGTTTATGGGCATCCACAGAAATGCTGGCTGCACGACGCATTAAGTCAAGTTCCGCCTCGCTCTTAAACAAACGCATTTCACTTAAAATTGGCTCCAGATCGCATAGGGATTCAGGCGCTTTGACTCCTCGGCGCACCTGGGCTTTCACCGCTCTTAAAGCCTGTATCACTTGTTTTTCTAATGAAGGATTACGACCAAGGGCGTAATAAATCGCTGCAGATCCAGCGAGTAATTCAGGCAATTTTTCTTTGATAGTGTTTACTGGAAATGCCGCATGCATGCCCAACTGGTTTTCAGCGCCATCTTGTCCCAGACGTTTTCCGGTCCATTGCTCTTCAGCAGGATTGCGGGCACGATTAAACAAGATGCTTTTACTGTCTTTACCACCAGTGATGACCAATAAGGCATCCGGTTCATTAAATCCAGTCAAATAATAAAAATCACTGTCCTGGCGAAACCGGTAGTGCGTGTCGCCATTGCGTAATAATTCATGGGCAGCAGGAATAATTGCCACACTGTCTTCAGGTAATTGTTGCGCCAGTTTTTTTCTTCGCGCCTTATATTCTTCTTGGCTAATCATATCAATGTCCTTTTAAATAAACCGAATTGCTAATGAGTTGTTCCTGCGCCGCCGCGCTCCCTCTCATTCATGACCAAATCACCATGCAGGCGGATTACAGCCAGACGTGCGTATTCACTCACTTCCATTAATGCTTTTTCATCTTCTTCGTCAACATCCAGAGTAGTGCAATCAAGTTCTGCAAATTCGATGATGTGTTGCAACGCTTCCTGAGCTTCCTCTTCGTAGAATTGATCCATGCCTACACCAGCCATGGTTAAGCCTTGGGTAAAACCATCGCACCAGTCAGCAAAAGCCTGGGCACGATCGATTAAGGCTTCATCCTCATCAGGAAGCAGCATTTCAAATTCAAAATCAAAATTATTAATCTGCTGCTGGCTTACGGAAAACACAGCAAACATGGCCAAGAGCGCGCTTCTGCTCGCTTCATCCTTTTTATTATTTAACAAGGCACGCAAATAAGCCTCACCCTGACTGTCTGCTCCTGCACACAGGTAACCGCACATCATTCCATGCAACTCGCTCCCTGAAATTTCAAGGGCTAATACGTCAATGGTTTCAACAAAAGAGTCATACTCTGGCAAATGCAAAGGGGTATTTTCTGCAGACATAATTCGCTCAGCTAAAAAAAGATTTAATGATAACCGATTTACAAAAAGTGTTCACCTACAGCACCATTATTTGCTGCATTCATTCAAAATTGTTACTATTTCCACTAATGGGAAAAGGCAAGGCATAATAATGACTAATATCAAACCCTGTAAAGTTAAATTGTTGAATAAATCATACGAAATCAAATGCCCCGAAGGCGAAGAAAGCAATTTATCACTGGCGGCTGACAGACTTAATGAAAAAATGCTGTCCAACAAAAACAAATTCAAAAAGCTGGATAATTTCCAGATTTTATTGCTTGCTGCTCTGGATATAAGCCATGAACTGGTCATTTCCAAAAATGAACAGGAACAACAGCGGCTGCAAGTAACCCAGTTTATTACTTCGCTGGAAAGTAAAATAAATAAAACCGTTGGTGGAGATGATGATTTACCCCAAACGGATTAAGATCGTTCTATACTCTTAGTTAATAATAAAAATTAAAAGGACTTAATCATGAGACGCCAATGGTACATTGGATTTGGGGTAGTATTATTAGTCCTGCTGGCCTTCTTTGCCATGCTTCACGATGTAAAATGGTTTATCGGTTTCATGATTCCCGTCATCATCCTTTGGATCTATGATATCACTCAGAAAAAGCATACTTTATTACGCAACTTTCCAGTTTTGGGACATGTGCGTTATTTTCTTGAGTTTCTTCGCCCGGAGATTCAACAATATTTTATTGCAACCGATGAAAGTGAATTGCCTTTTAGCCGTGAAACACGCTCTCTGGTGTATCAGCGCGCTAAAAACCTGCGCGATACCATACCTTTTGGTACGGGCAGGGATATTTTGAGTGTCGGTTATACCTGGGCCTTGCATTCCCTGGTTCCCAAACATGCATCCGAGGTTGAGGAGCGTATTTTAGTCGGCGGGCCTGATTGTAAAAAGCCTTACAGTGCCTCACGCCTCAATATTTCAGCAATGAGCTTCGGTGCGTTATCCGCCAATGCCCTGATGGCGCTTAATCGTGGCGCAATGATAGGCGGCTTTGCCCATAATACGGGTGAAGGTGGTTTAAGCCAGCACCATCTGCAGGGAGGCGATATCATTTTCCAGATAGGCACTGCCTATTTTGGTTGCCGCGACGAAGACGGTAACTTTGATGATAAGGAATTTGCAATAGAAGCCAATCGCGATGAAGTGAAAATGATTGAAGTCAAGTTGTCGCAGGGTGCCAAGCCATCGCACGGAGGCATATTGCCTGCTGCTAAATTAACCGAAGAAATAGCCAAAGTAAGAAAAGTTAAAATGGGTAAAGATGTATTATCCCCCATAGCACACACCGCTTTTGATACCCCCACCGGTTTGCTCCATTTTCTGCAAAAGCTACGGGAGCTTTCTGGAGGAAAACCAGTTGGTTTCAAATTATGCCTTGGACGCAGAGATGAGTTTTTCGCAATTTGCAAAGCCATGCTAAAAACCAATATTTTACCCGATTTTATTACCGTTGATGGTGCCGAAGGGGGTACAGGGGCAGCACCGGTAGAATACGTTAATTTTATAGGCACCCCTTTAGAGGCAGGCCTGGTGTTTGTCCACAATGCTTTGGTAGGCATAAACGTTCGCGATAAAATTCGTATCATCTGCAGCGGCAAAGTGGCTAATGGTTTTGATATGGTAACCAATATTGCTCTCGGTGCTGACATGTGTAATTCAGCGCGCGCCATGATGATGGCAGCGGGATGCATTCAGTCGAGACAATGCAATGCCAATACCTGCCCCACAGGGGTCGCCACACAAAATGAACGCCTGCAATATGGTCTGGTAGTCGATGAAAAGAAACATCATATAGCAAATTTCCATAAAAACACTATGAAAAGCTTTTTGGAAATGGTGGGAGCCTTGGGCCTGGATAATCCCAGCGATTTAAATCCCAGCCACATCATGCGTCGTATTGATGTGGATCAAGTGCGGTCATTTGATGAAATCTATGAATATCTTTCGCCAGGACAATTGTTGGGAACCAATATTCCTGAATACCTCAAAATCTGGTGGGATAAGGCCGACCCTGATACATTTTAACACCAAGGTAACGATCCTATGGGTTCAATTGAAATTTGATCAGCTATACTTAATTTAACGTGAGTTTTCGGATAAGAAGCTTGTTTTATCCAGTCGTTACTTCGATGCCGTTCGGGCTGAGGAGAGGCGGTAGCCTCGTCTCGAAGCCTTAGCACCGTGCCAAGGCTTCGAGACAGCGCTATCGCGCTTCCTCAGCCGATCGAGGTAAACACTGGCTCAAACAACTTTCTTATCCGAAACTCATAATTTAATAGGGAGTTTCTGCTGTCCAGAGTCTGTCAACAGATCCTAATAATTAAATGGAATTGTTATCAATAATGAACATTAAAAATAACATCACACCAAGTAGCATTATCCTTAAAAGCCATGTAAACCGTTATACGTTTTTAGGCTTAGCCATTGCATTAAGCAGTATTCTGATTGCAAGCCTCGTTGTTTCTTATCAGATGACTGGTGAAGTGAGCCTGGCAGGGTTTATCCTGGCCCAGAAGTCCAATCCGGCAATCTGGATTTTGAATTTAACTCCTTTTATGTTTGGGTATTGGGGACAGGCCTTTTGTGAAGGTCTGGTTGACAAAGCCCAGTCTTTTCTTGGTGACAGAACCAAAGAGTTTCTGAATATCAGCAATAACCTCGAATTAAAACTTAAATATGAAAGCAATCACGACAGCCTGACTAATTTACCCAACGCACGCATGTTTACAGAACAAATCGATCATGATATCCAACAATTGGGAAATCAAGGCCAGCTTGCTGTCATTGTCATAAAAATCAATGACTTCCAGAATATTAATTATAACTTCGGTACCTTCAATGCCAATACTGTTATAATTCAGTTTGCCGAGAAATTAAAAGGGATTTTAATCGATCCTTATATGTTACAAGTATCACTTGGCATCAATATAGTGGCACGTCTGCACAGCGATGAATTTGCCCTGTTACTGCCGCGCCTGAAAAAGGATTTTAATGCCGATGAATTGTTATCTTCCTTGCTAAAATTAATCACCGCCAACCTGATGATTGATGGTATTAACATTAACATCACGACTACCTCTGGAATGGCTATTTATCCTGCCCACGGAGAGGAGGCAGAAACATTACTGCATAATGCGAGTATTGCGGTCCACCATGCGCGCAAAGAAGGCCGCCCTTACACCCTTTACAATACCGGGATGGAAGAGGATTTCACCCAAAATAAAATCATGCTTAATGAGTTGAAACGCTCTATAGAAAACAATGATCTGGAAATTTATTACCAACCTCTGGTTGAGCTGGCCAGCGGAAAAATCGTTGGCGCTGAATCATTGGTCCGTTTCGAACACCCTGTTTATGGTATCCTGAGTGCAGAAAAATTTATCCCTTTGGTTGAGGGAACCAGTTTAATTCATCTTTTGACTGCCTTTATGCTTAAAGGGGTTATTAAGCAAATTGCAAGCTGGCATGAAGCCGGCTATATGCTGTCTGCCTCTGTTAATTTATCTGTAAAGGATGCTTCTGACAGGGAATTGCCAGGATTTATTGAAAAATTATTGCGTGATTATGAAGTTGCCCCTGAATTTTTGAAACTGGAGTTTACAGAAAGGGCATGTTTAACCGATCAGGCTACAACAAAAGAAGTATTGGAGCAGTTATCTACTATGGGCATTAAATTATCCATAGATGATTTTTGCAGTGGTTATTCTTCCTTTATTTATTTAACCAATTATCCTATTGATGACATTAAAATTGAAAAATCTTATGTATTAAAAATGACGAAAGATGCCAAAAAGGCAAAAATTGTAGAAGCCATTATTAAATTGGCCCAGACTTTAGGATTAGAAGCTATGGCTGATGGTATTGCAGACGAAGCTACTCTGGAACAATTAAAAGAACTCGGCTGCACTTATGGACAGGGCTTTTATTTTTCCCGCGCAGTAACAGCTACCGATTTTAAACGATTATTGTCTAAAAAAGTGTCTCACAAAAAATAAGTTTGCATAATCAACCGTCACGTCTCTTCTTTAAGCTCTCGTTGTCCTGAGCTGAGGAATCCCCACGAAATTTCCCCCTGAACCTGTATTGTGACTCGCTAATCAAGAATACAAAAGAGCATCATGCCAAGAAAACCGAGCCGCGACCGTGAGGAAGCGGAACAGTTCGATGCACTCCATGATTGATTTCTCATTAGGTGTACATCCAAAATTTCCGCTCCCTTACGGTCGCGGCTCGGTTTTCTTTAGGTAATGAGCGCATAAGCAAACAGGAAATGCAGGACTCATAAATAAATCATTTTCGTGGAGATACTTCAGGTCCTGGGTACATCTTTTTGCGCGAAGGAGCTCCACATCTTGGTACCATGCCGCGCTCAGGACGACGTGGATCTGGGGGAAGCGGCACTACTCCCCCCTGTACTCTTGATGTCCATGCGCGAATACGGGCTATAAAAAAATCAATTTGCCTAAAGAGTACAATTTACACCGTCATGGGTATATACTCTAACTATAACCCGCTGGCGAGTGATTTTAGAACCAACACTCACAGACAGGGGAGCATCCTGAAATTGGCGTTGTGCAAGCCCACCCTGCAGTGGGAAGCCTGAACCGATTCATCCGCCCCCCACTTGAACCTCAGGGTTCAAAATCGATGCTGTCGGGTTATATCTTAAGTAATTGCTCTTTCATTAAAAGGTATTCATCCCTTACTTTCGCTGCCAGCTCAAACTCCATATTTTTGGCATGTACATACATTTGCTTTTCCAGAACATTGATTTGCTTGACCAATTCCTGTTGCGACCAGTGCATGTACTCCGGTGTTTTTTCAGCTACGGTCGTCTTACGTTTACCTATGTATGCACCTTCCAGAATATCAGCAACTGATTTGTTAATTCCTATAGGAGTAATGCCATGTTGCTCATTAAAAGCTTTTTGCTTTTCGCGGCGCCGTTGTGTTTCATCCAATGCGCGTTTCATGGAACCCGTAATCTTATCTGCATAAAGTATAGCCCGACCCTTCACATTACGGGCAGCTCGGCCAATAGTCTGAATCAGGGAACGATCGGAGCGTAAAAATCCTTCCTTATCCGCATCAAGGATAGCAACCAGAGCAACTTCAGGCATATCCAGTCCTTCGCGCAACAAGTTAATGCCTACTAAAACATCAAACTCTCCCAGACGCAAATCGCGAATGATTTCTACACGCTCTACCGTATCCACGTCAGAATGGAGATATCGCACTTTAACACCATGTTCAGTCAGATAATCGGTTAAATCCTCAGCCATTCGTTTTGTTAAAGTGGTCACCAAAACACGTCCGCCGTCTTTGATTACCTGGCGAATTTCAGACATCAAATCATCAACCTGAGTTCTGACGGGTCTGATTTCTACTTCAGGATCAATCAAACCGGTAGGTCTGACGACCTGTTCTGCAACATTGTCAGAATGATCCTGTTCATAAGGACCAGGAGTTGCAGAAATGTAAATGGTTTGCGGCGAGCGGCCTTCAAATTCTTCAAAGCGCATGGGGCGGTTATCCAGAGCGGAGGGCAGACGAAAACCATAATTTACCAGGGTTTCTTTCCGTGAGCGGTCGCCTTTATACATTCCACCAATCTGCGGTACAGTAACATGTGATTCATCAATGATGAGCAAGGCTTCGGGCGGCAAATAATCAAATAAGGTCGGCGGTGGCTCCCCTTCCTGGCGGCCAGATAAATAACGCGAGTAATTTTCAATGCCCGAGCAATATCCCAGTTCCAACATCATTTCTATATCAAAATAAGTACGTTGTTCCAGACGTTGCGCTTCGACCAGTTTGTTTTGTCTGTTAAACTCTTCAAGCCTGTGCTGCAATTCATCTTTTACCAAATCCACCGTCTCTAAAATGCGCTCGCGCGGGGTCACAAAGTGAGTTTTAGGGAAAATGGTAACACGGGGCAGGCGATGCAGGATTTCACCTGTCAAAGGATCAAAGCGGGCAATGTTTTCGATTTCATCATCAAATAACTCTACCCGTATCGCTTCTTTTTCTGAATCAGCTGGAAAAATATCAATCACATCACCATGCACTCTGAACTGACCACGCTCCAGGCTCATAGTACTGCGGGTGTATTGCATTTCCGCAAGACGCTTTAAAATTTTACGCTGCCCTGATTGTTCTCCACGGGATAGATGTAATACCATACGTAGATAGGAATCGGGATCACCCAGACCATAGATTGCAGAAACGGTAGCAACAATAATCGCGTCTTTACGCTCAATGAGTGCTTTAGTCGCAGATAAACGCATCTGCTCTATATGTTCATTAATGGATGAATCTTTTTCTATAAAGGTATCTGAAGAAGGGACATACGCTTCAGGCTGGTAATAATCGTAATAGGACACGAAATATTCTACTGCATTGTCGGGAAAGAAGGCTTTAAACTCGCCATAGAGTTGGGCCGCAAGCGTTTTATTGGGCGCCATGATTAAAGTAGGCCTTTTCATGGCCTGAATAACATGAGCTATAGTAAAGGTTTTACCGGAGCCGGTTACACCTAATAGTGTTTGTTTGGCCAAGCCGGATTCCAGGCCGTCAATTAATGAAGCTATTGCAGTAGGCTGATCACCAGCAGGCTGGTAATTTGAATAAATTTTAAATAAGTCTTTCATATTCTATATTATATGCTAGGACACCCTTAATTCACAGGAGTAAACGATGGATATCGCATTGGCGAAGCGTGTGCAGAAAGTAAAGCCCTCACCTACCTTGGCTGTAGCAGCAAAAGCTGCCCAAATGAAAGCTCAGGGACTTGATATTATTGGTTTGGGTACAGGCGAGCCTGATTTTGACACACCCCAACATATTAAGCTGGCTGCCATCTCAGCTATTGAAGCTGGCGATACCAAATACACTGCTGTTGACGGCATACCTGAATTAAAAGAAGCAGTACAAAACAAATTCAAAAGAGATAATGACCTGGATTATCAACTGAATCAGATTCTGGTTTCTGTAGGTGGCAAGCAAAGTTGTTACAACTTATGCCAGGCTTTTCTTAATGCTGGCGATGAGGTGATCATCCCGGCTCCTTATTGGGTATCTTATCCAGATATGGTCTTGCTTGCTGATGGTGCACCCGTAATTATTGAAACTACTCCGGCACAACGCTATAAAATAAATGCTCAGCAATTGGAACAGGC
Organism: Legionella shakespearei DSM 23087; assembly: GCF_000373765.1. GTDB lineage: Bacteria > Pseudomonadota > Gammaproteobacteria > Legionellales > Legionellaceae > Legionella > Legionella shakespearei. The sequence continues at coordinate 26,673 of NZ_KB892415.1, read as the reverse complement.
TATTACGCCCAAAACCAAAATGATTTTTCTGAACAGCCCGTCTAATCCCTCTGGAATTGCTTATACACTGGATGAATTAAAAGCTTTAGGAGAGGTATTAAAAAAACACCCTCAGATCCTGATTGCCACTGATGACATGTACGAACACATCCTGTGGAGCCAGCCTTTTGCCAATATTTTAAATGCATGTCCCGAATTATATGACAGAACTATAGTGCTCAATGGCGTTTCCAAAGCTTACGCCATGACTGGCTGGAGAATAGGTTACGCAGCAGGCCCATTGCCTTTAATGAATGCCATGAAAACCATTCAATCACAGTCTACATCAAATCCTTGCTCAATTGCTCAGAGAGCAGCTGTGGCCGCATTAAGCGGCAGTAATGACAGCGTCAATGAAATGGTTAACGCCTTTCACCAACGACACGATTACGTGGCAGATCGCTTACAAAGTATACCTGGAATTGAAGTAATTCCCGCTGATGGTACCTTTTACATCTTCCCCAGCGTACAGGCAATCATAGAAAAACGTGGTTACGCCAATGACATTGAGTTTTCTGAGCGTTTATTGAATGAAGTAGGCGTGGCCTTAGTACCCGGCTCAGCCTTCGGCACCGAAGGCTGCATCCGTCTTTCTTTTGCAACAGGAATAGATACTCTGAAGGACGCTCTGAACCGATTACAACGTTTTTGTAATTAGAGTTTACGCACCGATCCGTAGCCCGTATTAGCGAAGCGTAATACGGGAATTTTCCAAAATGAATCTCTGATCCATATCGTCCTGAGCGAAGTGGCAATCAACTCATTCCCGTATTACGGCTACGCCTAATACGGGCTACAAAACAGTTTAACTCCCACTCTTTTAAGACCAAAAACCACACTGTTTACACAATCTGGCAAAACATAAACCGACGTTAAAAAAAATATATAAAATATACTTGCTTCTCACGCAAAATCGTTTTAAGATTCCGCCTCATTCCCTGGTAGCTCAGTCGGTAGAGCGGATGACTGTTAATCATTAGGTCGGCGGTTCGAGCCCGTCCCAGGGAGCCAACTCCAGCAAGGTTTTTCATCTCTCTTATCAAAATATAAAATTTTACATGTCTAAGTTTGGGGTAGAGCCTGAAAGGTATTAGTGATGCTCACAAGTGACAAGGATTTAAAATGAAAAAAATACTTTATGGATGTATATTAGTTTTCTTCTCTCAAATCTTAAACGCCCAAGTGTTGCCCTCTTTTGACAAAATTACCCAGCATCTTTCGAAGGGTAACAAAGCAAGTCTTCTAATTGATTTAACTCAGTGCTCTATTGATGATCCGAATGAAATTAAAATACATGTTGCCAAATGGCAGATAAACCCACAAGTCATTACCTTTAACGATGAACTCATTTCAGTTGATGGGAGTAAATATGCTCATGGCAGAGCCCCCTTAACAGCAGCTGGCGTCATGCAACGAGGAACCATTTTAGTTGATAGACAAGGAAACGCACAAATTGTTTTGGCCTTTTTTGATATAGAAACTAATAAAAAAATAATGAACAACGTCAACATAACCTGCCATCTCAACGAAGGACTGAAATTTTTTGGACTAAAATAAGTACCACCAATACAGTCTTTTAATTTAAATTCAACCTGCAAATACATAAATTAATGAGTAACTGCGTCACTGTAATCCATGTGCAGTGACGTAGAAATTCCCAAAGTGATGGACTCGGCTATTTTCTGCATTCGTATACAAAACTGGAGTCACCTTCATCTGGGCTAATGGACTTATCAAAAGCCTTAATTATTTTTCATTTTTTTCTTGCTCAAAAAAAACAAAACTGATATACACACTTCATAGCACAGTACATGACCATCCGCTACTGTTCTTACTCAAAAATCAATCAATTTATTCGGAATGGAATCAAATAATCCTATGTCAAAAATCCTGAACCAAATGAATAAAATGGAACTTGATACACCATGTCTGGTTATTGAGAAAAGCGCATTGGAGTTTAATTTAAATGTAATGCGTCAACATTCGCAAAATACCAAAGTGGACATTCGCCCCCATGTAAAAACTCATAAATGCTCAAAATTGGCTAAGCTGCAGATAGAATATGGCGCAATAGGTATAAGTGCTGCAAAAGTGTCTGAAGCGGAAGCTCTTATTCATGCGGGAATAAATAATATTTTAATTACCTCTCCTGTAATCACTACAAATAAAATACAGCGTTTCATCTCATGTCTGAAAAAAGTCCCTGAAACCCTGGTCGTTGTAGATAATGAAAGAAATTTGCATGATTTAAATGAGGCAGGCCAGGCAATTCAATCCAGGATCAATGTCTTGATTGACCTGGATCCCGGAATAGGCAGAACAGGCATCAAATCTGAAGATGCATTAAATTTTGCTTTGAAAATAAGCCAGTTAAAATGGCTGAATCTTATGGGTATTCAATGCTATGCAGGTAATCTTCAACATATAAGCTCCTATGAAGAGAGAAAAAATCGTTCATTGCAGGTCATGGAGATGGCAAGTAATGTAGTTAAACAATTCAAAGCAGCAGGAATACCTTGCCCAATACTAACAGGTACCGGAACAGGTACTTACGATATAGATGTTGATGCCTCAGAAGTCACCGAAATTCAGCCAGGATCGTATACGGTTATGGATGTTGAATACAGCATCATAGGCTCTAAAACCAATAGCACCTCATTCACCACGTTTAAACCTGCAATGACTCTTCTAACAACGGTTATTAGCAGCAACAGAAAAGAACATGTCACCGTTGATAGCGGAACAAAATCCATTTATTTCGATATCAAAAACAAACCTGAAATTATCAGTCATAAAGGATTACATTATGGCTGGGGTGGCTTTGGTGATGAACATGGAAAAATTACTGCAGATAAGGACAGTGAACTTCCCAAAAATGGAGAGCTTATAGAACTTATCGTTCCTCATTGTGATCCAACAATTAATCTCTTTGATAAATTTTATATTGCCAATAATGGAGTAATTGAAGATATTTGGGAAATTGACCTGCGGGGCAAGTCACAGTAAATCATTGATTACAGATACGCAAATGGTAACGAGTGCTGACATGATAGACAATTTAGAAGTGATTACTCCATCTGCAGAACACAGTAAAGAACTATGCGATTTATTAATAGAATCTATTACTGTAAATTGTACAGCCGATTACAATAATGACCCACAGATAATGAAAGAATGGCTGGACAATAAAACTCCGATAAATGTTGCTCAATGGATTAACTCACCCAACAACATATCTTTAGCTGCTCTTGATACTTTTGAAGGTAAATTTGCAGGTTTTGTCTTAATGAAAAAAGATGGGGAAATATTATTAAATTATGTTCTTCCTTCTCATATCTATAAAGGTGTTGGTAAAGTCCTGTTAAAAGGAGTAGAACACATTGCAAAGTCATCTGGAATTAAAACACTTTCGGTTATCAGTACAATAACCGCAAAAAATTTTTATGAAAGAAATGGTTTTGTTGCAAGCGGCGAACCTGAATATGTAGGAGCTATCTTAGGGGATTTTCCTCTAATCAAACATTTGAACACAGTGTAGTCAAAATCTACGTGTTTAGTATTTATTTTATGGAATATTACTCTTTCTCTGAATGATTTTTCTTAATGGTTTGAATCGCATCGCTAAAAGAAGCCGCAAGTATCCCCGTAGGCATAGCTATTAAGCCGATACCTACAACGGCTGTAATTGCAGCAAAAAATCTGCCTAAAGCGGTAACGGGATAAACATCTCCATAGCCTACCGTTGTTAATGTGGCAACAGACCACCACATGGCTCGGGGTATGCTGCCAAAATACTCCGGCTGCATGTCACCCTCAACGATATATAATAGTGAAGACGATATAATCAATGCGCACACCCCTATCCCAAAACTGATAATTAATTCAAAGCGTCTAAGATAAATCGCATGACCAATATTTTGCATTGCTACAGAATAACGCCCTAATTTGGCAATTCTTAACACTCTTAGCAGACGAGCCAACCTCAGAATAAAACCTTCTGTACCCATTGTGGTAAGTAAAATTAACAGGACAGTCAAAAGATCTAAAATAGTCGCTGGCGTAAGCATAAAGCGAAAGCGGCTTACATATTTCGGATTCTCAATACTTACCCAAACACGGGCAATATATTCAATAGCAAAAACGGTGGTAAAAACCCATTCAGCTATCATAAAAATCCGTTCATGATGAAGGTAAATGGTACGCTCGGTTTCTATAATTGCCAAAAGAAGGGAGCAAAGAATAACGACAATAATAATCTTATTGAGAATAGATAAGCCTGGAGTGTGTTTCAAACCTGGATCCAGTTCCAGAGCCAGGCGATGCCTCAATGACATTTTTATTTTCCTGTAATGGTGCGCCATTTTTTAATAAGTATAGGCTCTCTAATTTATATACGTCTGCGAATAGATTACACCCAACTACCATTCATTTCATTATCATTCTCCTGCCATGGCATGATACACAATTTGATTCCCAAAGAGACATATATTTTTAAAACGCTGTTCAGTTGGCAGCTTGATACTGCCATTAAGTTAACTTAATCTATAATTTCTTTAGTCTGAATTTTAAGAATGGGCCTGGTAAATGAATGTAGCTAACTCATACAAAGTACAACTCATCCCTTATGACATACGTTGGCCTAATCTGTTTGAGGATGAGGCGAAGCGCATTCAAAAGGTGTTGGGTACTTCTCTTGCTGCAATTTATCATATAGGCAGTACCAGTATTCCCCATATGCCGGCGAAGCCTGTTATTGATATGATGCTGGTTATTGATAATTTGGATGAGACAGGGTTTATAAGGGAACAATTGAGCCAACTCAATTATGATCCCATCCGACGCCAAATCATTCCTCATGTGAGTTTTGTTACCAAACGGCAAGATGAAACAATTCGCTTTCATTTGCATTTGCATGAGCGGGGAAGTCCTCAAATCAATCGTCATGTTAATTTCAGGGATTATCTTATTCACCATCCTGAGATAGCCCGCGATTACGCCAAACTTAAAACTCAGCTGGCGGCTCAATTTGGCTATGATATTTATTCTTATGTTTCTGGAAAAGATAAGCTGGTGCAGGAAATTGATGCCAAAGCCAAGCTTTGGCCGGGAAGAAAAAAAGAGTACTTGCCACCCAACACAGGAATACACGCTAAATACTGGCCCCAGGAAAAGTTATTACAGGCAATAGGAGCCAATTTTAATGTTTATATGACTCATTTCGCCCAATACAGTGCAGAAATTGAATTGGTCAGGGTTCCGGGTTTCACTCTTGTGCATTCCGGATTGGCGAACAGCTCTTTGAATTATGTGCTGGATGCTGATTTTTCATCAGAAAATGCTCATCAAAAAATTGCAGAAGTAACTGATTATTTCACCCGCAAAAAGAGTCCCTTTTCATGGTGGATAAGCCCTCTTGACCAACCCGAAGATTTAGCCGCCCATCTGGAACATCATGGCTATAAAAACACCCGGAATACGTTCGCAATGTACCTTGATTTGGATGCATGGGACAAGCCGTCTCCTTCCCAAATGAAACTTGATATTGTTGCTGCGACTGATGAACAGACATTAAAGGATTTTGCCTCAGTGCTTGCATGTGATGGTATGGCTTTTCAAATCTGTTTCGCTCGGATAGCGGCGATTTTAACTGAGGATGATCCGCTGGAATTTTATGTGGGATATATTAATGGGACACCTGTAGCCTGTGCGTCATGCTGTTATTTTGCCCAAATTTCAGGACTTTATTTACTTACAACTACACCTGCCGAGCGTCGAAAGGGTTATGCTAAAGCCCTGCAAGAATATTGTTTACAGCGCTCAAAAGAGTTGGGGTATCACCTTAGTGTTGTGCACACCTCAAAAGAATCTCGCCCATATTACCAACACCTGAGATATAAAGAATGCGGCTCTTTTAATGAATACCAAAAGTAAGCCAGACCATGCATCAGCGAGAATAAAAGCAATTATTGGTCTCATTCAATCATATGACGCATAATTTATCTAAAGCGCTACTCCTAACAAGTTGCTTAGGTCAGATCTTTGGTTCTAATTGCCTCTATTAAAAGGAACTCTCATAGAGGCTAATATAAGTCCCATCCTTTTCCATGGTCACTAAAGTCTTGTTAATTGTATTCATAAGGTCTGTATTCCCTAATTTGGCCACAATGCCATAACCCTCACCTATGGGAAACTCAGGACCCAGCAATTTATATGAGTTTTGATTATTCGCTATCCAGTAATCCGCCTGGGGTCGGTTTGTAATAATGGCACTCACTTGCTTTTTATCCAGGGCATAAATCAAATCCATTGAATTTTCAAATGATTCAAGCTGAACGTTGTCATTAAATTGTTTTAGCACAAAATACTCAGAAGGCGAGCCTCTGTATATGCCAAGAATTTTGCCTTGTAATGCCTTGATATCAGGAATATCGGTATTCTTTAAAACCATGTATTGTAAGGTACTTTCTTTGTAGGGAAGGCTAAATAAAAAATCCATCCGCCGTTCCGGAGTAATGATGATGGCACCAATTGCCAGATCAATTTCCCCGCTATTAATCAAGTCGGGAATTTCATGAAATAGCACCCTTTTGAAATGGCATTCACGTTTCATGCGCTTGCATAATTCTTTCACAATGGAAATATCAAAACCAAAGAAATCCTGGCTTTTATTATCGCTTACCATGGTTTCAAAAGGGGGGTTATAAGCAATAGTACCTACGGTCAAAGGCACTGCGTGAAGAGACGGTAAAAAGAAAGCGAAAACGAATAAAACACAGCAACTCTTGATCCGGGTCATTTTATCATCCTGATTTATCACGTTTTTAATTCTAACTATAGCAGCTTTCCGCCAATCGCCAATTATTTTAACGTTATCGATGAGACGCTTGTTTTATCCAGTCGTTACTTCGATGCCGTTCGGGCTGAGGAAGCGCGATAGCGCTGTCTCGAAGCCTTGGCATGGTGCTGAGGAATCCCCACGAAATTTCCCCTTGAGCCTGTATTGTGACTCGCTAATCAAGAGTACAAAAAGAGCATCATGCCAAGAAAACCGAGCCGCGACCGTAAGGGAGCGGAACAGTTCGATGCACTCCATGGTTGATTACTCATTAGGTGTACATCCAAAATTTCCGCTCCCTCACGGTCGCGGCTCGGTTTTCTTTAGGTAATGAGAGCATAAGCAAACAGAAGAGATAGTGCTGATAAATAAATCATTTTCGTGGGGATACCTCAGCCCGAACGGCATCGAAGTAACGACTGGATAAAACAAGCGTCTCATCCATAACTCATGTTATTTATATAAATCCAGGGTCTGATGTCCCTAGCCTTTTCTAAATCGCCGTATGGACGCATTCACCATGCTTTCAAGGCTGGACTGATCAATATGTTTTTGGCGTAAATAACTGGCATCACTTCCTTCATGGGTAATTCGGTAAAGATGTTCCAGGGCAGCGCTGCCACCCAATTGTTCCGCATATGGAGTGAGTAAACGTAATGTTGTGAGAATGTCTTCACGCAATAAAATATCATCGTAGGTTTTTGGGTGCACTAAAATACCGTCCAGACCAAAGCGGCATGCCTGAAAGCGATTGTAGTTATAAACCAGATAATCATCTTCTGCAGGAAAATCTCCTTTATTATCCAGTAAATAAGCACACAATGCCTGTAAATAACAGGCTAAAGCTGCAGCACGATGTACCGTTAAAGGCGTGTCACAAACTCGCAATTCTATAGTGCCAAACTCAGGTTTGGGGCGAATATCCCAATAGAAATCCTTCATGCTTTTAACAATTCGGGTATGTTCCATTTTGGCAAAATACTGTTGTTCAAAGACTTCCCAATCCAGAATAAAAGGTGCCCGCCCGCTCAGAGGAAAGGCAAACACCGAGTTTAAACGTGCAGAATTAAACCAGGTGTCTTTGCCCTGAACAAAGGGAGAGGAAGCAGACAGTGCGATAAAATGAGGCACAAAGCGATTTAAAGCATGAAGTAAAAACAAAGCCTGATTACCATCCGTACAACCAATATGGACGTGTTGCCCAAAAACAGTAAATTGCTTGCTTAGATAACCATAAAGCTCGGTCACTTCCTTAAAACGTGTTTTGTTAAAAATTCTTCGGTCTGACCACATTTGAAAAGGATGAGTCCCTCCCCCACAAATGCCGATGTTCAATAAATCTCCCGCAGCAAGTAATTCATCGCGAATAGCTACTAATTGTTGCAGCAACTCACTATGAGTTACATGCACATCCGTAGCTATTTCCAGCATACTTTCGGTAATTTCCGGAGTAAAACTCCCGGGAAAGGGTTTACGTTTTAGCAGTTCAAAAATATCCGGACTGGAATCTGTTAAATCAAAATCACTTAAGCTTATCAGTTGCAGTTCAAGTTCCACACCCATAGTCAAGGATTGCGATGATTTAAAAGGGGGTAAAGGCATAGTGTTATTCCTTATTCAAAGGGATTTCATGCGCCAGAATTAACGCCTTTTGTAATATAATAGGACCGAGAATCTCCAGAGTTAAAGCCACCATTGCCAGGGGAGCCAGAGTGTCAATAAAGTTAATTCCTATATAACGGCTTTGTTCCAGAATCAAAATGACAAATACAGACATAGGTGCCATAGCCATTCCGGTGAGAAATCCTTTTTTCCAGGTAATGCCGCTGATATGTGCAAATACAGTAATTCCCGCTACTTTGGCAAATTGCCTTACCGCAATAATCAATAAACCAACGCTCATTCCTGCCATCACCTGCCGCCACTCAATGGTTGCCGCGATAAATACGAATAAAAGCATAGACAGAAGATCACCAAGAGTACCGAAACCACGCAGGGAGGAATTAAAAACCATGCGCCCGTGTCGCGACACCATGCCAAAGGTTAAGGTAGCCAGGACTGGCGACAGCTTTAAATTGTAAGTTAATGCCACCAACAAAATGACCGCAATGGCGAAAGGCAGCGTGTTGTCATTGCAACTGCTTTTAATCATACGCAGCAAAAGTGGCATGACTACACCGAAAAGAATACCTAGCAGAGTAGAAATCATCAGCACATATAAACTGGTATAAGTCGCCTGACCAATGCTCTCTGATGAATGGAACATGGCAAAACCAACGATTATTTTGAATAAAAATACGGTCCAGACACAGTTTAAAACAGAAAGATGTAATAATCGTTCGGTAACTTGCCCCGAACTACGTTGCTCATTGATCACACGAATCACTGTGGCCGGAGAAGTGGCCATGGACAAGGCCGCCAAAATCAGGCAGGTCGAAAAAGCCAGGCCATAAAGTTTTAACAAATAAAATACCAGAATAAAGGTCAGAGTAGCTTCAAGGATACTGGATAGAGCAACCCAGGGATTATTAAACATCCACCGCAAGTTCATGCGATATCCTGCTTCAAAGAGAATCAGGCCAAAACCTATATTGGCCAACAGTAAAATCGGCAGAGGTTGCGTTTGCGGTAATAAACCCAATTGCGGATAGGCAAGGATAAAACCAACGACAGCATAAATACTGATATGAGGAACTTTTAACCATCGATACCCCAGTTCACCGATAAACCAGGCAAGTAAAATACCAATAGGCCACGCTAAATCTGCAATGATTGTGTTTACCTCAATCATCCCTCTTACCCCCTATACCGCTCATTGAGCTATTGTCTGAATGATACAATAGCATTTGTTTTTAAATGAACAAAATCAAATGCTTACAAATGAAACAAAACGTGTATGTCCATCCACAAAAGGATCCACCTTAATGGATATAAGCCCATTTGTCCAAATATGAAAGATTTAATTCAGGGCAAACGCATACTTTGCTCATCACAAATCCCAACTGTGTCGTCCCCGCGCAGGCGGGGATCCATCTGACAGACAAAGTGAAGTGCCACTTTGAAAAATGGATTCCCGCCTACGCGGGAATGACAGGAACTAAGCGATAAACATGTCTCAATATCTATTCAAAATGATATGATCTTGTCCTGGGATTTAATTTAAAGAAAGATTGCCTGAATATTAGTCCGTAATGAGGAATAATGCCGCACTTCACCAAGGTTTGATTATGCAAAAGGTTTTAACCTGCTATTATATAAATGAATCAATCGCTAATGACTATTATGTTTAATTATTTAAGACGCGGCTGGCATGGCCAACTTCGATTTTCCGAGGTTCTCTTTGGAACTGGCAGCAATTTTATGCTTGACGGTGGGCTTGCCTATATTGGGTTTTATGTATTGTTTATCGCGGTACTGGTCAGCAAAGCCCCTTTATCCTTTGACAATATTTTGGTTTTGGCGCTTTGCGTGTATGGGGCTGTGTTTTATCTTTGGTTTTTGAAAGCACTTTGGGGCTCTGCCAATCACAGTTCCAGCGCCACTGCATCACTGCTCATTCGTATTTTTACTCTAATTCTGCCTCTTATTTCAGTCGCTTTATTTATCATAATAATTGTTTATTATATTCTTTCTGCAATTATAGATGCCTTTTCGTAAAGCACATAAAAGATAGAATCACAACCATCTGGATCTCTTGTGTTTCATTTTGGTTCATTATTTTATAAAAAAAGCTCGATTTTTATTTAAACTGTGTTACCCTGCGAATCAGGCATATTGACTCATCCTTACTCAATTAGTGAAGAGTTCATGATTTTATAACTACCAGATTAGAAGTGATGAAATGAAATGGTTTGATACCTGTTGGTCGGCATGCAAGACGGTTGTTAATACAGCAATTAACGCGACAATAAGCACCCTTGAGTCGGTAGGCTCTCTGGCTTGTATAGCAGGAGGAGTGGCATTTAGCCTTTCTTATGAAATGGATGAAACCGTTACTGGCTCCTACTATGCCTCAGGGAATATCACAGGGAATGTAACTTTTCAGGGCGTTGCGCCCAAATTCGATAACTATACATTTAACACCACAGTACCATTCAATCATTATCTGCAACACGATGGCGGTTTGACTTACAGCCTGACAGAACTCATTCTACCGGAAACGGTTCGAACAGCCAGTGTTATTCTAAGCGCCTCAGGAACTGCATTGCGATTGCTGGGAGCTAATCTCAGAACCTGGCAACAAAGCCGCTACGATTCACAATTTCTACAGGAACGATTCCGGGTTGAGGCAATTAGCCCTACTGCCAGAGAATACCTTTACGTGAATGCTCAATCATTATTCAGCTCACTGTCTTTTATGTCTATGGGTTCGGCAGTAACAGCCGGGGCTATTCAATGGTCTGGCCTTCTCAACTATAAACCCAAAATTACCTTTCCCCATTCGTCCGAACAGCACATAACCAGCGAGCATTACAGTGGACCAGTCACCAATGAAATGATTCCCCTGAAATACGATCTGGCGCCCCAAAATGAAACAATAAACCTGCCCATAATACATATGCCAGTTGAAGTGGACGTGCAAGTCGATGCTCAGGCATTAGCCAATACAACCTATGGCGGCGGTGTCTTTTTTCAATCTCAAAGCAAAGGGGATTTTCCGGTAGAGGCTCCTGCAATTATCGGAACCAGTGCTTACCTGGCCGGTAATTTTTTTGCAGTAAAGGCTAGAAACTTAAGGGCTGAGCGTTTGATTGAAGCAGAACGCCGGAGTTACGACCTGATAAGTACAGCAAGTTGTCAATAACGGATAAACAGTAGCCAAAAGCGGATAAGATAGACTATATTCAACTCCATTTCAAAAATGGAGTTTATACTATGCGCCTCATATCAATGATTTTATTGAGCTGTTTTACCCTTCCGGCTATGTCGCAGTCTGAAGCAACAAAAGAACAGCTTATTGTTTCCAACTGTAAATACGAACAATTAAAACAACAAGTCCGTCTGATTGAACAATCCAGCCAGTACAGCTTAATCGAAGCAAGCATGAGTGATGATTTACTGGTGCAGTTACATGAAAATAAATCTGGTTGTGGAAAATTTCTGAATAGTGAACCCTGGAAGACCGCAGATGCAAAAGGCAACGCCAGGCAGCAATTAGACCAATGGACGCAAATTAAAAAGCAGGTATCTGCATCCGATTACTCCATCAGCCATGAAGCGGAAGTCGGTCAACTTTATAAAGAAGTAGATCCCAATAAAATCTGGCAAACGAATCAACATTTAACCAGCTACATGAACAGGTCAGCAACCAAAGAGACAGGGGTAGCTGCAGCAGCCTGGTTTAAACAGCAATTTGATACCCTGGCACGAGAATACGGCCGTGATGATGTGGACAGTTATCTGGTGCAAACCGGAAAAAAATACATCCAACCCTCAGTTGTAACCCTGATTGGCAAAGGCAATCCTGCTGATGCACTGGTTATTGGCGCCCATATTGATACGTTGGATGGGAATATGCCCGGAGCTGATGATGACTCCAGCGGGATTTCAGTAGCAATGGAAATGGCTCGGGTTTTACTCGCATCGAAGCTTAAATTGGACAGGCCTGTATATATCATTGCCTATGCTGCTGAAGAACGTGGACTGGTTGGTTCAGGTTATGTTGTCCAGCATTTTTTGAATGAAAAAATTCCGGTAAAGGCAGTAATGCAACTGGATCAGGCAGGTTACAGGGCCAATCCCAAAGACAATACGATCTGGTTATTAACGGATTATGTGGACACGAAACTGAATCAATTTATTGTCGAACTATTAACCCATTATGTGAAAATTCCAGTAGGCTATACACGTTGTGGCTATGCCTGCAGCGACCATGCCAACTGGTTCCGGGAAGGGTTTAGCACCTTCTATCCTTCTGCTACAACTTTGGATGATGATAACCCGTACATTCACACAACCGGGGACAAACTGGACATCATTAATCTGGATCATATGGTCAATTTCACCAGACTGGGACTAGCCTTTGTAGCAGAGCTTGGCCTGAAGTAGATTATTGTAATCTTAGCCCGTATTAGCGATAAGCTAATACGGAACACTTTGAGGCTCATGCATAACATCTTTTTATCTGCTTTTAATAGTTTCTTAATTTATTCATTGTACAATGGCGCTAATTTAATAGTATTAAGGGACAAAAATGACTGGCATTATGTTTTACTCCGATTTCGATGGCACTCTAACCCAAAGAGCGGGTAACAACACGGTCTTCAGCCCCTTTTATCAATCGCTTCTGGAAGGGTATAAACCAGGAATACCACAACACTACAAGATCTCTCCTCTTAAAAGTGCAACTGAGGTGCAACAATTATTTACCGCAAAATTTGGGGTTTATGATACCAATTTTGATCATAAGCAAACCGATGTTGATATGCTCATCACTCCTGAGGCAGTTGCCTTCCTTCATCAGGTTTTAAAGAACGATAAAATACACGTGCGAATTGTCACTAAAAATCGTAAAGACTATATTCAAGCTATGATGCACTATCAGGGATTCACTGCAGAAGAAATTTTTAAATTAGAGATCCTGGATTCAGGGTTTAAATTTCAGTCTGTCAATCAGGATTTACGAACTCAACTCTGGACAAAGGAAATGGATCAGGTTTATGTCCTGGATGACAGCAAAGAAGATCTCGATCAGATGCTCCTTGCAATACAAATGTATGGTTTTCAAGCAGAACAAATACATCAATATAATTTAAACCCCGGCCAATTTGCATGGCTGGATTATCTGCGAACCATTCAAAATAACTTTCCTGCAGCAGAAGACTCTGTTTCTGAGACAACTCCCTCATCACCGGTTGTTGCACACAATGCCCCTCCTGTAACCAGCAGCTTTGCCCATCATGCAGCACTGCAGCAATCAACTGAAGCAGCACAGGCGCCTGCACTTCCAGTACAGCACTTTGAAAGTCCATTGGCGAAACCTGAAGGAACATCTGATGCAGATGAACTATTGATTCAGCCTCTGAATATTAGAACCTCGGGGTAAGTACCTCGTGAATGTTTGCGAGAAATACCTACTACCGAGACTTGGGTTTGTAGCCTGTATTAGCGGAGCGTAATACAGGATCGAAGTGGCACTTTCCCGTATTACGCTTCGCTAATACGGGCTACAACACTTTGCCATTCCCGGCTCCTCGTCCCCATGGATCTAGGGCGAAGGCAAAATCAAGGTTACAATTTGTTGGTGATTATTTACAAACACCGCCCTTTTTTTTACTATCCCGCAAAATTAAAACAAAGAGGTGTATCATGGCTAATTCTTTTTTTTCGCGTGTAGGCAATACCTGGGATGAATTCTATTATTCAAATTTACGCGATAAATACTCAAACGCAATCCCGGTGCCTTCAAAAAATTACACCAGACCCATTGAATCTATAGATGATTTCGCAACTCTGGCGGTTCGACCCATAGAAAAACCCCTTTGGCTAGCGGTCAACACACTGAGCTTTTTATTGAAGGCGGTATTATATGCTGCAGCAAGCATCGTCCTTGCCCCCTGTGCTTTAGGCCTGCTCCTTATTGCACCCAATTCAGAACTCTGTGAAAAAACCTGTGCCAGCTTCAAAGTCGCTGCAGCCAATACTATAGTTGCTGCCGGAATGAGTGCGGTTGCCCTGTTGTCTGCAGTAATCTCGCTGATTTTCAATCCCGTACTTTTAGCAAGCCGTGTCGCAGCAACAGCATTGGATCATGTGAATTCAGCTACCGAAGCCTGTTTTGGTGTCACTATTGCCCGCCTGTAACAGTTTAAGCCGGTGAAGATCGGCTTTATTTTCTGCCTTTATAAAAAGATACAAAAATGCATGATTTTTCTTGCCATCTGAATTAGAGTTAACAAAATACTGGATACCGCGGACAAGCCGCGGTACGTAGGTGTCTTATGTTTGGTACGTAGGTGTCTCATTTTGGTATGTAGTTGTCTTATTTCGTAGATGTCTTACTTAATGTTAAGGATAATCAATGCAAGTTAAAGCAGCAGTAGCCTTTGCCGCGGGACAGCCGCTGGCAATTGAAACCGTAGATCTGGAAGGTCCGCAAGAGGGAGAGGTTTTGGTTGAAATTAAGGCAACAGGAGTATGTCATACTGACGCGTATACTTTATCAGGACTGGATCCTGAAGGTCTTTTTCCAACCATACTGGGTCATGAAGGAGCTGGGATAGTTGTTGAAACAGGCAAAGGGGTAACCAGCCTCAAAGCAGGCGATCACGTCATTCCCTTATATACTCCGGAATGTCGCCAATGTGAGTATTGCCTTTCACGCAAAACCAATCTTTGCCAGGCGATTCGCAGCACTCAGGGTAAAGGTCTAATGCCTAATGGAACTTCGCGATTCAGTCTGCAAGGTAAACCCATCCATCATTACATGGGCACTTCAACCTTTGCCAATTATACCGTATTACCCGAAATTGCCCTGGCAAAAATACGCCCCGACGCTCCATTTGAGAAAGTCTGTTACATCGGATGTGGAGTAACAACTGGTCTTGGCGCAGTACTTTTTACGGCAAAAGTTGAAGCAGGAAGCCGTGTCATTGTCTTTGGCCTGGGCGGTATAGGACTGAATGTCATTCAGGGTGCACGCATGGTTGGAGCCACTCAAATTGTAGGCGTAGATATTAATCCTGGCCGTAAAGAACTGGCCATGAAAATGGGTATGACTGATTTTGTTAATCCGGATGAAGTAAAAGGAGATTTGGTTGGCCATTTGATAGAACTGACTCATGGCGGTGCTGATTATACTTTTGAATGTGTTGGCAACGTGCAATTAATGCGTCAGGCACTGGAATCCTGTCATAAAGGCTGGGGTGTATCAACCATTATTGGCGTAGCGCCAGCGGGTCATGAAATTGCAACACGGCCATTTCAACTGGTTACGGGGCGTGTCTGGCAAGGTTCAGCATTTGGTGGCGCCCGCGGACGCACTGACGTACCCAAAATTGTCGACTGGTACATGGATGGCCGCATCAATATAGATGATCTGATCACTCATGTAATGCCTGTAGAACAGGTCAATGAGGCTTTTGACCTGATGCATAAAGGTGAATCAATCCGTTCTGTTCTCACCTTCTAAACCAGACAAACCATGGAGTAAACCCTATGTCATTTCGCCTGATAGAAACGCATCGATGCTTCGCTGGCTACCAAAACGTGTATGCTCATTTTTCTGAATCAACTCAGAGTGACATGCGTTTTGCCCTTTATCTCCCACCGGCAGCAGAACAAAAACCTGTGCCAGTGCTCTATTGGTTATCTGGTTTAACCTGTACGGAACAAAATTTTATAACCAAAGCGGGTGCGCAACGCATGGCTGCAGAGCTTGGTCTGGCCATTGTTGCCCCAGATACCAGCCCCCGCGGCGTTACTGAGCAGGAAGATTCAAAACGTGACAATTTTGGTGAAGGAGCCGGGTTTTATCTGGATGCCACCCAAATGCCCTGGAAAAAGCATTATCGTATGTACAGCTATATTAGTCGCGAACTTCCTGACTTTATTGCAGAAAATTTTCCAGTAGACAAAAACAGGATGGGCATTTTTGGCCACTCCATGGGGGGGCACGGCGCACTAACCATAGGCATCAGGCATCCTGAATTATTCCGAAGTCTTTCTGCCTTTTCACCTATTTGCGCACCAACCCAGGCACCCTGGGGACAAAATGCATTTCAAGGATATTTAGGTGATAAAGAACAAGGTTGGGGAGTTTATGATGCCAGTCAACTCATAATAAAACATCCCTGGCCACATGGAGAAATTCTGATTGATCAGGGAATGGCCGATCCTTTCCTTGAGGAACAATTAAAACCTGAACTTTTTGTCGCAGCATGTAAAGAGGCTCATGTTCCTTTGCAACTGAGAATGCACGAACAGTACGGCCATAATTATTATTTCATCGCTACCTTTATTGAAGACCATTTGCGTTTTCATGCCAAAAAACTGGGAGTAATTTAAGGTCACTGCTATTAAGTTAAGCGCTACTCCGCCGTCCCGCGGACAAGCCGCGGGACGGCGGAATTCCATAACTCACGTTAACTTAATAGCACTGTGATCCAGTGTCTGTCAAAAGACCTTGGCAATATCCTTGAATAAACAAGTGATTACGGATTAATATGTCGGGACAGGTTTATCAAAATGCCCGGGTTTCAGGCCAGCAATGAAAACAATAACAAGAATCCTGCTCTGTTTAACCTGCTGTTGCTTTTTCAAGGTTTATGCAGCACCGGAGCATCAGTCACTGAATTACTCGACAGGAGTAGGCTCGCCGATTACAACCACGACAGCGGATGTGATGGACGTAGGAACATGGGGCGTTAGCCAGCGATCTGAGTATTATGCAAATAAACCACTATCCGATTTAACCTTGCTCATGCACCCTACAGCAGAAAGCCAAACGGGATCTTTTGTTAATTATTTTATGGTTAATTACGGCCTGGGCGAAAAAATCACAGTGGGAGCTTCTCTTCCCTACACTTATACGTTCAGGTTGCGTGCAATTGATATTGAGGATATGAGTGATTACTCTTTTCTCAATCAAGGGGTTTCTGGAACCAGTGATGCCACGTTGTATTCATTAATACAAATAAAGAGCGAGGAACAATCACTGTTTTCTACAGGTTTATTGTTAGGAACCAATGCACCGACTGGTAAAACGACAGTACGTGACAAAAAAGGCATGCTTTTATCTGCGGCAGATCAACCGGGTTCCGGGGGATGGACTCCCTTTGGCGGCCTGATAGTCAGTAAAAGCTGGGACAAATTTTTATTAGGCGGTAATTTGCTTTATACCCGCCCCTTACAGGGATCACAGCAAACCACATTAGGCGCATTATTTGACTATAATTTTGCCGCTTCTCTTGAAGTCTATAGCGACAAAAAGGAACGCTATAATTTAGACGGCATCGTTGAATTGCTTGGAGAATTTGCAGGGTACAACAAAGTAAACGGAGTCATTGAGCCCGATAGCGGAGGAAAAACCCTTTTTATCATGCCCGGGATTAGAGCCAATGTTAAATCTACTCTATCAGCCTACTTTGGAGTGGGGATTCCTCTGTTTGAGTGCTATCATGGCGCTCAGGTAACTACCCCATATTTCGCGATAGGTGGGATTGATCTTAGTTTTTAAGATCAGGGTTGTAACGCTGGCACAATCTCTCGGGGCTTATATTAAAGTTCGTTGCCACTTCGATCCCGGCTGCAAGCAGACCGGGCTACGCGTTATGGCGTTAGTAAAGTGTCAATTCGCGCAGAATTACGGTGGCGTAGGCTCCGGCAGGTAAGGTGAAGGACAATTCGGCTACTTTATCTTTGATGGTGTATTCAAAATTTTCGGCATAGAGCACATTAGATCGCCAGGCCTCCTCCACGCCAAACTGGATCAGGCCATTGATCAGCGGCATCCTGTCAGCATAAACCTCATTGATAAGCTCCGCGGCTTTTCCTTTCACCCTATTTTTTCCCTTGCCTGGCAATGGACTGGCAGGTGAAATATCTCTTTCTTTGATGCGCTGCTGTATGTGCTCATCCACTTCATCAATAACAAAAATACTATTAGAACCACCCAATTGCATAACATCGCCAGCAACTGGCACATTCCATGTCCGGTTCATTACCCGCTTTGATAAAATTAAATTATACAGCCATGAACGTGCTGCGGAGCAATACATCCCTTTCAAAAATCGGTCTTTAACTTTACGCCCCTGAACGAGCATTTCCTCGGCTTTTATCAAATTACCGCCTTCACGGCCAAATCGCTGTTCGCCAAAATAATTAGGAACGCCTGATACCTTGATTGCCTCGATGCGTGCGACTAAATCCTCTTCATCAGAAATATCCCTTAATTTCATTATAAAATGATTGCCCGTTAAAAAACCGGGGCGTAATTTCTTATTGTGGCGCGTGCTTTCAATAACTCGCCACCCTGGTGCTTCAAGCGTCTCTATCCCAGCTATTTCTTCTCCAGGGGCATGGATGCTCAGCCATTGAGTAGTTAATGCCTGCCGGTCTTTTAATCCTGCATAACTAATGAGCTTTATCGGTTTGTTAACTAAACGCGCAAGGGACTTGATGAGTTCCTCCGTGGTTAAACCCCGTTTTTCAACTTTGATAACGATATGTTCCCCTTCCCCGCTGAATTCACCCTCAAAAAACTCATTAACCTGAAAATCCTCTGGGCTAAGCTTGAAACATGCAGTTGATTTGGGAATGCCATAAATACGCGGCCAGTCTAGAGAATACATTCAGAGAATCCTATATAAAAAGGGCGAGTATAACAAAGAGAGGATTCAACCCATAAGCTTATTCATCATTCAGATACGATAAAAATTCATCTCCGGGAAGAGCCTTGGAGAAATACCATCCTTGTACCATGTCACAATTCATGGAACGCACCAAATCCAATTGTTCTTCTGTTTCTATTCCCTCGGCAATAACCGACAGTTTCAAATTTCTGGACATGGCGATAATACTGTTGATCAAACTTAAATCATTATTATTCGAATTAATTCTTTGAATAAAGATACGATCTATTTTTAAGCTTTTAACGGGATAGGAACGAATATAACTCAGCGATGAATAACTCATACCAAAATCATCCAGAGAACAATGTATGTTCATTTCATTAAGCTGATTAAGCTGAGACAAAATCAATTTTGAATCATCGATGAATGCCGATTCCGTGATTTCAAAAATAAGCGATTCCGGTGCTATTTTTGCTTCTTGCAAAATCAATTTTAATTTATTGATAAAATCCCTTTGCTTCAATTGCACCGTAGAAATATTGATCGCAATCTTTAAATCCTTACCTGTGACTGCTTGCCATTCCCTCAACTGAGAACAGACGTGTTTCAAAATCCAGTAACCTAAAGGAACAATCAAACCGGTTTCTTCAGCTATTGGAATAATCTGATCTGGCATGACATACCCTAAGGAAGAGCTATGCCAACGTAACAAGGCTTCTGCAGCAATAACTTTATTATTTTTCACATCGACAATGGGCTGGTAATACAAGGACAACTCATTACGGTTTAATACATTCCTTAATTCTGATTTAATGCGAATACGATTGGTTGCCACTCCAGCCATAGCATTGTTAAAAACAGTCCAGCTGTTTTTACCTTTCATTTTACTTTGATACATGGCTGTATCGGCGTTACGCATCAGCGTTTTGGCATCACGCCCATGATCCGGGAAAATAGCAATACCTATACTTGATGCAATAGATAACTCTCGAGATTCAATCATGAATGGTTTAAAGCAGGCTTCCTGACATTTTTTCGCAATACGCTCAGCATCAGCAGTATGATTCAAATGTTCCACAATTAACATGAATTCATCGCCTCCCAGACGAGCCAGCGTGTCTGTTTGTCTGATAATAGTCTGATAGCGTTCAGACAAGGCTTTCAATAATAAATCACCAGCGGCATGTCCCATCGAGTCATTGATTTGCTTGAACTCATCCAAATCCAGAAACAAAACAGCCAGTTTCCTTTTTCCCAAATGAGCTTTTGAAATGGCACGTTCCAACTTATTAACGCCAAAAACGCGATTGGGTAAATTGGTTAAGTTATCATAAGTTGCTTGATATTTAAGCATTTCTTCGTAGCTTTTCTTCTGAGACACGTCTTCCATTACAGCTAAATAATGAGTTGTCTCATCATCATCGTTACGCATAGGAGAAATGATGGCAGATACCCAGAAATGTTCGCCATTTTTATTTTTATTCAGCAATTCACCACGCCATTCATGACCATTACTTAATTTATCCCACATGGCTTTGTAAACATCTATTGGTGTTTTTCCCGATTGAAAAATACGGGTATTTTGTCCGAGAATTTCTTCAGCACAATAACCGGTTTGCTCAAGAACTTTCGCATTAACGTATTCGATAGTGCCCGATTTATCCGTGATCATGACTAAAACCGGACTTTGCTCCAGTGCCCGTGTTAATTTTCTTATCGTGTCTTCAAATTGTTTCTGGAGAGTGATATTTCTGACAATCGCCAATACCAGCTTTTCGCCGGTGGCATTAAATATACCCAAACGTACATCAACGGGAAAGGTAGAACCATCTTTGCGCCTGTGGCGTCCCTCAAGCCTTACGGGCCCATGCTGCAACTCTGCCCACATCTGATTTAAAGCATCCGGCGTTGCCCCTATCTCAATATCCCAGACATAGGAATTACAAATTTCATCACGGGTATATCCCAGCGACAGGCAGGCTGACGTGTTTGTTTCCAAAAAGTGGCCTTGTAAATCATGAATAAAAATTGCATCAGCTGCTGCATTCATCAGATTTCTATAACGCTCTTCGCTGATTTTCAGTTGGTTAAATTGCTGAACCTGTTCTGTAATATCCTGTTTCACGGCAACATGCTGAATCACATTACCCTGTTCGTCCATTATGGGGACTACAGTAGTTTGAGCAATCCAGTCCGTACCGTCTTTTTTCTTTGATTTTATCTGGCCGCGCCAGGTCTTTCCTGACTCAAGATCCTCTCTGATTTGGCTAAATAATCTGATATTCTCTTTGGGTGAGCGTAACAAAGAGGAAACCGTTTTGTTGATTGCTTCTGAGGCACTGTACAGGGTAATTTTTTCAAACGCCGGGTTGACGTACTGAATAACAGCTTCTTCATTAGTGATTTCAATAATATCACCAGCTTGTTCCAAAATTGTGCTTAACAATTTTTCTCTGTTTTTAATGATTAATCTGGATAAACATAAAGTTACAATGCCAAAAAAGTCGTTAAAAAAGGGAGTTAACAAGTGTATTGGAGGATCGGTAGCATGAAGCCAGAAACTGACAGCAAAATGACTTTCATGTGATGATTCCAGACTTACATCAATACGGCTTTTCACGTGCTCCACAAAATAATCGTCCAACAATACATAGTTCATTTTTAATAAAGGCCAATCTTTTAATGAAGTCGACAGCTCGCTAAGCTCATCCTGAATATCGAAATTTAAATGATGTGAGGCAACAATACTGAGATTGGATGCATCATAATGCCAAATAGCAGTAGCAGTATGGGTTAATAAAGGATGCTTTGCCAGCTGCTCCAATGCAAAATGGCACAGCTCACGCAACGTAATATCATTATGACAGTACTCTATCAGACGACTGATTAATTTGCGTTCGAAATAATAATGTTCATTTAAATGATCAACATCCAATCGCTGATCATTTAAATGGATAGACATCATGGACTTTCCTTTCTTATCTATCATGGATTATTTGCGACCACAATGAACCAAAACTGTACTTATAATGATAGGATCTTATTTGAGAATAATCAAAGGACAAGGGGACTGCCATGAAGCTAAACCCGTATTACACTGCTGCTAATACGGGCTACAATCCATTAACGGCCATAAGCTGCTAAAGTCGCTTTAATGGCGGGTCGTTCATTCACGCGCTTATACCAGGCCATTAAATTGGGAAACAATTCAGCATCGACAGTTTGTTCATAGATGGTCTGAAAGCACCAAATCCATGGCCAGATTGCCATATCAGCAATGGTATAAACAGAGCCGCCCGTAAAAGGATTTTTAGCCAGTTGTTTTTCCAAGACCCCAAAAAGACGCAGGCTTTCATCCGCATAACGTTTCTTGGCGAAGGGAACATCCTCTGTTGCAAAGCGATGAAAATATCCGAACTGCCCCAGCATAGGACCTATATGTGCAGCCTGAAAATAGCACCATTGGACAACCGCATATTTATCTTTTAATGCTTCTGGTAAAAATTGTCTGTGCTTTTCTGCCAGATACTGCAGAATAGCTACACTTTCGGTCAGATAAAAATCATTACTTGCATCATATAAAACAGGTATTTTATTATTTGGTGAAATGCTGAGAAAATCCGGCTGGAATTGTTCGCCTTGAGTTATATCAATCAATTTAATCGTATAAGGTTCTTTCAACTCTTCCAGCATAATGGTCGGTTTAAAACCATTGGGGGTACCGTAGGTATATAGTGTGTACATTAGTAATCCTTTTTAAATAGTAATCCTTTGTAAATGTTCTTATTTTGTGCTTACACTCAATTGTACTTCATACTTCCGCGCACAGGAAATTGGATTTACACACTGCTTTTTAAACCATTCACCGGAATATCCATATGATAAACATAATGTTTTATGATTTGTTCCGCCTGTTCGCTGGTTAAGGGTTTGGTAATTGCCCCTTCCATAAAATATTGCTCACAATCGTATTTAACTACATCGGCCTCATAACCGGTCAAGGCAATAATAGGAACGTGATGGTCAGTATCTTTTTCCATATTACGCAATTGTTTAGCAACTACATATCCAGAGGTATCTTCCAGGCCAATATCCATTAAAACCAAATCATATTTTCCAGGACCAAATAACTGCAAGGCCTTGTCTCCTGATTCAGCGATATCTACCTGACAATTCAGAGCGGTGAGCAGTGCTTTCTCTACATTTTGGGCAATAACATTGTCTTCTATCATTAAAACCGTAGGCAAATGCCCGGTGTTGGTTATCTCGTTTACTTTTGCGATAAGGGTGGGGACTGCATTTTGCTCTTGCATTTTAGTGGCACTGATATCGGTTAAAGTCACCACCAGGCCAACAATTTTTTTATTTTCGTCGTAAATGGGAACGCGATTGGCTTTAAAATAAATGTTTTTCTTATTTTTATTCTGTACCGGTTTTTCTTCAACACCATAGCGGGCGTTGCCAGAAAAAAGAGCATTCATGTCATCCAGTTTGAATGACTCAACCCGATCATGAGGCCAATGAGCCAGTTTTTCCATTTGCTGATAAGGGGTTCCTTTAAAATCGCGTAATTCGTTTAATCCCAGCAGTTTTACAAAATGGTTATTGCATCCCAGCAAATTACAATCAATATCAACCCAATAAACAATATCAGGGACACAGTTAATAATGTCCATGTAATATTGATGAATCAACTCAGTATCCTCTGGATTTCCTTTTTCATGATTCCAGAACATGCCAGATCTCCGTTTTTTTGATTTTCACCAAAATTATAGTACATATTTTGACGCATTATATTTACGGAGTTGCACCTCTCCAGGTTGAAAGGAAAATACGTAATAATTCCTTCATAAACACGTCATATTTCCTTCATAAATTTTGGCTATAATAAAATGAAGTAACTACTTAGGACAAAATATGGCAACCTTCACTGTCTTTTGTTACGGTACCGGGGAAAGTCAGGCTCAAACCAATAATATCATTTCCCAATTTTCAAAGGCCTGCAGGCCAGGGGAATCAACATACATTGATGGCCCGGGCTTTTTAGGGACTGAAGTAGAAGCAAATGCCAGAAGAGGAGCTAATGAGATCATTGAATGGCTGAAAGGACAAGACGCCAATGCACATAACATCAATCTGGCGGGATTTAGTCGTGGTTCAGTTACTTCTATTTACATCGCGAATTATTTAAAAGAAGAACAAAAAAAACTGGCAGAGAAAGAACAACAATTAGTGCTTGAAGGAAAGCAATTAGACGCAGGAGAGAAAAAACTCCTTACCCAGTTGCAAAACATCAACCTGAACCTGTTCCTTATGGATCCTGTTGCTGGTATGACGGATAAAAGCAAAATGGATGGACGTCGCATTCCTGACAATGTTAAAAGTGTTGTTACCGTGATTCAGACGGATGAAATGCGACGTGATTTTAAACCCCAGGACATAACCCGTTTGGTTATTGACTCGCCACAAACAACGAAAGTCTCTATGCTGCCTATGTACGGCAATCATTCTGATTTAATTAAAATAAAAAATAAAGACATGACTGCCGGACCACAAATTGCCTGGCACTCATTGCATCAGTTTTTAACTCAGCACGGCACTCGCTTTACCGATGATGCCAAACCCCAGATTGTTTACAGTGAGGGTGCTCCAAGTGATTTGGTTGCGAATCCATCAGCCCAGCAATTACTTGAATTGTTCAGCCAAAACCATGAACAGCGCGCTGACTTTCTAAAATCAGGAATGAAAACCAAACTCTTTGATGGCATGCCGGTTCCCAGAGCCCCGAGATCAATCAACGAGCACCTGCATTTTTATGTTAAAAATTCTGACTTTTTTACCAATCAGTTAGAACGGGAACTGTTTAAAATTACCTATCCTAAAGCGTTTAATTACTTATTCGAAAAAAACCGTTTTGATTTACGCTTTCCCAACGACAGCGCCAGCAGTAAAGAGGATGTGGAAGCAGAACTGGCTATTTTAAAAAGAGACAATTCCAAATTATTCAAACGACTGGTAGATGATGGCCATGTGAAGCTGACCAGAGGACCGATTCAGCAGGTAGACCAAATCAGCGTTATCGGACCAAATGGAGTGACTTCTTTGGAACCCTGCGCCACAGTTCAGCAAATGTTCCCCAATTTGGTAACCAACGACCTGATCAGGCAATACGCGCCAGAGATGAATAAATTAGCGCAACTGGAAATGGATGTGTACCGGGCCACCTTTAATTATCAAAGAAATAAGTCTGAAGCGAACTTTGCAGGTGAAAGGCCTGAATATGATCGCGCCAAAGAAATTCGCAATGAAATTCAGCGTTTGGTAAACCATCATCCAGGTGATGATAATACAAAATTTCATCGTGCTCTGGATGCACTGGAGCAACACTTCATAGCAATGCTTAAAGCATCAAGCACTTCTGATTTAGTGCCCATGTTAGGCAAGGTCTTAAATAAACATGGACGCCGATATCAGGTTTCAGACCCAGGATTAACGAGGGAGGTATTGTCTGCACTGGTTCATACCACTCTCAGCGTGTTAAAAGAAGCAATCAGCTTTGCCGGAAATCTGGGGCATGTAGGCGGAAGTGCATTATACGTCGTAGGGCATGCCATTCAGGATATTGGGCGTCGGGCAAATGAGATGTTAGGCACTTTGGGCTGCAATCCCCTAAAATATTTTGCCGCAGCCATAGCCTACGCACTCCAGGGAATAGGTTTTGCAATTAAAAACAGTTTTGGTTTAAAACCGCTGACCAACCTGATCTCCAGCGGCCTCAATTACATCAGAGATGCAGCTAACCGCGCTATTCTTGACGTCAAAGTTGATCGTATTGATGCGGCAGCACCACAAATCCCTGATGCTCAGCAAAGAGGCGAGCAACGACATGAGCCAGTGCCGGTGCAAGAATTACCTGGAATAGACCAACCCGTGATAGAGCGATTAAGAGAACCCTTGCTTGCAGCGGAACATCCAGGCTCAGGCCCTGCTTCTGAGCCAGTTCCTGTAGCCTTACATAGCACAGCAGAGTTCCGGCAGGCAGTACGCCAGCAAAAAGTTCAAAGCGAGCAAACAGAACATGGTGCGCTACTCAGTGATGGCATACCATTAAGCGATGATGACCGCGGATTACAACTGACTTCCACGTCGTCCTGAGCGCGTCTTTTTGCGCGAAGGATCTCCAAATATTGGTACCATACCGTTTTCAGGAGATCAACTATGTTTCAGAACATATTTTCAATGATTTAAATTTGCCTAATTTGACACATTTAACTTCGTTCCTGCATCTCTCACTCTGGCATTAGCAATAACAATGATTTTCCGCATTAAAGCAGTTAATGCCACCATTTTTTTCTTTCCAGCGGAAATAAGCTGATTAAAAAATGTTTTCAATGACGAGTTAGAGCGTCTGGCCGCCATAGCTGCCATAAATAACATAGATTTAACCCCGCTCCGTCCATAGCTTACGCGCCGATAACCGCTAAACAGCCCACTGTCATTAGCTTTAGG
>NZ_KB892414.1 GCF_000373765.1 Legionella shakespearei DSM 23087 | reverse complement strand
ATGTCCCGTATTACGCTCCGCTAATACGGGCTACGACACTAATGTTTTGGCCAGGATGAGGGTTTTCTGCGTTCTGATAACAAAACCCACCTGGAGGCACGCCGTTCTGGGGGCGAAGAATGCTTGGGGGGAGGGTGTAGCCTGTATTAGCGGAGCGTAATACAGGATCGAAGTGGTAATGTCCCGTATTACGCTCCGCTAATACGGGCTACGACACTACGAGACATTCTGCGTTTATCCCCAGATTTACGTCGTCCTGAGCGCGTCTTTTGGCGCGAAGGATCTCCTGAAAGTGGCACGGTGCCAATATTTGGAGATCCTTCGCGCCAAAAGACGCGCTCAGGACGACGTGGATTGGGGAATGACCTTGGACTCAGGATAACAAATAAAGTTGTCCCATCAGTTTTTTTTCATTAATCGGTTTTTGGATCATGCCAATATACTTATCGGGCCGTACTAAAACTACAGTTGGCTTTCTAAAACCAAAACGCTTGTGAACCTGTTGTTCTTCATCCATCCAAAAATTTATTTTTCCATCGCGTTTTTCTGTTTTCTTATTAAGAACCACATGAATCTTGGTTGATTGAGAGTATTTTTTAGCCAGAGAGCGGGCCAAACTAATGAGTTGCGGTACTTTTTTATCGTTCAAACCCACAAAAATAAAAAGATGATGCTGGGTACCCTGAACAATAGAAATACTGTTTTGTGCTTTTTGCGTTGCGTATTCAGTTAATTGAAACGCAGGAAAATAGTCACCAGCCTTCACATGTTTCACACAGCCTGACTGATGTACTATAGGACTTTTGGCGTAACAAATGGAAAGTTCGGCAAGGTCTTTGGCCATGAAATTTCTAACACGCTTAAAAGAAGCCATGAATCCTATAAAGGCATTACGCAGAGTGACCAGAACGGGTTGCCTCAACAGCATGATTCGTGTCATTTTATCTGTCTTTTTCAGTATTTCATGCCCTACCGGGAAGCGTTCGGCATGGTAGCTGTTGAGTAATTCAGGTTTGGCGTTCCTTTTTTCTACCAAAGCCAATTTCCAGGCTAGGTTATAGATGTCCTGAAGCCCTGTATTTAAACCTTGTCCACCCATGGGGCTATGAATATGTGCTGCATCCCCCGCAAAAAATACTCTGTCGCATCGATACTGCTGAATCTGGCGATGGTGGATGGAAAATGGAGTTAACCAAATCGGGTCAGAAAGTGTAGCGGGATCCGAGCTGCGTTGTTTAAATTCGTTCCGGATGTCTTCCAGGGTTGGATTCTCTGTACCCTTTTGCGGAGCGGTCATCACCACGCGATAGCGTTTATTTCCCATAGGGAAGCAGGCCAGAGGACCTTTATCGCTAATGTATATGGCCATGCGGTTATCTGGCACTTGCCAATCGATTAACAGATCGGCAAGCCACCAGGCTTGTTTGTATTCAGCACCTTTAAATTCGGCATCAACCTGGTGTCTTACCGTACTGTGTGCTCCATCACAGGCGATAAGCCAGTTGGCACTGAATAATTCAATTTTGTTATTAGGCTTTTTAATCGTCGCGGTAATTTCATTAGGCGCCTGGATTAAATGGGTGAGTTCAGTTTCCCATTCAACATGAATCCCTTTATCCTGCAGGGATTTATTGAGTATGGCTTCTGTTTTATCCTGAGGGAGATCAATTAAATAGTGCCTGCTGGCTTCTATGTCAGCAAAAGTAGCATTGACCAGAGTTTTACCACGGGATTTAAACAGTACTCCATCAACCTGATGTCCTTGCTTTAAAAATTCATCAATCAGCCCGCAGTCTTCTAATACATCCAGAGTACGGATGTGAATGCCGAGGGCTTTGGATTGTTCGCTCAGGTGTGTTTTTTTATCAATGATGCGACATGTCAATCCATGACGTGTCAGTTCGTTAGCGCAGAATAATCCTACGGGTCCGGCACCCACAATGAGAACATCAATAATATTTTGCGACACGGTTTTCATATTCCTTTATTTGATTTTTAATCTCATTGAGAAGAAGATAAGGAGGAAGACTCTTCTTCCTCAATAATAATTTCTTCCTCTTTTTGTACTAATACTGCTGGAGCAAAAAATCGAACCGCATTTTGTTCCCTGGTGGCTTCAGCTTCAACGGGATCAAAGGACTTGAACTCTGCAAAACAATTCAGACACCTTTCCATGGTGCTTATGCACAAAACCGCGGTGGATACTGATATGGCAAAACCAAGAATGGGATTGCACGCTATCGCAGGAATACCGACAGAGATGCACGCTACATAGCAGGCGGCAGCCGCTGCAGCCCAGAACAGCAACTCACACATTTTGAATATGTTGGAAAGCAGAACATCCAGAGTTCGGCAATCACCAAGATCTTCCACAGAACTCATTGCTTCATCTGCAGTTATATTCCCGGACTTCACTTGCTGTAGAGTCAGGAACAAATGTCGGTATTCATCAACAATCTCCTGGCCGGCACATTCAGAAGAGGTTTTGTTAAAAGCGCGTCGGTAGTAGGCTTTAATTTTGTTTAATTCACGTTCAAAATCATCACTTTTTTGGAGACCTTCAAAAAGAGATTCAAATTGCGTTTCACAGTTTATAATTTCATCTGCTAATTTTGCAGCACTATCATAAGAAGGCATAATATAACTCTCAAGTAAATATAAGGAAAAAAAGACTGCTTTCGGCGGATATGTAACCAAAATGATGGCAGTATATCACCATCTTTGTTTGGGATTAAAGATGGTGCGTGGATTTCTCTACATCGCCCGATTCACGTCGTCTGATCCACGTCGTCCTGAGCGCGTCTTTTGGCGCGAAGGATCTCCAAGTATTGGCACCATGCCGCTTTCGGGAGATCCTTCGCGCCAAAAGACGCGCTCAGGACGACGTAGTTCAGAGGACGACGTAGATCGGGGAATGACTCAGGACGAAGGGCTCTGAGGATGATATGTAATTGTCACATACTCTTTTTTATTGCTTCCTTTTGTGAGGTAAACAGTAAAGAATTGCCAAGCGTGCTTTGCAGGCGTTCTATACTCAGGCACTTGGAGCCTTGCATAAACTCCCGTTTCATTGGGCTGGCTTTTTCCCAGGCTGATTGCCAGGGTTCATACGGGGCTGCAGGAAGACCCAGGGC
This sequence comes from Legionella shakespearei DSM 23087, assembly GCF_000373765.1. Taxonomy (GTDB): domain Bacteria; phylum Pseudomonadota; class Gammaproteobacteria; order Legionellales; family Legionellaceae; genus Legionella; species Legionella shakespearei. Next base: position 15,094 of record NZ_KB892414.1, on the reverse strand, counting down.
ATGTGCAACATGCTGTTGTAAGGTACCCATAGGTTGCGGGTTGCCGTCGGCAATATTATAAAGCGAATAAGACGTTTTTCTCTGGCTGAGTTGGTAAGCTATTGTTGCCAGATCGCGTACATAAATATGATTAATCAAAGGGGCTTTGCTTTCTTCTATTAAAGGCGTGCACGCTTTGGCTGCATCAATTGGTAAACGTTGAGGACCATAAATTCCTGCGATGCGTAACAGAATTGGCTCTGTCTTATGTTCCTTGCTATAAGTTAACCATTGTTGTTCTGCGTCTAATCGTCGTAGTTGGCGCGGATGCTGAATGAAACAGGGGGATTCTTCATTCACCCAGGCGCCTTGATGGTTACCATAAACGCCACTTGAACCAAAATAAATGATTTTTTGGGCTTGTATACGGCTTTGTTCAAGAAAATGCTTGAGAACACTGTCTGTGTCGCCTTGTGATGACGGCGGGATTAAGTAATAAAGTACGGTTTCAGGTTCGTCCCAATAGAAAGGGCTGGTTAAGTCATGCATCACATGATTCAAGCCCGCCTGCTGCATGTTTTCGTCAAGATGCCGTGAAACAGCCGTAACCTGTAGGTTTTCCCTAAGCAAGATCTGGGCTAAATAATAACCGCAATAGCCATAGCCTAAAATTAAATGATGCATGAAACTCCTCGTTGTGTTGTAGCACGATCCACGTCGTCCTGAGCGCGTCTTTTTGCGCGAAGGATCTCCAAATACTGGCACCATGCCGCTTTCAGGAGATCCTTCGCGCAAAAAGACGCGCTCAGGACGACGTAGATCGGGGAATGACTTCGTTGCCACTTCGATCCCGTATTACGCTTCGCTAATACGGGCTACAACAACCTAGACTACATTCGGCACAGGTTTTGAAAATCACAGTGCTCGCATAGGGTTGTTTTGGCCGGTTTGGGAGGGCAATAGCCTTTTTGAAACTCTTCTGACAATTGGGTTAACTGCTCTCGCCAGTCTGTTCGGCACTGCTCCCAGGTTTCTTCCTTCTTTAACGCGCTGACCCCTTTGACATCCAGTTTTTCTTCACTCAAACCATTACATAATACCTTCCCTGTTTTTAATTGCATTAACAGTAAGGTATTAATTTGCTCATCTAATAATGCGTACAATAATAATTGTGGCTCCTGTGGCCTTTCTTCATTCCAGGGTTTGCTGATGGGCAAATTACTTTTGTAGTCTATGAGCCATTTTCTGTCGTTTACCTGATCCAGTCGATCTACCCTGACTTTAAAATCCAGACCTGCCAAATGGACAGAAAAAGATTCTTCCAATGCGCTCACTTCAAAAGGTGGGCGGCTTTTTTCCCAATCTAAGGAAGCCATAATCAATCTTTTTAAACGAGTGTATTCTACTTCCTGCACTAACTGAGGAAATGAATCCGGATGTTCCTTTTTCAGTGGTTCCAATGCGGTTTGTATTGCCTGATCAATGCACTGTTCCAGTTCTTGTGCGCTCATACGCAGCAGATTCTGTTGATTTTGTAATTCCCGCCATAACAGTTCCATCACTTTATGGGCAACGATTCCTTTTTCTTTAGGATCCAGTCCATCTGAAGTCTGCAGCGATGGTTTTGCTTTCAAACGATGTTCTGCAAAGGCTTTAAAAGGGCATTTGGCCTGATTGGCTAATAAAGAAGTGCCTCCTGAAATGGTTTCATTGACAGTGATCGGCAAGTCATAGCTTTCTTCAAAGGAAATCAGGCTGGATGGTTGTTCTTGAGGAGTGGCGTCAGGCAGCGGGGCAAAATCTGGCAAGTCTGCAATCAGAGAACAGGGTAAATTGGGTGTATCGCCAAGCAGCCTTGAAAAACTGAAGACACTATCCTTACTTCCTTGCTCCAATCTTTGCACTGTTTGCCGGGCAAAATTTAACTCCCGTTCCGGAAGACTGTGCGGCATATTCAGTTCACGTTGCAGTTGGGGTGGAATAAATGCGGACAGTTGTACTTTTTGTGGTAGGCATTGATCGGTTAACCCCATCACCCAAAGGCTATCAAATTCACAGCCAGAGGCCTCCAATAATCCTGAAATTTGAATCGGGGCATTGGATTTTTGTGCCTGGAAAATAGTGTTATCGAGAAGATAGGTTAACGTATTTAGCGCTTCTTTTTGACTCAAATGGCTGGTAATCACTGTAAATTGCCGAAATTCATTCAAAAGGTTAGTAAAACGGTTAAAGCATTGGTAATTTTCAGAATTCAACCCATAATCGCCAGGAAAACCCATAGCACTTAGGCGATTTTGGAACTGCACTATCCATTCCTGAGGCGTTGCTTTTGTTGGATAAGGAGTGAGTGCGCCTAATAAGTCAGTCAGTTTAGGTGCGCAAGTATTTATATTTTGCATGAAACTTTTTAAAGGAACGGTCTGCTCCTGCAACAGGGTACTTTCTTGCAGGTAATGTGACCTTTGAATGAATTCCTCCTTTGCTCCGCCAAGATAGGGTGATTGCAGCAACAGACTTGCTTCGTGATGGCTTAGCTGCAGGGGATTTAATTGCAACCAGGTCAGGGCGTGTGACATAATAGGAAATTCACTAAGGGGCTGGCCTAAAGAGACGTTAAATAATGACGTATCAAAATGTTGTGCCAAACGCCTTTGTACATTACGTGATTCCTGGGCTAAATCAGGGATAACGACCCCAATCTTTTGCTCGCCCTGGCTGATTTTTAAATGCAACCATGCCATTAACTGCTGGTATTCTTCTTTATTGTCTGCGGCTGAAAAAAGCTGCAATTGGGTACTTCGTTCCGGTAAATCATAGCGATATTGCACCACCCCGTGTTCGTTCAGATGGCGCTGCAGGCTTATTTGTTGCGGATTAAATTCATCAAAACAAACCCAGACAACTGCTTTTTGAAACGAGGTTGACCCTGAATTGATGAGGTAGGGCACTAATTGATGTTCGCTAATTGCTTGAATCTGTTGCAGTTGTTTATCAAAAATTCGCCACCAGGTTTGAAATTGCCGTGTTTGTGGCGTGTAATGAAAAGCCTGGTGTTCCGGGCTGATTTGCCATTGCAAACAATGTTTCCATGCTTCCATGACGGAGTGCAATAAGCCTTCACTGAAGGTAATTTCCGCATGGGACTGGATTATTTTGCGCCACATATATTGGCATTGTGCATTATTTAATACGAGAGGGTGACATAATTCCGGGGTTTTAAATTTTAAATGTTGGTATGCTTTGGTAATTGCAGTGGTATAAGGGTAGCAACCGGGTTTGTCTATACTCTTATGGTTGCACGAAGTAAAATACTGTTGCAGTAAGGCAGCACTTAATCGATTATTGGGGGTTATAACTGTTGCACCTTGCGCTAATAAATCAAACAGTTTCTTCTTGTTATTTAAATCATGCATAAGTTTAATAGCCAAATGTCTGGAACTAAATGCGGCAGTTGACTACCGCATTTAATTATTTAGCGATGCGTGGTACGAACCTTATGCGGCTGCTCTTCTTTGTCTTGCAACAAGTCAGGTTTGGCTACAGGTCTGCGTCGCTCATAAGTATGCAAGATATCGTATACTAACTGGCCACGTAAATACATAGCTGCCAGACCGGATGCGATAGCGAGAAGAATGCCGAAAAGGATATAACTATAGGCAAGTACAACCAGGTAAAAGAAAATCATATCGCGCAGAGTAGCTACGGCATAAAGTTGTGCATTTTCTTCATGCATGAGAAGTACTAAACCCAGTGCGAAGAATGGAAGTGAAGCAATAACCATGGTGAAACCTAACCAAAATGTCTTGGCTTTATAGGGTTTTTTACAATGAACAATGCTTTCGCCAAAGACTGCGCCGGTGATCGCCGCCACAATCATTCCCAAAAGCACTGCTTCAAAGACGGGTATTATTTCTTCTACTCCAAGCGAGGTGAGGAAGGCATTAATAAGGATAGTACCCACCACGGAAAGCAGGCCGAAATATATGGCCGCCAGTAAGCGTGGATTAGAAAACGTAAGTGCTGGATCCTGTTTTTTCATAATACACCTGAAGAGTAAGATTCCATATGTATAATTTTAGTACAAAAATTGCCGTTTGATAGTCATTAATGGTTTGAATGTTAAATAAAATGATAGGGAGTAAATTTGTAACAGGGAGTAAATTTGTAATCATGTAACAGGTTTGGTCTTGCCCCATTCCCACGTCGTCCTGAGCGCGTCTTTTTGCGCGAAGGATCTCCAAATATTGGCATCATGCCGCTTTCGGGAGATCCTTCGCGCAAAAAGACGCGCTCAGGACGACGTGGGAATGGCAAGACACTTGAGGGACGGACCGGGATGTTGGCGGATTAAGTTTGTACAAATTGTCTAATTTTTATTAGAAACTGTCCCGGACCCACTGCCATTAAGCGCTACTCCGCCGTACCGCGGCTTGTCCGCGGTATCCAGAGATCCAAGTTCGGAGTGAGATTCCTGGATCCCGCGGACAAGCCGCGGGACGGCGGAGCTCTTTAACTTAATGGCAGTGCGTCCCGGACCGCCCCCCGCCAATTAATCCTCTGGCGCACAGCTTCTAATAAGCTCCTGAACTTTTTGCAAGCCTAATTCCCGCATGAGGGTGCAGTTTTTTTCTGGAATTGTATCGGTATCACCATAAGCATGAATTGCTTTTTCCAGCATGTCTTCTCTTAAAAGATGGAGCATGGGGTAAGGCGAACGATTGGTATAATTGGAAACGTCTTCCGGATCGCTGTCGGCAAAATAATAATCCGGATGAAAACTGGCCAGTTGGTATGTTCCTTCATAGCCTTGAACCTGAATTAACTGTTCGGCCAAATCCACAAAATCCAGATAAGCAAAAAAATCCTTAAAGGCATGGGAAAAAACCAGTAAGGTAGTTTCCACTGCTGGATTTTCATCCAGAAAAAGAACTTCAGACATCAAGTCTTCCAATGCCTGAGCTTTCTTTTTGCTTTCTGAGACGGAAATTCTCAATGTGCCTTTATTCACCGAGCCTTTAGCAAAGGGGCAGATGTTTAAAGGGACAATAAAGGAGCGTATCCAGTTTAATGTATGCTTCACTATAAAAGGGTCGGATTGCGTCATGGCTTCTGGTTCATTCGTTTATTTTGTCGGCTATTGTACAGCGCAAAGTGTAAATTGCAATTTCATGATTTCAGTCCACAATGACTCTCAATTGGACAATTATTACCATATATTGTAAGATAAGCGTTTTTAATCAGTCACTATTTCGGTGTTGTATGCATGCAGAAGTGAAGTCAGTTAAAAGCCTTGAAATGAGAAAAGAGCAATGGCTTCAATCAATCAAGAGTTCTGATCTGAAATCACAGTTTGCCTTTTTCATTGAGAAAGAAAAAGAATTCAGACGTGTATTGTGTCTTGATGGCTCGGTATTGCCTGTTATGGGTACAAAAACTGATGGTGCTTATAACATTTTTATTATTGGTCCCAGAATTGGTAAAGGGGCTGAAGGCGCTGTTTATTTTGCTTATGATTTGCTCCAGGACAAAGTGCTGGTAGTAAAAGAAATTATTCCCAATGGTCAACCTGAAGAATACGTTACACCTGAAAAAAATGCATTACAGGCAGTGGACAGGTTGTTTGGGCATTACATTGCCAACCCTTCTCGAGATCAATACCACAGGGAATATCTTTTTATGCCTTTCTATCCCGGAGGCAACTGCATCGATTTAATGTATGAATTAAATCACGAGTTTGATAAAGAGGATTTTCGGCGTTATACGGCCAAAAAACAGTTACCTATGGAATTAATTCTTGATAGTGCAGAAGCGGCTTTACTTGAATTAAAACTTTTGGGCGAACGAGGCGTCATTCACCGTGATATTAATCCTTTTAATATCATTTGTTCTACCAAAGAAACTGAGAGCGGAATAGCGCTTAATGAACTGCATGTCATTGATTTTGGTACGGCCTTATTAGTCAACAAGTCCCGCACTCATGCAATTACAGGTACTTTTGGTTATACCCCTCCTGAAATTGATGTGTGTGAATCAAAAAATGAACAGAGTAAACATAAGAAAAAAACCAAGAAACGTACTTATGACTTTAGTTCAGACTTGTTTTCTCTGGGCGTTTTTTTAGCGGAACTGATAACGACTGCCAATTATCAGGAATACAGAATCAAAAAAATGGCCGAAATTGCCAAAAAAGAAGGCTTTTCCAGACCGCTTACTTTGCAAGAAATCAAAGAGGGAATGCCTGATATTTTTGCAGCTACAACGGAAGAAACATCAACCAAGAAACAGGCATTTATTCATTTAGTGCACACTCTTATGGATGAAGATCCTGAAAAAAGAAGAACTGTAAAAGCAGGTATTCATTCCATTAATGGGATAAGAAACGGCCATGGACTATTAAAACGCACCTCCAAGCGTTTTCTGGATTTGACCTTCCATGGTGCCCAGTCTGTTCCTTCATTGCCAAGTCCAAGAAGCCCGAGACCCAGTACCTCAGATGCGCTTATCCAACAGATTACTCCCCCTCTTGTGCGCAGGAACACGCTGACGGGCAGTGACATTAAAGTAGAAGACAAGCCCGTTTCCACCTCCCCTTTGGCTGGAAGACATTCCAGGCTTGATTTGTCCCGCAGTGCGAATAGTCTGAATCTCAGGAATTTATTGGGAGCAACCTCTACAGACAATCACGTCAATTTTGAACCAGAAAATAGTTCAGGAACCCGAACATTACGAAGGCAGGCTTCTGCGGTACTGAGCACTACTGCAGGTGAAAACTTTCCACAGAACAGCGAACAAGATATTATAGAATTACCAGATAATGGATTGTCTTTGTAATACAAACGGATTTGTCTATGCAGAAAATATGTCAGTTTCTTTTAAAATTGTTCGGATGGAAGCTTGTCGGTGCTTTACCTGATGATAAAAAATTCATCATCATAGTAGCTCCCCATACCAGTAACTGGGATTTTATTATTGGTTTGTGCGCCCGTTTCGCGGTGGGCGTTAAAGTTAACTTTCTGGCAAAACACCAATTGTTTGCCTTTCCTTTAGGGATGGTGATGCGGGCCATAGGTGGTGAGCCTGTGTATCGCTCTCGTCATGATAATAAAGTGGAACAAATCGTGGATGTGTTTCGTAATACGGAAGTACTGCGGTTGGCTCTGGCACCGGAAGGGACACGTAGCCCGGTTACCCGTTGGAAGGAGGGGTTTTATTATATTGCCTGTAAAGCGGGGATTCCTATTGTGATGCTCGGCTTTGATTACCCTACTAAAGAAATCCGTATTCAGGAACCTTTTTGGCCTACCGGGGATATTAATAGTGATTTTCCCAAAATTCTTGCTTTTTTTCGTACGATTCAGGGGCGTAGGCCTAAAGTAATTCCGGATTATCAGCCTAAAGATGAGGGTGGGGATAGGGATACGAAGTGACAGTTATTATAAAATAGTAGCCTTGATGCAGCGACAGCGAAATCAAGGTTTTCATATTCCTAAAGATCTGAAAGCTAAGGAAAACCTTGATTCCGCTGTCGCTGCATCAAGGCTACAGTTTTTTTATATTTTAAATCAGTTGTAGGCTTGATGTAGTGAAGCGAAATCAAGGTTTTCATAATAATAAGATCTTAAAATTAAGGAAAACCTTGATTCCGCTGTCACTGCATCAAGGCTACAGTTTTTCTATATTTTAAATCAGTTGTAGCCTTGATGTAGTGAAACGAAATCAAGGTTTTCATAATAATAAGATCTTAAAATTAAGGAAAACCTTGATTCCGCTGTCGCTGCATCAAGGCTACAGTTTTTTTATATTTTAAATCAGTTGTAGGCTTGATGTAGTGAAACGAAATCAAGGTTTTCATAATAATAGGATCTTAAAATTAAGGAAAACGACGGTATTTTAAAAATGCTTTCTCAAAATATCCAGTTCCTGGTGCATTTTTTCCATTTCTTCGAGTAGTTCCAGTGCCAGCGCTACTCCCGGTAAATTAATCCCCAAATCCCTGTGCAGGCGAAAAGCGGATTCGATGCGGCGAAGTTCCTTTTGACTCAGCGCTATTTCTTCCGGATTAGTGGGCTGTTCAGGAAAGATGCCTTGTTCCACCATCTCGCTCAGTAATTCTTTTGGAATATTATATTTACGGCATACTTCAACAAAGGAAATGGTGGTTGTTTCTTCGATAAGCACGCCAATTAAAAGAGTGTCTTTGTTCATGCTTATACTCCCATCTTGTCACGTGGATTAAAGGGCATTGTTTCAGCCATTTTTTTATATAATTCTTTTTCGGTTTCAGTAGTGGCTGGTGGTGTTATGATTTTTAACAGTACGTACTGATTACCGGGCGTTGATCCGGGAAGCCCTCGGTCTTTAATCCTTAGCTTTTGTCCGCCTTGTGAACCTGCCGGAATTTTTAAATCAATTTTTCCACCCAAAGTCGGCACGGTAATCGTGGAACCTAAAGCTGCTTCCCAAGGGGCAACGGGCAGGGTGAGGTAAATGTCATTATCCATCACATCAAATAAAGGATGCTTCAGAACGTCAACTGTCAGATAGAGATCGCCGCGTGGACCGCCATTAAAACCACTGGCTCCCTGTCCTGCCAGACGAACTTGTTGTCCTGATTTGATTCCAGCAGGGATTTTTACATTCAAGGTTTGTAATTTGGTTTCATTGCCTTGATCTACCGGAACCTGAACGCTTTTTACCGTGCCTTTATAAGCCTCTTCCAGGCTGATGTTTATTTTTCCCTGATAATCCTGGCCGGCCATGGGCTGTTGTTGCTGTTGGCGGCGGGCATGACCAAATATGGATTCAAATAAATCACTGTCGAACTGCACGTCCTCATAGGGATTTTCTCGTCCTGCATGAGAGTAGGAGTATCCTCCCGATTGCTGTGCTCTTTGATTAAATTCGCGATGCTTCAGGTATTGATCGTATTCAGCCCTTTTTTTCGTGTCACGTAACACGTCATAAGCTTCACCCATTTCTTTAAAGCGCTCTTCTGCATTGGGTTCTTTGCTGATGTCAGGATGGTATTTCCGGGCTAATTTGCGATAGGCCGTTTTAATGTCTTTTTCAGAGGCATCCGGGCTTACACCCATGATTTTATAATAGTCTTTATCCATAATTATCGTCTCTCAAGCTGTATTTTAAGCAGAGATAATGAGTGCATTGCCATCATTTTCTCTTCATTTGCCGGGATGACCAGTACAGAACAAGGGGGAAGGCATCCAAGCCTGCTCAGGATATTTTCTCTTATTACTGCAGAATTTTCACCGATTCCGCCAGTGAATACAAGACCATCTATACCACCCAGCGACACAGTCATCATGGCTATGAATTGTGCTGCTTTAAGGCAAAAATAATCCAGAGCGAACCGGGCTGATTCTTCAGGGCTGCTTTGCAATACTTTTACATCATTGGTCAAGCCAGATAAACCGAGGAGTCCTGATTCATTATAAAGTATGTCTTCCACATCATATGACGATAAACCCAATTCACGGATCATATAGGTGATGGCTCCGGGATCAAGGCTACCGCAGCGGGTTCCCATGGGCAAACCATCCAGCGCAGTGAGTCCCATGGTGGTATCAATGCTAACCCCCTTGTGCATGGCACATAAACTGGCTCCATTCCCCAAATGAGCGGTAACAACCCGGCCATCAGCCAGGTCTGGATGTTCTTTTTTAAGGCTGTAAGCTATCCATTCATAAGAAAGGCCATGGAATCCATAACGCCTTATTCCTTGTTCCCGCAAATGCAAAGGCAGCGCGTAAGTAGAAAAGAGGGGGCCGTGCCCGGCATGGAATGCGGTATCGAAACAGGCAATTTGCGGCAAATCAGGATCGATACGATGAATAATGTCTATAGCAGCCAGATTATGCGGCTGGTGCAAAGGGACAAGTGGATTGAGTTTTTTTAATTGCTGCATTATTTCTGCATTGATGAGTACGCTATGGGTAAATAATTCACCGCCGTGCACCACGCGGTGAGCCGCTGCCTTAATTTTCCAATTTTGATTTTGTTTTTTCAGCCATTGAAGAATAAGTTGAATGGCTTGTTCGTGATCGCAATCCTGAGAAAGACGTTCTTTATCTTTAGTTTCGGTTGTTTCATTGACCGCACTAAATTCCGGCTCAGTACCCAAATTGGCAATTTTTCCTCTCGCGAGCGAATCCAGTTCGGGCGTATACGAAAATACCTGAAATTTAACGCTGGACGATCCTGAATTAATGATGAGTAATACCGGCATCGTCATTTTATTTTTCCTGCTTTGCGCGCCGCGGAAATTTTAACTGCTACCGCACAGGATAATAATCTGGTTCTTAATGAGTCAGCTCTGCTGGCTAATATGATAGGAACTCTGGCACCTAAAACAATGCCGGCAGCGTCCGCGTTACCCAAAAAGGTCAGTTGTTTTGCCAGAATATTGCCTGATTCAATTTCAGGAACCAGCAAAATATCGGCATCGCCAGCGACAGCCGAGACTATATTTTTTTCTGCAGCGGCCTCTTTGCTGATCGCATTATCAAAAGCCAGCGGTCCATCTAAAATGCCGTCATAAATTTGTCCGCGATCTGCCATTTTACACAAGATGGCGGCATCTATTGTTGCTTGCATTTTAAGATTAATCACTTCAACAGCCGCCAGGATTGCTACTTTGGGTTTGCTGTCAGCGTCATACAACACCCGCCAAAGATTAATCGCGTTTTGACAAATATCCGCTTTATCAGCAGTATTGGGGGCGATATTGATGGCTGCATCAGTGATCAGTAAGGGTTTATGATAGCTTGGCACGTCCATGACATACACATGACTGATACGGTATTTGGTGCGTAATCCTGAAGCCTGGGGAACTACGGCAGACATGAGTTCATCTGTATGTAAGGCTCCCTTCATGATGGCATCTACCATTCCTGAGGCAGCTAATTCGACTGCCTTCATCGCCGCGGCATCACTATGTTCGGTATCCATAATTTCCCATTGTGTCAGGTCAATGTCTGCTTCCTGGGCTGCGGATTTGATTTTGGCTACAGGACCAATCAACACCGGTGCGATTAATCCTGCCTCGACTGAATCATACACGGCTTCCAGGACATTAGCAGTTACAGGATGAACAACAGCAGTCTTAATCGGCGGCAAATTACGGCATGATTCAATAATCGTTTTAAAATGGTCGTTGCTCATGATTCCTTCCTATTTTTGTAATACATAGCTGCCGGGGGCATCTTTTAAAGTGCTTTTTAGTTTAGGTGCTGCAACCATACGCGGTGACGAATGGTGTACCAGCCACTCATGCCAGGCCGTCCACCAGGAACCTTCCCGTTTTGGGGCTTCTTTTAGCCAGGTATTGGGATCGAGATAGGAGGAATCCTTTTTTCGCTCCCGAATGTGGTAACTTCGTCCTTCATGTCCCGGTTCGCTGACTATCCCTGCGTTGTGGCCGCCATTGGTCAACACGAAGGTGATGTCACTGTTAATGATTAAATGTGTTTTATAAACTGATTTCCAGGGCGCCACATGATCCTTTTCTGTGCTGACGACAAAAGAGGGTTGCTGGATGTTTTCTGCGACTATGTGTTTTCCTTCAACAGTAAACCTTCCCTCAGCAAAGTCATTATTAAGAAACAGTTTTTCCAGATATTCACTGTGCATTTTATAGGGCATACGGGTTGCGTCAGCATTCCAGGCCAATAAGGCAATCATCCCTCTTTGGGTGCCGTGCATGTAATCCTGAACCATCTTCGACCAGATCAAATCATAGGAGCGTAGCATTTGAAAGGTACCTGCCATTTGTTTGGTATCAAGATAACCTTGTTCCCACATCATACTTTTAAGAAACGATACTTCACTTTTAGTGATAAAGAGCAACAGTTCGCCTGCTTCGGTAAAATCGCCTTGTGCCGCGAGCAGGGTGAGACTTTTTAGCCGGGTATCTTTTTCTTTAGCCATGGCTGCGGCTGTGATCATGGCGAGCGTGCCTCCCAGGCAATAACCCATTAAATGGATTTTGGCATTGGGTATGGCATTCGATACACCATCAATTGCGGCCATGGCGCCCATGCGGTAGTAATCATCCATGTCCAGATTGCGATCTTTGCTGGTAGGATTGCGCCAGGAAACGATAAAGACGGTATGGCCTTGCTCTGTGAGCCAATTGACCAATGAGTTTTCGGGTAATAAATCCAGAATGTAATACTTCATGATCCAGGCTGGCAGGATTAATATGGGTTCTTTATATACTTTGGGTGTTTGTGCTTCATATTGAATTAATTCAATCAGGTGATTGCTGAATACAACTTTTCCCTTGGTAATGGCGACCTGTTTTCCGGGAATAAAATGTTCAACACCCGCCGGGGGAGAACCTGTTATTTTTTCCATAAAATCCTGAATGGCCAGTTCAGTTCCACGAACCAGATTTTTGCCTTGTGAACGAATGGTTTCCTGAAACAAATCAGGATTGGTCAGGACAAAATTCGAAGGCGACAGGGAATCAAGAAGTTGTCTCATGTGAAAAGCAACCGTTCTTTTGACCGGTATGGGTAAACCGGGAATTTTAGTAGTGGCCTGCATACACCAGGCTTCGAGCTGCAGAAATTGTTCCGCCCAGAGCCGCCATGGGTAAATGCTCCAGTTTTCAGTATGAAAGCGGACGTCTTTTCCATCTCCTGGTGTTTCTTGCGTTACCAGATTATTCAGGCAATCACCCATATGCAATAAAGGGTAAGTGGCAAGTCTGGTCAGGGTTCCTGGGGATTGAGCCAATTGCGAGAGCCAGGAAAAATAGGACGTTCCCAAAGCTGCCGGGCTAAGGCCTGCGGTCAGCTTGCCGAGATTAGCCTGATAGAATCTGTCCATGTATCTGAACAAGGTATCTGTTTCTCCCAGATCATTGTGGTCCTTGGATTTTCGGGGGGGAGCCTGTTTTCTTTTTTCAGCAGAACCATGCGGCACTTCTTTTTCTTTTTTCATTAGTAACGTCCTGTAAGTAGCTGATTTATAAAAAACAGTATAGCAGTTTTATGTCAGAGCGGTATGTGACACTGTCATTGTAATATGTTATGTTAAGGTACTATATAAAGGGGCAGACGACCCTGGCCTGGAAGGAGCATCTAATGCAAAAAAAATCGATACAGAGTATTGTTGTGGGTATGTTGTTTTTGTTAACCGGATGTATGAATAATTCTGTGGGTACCCCCAGTCTATTCAGCCCGGCACCGGCTGGAATGACTTTGACACAGTCAGTGCAAGATGCATTGGCGGGACAAGATGATCCTGTGTTGGCGCGTGTTCATGTTACTACCAACCAAAATACCGTGATTTTAAGTGGTTATGTGAAGAAAATTCGTCAAAGTGATACAGCAGAACAAATTGCTCGTCAGGTTCCCGGTGTGCAGAATGTGGTGAATAATCTGATTGTGCGTCAGTGAAGTTAAGAGTGGTTGATTTAAAATAGCCTTGATTACGCTATCGCTCTGAGTGATCCTCTCCTGTTTTAACCTTGTAAAAAGGATTCAAATAAACAGGATGCTCTTCGCAAGTAGCCCCTCCACCTCCGGGGGAGGGTGCCCGACAGGGCGGGTGGGGGGATCAAAAAGACTACTCAAGATCTAAAACAACATAGCTTATCTGATAGAACAATCCTTTTTGAGCCCCCCATCCGCCCTGTCGGGCACCTTCCCCCGGAGGGGGAAGGCGATTCTGCATAGATCTGAGTGTTACTGAATAGGTGAGGATCACTCAGCGCTATCGCTGCATCAAGGCTACAGTTTTATAATTAAACCAATTATTTATTTTGCCTTTTTCTTTTCAACAACAGCAGTGTCACCACAGCAACTGCAATGGCAGCCACTGAATTTGTTATACAGCCAGGCAATCAGGGCACCGGTAATAAAGGCATCGATAAAACCAATGACGCCGCCGATAATACTTCCTGTTATTGACGGTTCGTACCCCATATATAAAGTAGACATGGCATCAACAAAGGGTTTTCCATAAGTAGACCAATAGGCGAGCAGTCCTAATAAAAATACAGACAGCCCCCATAAAACTCCTAATGCAAGGCCTAATCCGATGGGACTTAATTTACAACCATTCATAATATCTCCTTATAATAAGAATTGTATAAACCAAAGACCGCTAAAATCTTCTTATAGTGACATATAAATTGTTTGTACGAAAGGCAGGAATAATTCTTAGCGTCTACACTTAATGCATAATAATCATTGGCGAGAAATTATGAACTATTTACTGGGATGTTGTTTGAGCTTGTTATTGTTATGCCCTTGTTATGCTGAAAAAGCTGACCCTGCTTTGCCAGACAATCTGGTCAAGGTGACCAAGGAAAATAATCCCAAATGTGTCGAATTTGTGTCTTTTAAGGGGGAGATGTATTGCAGCCTGACCCCTCTGAATAATGCACCAGTGGATCCTGGAGTATTGAATTACGAAAAGCAAAACGTACAGTTTGATAATCGGCCGTGGAAAGCAGTGTGGGGGCAAAAGACTAATGCTATTGCTACGGTAGAATATATTCCTGTTGGTGACAACATCGATGAATGGAAAGAATTGGTTACAACCCAGTTTATACCTGGTTTTCAGGACGTGACCCCGGCTCAGTTTAAAAAAGGGTTTATCGCTAACCTGGATAAGTCTGGAATTACTTATACCGTCAATACTATTGAAGAAAAACCAGGCGAACTTATTTTTGAATTTAAAGTCACGGTTCCGGTGAATTTGCAGCAAGATGAAATTCAGAAGATTGTTCAGGGTAAAGATGGATTGTATATCCTGCATTATGCGATTAAAAAAGCGGATATGAGCAAGGAAAACAGGCAAAAATGGATTAATAATTTGCAGAAGAGTACTTTAAAATAATGTGAGTTTCGGATAAGAAGCGTGTTTGATCCAGTCGTTACTTCGATGCCGTTCGGGCTGAGGAGAGGCGGTAGCCTCGTCTCGAAGCCTTAGCACCATACCAAGGCTTCGAGACAGCGCTATCGCGCTTCCTCAGCCCGAACGGCATCGAAGTAACGACTGGATCAAACACGCTTCTTATTCGAAACTGACGTTAAAATAATGGGTAAGGTCATCAAAGATCCACATCCTCCCTCTTCGCGCCATC
>NZ_KB892413.1 GCF_000373765.1 Legionella shakespearei DSM 23087 | reverse complement strand
GTCATTACCTATACGGCGACCTTAAGTCATGCTGCCCAAACTCCGGTGACCGTCACCTTATCCAATGGGGAAACGATTACCATTGCCGCCGGTGCCACGAGCGGTACCGTCGATGTGGCCGCCCCTGGCGACGATCCCTACCTTGATGGCAGCACGGTCAGCGCCCACATTACCGGTGCCAGCGGGGGNAACTTTGAGGATCTGGCGGTGGATAACACTGCGGTGGATACAGTCATTACCGATACGATTGATGTCAGTTCAGTGATTTTAACTTCGAATGCCCCAGCTACAGTAGTTCAAGGTTCCACTGTGATCTATACTGCGACCGTAAGTTCTCCAGTTACTGATTCACCTTTGATAGTCGAGTTATCTAATGGCCAACAAATTATTATTGCTGTAGGTGAGACTTTTGGAAATGTAAGTTCTGTTTTAACAACTGATGCCAGTGTATCAATCCTCTCATATAGCGGAGCTAACTATGAGAGTATTTCCACTAGCGGAACAGTCGTAACAGAAGTCAATCATACACCTGTTGCTAATAATGATACTATATCAACACTGGAGGACACACCTGCTACAGGAAATGTTTTGACAAACGATACTGATTCGGACGGTGATTCTTTAAGTGTTGTGTCATTCACTGTGGCAGGGGTTTCAGGTTCGTTTAATGCTGGACAAACTGTGTTGATTGCGAATGTTGGTACATTACAAATAAATGAAAATGGTGATTATATCTTTACGCCTGTAACTGATTATAATGGTTCGGTTCCCGTAGTAACATATACAGTTACTGATGGCAGCAGTAGTAGTAGTGCCAACCTGAATATAACCGTTACGCCAGTGAATGATGGTCCTGTAGCTGTAAACGACACAGTGAATGTCGTAGTCTCTGGTGTCTTAGGCAGATTACATAGTGATTTTTATAATTATCGTGAAGGATCTGATGGGCCAAACTTATCTAGTGTGGCTATGGCTCAGAACTTTATTAATAATCATTCGCCAAATGCTTCATTTTCTTCTACCACTGTGAATTATGCTCTTAATGGTGGCAATAATTTAGGAGGTTATGTTAATAGTTCTAATGATAATTTAAAAACATGGATTGGGGCTGATGGTTCTTCTTTAGTTCGATTTGATAATTCTCCTTTATCAACAGGCGATGCTATTATTCATATGACAGGATTAGTTAACCTTGCTGCTGGTAGTTATAATTTTAGAGTTACTGCTGATGATGGTTATACTATTTTGATTGATGGAGTGGCTGTAGCTACTCGAGATTTAAATCAATCCCCCACTACAACTACTTTTGAATCTTTTAATATAGATACCTCTGGATTACACCAAATAGAAATAGTGTATTGGGATCAAGGAGGACAATACGTATTGCAAGTCGAGCTGCAAAAAGGTACCGACGGTTATCATTATTTGGGAACTTCAGATAGTAGTGGTAATGGTGTTTTTTCTTTAGATACTCTGATAGACGTATCTACTTTGTTAGCAAATGATACTGATGTGGATGACCCTCATAGTTCTTTATCTATTGTTAGTGTTGCAAACGCCAGCCATGGAATAGTGAGTCTTGATGGATTGGGGCATGTGGTTTTAAGTGTTGAGCCTGGTTATGCAGGACCAGTAACCTTCCAATACACGATACAAGATCCTCATGGTGCTCAATCAACTGCCACAGTTACTGTCAATGTAGAGCAACTCACGGTATCTATTGCGGTGTCTCCTGCAGGTGTATTGGAGGATGGATCTGATAATTTGGTGTACACTGTGACCTTATCTCATCCTTCTGCTTTTGATACGACAGTGAACTACCAGCTTAGTGGTACTGCAACTAATGGCACAGATTATACAGGCTCTGCTGTGACGGGTAGTGTGATTGTCCCTGCAGGACAGTTAACGGGTACTTTTACGATTGATCCTACAGCTGATAATTTATTAGAAGCAAATGAAACAGTCATCGCCACAATAACGAGTGCCGTCAGTAATTCTGTAGCCTTGATTACTGCAGGTGACCCTGCAATTGGTACGATAATCAATGACGATACGGCAAACGCTGTTTTATCCGTAACAACCCATGGTGCTGAGGGTGGTTCAAATATTGTGTACACGGTGACCTTGTCAAAAGTGAATAATACGGGCGCCCCAATTACTTTTGATATAGCCACGACAGGAGGAACTGCCACCAGCGGTTCGGATTACACGGCCATTCCTGCGGGTGCAAAAATTACTGTGGCCAATGGGTCATCCACAGGTACTTACACTTTGCCTGTGACGAACGATACCTTACCAGAGGCAACTGAAACAGTACAGGCAACGATTAGTAATTCAAGTAATGCTTCTGTATCAATTGGCACGGCTTCTGCTACTGCCAACATTACCGATAATGATTTTGCGCCAGCATTGTCTCTTCCTAATGTAATAAATATTGTAAACCCAGGATCCACTTCTATATTTACTGGAGCAGGTTTAGGAACTCCTAATGGTACTGATCAAGGTGCTGGTGTGTCACAATCTAATCTGGAAACGGAACTTTCATTAACTTCTGGAAGGTTGGATCTATTTGACCCGCCAAGCCATGGTTCTGGTTCTAATGCGTATAATGATCCAGGCAATGTAAATGCAATTGATGGTAAATTAACTAATTCTAATTACAGTTTACAGAGTGGTGACACAATTTCATTTAATTGGTCCTTTATTAATGGTGAAGATTCACGTGCTGAAATAAATGATGGTTTCAATGATTTGGCTGTATTGGTTGTAACCCAACCTGATGGAACAAAGGTATTAGTTCAAATTTCTTCCTCAGAGCAAGCTGAGGCATTGAAAACAGTAAGTGGCATTTATAATTTTTCTGCTACTCAAACAGGTAATTACCAATTTTCGTGGTTAGTTTTAAATGGTGGTGACGCCAATAAAGATTCTCGTGTTAATATTACTGCCACTAGAGTGTTTAGAGGATCTACAGAATACGGTGATCCTTTTGCTTTAACAATTAATGCTGCCTTGAAAGTTACTGATGGTTCAGAAACATTAAAGGTTAGAATATCAGGTGTACCTACTGTGGGTGCGACTTTTTCAGCTGGTACTAACCTTGGTGGTGGTGTATGGGAATTTACTACTGCTGAGTTAGTTGGATTAATTTACTATCCCCCAACCACATTTACCAGCGGCAGTATCGATTTGACAGTTACAGCTATTGCTACTGAAACATCAACAGGAACAACTGCCAGTACATCGCAAACGCTGACTTTAAGTGTTGATCATACAACAAATACTATTTCTAGCGGTACGGAAGGAGGAGATTCCATAACTGGTACTGCTAATAACGATCTAATTCATGGTTATGCTGGAAATGATACGATTAATGCTGGAGGTGGCAATGATCTGATATATGGTGGCGCCGGGAATGACACAATAAATGGTCAAGGAGGAAATGATACCATATATGGTGGTATAGGAAATGATATTATTTCTGGTGGTGATGGCAATGATCTGCTCTTCGGTGAAGCGGGTGATGACACTTTAAATGGTAACGCTGGTAATGACATATTGTATGGTGGTGCTGGTAATGATATTTTGAATGGAGGCCTTGGTAATGACTTCCTGAGCGGCGGTAAGGGCAATGATACTCTGACTGGCGGCGGCGGAATTGACACCTTCATCTGGATGCAGGGAGATGGGGGTACTGTTGCCAGTAAAGCTGTTGATACTATTACTGATTTTAAAGCGAATCCAGTTGGAACCTCTGCTGATGCCAGTGTGTTGAATTTATCTGATTTATTATCTGGAGAACATGCTGATACTTTGGATAGTTATTTGAGTATCAGCAAAACAGGATCAGACACAACAATCAGTATCGATCCTACTGGTCATTTAAATCCTAATAATATTGCTGGAACTGCAACACAAACAATTGTATTGCAAGGTGTGGATTTGACAGCGGTATTCTCCACTACAAATTCGCACGATATTATTAATCATTTGATTGCTAATGGTAATTTGATTACTGATCATTAAGCGATACTTCTCTGTCCCGCGGCTTATGTCCGCGGGATCCTGACTTAGGCGTAGCCTTGATGCAGCGATAGCGAAATCAAGGTTTCCATGCGGGTTAAAAACCATAAGAAAACCTTGATTTCGCTATCGCTGCATCAAGGCTACACACTTGAAATTGTGTGTATGGTGTGTATAATTAAGAATATGAAAAGCGCAGAAATAATAAAAATAATTGAACGCGATGGTTGGGTGCAATGTCACCAAAAGGGAAGTCATTGTCAATTTAAACACCCTACCAAAAAAGGAAGGGTGACAGTGCCTCATCCTAAAAAAGATTTACCAATAAAAACGGTGACCAGTATCTTGAAACAGGCTGGAGTTAATAAGGAGGATATAAAATGAGATATCCAGTAGTAATACATAAAGATGAGCTTAGTGATTTCGGTGTGAGTGTTCCAGATATTCCTGGCTGTTATTCCGCTGGTAACACTTATGATGAAGCATTAACTAACTCAATTGAGGCTATTGAATGCCATTTAGAAGGATTATTAATGGATAATGAGTCTCTCCCGGTAGGTACAACAATTGATCGATGGATTAATGACGAAGAGTTTCAAGGTGGCGTTTGGGCATTTATTGACATTGATTTAAGCCAAATATCAGGTAAGGCAAAACGCATTAATATTACCATGCCAGAGCGTGTTTTAAGTCTTATCGATCTGTATGCCAAAAATCATGCAATAAAAAATCGTTCTTCTTTTTTAGCAGATGCAGCGCTTAGCTATATGGAAACTCATAAATAATATATATGGATTAGCAAGTTAGACGAAGTCATAATAGAGGATATTAGCCTATTAATATCTCTGTTTGATGGATTAATGAAGAAGAGTTTCAAGGTGGTGTTCAGGTATTTATTGACATTAAATAAAATATTCTCGCCCCACTTTTTTTCCTGCTATATACTCCACGTACACGAATCCTTCGGAGTTGTTATGTCTCAACCTTATATTCTGGTTTTATATTATTCACGGACTGGTTCAACAGCGCAGTTGGCGCAGTATATTGCCCGTGGTGTTGAGGGTGTTTCCGGGATTGAGGCGCGTTTACGTACGGTTCCTCCGGTTTCTACTACCTGTGAAGCGGTTGATAAAGCGGTTCCTGATAGTGGGGCGCCTTATGTGACTCTTGATGATTTGCGCGATTGCCATGGTTTGGCTTTGGGTAGTCCTACCCGCTTTGGTAATATGGCGGCTCCGTTAAAATATTTTCTGGATGGCACTTCAGCTTTATGGTTAGCTGGTGATTTGGTTAATAAACCCGCCTGTGTCTTTTCCTCTTCAGCTAGTATGCATGGCGGTCAGGAAAGCACGTTAATCTCTATGATGTTGCCTTTGTTGCATCATGGCATGGTTTTATTGGGAGTGCCTTATACTGAGCCTGCGTTAAATAATACGGTTACTGGGGGTACTCCTTACGGTGTGACTCATGTTTCAGGAGTAGCCAATGATCATCCGGTGAGTCAGGATGAAATGATGCTGGCCAGGCATATGGGCGAGCGCTTGGGTCGCGTTGCTTTGCAGTTGCAACTACCTCTGCCGTCCCGCGGCTTGTCCGCGGGATCCAGGGATCTACGTTCGGAGTGACATTTCTGGATCCCGCGGACAAGCCGCGGGACGGCGGAAAATGGCCCAACCTACAATAAAATTGTGTAGAAGAGAGTTTGTTATATGAAAGTCATCAGTTTTAATGCTAATGGAATACGCGCTTCGGCACGTAACGGGTTTTATGAATGGCTGGCAGCGCAGGATGCCGATTTTGTCTGTATTCAGGAAACCAAGGTGCAGACCCATCAGTTGCTTCCTGAAGAGCTGTATTATCCGCGTGATTATTTCTGCGATTATTATGATGCACAGAAAAAAGGGTACAGTGGGGTTGCGATTTATGCCCGGCATAAACCAGTGCGTGTAGTAAAAGGTATGGGCTTTGATTATTGCGATAATGAAGGACGTTACATTCAGTTTGATTATCCCAAATTAAGTGTCATTTCGCTTTATTTACCTTCGGGCACCAGTGGCGATGGCCGTCAGGATGTGAAATACCAGTTTCTGGAACAATTTGCCAGGCACTTGATTAATTTAAAAAATGAAGGCCGTGAGTTAATTATTTGTGGTGACTATAATATTGCCCATAAAAAAATAGATTTGAAGAATTGGAAGGGCAATCAGAAAAATTCCGGTTTTTTACCCGAAGAACGTGCCTGGATGGATGAGTTATTTGGTTCCATGGGTTTTGTTGATGCCTTTCGCGTTCACAATCAGGAAGAAGAGCAATACACCTGGTGGTCTTACCGCAGCCGTGCCTGGGAAAAAAACGTCGGGTGGAGAATAGACTATCAGGTAGTCACTCCCGGCTTGACTGAGCATGTAGTCAATAGCCGCATTTTCCGCGAAGCACGGTTGTCTGATCATGCGCCATTATTGATTGAATACAAAGGGGAATGGTGTGCTTAAACTTGCGAGTTGGAATGTTAATTCCCTGAAGGTCAGGCTGGAACAGGTTTTGGAATGGATGGAAGCGTCTGGCATTGATGTGCTTGCCATGCAGGAAACCAAGTCTGTTGATGAAAATTTTCCCGCTGCCGCGTTTATTGACAGGGGATATCATGTCGTATTTGCCGGGCAGAAAACTTATAACGGGGTGGCAATAGTCAGCCGTCATCCTGTGTCTGACGTTGTGACGGATATACCCGAGCTGGACGATCCGCAACGTCGTATCCTGGCGGTTACTGTGGCTGGAATGCGATTAATTAATCTTTATGTTCCTAATGGTTCAGAGCTTACTTCGGATAAATATCAATACAAGCTGGATTGGTTGCAGAAAGTGACGGCTTATATTGAGTTGCAACTCAGTTTGCACCCTAAAGTGGCGGTTGTGGGTGATTTTAATATTGCACCGGAAGACCGGGATGTTCATGATCCGATTGAATGGGAGGGGTGTGTTTTGGTGAGCCCGCCTGAACGTCAGGCCTTTGCCTCCATTTTAAGTTTGGGCTTGCATGACAGTTTCAGAAGCTTTGAACAGGAGGAAAATCTGTTCAGCTGGTGGGATTATCGCGCCGCAGGCTTCAGGCGGAACAGGGGGTTGCGTATTGATCATGTGTTGTTGAGTGATGAATTGAATAAAGTTTGCCGTCAATCAAAGATAGATAAAGAACCGAGAAAGGTTGAACGGCCTTCGGATCATGCACCGGTTTGGGTTGAGCTGGATTTTTGATTAAGGTTGTAGCCCGGTCTGCTCGCAGCCGGGATCGGTTTTCAATCGAGCATCTCATCCCGGCTGCAAGCAGACCGGGCTACGGGATTGTGCCATTCCCGGAACCACGTCGTCCTGAGCGCGTCTTTTTGCGCGAAGGATCTCCCGAAGACGGCATGGTGCCAATATTTGGAGATCCTTCGCGCAAAAAGACGCGCTCAGGACGACGTGATTTCTAGGTAGAGAGCTTCTGGGGGATGACGGATTGTGTCATTTTGTGTATCCTGCGCAAAGAATAACGAAATGAATTTGGATTTTGAGAAAAAATTGATTTATATTTTCATTTCTGCTATTGTTTTGCGTCATTTGTGTAGAGTATGGTGCCTGGCAACAGTTCGGGTGGCGATATTCGTTTAGAACTTTAAGAGAGTGGTATTATGAAAGCATCTGTTCATCCTGAATATACAACAGTAAAAGTTACTTGCAGTTGTGGTGAAGTATTTGAGACTCGGTCTACCTTATGTAAAGATTTAAACATTGAGGTATGTTCTTTATGCCATCCTTTCTATACTGGCAAGCAAAAGCTGGTAGATACTGGTGGTCGAGTTCAGAAATTCCGTGATCGCTATAACATGCGTTCTGCGGCTGCAGCTAAAGACAGCGCAGCAAAAGAATAAGTATAATAAAACCGGAACTATTTGTTTTTATAGAAAAGGCACAAGCATATTGTGCCTTTTTTCTGTAAATGACCCAAGTATGTTGATAGAGTCATGAACTAGAAGGTGGCACTTTGGATAAAGATGTATTAAAACAGCGTGCGTTGGACTACCATGAGTTTCCCTCTCCAGGAAAACTCTGCGTTCACATTACAAAACCTACTAATTCACAGGATGACCTGTCTCTGGCCTATACTCCAGGCGTAGCTGAGCCCGTTTTGGCTATTGCTGAAAAACCCGAAGATGCTTATCGATACACCAACAAGGGTAATCTTGTTGCTGTAATTACTAATGGTACAGCCGTATTGGGTCTGGGCAACACCGGTCCACTGGCCAGTAAACCAGTCATGGAAGGTAAGGCCGTTTTATTCAAACGCTTTGCCGATTTGGATGTATTTGATATCGAAATCGATGCAGATGATCCTCAGGCTTTCATTGCGACCACAAAGCGAATTTCCCCAACTTTTGGCGGCATTAATCTCGAAGACATAAAAGCCCCTGAATGTTTTGAAATAGAGCAGGCACTGATTGAGCAATTAAATATTCCCGTGTTTCATGATGATCAGCACGGTACTGCAATAGTTGTTGCTGCCGGGCTGTTAAATGCTCTTGAATTACAACAAAAGAACCTGGCCGACACCAAAATTGTCTGTATCGGTGCCGGCGCTGCCGGAATTGCTTCCATGCGCCTGCTGGTTGCTTTGGGTGCTAATAAAGAAAATATGTTACTTCTTGACACCAAAGGGGTGATCCATTCAGGAAGAACTGATTTAAATGCGTATAAATTTGCCTTTGCGCGTACTACGGAACATCGCACTTTAGCAGATGCTTTGGTTGATGCTGATGTGTTTATTGGTGTTGCCAAACCTGATTTATTAAATGCAGATTTGTTGAAATTAATGGCACCAAATCCAGTCATTTTTGCTTTATCTAATCCTGATCCTGAAATAACGCCAGAGCACGCCCATGAAGTTCGTGATGATCTGGTTATAGCCACTGGCCGCAGTGACTATCCTAATCAGGTAAATAATGTTTTGTGTTTCCCTTATATTTTCCGTGGTGCGTTAGATGTACGCGCTCAATGTATCAATCAAGCTATGCAAATTGCAGCCGTTGAAGCCATTCGTCAACTGGTGCATGAAGCTGTTCCTCAGGTAGTCAAGGATAATTACCCAGGTGTTACTAATTGGGAATTTGGTCCTCACTACATCATTCCCAAGCCTATCGATCCTCGATTGAAAGAGAGGGTCCCTGCTGCTGTTGCGCGTGCTGCAATAGACAGTGGTGTAAGTCAAATAAATAATTTAAAGTAAAAAGAGTCGTGGGATACTTCTATGTAATAGAAGTGCGTACTCTTGCTTAACCCATCGTTAAGGAGATAACTTTGCATTTTGAAAACCGACGAGATTACTCAATTATTGGATGGCTAATTTGTGGACTTGGTGCCATATTTTATAGCTATGAATATCTATTACGAATAGCACCTAGTGTTATGGAGAACGCACTGCGCGGCCATTTTAACTTGTCCGCATCAGGGTTTGGTTTTCTGTCTTCCGTTTATTATTTAGCCTATGTTCCGATGCAACTCCCTGTCGGGGTAATGCTGGATCGCTACGGCCCCAAAAGATTACTTACCTTCGCGTGTATGGTTTGCGTGATTGGAACTTTTCTGTTCACTGGTACCACCATATTCTGGGTTGCAGCTGTAGGGCGATTCCTGGTTGGTTTTGGTTCTGCCTTCGCCTTCGTAGGTGTTTTAAAGCTTGCCACCATCTGGTTACCTGAGGATAGGCTGGCAATGGTCTCTGGAATGACCTCTGCATTAGGTCCTATAGGTGCAATGCTGGGTGATAATTTCCTTGAAATGTTTGTTGAGCATTTGGGGTGGATCAAAACCTTAAACATGACGGCACTGTTTGGTATTGTTCTGAGTGTTGTTTTGTGGTTTGGTATTCATGATAATAAAAATGGTGCCCACAGGCAGAGTGGTACCGTTCCTAATCTTAAAAAAGGCTTGATTGATCTGGGTATTATCATACGCAACAAGCAAATCTGGGTGAATGGTATGTATGGTTGCCTGGTTTATTTGCCTACTACCGTTTTTGCAGAATTGTGGGGTATTCCTTATTTGATTCATGCCCATGGTCTGACCACTCAGGCAGCCGGGTTAGCTAATTCGTTACTTTTCCTGGGCTTTATTGTTGGTGCTCCTCTGATGGGATATATTTCAGATAAATTGCACCGCCGTAAGTTTCCCATGCTGTTTGGTGCGGGTGGGGCGGCTCTCGTTATGATGATGATTTTATATCTTCCCGGTTTAAATCAATCCAATATCCAGGCTTTAATGTTTTTATTAGGGCTTTTATACAGCGCGCAAGCCATTGTATTTGCTGTGGGCAGGGAATTGAGTCCAGGTGAGGCTGCGGGTACTGCTATGGCAGTAACCAATATGATTGTGATGCTGGGTGCAATGTTCCTGCAACCTTTGGTCGGACATTTACTGGATTTCAGTTTATCTACTCATATGGGGGCTGCAGTGGTTGATACGGCAGCGACAGTCAGTAATGTACAGAAGTTATATACAGTTGACGATTACCAATTTGCTTTATCTGTCATTCCATTAGGCATATTGATTGCGGCTATATTAACGTTCTTCTTAAAAGAAACTCACGCTCATGCAAAAAAATAATTTGATTTCAAGAAAGCAGACTATGTTCGGTATTTTAGTCTGCTTTGTCGGCGCAGTTTTTTACTGTTATGAATTTATTCTGCGAATAATCCCGGGTGCTCTGCAGGCTGAGCTGAGCACTGCTTTAGGGCATATTTCAGCGACTACATTCGGACAGATTTCAGCATTATATTATTTTGCTTACTCACCCATGCAAATGCCTGTGGGAATGCTGATGGACAGGTTTGGTCCCAGACGGCTGCTCACTTTTGCCTGTTTGTGCTGTACTCTGGGCTCCTGGATGTTTACCTTGACTTCATCTATGTTCCTTGTCGGGGCAGGACGATTTTTAGTAGGTTTTGGCTCTTCCTTTGCTTTTGTTGGCGTGTTATCACTGGCCTTGCATTGGCTGCCACGTCGCTATTTCTCTCTGGTTGCAGGTCTAATCACCACTTTAGGAATGTTGGGTCTGGTGTATGGCGAAGTGAAAATTACTGAATGGTCTATGAGTGTGGGATGGGAAAGTGTATTGCTTTTCATTGCTCTGGTTGGCTCAGGCCTCAGTGTGTTAATGTTCTTTGTAGTAAGGGATGGCCCAGAGGGCTATCAGCCTAACAAATACCCTTTACCTGAATTTTTCCATAACGTTCTTAAAGTACTCATGTCACCAGAAGTATGGTTAATAGGCTTTGTAGGGGCCTGTTTGTATACTTCTCTTTCTGTGTTTGGTGAGCTTTGGGGTAAAACCTATTTAGAGCAAGCCCATGGTTTAACCAAGGTTGAAGCAGCGAGAACGGTATCTGCAGTGTTCCTGGGATGGGCCGTTGGTGCGCCTATAGCAGGATATTTATCGGACAGCACCGGAAGAAGAGTATTGCCTTTGGTGATTGGTGCAATTTTGTCTTTGATTTGTATCAGTATTGTTTTGTATTGGCCTGGCCTTTCTTATCTTAGCCTGAATATTCTGTTGTTTTTATATGGTGTGTTTAGCGCTACAGAAATCATTGTATTTATTATGGCTAAGGAATGTAGTGGTGCTAAATTGTCGGGTACGGTATTCGCCGCAACTAATATGATAGTTACTTTGGGTGGTGTTATATTCCAACCTTTGGTAGGTAAGTTACTGGATACTTTTGGTGACAGCGGTATTGTTGGTGGAGAGCATATTTATACCGTAGTGGATTATCAGGTTGCTTTGTCTATACTGCCGATTTCCTTGCTGCTAGTGACAATTCTTGCCTTTTTTATCAAAGACAACTCTTCAATTCATTCATAATTTTAATATTCCCGGTTGCAAGCAAGCCGGGCTACACTCCTGCGTTGGCCCGGCTTGCTTGCAACAGACTCTTTCTACACAACTCCGATCTACGTCGTCCTGAGCGCGTCTTTTTGCGCGAAGGATCTCCTGAAAGTGGCATAGTGCCAGTATTTGGAGATCCTTCGCGCAAAAAGACGTGCTCAGGACGACGTGAATTGGAGGAATGGCAAAGATGTGATCAAGAGTCAGTTGCTCGCAGCCGGGATCTAGTTTTTAAAAACAGCAACCAATTCATTCACCGGCTGACGTAAGTCACCCTGGCAGTTAATCATGCGTGATACTCGAAAGCTTTTAATTTCAGCGCCATGATAATGTTGGCGTGTAAACTCCGTATCATGATTGGAAATAATAACAGGAATCCCCTTGGCAGCCGTTTCTCTTGCTAATTCTGCCAGTTCAATTTGATCTTCTTCAGAAAATTTCTTTTGGGTATAAGGCAATGGTTTTGTCTTTTCCTCAAGCGGAACATAAGGTGGATCGCAATAAATGACATCACCCTTTTCTGCCAAAGCAAAAGTTTGCCTGAAGTCATTTTGGATAAATTCAGCCTGATGGCTTTTTTGATGAAACAAGAGCATTTCCTGGCGGGGGAAATAGGGTTTTGTATAGAGTCCAAAAGGAACGTTGTATATTCCCTTGGAATTGTAACGGCACAAGCCATTATACCCGTGTCTGTTCAGATAAAGAAAAACGGCGGATTTCTTCTTGCTCTTTTTTAGCTGATTGAAGTCGCTGCGTAATTCATAATATTTCTCTTTGCAATTTACTTCAGGATGAAAATACTGATGGCAATAATTGATGAAGGCTTCACCCATATTTTTGAGGTTAGTGAAGATATGGATTAAATCAGGGTTGCTTTCAGCCAGGAGATAAGAAGAATAATCAGTATTCATGAAAATAACGCCAGAGCCAGTAAAGGGTTCAATCAGGCGACGACCTTGAGGCAGAGACAACAGGATCTGATCCAGACAATTGTATTTACTTCCTGCCCATTTTAGAAAAGGTCTGATTTTAGTCATGAAACATAGTATTATTTATTTTATGGAAGTATCTCTTATTTTCAGCAGAAAGAACAGATATCGCTTCAGATTGCCTCGAACGCGCAGTGTGTGGCCCAGTCTGCTTGCAGCCGGGAACTGACGCTCGCACACATCTTTGCCATTGCCCGATCCACGTCGTCCTGAGCGCGTCTTTTGGCGCGAAGGATCTCCTGAAATTGGCATGGTACCAGCATTTGGAGATCCTTCGCGCCAAAAGACGCGCTCAGGACGACGTGAATCGGGCTACGCATCAGAGGCTTTAGGAGGCAGAATGGCGACCCCTATTATAATGGGTGCGTTATCTGAAGAACGGTAAAAAGTATAATCAGGCAAGCGCTTTAGTTCTGGAAAGCGGCTCCATACCGACTCAGGAATAAAAGCAAAATGTTTACTGTCCTCATCCCATGCATAATTTTGTCCTTCATCCCAGACAAAAATACCGCCACGTGTTCGTAAATCCTCTTCATTGATCCAGGGACTGATCGCCTGGCTCCAGCTTAAATAGGGTAGAGGTTTATCCGATAAATAAGGAGTAATCAAAGCAACAAGATAGTTAGAGCCAGCAATATAAGGCAGGGGCGCTTTATATCGCTCCTGCCATAATTGAGCCAGGCTTAATGCAATTTTCTGATTAGGGAGAAAAGCATCGCTGGTGGGTCTTGGGTACACGCTTAAGGTCACCATGCGAATGCCAAACAATAAAGAACTGAACAGGATTAAGGTAATTGCAAAGTAAGTCAGTGATTCCTTGGTGAAAACCGGTTTCAAGCAGGCTATAACAATAATTCCCAAAGCAAAAAAGTAGGGAGTTGCCCAGCGCGGAGGAAAGTAATCGCCAGAAAGGAAGCACAGTAAAAGAGAAAGCAAAACAGGGCCTAGTCCGACAGCGATAAGGAAATGCCAGGAAAAGTGATCCAGGCGCAACTGTTTGTTCTTATTCTTCGTGTCATAAAATGGCCACAATAAAATAAATAGGCCTATGACTTGAATAATATTATTAATGAAGAAGCGTACAGGATAGAGTACATGGTTCCATATCGATTTATTTTGCGTGTATTCAGAAGATACTTTTTCTGCGTAGGTCAGAGTAATAAAGTCATGTTGATATAACCAGACAAGATGAGGGCTGATTAAGGCTATAAAAAGAAGCAAAGCCCAATACATGCCGGGTTTGTAAAAGCTCTTGCGCGCTGTGTTATCTAACAGGCATAACAGGAACATAGGTAAAAGCAGGATCGCAACCTGATACTTGGTACAGACGCATAAGGCCGCAAATAAGGCTGTGTAAAGCCAATTTCTTATTTTTTGGGTAACCAGTGCCTGATAAAAAAACAAGCCAAGCAAAGCCCATAAAGGGGATTGCAGGGTATCAGGAGTAAAGTTAAATGAATTGATATTATAGAAAAACACACCTTCCAGCACTAAAGTTGCTATAAGGGCATGCATGGCCGGAAGCACTTGCTTCGCTAACTGCCAAACGGCTATAAACGTAGCGGAGACTGCCAATTGAGCCAGGAGATAAACAGGCCAGCCAACAGTCCCAAATAACTGGGTAACACCGGCACAAAGCCAGGCGGTTAAGAAGGGGTGTTTGTTATAGCCTAGTTGCCATTGCAACCCCCAGGTGATTCCTTCCAGAGTATCATGTGGAAGCGTGGGGCGTATTAATGCAGGCCCTAATGTCCACAGCAATGTATGAAGAATGACAAACAGCCAGAAATAGCAATTGATTTTTTTAAGGTTATTAAACGTACCAGACTGGGTTTCTTGCATTTGAATTTCAGTATCACTGTGAATGGATTATGTTTACACAGCAGATTATGAGCCAAATTGCTTCATTACACAAGAAATAAGCGGTTATAACTGCCTGTAGCCTCATCCTTGGCAAGGTCTTGTAGCCCGGTCTGCTTGCAGCCGGGAATGGAAACTTGGTTAGAACTTAGTTTGTGTAACGATGGTCAGTTCCCGGCTGCAAGCAGACCGGGCTACAAAAATATCTTAAGTCCGAATTAAATCCAGTTGGGTTTGCTGCTATGCATTGCATGCGCATTATGGTTTGTTTTTATTGTTTATTCACTAAAATATTTGTTGTAAATAGCTGTATAAGTGCCATCCGATTCGATATTAACAAGCGCTGAGTTAATTTGGCTGATTAAATTGGCATTCTTTTTCAGGGTAAAAATACCATAACCATCACCAGCGGGGATTTTATCGCCAACAAAAATACTGTCGCCAATAATGTTATTATTTACCACATAAGTGGCTATGCTGTGATCCATAATGATCGCATCTACAGATTTATTCGCCAGTGCAGAAACCAAATCACTGATGTTGTCATAGACAATAACATCACTGTAATCCTTTTTGTTTGCTTCAACTAAGGGCAAAAATAAAGAGATTTTCAGGACGCCAATCTTTTTATTTTTAAGATCAGCGCTGGTGTTGATGCCATTACTTTTCAAAGTAACGAATTGGCCGTTACTCGGCAGGTAGGGCAGGCTGAAAATATAATTGCCATTATTGCCAAAGTTAAGGGGGGTAGGGGTGAATACAATGTCCACCTTGCCTTGTTCCAGTACTTCTTGTTGATTGGTAAACAGCAGCGGTTTATAAGTGCATTGAATGTTAATTCTTTTACAAATGGCATTCATTAAATCAATGCTAAATCCGTAATAATTCGTTTTATCGCCAGACAGGGATGAGAAAGGAGGGGCAAATTCCAAAACGCCGACAATCACCGGATTGCAGTAGATTTGGGTGTTAAATAAAAGGGCGATAATAAAAAGAATTTTTTTCATAGGTTAAGTCCTTTTACCCTTCAGATAAATACTCTAATTCATAATGGCAATAATCAGCAATCCTACAGCAATAAATCCTATGATGGACAGGCTGGTATTACCTCCGGGTACCAGATGGCCTTCATTGGGAGCCATTATGCAGGTTTGTCTGCCTCTCCAGGCCATGACTGCGGGAAGCAGCAGTAATAAAATGACACAACATATTCCGGCATAGCTTAAGGCATTCAGGTAAATACCAGGATTAATCAGCACCACAGCCAGTGGGGGCAGAAAAGTCAGAGCTAAGGTGTATTTTCCCTGGCTCCCTGATTTTTTAAGTTTAAGTCCATCAGCCAGAAAATCAAATAAGCCTAAAGAAACACCCAGGAATGCAGTGACCATACAGATAGAGGTAAAAAAGCCAAAAAATCCGCTAATCCATTGGCTTTGTACTGATTGGTTAAGCGCTTCCGTCAGGCCGCTGGTTGCGTGGTCGGAACTCATTAAGGCCATTAAACCATTGTCACCTTCGCGGGCTACTACGCCCATAATGACGGCATCCCATACGATATAGCAAAACAGGGGGATCAGCGAGCCGAACAAAATCACTTTTCTCAAGGTATGAATATCATCTTCAAAATAATCGCGTAAGCTGGGAACAATCGATGCGAAACCAAAGGAGGTAATCAATATCATCAGTGTTCCGGTGAACGCTCTTGCAGTTCCGCCTGTAAGGCCTATAGGAGATACATGCGGGCTGATTATAGCAACCAGTAAAATATAAACACCCAATTTACCAAACATTAAACCACGGTTTACATAATCCACAGAGCGTATGCCTTTATAAACAACCAGGCTGAACAAGGCAGTAAAAATGATTGAAGTCAGCCAATTAGGGAGGTCAATATGGATTTTGTGCAACAAGCTGCTAAATACATCACTCCCACCGGAAATATATGCTGCAAGGAGGGTATACAAGAGGAACAGATAAGTGATCCATGCAATGATTTGCCCAGGTAAACCAAGGGTTGATTTGGCCATTGAAATCATATTACTGCCTGCGGGTAGGCGCATATTTACTTCAAGTACCAGCAAGGCACCCGCTGTCATAACCATCCAGCAGAAGAAAAGGAAAAAAATCGAATTGGTAAAACCTACTTCAGCAGTTGAAACAGGTAATGCAAGCATTCCTCCTCCGATGGAGGTTCCCACAATAAGTAATATTCCGCCGATTAGTTTTGAATTTAGCACGTAATAATAATCCAAAATAGTACAAATATAGAGCAATATGTTACTTTGTATTGCAAAAAAAGTCAATCATTTTTAAATAGAATGGTATTCAAAATAGTGACCATCCTGCTTTATCAAGAGACTGACTTACCTTAAAAATCAAGCCAGCAAGTTCCATACTTCATTTATCAGTAAAAGAATGGAAACACTAATCACAGCAAACTGGGATAATTTTCCACCTGGAACAGTAAAAGCAGATTGATAATGCTTTCTGCCAAAATAACACATTAATGCGGGTAAAAGTAGTAATAATATAATGCAAAAAATACCGGCATAATTTAAGGCACGAATGTATGCGCCAGGGTAGTAGATAACAATCAGCAGGGGCGGTATAAAGGTTAACAGGAATAATCCAAATCCGTGTCCGCCGTATTCGCGTAACTTTAAACCATCCGCAAGAAAGCTGTACAAACACAAGGAAACTCCCAAAAATGCCGTGAGCATGCAAATAGAGGTGAAGAAATTAAATAAGGCACTGATGGTGGTATTTTGCACTTTGTCAGACAATAAACTGGCTAAAGCACTGGTCGTGCGTGGGTTATTCATTAAACTTGCCAGGCCTTGATTTCCTTCTGATGGAAGAGAACCAATAATGACAGCATCCCAGGCCAGATAACAGAACAGAGGAATAAGGGATCCGATAAAAATCACTTTTTTCAGTGTTTTAATGTCATCGTTAAAATATTCCCTTAAATTAGGGACAATGATGGCAAAGCCGAAAGAGGTGATCAATATCATAATGGAACCGGCCATGTAGCGCATGTCGCCATGTTGAAAGTGTTGGAGTTCAATGTGCGGGGCAATAAGCACGACCAGTAAAAAATACACGGCCAATTTACCAAACATTAATGCGCGATTGGCAAAATCGACGTAATGAATGCCGCCATAGACTATGAGACCAAAAAGCAGGGTAAATAAAGAGCTTGCCTGCCATTCATTAAGGTGCAGTCCCGTTTTAAACAATAAGCTGTTCAACACATCAGCGCCGCCAGAGATATAGGCAGAGAGCAGGGTATATAAGAGAAACAGATAACTTATCCAGGCAGCCAGAAGCCCATAGTTGCCTAAGGTAGCGGCTGCCATGGAAACCATATGTTTACCGCTGGGTAAATACAGGTTAGCCTCAAGGATGAAAAAGGCTCCGGCCGTCATAAAAGCCCAGCAGAAGAAAAGGAACAGGGAAGATTGCCAGAAACCTGTTGCCGCATTGGCCACAGGCAAGGCCAGCATGCCGCCGCCTATAGAAGTACCAACAATTAATAAAACTCCACCTACAAACCTTGAACTCATTCGTTAGCCTTACTTTACATACACTTGAGGTTTAGCCTGAGCTACCAGCCCATTAAACCATTGAATTTCAATGCGCCTGTTTTGCGCGCTGCCATGAATCAATGCGTTATCAGAAACAGCATTTTTATCACCATAACCTTCTGCTTTTAATCTGATGGCGCGAATGTCATGAGCCCAAAGATAGGTAAGCATGGTTTCTGCCTGTGCTTGTGAGAGCATTTTTTTGTGGTGGCGTGAGCCAACGTTATCGGTAAAGCCAGCAACGTAGATGGGGCTTCTGGGATAAATTTTCAGCAATCTAATGATATTGTTTAATCCGGGATAGCATACTTCGTTGAGTCGTGGGCTGTTAAACATATAATATTTATCCGTAGGGACGATCAGAGTCATGGTATCGCCATATTCTACAAATTGAATATCCTGCTTTTTTAATTCTTTAACGATTTGGGTCTTGCTTTCTTTACTCAGGCCATTTGCCAGACCCAGAGAGCCGCCTACTGCTGCTCCTACAACGGAACCTGTTAATGTGCCGCCAACAATCATGCCTGCTACCGTGCCCACCCCGGCCCCCTGACCTGCTTTACGCGCTGTGCGTGGATCGGGTTTAAAATTATTATAAGGCGGATGAAAACAAGCGCCCAGCATACAGGTGATCAATCCCAGACTCAGGATTTTTGTTTTAGCGAAATTGAGTGACATGTCCACCCCATTAATCAGTGATTATCTCATTATTAAGCATCTGATTTAATTTCGCAATGCAAGAGGCAATTAAGGCTGTTGAAATTTCTAATGTTTTGGCCAGGATAGGTGGATTTTCTGCGTTCTGATAACAAAACCCACCTGGAAGCAAGCCGTTCTGGGGGCGAAGAATGCTTGGGG
>NZ_KB892412.1 GCF_000373765.1 Legionella shakespearei DSM 23087 | reverse complement strand
AGTGAGATTCCTGGATCCCGCGGACAAGCCGCGGGACGGCGGAATTCATTAACTTAACGAGTTCGGGATAAGCGATTGTTAAATATATAAAAAACTGTAGCCTATTTTAAATAAACCCCTCTTAATTTAATTCTAACTCTTGCCAAATTCCTTTTTCTTCTTTAAAGTGGTTTGTTCTCAACAGCCTTTCAAAGGTGTGAGACTTTTATGTCTAACAATAAGGATGTTTTTATGAATAAAAAATTAAGTGTGATCGCTCTGTCTCTTTCCTCGTTTGCCTTGCATGCAGGAACTATGGGCGAAGCAGTGCCTGTCTTTCCGTGGTTTATTTCTATAGGTACAGGTTACTCATGGACTGAAAAACCTGGCATAGTGAACCCAGATCCTGCTTTTTGGGATTCAGCAACAGAGGGTTACGATTCTAGCTTGGGGAACAGAGGTTTTTATACCTTTTCTATTGGAAAGCAAGTTCATCAGTATATTGATATCAGTTTAAGTTATATGGACCATGAAGTTTTTGATTATCAAAAATTCCAGACATCACCTGTCGGTACTTCAGGTACCCCTGGTTTTACTGGAAGTCAAAGAACTCGCTACTTTGAATTGGATAATAAATCAATATTAGTGAATGCCTATCTGCATCCTGATAATGCCTGGACCAACATGGCGAGCATTGATATAACGCCTTTTGTTTCTGGTGGTATCGGTTATGCACACAATGAAGTACGTGATTTTTATACCGTTGGAACAACGAATGTAAGTGGTGTTCCTGTTGGATCTACTTCAAGTATTGGCGATCCTGCTAATAAAAACAGCTTTGCCTGGCAAGCCTCTGCTGGAATGAGTTTCCGTCCGACTGGAAGCCATTTAAGTGTCGATGCCGGTTATCGCTATTATGATGGCGGTAAATTTAATGGTCCTGGACTTGTTTATACTAATAATGATGGCTTCCAGCCTGGTGCACCTTGGAGCGGTCGTTTAAAAGCAAACCAGATTTTTGTTGACTTTAAATATACTGCCTAATAATCCGGGTTGCTAATACTACTGGCCGTTTTTGTAAGAGCGGCCAGTAGATTCGGCACTGCCATTATATAAAAAACTGTAGCCTTGATGGTAGTGAGTATTCGGGACATAGAACCTACATCCAAAGCCGTAAATACCAATTGATAATTGCTGATCCCCAGAACATTGAAATCAATCCCGCTATACACAGAAATGGACCAAAGGGAATGGTTGTGTCTTTTGATTGCTTGCTGAAATGCAGGTAGATCACCCCAATAACAGCGCCAGAAATTGATGAAATAAGAAGTATCAAGGGTAAATACATCCAACCAAACCAGGCGCCAAATGCGGCATAAAGCTTAAAATCACCATGTCCCATGCCTATTTTCCCGGTAATCAAATAGAACAGCTTGATAAACAGCCATAAACCTGCATATGCACCTGCACTGCTTAAAACAGCAACAGAAAGCGGGGTAAAAAGACCCTGGGTATTCGCTATAAGTCCTAACCATAAAAGGCTCAAAGTCAGAGTATCTGGCAAGATCTGATGTTCCAAATCAATAAAAATCAATGGGATTAATATCCAGATAAACAATAAAACAAAGAGCAGTTGTATGGTAAATCCAAAATGCCAACTGGCATATAAGGACAAAAGCATGGTCATTAATTCAATCAAGGGATATCGCAACGGAATTGACGTCTTACAATTGGCACAACGCCCACGCAGGAATAAATAGCTAAGTACAGGAATATTTTGCCAGGCTTTAACCATATGTTTGCATGCAGGGCAAAAAGATCTGGGAAAGAATAAATTAATTTTTTGCTTTTCTTCTTTGGCTTCTATTGCCAAAAGCTCGCAGCATTGTTCCTTCCACTCATTGTGCAACATGAGAGGCAAACGGTAGATAACGACATTCAACAAGCTTCCCACCGCGAGTGAGAGAAGCATGATGAACAAATACATAAACCAGGGATGCTGTAATGAAAGTTCTTGTATCATTTAATATCAGGCCTTAGTAACTATTAAAATCCGTTTAGACAGCTGTACCGAGCTTAAAGATCGGAAGATACATCGCAATAACAAGTCCGCCGACCAATACACCTAATATTGACATAATTATAGGCTCTAATAAACTACTAAGAGCATCTACCGAGTTATCAACATCCTCCTCAAAGAAGTCCGCTACTTTACCCAGCATTTTTTCCAAGGCTCCAGATTCCTCACCTATAGCTACCATTTGCACCACCATATTGGGAAACAAGTGCGTGTTTTCCATGGCAATATTCATTTGCTGTCCTGTTGAGACCTCCTCACGAATAACATCAGTTGCTTTGGAATAGATAATATTCCCTGTGGCACCAGCTACCGATTTTAATGCATCAACCAGAGGAAGACCTGCAGCAAAGGTAATGGACAGGGTTCTGGTAAAGCGGGCAATTGCTGCTTTTTCAAGAATAGGTCCGATGACTGGAAACTTCAGCATGGCTCTATCAAGCCCCTGGGCAAATTCCGGGAAATGCCCCTTGGCATAAATAAACCCATAAATCGCGGCTCCCAAAACGCCGAAAACGTAATACCAATAGGCTTGCATAAATTTGGACATCTCGACCACACCTTTGGTCATAGCGGGTAAGTCTGCTCCAAATCCCTGGAACAATGATTCAAACTGAGGAACAACGAAAATAAGAAGACCGGCTGTTACTACCAATGCCACTACTAAAACGGCCATTGGATACGTTAATGCCTTTTTGATTTTCTTTTTAATGGTTTCGATTTTTTCCTTATAAGTAGCGACTTTGTCTAGCATGACGTCGAGCGAACCCGACTTCTCACCTGCATCAACGAGGTTACAGAATAATTCATTGAAATATTCTGGATGTTTACCTAATGATTCAGCCAGAGTCAGGCCGGTTTCAATATCGTGTTTGATTGTTTCAATCAATACTTTAAGCCGGTTATTGCTTTGGCCTTTGGCAACGATGTCAAAAGACTGTACTAGGGGAATGCCTGATTCGATCATTGTTGCTAACTGACGGCTGAACACAGTAATATCAGCACCCGTGATTTTCTTATTTTTCCTGTCAAGAAGAGGCTTTCTCTTTTTAACCACCTTATTCGTGACTATGCCTTGCTTACGTAAATCCGCTTTGGCTATAGCCAGACTTTTGGCCTGAATGTCACCGACCATTTTCTGGCCGGATTTATTGATGCCTTCATAATGAAAAGTCAAAACAGGATTTTCTTTTTTTTCCATGAAATTAATCAACGGTTACCCGGTTGACCTCCTCTATGGTGGTTATTCCTTCTTTTGCTTTTACAAGACCAGACTCATATATAGTTAACATACCATCTGCTTGTGCCAACTTAAGGATTTCCAGTGAGTTTCCACCCGACATAATCAGTTGCCCTAAAGCTTTGGTCATAGGCATGACCTCATATAAACCCACTCGTCCTCTATAACCATTAGTACATTGGTTACAGCCACTCGCTTTGTACAATTTAATGTCGACTACATCCTGTTCCTTAAATCCCAGCTCTATAAGCCCCTGAGGCGTAAAATCATCTCTTAGCACTTTACAATGCTCACATAATCTTCTAGCCAGGCGTTGGGCAATAATTATAGTGACCGAACTGGCTATGTTAAAGGTAGGAATGCCCATATTGACCAGACGGTTCAGTGTTTCGGCGGCGCTGTTGGTATGCAGGGTAGATAAAACCAAATGTCCTGTTTGGGCAGCTTTTACTGCGATTTCAGCTGTTTCCAGATCCCTGATCTCCCCAACCATGATGATGTCCGGATCCTGACGTAAGAAAGAACGCAAAGCCCCTGAGAAGGTCAAGCCCGCCTTATTGTTAATATTAACCTGATTTATGCCCGGAACTTTAATTTCAACAGGGTCTTCTGCTGTAGAAATATTAACTTCCGAGGTATTCAATATATTGAGCGCTGTGTAGAGGCTCACTGTTTTACCACTACCTGTCGGACCTGTTACCAAAATCATTCCCTGTGGCTTTTCAATTGCCTTTATAAAATGTGAACGCTGGATGGCGCTAAAACCTAAGGCTTCGATTCCCAATTTTGCCGCACTGGGATCAAGTACCCTCATTACTACCTTTTCACCTGCAGAAGTAGGGCAGGTACTTACCCGGAAATCTATAGAACGGGTTTTCGATATTTTCATCTTAAAACCGCCGTCCTGAGGTATGCGTCTTTCTGATATGTCCAGATTGGACATTACCTTAATACGCGCTGTAATACGAGGGGACAGGCTCGCTGGTGGTGTCGCCACTTCATGCAGTATCCCGTCTTGTCTGTATCTGATACGATATTCACGCTCATAGGGCTCAAAATGAATATCTGATGCCCCTTGTTTAATCGCTTCTAGCAAAATCTTATTAACAAATTTTACAATAGGTGCATCATCGGTGACTGAGCTTGAGGCTTCGCCATCATGATCTTCATCATCGGCACTGATTTCAAGACCTTCAAGATCACCTGAATCATCCACATATTCTGATAAGCCCTGGCTTTCTTTAGCTGAAAGCAGATGCTCAATCAATTGAAACAATTTATCTGTTTCAACAACTATGGCATTAGTATTTAAGCCCGTGTGAAATTGAATTTCTTTGAGTGAGGATTGTTTACTTGGATCGTCCGTAGCCAGATACAGGTTACTGCCCCGACTGAAAAGTGGCACCATAGCATGACGGCGAATCAATTTTTCATTGACCAGCGTAGCGGGTATTGATTCGATCTCAATGCAATTTATATCGATCATGGGAACGCCGAAGCTTTGTGCTGCTGTGAAGGCTATTTGTTCTGCCGTCAGTATCTGGTTTTTAACCAGATATTGTATTAAGGAAATTTTCTCCCCAGCCGCAGCTTTATAAAACTCTACCGCCTTGGATTTTTCTAAAAGCTTTTCCAAAACCAGCAGTTGGCCTATTCCCTGTAATCGCTGTTCATCAGTTGCTAGAACCATGTCGTTTTATTCTTCATATTAACTATTGTTAACTATAGTTAAGAACTCACGTATTTTCACGAAATTTTATTCAATATTTTATATTAATGCTTGATTTAAGGTCATATTTGCCATGGCGTTTCCCTGTATCTTGGATATACTTGAATGAGAAAGCAGATTATACGATTGGATTTTGGCACCGACATGCTTTTAATCAGTCAAATGGATTGTTTCAGGAGAAGAGTCGTTGTATTGTAGCTGAGGTGTAATAGATATTCGCGTTCTAAGACGCATAATCCTGAGATTAAGTTAAGGAGTTCTGCCGTCCCGCGGCTTGTCCGCGGGATCCAGGAATCTCGCTCCGAACTTGGATCTCTGGATACCGCGTACAAGCCGCGGTAGGGCGGAGTTGCGCTTAACTTAGTGGCGGTGAATCCTGGAATAACCAGGTCTGTTAACAGCTTAAATTTATAAGGCATTTATTTTGTTGATTGAACAGCAAATAAAACATTATCAAGCACTTAATGAATGGTTCCTGTCACCACTTGGGTTGTCTGTGGCTAATCAGTTTGTTGACCAATTAGAGCCTTTAAAGGCGCACTTAAAAGGTGAAACCTTTTTGCAATTAGGTAATTGCGGTGATAATCCCTGGTTGAATTCACTTGATTTCAGCCATAAATGGATTGCTTCGCCGGCACCATCGGCAGGGAAAATCCAGCTTGAATGCTCCTTGAATCAGATTCCATTAAACAGAAACAGCCTGGATTGTGTTTTGCTGCCTTTGACTCTGGAGCCTTTCGGAGCCAGTTTAAGTCTGATTGATGAGGTTGACCGTGTACTGCAACCGATGGGATTTGTCATCATTTTAAGCTTAAATCCCTGGAGCTTATGGGGTGGGGCGATGAAATGCGGTTTACTGAATTGCTATTCTGATCATAAAGTAAAAATGCGAAGTCCTTTCAATATTAACCGCATCTTTTTACAAAGAGGATACAGACAATGTTCTTTGAATAACTTTTGTTATATTCCTCCTGTAAATAGTCATTCATTAATAAAAAAGCTGCACTTTTTTGATGAAATTGGCAAGATGATTTGGCCTTTCCCATCCGGTTTCTATTGTTACATAGCACAGAAGTATGAGTACATCAGCCCCACATTAATAGCAGAACCAGTGCCTGAATCTTATTCAAAGGACTATAAATCCCCCTTACAACCAGCTACTAATTACTAAAGAGTGCCTGTTTCTCTCTAAAATATATAATACAGCAAAGATTGTTGTAGAAAAATTTGAACAGTACCCCTTTATTTTTGTATACTTCATGTCGCATCAGGAGAAGGTTAAATTCATGACAAAAAAAACATTGTTTAAAATTACATTTGCCAATCAGGAAGCTATTTATGAAATCTATGCGCGCTCTATAAAGGAAAGCGAAATGTTTGGTTTTCTTGAAGTGGAGGAGTTGGTTTTTGGTGAGCAAACCGCTTTGGTTGTTGACCCATCTGAAGAGCGGTTAAAAATGGAATTCAATAATGTCAAACGAACTTATATTCCTATGCATTCGATTTTCCGCATTGATGAAGTAACAAAACAAGGCACGGCAAAAGTGAAAGATAATCTGGGCTATGGCAATAAAGTAAGCCCGTTTCCCGGAACTGGTAAAACGAAGGAATAATTAATCTCCTGTTTTTTTGTCAGGTTCATTATCACTCTGAATAAAGTAGAATTTTTAAGGTATTTAAATGAGTATCCCCGATAAGATTAAATCTGTTTATGAAAAATCAACCTGTTTGTTTACGACCAATGAAGTAGAAGCAGCTTTGGATCGAATGGCAATTAAAATTCATGAAGAGTTACAGGATGAAAATCCTGTTATCTTATGTGTGATGATAGGTGGTTTGGTTCCTTTGGGGAATTTGTTGCATCGCCTTGATTTTCCATTAGAAGTGGATTACGTTCATGCTACCCGTTACCGTGGTGACATCAATGGCGGTGAGATACATTGGAAGGTCAGGCCAACTACTAACCTTGCAGGACGGACCGTTCTGATTGTTGATGACATCCTTGATGGCGGTATCACTCTGGCTGCCATTATCGAGGAAATCAAAGCTATGGGAGCTGCAAAGGTCTATAGTGCAGTTTTAGTCGACAAATACCGCAAAAGAGTTCCTAACGGTTTGCAAAAGGCTGATTTTGTTGGTCTGGAAGTTGAAGATCATTATATCTTTGGCTATGGAATGGATTATAACGAGTATCTGCGTAATGCACCGGGAATCTTTGTGGTTCACCCGGATCATGATAACGATTAGGATTGGGAACGAGTCGGTTACTCAGTAACCGACTCGTTTTACATGACTTAAGCCTGATTTCTCTTGGCGCGTAATGCCAAACCTATGAAAACATAAGTCCATCCAGTGACTAATAATTCAATGGCTATGAACAGTCCGATTACCCAGAAACCGCTCATTGGCCATTGGATTAGAATTAAAATACCCAGCACTACAGCGGTGATACCAGCTAATAATAGCCATATCCATCCTGCTGTGCCTTTTAATGAAAAGGCCATGATGATACGCGCTACACCGATGACTATCAGCAAATAGGCAATAACTGCAGTGATTACCACAGACGCCATAATGGGATCATAAATGACCATTACGCCTGCAGCGATATACAGAAGAGCAATTAAAGCTTTCCATAATGTACCTTTCCAGTCTGTATTCTGAAATGCATCGGCAAGATGAGTGATACCACTAATAATTAGCAATACTCCAAGAAACAAGATACTGGTAAGTGTCAGGCCGACTTCCATGCCCAAGCCTATGAATCCCAGTATCATAAGCAATATTCCCAATCCGAAAATCCAAGCCCAGTTACGGCCTAAGCCATCTACAACCGGAGCATCAACATTTTTTGTTCTGGCCATACAATATCCTTATAAGGTAGGAAAATGATTAAGGCTCTAATGAATAGAGTCACTTTAATATAGCCTATTTTTCAATAACTTGTCGAATCCTTTTGGCATAAGGCTTGTCCGCGCGATCCAGGAATGTCACTTAGAACTTAGATCGCTGGATACCGCGGACAAACCGCGGTACGGTGGAGTATCGCTATGAGCCCAGGGGCTGACCTGAACGGCACTTATTAAAGTTTTTAATTCTATTCGTAGCCCGGTCTGCTTGCAGCCGGGAATGAAGACTGAGAACACAATCTGGCATTGACTCTATGGGTTTAGAGCAGAAACACAGTCCCTGCCAGTATAACTGTTCCGCTTCCTGACGGTCGCGGCTCGGTTTTCGTGTGTTCGTATTGACTTTATCGTGCACCGGAAACCGAGCCGCGACCGTCAGGAAGCGGAATTTTTGTTCAGGCACAGAGCCTGATTGAGCATTGGTCTAGGGCATAAACCTAGATGTGAAGAGACAGCTGTCGGAACCAGCACTCTCCAGATCCCGGCTGCAAGCAGACCGGGCTATCTGGCAATCCTGATTTTAACGCTCTCTCAAAGCACTTTGTTTCGCTTTAATAATTGGCTTGAGTATGTATTCCAGTACTGATTTTTCACCAGTCAAAATATCTACTGTTGCCAGCATACCGGGGATAATAGGTAAGGGCTTGGCTTTAGTGCCAAGATGATTCTGGTAAGTACGAACTCTTATTACATAAAAACTTTCATTCTTTTTATCCGTTTCATCAACAATAGTATCCGCACTGATTTGTTCTACTTCACCTTCCAAACCGCCATAGATGGAAAAGTCATAAGCTGTAATTTTAACCATAGCCTTTTGCCCGGCGTGGATAAATCCTATATCAGAAGGGCGTATTTTAGCTTCTATCAATAAGGTATCTTCAAGTGGGACAATTTCAATTATATCATTCCCCGGTTGCACTACACCGCCTATAGTTGTTGCTTTAATTTGTTTAATAATGCCATAAACCGGGGATTTTACTGTAGTACGAGCCAAACGGTCTTTATCTGCTTTGTTTGCTTCCATTAATGCCGATAAATCTCCACGTGCCTTGTTTAATTTATCCAGTTCATCTGACTTGAATTTATCAATATTCCCTTTAATTTCACTTACAGTACGATCCAGACGAATCACCTCAACGGGAGACACAGAGCCATTTTTCAACAGCGGACGCGTCATGTTCAGTTCTTTTTCTGCCAGTTCCAGCGATATTTTCAACTGATTTAACTCATTCATTCGCGATTGGTACAGAGACATTTGATCGCTGACCAGATTAGGCTGATTCTTCTTTAATTCTTCAGGAAATACTGGAGGTGTGTTATTAATTTCAGCATTAAGGCGAATGATTTCCAACTGCAATGCATTTATCTTTTTTTCTGCTTCAGAATAACTGGACATAAAGCGAGTATTATCAATTTGCATCAGGATCTGCCCCTTCTTGACAATTTCACCTTCCTTGACAAAAATTTGTTTGATGATTCCCCCTTCAAGGTTTTGGATTACCTGAATCTGACTGGAAGGAATAACTTTTCCCTGGCCAGATGTGACCTCATCAAGTATGGCGTAGTTCGCCCAGAGTATTGCGACAACAATAAAGAGAGCAGAGGCCCAGAGTATTATATGGGCGAAGGCGCGTGAGTTATGGTTTTTACTCATGATGTTATTTCCTCACCGTCATACCGGATTTTAGCGCATTGAGTACAGATTCCTTTGAACCATCAGCTATGATTCTTCCATTTTCAAGGACGATAATTCGATCTACCAGTTCAAGCATGGATATTTTATGCGTTATGAGAATCAGAGTATGTTTGTCAGTGAGGTATTCCTGAAGATGCTTTTTAATTTGGCGTTCATTATTATCATCCATTGCTGATGTAGGTTCATCGAGCAACAGTATGTTCGGGTTCTGAATAAGCGCGCGCGCCACGGCTATAGCCTGTCTTTGGCCTCCGGACAATTCAGCCCCTTTTTCTCCAACCTGGCGATCAAAACCTTTAGGATGATTGTTGGTGAATTGAGTTACTCCGGCAATTTCGGCAGCCTTGAGTAAATAATCATCATGAATGAAGGGTGCTCCAACGCAGATATTATCCCTTACACTGCCGTAAAACAGAACAACATCCTGGGGAACATAGCCAATCTGCTGGCGTAAGTCATCCGGATTAATTTGCTTGTAGTCAGTGCCATCGAGCAATATAGTCCCATCTGTTGGTGTGTATAATTTCAGGATTAATTTACCAATCGTAGATTTTCCTGAGCCAACCCTGCCTATAATTGCAACTCGTTCACCGACTTTAATTTTAAAATTTATTTTATCAATAGCATTAATTTCTTCATCTTTATAATGGAAAGATACTTGCCTGAATTCAACATCTCCCTTCA
The DNA here is from genome assembly GCF_000373765.1 of Legionella shakespearei DSM 23087. Classification (GTDB taxonomy): domain Bacteria; phylum Pseudomonadota; class Gammaproteobacteria; order Legionellales; family Legionellaceae; genus Legionella; species Legionella shakespearei. The sequence continues at coordinate 9,408 of NZ_KB892412.1, read as the reverse complement.
ATGCAGGTCGGTGAAGAAATCTGGTTTCTTCATTGACGTCAGTTTCCAGTTGCATGATCTTGTTGAGGGACTCTAAGGCGTTCACTGATTGGAAATAACGGGTAAACAGGGTGGATACCTGCGCCATAGGCGCCAAAGCACGTCCCGTTAAAATAGTACAGGCAATTAGCGCTCCTGTTGTGAGTTCGCCCTCAGATATTTTATACACCCCGAAGATCACTATCGCTATAGTTGCTATCTGTTGCGCCAGGTTAGTGATACTCACACTGGTATTGGAAACAAATCGCAAATGCATGGAATTTTTTGATGCTTCACTTATTATTTTTTCCCAGCGCGATTGCAGGATGGATTCAGCGCCTGTGGTTTTAACTGTTTCTATGGCGGATAGAGATTCAAACAGGGTGGCTTGTTTTTCTGATGAAAATTGATAAGCCTTTCGAGTTAAACGGATCAATGGCCATTGCAAGAGTAAGCCGATGATAAAAATTACCGGAACCACGATAAAGGGTACCAGGAACAGGTTACCTCCTATGAGATAAATCACAAAGAGGAAAATGAAAACGAAAGGTAAATCAACTAAAACGGTCATGGTACTTGAGGTAATAAAATCACGGAATACTTCAAATGACTGAACTGTATTGGCCAATGAACCTACTGAACGAGGCCTGTTTACCATGCTAAGCCCCAGAACCTGCTGGAATATAGTTGCTGATAGTTCGAGATCGCTGTGTTTGTTTGCCACATCAATAAAATAGGAACGTAAGGTTTTTAGCAGCATGTCAAAAATGAAAACTACTGCAACCCCACTGGCGAGAACCCACATGGTATCGATAGCATGGTTAGGGACGACACGGTCATACACGTTCATGGTAAACAAAGGTATTACCAGGGCAAAAATATTGACAAGAAGTGATGCGAGCAATACCTCTGAATAAAGCGGCCAGGACTTTATCATTACTTTCCAGAACCAGTTCTTTGGCTCCTTTTCAAGCGTATCTTGTGATCTTTGAGTGTGCTTAAATTGTTGTTCGACCAATATGGCCTGATCACTTAACTCAGAGCGGATATCGTCAATACTGATTTTTACATCAGGCTGGCGGGGGTCAAAAATGGTCTTGTTGCCATCATCATCCAGAATAAGCAGAACAGCGTCACCGTCTTTTTTTAATAAAACAAGCGGAATATGATCCTCTTCTATTTCATCAACAGGACGGGTGATTAATTCAGCATCCAAAGCCGCGCGAGCTGCGGCTCGAGGAAACAGTTCAACAGTCAATCTGCTTTTCACTAATGGCAATCGGGCTGTCAGTGAAAGAGGCGAAAAAGGATTCTGGTAGTACCGTGTCAGGAGAACCAGGCATGCTAAAAGAGAATCGTTTTCTGCAGTTTCAGTTAAATCGATATGCGACCATGATTTTCTTCTTGGCGTAGTCATATAATCCGTTAAATATTATTGTGTTAGCTAAGTATATACATAAATATCTGAAATATCACATAATCAGTGTCACGAATTGTATGTAATTCAGAGTTGATGTTGTAGCCCGGTCTGCTTGCAGCCGGGATGGTGCCACTTCGATCCCGGCTGCAAGCAGACCGGGCTACGGGCCTGTGCCATTCCCGAAACTACGTCGTCCTGAGCGCGTCTTTTGGCGCGAAGGATCTCCAAATACTGGCACCATGCCGCTTTCAGGAGATCCTTCGCGCCAAAAGACGCGCTCAGGACGACGTGAAGGGTGGTTACGCTGTATATTTGCGCTTGTTAAATGGTTTTAACGATTGTGTAATTTGTTCGTACAGTTCTGGCAGCCATCTGGGTTGCGCGAAATTGGATGTTGAGGGTTTTTGTTCCCTTAAATCATTTGGCGCAATAATTACCTGGATGTTGGCTAGTCCTACTCGTCTTGCCAGAATAAATAACTGGTCAATGGCCAGATCGCCAACCGCCAGGCATCCTACAGATAGATCTCGTCCGTGAATAAAAATATTATTCCCCAGATCTTTGCGACCGTCCTGATATCCCTTTTGCCTGTCGAAGCTGTTAGGGTAGTTGATCATCATGGACAAATGCATGCTGCTGAAAGGGTTGAAATTTACCAGTTTGTAAATGCCTTCCGGTATTTGTTTGTCGTTTACTTTCAATTTAGGACCAAGACGGCCACTAAAGCCAGTTAAAGGATAGTCATGAATGTGGGTCCATTCCTGGTCTGGGTTTTTCCCCCAAAGCTCCACTTTACGCTCTGATTTGAATGCCAGTAAAGCGATCTCTTTAGGCGGGTAACTGACACCAGCCTTTTTGAAAAAGGAAATCAGTTGTGGTTCTACTCGCAAGCCATAACGTTTAACTGCTTTATCAATGGCATTGTCCCAATTTAGTTTGGGCCCCATTGAGTAAGCATTAAAAAACATAATAGTAAAAATTATGGTAATTAAACGTCTCATACAGGTACTGATTTTGTAAGTTTTAGGCATAGTATCAAATAATAATTATTTGTAAAATAGACTCTAAATATTTAGCGCCGCCCTAGGTTTTTTTTGTAACAATAACATTTGCTTTTTGTTTGGCATAGACAACTGGTTCGCAATAAAATCCGGGCTAATCGCCAAACGTCCCACTGAAGGTATTAAACCAAAGTGATCAGGGCATAAATAGATAACTGAACCATCAGTCGCTACTTTATAAAATATATAGTGGTAACTGCAATATTCGGGCTTCTCAATTAAGGCTACTTGCATGACTGGAGTACCTTGCATACGATTTTCAACAAACCAGGCATTAATCCACAGGTTTATAAGCACCAGGACACTTCCTATGACCACTAATGATTTGATAAAACTGCTCAGGTATTTAAAAACAGAATTATCACCGGTCAGATGGGTGATTATACGAATCAAGGCAACAAAAAGAACAATCAGGTTGAAGGAATAAATGGCCGCATTGGTGTAGTTAAAGTAGCTGCCTAATATCTCTCCGCCAGAGGTTTGGTAATGAATAACCAGGGCTATAAGGCTAAGCCATAAGGACGAAATAACATAATATATTGCATTTCGGCGTATTCCAATAACCAACAAGAGTAAAGCGATTAGAGGAAAGGCACAGTGGATAACCTTCGCTAAATTGTACATGGATACAATCCCTTGAAATTAATCGTTATTCATTTGAAAGATTATTTATATCAGTAATTTAAGTAGATAGCTAGAGGTAAAATCGCGATTAAATCGACGGGGATCAGGACGATGGGATCGGGAGGAGAATGTAATACCGTCTACAAATCCAGACGATCGTGTTTCTGTTTTATCAATAAAATATAGGGAGCAGTAGGGAATACCACTGTATTTATCATATTTTCAGGAATTTCTATACGCCTCAAAGTAAACTCATGCAGAGACGGCATGATAAAACTAAGCGTATTAATGAAATTGGCCATAGAACCAACATTTTTCATCTGGTTTGTATTATCTCGAATATTTTGATGAATAGTCCCTATCCAGATAGGTCTGTTTCCATCCTTCAAGTTGTAATTTGATTCCCAAATGATGAGTTCCAAAATCAATTTTGATTGTTTATCACTATAAGTCATTACCAGTTCAGGGCGTTTGTTTTCATATAATTGAGCCAGTAAGGGAAGCTTAATACTTTCAGAGGAAGAGTTTAAGCGCATTAATAGTTTGGTAAAGAATGATTCATTCCGATGCTGCCATCCATTTTTTTCAAGAGCTGACTCTAAGCGCTCAAGATCACCTGAAAACTGAATATTCAACACACTTAACCGGTTGCCAATTCTGTTCAGGCTATAAAGCGGCAGTACCGGTTGTTTTTGATTCCACCATGAGGATTGCGTCAGGCTGAACTGTTTATGATATGGGGAATGATTATGGGCTAACGTCTTAAAATTTAAATAAGTAGATAGAATAGTAAAAAATAAGACAGCGCCAATAAAAAGTAACAGTACGAGTGAGGGGTTCTTTTGGGCCGACTGGGTATAACTCGACTTTCTATAGATTACCCAATGAGTCAGGCAAATAATCATGCCAATAAAATAGGAACCAACTACGTCAGTAAGCCAATAATCACCGAGATACACCGATGCAAAGCCACTTAATCCCAGTATGGTCCATATGATGCTTCTAAATGTGTTGGTAAGGAGTGAATATTTGGTGTTGATGTAAAATAAAATGAATACATAAAAAGCTGTGCCCATAACTATTTGCTGATCAGGAAAGGAGAATCCTGGCATCGTGACAAGTAAACCTGTAGGTCTCGGGCTTTGTACTGCATAGGCTATCAAGAATGAGATAACGCTGCTAAAAACTAAAAGACTGGTTAGATAGAATACTATTTTTTTGTTCTTATGGTAAATGAACCAGAGGCAACTGGCCAGGTACAGGCAGATAAGAGTGAAATTGCTGGTAAACTGACTGCACAGGATAAAAAAAGCTTCCATTAATGTAGTATGAAAACTCTGCGCAAAGAAATGAACGGAATAGTTAACCGTATTGAGCCATGAGGTTTTCGTACTGATTAAAAGCAAAATTATAAAAACGATTAAATTAATCAACAGTAATAATACTAATCCTGCAGTTGGGTAATGATTTGTTTCTCCATCAGGAGTAACTGCATTGTATAATTTCCCTGACAAGCGGCTTTTTTTGACTGCAAGCCAAACGTGGTGAAGATTCTTTTTTAAAAATGAGTTTAAAGTGATAAATATGAGCTTTAGTAAGAAGCTGGCTAGCCATATTGCGGCTAATACTATAAGGATGAGGATAAACAAACGAGTGGCACTTTCAGTCGAAAGCTCATGACCAGCAGCACCGATAAAGACTCCAGGCATTACATACAATATTGACCATCCAATTGCGGAAATTACATTAGCAATCAGGAAGCGCCATTGCTTCATATTCATGATTCCTGCAATGACTGGAATAATTGATCTTAATGGCCCCACAAAGCGTCCGATCAAGACACTTTTTCCACCGTGGCGAGAGAAGAATTCTTTTCCGTATGTGAGCAAATTAGGATACTTTTTAAAGGGCCACATTTCGACCAAATGGTCACGATAATAATAACCTAAAGCGTAGCTTAAGCTGTCACCGCAAACGGCGCCCAAGGTTGCTGCGATTAAAGTGAGATCGATGCGCATGATCCCTGAACCGGCAAGTATGCCTATGGCAGTCATTGTCACTGAACCAGGAACGATACTTCCTATGATAGCCAGTGACTCGGTCAGCGCAATAAAAAAAGTAATAAACAATGACCAGTGAGGATTTGCCTGCAGCCAATTAGTAAGTGGTTGAACATAGTCAGCGAACAAATTCATAGTGTCTCATTCTTCAAATTGATTTAGAAAATCCTGTTCCAAATACTGACTTACCTCCTCTAAATTGACATCAGGGCTATGATGACTTATCTGGGTCATTTGCATTTTGGCGAATCCACAGGGATTGATCCCCTGAAAAGGGCTCAGATCCATTGCTACATTCAGGGCAATACCGTGATAAGTGCAACCATTTTTTACTCTTAATCCAATAGAGGCAATTTTTTGTTCTTTAACGTAAACGCCTGGGGCACCACATTGAGTATTAGCTACTATTTTATAATGTGCAAGAGTTGAGATTAAGATCTGTTCCAATTGCGATACCAGCGTTCTTATACCCAGATTTCGTCTGCGAATATCCATTAACACGTAAGCTACCAACTGTCCTGGCCCATGATAGGTTACCTGGCCACCACGATCTGATTGCACCACTTTTATAGATTGGCTATTGAGAATATGCTCAGGTTTTCCCGCCTGACCTTGAGTATAGACAGGATAGTGTTCTAAAAGCCACAGTTCATCTGGCGTGTTTTCATCACGATTAATAGTAAATTCTTTCATACGTGACCAGACATCATCGTATTCCTGCATTCCCAGATATTGAATTTTCATCATAAAACCATTTTCACGTCAGGATTTTTAGTTAAATCACGATAAAAGGAGTCCAGCATTTCTTTACTGTTTACGGGTACGGTTGCTGTTATTGCCAGGTAATTATTCTTTTCACTCGGCTTCTGGCTCAGATTTTCATAATTAAAATCAGGGAAATGTTTGTCAATAATGGCTTTAATGTCATTAAAGAATGCATCTGAGTTAGTTCCTATAATTTTTACTGGAAAATCACAGGGGAATTCTATTAACGTTGTTTGAGTCATAATTTAACTTATTAATTGCTGATACGATTGATTAATAGTACGCCAGTACTCACCGACTATACCTTTGTTAATGAATTGGTCATTAATTCGGGTAATGGGGAAAATTTCCTTGGTGGTGCTGGTTATCCATACTTCCTGAGCTTCAAATAATTCAGAGACCTGAATGTCCTTTTCGAAAAATGGCCAGTTTAAATTATTGATTAATTCAATAGCAATTTCGCGAGTGATTCCTGGCAGACACAGATTGGTTAATGGTGGTGATTGGATAAGGTTGCCTTTTACTATAAATACATTGGACGTGCTGCCTTCAGTGACAAAGTTATCACGCAGTAAAATAGACGTTTGATATCCTGAGGATACTGCCTCATCATTTAACATAATGTTGGCAAGTAATGATGTTGTTTTAATATCACATCTTGTCCAGCGAATGTCTTCTATTGTTTTAGCAGAAAGACCGATCTCCTTTTCTTCCTGAGTTGGAAAACGATTATGAATAGTAAAAGCAATTACCGAGGCGGCTATTTCTGCAGGAATATCATGTTTACGTAAACCCTGGTTTCCACGCGTCACATGAATATATATCTGCATGTCACCGGAACCATTTTCAATAATGAGCCTGTTAATTAACTCACTCCATTCATAATCAGGCAAAGATATTTTAATCTTTTCCAGATTTGAATTAAGTCTTTTGATATGTTTTTCTACGAAGTAAGGCTGCCCGTGATAAACGGGCAATACCTCATAAACAGCATCGCCAAACAGGAAACCTCTATCAAAAATCGAGATTCTGGCATCCTGCACATTACAATATTCGCCATTAACGAAAGCTGTCTTCATCCTGAATTAACCTTCTGCTGAGCCAAACCAGCTTTTGAACGTTAACTTTATTGAGTCTTTAGTTCTGGTGTAAAAACCACCTGTTTCAACTGATTGCAAAGCATAAAGAGGGCGGGTAGAGATAATGTTATTATCAAACTGAACCACTAAATCTCCCACTTTATCTCCTTTGTTTATCGGTGCTTGCAAGTAGGCAGGGACTTTGGTTGTGATATTAAGCCTTTGATATTGTCCAGTTGGTATGGTAATAAATTGTTCATCTGTCAGACCTACGCTGATTTTATCTACAGCACCCTTATAGAGTGGTAATTCAGTGATTGCCTGACCTGATTTATACAATTGGTGCGTTTCAAAAAATCTGAATCCGTAATTAAGTAATTTTTCGCTGTCATCAGCACGGCTTGAATCATTTGGCTCGCCCAGAACGACTGCCAGAAGGCGCATGTTGTCACGTTTTGCTGATGAAACCAGACAAAAGCCTGCTTCGTTAGTATGGCCAGTTTTTAAACCATCAACGCTATTATCTCTCCATAAGAGGCGATTTCTGTTGGGTTGTCTGATTCCGTTATAAGTAAACCATTTTTGTTTGTACCAGCTGTAGTACTGAGGAAAATCCATAACCAGTGCGCGGCCAAGGATAGCAAGATCTTTTGCTGTTGTATAAAGATTAGCGTCCGGCAAGCCAGTACTGTCAGTAAAATGACTGTTTACCATGCCAAGATTTTGCGCTTGTTGATTCATGATGTCAGTAAATGCATTTTCTGTACCGCCAACGTGTTCTGCCATAGCAACGCAGGCATCATTACCTGAATCAACGATGATCCCTTTCAACAGCTGCTCAACAGAAACCTGATCGCCTTCTTTAATGAACATACGCGAACCGCCAATTTTCCAGGCATCGCGACTTACTCTGACGCTGTCGTTTAAATGGATTTGCTCATGATGCAGGGCATTGGAAATGACGTATAAGGTCATCATTTTGGTTAAGCTGGCTGGAGGCAACTTCACTTCACTGTTTTTTTCGGCGATTACTTTTCCGCTGTTTACGTCAATAAGTATATAGGCTTTGGCATTAAGCACAGGGGCTGCTGGAGTAACCATGGGCTTGTTGTTCACTGTTGGTGTTGGTTTTACCAGATCAGATGCCGGAGATGACTCTGCCATTGAGTGTGTTGATTGTACAAATAGCGTAATAAAAAACAGAAGCGTCAATAAAAAGGACGTTGATTTGGTCATGTTGTTATCCAGTGTAGTTGCAAAAATGTCTCTATCTTATCACAGCCTTATGCAGGCCACCAATTGCCATAGAAAAATATTGTTATTTTTTCGTATCATGAAATTAATTATGCTCAAAACTTCGAAATTAACTGATTTTTCGGTATATTAGAGTTTAATAAGAATAAGAATAAATTAGAAAATATGCGAAAACTACTCATAGCCACGTGCATTTTACTGTCCAGTTGTCAGACGGCAAATAATAATGACTCTACGTCATCGGTGGAAAATAAACAGGCTTCAAACCATCACGGGAAGGCACAAAATAGTGCTCTTTATGACCGTTATAAAAATAAAACCAATCGTTATACTATCGAGCAGGATGGTGCACCGGATAAAAATGCTCGAGTCAGCTTCAAAGAGCCAGTTCCAGCCAAGGAACCTTTAAGTCGCTATGGTAACCCAACCGAGTACAAGGTTGACGGACGTCATTATGAGGTACTAAAGAGTTCAACCGGTTATAAAACGCGTGGTATTGCTTCGTGGTATGGTACAAAATTTCATAAGCAGCGAACATCAAGCGGTGAGCCTTATGATATGTATGTGATGACTGCAGCGCATAAAACCTTACCTTTACCGACCTACGTAAGGGTAAAAAACCTGGATAATGGAAAGACCGCTGTGGTGAAAGTAAATGACAGGGGGCCTTTTCATGCTGACCGCGTCATCGATCTGTCCTATGCGGCTGCTTTAAAACTGGGTGTGTTTCCCAAGGGCACTGCCCGTGTCGAGATTGAAACCTTAATGGGGCCTGCCGGAGTTGCACATTATTATCTTCAGGCCGGTGCGTTTACTTCTGAAACATTAGCCAAAAATCTGAAAGATAAATTAATGCATATAACTACATCCCCTGTATTTATTGAGCATTATAATCAGCATTATGTAGTCAAAGTGGGACCTTTTAGCAACAAGGGCATGTCTGACAGTTTAAAATCCAAACTCGCCAAAAATGGAGTTAAGGGTTCGTTTTCAGTGTTGATATAAATCAGGCTCTGTGCCGCAATAAAAATTCCGCTTCCTCACGGTCGCGGCTCGGTTTCCGGTGCACGATGAAGTCAATACGAACGCACGAAAACCGAGCCGCGACCGTCAGGAAGCGGAACAGT
>NZ_KB892411.1 GCF_000373765.1 Legionella shakespearei DSM 23087 | reverse complement strand
GCTACTCTGCGGACATAAGTCTGTATAAAACCAGTTCATTAAAAAAATGAGGTTTATTTTTTAATGAACTGGTTGTACTAAGAGAAAAAAGGAGTATTCTGTTTTTTTTAACTGAGCAGATGACGTGATGTGGTCATGGAATTTCGTATAGTAAGCTCTTTTGTAGAAGAACGTTTAAAAAAAGTTCATCGTTGCTGTTCCAAAGGATAGTAGAAAGAATAACGGTATGTATAAAAGAGTTAAGCGATAATAGCGCGGAGAAGAAACGATTTGAACGACTTCTAAGGCATCCTGAAGTGACTCCCAATAGAATTATTCATACAGAGCAAGCCCGAGTAAAAGCCTTGATTAGTGAGCGCCATGTTTTGGCTATCCAGGATACCACAGAAAATAATTATCAATCTAAAGCAGGTCGGGTTAAAGGCTTAGGTACAGTAGGTAATGGAACAGATGCTGGTTTTTTTCTGCACCCTTTAATTGTTTTGGATGCTCATACAGGAGGTGCTATTGGATGTGCTGAAGTGACTGTATGGAATCGCACCAAAGAAGCGGATGAACAGTACCAACAGTTGCCGATAGAAGAAAAAGAATCTTATCGCTGGATTAGTACCGCTGAATCAGGGGCAAAAGTGTTGTCGAAAGCAGCCTCAGTCACCTTTATAGGCGACAGAGAAAGCGATATCTATGAATATATGGATCGTATTCCTAAACAAAACACCCACATCATCACTCGAACCCGTTGTGATAGGCTTATTGTACATAGCGATTATAGAACGCTGTATGATTATCTTGATAATACAAAAGAAGCAGGCAGGATAAGCGTTAGCATTCGTGGGGATGAACGAATAGAGCGACAAAAAAGAGAAGCGTTACTCAGCATCAAATATGGTGAAATAGAGATTAAACGGCCTAAAAAGTGCACGGATAAATGTGCTTCACCATCAATAAAACTATGGGTGGTTGAGGCAAAAGAAATAGAATGTCCTGCTGGACAAGACCCCATTCATTGGCGTTTGTATACAAGCCATCCCGTAGCGAGCTTTGAGCAAGCGCAGCAAATCATTATATGGTACCAGATGCGCTGGAACATAGAACAAGTATTCCGTACCACCAAATCAAAAGGGTTCGATATAGAGCAAAGTCAGGTTGAATCAGGGGAGTCATTGATGAAGCTCTCTTTATTTGCCCTGTTTGCGGCACTCAAGGTGATTCAATTAGTAACAGCACGAGATGGCTCTACCGAATTAAAAACATCCGATCTCTTTACACCCGATGAGCAAGTCTTTTTAAGAGGATTGTTAGTCAGAATCCAAGGCAAAACCATAAAACAGCAAAATCCTTATCCAGAAGATAATTTAGCTTGGGCTGCTTGGATTATTGCCCGTTTAGGGGGATGGCATTGTTACACGAAAAGTGAAGGACCTCCTGGACCCGTTATCCTCGCTCGAGGGCTTAAAAAATTTCATGAAATGTTCTGTGGTTGGAATTTGTACAAACTTATGTCCGCAGAGTAGCCTCTCCGGGGGAAGGTGCCCGAGAGGGCGGATGGGGGGATCAAAAAAGGAGTTTCTATCAAATAGACCATGTTTTAAACCTTTACCTTAAATGAGTTCTCTTTTTGATCCCCCACCCACCCTGTCGGGCACCCTCCCCCGGAGGTGGAGGGGCTACTTGCGATGATCATCCTGTTTATTTACATCTTTTTACGAGATTAAAATTATGAAAGGATCACTCAGCGCTATCGCTGCATCAAGGCTACGCCTGTTTTGAATAACCCCCTCCAGGCCCTAACTTTTGCTTTCACTGATGACTTTATCCAGACTTTCCGCAGTTTGCCCGCCATACAAGGCCTTAACCAATTGTCCCTTAGGATTAAAGATAAAGGTAACAGGTACTCCGGTAATATCACCCAGACTTAAATCTTCAGCCGGGTTGCCCACTAAACTGGGGTAGTTAATATTAAATCTGCGAATCAGATTTCTTTGTTCCAATAAAGGCGGGGCGTCATAATTTACCCCAAATAAAGCAATGGGATCGTTTTTATGCTGGTGGTAAAAACGATTAAATTCAGGTATTTCATCAAGACAGGTTTGACACCAGCCGGCCCAAAAATTGATTAACACCCATTTTCCCTTTAAATCGGAAAAGGGTGTGCTTTGTCCCTGGGTGTCTTTGAGTACCACTGCTGCATGACTTAATGAGGCGATACTGATTAAGAGAAATACAGGGAAAAGGAGTTTGGTAATGATACGCTTCATAGTCACCTCTGGGATAATTTGGAACTTATTTTATCATATTCTGGTTAAATTCTCACAGCATCAATTTTGCTTAGGCCGTATTGGGTGTGGTCGTAATGTGGGATAGCTTATTGCTACTTCGAGCCCGGCTGCAAGCAGACCGGGCTACGCACTGCTCCACGTCGTCCTTCGCGCTAAAAGACGCGCTCAGGACGACGGGCTCAATACCAATGGCTCTGGAACCGCATCCAATTCTTCATCCACGGGGTCACGATGCTTGAATTTAAATACCCCATGCTTCTTGAGTCCATCCATGGCATCCAACCGATCTTTTTGGGTGCGCCAGACTGGACTGCTTGTTCCCCAATCCAATACCGTACTTTCCGTTTCGGGAACACAATCGGGTGCCGGGATAGGGCGGCGATCCGGGCTTCTTTGTTTTTCATCCAGAACAATGGCTGCCCGTTGTTCTTCCGATAAGGGTTGTACAACCCCTTCGTAGAAAAAGGGCAGTACCCTTAATTTGGCAACCAGTTTAAATGCGCCCCACTTGCTGGTTAATTCAGAATAGCCATGCTCTTTCGGATTGTCTCGTAATGCTTCGTACTCGGTTGGAGAAATAATGTTTATCCTGCTCAGATGATTGCGATAAAATATTTTGCCTTTACTTAGCACCAGCAACGGCTCATGTTGACGGGAGTTGTAGTCCACATCGGGCATGTGCTCCAGGCCGCCAAAGTTTTTTTGCGCGGGGATGGCTGAACCATAGAGGACATCATTCACATCTGACATGGAAGCAGTGATACCGGCCACGCATTCTTTTTTATTAAACTGGTTTAAACAACTATCAAATTTTCCATCTCCTCGAGAACGGCTAGGCGCTTCAGTTTTATCAGGTGTTGGATCATAAGGCTTGACGCAAAACACACCAACACGATTTATTTCATCGTGGAGGTTATTCACCAGAATACTGCCCCAGACACCAAACCGCTCCTTCATGATACGTCGTAAATCCCCTACCATGGACATGTGTCCTGCCGCAAAGTGATCGGTGTAATAATGGTAAGTGAATAATTCCATGGAGTAGGCTTGAGCATGATAACGATGAGCCAACTCAATCAGATCGTCTTTTGAAAGGGTTTGATTTTTTTGAGCAAAAGAGGCTTTTATATTAGCTAAATCAGGATTGTCTGATTGGTAATTACTGTCTGCTGCCCATTGCTTTAATTCATAAGATAATCGGGCATAGCGCAGGGCAATGCTGTGACCCAGGACATAAACCCGGACTGACCAGGGCGTGAAATGAGTCTGGTTGCGGTTAAGCATTTCTCCATAGTCCTTTACGCGCAGATAAAACATTATTTGCTGGACATAAAAATTCAGTGTGTCTGAAAAGGGAATGTATCTGGCGTCATTTATGGCATAGATACGGTCAATTTCCTTGCGGCTGACATCAGGTGCTGCCAGATTATTATATGCGGTGATTAAGGCATCTTCTTCCTCTTGTTTCACCGGCTGGTGAATAAGAAATTTTCCCAGGTCAATGGCTGAGTTGAAGCGCTCACATTTGGGTAAATCCAAAACCATGGTCCAGTCAGCCTGAGTGAAATAATCACCAGCCATGGCTATGATTTCGCCGGCAGAAAGTTCCAAGGCCATTGGCTCGGGCAGATTGTTCTCGCCAAAGCGTTGCAGGCGCACATGTAAAACCCCTGCTTCATCGATTCTCAAATACGGATTATTCTCTATATTATCAAGACGTAATCCATCACCTATTTCTGTATGTTCTCTCGTATCCATAACTGCTCCCATTCTGAAATCCTTTTCCTTTCCCATCATATCTCTGTTTTTAAATGAGTATCAACAGCTAATTTATGCGCCTGTCCGCGAGGGACTTTGTCGGGATGTATAATAGGAAAACACGTCTTTTTGCACTATCCTATAGAGAGACGTTGAAAACAGGATTGGATCATGCGGGAAATTAAGGTTAAGCGATTAATTAATGGCACTTTGGTGCGCGAAGGAGCCGGGGTTAAATTACATCGGTATATAGGGGCGGATGCAAGCAACAACTTTGAGCCCTTTTTATTGTTTGACTATTTTGATAGTGCCGACATGCTGGATTTTATGGCGGGATTTCCTGCTCATCCGCATCGTGGCTTTGAAACCATTACCTATCTGTTGCATGGTGCTATTACCCATACCGACAATCAGGGTCATAAAGGGACTATTGGGGCAGGAGATGTGCAATGGATGACCGCAGGCCGAGGCATTGTCCATTCGGAAATGCCTTCTTCTGCGAGTGGCCGCTTGCAAGGCTTGCAATTGTGGTTAAATTTACCTGCCGCAGAAAAAATGAGAGCGCCGCGGTATCAGGAAAAGTTAAATGAAGAGTTGCCTGTTGAAAGGTCACCATCAGGAGTGGTTATTAAAGTGATTGCAGGCCAGACTGATTTGGGTACAACGTCACCGATCACTGAAATTGCAACACATCCTTTATTTCTTGATATCAGTATGCCTGAAGGAACTGAATTGTCGCAGGGTATTTCCCAGGGATCGCAGTCTATATTATTTGTCGTATCAGGGGCTGTTACTTTGGGTGATGTCGTGATTTCGCAAGGCGTATTAGCTGATTTATCAGATGGTGATGTTATTCATTTAAAAGCGGTGCAGGACAGCCAATGTTTCCTGATTGCCGCTAACAAACTGCATGAGCCTGTTGCACGGTATGGTCCCTTTGTCATGAATACTCAGGAAGAAATCATGCAGGCTCTGGATGATTTTCGTAACAACAGGTTTTGAGCAGCGGTTTAATGCCGTAGCGATCCACGTCGCCTTCGCGCAAAAAGACGCGCTCAGGACGACGTGGATCGGGGGCTACACGCTATGGTATTACTTTAACCATGCTTCCAACAAGCTTTGCATGGTGTTTCTGGCTTTGGTTATCGACTCAGAGTCTGTTTCTTTAGGAGTTCTTAAATCATCACAATGGGCGGCTCCTTCAATCAATGAATAGGTTAATTTCTTATTGATTGCGTTACCGTTTTTCTCGGCTAATGAAAGGGTAGACCAGGGATCATTGGCTCCATTGGTAAAATAGATATTGGTCACCAACTCATCCATCAGAGGAAAATAAAAAGTGCTGTTCAGGGACGCTGTATTGGCAGGCTCATTCAGGCCAAACAAGCGCTGACAAATTTTGCGATGATAATCCAGGTTAATCAATGAAGAGCGGGTTGATTGAGATGAATCAGGATTCGCGTTTTGCCAATAACCATATTCAGTACAGGATTGATAATACCATTGGCGCATGCCCACGCCGTCTTGATAACTGTGAGGATCTTCACTCATAGCTCCCTGAGCGGTGATATCAACAGCAGTTATACCCATTGCCCTATATAGCTTTTTAGCAAAATCGGCATAGCCTGCAAGCGGGGTCTGGCTGGATGCAAGGGCAGAACAAAAGGAGTCTCGCATGCCATATTGAATCGCTGCTGCTCCCGTGTCGGCGATAAGGTAGAGAAAATCTACAGAATCTTCAATTTCGCTGGCTTCAAACATGTTTTTCATATGTGCCAATTCTTCTGCATTATTCAACGAGGCCTCAACTTCACTGACCACCTGACGCATGTGTGCGGCACACTGTGGGCCTGCTACCTCGGTCATATGGGTATCGTATTCAATGAAATCCTCTTTGGCCATCACCGGTGCCGAAGAGGCTAAAGAACCGGCCACCAGATAGGGGAACTTTAAGCGATAATAGGCTGATAATGATCCCGGATAAGAGCCGCCAAAAGCTATCCATGTTCCCGTCCAGTTCTTTTGATCGCGTAGATGGCGTTGAAAATAGGCCAAATCATCCAGGGCTGCCTCCGTAGTTAAAAACCGCAGGTCCCGGGTTGAAAAGGTGTTTCGTGGCAGACTTTCTCCATAATAGCGATGTTCCAGGGCAACCATTTTTGCATGATGTGTTTTGGCATAAGTGCGTATTGCACCGCTTAATGCCCTTGAGGTACAGGCTGATTCACCACAAATGTAAAAAAATACTGGAGCATCCCTTTCAGGGCCATAGGTTTCATCAATGTAATAACGTTGCTTAAACATGCCTTCCTGTGGATTATTGTGATCGGTAAGCTGATCGAAATACGATTGTTTTATGGATTTGGGAACTGTCGCGAACATTTGTTCTTCCTGTTGCTTTTGCATATACAGTTCCAGTGGTCCTGCAAAGGCAAGTGACAGCTTCGTCAGTAAGGCAATACAAAGCAAAACACCCTTTTTTGAATAAGTCATAAATCAATCCATCCTTGAGTTGTCGCTGTGGTCATTTTTCACCACAGCAGGGTTATTTTTTATGCTTGAAGAATAATTCTTTAACTGTGCTTTTTGCAAGAAAATTAAAATCTTTTGATGTTAAAAGTTATTGCATAGTGATCAATTATGTGGCACTATGTGTGGTCTGAGAATTTCTGGATGTTTCCTATGTTTAAAAAAGCAGTGTTCCTGTCATTCTTCTCGGTTTCTTTTTCCCTTTGGGCTGCTCATGATCTTCAGTTATACCACGCTTCTGGAGACAGCTTAAAGAAATTTTCATCGGCAAAAACACCTGTAAAAAATGCGGTTTTTTCAAAAAGTGCTTCTACTCTTCCTAATGAGAACACCTTACAAGAGTCCAGCCAAACGCAAGAATCGGGCATCACAATTACCCGTTACCAGCAGTTATATAAAGGAATTCCAGTGGTCGGCGCCCAAGTCATGGTCGCTGCAAAAGGGAACCAGGGCATTTCAGCTAAAGCCACTGGCGAAGTCAATGGCCATTTAATGGATAACATTCAAATCAACACCGTTCCTGCCATAAACACACAACAGGCTATGGGATTGGCTAAAAAGGCTTATTTCAGTGTTAACCCTCAAGCGCCAATCGTGCAGGAAAGAGCCGAATTACAGATTCGTCCGGTTGAAGAGAATAATTTAAAGCTGGTGTTTCTGGTTTCCTTTAAAACCACCCAGGCGGATGACAAGCCGGTATGGCCATTCTTCGTCATTGATGCCCAGAGTGGCGCCGTATTAAAACAATGGAACAATATTAAAACCTATCTGGACAGCGGTCCTGGCGGTAATGAAAAGGTGCGTGAATATTGGTACGGCAAAGACGGTTTGCCTTCTTTGGATGTCGTGCAAAAGGGCAATCAATGCCTGATGGATAACGATAAAGTACGGTTGGTTAATCTGGGCACCAAATGGGATTGGGGCAATCTTATTCTGACCCCGTTTCAATATCCGTGTAACCAAAACAGCGAAGAAAATGTAAATGGCGGTTTTTCCCCAACCAATGATGCTTATTTTTTTGGCCACGTTATCGTAGATATGTATAAGAACTGGTATGGCTTAAATGCATTGCAGAACTCAAATGGCAGCCCTATGAAGTTGTTGATGCGCGTTCATTTTGGCCAAAGTTACGATAATGCCTTTTGGGATGGCCAAGCCATGTCTTTTGGTGATGGTGAAGATTTTTACCCTCTGGTGTCTCTGGATGTTGCGGGTCATGAAGTGACTCATGGCTTTACGGAGCAACATTCAGGCCTTGAATATCATGATCAGTCTGGTGCTTTAAATGAGTCTTTATCCGATATGGCAGGCCAGGCCTCACGCGCTTATCTGTTGGAAACTATGCCTTTATTGTACAACAAGGCTTATTTGCAGTCTGATGAAGTGACTTGGGGCATTGGGGAAACTATAGTGCGTGAATCCTTTGGTAAAGCATTACGCTTTATGGATTATCCTTCTTCTGATGGCAGTTCGGCAGATTGTCTGGATAAAGCTCTGGCGCAGAGTAATGGCTCCTATTGTGCTATCAGTTATGCAGATGTCATTGCCTTTTCTGATGTGAATATTTCTGACCCGCAAGAAAGGCAAAGTTATATTGTGCATACAGCTAGTGGTATTTTTAATAAAGCCTTTCATTTGTTATCTAAAGCTGTAGGCATTAAAAAGGCCTATCACATTATGGTGGTTGCAAATACCAAATATTGGACCCCTACCACTAATTTTAAAGATGCAGCCTGTGGTGTTATTTATTCCGCCAGAGAATTACAGGTAGACACCCAGCTTGTTAAAAGTGTTTTTGGTCAGGTAGGTGTGGAAACGGCTCAGTGTGCGGTTTAATTTGAGGTTAGTGCCTTCTATCCTCTGAAGCACATCGTCCTGAGCACGTCTTTTTGTGCGAAGGATTGATCTCCTGAAAGCGGCATGGTGCCACTTTGATCCCGGCTGCAAGCAGACCGGGCTACACACCTGGCCAGGATTCAGTGGGATTCTGTAGCCTGTGTTGCGTCCGATCTACGTCGTCCTGAGCGCGTCTTTTTGCGCGAAGGATCTCCTGAAAGTGGCATGGTGCCACTTCGATCCGGGAATGACAAGATTATCGCATCCTGGCCCACTCATAAGGGCTACAGATTAATTGTGTGCCCTCATTAGGCACTAAGAATGTTTTTTAATCTAAATGTTGTTTGCTGAGCAATAAAATTAGTATATAATCTCAGTTCATTATGACTTTGGAGTTCTGGTAAGTAATCCATTAGAGTCAGATTAATTTTTGAGAAGAGAATGGCTTTTTATTTAATTACCCTCGGCATACTCGTATTAACCTTGTTCTGTGTTGCCGTAATGGTTATTAAACTCCGTCAACAGCCCGCTACCCCCTTGTCTTTGAGCCAATATATAAAACTGATTGGCAGCGGTATTGTTGCGTTTATTGCCGACACCTTGGGTGTAGGTAGTTTCGCTGTGAATGTGGCTTTGGCCAAATTAACAGGAACCTTTCGTGATGATGAGTTACCTGCCGTAAATAATGGTGCCCAGGTCATTCCTGGAACTATTGAATCCCTTTTTTTTATGCATCTGGTGGATGTGGATTTAACCACTTTGCTGACCCTGGTTGCCGGAACCTGTGTTGGCGGTCTGCTCGGAGGTTTTGTGGTGAGCCAATTGAGCAAACAGGCAATACGCCTCGCCATGATATGCTCTTTTGCCTGCATTATCTGTTTGCTGGTGGCACATCAATTTCAATTATTACCTGTGGGTGGTGATCTGACAGAGCTTCATTCCTGGAAACTGGTTGTTGGCTTCTTTGCCTTGATGATTTGCGGTGCCCTCACTTCGGTGGGTATTGGTTTGTTTGTCATGGTACAGGCTGTTTTATTTGTAATGAATGTTTCTCCAGTCGTAGCGTTTCCCATTATGACTATTGCCGGAGCAATGCAACAGCCGCTTACAACCCTGGTCTTTTTGCAGAAAGATAAAATTCCTTTGAAAAAAACCTTAATCTTAAGCTTGTCCGGCTGTCTTGGGGTTATGATTACCATTCCTGTCTTTACCCAGTTAACCATTACCTGGCTGCACTTACTTTTATTGTGTATTTTGATTTATAATTTTTTTGCGATTGGACATACCTACTTGCGCGCAAGGCCTGGAAAGCAGTATATTCAATCACCGGTAAGGCTTGCCGCTGCCGAATAAAATTTTTATGCCCGACAGAGCCTGTAACAGGCTCGGGTTGCTTTAAGAATGAGCTGTCAAGGATAGACAAAATGAAAAAAGCTTTGTGCCTGTTTTTAGGTTTATGGTTCACTGTTTCAGCTTTTGCAGCAAATAAACGCTTTGATACCATGATTATCTTTGGCGACAGTTTGTCTGACAATGGAAATTTATACCGTTACATGTGGTATAAATTACCCGTTTCCCCTCCCTATTTTAAAGGCCACTTCTCTAATGGTCCCTTGTGGGTAGAGCAACTTTATGATTCCTATTATCCTTATGGCTATTTAGAGGGATTTCAGGATTATGCCGTGGGGGGTGCCGGAGCCGTCCTTTCCTATAAAGAAAATCTCCCCTTTACCCTCACGATGGAATTAAATGACTATTTGTATTGGAATACTTACGGCAAAAAGGAAACCAGCCTTTATACCATTTGGATAGGCGCCAATAATTATCTGAATGGGCCGACTAATGTGGAGCCGCTGACTGATTCAGTGGTGGATGCAATAGGCGGGGTTATAGAGCGTATTATTGGATACAATGGCGATAAATTTTTCATCGCGAATTTACCCGATTTGGGCCGTGTTCCTCAAGCTCGTGATATGGGGACAGAGGCCTTGCTCACTGAGTTGGTACAAACTCATAACCGTAAATTAGCAGCCAAGATTGATGAGTTAAAGCTTAAATATCCTGAGGTCACTTTTGTCTATTTTGATGTCTATTCTTTTTTCAATGAAGCCATAGATCATGCTTATGATTTTGGCCTTACCAATGTAACTGAGCCTTGTTATATGGGCAGTTATTCGGGATGGTTGTTAAACTACATTCCAGATGATTCAGCACTTCATACGTATTTACAGCATCAAGATCCAAGATTGACAGCAAAACGCTGGAATATGATCAAAAACAACCCGCAATTACGTGAGGCCGCCAGTACCAGTATGATTTACGAGATGTTGCCTTTAAAAAATAAATCAGAACCGCTGAATTGCGATGGATACTTATTTTGGGATTATGTACACCCAACAACCATAACCCATTCCTACATAGCGCAAAAAGCACGTGAATTATTGGATGAGGCGGGTCTTGAAGCATTTAATCCCACAGAATAAAAACAAGTTCTCCACTACTGCCATTAACTTAATGGCAGTGCCTTAGGCATATTGGCGCATATGTAGTATAATCCTGAATATAATCTCAGAGCATTTTATATAGGTACAACGCATACTATGGATGAGCAAGTCAGCAAATCACAGAAAAAAAGAGAAGCCGATTTTTTACAGAAAACCGCCGTAAAATTTATCGATTTAAGCACCGCAAAGCTGGATTTATTACCGCTTACGGATAATTTACGCAAAGCCATTGTCGATGCCAAATCAATCAAGAGCCATGGGGCGAAACGCCGTCAGGCCCAATTAATTGGCAAATTGATGCGTGCTGCTGATTATGAAGCTATTCTTGTCGCGTATGAGCAGATTCTGGAAGAGGACAGTGCTGTTACCGCTAACTTCCATGAAGTAGAGCAATGGCGCGACAGGCTGATTCAGGATGGGAAGGATGCCTTAACCGAGTTTATTGATCAGTACCAGCCTGAAGATGTGCAGCAATTAAGGCAGCTCATTAAAAAAGCGACCGATGATCAGATTAAAGAAAAAAATACCGGTGCTGCAAAGGCCCTGTTTCGTTATTTAAGGTCAGCCATACAATGAATTATTCCCTGTTTGTCAGTTGTCCCAAAGGGCTTGAATATCTGCTCGAAGAAGAATTAAAAAGTTTAGGCTTTCAATGCCATCGCGTCAGCCCTCAAGGTGTATATGGTGAGGCAAGTCTGGCTGTTATTTATCAGCTCTGCCTGTGGTCACGTATTGCTAACAGAGTGCAATTGGTTTTATTCAATGGCCATGCGGCTAATGAACAGGCTCTGCATAAATTATGCACGGAGTTCCATTGGCAAACGGTTTTTACCCATGATAAAACCATTGCCATAGAGTTTCATGGTGTTTCTGAAAACATACGCAATACCATGTTTGGGGCACAAGTGGTTAAAGATGGCATTGTTGATCACTTTCGCCGTCTGAATGGCTCCCGGCCTAACGTGGATAAAGAAAACCCGCAAATTCGCATCCATGCCCATTTAAAAAATGAAATTCTGACCGTCAGTTTTGATTTAACCGGATACAGCCTGCATCAGCGCGGTTATCGTACTCAGACTGGAACGGCTCCTTTGAAAGAGAATGTTGCCGCTGCCATGCTTATCAGAGCAAAATGGCCGGAATTGGCGGCACAGGGATATTCTCTCCATGATCCTTTTTGTGGCTCGGGAACCTTGGTTATTGAGGCTGCGATGATGGCCGCCCATATAGCTCCTGGCTTATTGCGTCAGGATCAATCACTGCAATATTGGGCGCAGCATCAGGCGTCCTTATGGGAAAAAATGCGCCAGCAAGCCTTGCAACAAGTCAAGCCGGTTGGCGGTGTTACATTCCGTGGGACGGATAATGACAGTAAAGTAATCACTATTGCACGTGCCAATGCAGAACGGGCCGGAGTGCTTCCCCTGGTTGAGTTCGCTGTTTCAGAAGTTAAGGAATGCCGGCCTGCAAGCGACAAGGGTTTGCTGGTGTGTAATCCTCCTTATGGTGAGCGATTGGGGGATACAACTCAGTTAGTTCCTGTTTATCAGCAGTTAGGCACCGTTCTGCATGGCTTTTATCGGGGCTGGAAAGCGGCAGTACTGACTTCAAATCCCGTGCTGGCCAAAGCCATAGGGTTGCGGGCAGGTAAACAATATACTTTGTACAATGGCGCACTGGATTGCAAATTATATTGTCTGGATATTTCCGCAGAAAATGAATTAAAAGGTGCTCAAAGCAGTACTTTGTCACCCAATGCACAAATGCTGTTTAACCGTTTGGAAAAAAATCACCATCATTTACAAAAATGGGCGAAGAAAAACCACATCAGTTGCTATCGCCTTTATGATGCTGATTTACCAGAATATGCTTATGCCATTGATATTTATAATGACTATGCGGTGTTGCAGGAATATGCCGCCCCTGCCAGTATTCCTGCCCATAAGGCAGAAAAGCGAAGCCTCGAAGTGTTGCAGGTTGTGCCCCGAGTTCTGGGATTGTCTGCCGATAAATTGATAGTCAAACAGCGTAAGCAACAAAAGGGCAGCGAACAGTATCAAAAAATGGCAAAAACCGGCCATTCAATGACAATCACTGAAGGCAAAGCGAAATTAAAAGTTAATTTGTATGATTATCTGGACACGGGTTTGTTTTTAGACCACAGGCCTTTGCGCCTGCGTTTTGAGCAGTTAAAACCGGGTACCCGATTCCTGAATTGTTTTTGTTATACCGCCAGTGCCAGCGTCCATGCGGCACTTGCAGGCGCTTTAACTACCAATGTGGATTTGTCGAATACTTATTTACAATGGGCTGAGGATAATTTCAGGTTGAATCATCTTGATTTGGCAAGACATCAATTTATCTCTTATGATTGCCGCGAATGGATGAAAATTACCCGAGATCGTTTTGATGTCATCTTTTTGGATCCCCCTAGTTTTTCCAACTCGAAACGAATGGAGGACACGCTTGATATCCAAAGAGACCATGTTGCTTTAGTGAATTCTGCCATGCGTTTGCTTAATCCGGATGGTGTACTTTATTTTTCAACCAACTTCCGTCAGTTCAAACTTGACCCTTTATTGAAAGAAAAATATTCGGTACAGGATATCAGCAGCCAGACTATAGATCAGGATTTTAAGCGCAATCAAAAGATTCATTATTGCTTTAAAATTGTCATGCCGCAGTTTGCTTAAGGTTAAAAAATTATCGTTGACAATTGCTTGCTCTTTGGATAAAACATCTGTTTTTACTACGAGGAGAAGCTGTAATGGGTTTAGCAATATCTACACAAAGAGCGGACGATAATCGTCCCGTTCGTTTAAACAGAGAAGCTTTTTTCGCCACTGGGGCAACTGTAGATCATGGCGATCATCTTCATGAATTTGCAATAGCTGGCGAACAGGCAATAGTCCGGAATTTACAACGGCAAGATGCTGGTGAAACAGTGACTGCCTCTGAGCAAACCATGAGCTTAGATGACGCCTTTGCTCTCTACACATTGCTTTCAAGTGCCGATAATCTGGATCCAAATATGGCTAAACTGGCTCTCATTATGGCTTTGGCAGCAGCGCTGGCAGAAGAGGAAGCTGAATTATCTGCTGAAAGCAGTGATACTGAAGAACTTGCTGCTCAAGGTAGCGATGCTGATGAGCCAACTGAGGATGAAGAAGAGAGCACGACTCCATCTCCAACTATGTAAAATTTTGTAGCCCGTATTAGGCGCCAGCCGTAATACGGGGAATAGTTTATTACCACTTCGATCCCGTAACGGCTAACGCCTAATACGGGCTACACTCCCTGCCATTAAGTTAAGAAGGGTTGATTTAAAATAGGCTACCGTTATTTAACAAATTTATTTCACTGGCGTTTCTTCATTTTTACCGTGGATTTCTTCTTTCAACGAAGACATCCATCCTGCCATAAACATCAGTTCTGCGGTCAGATAAAGTGGTGCTATCAAGGCTTGAGAGAGATTTACCATAAAGGCTGGTTTCTTACCCTCCAGAACATGTCCATACAGCTGCAATCCCCAGCCCACAACAAAGGTGATTATAAAGGCCCAGACACCTAATGTGGTCGGCCCCGCATGATTAAACCAACTGGCTAGCCATAATAAAATAAGGAATATAGGGGTAAGGATTAAGGCCAGTTGCCAGTTAAGGCGAAAATAGTAAACCAATACCGCAAGTGCAGTCAGGCAGGCCAGATTGGTGCCAAAAACATCAGGAATAATAATTTTCACAAAACCTAAAAGAATCATTAAAGACAGGATAATAATAGGTACTCCGGCCAGGTGAGTGTAGCGGGTTTGAGGATTTTGATGATATTCCGCATACAACTGTGCCTGTTCAATAAAAGATTTCATTTTAATTGTCCTGAATAATAGTCCTTAAAAAAAACATAGCACATTATTCAGATAAGCACCAAAACAGCGGCAAATAATATTGGAAAAAAGAAGGAAATACGGAAGCATTGACGCTTCCGTATGAGGGGGTGAATTAATGGGCTCTTCTCAGGTATCTTGCCATTCTTAATGGAGAAATCATATCGTCAGCCTGGATAGCAAGGGCTGCAACATTAGGTTCGTTGGTGTCATATTCACAAATCCAGTTGCCTTCGTTATCATTCTGAGGCTCTGGAGTGCCAGACATCGTCGCTAAAAGGCCATTACTTGATTCAAGAGCCATCTCTTCTGAATCAGCCATTACAGGACCCATGATGAATACCCAGTTGGAAGGAGTTGCGTAATTACTGACATTATAAGCCAGATACATTCCTTGGAAAATTTCGCCTGCGTTGGGTAATCCTTCAGATTGAATGGCGTTTATGCCTGGGCACGATTGAGGGATACCTTGTGCTGCAAATGAGGAGCCAGCAAGAACCAGGGCACCAACAAAAGTAGCCAGCTTTGATTTGAACATCATGTTACAATCTCCTTGTTTACAAAAGTTAAAAAAGCATACAGAGACTAACAAGTTGAATATGCTGATGCAACTATTTTATTTGTAGCTCGGTCTGCTTTCAGCCGGGCTACGGGACTGTGCCAACAAATACCAATACAACCATATTTGATAGCTGGAGTGATGAAGAGGGGCATAGTATTTCATCTAAAGCTTAAACTTTAAAAGTATATTTTCCGAGGATGTACAGCACATTACCGTTATTATTGAACCCGGGAATATAAGTAGCGGCAACCGTCACTTGTTTGAAGAATACTGAGGCCCAGGGAAGTGCACCGGGGAATGGAATATTATGGTTAATATCTACTCTTGAGGTGACCAACACAGTATAACCAATACCGGCTTTAAGATCTTTGCTCAGGTTTGCAACTTTAAGATAGGCATATCCTGCTGCGGGTTGCACATGGCTATGTGAATCAAGGAAGGCTATGGCATACAAGCCATGCCAGTTTCCCTTTTCATCAAATAAACCTTTACCAAGACCGCCACCCCATGCTAATTCATTATAAGAATCTATTTTTTCACGGCTGTACACATGGCGATTATGCCATGCATAGCCTGATAGATAGAGATCGGTATCTCCTTCTGTCCACACCTGATGCAGGCGTTGGCAAACGGGTTTAAAAAAAGAAGCCCAATGAGAGCATGGCTTATCCTGTTCGTCTGATGCAGCGAACGCTGTTAGAGTGCACATCATTAAAATAGTGGAAATTAATTTTTTCATTCACATTTTAACCTGTTCAGGGTTTATCCCAGCTCTATTTTAGTGTTACAGTTTAACTGAAGGTTTCAGGAGCTGTCGACCTGGTTATCAGTAAGTTAACCCGAATTTATACTTTAATTAAGATGCACTATAATGCACTGAAAATAAAGAATAAAGTCAATAAACCTAAGAGCATACTATCATGGACTTGTTTCGCAAAAAAGACATTGCAGGCTCATCAGAGAATGAATCTCACCTGGCAAAATGCCTCACAGCCTTTGATCTGACCTTTTTAGGAGTAGGCGCTATTATAGGTGCAGGTATTTTTGTTTTAACCGGAATTGTTGCGGCTACCCAGGCGGGGCCGGCAGTCATCCTTTCTTATGTTATGGCCGGTTTTGCCTGCGCTTTTGCGGCATTATCCTATGCAGAACTTGCTGCGTCCATTGGTGGCTGCGGAAGTGCCTATGGCTATGCCTATGCAGGATTTGGCGAGTTAATTGCCTGGATTGTTGGTTGGGATCTCTTATTGGAGTATTCCATTTCAGTTTCGGCTGTTTCTGTAGGCTGGAGCAGTTATTTCAATGATTTGCTCCTTGCCATGAAAATACACATTCCCTATTATCTGTTACATGGTCCCATAGACGGTGGCAGTTTTAACATACTCGCATTTTCAGTTATTGCCGCATTGACCATTTTGTTAATCCTCGGGGTTAAATCAAGTACCCGTTTTAATAACGTCATGGTGATGGTCAAGTTGACAGTGATCTTGCTTTTTATCGCTATCGCATCTACTGAAGTTAAAGTGGCGAACTGGTCTACATTTATGCCTTTCGGCTGGGCAGGAGTGATGAAAGGCGCCTCTCTTATATTCTTTGCCTATGTAGGTTTTGATGCTGTTTCTACTGCGGCGGAAGAAGCTATTAATCCTCAGCGTGATTTGCCCAGAGGAATTATAGGCTCATTGCTTATTTGTACTACTTTATACATCATCGTTGCCGGCTTGCTTACTGCGATTGCCCATTATTCCAGTCTGAATGTAGCATCGCCTATCAGCCATTCCTTATTGGTATTAGGATACAAGACTGCGGCAGGCCTTGTGGGGGTGGGGGCTATTGCTGGTTTAACTACGGTAATGCTGGTTCTTTTTTATGGCTTAACCCGAGTCTTTTTAGCAATGTCCAGGGATGGTTTATTGCCGAAAATATTTTCTCAAACCAATGAGCATACTAAAACACCCATACGTATCATATTGCTTTGCGGTATTTTGATGTCGACCGTATCCGCAGTCATTCCTATAAGTGACTTGGCGGAGTTAGTTAATATAGGTACTTTGTTCGCCTTTATCATTGTTTGCTCCGGTGTTTTATATTTGCATTGGACACGACCTGAAATGGAAAGGCCATTTAAAACACCCGGCATGCCGTATATACCTATATTAGGGGTTCTCAGTTGTTTTTACCTGGTTATCAATTTACCATGGATTACCATGCTTCGTTTTCTGATATGGATGGTAATAGGGGTGATCGTGTATTTTAGTTATAGCCGTCACAAAAGTAACCTGGAACATAAAGCGGGTATGCTGTCGCCCGGTACTTAAGGTTTTATTATCCCATCCCACTCACCGGCCCGTTCGAGCTGAGGAGGGGTGGAAACCTCGTCTCGAAGCAGGCACCAAGGTAAAAAGTTTGTGCCAGTGCTTCGGGACGGCGCAAAAAAGCTGCGCCTCCTCAGCACGAACGGATCGCACCAAGGCAAAAAATGTCAATTTCCGAATCAATGTGATGTTCCAGCGGTGAGTATAATGGCTGCTGAAACCAGACCTGCTGCAGGAATAGTCAATAACCAGGAAAGGAAGATTCTCTTTAATACTTTCCAGTGAGTACCCCCAATCCCGTTAATCAAACCAACTCCCGCGATAGCCCCCGTGACAGTGTGAGTGGTTGAAACGGGAACACCACACTCTGTGGCGACAAAAATAGTCACGGCAGCCCCAGTTTCGGCAGCACAGCCTTTTAAGGTATTCAGTTTGGTTATTTTGGTACCCATGGTATGGACAATGCGCCAGCCACCAGCCAGAGTTCCCAGGCTTATAACCAAATGACAAGAAATCACTACCCAAAAGGGTACATAAAATTCACCGCTGATCCAGGATGCGGAAAAAAGCAGTATGGCTATAATTCCCATGGTTTTCTGAGCATCATTTCCCCCATGGGTCAGGCTGAGTAAAGCCGAGGACAGTAATTGAAATCCTTTAAATAACTTATCGAGTTCAGCTTCTTTTTTATGTTTCAGCAGGCCGGTTAAAAAACGAGTAAAGAGCAGCCCTATAATTAAGCCCAGCGCGGGGGAGATAAAAATTCCCGCGGCCACTTTGGCAAACCCGGCAATTTTAAGCGAAGTAAATCCGCCTTTAGCTATTGCGGCTCCAGCCAGTCCGCCAATAAGTGCATGAGAAGAGCTGGATGGCAAACCGTAATACCAGGTGACCAGATTCCAGAAAATGGCGCCCACCAAAGCTGCCAGAATAAAGTAAGCATCTACAAGATGAGTATCAATAAGCCCACTGCCAATGGTTTTGGCAACCGTCAAATTAAAAACCAGGAAGGCAATGAAGTTAAAAAAAGCAGCCCACACTACTGCTTGTTTTGGCGTTAATACTCCAGTCGTTACTATGGTTGCAATGGAATTGGCGGCGTCATGAAACCCGTTAATAAAATCAAAGACAAAGGCCACGAATATGACGAAAAGGATAAATAAACTATAGTGATCCATTCCTAACGCTCCTTGCTAGTAAAAGGTCAGCCCTGTCAGGGAGCAAGAGGAAAGATCCCCCCGACCTATTACTCTTGCTTTAACCACAATCGGTTTATAAGGGCAATCGATTGCGTTGTTGATTAAAAATAATAACTGGTTTTGGTCATTATTTTGGATACAGTATGCATCAATTGTTTTATAGGGTAGGGAAGCTCAGATGCTCCAGCATCCACCGCCTGTGCCGCATGTTGCTCTTCATCTGCCTGCATTTGTTGCAATATGGCTTGTGATTTTTTATCTTCATCAGGTATGCGCTGCAAATGGCTTTGCAAATGGGCGCTTACCTGTCGCTCTGTTTCTGCGACAAAACCCAGACTGATTTTATCGCCCGCCATACCTGCTAATGCACCCAAAAAGATAGAGCCGCAGTACCACAGTGGATTGAGTATGCTGGGTTTGCTATCCAATTCAGACAAGCGCTCTTCACACCAGGCCAGGTGATCTGTTTCTTCTACTGCCGCTTGATGCATTTGCGCTTTTATATGAGTTAGCTCTGCGGTTAATGCCTGTCCCTGATAAAGGGCCTGCGCGCAGACCTCTCCTGAATGGTTTACTCTCATCAGGCCGGCTATGTGTTTTTTATCTTTCTGGCTTAATTGGCTGTCTTGAATGTGCTTTGCCGGAGAAAGGCGTGTCGGTAATCGCTGTTGCGGGGGAAACAAGGTACGAAGGGCACCATCAACCTCAGTAATTA
Organism: Legionella shakespearei DSM 23087; assembly: GCF_000373765.1. Classification (GTDB taxonomy): domain Bacteria; phylum Pseudomonadota; class Gammaproteobacteria; order Legionellales; family Legionellaceae; genus Legionella; species Legionella shakespearei. The sequence continues at coordinate 749 of NZ_KB892411.1, read as the reverse complement.
AGGCATCGAGCAAGCTGGGAATTCGCATAGCAACTTTAAAAAAGGTTTCAAGGCTCTATGTTAACCGGATTAATCGACAGTTTGAAGTAATTCATGGAGTTTATTATTACTACCCATTTAAAAGTCGGTTCTTGTTTAAAAAGAATACAGCATCTATAATTAAACAATATACTTCTAAGGAATAGTCATGACAGATTTCGATAATGAGCAAGATGTCAGTGATATGTTTAAAAAAGCCACCGAGATGGCAAAAGCCAAAAAAGAGGCAGAGCAACAGGCCACAACTAAAGTTGGCGCAGTTCCAAATAGCGGACAAAACGGCGAGAATTACGATCCACTGGCAGGAAATACCTTTGATCATTTTAACCCGGATGAAGACAAGTAAGATTCGTAATGACCCCGAGGTATATCTCCATGATTGAATAACACTCCAGACCGTAGCCCGGTTGCGAGCAACCGGGCTACCCTTTTTTTCCGATCTACGTCGTCCTGAGCGCGTCTTTTTGCGCGAAGGATTGTAAGTTTAAAATTTTATATAATGTCGGATAAGAGAGTAGCTCTTTACTTCAAGAGTAAAGAGCGCGGGCGTGAGCGACCGTCGAAGGATTGGTTTAGCAACCGCGGAGATCAAGGTACTCTGGCCCTGCTCTCGAAACGTTTGAATAGTTGATTGGACTCCTTAAAGTACGTCCGCTTACAATCCTAAACAATCAAATTCGAGGCATTATGAAATTATACACTAATTATAT
>NZ_KB892410.1 GCF_000373765.1 Legionella shakespearei DSM 23087 | reverse complement strand
GCCTGTCAGTATGTTGAACGCTACTGGAAAACTGGGCAACGTGAATTATTTGATGCACTCTATCATCAGGCAGTAAGTACTATAGAAGAAACCATCANCTATATTGAGGGCTGGCTGCAAAGGAATACTCCATGAATAAAAAATGGTTTCATACACTGGAGCGTGAGTGTTTAATTTATTTATCCAAAAGAGAGGTGACGCAAGTACTACTTCTTTCCACACCAACCAGAGCATCTACTGTTAATCCTGGCAAAGGAAGAACAAACGCCTGGATTTAAATAAAAAGCAATCTTTAAATGTTTACAGCGGCTTCACCCCGTCAGGCACTCATGCTGCTGTAGATAAATCGGCCACATTTTTATGGCGTGTATCCAATAAGGTAGGTGTGAAAGGGAAGTCTATCAAAGACTTTTTAGGTCGAACCTCAGAAGAAACGGCAGAAGGTTTACCACCAGAAGCCCCTCAGGAGAATCTGGGAGCCTACACGGTACAAGCTGGCGATACTCTGGAAAGCATCGCGTTACAGGTTTATGGCGACAGTAGCCTCTGGTATCTGATAGCTGATGCTAATGGCATCAGCAATAAAAACGCCCATGCCAGCGGCATTGACCAACTGCGTGTAGGGCAACGTATTAATCTCCCTGCAGTAGCAACCGGGCAACATCACACCAATAAAACACACAAAGTGCTCAACGCCAATCAAATGATAGGCAACATCAGCGCTACAACACCCTTACCCCCCACACCGCCACCTATACCAGAACCAAGAAAGCACCACGGGATCTTTTCCAGGATAGTTGTAGCTGTAGTGGCTGTAGTCGCTACAGTTCTTACTGCCGGGATAATAGGTGCTCTTGCAGGAGTAGCCAACGCCGCATCATTGACTTCGTTGTTTAATATAGGAGCTAATGTCCTGGCCGGAGGAGGCATGGCCTCCCTTACGGGATCTATGGCCGCAGGGTTCACCGCAGGATTTACAGGAAACATGGCAAGCCAGGCANTTTCAAGCGCAATCGGGCTGCAGGATAAAATAGATTTTAAAGGAGCCCTAATCAACGGCCTCGCCACAGCAGCAACAGCTGGCNTACTNAGAGGNATTGGCGNATCAAAACAATACAAAGCTCTGATGNNCGCAGCAGACAAGCTATCCCCAACCCAAAATTTCAGCATCAGCAGCGCCGCCACCATGCTGGAGCAAAATTCATTAAGCCAGGGAATAAGCTTAAGCCTGAGAAAACACCAACACTTCGACTGGGCCCAACTAGGAATAGCAGGTCTGACAGCCGGCTTCATGGGCGGCACCTTCGGCAAAAAGATAGACGCAACCTTAAAAAAGATAGACGCAACCTTAAAAAAGATAGACGCAACCTTAAAAAAGATAGATCATCAATCTGGAATCCTGGCCACAGAAGCAAAAGCCCTGGCAACAGGAGGCGCCGAATCCGCAGCAACAGGAACCCACTTCCACGCAACAGATATAATAGCCAACAACCTGGGAAGCGCAATCGGCTCAGCAATAGTGGATATTGGCAGAGAAAACAGCCCGTTAATGCCAGAAGAGGAAGAACTAAAAAGTACAGACGAATTCTTTTTAACCGAAAACGTTTTTGATATGATTCATCCAGAACAAACAGAAGATGAAGTGTATCTCAGTTATTTAGCACAAAATCTTAAACAAAAAGGCTCAGAGACCTTTGCCAAAAACCATTATTGGAATGAAAAATCACACGGAGTAGAGCAATTTTTAAACGATAAAGAAAGCCTTGACGCAATGGGACTGAGCCTCAACGCAAATCGTGAGAGAATCACCTACCAAAAATCACCGCTTACTTTTGAAGAGGCTTTGAATCGTCAAGCGAGATTGAAAGGAAGTTCATCTTCAAAATATGAGATGAGAATAAACGGAAGGCAACGTTGGGTAGAGGCATCTAGAGATCAAATCAGAGAACATATGAACATTGAAAAATTGTTAGCTGATCCAGTGCAAAAATTTCAATTTCTGGATTTACGTTATGAAGCAGAATTTGAAGTGGATACTTTAGATGATTTCTTGAAAAATAAGGGGGTTCTCGCTGGGAAAGGTGCTTATTTTTTAGCTGCAGCTAAAGAAAACAATGTAAACCCTATTTACCTTATAGCGCATGCACTGCATGAGAGTGGTAATGGTAAAAGTGAGCTTGCTGTAGATGATCATAATTATTTTGGAGCCGGAGCTCATGACAATAAAGCAAAAGAAAAAGGAGCTGAGTTTGCGGATAAAAATGGCTGGAAAACTATAGAGCTTGGTATTATAGGAGGAGCAAAAGTTATATCAAAAGGCTGGATAAATAATAGTTCCGGCTCTCAGAGGACTCTCTATTCGATGCGTTGGAACCCTGAGCATCCTGCAACACAGCAATACGCAACAAATGTAAGTTGGGCAAGTGCGCAAACGGAAAAAATCCATAAGGGAATGACTGAATTCATGAAGATGAATCCTACATATCAACCTCATTATATAATACCTCAGTATAGAAATTAGATGGAGAAAACAATGATTGTAATTAGGAAAGTTAAAAGCATTATTTTTATTTGTATCACGATTATGTTTTTTAATTGTTATGCTGAGGAGACTGGTATTGAGCAAATTACTATTACCCCTAAAATGCAAGACAGCATCTTGCTTTCGCCATTTAAAGCCAATTTACAAACTAACAATGGGCATCGATTTATAGCGTATTTATATGCTCCAGATGAGAAAAGCGAAGAAACGGATTCATTTTCACGTATAACTAAACAGGAGTACCATACTATTAGCAAAGTAGGCCATTTTTTTATTTATTTATATGACGTTGAGACTAAATCTTTTTCAAATTATCGAACAAAAGTATTTAAAAGTTTTAGCAAAACACGATTTAACGATGAAGGTGCGGATATAATGGTTTTGTCAGGTGCTAAAATAAATAAATCTGATGTTTTGTTAATAAGTCAATTTGGGACTGGAAGTGGTGATTTTTATGAGGCCTATGGCTTTGCTGAAAATAATTCTTATTTAAAAAACTATCGATTTTCTGAAAAGGAAGAGAATAAATTGGTTTATTATGATGGATTTTATGGAAGCATAACATTCGAAGAAGAAAAACTAGGGCGACTCGCTTATACTCCCTCAATGAGTGAGGCAGGGGAGTATCAGCAAGAAAAATATCTCTCTATATCAAAAAAAGAAAAGGATGTCGTTTTAGCTAGGCGAAAGAGTGATTGAGAGAATCTTGTGTAAGGTCATGGGGATACGTCCCAATGATTGTTAAATTTGAGAGATAATATAATGCATCGTAAATTTATTCAAAATATGCTCTTCTCTGACTTTGGTTTGACTAATAGCCAGCGTTGAGAAACATCGCCATACTGTGACGTTGCCAATAGCCATAGCACGCGTAGCCCAGCTTGCTTGCAACCGGGATTGTGCGCGCCGGGCATGACATAATAAGGTCAATGAGGCCAGACTCGATTGATACTATGGTAGATACCCAGAAGAGCGTCAACGAGCTCTTTCTATGTTAAGTTAACGTGAGTTATGGATAAGAGGCTTGATTTACCTCGCTCCGTTCGGGTGAGTAGAGGCGATAGCCTCGTCTCGAAGTCTTAGTACGATGCCAAGGCTTCGAGACAGCGCTATCGCGCTTCCTCAGTCCGAACGGCATCGAAGTAACGATTGAATAAAACAAATCTTCTTATCTATAACTCACGTTAAATTATTAATTTCGGAGAATAAGTATGAGATTAAACTGTAAGAATAAGCCTTTGATAAAATTGTTAATTCTATTATTCTCGATAATGGCCACTTCAAACGCAATGTCTGTTGGAGGTGACACTAGGCTATATGAGCTTAATTATGTAGATAAGAAATTAAATAATGTTTATAAAAAAATACTTAAAAAACTTCCATTTGAGTCACGTAGAAAGCTTATTAAATCCCAACGTCAATGGATTGTCTTTAGAGACTTGGATTGTGCTTGGGCGTTCAGTGCAGAACCTGTAGACTGCCTAATAGAACGCACTGATAAGCGTGCAAAAGAACTAGAGAACACAACTTTTTTTGATTTAAAGGGTGAATATATATCCATAAAATGAAGTATATATCTGAGAATAAATTAACCTTGATGCAAACGAAATCAAGGTTTTTCTGAGAAGAGTGCAGTTAACCACATACTTTCAACTGCATCAGGACATTGCTTAGCATGGTTGACGTAGCCATCCTTCAATATAGAGGATAGTTTCTTCAATTGTGGTTATAGCCTGATGATATAGTGCATCAAATAATTTTCGTTCGCCTGATTTCCAATAGCGCTCAAGGTACTGACAGGCGTATTTCATGCGAACTGTTCCAACATAAACCGCTCCACCTTTGATTTTATGAGCTGTTTTTTCAACTAAAGAAAAATCTTGGGACAAATAGGCATTTTTCATGGTCGTTAAATCATCAGGAAGTTGTTGTGTCATTAGGGTTAGAAGTTCTTTTAACATCTCCTGAGTACTGCAATTTTTCAATGCATCTTCTTGATTAAAAATAGAAAATTGATTGAGATGAAAGAGTTCTTCGTCACTGTCGGGTAAATCTCTTCGTTTTTTTATAGAGATATCAGCAGGAGTATGCAGATTTTTTGATGGAATAAATGACTTTAAAATATCCATTGCATGAACTTTAGTCAGAGGTTTAGTCAATACTGCATCCATACCCGCTTCAATACAGCGTTGTTTGTTCTCATCACCACCATGTGCCGTAAGCGCTATTATAGGAATATTTTTTAATTCATTTGATCCATTTCTAATTTGATGAGTTACTTCGTAACCGTCTAGCCCATCACCTAAACCTATATCCATAAAAATAAGATCATAACGATTTTCTTTTACTAACAAAAGAGCTTCTGTTCCATCTGATGCTACATCAACGCGACAAGAGAGGTGACGTAGCAATGAACAGGCCACTGCTTGAGCGATATGGTTGTCTTCGACAATGAGCACAAAAGGATTTGTATTATCATCTTGTTGTTCTGATGAGGAAGATGGGGATAGCTTATAGGTGGCCGGGCTCATATAAGGCTTATCTATGATCGACTCTTCATGTTCATCAAGCCCTGAATTATCGTCTATCAGCGGTTCTTGAAGTGGAATAAGGCATGTAAAGCAAGATCCTTTACGCATTTCGCTGCTTACATAAATTTCTCCACCCAATTCATCTATAAATTGTTTTACTACATAAAGTCCTAAGCCTGCACCTTTATAAATACCTTGATAAGAAGGAGTGAGTCGCTTGAACTGCAGGTAAATTTCCTGCTGCTTTTCTTTGGGTATTCCTATTCCAGAATCAGTGACCGTCAGTTTAATGACCAAATGTTGTGCCTCTTTCTTAGCTAATAGCACATTGAGGGATACGAAACCTTTATCGGTGAAGTTGAGTGCATTACCTATTAATTCAAGCGCGATACGATGCAAGCGAATTTTATCGCCAATCACAAAGTAGGGAAGAGCTTCGTCCACTGAAAAAGATAAATTGAGATTTTTCTCATGTGCTTTGGCTTGATGCAATGCAACGACTTGTTCTAATGTATGCGACAAGTTAAATTTTCGTTTCATCATAGGAATTTCACCGGAGCTGACTCTGACTGCTTCAAGCACCTCATCCATTAAATTTAATAAGGCATGGCTTGATGCGATTAAATTGTCGGCATATTCTTGAATATGAGGCTCTGTGGAATTCATTTTTAACAGTTCAGAAAATCCAACTATTCCAGAGAGAGGAGTTCTGATGTCGTGACGCATATTAGCCAGAAACTCAGTTTTAGCTCTATTAGCAGTTTCAGCCGCATCTTTTGCTTTTTTAAGTTCTTCCTCCATCATTTTTCGATCCGTAATATCAAAAGAGATCCCTAAAAGCCCGATCACTTGGTTCAATTCATCATAAAGCGGTGATTTCTTTGAGATAACGATCCGATTTTCTCCATTTTTTATTATTTCTTCTTCTACCTCGATTGTTTTTCCAAAGGATAATACTTGATTATCGACTTCCCAAAACTGATCTGCTTTATCTTTAGTCGATAAGTCATAATCTGTCTTTCCTATGATGTCATCGCAATGGTTTAAATTGAGATCTTGCGCTTGTGCAAGATTGCACCCCAAATATCTTCCTTGATTGTTTTTCCAATACACGTGTTCTGGAAGGTGGGTTAATATGTGTTTTAAGGCTATATCATTAGGTGAGTTTGGCCTGATAGGAACAGGATGAGTCGGATCATCAATAACCAATGATAAAATACTCACCAACCGGTTTTGTTCAAATAAGGGAATTTTGTAGTAACCAATGACGATTAAATGTTCATCCTGATAATGTACTGGTTCGTCAAAATGCAAAGCAACCTTTGATTTTATAATGCGTTGATGGATACCATCTAATGTATTCATCAATTCTGGGTATTTTTGAAATAGAGGTAGAGTGGCGTTGGTTTGGTTCACAATATCTTTGGGTTCTTTCAATCCCCAAAGTAACGCCTGTGAGCGCGTACACGCTACGTATTGGCCGTTTTTATTCTGGAGATAAGCATATCCTGGCATCAGAGGGAGAACGTGTTCTAATAACGACACCACTTGATTTATTTTCATCCAGTCAATCCATTCCTTTCATTCTTATTGAATTAAGTATAATCCTTAAATGACCATATTTTTTTACTGTACTCTTATCGGTCTTTGCATGTCGTTCTTTATGGTACTGCAATAGATATGTTGTAGCACAAACAATGCTGGGTTGTCGCTGGTACATCCTAGAATATTTGCTCGATGTTTTAAGTGCGCTAAATGATTGGCTCTTTTTTGAATAATAGCCAATTGTTGGACGGATAATGAAGTACGTTCTGAAATTAAGGTTGCATAATGGTTTTCTCTATAAGAGCTCAGCGTTTTCCCAGAGTATTGAGGGTGCGCCGCATTATTTGAGAGAATTACCTCCTTAATTCCTATTAAGAGTAATTGTTTCTGTATGTTTTTAATTCCAGTGTTATGAGATTTACGTGAACCGTACATAACCATGCACGGTTCATCATGAGCGGTATCATGTTCTATTAATTCAAAATTTTGTTGTTTTTTTGAACCTCTTAAAAAGAGAGGTATTCGGGCTCTTTTTGTTGGGGTTATGACATCGACCAGGAACAACATATTGGCGTTTTTTTCAATCATATGCAGTACGATAATTTCTGTCACGCAATAACAGGGTAAGACCATACGCCCTTCATCTGCTTTGTGATGTACCAGGGGTAATATGGATTCCAGTTCCTGAGACTCTGGTAACTCTTTTACCAGATTAAATATAAAATCGCAGGATAATTCAGACAGTCTTTTTTGGTGAAAATGTCCCAGTTTTTTAGCGAAACTGCGAGATAACGAAAGTTCTTTTTCGATGGCATTAAAATTAATTGCCATTGGTATATGGTTATCATCGACCACATGATAATGACATAAAAAAAAGGAACTAAATAAAAATAAGGTATCATCGGATAAAGGAATAAGGCATTTTAATTCTTTAAAAAAAACGCTCAGAGTCATTGGGCTACGAATGAATTCAGAGCGTTCGTTTTTATGTAGTCTGAGCTCTTGCTGAAACTGTTTTGCCTGCATGGATAGGGTGTTTATTCCATCTAATACACGTATTTTCAGTGTTCCAACCTGCTCCAAGAAATGATGCGATGAATAAGCAGCAAGATAATAGATTTTATAGGCTCTGATTTGACACAGCGTTTCACCTACTTGTGCATCAAATCGAGAGAGTTCATTGTTCTCGAAATGACAAAGTGCGTGATGTAATTGGTGGAGTAGTGCACTCATTAACTCGATGACGTTTATTTTCTGAGTAATGTCTTTGATGATGATGTGGGGTTCGTAAGGGAGTAATGCAAGATTTGTTTGTTTTATATCCATATCCAATTCCATTGAGTGACCAACTTAAGGAGTGGGATATTATAACACATGATCAAAATAAAATCATTAAGTTTTTTAATTATTCATTTTGTATTGATTGTTGTTGAACCTATTTCTTTTCTTACATAACGATAATAAATAATCAACAGGGATACAGTGCCGCACGTGGCAATACTTAAAAGATAGCCGCCAGCAAGGAGATAATCCTCTACATAAACCCCATGAAGCAGGGTAAATAACTGGATTACATTAAACCCTCCAAAAGTTATTAATGAGATACCTTTGGCTGATTTAGTGCGAATTAATGAGATGATTTGAGGAATGAATAAGGCTGCATTAACAATTAAGCTGATTGAAAATCCATATTGTACGATGCTTTCTGTTAACGACATGATATCCCTTAATTAAGAGCGACTTGTAATTTGACGTGCTTGATCACATCACATATGTATAACAAATTTACCTCTATCCTTGTCGTTTGGCAATGTGTGGTTAGCCCAATGAAAAGGATGCTTGATTTATTAGGTGGTTGACAACCCCTTGTAGGTTCTATAAAACTCTATTCTTTCAACTAGAGGATGTAACGATGGGAAATGTCATATCAGTCGGAGTTGGTGACCCTGATTGCCAAGTCAATCGCTTAAAGAGAGGTTCCTTTTTTGCCAATGGAGCTACTGTAGAGCATGGTAATCACCTTCATCAGTTTGAAATATGTGACGATCAAGTGGTTGTTAGAAACTTAAAAAAAGCAGATGAAAACTCTGAAACTACAATGGTTACTGAGGAGGAAACGCTTAGTCGGAAAAAGGCGTATTCAAAGTATATATCCCTCATGAGTCCTGCTGATGGAGTTGGTTGTGAGGTTGATAGCCTTGATTGTGAGGAAGATGATATTTACCGTCTATTTCGGATAAGTCCTCTATAAACTCTCGTTCGAACGGGGTAAAAAGCATCTACTGTCTATTTATTCTTTATCCCGAGTTCACGTTAAATCATTATGGTGTTGGCTATTTTACCAGCCTTGATTTCGTTCCACCGCATCAAGGCTAGCTAGCTGGCTACGGTTGCATAGTAATTGATGACTCTGACGCTACGGGTAGAGAAACAGTAATTTCGCTCCCATTGTATGCTTTATCGAGTCTGGGGTTATAGGCGAAAAAGCGGATATTCAGATTGGAGGGGAGTGAAGACTCACGGGTTTCATCTTTTTTCACGTCATTCTTCGATAATACCTGAAAGGAAATATTAACTGTTTTATACCTTCCTGCCAAAATCTGGTTGAACTCAGGTTTTTCCTTCCCTTGATACTTCATATCAGTTGATACAAAACCTAAAGAGATATTTTCCGGGCTATCCATGGGGCCAGTATTGGCCAACGCCAATTGGATTTCAATGGTATCCTCCGGATTTAAACCCAAGGGATTCAAATTATTCACTGAAACTAAAGATAAACTCAGCTGGTAGGGCGATTCATACATTTTTATACTGCCATCATCAAGAACACGAAATGTACAAGAACCAGCATGGCCTTCTCTACCGGGATAAAGTGGATAGGAATAGTTTTTACCATTGGCTGCTCTGACTCCGTGTACCCCGGCTTTGCCTGGCTTGCCTGCACGAGTATCAATTGCCACTATAGCATCTAACAATGCTAAATTGTCTTTTGTGACGGTAATACAAACATGGCCTCCGTTTCCTGCATCACTTCCATTAGTTCCTTCCTCTGCGACGGTGCTGTAATAACCGTCTTTCTCACGTACGCGTAGGCCATCACAGCCATTACCGCCTTTGCTTGCCAGAGAAAGAAGAGTTGTTTTTCCAAAAAAACCATTGTTTTTTCTACTATTACTAGAAAGCAGGTATCCCTCTGTGGCTTGGGCTAGTGTTAGTTCGAGACTACCACCATTTTTGCCTGGCGATTTGCTGGACTCTGAATCATTTCCTGAAAGGTCAATTTTTTTAGATTGATGCGTTTTTGGTGTTTTGTATTTGAATTTCATTATGATTACTCCATTAATTAAAATGCCAGATTTTCCTGAATCCATCAGGCGGCATCATAATCAGTACAAAATGGGAGTGCAATACTTGCCTCAGGCTATTGATCAACTCGACTTGCTATTTTATTGTATCAAAAAAGATTACATTTAAGGGAAAATCTACTATCGTGATGAGCGTTATTATAACGCTTCTCTTGTTCTTGCTGTTGACTTTCTCGAAATTCCTCTAATTCCTTTTCTGATCCAAAGAAATCTGAAACCTTCATTTTTTTGTGATCTGAAAACCCTTCTTCATACACATATACATTATTGCATCTACAACAAAATCCATGACACTTGCAACATCCTTGCATTTTGAAACTCCTTTATTAGCAATTGGTTTTAAACTAATATCTTTCAAAATTATTGTCAAGAAGGGGTTTTGATTAACTAATGTATAATTGGGTTTTCTTGAGATAATTTAACATAAAAAATGGATTATGCGATGGGTCGATGGTCATTTCATCGTATAAGGATTATACAATTTATTTTACCCCACCAATTGCGCAAAAAAAAAACAGTTTATAATTCTACTCTGAAATTAATCTACTTTGTGGAGTTGTAAATGAAAATAGATATTAAGGGTATTGATAAAGCAACCCTTGTTGCTGAACTATTCAACAATAGCAAACCTCTTGGCCTGGTTTTTTTTGCTGCAAAAAGTAATACTAAGATGACAGCAGAAAATGCTCAAAAATATCTTGACAAAGGTCAGACATATTTTGACTACTTAGAAGGTAGGGTTATGAAAATAGATGTGTCTGGAGATGAAATGGATCCTTGGGGATATGATCGCGATAATGGGCAAGGCTCTGCTAACAATGTTGTCGAAGCAATCAGAAAAGCGAATTTAAAGAGGCTGTCCCAAGCACTGCCTTGGAAAAAGCGGCGGCTTCTGGAAATTCCGCTGAAGCTATAAAGTTAGCCGATGAACAAATTAGTGTATCGTCTTTTAAGTCATAAAATTAATTAGGCAGATGCATATGTATTGGATCTGCCTAAACTCTAAAAATGTCCCCATTAGATTAACTGCAGTTCGCATTTGCCTCGTTTCTGTAATTTAACGTTATGGATCAGTCGTACCAATTCTATCACCTGCTCCGTGTTGAAGACCATAATAGATTCTTGAATTAAATCTTTTTCAAATTCTGCTGATAGTCAGGATTCTCTAATCTATAGTTGACATTTATCACTCAAGAATATAGGTTTTGCTCTTAAAAAAGACAGCATAATATCTAAACTTAAGGCTCAAATATGAATAGTGTTGATTTACGTAGTGATACTGTGACCAAACCGAATCAGGCTATGTTACATGCCATGATGAATGCGCAGGTGGGGGATGACGTTTTTGGTGAAGATCCAACAGTTCAAAAACTTGAAGCAATGATTGCTGAGCGTGCTGGGATGGAATCTGCTCTCTTTGCTCCGAGTGGTACGCAGTCCAATTTATTAGGTATCATCGCTCATTGTGAAAGGGGAGATGAATACATTGTAGGTCAAACGGCTCATACTTACTTATGGGAGGGAGGCGGTGCGGCTGTTCTTGGTAGCGTACAACCTCAGCCCCTCGATTTTGAGGAGGATGGAACACTTGATTTAAATAAAGTAAGGCTCTCAATTAAGCCTATTGATGATCATCATGCACGAACCAAATTACTCTGTCTTGAAAATACAACCAATGGCAAAGTACTTTCTATGGATTACTTACAAAAAATCAAACCTTTTTGCAGTGAGCATCGCTTGCTGAGTCATTTAGACGGAGCACGCGTTTTTAATGCGTGTGCCCAACTTAAAGTAGCGCTTCATGACATTAGCAAAAATTTTGATTCCATATCCATATGCTTGTCAAAAGGATTGGGAGCTCCTGTTGGTTCTGTATTATGTGGAACTCAAGAGCTGATAAAAAAGGCAAGGCGTTGGCGAAAAGTTTTAGGTGGTGGAATGAGACAAGCAGGGATTATTGCTGCAGCAGGTATTTATGCTTTGGAAAATAATATCACACGCCTAAGTGACGATCATGATCACGCTTTGTTGCTTGCCGAAGGATTGCAAGAAATAGAGGAAATTGAGGTAAATGCCGTACAGACAAATATGCTTTTTATCAAAGCACCCCTTGATTATCCTGAATTACACAATAATTTAATCAAACAGGGAATAATTTTTCCTAAAAAGCCGAATAATAAAAACATGATTCGGTTGGTTACACATCTTGATGTTTCAGCAAAAGATGTTGAACGTGTTGTGCAGGCAATAAAAAATTTCTATAAGATATAGATATCATATTGGGTCCAGGCTCCATAGCATCTAAAAGAACAGCAATTACGGAGTCAATGGGGGCTGACTCGATTGATTCCTGATCCCGTATTTCCTCTTAACCATTAATCAATCGAATCTGGCTCCATTGATATGGACCTATTAAAGAATTCACAACATAATTGAATAAAAAATAGACAAAAACCGTGTCAATGTGTTAAAATTGTTTTCTTTTTGTTCTTCTGCACAGATATAAACGTACTTCGCGGCAATTTTATAAGGAGAGTTATGGATGAGTCTAGTTGATAACAGAATAGTAAAGGCATCATTTAGAGAGAATTCCCCCGAAGAAAGAAAACTATTTCCCAAATCAAGCTGTTTAATGCCGATTAGCGTTGGACAGGTCATACATGAGGGCGCTAAATTTGAAGCTGTAATTAAACTTATCAATAATTCATTCAAGCAGTGTACTATTCTGGTTGATGATAGTGTACAACGACATACCATAGGAATTATGAATCATGCTTCTCCTGATGAATTGTATCAATTAGCTGTTACAGAGGGCGACGAGTGGTTAAAACGCAATGAAATGGCTTACAGTCAATTAACCATTCCTTTTGATATCATGCGATGGGATGATTGGTACAATAGCCCTAATTATATTAATAGCCATTTGCGCGTGCAAAATGAATATGATTCAAATGAACTATTCCGACAAGCCATCAATGCCAATATTGATGATTTTTTGACTCGCTATTTAAGCCGCTATGATCAAAACGATATTGATCCTGAGCGTGCATTCAGGTTATGCCTGGATTATTTAATTGAAGAATGTGCTGTTATGTGTTTATGGACAGAAAAAAACTATGATTTTGAGGTTTATCCCAGTGGACGGAATAAAGCGATGGCCGCTACTTATCATTACTTAATCAGTCCTGAGTTTCCTAATCTTCTTAGACCAGTTGCTTTACGTTTTAAAAAATATCCTGCGAAAAAAATTGATTTTCATTCCAGGGATATAGTGCATACATCTTTTTTAGAAGCTCAATGATGTGTTACAACATTTATTTCTTAACCCATTGCTCGATTGCTGCCATACTTTCATTGATGACGTGGAGTAGTTGTTGATACAATTGCTCCAATAATTCCCGTTGCCCAGATTTCCAATAGCGTTCCAAATATTGACACGCCATTTTCATTCGAATTGCTCCGACATATACTACGCCACCTTTTATTTTATGTGCTATTTGTTGTGCTTTTTCCCAGTTCAGTGTGTCATGTGCTGCTTTAAGCTGGTTTATATCTTCAGGCAATGAGCTAAGCATGAATTGCAACATTTCGCGAAGCATGTCTTCAGTGCCTGTTGTTTTAATTCCTTCCTTTTCATCTAGTATTGAAAAGGATGATAATTTAAATAAATCTTCTTCTGTTGCTGGCAAATCGGAAGCCCCGGATTTAGAAATTGATTGTTGCTTCTTATTTTGGGAAATAAACGAATTCAGTATTTCATCACAACTCTTTTTTGATAGTGGTTTGCTTAAAACTGCATTCATACCTGCTTCAATGCATCGTTGTTTGTTTTCTTCACCTACGTGAGCTGTAAGTGCAATAATAGGAATATGACAGTTTTGAGAAATTTCATGTACCCGTATATGGTGAGTAACTTGATACCCGTCAAGATCTGGAAGACCTATATCCATGAAAATTAGCTCGTATTGTTTTGATCTCCATAAGCTTAATGCTTCTTGTCCATTAGAGGCTATATCGACATGACAACCTGATTGAGTCAGAATAGATTTTGCAACTGTCTGAGCAATGATATTGTCTTCAACTACCAGAACTTGGTGCCGATACTCTTTAGGATTTGATGTACTGGACTTGATTAGAGTGTTATTTGTTGCCGGCTCACTAGATAGAGGAGGGCAGGTTTCGAAATCCTCTTGAAGTCCTGTATCATCTTCAAGAAGAGATACTTTTAATGGTATAACACAAGTAAAAGTGCTTCCTTTTTGCAATTCACTATCCACATAAATTTCTCCATCCAAATCGTCAATAAATTGTTTAATAACAGAGAGGCCCAACCCTGCCCCTTTGTAAATTCCTTTATAGGATGGAGTTAATCGTCTGAAGTGAAGAAAGATTTCTTGTTGTTTGTCTTTAGGTATTCCTATACCGCTGTCTTGAATAATGAATTTAACTATTATTTCTCGCTCGTTTCTGTTTGCTAACTCAACGGTAAGTTTAACAAATCCGATGTCAGTAAAATTGAGTGCATTAGCAAGTAGCTCAAGTACAATGCGGTGTATACGAACATTATCACCAATTAAATATTTAGGAATGGACTCATCAAAATTCATAGAAAAATCCAGACGTTTTGAGGCCGCTTTAGACTTGTTCAAATCAAAGGCATGTTGCATGATGTGATTTAGAATAAATTTTCTCTTAAGTTTTGGCACGTCTCCGGAACTGACTCGAATAGCTTCCAGAACCTCGTCCATAAAATCTAATAATGCATGACTCGATGCTACGAGATTATCAGCATATTCTTTAATATGAGGAGCATTAGCTTCTAATTTTATGATATCAGAGAAGCCGACAATTCCGGTCAGTGGTGTGCGAATATCGTGTCGCATGTTTTCTAAAAATTCGGTTTTAGCTCTACTGGCAGCTTCGGCTAGTTCTTTTGCTCTATTTAATTCAGCTTCAATTTTTTTTCTATCACTGATATCTATTGAAATTCCTAAAATACCTGTAATTTCACCTTGTTTATTATGCATTGGAGATTTGTGACTAAGTACAGTCGAATCTTTTCCATCGACCTGGGATTTTTCTTCAATGATTTCAGTTTCATTTGTTTCCATGATATGCAAGTCATTTCTACGAAATTGTTCCGCCTTATTTTCTCCCCAAGGCAAGTCAAAATCGGTTTTACCCACAATTTCATAACCGTACTGAAAGCCTAAACTTCTGGCCTGTCGATTATTGCATCCTAAATAGACCCCATTTTTATCTTTCCAATAAACGTGCCCAGGCATATTGGCTAAAATATTTTCAAGGGTAGATTGAGTTTGCTCTTTGTCTGAGCGTAGAATTGATTCTTGTACTTTTCTCTGAGTGATATTTAATGAAGTTCCAACGATGCCAATTACGTTTCCCTTTTCATCGTGTAAGGGCGCTTTTCTGGACAATACCGTAACTTGCTCTCCAGAAGCTAACGTTGCAGTTTCTTCAACCTCTAAAGGCGTGTTCAACATCATTACTTTCAAGTCGTTCTGGCGTAAAGATTCGGCTGCTGCTGACTAAGGCATATCAAAATCGGTTTTGCCAATAACGGAAGTCATGCCAACCATTTCTAACATAGTATCATTGGCGCCAAGATAGTATCCCTCTTTGTCTTTCCAATAGATGCTGCCCGGTAATGATTTAATGATGCTAGATAGTATTATTTCACTAGTGTGAGTATTCGTAGGTGAGAAAGGCATGGTTGCCAGGCTAGTTTTACATGTGGGTTTCTTTGCAGGCATCAGAAGATCCTCATTATATTGTATAGTTATAGACCTGATTTAATGAACTCACAAATGTCGCGAGATATATAGCTTCTCTAAAGTCAGAAACCAGCACCTTTTACGAAGATTTTAAGGCCGAACCTCATGATAAGTAGTTGTGTAGGGAAAGCAATTCCAATCGGTTTTTTTCCCTTTGATGATAATACTAATCAGGGAGACTTGTTCCAATAATCCAGGTGGTGCCTTATTCAGAAAACATATTTTTCTAATCCCATCCATGGTAATAAACAAATTTTTTGTGTCTGGGGTAATATTCAGATTGAGTGGCCAATAGTATAAATTCCCTTGGTATTCTAAAGGCAGTGGTTGATTGTCAACAACGACGACTGCCGCAAAAGATTCAATATAGATGCACATTAATAATGAAAATATAATTTTTTTCATGAACACACACCTTTTAAATAAATAATATTTATCCAATATTATTTATAATAGACCATTATGGAGCTCACCTGGCTTGAATGTTCAACTCGTCTAATCACATGATATGGACATCGTTAATTTGAGCTTTAAAATATATCAAGCAATCTCAATACAATCTGGCATTGACTCCGACATTCTTCGTCTTGTTCGAGGGATCCAGGGGGGGGGCAGGGAAGAAATATTGTCCCTGCCAGTATAACTGTTCCGCTTCCTGACGGTCGCGGCTCGGTTTTCGTGTGTTCGTATATACTTCATCGTGCACCGGAAACCGAGCCGCGACCGTCAGGAAGCGGAATTTTTGTTGCAGCACAGAGTTTGATATAGCATTTGTCTAGATACCAATGGGACAAGCAACAAAGCATAAACAAAGATGTGATCAAGAGCCAACTGCTTGCAACCGGGCTACAATTTATTTCTCATTGTTGTTGGAAAAATGCATCCTGAAGCGGGAAGTTACTCTGATACCAGAGAGCTGACTATTTTTGACATAAATATGGTGTTAATGTATCATATTGGCCTAATTATATACTTTAAAGCATAGCCAAACTACGTTACTTATGGAGAGTTTATGTATACGCCAGAAGGCCAAGCGGCGGATAAAATGGATAAGACCATGTTGCTTAATATGTGGGTACAACACCTGCAACATCATGGTAATCATAACAATTTAAAAGTAATAGCAGCAGGTATTGGTAAGCCGTCTTTACCCCTTAATCGACATATTCGCGAGTTTTTAGCTGATTATTGGATGCATCATGATGGTTCAGCCATCTCTTATGATCATCCTCAAGGGAATATAAAAGCCCGTCAAATGATGGCATTGGCCATGTCAAACTGGTATCAAACAGATGTTAGCGACAAAAATGTTCTATTTACTGTCGGTGGATCGGGGGCTTTAAAAGCTATTTTTTCATCCTTGCAAATGAGTAATGAAGAACCAGGCCATTTTCGTATTGTGACTCCATTCCCTTATTATACTTTATATGCTGAATCGACATCCCTGTTACATCCCGTCCCTGTCATGGAGCATTCGGGTTACAGATTAACTGCAGAAAGCTTAAAGCTCAGTATAGAGTCTGCTTATGAGCTGGCTCAATCTGATGGTAAATATCCTCGAGCCTTTCTTTTGTGTGATCCTAATAATCCCTTGGGCACTGTTTTAAACAAAGAGGAATTAGAGCAGATTGCTGAGGTATTAAGAACATTTTCTGAACTCTACATTATATTAGATGAAGCGTATGCAGAAATGGTGTTGGATGGTCAACATATATCCTTGCTGTCAGCGGCTCCCGATTTAAAGTCTCGTATGATAGTGATGCGCTCCGGTACCAAGGGCATGTCGGCTGCTGGGGAGCGCATGGCAATCACTATGGCTTTTGATCCCGATGTAATGGTTAAACTTCTGAGGTACAACATTACAAATTGTGGTCATTCTCCCATATCAGCCCAACTTGCTTATGCTCATGCGATGATGCACTTTCAGGAGTCTGACAGGGCTGCAATCTCTGATTTCTATCTTCCCAAGGTAGAATATGTTCATCAGAGAATTATGATGATGGGAGCCAATTTGCCTGAACGAAATGTAAGACCTGATGGTACTTTTTATGTATTGGCTGATTTAAGTGATTTGATTGGTGAAGAACTCGACTCAAAAGTTCACGGCGCTTTAGGGGAAAAGCATTTGATTTCAGGTGATGAAGAAATTTCCTATTCTTTATTATTTCATGATTTTGTCATGATATCGCCATTATCCTACTATGGCATCAACCCGGCAAAAGGATTAGTCAGAATAACGTGCAGCGAGTCGCTTGAAGAACTTGAAGACCTGTTAAATCGCATTGAAAAGCGATTATCGAATGCAAGAATAAGAAAAAATAAGGAATTGCATTGGAAGTTGGAAGAGACGTTAATTTCACTGGCAGAGATTGGTTCAAAAGTGCAAAACAGCTTTTTAAACCGCATACCTGAACTAAACCATGAAGTATCGTGTCTTGTTTTAAAATTGCAACATCAAGTACTTGGAGAGTTATTATCTGAAGCAAGAAATGCTTTATTTGAAGCAGCTTCAGTGCACAGCTCCAGGCCCAATATGAAAATCCTTCATAAAAACACTCATATGGAAACAGACGATATCTCTAAGTCATTGTAATAAATAACAATTGTTCCTATCGATAATATTGCTTCAACTGTTTGCTACAATAAAGATATAGCTTAATTTGGAATTGTGATGGGAAAAGATAAGCATATTCAGTCTTACCTGAAAGAGGTCGGTCTTTTTTTATCCAAACTCGCAGAAAAGAGTGATAATGTCTATTGGTTAAGCAGCCCCGACTTTAAAACCATTCAATACATTAGTCCAGCATATGAAAAGATATGGGGTCGATCGCGACAAGAACTTTATGATACCCCCGAAATCTGGGTTTCATTCCTGCATCCTGAAGATGCGTTGAAAGGACACCCGATTCAGGAAATGGCTGCCCGAGTGGCCAGGCTTGGCTCTGCTGCACGGTTATCAGAACACTACAGGATTGTGCGACCAGATGGTGAGATTCGCTGGATTATGGATAATGGATTTCCCATTTATGATAACAAAGGAAATTGTTGTGGTGTCACAGGGGTTGCTGTTGATATTACTAAGGAAAAGCTGTATGAATCCCAATTGGAAAAGGCTAAGGAAGAGGCTGAAACAGCCAGTAAGGCCAAATCAGAGTTTCTTGAGAATATGCGCCATGATATACGGACCCCATTAACCGGAATAGTCGGATTTGCGGACATGATTAAAATGGAGTCTCAGGAATTGCGAATCAAGGAATATGCAGAAAATCTGATTGCTTCAAGCCATGCCCTACTTGACTTATTAGATGAGGTATTGGATTCAATCCGTGTCAGTTCTGGCGACATCCCCAATTTAAAGAAAAAATTCAATCTACAAAAAACCATGCGCCATGTTATTGACTTGAATAGGGCTAAAGCTGCTGAAAGGAAACTGGCACTCGAACTTTATGTCGATCCGGCCATCCCGCAATTTTTAGTGGGTGACAAAATAAGATTACATCGAATTGCCCTCGAATTGGTTGCAAATGCATTGAATTTCACTGAGCACGGTTCGGTCAAGCTATCGCTGCTGCTTGCAAAAAAAGAAGGTAGGGAATTAGTGATTAATTTAATTGTTGAAGATACCGGAATTGGTATTCCAAAAGAAAAACAACAGGAAATCTACATTCAGTTCAAGAGGCTGACGCCTTCTTATCAGGGGATTTATAGGGGGACAGGGCTTGGACTTTCTGTAGTGAAACAATTTGTTAATGATTTGGGTGGCGAAATCTATGTAGAAAGTGAAAGAAAAAAGGGGACTCGATTTACCTGCAGCATTCCCCTTAATGAGGCCTTGCTCAATAATGATTTTGGTGTGGATGAGGAAATGAATGAAATAACGAAAGCCTCACATAAAACTAAAGCCATACCTCCTAAATCCACAGAGATTTCTGCGAATGAATTAATGCAGAAACAATATACTGTACTTATTGTTGAAGACAATTTAATTGCCCAATCGGTTGCCAAATCAATACTTAATAAATTGAATTGCAGGGCGGATATTGCCGATACGGGGAAAAAAGCAGTCGAATTGTGTAGAACCAATCACTACGATTTAATTTTTATGGATATAGGCCTGCCGGATATAGATGGCTATGAGGTAACTCATATGATTCGAGTTCAGGAATTGGACACGAAAATACATACACCAATTGTTGCCTTGACGGCTCATGGCGAAGAGGATGATAAAACGCGTTGCATTAATGCAGGCATGAATGCCGTTCTTATAAAACCTTTAACTGCAAAAGCATGTGATGAAATTCTGGATGCATTTTTAGCTGGGTATAACAGAGACAACCAAGATAACTAAGCGGGTAGTGTTTCTAATGAAATCGTACAACAACACAACCGGTTACCAACCTTTTAGAAATGGCCGGTGAGCCTGACATTTGATGATGCATTAGTAAAAATGAATGATGTGCTCAGTGGTGTAGCTGGATGGATCAAAAATGTAGCCAGGTCTGCTTGCAGCCGGGATCACGGATGCATAATCGCGGCAGCAAGCAATTGACTCTTCTACACATCTATGCCATTACCCCATCCACGTCGTAGATCAAGTGACAGCTGCAAGCAGACCGGACTACAAAAACAGCAAGGGATTGCCATGGGTTATGGCGCTTCGCCTGAGTTTGCGTATTACAATCTGAACACATTATAGTGCATTAAGAGATTATCACTGTATAATGCGCGACACGTTATTGCTATAAATTAACGTGAGTTATGGATAAGAAGCTTGTTTTATCCATAACTCACGTTAAATTAAGAAATAAAAAATAAGTTTTTGAGGTCTTAAATGAGTAATATAATTCTTCAGGAAAATCATTATTCTGCTCAGATAATCAAAGATGTTTCAGAGCTTGCGTTGCCACTAAAAAGATACGGTATTGAGCATTTTTGCCATGTCCGGTATTTTATTGATGGGTCAATATCTGTTTTAATTAGCAATAAAAATTTGTATCAACATCATCTTAAATGTGGATATAAGGTTGGGCCGACTTTTCCCTTTACATTTGAAGAGCTGCGACAACAGAAGTACCACTTTTTAGTTTATGAGGATGTTGAAGAGAGTTTTTCTTATGCTCTGAATGATTACAAGAACTTATTTGGCTTGGATAATTTTGTTTATCTTGTTAACAGCAATAAGAATTATGTCGATTATTTTGTATTTGCCTCGGCACTTTATAACAAGCAAATTATAAATTTTTACCTAAATCAGAGAGATATTCTAGATCAATTTGTATTTGATTTTAAAAACAAAGCTAACAAACTTATCACGCAAGGCGAATGCAATAAAATCATTTTACCCGAAAACATGCGGCTGCGATTAGGATCTGTTAATAACGAAGCGATAAAATTAAATGATTTTCAAGCTGAAGCCTCAAAGATAAAACATCAGGTTATTAATTATCTGGGAAAATCGATAAAATTTACGAGACGCGAAATGGACTGCTTGCATCTGCTTAAATCAGGATACACAGCTAAAGAGGTGGCAATACATTTCGGTCTTTCACCGAGAACCATTGAAAATCACATTAATAATATTAAATTTAAATTTGGATTAAATCGCAAGCCGGACATAATTAAAGCATTCATCAAATGTTCCCGCCAGCAAGCGTAAGGGTGGCTGCTTGCAGCTGTCTCTTCTACACATCACTTATGTCGTCCTGAGCGCGTCTTTTTGCGCGAAGGATTGTAAGTTTAAAATTTTATATAATGTCGGATAAGAGAGTAGCTCTTTACTTCAAGAGTAAAGAGCGCGGGCGTGAGCGACCGTCGAAGGATTGGTTTAGCAACCGCGGAGATCAAGGTACTCTGGCCCTGCTCTCGAAACGTTTGAATAGTTGATTGGACTCCTTAAAGTACGTCCGCTTACAATCCTAAACAATCAAATTCGAGGCATTATGAAATTATACAC
>NZ_KB892409.1 GCF_000373765.1 Legionella shakespearei DSM 23087 | reverse complement strand
TACCAATATAATTAGTGTATAATTTCATAATGCCTCGAATTTGATTGTTTAGGATTGTAAGCGGACGTACTTTAAGGAGTCCAATCAACTATTCAAACGTTTCGAGAGCAGGGCCAGAGTACCTTGATCTCCGCGGTTGCTAAACCAATCCTTCGACGGTCGCTCACGCCCGCGCTCTTTACTCTTGAAGTAAAGAGCTACTCTCTTATCCGACATTATATAAAATTTTAAACTTACAATCCTTCGCGCAAAAAGACGCGCTCAGGACGACGTGGAAATGTTCAGAAAAATTAGTTTCGCAACCGGGCCACAGCTCACACCCTTGCCACAAAAACAGGTTCTGGATGGGGAAGTGGCTGGGTAGTCATATTGGGTTTGAAAAAAAGTGACTGGTGAATTAACCGGCTGCAATATTTTCTATATCCTTTTGATTCGGAAATATTTTTTTGAAATGGGCTCAAATCAGGCAATTGGGTTTCTGAACCGGAATTCAACAAGGTAATAAAATCTTCATCTGTTTCCTTCTCATATAAACCACCCAATTCTGCCCATAATTTCTGGCGCGATAATTCTTTGATCTTTTCCCATATAGGCTGAATATTATCTTTCATATTGGCAAGTAATTGCATGAACTGCTGACATTCCGCCGCGGTTCTGGGACGGCCGAGACCATTCAGATAATCCATGGCTATCTGACTGACAATTTTATTTTTTCTGGTGTTCAAGGCTACGGTTAAGGCATCTTCCAAGGGAACAAACTTGTCCTTTTGCTGATCATAAACGGTGATTTTGCCCGTTTCAAATTCATAGAGCCAACCATGGATAGACACTTCATTTTTAGCTAATTTGCTGACAATGACGGGATAGGTTTTTAAATGTTGGACCTGTTGGACAATATTCAATTGAGTGGCGCAGGTTAATTTGGATGCCCAGCCATTTGCTTCGTCCAGATGCAATTCATTCATTTTTTTTAAAACAGGCTGGGAATGACTTAACCAGGATGCAACCGTTGGTAATTGTTTTTCTATATCTGGAGTTAATAAACCATTCATAGCACCGCATTGGGAATGGCCGCAAATAATAATGTCTTTTATATTAAAAGTACTCAAAGCATATTCAATGGCCGCAGATTCACTGGATGATGAGGGAAAAGGCGGAACTATGTTGCCTATATTTCGCGTAACAAATAATTGACCTGGCAAACTATGAGTAATAAGAAGCGGATCAACCCGTGAATCAGCGCAGGTAATAAAAAGTGTTTCAGGATGCTGGCCATTGCTGAGTTGTTCAAAAAGATTCTGCAAGCCTTTAAAATCCTTGCGCTTAAATTCAAGTACCCCAAGCATCAGTTTTATTAACATCGGGTTCGCCTCTTTATTGTCTGGTTCGTAAAGCGTCGGAATTGTAAACTTAAATTGCAAAATTGTAAATTTTGATGTTTTTAATTTATTTTGGCACGTTCTGATCCCAGTGCCGGAAGGCAGTGCTGGGACGCTGGAGTCTGCTTAATGCGAGCTAAGAATCATGTAACCTGAATAATTTCAGTTAAAGGTGGCAAGACGGCTGGTGCGTAATTCATCAACAAGATTTCATGGATAACCGTGCTGTCCCCGGGTTGGGTGATGGATAATAAAGTTCCTGTAATACCTCCTGCATTAATGAAGCTGGCATGAACTTGATTTTCCAAAGGAGCGGCACCCCCATTAAATATATCGTTAGAAAACAGCAACTTGTCACCATTGTTCACATTAAAGTCAGTAATTACGTCTCGTTCTACCTGTTGCCCATTCACTGAATCCGCATCAAACTCATAAGTATTCACACCGCCATTGCCGGTCATGACATCATTACCCATACCGCCGTAAAAGGTATTATTTACATTTTCGGTACCTACTAATAAATCAGACGCTGCAGAACCTGCGATGTGGGAGCTGTTGCCTTGTTCAAACACATACAAAGCATCTATATCTTCGTTTGAACTGAGGTGTAACAGGCCATTGTTTAATAATTCTCCCAAGGTTAAATCACCATATAGCGAGTTGACATAATCCAGCACGGTATCGGCTGCGGTGCCATTATCCAGACCGTGATCTGCACCATCAAAATACATGCTGAATTGCCAGTGTCCCTGACTGTCCTGAGCCAGGCGATAGATATTATTTCCTATTAATCCTAAATCAGGTGAGAGGGCATCATTCAACAAATCAGCAACCAGAGTGGTATTTAATACCGGAGTGAGAATAGTGTCTACGCGAGTGCCAAGGGAGTTAATGAGGTCTGAAGTACTGGTCTCAAGATTCAGATTGAGAGCAGCTAATGCCTGATTATCAAGAAATGCCGTATTCAGATTTAAGTTCAAATGCAATTCCGGATTAAGTTCCTGAGCAAAGGAAACAAGGTAATTACCATTATTCAGCATGTGTAAAGCATCAATTTTTACATCATATAGCGATAAATCAATTGTGGTACCCACTGCTAATTGCGCATTTAAGGAGTTAATGAGTTGATTGATACCTGTTGTCACTCCATCTGCAACATCAGCAAGCCCGTCAAGGGTGCTGTTAACATAAGCAATGGTACTATTGACTGCATCTCTGGCTGAAGTGACATTGACACCTTGCAGGGATAAAGTGAGGACATTATTGTTGATACTGGTCAAAAGAGAGCTTAAATTGGCACTGATAGAATCGACAGTAGCCCCCAGATTGGTGACTAAACCCACATTAAGAGAATTTACTAAATTATCTACTGTGGTGAGTAAGTTTCCTACCAGGCTTAATAAGCCGCCTAACAAACCACCTATCACCCCGCTGGGTTGCAGAGCGGTGTCTATAGCTTGCAATTGGGTATGTAATACTTCCATAGTATCAGAAACCCGGTCAGCCAGCGCATCGGTCAAATCGCCGAAATGACCATTTATTTGAGTACTGATATCTGCACTAAGGCTGGTTTCTATGGTTAATTGGGCGCCGATATCCTGAATACCCAGAGTGGAACCATCGAGTACCATCTGATAGGTATGGGTTAGCGGATTAAACATAATAATATCCTGATTGTCTACCACTCCTGTTCCTGGCAGGCTGGCATCAGAATCTACAGTCATCAGAATGTTACCGCTGTTTATCGAGGTTGAAGGGAAGACAAAAATGGATTCAATTGCTGAACCATCAGGTAAGCCATTGGCTGAGCCATCAAAGCTTATACTGAATTGTTGTCCGTTCCATGAAATAATGTCATTGGGATGAGCTACTGTGCTACCTGGCAACGTGGCCAAAGCACCAAGAACAAACAGGACATTACCGTTTTCAAGTACATGAATACCTGTAATGTTATTATTGCTGATGCTGCCATTGGTTATCGCTGCAAGATTGAATGAATCATAAAAGGTTCCATTATTGAGTTGCACTACTGCCTGTCCGTTATAAGAGCCTCCTAACTGAGACTCGTTACCGCCGCCTGCAGTGCTGTACATCATTGTATTTTGGCGAAGATC
This sequence comes from Legionella shakespearei DSM 23087, assembly GCF_000373765.1. Classification (GTDB taxonomy): domain Bacteria; phylum Pseudomonadota; class Gammaproteobacteria; order Legionellales; family Legionellaceae; genus Legionella; species Legionella shakespearei. The sequence goes on along the minus strand of NZ_KB892409.1, from coordinate 18,266 downwards.
ACTTCGATCCAATGAAAAACCATTCACATCTTCTATCAGATTATCAGACACATTACCCAAAGGTCCGCTACTGGAACCAAGGCCATAATTACTGCCATCAAGGAACAGGTTCAAGGTTGATTTATCCCAGGGACTGGAGGCGTTGGCGCGGCTAATAGTGTAGATATTTTCTCCTCTGAAGGTTAAAGGATATAAAGGATCCAAGGGGTTGGTAATGATTCCAGCCAGCAAATCAATCAATTCAACATTCAGGATAGAAGAAACAGAAAAGTACATGGTATTACCGACTACATCTATAGCATCGATATCAAAATAGCGGGTTACCTGACCATTGCCCAGCAAAGCATCAATTGCATCTCTCAGAGCTGTACCGACATTCAGGTTGGCCAAATCAATCAATGCATTTTCCAGTAATTCATTGTCCCATCCCAGAGCGGCTGCGCTGAAAAAGACATTGAACGTACTCATATCCCAGTCACCGTTAACCTTTTGAATACTGTATACATCACCGCCATCTCCCAGAACCCCATCCATCACATCCAGTTCAAGAAGTTCGCCCAAATCCACGCCAATCAAATTGGATAATGAGAAATACATGGTGCCATTTTGCAGGTCGCCAGCATAAGCCAGACCATCGATGATGAATTCCTGACCCCCAAACAGATTCAGCAGACTGTCATCAAGGTAGGCCTCAGTACTGCCATCAAAAAAGAGAGTATAAGTGTAGTAACCACCAGGTTGCCTGGTAGCGAGAACAACGTCTTCATTATCAAAGGAAATGGCAGTAAAGGTTCCAGTGTCTGGATCATATGAAGGCAAAACACCACCGCCAGTGGTACTGAATAACAGGTTACCACCACCCATATCATGAAAATCACCCAGATTATATCCCAACAGTGCCAACTGCGTTGAGACTGGCAGCAAACCAAACAAGGCAGAAGGAGGAACGTCTTGATAACTGATCATTTGTTCACTGCCATTAAAGACCATTTTATAATTGTAATTACTGGCGCTGCCTTCATCGGTAAGCTGTACAATATCTGTATTATGGAAGACACCTTGTTGCGACAAGATGAGGGCCAGTGCATCCTCAGTAGTGCCACCTTGCAAAATACCTCCGGGACCTATTAATGCACTGATTAATCCAGGCAAATCACCCTGAATGGGATTGAGCGTACTCAAGCCATAAGCACCTTCAAAATTGGGTACGACAGAGGTGCCGACTGTAGAGAGCAGGACGGATTGACCAGAGCCTTCAAAGAAGGGTAATACATTGACATTCACTGTAGCTGTTTCTGTGACGCCACCGGACGTGACCGTGTAAGTGAAACTGGTGTTACCGGTATAATTTGCTGCGGGAGTAAAGCTCAAGGTACCATTTGCATTCAATATGACTGAGCCATTGGCTACCACAACACTGCCGCCAACAGTAATTGCTGTGCCATTAATGGCGGTGATGTGATGTCCGGGATTTTCAAAACTGTCATTGGCATTTACGTTAATATTCACCTGGGTGTTTTGATTGGTCATAGCCGAATCATTGGCAATATCCACAACAGGGGTTACGGTAATGGTGACTGTATCATTGTCCGTTACCTGACCATCGCTGGTTACTATACTCAATGCATCAGCGCCATTGTAGTCGGCGATGCTGGTGTAGGTTAATCCAGCAAGAGCTGCGTTGATCTGCGCCGCGTTGCCGGTTATCGTAACTGTAGCGCTACCGTTGTTGCTGATAAGGGCACCACCACCTGTGCTCACAGTCAAAGTACCGTGCATGACACTGAGTGTGGTGGTTAAAGTGTCTCCATCTACGTCACCGACGCTGAAACCGCTGATAGCTAGTGGTGTGTCTTCCAGAGTATTTTGATTGCCGGGTATGGTGTTGACTGGTGTATCGTTAATAGGATTAACGGTGACATTGACGGTTGCCGTTTCAGTCGTTCCGCCTGACGTGACGGTATAGGTAAAGCTGGTGCTGCCATTGTAATTGGTTGTTGGAACAAAGTTTAAGGTACCGTTTGCATTTAAGGTGACAGTGCCATTTGCCACTACCACAGGATTACCCACAATAACGCCGGTGCCATTAATTGCGGTAATGGTGTGGCCTGGATTTTCAAAACTGTCATTGGCATTGACGTCAATGGTAACCGGGGTATCTTCATTAGTACTGGCAGAGTCATTGGCAATGTCGACTACTGGTGTTACAGTGATATTGATGGTGTCGGTATCGATTAACGTACCGTCACTTGTAATGATGGTCAGAACATCAGAACCATTATAATCAGCGGTGTTGATGTAAATTAATCCTACCAGAGCAGCATTAATCTGTGCTGCTGTACCGGACAAAGTGACCGAGCTGGTACCGTTATTGCCAATGATTGCGCCACCGCCTGAGGTGATATTCAGGACGCCGTTAGTGACGCCGATGGTTGTTGTTAACGTGTCTCCATCCGCATCTGCAACGCTGATGCCACTGATAACGAGTTGTGTGTCTTCAAGGATAGTCTGGTTACCGGGCACTGAATTCACAGGAGCATCATTGATCGGATTCACGGTAACCGTTACTGTTGCAGTTTCAGTCACCCCGCCAGAAGTTACAGTGTAAGTAAAGTGAGTATCACCATTAAAATTGGCTGTGGGAATGAAGTTTAATGAACCGTCAGCATTTAAAAAGACCGTACCATTAGCCACTATAACGCTGCCATTAACGATAATCGCTGTACCATTAATAGCCGAGATGGTGTGGCCAGGATTTTCAAAAGAATCATTATCATTCACATGAATGAGGACCGACGTGTCTTCATTGGTGCTTATAGTGTCGTTAGCAATATCGACTACTGGAGTGATGGTGATGTTAATTGAATCAGTATCGCTTAGTATGCCGTCATCAGTAAAAATGGTCAGCATGTCTGTACCATTGTAATCTGCAGTGCTTGAGTACGTCAGTCCCGCCAAAGCATTATTAATCAGTGCCACTGGGCCTGATAAAGTAATAGTATTGCTACCATTGCCATTTATAGTGAGACCGGGAACGGTCGTTACATTCAGACTGCCGTTTAATACGGTTAATGTGGTGGTTAAATCAGGACCATTCGCACCGTTGACACTTACTCCAGTTATCGGGACAGGAACGTCTTCCAATGTGGTTTGTGGGCCAGGTATGGTATTGACGGGTGGAAACAACTCTGAAACGGTAACGTTGACGGTAGCAGTTTCTGTGACTCCACCTGACGTGACTGTATAGGTAAAGCTTATAGTGTCAAAATAGCCAGGGTTTGGTGCAAAATTCAGGGTGCCGTCAGCATTTAAGGTGACAGTGCCATTTTCCACTACCACAGTATCACCCACAGCAATGCTTGTGCCATCGATTGCGGTAATGGTGTGGCCAGGATTTTCAAAACTGTCATTGGCATTCACATTAATAGTCACAGGAGTGTTTTCGGTAGTGCTGGCTACATCGTTAGCAATATCGACAACGGGGGTTACGGTAATATTAATGGTGTCTGTATCAGTAATTGTACCGTCATCAGTGACTACAGAGAGTACGTCAGGACCATTATAATCGGCAGTATTAGTATAAATTAATCCCACCAGAGCGGCATTAATTTGTGCCGCAGTACCCGTTAAAGTCACTGTATCAGTTCCATTAGTGCCTATGGTAGCTCCGGTGCCTAAGGTCACATTCAGAGTACCATGGGTCACACTGATGATAGTGGTTAAAATATCTCCGTCCACATCCGCAACACTGATGCCATTAATAATGAGTTGGGTGTCTTCAAGGGTAGTTTGAGCGCCAGGTACAGTATTAGCAGGGGTATCATTGATCGGATTTACAGTAACGTTGACAGTGGCTGTTTCAGTGGTTCCGCCTGAGGTGACAGTATAAGTAAAGCTGGTATTGCCATTGTAATTAGCCGTTGGGGCAAAGTTTAAAGTGCCATCTGCGTTTAAAGTGACTTGACCATTGGCGACAGTAACGGTTTCACCATTGGCAATCATTGTACCGTTAATTGCAGTGATAGCGTGTCCTGGATTTTCAAAACTGTCGTTAGCATTAACGTCAATGATGACAGGTACTTCCTCATCCGTAGTGGCTGTGTCATTGGTGATATCAACCACTGGGATTACGCTAATATTAATCGAGTCATTGTCGATCAATGAACCATCACTGGTTACTATACTGAGTGTGTCTGGACCATTGTAATCAGCAATGTTGTCATAAGCTAATCCTGCCAAAGCATCATTAATTTGAGCTGCTGTGCCACTTAAAGTCACCGTGTTGGTGCCATTATTGCTGATCACAGCCCCACCGCTGATTGAGGCAATTGTCAGTACACCATGTAATACACTGATAGTGGTTGTCAAAGAGGTACTGTCTACGTCTGCAACACTGATACCATTAATGATAAGCTGAGTGTCCTCAGGGGTAGTTTGAGCACCGGGCACAGTATTGGTGGGGGTATCATTGATTGAGTTTACAGTAACATTGACGGTAGCAGTTTCTGTAGTGCCACCTGAGGTGACGGTATAAGTAAAGCTGGTATTACCATTGTAATTGACTGTAGGGGTAAAGTTTAAAGTGCCATCTGCATTTAAGGTGACCTCACCATTAGCGACAGTAACGGTTTCACCATTGGCAATCGCTGTGCCGTTAATTGCAGTGATAGCGTGCCCTGGATTTTCAAAACTGTCGTTAGCATTAACGTTTATGGTAATAGGAGTATCTTCATTTGTATTAGTCGTATCGTCTGCAATATCAACTACGGGAGTTACAGTAATATTAATGGTATCCGTATCATTTAATGTTCCGTCACTGGTGACTATAGTGAGGACATCAGCACCATGGTAGTCGGCAGTATTGGTATAGATTAATCCAGCCAGTGCATTGTTAATCTGTGCAGCAGTACCTGTCATGGTGACAGTATTCGTTCCATTGTTGCCTATAGTTGCGCCACCACCTGTTGCGACATTCAGAATTCCATTCGTAACACTGAGAGTAGTAGTTAAAATGTCTCCGTCAACATCTGCAACACTGATGATACCAATATTAAGTGGAGTGTCTTCCAGAGTAGTTTGGTTACCAGGTAAGGTATTGGTTGGCGTGTCATTAACAGGATTAATGGTGACATTGACAGTCGCTGTTTCTGTAGTGCCGCCAGAAGTGACGGTATAGGTGAACGTGGTATTACCGTTGTAATTGGCCGTTGGGGTAAAGTTTAACGTGCCGTTTGCATTAAGGGTTACGGTACCGTTAGCGACCGCTACGGTTTCACCGACAGCAATGGCTGTAGCGTTGATTGCAGTGATGGTGTGACCTGGGTTCTCAAAAGTGTCATTGGCATTTACGTCTATATTAACAGGCGTATCTTCATTGCTAATGGCGGTGTCATCTGCGATATCAATTACAGGTGCTACCTCAATGTTAATGATGTCCGTATCTGTTATTGTACCGTCATTGGTCACCATGGTGAGCACATCAGGACCGTTATAATCAGCTGTATTAGTGTAAATTAAACCAGCCAAAGCATCGTTAATTTGTGCTGCAGTACCCGTCAGGGTGACGGTATTCGTTCCATTATTATCTATGGTCGCGCCGCCACCGGGTGTTGCGTTCAGAGTACCATTAGCTACGCTTATGATGGTTGTTAAAATGTCTTCATCAACATCTGCAACACTAATACCAGTAATGATGAGAGGAGTATCTTCTGAAGTCGTTTGATCTCCTGGCACCGTATTAACTGGTGCGTCATTAACAGGATTCACGGTGACATTGACGGTTGCTGTTTCTGTCGTGCCGCCGGATGAGACAGTATAAGTAAAGCTGGTGCTGCCGTTGTAATTTGCTGTTGGGGTAAAACTTAACGTGCCATCTGCATTTAAAGTTACGGTGCCATGGGCAACGGTGACAGGATTTCCAATGGCAATGGCTGTATCGTTAATGGCTGTGATGTGGTGATTCGGATTTTCGAAGCTGTCATTGTCATTGACGTCTATGATGGTGGAATTGTCTTCATCGACATTGACTGTATCATTTGCAATATCCTGAACGGGAGTAATACTGATGTTTACTGTCTGAGTGTTGGTTTGAGCCCCATCTTCGGTTATTACATCCAGTCTGTCTGGACCATTGTAATCTGCAACAGGGGTATAAATTAAATCAGCCAGAGTTACGTTGATTTGCTCCCGAGTCCCCGTTAATACCACAGTCTCTGTTCCATTACCGCTAATGTTTGCACCGCTGTTTGTCGATACAGTCAACGTTCCGTGTTGCACGGTTATTGTAGTCGTTACGCTACTGCCTGTGGTTGCGTTGATGGTAATATCGTTGATAGATCTTGCGTTGTCTTCAGCAGTGATTTGATTATTGGGAAATGACGAATTATTAATATCGGGCAAATTGATTGGCTGAATAAAATTAGTTGGCAAATCACTATTTTTCTCATAAAGCCATACCTGTTGAGAGTAAGCTGACTGTATGTGAGGCGTATAGCCAGTCATAAACCCGCTTGTTACCTGACCAAACCCATAAGTGGGATCAACCGTTACGATAAAGGTGCCTTCATCATCCAGGGGAGCCGTTTTATCATAGTGAACAGTCAGCAAAGTATTCAACAGAGGAATGTTCAGGTCCCTGAGCTGCAAGTTCAATATGCTGTCAGCAGATAAAAGTGGCACTTCTTCTGAATATACAGCGGCTGATTCTTTGATCTTAAGAAATTTATTCGCAAGGAGAAGTGGTGGTTGCAGGGCGGAAAGTTGAAGTAATCCATTTCCGTGAAAGTTATAACTCACGTTTAAGTTTTTCATAATACATCCCTATACCATACAAGCTATCGAAATAATTATGGTTATAGCAACTTCTTATTATCTATGATTATGATGCCTGAAGCACATTTTTTATGCTTACATAATTAATCATATACAGCTCAAAAGCGGATCTTTTTTGATCAATAAAATTCCTATATGTATTATTATATGTCAATCAATTTGGATATTTCCAATAAATTGCTAACTATTTTTTAAGTCAATACTATGGTACAAACCATCCAGAGACTCTCGTAATGATTGTCTTTGAGACAGTTTGTTGATAACTGTTTGATTAAAATCAGTAATCAGCAGGACATTCTTTTTGATTAAGATCTCAATCAAGTCTTCAATAACGCGGACAAATTCAAGATCCATTTTGATCATCAGCATGTGATCGAATTTTCTGGATTTTTTCAGAAAGGCCATGATGTCAGGATCAGTGATATTAATTTTTTCAATAGTGAGAGCGGAACCAAGGATGGTTTTCAATTCTTTAATTTTTGCAGTATTGCGGGTTCCCTTTTTCATTATATTATCTTTTTGATCAATTAGTGTCCTTACCAATTATTATAGTGTATTTTTTGTACTTTAAATATCTCTGGAATGAAATGGAGTTGCTGGTATACACTTATTTGAATATAAATTCTTAAATGGAGCGTATCATGAAACAAGTTGCTGGAATGTTGGCTTTAATGGTTTTAAGTCCTTTCGCTTTAGCTGGGGATGTTGTGCCTCAACTGGTTCTTGATAAAGTTGTATTTCAGGTTTCAGCCAAAGAGTGGGTTACCACGCAAACTGCGTTACTTAATGTAACCATCAATGTGACTTTAAATAATGCGGATTTGGTCAGAGCGCGTGCTGACATTATGAATAGCCTGAATAAAGTAGCGAAAGGGGACTGGCATTTGCTGCAGTTCGATCGCTCTCAGGACAGTTCTGGCCTTGAAAAGCTTTATGTGCAGGCTCAGGCACGAGTTGATCAGGGGGCTTTGACTGATATTTATCAAAACGCCAAATCAGTGAGCATGCCAGGTGCGAATTATGAAATAAGCGGTGTGGAATTTAAGCCCAGCCTTGAAGAAACGCAACTGGTTAAAGCCAAGGTGCGAGAAAAATTATATCAACAGGTGAATGATGAACTGGCTCGTATGAACAAGGCTTATCCTTCACAACATTACAGTGTGAGCAACCTGGTTTTTGTTGAGGGTGATAATGTAGTTCAACCAAGGGCTTATGAAGCAAAACAAATGAATGCTATGGTTATGGCCGCAGCGCCTGCTCCATTAACCGTCAGTAATGAGTTAGTGATGACAGCAATGGTTGAAGCGGCATCTAATCGTCAAGAGGGGAATTAATTTGTTCGTTGTAGATAAAGTTATTGGACACAGGGGCGCATCTGCTTATGCCCCTGAAAATACGCTCGCCGCTTTTGATAAAGCTTTTTCTCTGGGCTGCCGTGTCATAGAATTTGATGTCATGTGTACTGCAGATGGTGAACCGTTTATTATTCATGATGACAGTTTAAAAAGAACTACCAATGGCAAAGGGGAGGTAGGGCAGGTTGATGCTGCTTATTTACAAAGTCTCGATGCAGGCTCCTGGTTTTCCAGGCAGTTCAAAGGAGAAAAAATTCCTCATTTTAAAGAAGCGTTAAAATGGTTATCATTTTCCGATATGCAGGCTAATATTGAAATCAAGCCTTATCCTGGTACAGTAGAACAAACCACCGTGGCAGTGTTAAGCCACATACACCGCTATTGGCCGCAAGGAAAGGAATTACCATTAGTCTCCAGTTTTGAGCTGGAAGCCTTGCTCTTGTGCCGCAGCATTGCGCCAGAAATGCCTTTGGGTTTGTTATTGCATGAATGGGATAATAACTGGCTGCAAAAAGCGAAGCAACTGGAGTGTTATTCAGTGCATTTTAATCGCAAAATTTTAACCGCAGAACGAGTAAAAGAAGTTAAAGCTCAAGGTTACTTCGTTTGCTCTTATACAGTAAACCGCAAACGCCTGGCCAATAAATTATTGAGTTGGGGTGTTGATGCCGTCTTTAGTGATTATCCAGATCTATTACTATGAAAAAACTGATTCCTTTCCTGTTCGCAATTTTAAGTTCCTGTCTGGCCCATGCCCAACCGGTTGAGTTGGTTTTTTGGCACGGTATGGCGGGGCATTTGGGTGATGAAGTCAGATTACTGGCTGAAGACTTTAATAAGAGCCAAAATGAATACCGGGTGAAACCTGTCTATAAAGGGGATTATATAGAAACCCTGACCAGTTTTGCTGCGGCATTCAGAGCGCATCAACCACCGGCAATCGTGCAGATTTTCGAGGTGGGCACGGCAATCATGATATCACCCAAGGGGGTAATCAAGCCGGTTGATGAATTACTCAGTGAACAGGGTTTGACTTTGCCGCAGGAAGATTTCATTCAGTCAGTGCGGGAGTTTTACAGCAGGGACGGGCAATTAATGGCTATGCCCTTTAATCTTTCAGCCCCTGTTTTGTATTACAACGCCGATATTCTGGCCAAAATTGGCTACACCAGCAGCAATTTCCCACGCACCTGGGGGGAAATGGAGATCTTGGCTGAACAGGTTAAGAAGGCTGGTTATAAGTGCACTTATACTACGGCTTACCCTGGATGGGTCCTGTTTGAATCTTTTCTGGCGATTCATGGTTTAACCATTACTGAAGCAAACCCGGTGCGTGCTGCTTTTGATACCCCACAACTGGCTCATCATTTCCAACGCCTGAAACGCTGGCAGGAATTACATTATTTTCGCTATGGGGGCAGGGTAGATGATGCCACCATTTTATTTACCAGCAGTGTCTGTCCTTTATTCAGCCAATCTTCAGGGGCTTACAACAGTTTATCCGCTCTGGTTCCCTTTCGTTTAGGGGTAGCTACCATGCCTTTAGATACAGAGGTAAGTAAGGAGCGGCATGCTAATGTTGCTGGTGGGGCAGCGTTATGGGCTGTTGCGGGTCAAAGTAACGAGCACTATAAAGGCATAGCCCGTTTCTTTGCATTTATTGCCCGTCCCGAAGTACAAAAGCGCTGGCATGAGTCTACAGGCTATTTACCTATTGGTTTAAAAGGGCGTTATGAATTTATTGTCCAGTCCAGCCGCCATCCAGCTTTACTGCTGGCTCGTTCTGATTTGGAAGATAATCTTAATAGCAAACCATTGAAACATTTGGGTCCGCAAAATCAAATACGCGGCATTAATGATGAAGTGTTGGAAGCGATGTTTGCCGGTTTGATTGGTGCGGATGAGGCTTTGCATGAAGCAGCCATGCGCTCTAATCATATTCTGTTACGTTTCGCCAGAAATACTCAGGAAGTGGGCAAGAAAGGATAAGGTAATGGTCATTCGATGGTCAAAAATTATATTGGTTGCTGCTATAGCTTTTCACTGTCTGTTGGTTGTCTTTGGTAACATTACCGATTACTACAGCAATCATGATTTGGTAGAGCGCGCCTTATCAATGAAAGAGGTTTTTCCTGAGGCGACCATTACGTACAGGGCAATTAGTAATCCGATTTTGCATCATGCCGCTTATCTCACCATCATCAGTTTTGAGATGCTTACCGCGCTTTTTTGCCTGTTCGGCGCCTGGCAACTCTTCAGAGTCAGGAGTGCGGCTCCTCCAATCTTTAATCATGCAAAAAAATGGTCTGTTGTCGGTCTGACTCTGGGCATCATAACCTGGCAAGTGCTGTTCCGATCGGTCGGTGGTGAGTGGTTTGGTATGTGGATGTCGGCAGTACTTAACAGCGCATTAGCGTCTGCCTTTCATATTTCAATCATGCTTTTAGCAATGCTTATCTATGTGACTGTCAAGGATGATTAGCAGACATGGGGTGCAGGACGACGTAGGACGTAGTAGTCCGGTCTGCTTGCAGCCGGGATCGAAGTGGCAATGAACCCATCTCCGTATTACATTTACCCCGGTTGCGAGCAACCGGGCTACAAGGGGGCCAGGAAGTGATTTAAATCAGGTCTCTGATCCAACCGATATTGATAAACCACATAAAAAGCCATCACGTTTTTCAGGTAATTTCTTGTTTCTTGCCAGGGCAGGGTTTCTATCCAGACATCAATTTCTTTTGGCGGATGATTCTTTAACCAGTAAACCACTTGTCTTGGTCCTGCATTATACGCAGCTGCCACCAAAACCGGGTGATTGCTGAAGCGTTTGGTCAGTTGCTGTAAATAAGCGGTACCTATATTAATATTTTTTTGCGACAGGAATAGTTCTCTCTGATTAGAGTATGGGATGCGGCTCATTTTAGAAACGACACTGGCCGTCATCGGCATGATTTGCATTAAACCTAATGCTCCGGCTGAAGAGATAACATCTTCACGGAATCCACTTTCCTGACGGATAATGGCATAGACAAATTCAGGTTCTACAGCATATTGCTTGGCATAGGTTTTCACTGTGTCTTTATAAGCCAAAGGAAAACGTAAGGTCAATTGATTGTTCAGCGTTTCATTATTGCTTAAATAAACAGATTTGCCGTGCCATTGCAGTTCGCTATCTACCCAGTAAATCAGAGCACTGGCCTCGTCTTTAGGCAACTCACTGATAAAATCATTAAGCAGCCGTGATGCCTGGGTGCTTTCTTTGGCATGATACAGAGTCCGTATTTGCTCGATAATCGGTTGGTAGGGCTTTAATGCACTGAAACTGGTGGTCGGTTTTTCATTTTCAAAGCTAGGCTTTTTCTTTAAACGAATACTGGCAAGAAAACCATAATACTGCCTGCTTTTTGCCAAGGGCTCATAAATAGCCTCCGCCTCTGCTTTTTTTCCTTGCTCTTCCAACGAACGGGCCAACCAATACTGCCAGCATGGGCTGTCTTTATTTTGGGAGTGATTGATTAATTTTGAAACCTGCTCCCAATTTTGATTTTTAAGGGCAAAACGGATCTGCCAATCAACAAGAATGTCATTATAATATTGCGGTTCTATTTGATTAAACCATGTCTGGGCATCGTCATGATTCCTCATGGCTTTATATAAAGTGACATGAGCGAGAAAGGCTTGTTTTTGTGATTCATTTAACAGGTTTTTATTTTTTACCTGATTCCAGACCAGCAACGCCTTATCCATATTGATGGAAACCAGACGTTTCAAACCATACAGTGCCAGATAGCCATTGATTTCACTGGGGGGAAGGGCACTCAGGCTGGTGGGGTTCTGGTAAACCAGGTTTATGTTTTCTATCTCCTGCAGATGTGCTTCTTTGTCTTTATATTGCTTTAATAAATACCTGGCTAACTGTACATTTCTTTTATCTAAAGCCAGGGCTATACGTTCAGTAATCAGTTTTTGGTCGAAGTCATCGCTTTTTAGTAATAAATCAAATAAAGTATTACAGGCTTGGGGACGGGATTCACCGGTTAACCAAATAGGTGTTGCGTCTTTTACAGCTTCCTTTTCCAGTCCAAGGTTAAATTTGGCTATTTGCGCATAACAGGCAAGATTAATGTCATTAGTTGGTTGGTAATAGGTATTATAATTGGTCCAATCTTTAATTCGGGCTAATTCATACAACCATTTATCCCGTAGTTTATTGGAAAGATAAGTGTTTCCTTTAACAAACTCAAAAAATTCGGGTGGAGGATTGATGGGAAGATTCTGATACCATAAGGTAAAGGTATTAAACCTGTCCATATACGCTTGCCCCGATAAGGCAAAAGCCGTCAGAGACCAGCAAAGCCCACACAGCACTAATAGTTTTTTCATCATTTCTCCAGGGCCCGTCTGAAGCAGGAGGCCAGCATACTCAATCGATCTTGTTTGTTTGGCGTTCATACCATCGTCAGCATTCCCGGTTGCAAGCAACCGGGCTACGAGTCCATTTATGATGTGTAGCCCGGTTGCTTGCAACCGGGAATGCTGGCCAATTGTTCGCGCATTTTAGCAATAGTCTCGCCGTAATCTGTGCTATTGAATATAGCAGATCCTGCTACAAACTGGTTAGCTCCTGCACGTGCCAATTCAGCAATATTTGTTGCGGTAACCCCACCATCAACGCAGATATCCAGTTGCGGATAGAGTTGGCGTATCTGGGTAATTTTGTTGATGACTTCAGGGATGAGCTTTTGGCCGCCAAATCCGGGATTGACTGTCATGACTAAAACAAAACTTAAGTTATGAGCGCACCAGGTCATACAATCAAGCGGTGTTGCCGGGTTTAAAACCAGTCCAGCCTCACGGCCCAGATTTTTGATTAATTGCAGGCTTCTGTCTAAATGAACGGTTGCATCAGGATGAATGCTTATCCGTTTGGCTCCTGCCCTGGCGAAGGATTCTATAAGGGCATCTACAGGAGTTGTCATCAAATGAACATCTATTGGCAGATGTGGAAAGCGCTTGATTAGTGCCTCACAAAATGCAGGGCCAAAGGTCAGGTTAGGTACATAATGATTATCCATAACATCAAAATGAATGTAATCGGCACCTGCTTTCATCACTGCATCCACTTCGTCACCAAGTCGGGTCATGTCAGCTGAAAGCAGCGAAGGTAATATCTGATAAATCATGATGTTAATCATATGTAGAGTAGAGTTGATATATCATATGCTGTCTATGAAAAACATTCCATTGGAATCAGATGAAAGAGTAGTGAAATGGTCTAAATTTGATCTTACTATTGAGTATTTGCTCATTTTATGGCATAATACAGGCTGTTTTCTACTCTTGTAATTTGATAAATTACCCCCATGTTGTGGAAAATATACTGACCGAACTCATGTTTTTTTAGGGAGTGCTTTATGAGTCAAAATTGGCCAACCAGAGATGAAGATCTGAAAACTGCTCGAGTAATTATGGAAGAATACGCTAATGATCGCGAAAGTGATTCATTAGGCTTATTTGAAATAGTGGTGGATCAGGCAGAAAAGAGAATGAATTATCGCTTATCCGGTTGGGTAGTTATATTGGCCAAGCATTTTTCTTCATTGTATGGCGCAAGCCAGGGTGATTATGTCACAAGACGTGTAATCAGCCGTTGTATTGTACAGGGACAAACCCTCCATTAAAATTTTCGTAAGGGTTTAGCCTGTCAGCACTGCCATTAAGTTAAGCGCTACTCCGCCGTCCCACGGCTTGTCCGCGGGACGGCGGAGCTCCCTACCAGGGGGATCTCCTCTGATCTATTACAATGTTCAGAACTCTTCCAGATAGCGGTTGTACGCATTAGTAAATTCTTTGGAGCTTTGAAATTTTAACAGCGCCTGATTTATTTGCTGTAATAAAGCCTTTTCTGCTGGGTTAACCGCTATACCAAAACCGTAACCATACATATAGGGTTGACCAATTACTCTAAAACTTCCTGATGAATTCGCTTCCCAATAAAGCGCAGTGGGATTATCAAGCAGAACATAATCAATCTTTCCATCCCTTAACGCTTCCAGCAACTCTTCGTCCCGAGGATAATAAGAAATAACAGGATCTTTAATTCCCATATCCCTGATTTGATCAACGAAAATAGTCCCTCTTTCAATACCGATACGCTTTCCTTTCAGTAAATCGAGACTGAATTTTTGATGAGACTCTGCATTGTGATTAGCCAGAAAGCGAGAATAACTCAAGAGATAAGGAATGGAAAAATCTACTATTTGTGAACGCTCTGAGGTGATAGTGATAGAGCTTGTTGCTACATCTATTTGTTTGTTTGCAACGGCTGTAAGCAGCTCCTCAAATTTCATGACGCGATATTGGCAGGTGCGATTGATGGTTTCACAGACATAATTCATCATATCGATATCAAAACCGTAAATTTCCTTATTTGCTCCCTGCATTACGAAAGGTGGGGAAAAGCTTTCAATACCCACATTTAACGGGGGACCCGCAGCTCTTAAAGGAGATAAAAAAATAAAGAGCACGATTAACATTCTGCAAATAAAATTCATTTTAGCCTTCACTAAATTATTAATGAGTGTATGAATAGAGTATAGTGATATTGTGGCCGTTCGTCATTGCCTTGAAGGAATTTTGTGTGATTTGTATTACGCCCCGTTAATCCGGGCTAAGGACCACTGCCATTAAGTTCCGCCGTCCCGCGGCTTGTCCGCGGGATCCAGGCTCGGAGTATCGCTTAACTAAAATGGCAGATTCGTAGCCCGTATTAGCGAAGCGTAATACGGGATCAGATTGATTGCGAACCCGTATTACGCTTCGCTAATACGGGCTACGGCTTGTGTCGATTTTCAGTTGTAATTTTATTTAAGCATAAGTAGTCTTTAGTTATTATTAAATCAAGCCGAATAAACCATGACAGCAAAAACTGTAATACCCGAGTTACTCTCTTCAAAACTATGGTTTATTGAAAAGCATTTGTCTGCCCTGGAGCACCCATTAAAGGCTAGTGTAGAAAAACTGTTATTGGTCAGTGACTACGCATGCAAACACATTGAGTTATTAAATGCTTTGTTAAACCAGGATCAATGTACACGCTTATTAAGCAGGGAAGAATATTTTGAGGCAATTCGAGCCTTAAATCAGGATGCCCCCCAGAACCTGTTTATGCGCGATTTACGCCAGTTTCGCCACCATCATTTTTTACGATTATTGCTTTTGGAAGCAGCCAATTTGGCCAACACGGAAGAGGTGATGCGCTCATGGTCTGATTGCGCTGACGCGATTATCCTGCATACTGCTCATTACTGCTTGCGTGTGGTATCCGAACGGTACGGCACTCCAAGGGATGAAGAGGGAAATGAAGTTAGCCTGTTTACTCTGGCCATGGGAAAACTGGGGGGACGAGAGCTTAATTATTCCTCGGATATCGATTTAATCTTTGCTTTCGGTACGGCGGGGACTACCGATGGTAAGGAAGAAATAGCGAATCAGCAGTATTTTAGCAAGGTAGTACAGCTCTTTGTGCAAATCGTACAGAATATAACAGAACATGGCTTTGCCCATCGTGTTGATTTAAGGCTACGTCCCAATGGTGATAGTGGTCCTCTGGTTTCAAGCCTTGCTGCCATGGAAACGTATTATCAGGAGCAAGGGCGGGATTGGGAACGTTATGCTATGGTTAAAGCTCGTGTGGTTTCTGAATCTTTAGAGCAGGCCTTTCCCTGGTTTCAACGTTTGATTCTCCCCTTTGTGTACCGCAGGTATGTTGATTTTAGCGTCATAGAATCATTACGCAGTATGAAAGCCATGATCGAACGTGAAGTGCTGTTGAATCCGCGTCTGGATGATATTAAACGCGGTCAGGGGGGAATCAGGGAAGTCGAGTTCATCATTCAGAATTTTCAGCTCATCCGCGGCGGCAGGTTGCCTCAGCTCCAGCAACAAAATGCAATGGCTGCTCTGACTGTTTTGAAACAGGAAAAACTGCTGCCCCGCAGTGATGCTTTAAAGCAGGCTTATTATTATTTACGCCGTTTGGAAAACGCTTTACAGAGTCTCAATGATCAGCAAACCCATTCATTACCTGAAGATCCGGTGAAACAAATGCAAATCACCTTGTCCATGGGGTATTCAGAATGGGAGCAGTTGATTCATCGACTGCAACAATACCAGCGTATTATCAGCCATTCCTTTCATTCGGTATTGGCCAAGGTAGATGATTATGAAGATGAAAAAAGGCTTTTGGCTAATCAGCTATCCATTCTGTGGCAAGGCCATGTAGAACCAGGCATGGCTGTTAATTTATTGGCGAGCCTGGGATTTGAAAATGCAGATCATTGTTATCAAATGATTCACGCCTTCAGGCATGGGCCACGTTGCAGGCGCTTACCTCAAGGGGCGCGTATGCGTCTCGATCGTTTTATGGTGATGTTACTTACCGAATTAACCCATTGTAAGCAAACGGATGAAATGTTACTGCAGGTCATCCATCTTCTTGAAAATATTGTTGGCCGTAGCGCCTATCTTGCTTTATTAACAGAGAATCCGCAGGCCGCTCGGGAATTATTGTTTTGGTTTGCTAACAGTCCTTTTATTACGTCTTTGTTAGTGAGTCAGCCTTTTTTGTTGGAAGTTTTGCTGGATCAGGAACAAGGCTGGCGTCCCACTGCCATTAAGTTAAGCGCTACTCCGCCGTCCCGCGGCTTGTCCGCGGGATCCAGGGAATTCCTTAACTTAATGGCAGTGGGCTGGCGCCCCTGCACACGTCCTCAACTGGAAAAACTTATCAATGAAAAATTGTCTCATAGTGATGATGTGGAACAACAGGCTGAAATTCTCCGCCAGTTCAAACTGACTCATTGGCTAATGGCCGCCCGAGCAGAGCTTTATGGTTATTGCAGTTCAGTACGTATAGGTCAGTTTTTAGCAGATGTGGCTGAGGTTATTGTCAGTCAGGTATTCACTATTGCCTGTCAGCAGTTGTATGTGCGTCATCCGGAAATTGCCAAGATCAAATCTTCCTTCGCCATAGTAGCCTATGGAAAATTAGGCAGTCGCGAGATGAATTATTCATCTGATTTGGATTTGGTTTTTTTACACACGGCAAAACCTTCGGAAGAAGCATTGGTCACTCGTTTAACACAAAAAATACTGCATATGCTGACGACACGCACCCAGGCCGGAATTTTATACAGTGTAGATACTCGTCTGCGTCCCTCTGGAGCGGCTGGATTATTGGTAAGCCATGTCGATGCTTTTGTCGATTACCAGCAAAATCAAGCCTGGACCTGGGAGCATCAGGCTTTATTGAGGGCACGGATTTTAGTTGGAAACGCAAGGATAAAGCATGATTTTCAGCAAATGAAAAAATCCATAATGCTATTGCCTAGAGATAAATCTGCCTTGCAGCATGATGTGTTGAGCATGCGTGCAAAAATAAATCAGTACCAGGAGGCTGATTCAATAAAGCATGAGCCGGGGGGATTACTCGATTTGGAGTTTTTGTTGCAGTTTTTGGTCTTGAACCAGCGAGAGGTTTCTTTTGCCCGGTATACACATACTTTAAGCCAATTACAGCAGCTAAATCTGGCTGGAGTTTTAACCAAAGAACAATTTATCACCTTGAAAAAAGCTTATGAAAAATACCATTATTTATTGCACCAGAAAGTACTGCGTCCGAAATCGGTAGATGTAAAAGAAATAAAGGAAGGGGTATTGGCTGTTTGTCATGCGATTTACGGCTGACACCTAATACGGGCTACAGACTGTGAATCCTGGCAGGGTGTGTAGCCCGGTCTGCTTGCAGCCGGGATCATGCACAACCCAACCCCAAAATTCAGCGAGTGTAGCCCGTATTAGGCGCCAGCCGTAATACGGGATCGAAGTGGCAATGAACTCATCCCGTATTACGGCTACGCCTAATACGGGCTACAGACTGTGAATCCTGGCAGGGTGTGTAGCCCGGTCTGCTTGCAGCCGGGATCATGCACAACCCAACCCCAAAATTCAGAGAGTGTAGCCCGTATTAGGCGCCAGCCGTAATACGGGATCGAAGTGGCAATGAACTCATCCCGTATT